>JAEYDL010000012.1 GCA_023403845.1 Pseudomonadota bacterium
GTCAACCCCGCCTCCGGAACGACCTTTCCGACGGTCGGCCCTCCACCGGGCAGAACCGTCCAACGGCAAACGGAAAAAGCATGGAACCCTCCACACATGCCCTGAGCGGCGCGGTCATGGCCTGCGCCCTGCCCCAGCGGTTCCGCCGCTGGTGGTTCCCCGTCTGGGCAGCGGCCGCGGCAGCCTCTCCGGACCTGGACGTGCTGTTCGTGCATACGCCCCTGCAATACATCGAATACCACCGGGGCATCACTCATTCCTTGCTGGGCGGACTCGCGCTCGCTCTGCTGCTTGCCCTGCCTCTCGTTCTTCTGGCCAAACGCAAGGCCGACGCTCCACCCGCTCCGGTCTCATGGAGTTTGCCCGCAGTCTGGGGATTCGGTTATCTGCTGATTCTCCAGCACATCTGGCTCGACTGCATGAACTCGTACGGAACGCAGGTCTTTCTGCCCTTCAGCGACTACCGGGTCCGCTGGAACGCCCTGTTCATCGTCGATCCCATGCTGCTTCTGCCGCTGCTGGCAGGCATCCTTTTCTTCCGCAAGCGGCGCAGCGTGATAATCGGTCTGCTTCTCTGGACTTTTCTCTATCCGACAGGAGCTCTGGGAGTCCGCCTCGCCCTGGAGAACCACTTGCGCACCTCCAGACTCACACCGGAAGTTTTCACCCAGCATCTTCCCGCTCAGGAAGCAATCCCCGCCCGGCCTGGTCCGGGACGCCAGGACGATGTCCAGGGCGTGCACCTTGTTCCTGACGCCTTCACGCCGTTTCACTGGAAACTCATTCTTGATCGCGGCACTATGTGGGACACCGCCGGATATACCGTGTTTACGACTGCGCCGGACGTCTTTCTCTCCTATGCCAAGCCTCCCCGCACACTCTGGAAGGAGCTGGGGGAAAAAGATCGCATGTTTCGCGTCTACCAGCATTTTGCCGTCTATCCCGCACTGGACAGGGTTCTTCCGCAGAATGGCACCGGGGCCTTCCCCTCTCCTTCGCTGGAGATGCCCGGACTTGACGAATACGTGTTCAGCGACCTGCGGTTCGGCTCCACAATCCCCTTCGTGGACGCCATCCAGACGCGGCGCGACGGCCAGCAGATCAATTTCCGGATCATGGCCCGCATCCTCCCTGACGGCGAAATCGATTCTGTCCGTTTTGTGACCACAACCGGCGCGGGAGGAGACAGCGGCTGGGTTCCCCCCTCCCCCTGACCGGATTATTCCCGGGTTCCACAAAATCCGGTAACCGGGCCGTTGGCGTGAGCCGACTTTCTCGTCATCTGCATCAGCGCCATGCCCGGAGCGACGCCACGGATTCAGGCGCGTAAGATTCCTCTTCTCCTGCAGAACAACGCAGGATTCCGCACGCGCTCTTCCAAACGGGATCTCCTCAAACGCCACTCTACCCAAAAATCCTCCGCATTCCCGAGGAATACGGAGGATCATTGTTCCGATGCTACCGAAAATACATCACGAGACTAGTCCTGCTGCAGCTCCTTGCGCAACCAGCTCTTGATTTCCGGAAGAGGTTCAAAGACGCCCTTCAGCGTCCCGTACTCATCCCGAAAGGCCTGAGCCAGCGGCTCGGGCAGAGGCACGGACACCAGATCCTCGGCCTGCTCCGACGAACGCCGGACAAGCCGTACGGAAAGCGGGTTGTTCCATGCGTCCACAACAAAGTAGTTGGACACGTCCGAACGTGAACGGACTGGCGGATATTCGGAACGCCAGTCGTTATTTCCCCATTCAAGATAAAGAGTTACAGCCATTTCTGGACTCATGTTCCAGTCGATTGGCAAATCGGAAAAAGCGGCAAGAGGAGATGTACGCATTTTTCGTGTCTCCTGTATTTTTTATTAGAAATAAGTACTATTCTTGATTATGTCAAGACTACTCCATATCGTAGCGCCGCAGCTTGTTGTGCAGGGTGGCCCGCGTAATACCCAGCCTCCGGGCGGCTTCGCTCTTGTTGTCTCCCGTTTCCTGCAGGGTCCGCAGAATAGCGGCCCGCTCCAGTTCGTCCAGTGTCATGGAACCGCCGTCCGCCGGGGAAAGAACGAAATTCTCCCGGGAGTCAGCCTCTTCAGGATGTTCCCCTTCGGACAGCCGTGAAACGGCCATGGGCAGTTCCCTTTCGGTTACGTAATCTCCGAGGCAGAGAATCACGGCCCGTTCCACTGCGTTTTCCAGTTCACGCACGTTTCCCGGCCACGAATACTTGAGCAGCATGTCCATGGCCTGAGGCGTAAACCCCTTGATATCCTTCCGGTTGGTCAGCGCAAAGCGTTCAAGAAACGCCGTGGCCAGCAAAGGAATGTCTTCCTCTCTCTCCCGCAGGGGAGGCACCTCCACCCCGATGACGTTGAGTCGATAATAGAGATCCTCACGAAAACGGCCCGCCGCGACCTCCTCGCGCAACTCCCTGTTGGTGGCGGCAATCACCCGCACATCAACGATGATCGGGGTATCGCTGCCCACGCGCTGAACCTCGCCCTGCTGGAGCGCGCGCAGCAACTTGGCCTGAAGCATCAGCGGCAACTCTCCGATTTCATCAAGAAACAGCGTCCCTCCGTCGGCCTGCCGAAATCGACCCTCCCGGCGCTTGTCAGCCCCCGTGAACGCCCCTTTCTCATGTCCGAAAAGCTCCGACTCTAGCAGAGATTCATTGAGCGCCGCGCAGTTCACCGTCACAAAGGGCCTGTCCCGGCGTGCGCTGGCCTCCTGAATGGCGCGGGCTACACGTTCCTTGCCGGTTCCAGATTCTCCGGTGATCAGAACGGTGGCCTCCGTAGGCGCGACGGTATGCACCATTTCCACCAGTTCACGCATCTTTTCGCTGCTCCCCAGCAGACCCGGAGGGTTTTCACGCAGATAATCGCGCAATTCCCTGTTTTCCGCAGCCAGTCTGGTGTGTTCCAGCGCCCGCTTGAGCGTCAGTTGCAGCAGATCAAAATCCAGCGGCTTCTCCAGATAATCATACGCCCCGAGACGAAGAGCCGCTACGGCCGTCTCCACGGATTGCCATGCCGTCATGATCAGCACGGGAATGGACGGATTGTAGCGCAGCATTTCCCGCACGGCGGAAATGCCGTCCATCCGGGCCATGCGCACATCCGTCAGGACGGCGTCATAGGCGCGTTCCCTGACCTTTTCCACTGCGGTATCGCCATCGTCGGCCTCATCAGTTTCATAGCCCCAGCCCCGCAGCACCATGCGCAGCATGTTCCGGTGGGCGCTGTCGTCGTCAACAATCAATATGGTGGGAGATGTACTCATCATCCTGTCCTTGTCATGCATTGCCGGAAGGGGCCTCGCCAGCCGCATCCGGCGCGCCGCCCGTTCCGAATTCCGTCCGCAACGGCAGCAACACGCGGAAAAGCGTGCCCTGTCCCGGTTCCGAGGTTACGGAAATGCTTCCTCCGTGCGCTTCCACAATCTTGTGAACCGTGGCGAGGCCCAGTCCCGTACCTTGCCCCTTGGTCGTAAAATACGGATCAAAAATATGCGGCAGCGCCGCCGGATCGATCCCCATGCCCGTATCCCTGACTTCCAGCCGCACCATGTCGGATGAAGGCTCGGGATGCAGGAACAGCGTCAGCTCGCCTCCATGCGGCATGGCCTCCAGACCGTTCAGACACAGGTTGAGGATGACCTGCCTCATGCGATCCGGATCAACAGGGACGAGGGGCAGATCGTCCGCCGCGTCCAGTCGCACGGAAACGGTGTGGTTCGCGGCGTCCTGTCCGATGAGCCGCAAGGTATCCTCCAGCAGCCGGCGCATGTCGGAAAGCCGGGGCCGTACATCCGTAGGCCGGGAAAGCCCGATCAGATCGCCGATGGCCCGGTTCAGCCGTTCCACCTCCCGGACCATGACAGCGGCGGCCTCCCTGTCCGCGCTGCCCTCGGGAAAACGTCCGCCGAAATAGGTGGCATAGCCCTTGATGGAACTGAGCGGATTGCGCAGCTCGTGCGCCACCCCCGCCGCCAGATTGCCCACGGCGGCCAGCTTTTCCCTGCGCCTTACCTCCGCCTCCAGCCGGCGCACGTCGGTAAGGTCGCGCAAGAACATGAGAGAGCCGACCCGTTCCCGGTCGCCGTCGTTCACATGGCCGCCCCGGACGCTTAGATAGCGCGTCTCCTCCCCGTCCTTCAGCGTGACCTCGGTATCGGGCAGAATGGTCTCGCGCAGCAGCCGGCCCGTCAGCTCGGCAAGCGGCGCAGGCAGCACGTCGGAGGCCTTGCGCCCCTGATAGGAAGAAACAAGCTTCGGCGGCATCAGATTGCCAAGAAGATGCAGAGCCGCGTTGTTCAGCCGGGTCACTCTCCCTCGCGGATCCAGCAGGACGAGTCCGTCCGGCAGAGTCACCGCCAGCTCCTCGGCCAGCGCCTCGGCTACCCGTTGCCCCCTGCGGGAGGAGCGGATGCGCTCCATCGCATGCAGCCCGAGCAGTGCCAGCATGCCGGCCAGCAGAACCCACGCCCCGAGCATGACCGCCCGCTCCTGATTCTGGGCCTGCGCCACTTCCAGCGGGGTCAGATCGAGTCCAAGGAATATGTAGGGAATCGGCCCGGAGGACGCGGAAGAATGCATCCGGCGGGCGTGATGCTTCCCGGTTTCACGGATCTGCGGTCGGAAGGTCTTGAACACCACGAAGGAACGCGACCCCTCCATGTCCATGATGGTCCAGGCAGGTTTGTCGGCCGGCTGCATGGCCTCCAGATTGGCCGCGGTCAGCTCGCGCCCTTCCGAGGTGGACAGCACTTCGCCCACACGCTGTGGATTGCTGTGCGCAAGGATGGTCCCATCGGGCATGGTCACGGCGATAAAACGGACATCAGGGCGGGCCGCCAGTTCCTCGACCAGAAACTGCAGCCTGATCCCCCCGCGCGAGCGCGTGCCGGATCTGATGCCGCTTTCCAGTGCGGAAGCCAGCGCCACGCCCTTTTCTGCCAGAAAGCGCACCATCGCGTTCTGCGTGCGATCAAGGGACAAGCCGGAAATGAGCACCACGCCGAAAACGAGCACCAGGGCCGCGCCGAGAGTTCCCATAAGGGAGGAATCAGACCGGTTCTTGCCCGGGGAAGAAAAAAGTCCTTTCGTCTGCATGTGCGTCCTTCAAACCGCGGCGGGCACCCGGCACGCGGACAAAACAACCAGAAATGAGCAGGTCTGAATCGACATCTAGCAAAAACCGGACCTCGCGGCCCTTCTCATCCCGACAGGCATGTATTTTGCAAAGTTTGACATGTTGACGAGACTTCGACAACTCCTTTACAACATACACGGGGTTCCGCAACCACTTCCTGGCCGCCCCGGTTCTTTTACAGGACTCAAAGGGATATTCATGCGTTTACCTTTCAGCCCGCTCAACAAACTGTTTTGGCCCGTTCTGTGCGCCACGGGCGCGACTCTGGCGTTCTCCTCCTCATCAGGAGGCGCATTCGCCATGTTCACCGCCCAGCACCCCGAACCGGCTCAGTCCATACTGTCGGCGGAACGGCCCTCGGTCCCGGCGAGTCCTACCGTAGCCGCGCTCGCCGTCAGGGAAAACGCAGTCGTGACAGAAACGGGGACCCAGTCTCCAATCCGCTTTGAAAACAAGCTGTTCGCCATGCCGCTTCCTCAAAATCTCACGCCCCGTCAACGCCAGACGGCCCTTGAACTCATGCGGGAAGCGGAACCGCGTCTCTCCGTCATGCATACCCAGTTGCGGACGACGCTGGAGGAGCTTCACAACCTCTCCTTTGCCGCAGATACGCCGCCAGACGCCCTGGCGAATCTGGGCCGCAGGCTGGTCAAACTGCGTAACGACATCACGCTCGAGATGCGCCGCCTTTCTCTCCTTATGGAAAAGGAAGCAGGCTTCAACCCTGGCTGGGGCGCAAGCGGCTGCGAATACTCCGCGGACATGCCGATCCCTCCCTGCGAACGCTTTGAATGACGGCCTCTCGAACCCTCCTGCGCGAATTGCTGACATCCGGCGGTTCGCGCATTTTTTATACTCCCGCCATCCCTCCCCGCATATTTTTTTTACAATGTCAAAAAATCCCGTCCAAAAATTATACACCCTGGGAGGCAACAGGAAAGGGATTTTTATATTAAATCTTTTATATATTGATTTTATTGTATTTTTTAATTTGGCACACCGTTTGCTATAGTAAAGACAACGCTACGGCGGATACTTTAATTTCTCAGGAGTTTTTTCATGACCCGTACACAGACCCTCATTGCCGGTTCGTTCGTCGCCGCTCTTCTCGTTGCAGGAAGCGTCATGACGGGGCAGGCCGTCGCAGGCCCCCATCACTGGCAGTCCGGACCTCGGACCGAATATGTATATAACAACCTGACCCCGGAAAAGCAGGCCCAGTTCGACGCCATCATGGACGACTTTGCTAAAAGGACGGCTTCCCTGCGCGACAAGATCGAAGCCAAGCGCATCGAATTGCGCACGCTGGGCAATGCGGCCACACCCGACTCCAGGGCCATAGGCAAGGCTTCCGAAGAACTGGTCGCCCTGCGCAACGAATTCGCCAGGGAAAGACAGACTCTGAACGAACGTATTTCCAAGGAAGTCGGGATCGCCATGAACAGGCGAGGCGACTACCGCCCCGGATGCCCGGGTTACGGCGACTGCGGGTATGACCGCGGATACGGCAGCCACATGCGTCGCGGTTACCATATGAATGGCGGTTATGGCCACATGAACGGCGGCTATCATCATTACGGCATGATGTACGACGCCCGGACCGATCAGACGCCGGACAACAACTGATTTTCAGTCATTAATACCAGCCCCTCCTGGTTTCCATCGTCCGCCGTTCCTCCCGCGGCGGTAAATTCCCCGGTCCTCCGGGACCGGGAACGAAACGACAATCGGCATCAGCCGTTTACATATAGAGCATAGGGCACAGTTACAGCACACGCGCCGGTATCTCCTCCTCCCGGCGCCATGATGACTCCTTCTCTTCGGCTAAGGCAAAAACATCCTCCTCCTGCAACCTCTAGACCTCCTTCCTCTCGCGGCGGCCCGTCTCCTCCTCCGGGCCGCCGCTCTTTCATTTCCCCGTTCTCCTGCCTTCCCAAACCCGCCGGACCGCTTCCAAATCAGAAAAGTCCTATGCGATCCAGCGTATTCCGGGCCAGTTCCCGACATACGGAATCCTCATCCAGAAGCCCCGCCTGCAGCGGAGCACGCGCCTGTCCCGCGAAGTCGGGCCACGCCTGCAGCAGTCGATCCACAGCAGCGAAGCAAGAACGGCGCAGTACGGCATGGTCGCAAAAATTGTCGTCCTTCCCCGTATTTCGTATATAGGAAATCAGAATAGGCCCGAACTCTTCAGCCAGCTTCCGGTTGTGTGCAAGAACGGCTCCAAAGGCCTCCGGAATTCCCCAGCCTATATTTCCCGACTCTTCGTTCATATGCCACATAAAACGCCGCACGACGTTCCGGGCCTCCTCCCGGCTTTCTCCCGCCATGCGGGCCACCGCGCGCCCCAGGGCCTCTGCAGCGCGGTCACGCACGGGAGCTGCGAGAGGCAGGCAGGCGAACAACGGACCCGTCAGCTCGCGTGGAGAAATCCCGTCCAGTTCCACAATGCGCTCTTCCCAATCCTCGGACTCCAGCCCAATCCTCAGACTCCTCTTCAGATTCCGAAACCGTGACATGTCTTCTCCTTGCGGCAGATCCGGCCGGTCTCCATCGATTCCGGCGAACACAAAAAATGCCGAAACCGTTTTCTCAGTGGCCGGGAATGGCTTTCGACGCACTTCCGATCCGATCTGCCGGTTGCTTTTCCTTTCGCACAGGAATACAGCATTCCGACCGGCAGGAAAATGCCTTGCAAATCCTGTCCGTTCGCCGCCGGACTTGACTCGTCCCGACCGTTCGGCTATACCTTTTCGCTCAGACGTTCTCAAGGAGAGTATATTCATGAAAAGAACCTACCAGCCCAGCAAAATCAAGAGAGCGCGGACCCATGGTTTCCGCGAACGCATGAGCACCGCCAGCGGTCGTGCCATCATCCGTCGGCGTCGTGCCAAGGGGCGGAAACAATTAGCCGTTTAACCCGGCCTCGGCGGCACAGACTGCTCCGGCGATCCGACTTCACGCTCTGCTATGATGAGGGTCGCCGTTTTTATTCCAAACACTTTGTGATGTTTGTGTATTTTCGTGTACCCAATGATCTGGAGTGGCGAGTCGGCATGGCCGTCACCAAGAAAATTGGAAAGGCAGTCGTGCGCAACCGGGTCAAACGTGTCCTGCGGGAATGTTTTCGCCTGAATCAGACGCTCATTCCCCCCGCTCTGGACCTTGTCATCGTGCCCAAGCGTCATCTCAAACCGGAACGACTCACGCTGACGTCCGCGACCCTAGAGATTCTTCCTCTGCTGGAAGCGATCAGGGAAGCGGCGTCCTCTTCGCGCGTGGGCGCTTCCACAACCGCCCAACACATTCCCGGAGACGTCCACGCAGGAGTCCCGGCGTGATCCATCCCACTCTGCGCCAGCTTGCGGTTCTTCCCGTCCGTGTCTACCAATGGACGATTTCTCCGGTCCTTCCGCCCTCGTGCCGTTTTCATCCCACCTGTTCGGCCTATGCCATCGAGGCTGTGCTGACCCACGGCATTCTGAAAGGCGGCTGGCTCGCCCTGCGGCGCATCCTTCGTTGTCACCCCTGGTCCGCGGGAGGATACGATCCCGTCCCTCCGCCAAAAAACTCTTCCTCTTTCAGCCATCAGGAGCAACCGGATCATCATGGACGATAAACGTACATTCCTGGCCATCGGCCTGTCCATTCTCGTTCTTCTGGCATGGTCGCCCATAGCCGAATACATGGGATGGGCCCCGAAGCGGACTCCCGTCCAGCAGGAAGTCGTCGAGACGCAGTCCCAGACCGCGACATCCGTCGCGGGTCAGACGACGCAGACGGCCCAATCCGCGCCCGCCGCAACCCCCATTCCCATCTTCACGCCCTCCGCCGGACAGGAAGTCAAGGTGGAAACGCCGCTCTATTCCGCGGTCATCTATTCCGGCGGCGGCATCCTGCGCTCCTTTGAACTGAAGCACTACAACACCACCATCGGCGCCGACGCCCCCCGGATCAACATGATCTCCCCTGAGGCCGCCCAGACCGCGCCTCTCGGTCTGACCGTGAACGGGCAGCCGTCCTGGAGCACTGGTCAGTGGGCCTTCAGCGGCTCCGACCTCAACCTCGCCGCCGGCGAAAAGGGAGAACTGACCTTCACCGGCGTCGTGGACGGAATCCGCGTGACCCGCAGGATCACCTTTGACGCCGACACGTATCTCCTGTCCGAAAAGACGCTTGTGGGATCCGTCGATCAGGCTTCCAGAAACGTGCGTCTGGGCTGCATCGTCGCAGCCACGCCCTTCGGCAACGGCAAGTACGATCCCACCCGTCTGGCCTGGGACAACAACGGCAGCTTCGAAGAGGAAACCAGCGCCAGCACACTTACGGAAACGGGCATCCTCGAACAGGGCAACTTCCCCTGGGCCGGCGTGATGAGCAACTACTTCATGAATCTTACCGCGCCCGGAGACTCCGTAAACCTGACGCTCAAGGGCCGGATGCAGGGCGAAGTATGGCGTCTGGCTCTGGAACGTCCCGAGCAGGCCACTCCCGCCGGAGGGGAATTCAGCGCTTCGACGAACTGGTGGCTCGGTCCCAAGGACCGCAACCTTCTGGTGACTGCCCCCAACGACATGCTCTCCGCTCTGAACTACGGCATGTTCTCCATCATTGCCCGCCCGCTGCTGGTCATACTCGACTTCTTCCACTCCTATGTGGGCAACTGGGGCATCGCCATCCTGCTGCTCGTATGCCTCATCCGCATCTGTTTCTGGCCTCTCTCCCAGAAGAGCTACAAGTCCATGAATCAGATGAAGAAACTGCAGCCCATGATGCAGAAGCTCCGCGAGAAGTACAAGGACGACAAGCAGGCTCTGAACAGGGAAGTCATGCAGCTCTACAAGACCTACAAGGTCAACCCTGCCGGTGGCTGTCTGCCCATTCTGGTGCAGATTCCCGTGTTCATCGGACTGTATCAGGCGCTGCTCAACTCCATTGAGCTGCGGCACGCGGCCTTCATCTACTATCTTCCCTTTACGGATATCGTCTGGCTGGCCGACCTTTCTGCCGCCGACCCCTACTACATCACGCCCATCGTCATGGGCGCGACGATGTTCCTCCAGCAGCGCCTGACGCCTGCCGCCGGGGACCCCACCCAGCAGAAAATCATGATGTTCATGCCGCTCATCTTTACGGCCATGTTCCTCAACTTCCCCGCCGGGCTGGTGCTTTACTGGCTGTGCAACAATATCCTGTCCATCGGCCAGCAGTGGTGGATGCTGCGCAAGGCCTAATGCAGCCAGGAGGTTTCACATGGAAGATTTCAAGGAATTCCAAGGGAAAAGCCTGGATGAAGCCATTCGGGGAGCCTGCGCCTATTTTGACGCGCCCCGGGAAAAACTGGAGATAGACATCGTTCAGGACGCCAAAAACGGCATTTTCGGTCTGGTGGGCGCGCGCAAGGCCATCGTGCGCGCCCGCCGCGCCCAGTTCAAGTCGCGGGTGGGTTCCATCCTGTCCCGCGAGGGAGCACCTTCCCGCCGGACGGAACAGGCCGGAGGAAAATCCCGCCCGTCCCGCCGTCCGGCTCTGGAGACGCTGCCGGACGACATCGGCAACCGCATCGTCCCCGAAGAGGAGCCTGACGATTCCATCGGCAACCGTATTCTGCCCGAGGAGGAGCTGGACGATTCCATCGGCAATCGCATCACCCCTGTGCCGCGCCCCCGCTCCCGGGGTATGGGAAGTCCGTTCAACGACGGCAACGGCGAATTCAGAGTCCGTGAGCGCCGCTCCCCCCGTTCCGAACGTCCGCAGAAGCCTCGCATCGAACGACCGCGCCCGGCAAGGCCCGAATCCTTCGCGCCCGTCGAACTTTCCACGCCGGTCGCGGAAATGGATGAAGGCATCGCAGAAGGGCTGCCTGCGACCCCGTTCTCCGAACTGGATCAGGAAAAGCTGGCGGTCGCAGCCAAAGAGACCGCCGGGAAAATCGTGTCCTCCATTCTCGGGGAAACGCCCGTCACCGTGACCATTCTGGAAAACAGAGTGGACATCCGGGTGGACTGCGGCGAGGATTCCGGTCTGCTGATAGGGCGCGAAGGACAGACCCTGGCCGCCCTCCAGTACATCACCTCGCGGATCGTAAGCAGGACCATGGAAGCCCCCGTCCGCGTCCAGTTCGACGTGGGCGACTACCGCGAACGTCAGGACGATCGTCTCCGCGAACTGGCTCTGGCTCTGGCCGAACGGGTCCGCGCCACCGGTCGTCCCTGCTCTACCCGGCCCATGAGTTCCTACCACAGAAGACTCGTGCACATGGCGCTTCAGGATTCTCCCGACGTGCAGACCCGCAGTTCCGGGGAAGGACCGCTCAAGCGCGTCATCATCCAGCGCCGTCGCCCGGAACGCAACGGACGTTCCTGAACACTCGCTCCGCACACTTTCCGGGAGGAATGCCTGACAGAATCATTCTGCCGGGCGTTCCTCCCGCCTGTACTTTCCGGCCCCGCGGCAGTCGCGGGCAAAGCTCTTCGGGAGTCAGCATGCATACCGACACCATAGCAGCCATCGCCACAGCTCCGGGATCGGGAGGGATCGGCATCGTCCGCATCAGTGGTCCGGCGGCCCATGCGATTCTTGAACGTCTGTTCAGGCCGTCCCTGAACGGCACGGGCGGTTCCGCCGAATTTCATCCCTGGGTTCTGCGCCGGGGCAAGGTCACGGATACGGAAGGCGTTCTGCTGGACGACGCGCTCGCGGTCTTCATGCCCGCTCCCCGCACCTTTACCGGCGAAGACGTCGTCGAATTCCAGTGCCATGGCGGACCGGTGCTGCTCGAAGGCGTGCTGGAAGCCTGTCTGAACGCGGGAGCCCGCATGGCCGAACGCGGCGAGTTCACCCGCCGGGCCTTTCTCAATGGACGCATGGACCTCACCCAGGCCGAAGCCGTCGCGGAAATGATCGCGGCCCCCTCGCGGGAAGGGGCCAGACTCGCCGCGGCACGGCTGGACGGTCTGCTCGGCAGACGCATCGGAGAGCTGCGCGAACGACTGGAAGAACTCCGCGCGCAGGTGTGTCTCGCCGTGGACTTCCCCGAAGAGGAAGTCGAATGCCTGTCATCTGATACGTTCCTTGCCGGTATCGAAACCGTGACGGAATCCGTCTCTTCCCTCCTTGCAGGGTTCGAACGTTCCCGCTGCTGGCGCGAAGGCATCCGCGTGGCGCTGGCAGGCCCCGCCAACGCCGGGAAATCCAGCCTCATGAACGCCTTTCTTGGACGGGAACGCGCCATTGTCACGGAATATCCGGGAACGACGCGCGACTTTCTCGAGGAATCCGTGCGTTTCGCGGGACTTCCCGCCCGCATCGTTGACACGGCAGGCCTACGGGAAACAGACAACCCTGCAGAAGCACAGGGCATCCGCATGGGACGCGACATGATCGAGTCAGCGGACGTGGTCCTGCTTCTGATCGATGGTGCAGAGGGGGTACTCGAAAGTTCCCGTGCGCTGCTGCACGAACTGGGTCCGGAACGGACACTGACGGTCTGGAACAAGAGCGACCTTGCCTCTCCCCCCGCGGACTGGTATGAAACACTTCTCCCATCGGGAGGTCATGCGGTCGTTTCCGCCCGCACCGGACAGGGTCTGGAAGAGCTGGCCACATCCGTCCGCCGTCTGGCCCTGCTGCGCACGCAGGGACAGGAACCCGAGCCGGGCGAAGCCGCTCCCAATCTCCGACAGGCGCAGAGTCTCGGACAGGTGCGTGGCGAGCTGCTGGCTCTGGCCGGGGATGTTCGAGCGGGAGTCCCCTATGACCTGTGTGCGGTGCGTCTTGAGAGCGCAGCCGCCGTTCTGGCGGAAATCACGGGTCTGGATACCCCCGACGACGTGCTTAACCGTATTTTTGCATCTTTCTGTATCGGCAAGTGACCATGAACGCATCCCCCCGCAGTCTGCCCCATCCCGGCCAGGTTCTGACCAAGGAGGCCATCAACGACCTTCCCATTCTTTCCTATGAGGGGGACATCCTTCTGGTCCAGACTCCGGGAGAACTGGCCGAAGCTCTGGCCGAGCTGCGCGGCGAACGCATTCTCGGCTTCGATACCGAAGCCCGCCCTTCGTTCAAGAAAGGGCGCGTCTACCCTACGGCGCTCATTCAGCTTGCCGGACAGCATCTGGTCGTGCTCGTTCGCATTTCACTCCTTCCCTTCGACGAGACTCTGGCCGAACTTCTGGCTGCTCCCGACATCGTGAAGGCGGGTGTGGCCATCCGCGAAGACATGCGTTCCCTCCGGAAAATCCATGACTTCATTCCCGCAGGGCTGGCCGATCTGGCCGACATGGCCAAAAGTCAGGGCATTCAGGCTCAGGGACTGCGTACGCTCGCAGCGGCCCTCATGGGAGGACGCATCAGCAAGGCCGCCCAATGCTCCAACTGGGAGAAGAAGACCCTCACCCCCCAGCAGATCCGCTATGCCGCCACGGATGCCTGGATAGGACGGGAACTCTACCTCCTCCTGAAGGAAAATGAACTGTATCTGAACAACTAGCCGAGGTATCCCATGCCCGCTCCCTTCCGTATCGTCCCCTGGGACGTCGATTTTCTCGAATCGCTCAAAGCAGGGATTCTGCGGGCCACGGACGGTCGCCCCGGCAACGCCGTGGTCGTCTTCATGAACGACCGCCCCCGCCGCTATCTGAGCGACAGCTTCCGCAAGGATTCCACCCTGCCCCGCCCGCTCCTGCTCCCCAGAATGCTTACGGTCCGGGAGCTGGTATCCGCTTTTCGTCAGGCCCGGCAACCCGCTCTGCGCCGGGAGGCCGGACGCCTCGATCAGGTCGCCCTGCTTTCCTCCTGCGTGCGCGAGCTGGCCGAACCGGGAACAGACCTGTGCCAGCGTCTTGCCCATGTGGATGAAGCCGCCTTTTTTCCCTGGGGAATCCGACTGGCCGACCTGATGGAGGAATGCTTCACGCAGGGACTGACGCCGGAGGACCTGGCCTATACGGAAGGCGAGGTCGCTCCCTTCGGGGCCGCACTGCTCGGTTCTCTGGGGCGTATTTTCGCCGGATATCGCGCCGCTCTGGACCGGCGGGGGCTGACGACCCCCGGGCTGGATGCCTTTTCCGTAGCCGAACGTCTGAGGGAAGAACCGCTCCTGCCCGACTTTCTGGGCGAGCGCGCCATCCTGCTTGCCGGCTTCGGCATGCTTACCGGCACGGAAGACATTCTGTTCCGGCATCTGTGGCGCAATGGCGCTCAGATCTATCTGCACGCAGACCCGGCTCTGGCTCTTGGCGGCCACGTCCACTGGGCCTGCACGGAACAGAAAAACTGGATCAGTGACTGGAACGCGGAAACGGAACTGGACTGCCCTCCCGCCGGACGGATTCCGACCATCCACTACTTCGCAGGATATGATCTGCATTCCCAGCTGGAGGCGCTGCGCGAGGATTTGCTCGAGCTGGAGGCGTTCCGCCCGGCAGACGAACGCGAAATGCAGTCTGCTCGCTCCGAGGAGAACGCCGCACCGCAACAGGACATAGCCGTGGCTCTCACCCACAGCGGGGCGCTGCTTCCGGTTCTGCATCAGCTTCCGCGCAAGGACTGCAATATTTCCCTTGGCTATCCGCTCGAACGTTCCCTGCTCTTCCGCCTGCTGGATACGGTGATCTCCGTACGCGACGGCCTGCAGGCCGACGGTCGGACACACTGGCGCGCACTGGCGGGGCTGGTCCGGCACCCCTATCTCCGTCTGCTGGAAAATAACGGCGTCTCTCTGCGTGGTACATTGCAGCACATGGAGACGAGACTCCGCGCCGGAGGCAGACATGCGGACCCGCATGCCGTGGGCAGAGCCGCGCTGGAGGACGTTCTGGCCGCGGAACCGCCGTCTTCTCCGGCCGTCGCCGCTCTGCCGCCTCTGCTCGACCGGCTGCTTGAGGTCACCGTGGACGGCTGGAACCGAGCGACTACGCTGCGCGGAGTGGCCGAAGCGCTGTCCGCTCTGTGCGACGCACTGCTGCTCTACGGCGGCCCGGGAGGCGATTCCGCCGAAACGGGAAACAGCATCTGGAACCGTTTCCCCATTGATGCGGAATGCCTGTTCCGCTTTATGCAGAACGTTATCCCGACCCTGAAAGACAACGACATGGCCGATACCCCGCTGCCGTGGCCGCTCCTGCGTTCCATGCTGCGCGAACTCGCGCGCGAGGAGCGGGTTCCCTTCGAAGCCGATCCCCTTACCGGTCTGCAGGTTCTCGGCATGCTGGAAACCCGTCTGCTGCGCTTTTCCCGGATATTCGTAGTGGACGTCACCGATGATCGCCTTCCCGGGGCGCCCATTCGCAGTCCTCTGCTGCCGGACAGCCTGCGCGCGGTCCTCGGCCTCCCGGATACGCGCAACAGGGAGCTGCTGGCCGCCTACACCTTCCATCGCCTGCTGGCAGGAGCCGACGAAGTCTGGCTGTACTGGCAGGAAGGCGTGGAGACGTCAGGGCTTTTCGACGGCAAGAAACAGCGCAGCCGTCTGGTCGAGGAACTGGTCTGGGCCGAAGAACAGCGTCTCGGGCGACGTCTGAAACCGGGCCTGCCCCCTCTGCGCACGGCCATGCCCGACGTACGCCCTCCCCAGAGGGAACGGCTCTGCATCGCCAAGACCCCCGCAATGCTTGCCCAGATCCTCGAAGCCATGCGCAAGCCCTTCTCTCCCACAAGACTGGATGCCTATCTCTTGTGCCCCCTGCGCGCCTTTTTCGAGCGGCTGTGCGCCATCGCTCCGGCCGAAGATGTCACCGAGGAAGATGATCCCGCGGCGGTGGGACTGCTTCTGCATACCGTGCTCAAAAAATTCTACGCCTCCTGCCTCGGCGGCGAAGCTGATCGGAGTTCCAACCCTGCCCTGAGCGAGGAGCGGCTGCGTGAACTGTTCCGGGCGGAATTTGAAGCCTCCGGTCTGCGCGACGCTCTGCCCCCGGAAAGTGCCGCCATGCTCGCCGTGGCTGGCCCGGAAAGACTCTCTCTGTACCTTGCCAACCAACCAGAAACGACCAGCATACGCGCGCTTGAGGAAGCGTTCTCCGTTTCCGTCCCCGTGCGGGGCAGAAGCAGACAACTGGCCGGAACGCTCGACCGTGTGGACTGGCGCAGCGACGAAACCGGAGACGGAGCCGTCATCCTCGATTACAAGACCGGTCGCATCAAGGCCATTGATCCCGACATATGGGAGGATGAAGTCTTCTGGGAACGAATTTCGACCGCGAACGTCGAAGCGACCGCCGCGGAACCCGATCCCGATCTGGACATGCTCCCTCTGATTGCGGACCGCATTCCTACCGTGCAGCTTCTGGCGTACTGCCATCTGTACGGACAGGCCACGGGAGAGGCGGTGCTCAACGCCGCCTTTGTGGAGCTGGGAAACGAGGGGGGGGAACACCTTCTGTTCGGGAAAGAACTTTCGGCGGAAATTCGGGAACAGGCGCTTGCCGTCCGCATTCCCGACCTGCTCCGCTTCATTCTCCTGCATATGGAATTATGCCCGGAGTTTCGCCCACGTGAAGGCGTACATTGCCGCTGGTGTTCTTGGCAAAATGCATGTATGCTTTCCAGCCAAACCGTACCTGAACGGCATGAGAATCATTGCACGTAGTCGGGCACGGCGCCATCAACCCCCAAAAGACGACCTCGAGGAGGTTCATCCATGTCTTTTCCAGCCTTGAAGATAGGCGATTTGACGGCCAGGATTCCCATTATTCAGGGAGGAATGGGCGTAGGCATATCTCTTTCCGGTCTGGCTTCCGCCGTCGCCAATGAAGGCGGCATCGGCGTCATCGCCGGAGCCATGATCGGGATGAAAGAACCCGATGTATCCAAAAATCCCATCGAAGCGAACCTGCGCGCCCTGCGCCGGGAAATTCAGAAAGCCCGCGAAGCCACGCAGGGCATTATCGGCGTCAACATCATGGTCGCTCTGACCACCTTCGCGGACATGGTACGCACGTCCATCGAAAATCACGCCGACGTCATTTTCTCCGGGGCCGGTCTGCCCATGGATCTGCCCAAGATTTTCAACGAAACCTGCGAGCGCAACAAGCAGGCTTTCAAGACCAAGCTCGTCCCCATCGTATCCTCGGGTCGCGCCGCCGGTCTGATCGCCAGAAAATGGATCTCCAGCTGCGGCTACATTCCCGATGCCTTCGTGGTAGAAGGTCCCAAGGCGGGTGGTCATCTCGGCTTCAAGCCGGAACAGCTCATGGACGAGGCCTACGCTCTTGAAAATCTGGTTCCTCAGGTTGTCGAAGCCGTCAAGCCCTATGAGGACAAGGCCGGGCGAGCCATCCCCATTATCGCCGCAGGCGGCGTATATTCCGGTGGAGACATCAAAAAGTTCATGGATCTCGGCGCATCCGGCGTACAGATGGGAACCCGCTTCGTCGCCACCGAGGAATGCGACGCCGACATCCGCTTCAAAGAAGCCTATCTCGAAGCCAGGGAAGAAGACGTCACCATCATCAAGAGTCCGGTCGGCATGCCGGGACGGGCGCTGCGCAATGAATTCATCGAGTCCATGCAGGGCGGAAAAACCAAACCGTTCAAGTGCGTTTTCCATTGCGTGAGCACCTGTCAGCAGGAAAAAACGCCCTACTGCATCGCCTTTGCTCTGATCAACGCCATGCGCGGCAACCTCGGCAAGGGATTCGCCTTCTGCGGCTCCAATGTGTTCCGTATAAACAAGATTCTGTCCGTGCACGAATTGGTCAGGACGCTTCAGGAAGAATTCGACGCTGCCGTCAGCAAAAGCCAGAAGGTTTTTGCCTGATTTTCCGACCTTTCCATCAGTTGGTTCCGGACCGTGAGGAAACGTGGTCCGGAACCGCGAAAGATCGTCACCCCATACCGGAAACGTCCTTTTCGGCCTGAAGAAATCATGGTTTTCTTCTGATGCGTGCCTGTCACCTATCAGGATGCGGGAACCGGCCAGCCGCTCATGGCGGCAGTCAGATGGTCCGCCCATACGTCGAGCAGACCCTCGTATTCCGTCATGCCCCTGAGTATGGGAACGCAGGGGATGCCCTCGGCAAGCAGCCGGGAACGCCAGGAAGTTTCGGAAGTCCCGGCCATATCTTCCAGGGTATGCCTCCCCACCACGGCCAGAAGGGGCAGCAGCCAGACTCGTTCCACACCAGAAAGCTGCGGCAGAATGTTTTCCAGCCGCACGGCGCCGTTCAGCGTGCCCATGAAAACGCGCGGATCGCGTTCCCGAAGAAAACAGGACAGCGCTTCATACCGTTCTTCGGACGGATGCCGGCTTCCATGCCCCATGAACAGCACGGCCTCGTCGGGACGGCGTTCCCCGGGCAACCCGGCCAACAGGGCTTCCGCGACTCTGCGCACATCTTCTGGCTGTTCCGTCAGCAAAGGACGACCGATGGTCAGCGCCGCAAAACGTCCGCCCGCCCGCATCTGCCCTGCGGTCGACAGAATGTCGCCGTATTCGACTCCGGCGATGAGGTGCAAAGGCTGCACGGCCACATGCGTGAATTTTTCGAAGGCCATGCGGCTGAGGGCCTTGCCGACGGAATCAGACTTCTTCCGGGCCGAGGCCAGCCGCTCGCGCATCAGCATGGAGGTAAAGGCCCAGCGCACGGGGATGCCGGGGCATCGCTCCCGAACCAGCGCGTCGAAACGCCGGAAGGACGCTTCGCCCTGTCTGCTGCCGGACCCGAAGGCCGCGAGAAGTATGCCTCGTTTCACTGCCGTCCCTCAACATGTTGACCCGCACGGGTTTCTGCCATGCACAATGCGCCGCCCATTCCGCTCGTATATGCCAAGGCGGGGTTCCCGCGCAAGTTGACGCTCCGTCCCCACGCTGTTAGATTGCCGTACAGCTCGCCTGTCCGGCAGCATTGGAGAAAATCGTGAGTATCCCCATCGCGCTTGTTCTCGGAGGACACGGTCTGCTTGGTCAGGCCCTGTTGCAGCAGCTCGCCGCTTCCGGCTGGGAAGCCCGGTCTCTGACCAGAGAAGAATGCAACCTCCTCAATCCCGTCGAACTGCGGGAACGTATCGAATTCATCGCGCCCAACGTCATATTCAATGCCGCCGCCTGGACCAACATCGAAACGGCGGAAGCGCATCCGGAGGAAGCCCTTTCCCTGAACCGGGGGCTTCCCGCCATGCTCGGCTCTCTCGTCAAGGGAACTGACATCCGGCTTGTACACTACAGCACGGCCCAGGTATTCAACGGTCGGCAGGACAAACCCTACACGGAGGAAGACAGGCCAGACCCCCTTTCCGTATATGCACGCACCAAGCTTGCCGGGGAAACGGCCCTGCAGGAACTCTGTCTCGAGAACTGCTGTATCATCCGGACCTCATGCCTGTTCGGTCCCGGACGGGAAAACGTGGTCAGCGCCATCATCAGGCTCGCCCGTTCCAAGGGCGAACTCAAGGTTGTTCATGATCTCGTGGGGTCTCCCACTTATACCCCCGATCTGGCCAGAGCCAGCCTCCGTCTGCTGGAAAAAAATGCCTCCGGTCTTTTCCATGTGGTGAACGGCGGGCAGGCATCCTGGTGCGAACTGGCCGCGGAAACCATCCGGCTTGCCAATGTTCCCTCGACAGTGCGCGGCATTCCCGCAAGCGAATGGAAGCATGCGGCCCCCCGCCCCGCTCATGCCATGCTGGATACGGGGAAATATGCCGCTTGCGTCGGCTCGCCTCTGCGTCCGTGGCCGCAAGCGCTGCGGGATTACGTATTCGCCAATTTCCTTGCCCATTGAATGGTTGCGCCGGAAACGCCTCCATTCCGGACGTCATGAAAGGCGGCATTTCCGGCGTAAAAACAGACTTCCTTCGATTCCCCTGCGACACCCGTCCGGACGGAACCCTGCCCGGATGACATCCGCACAGCAGTCGCACCGTCTGTTCATGTCCGTCCTGCCCGATTTCCTCCCCCGCGACCTCCGCACATGGAGGAAATCCCTTTTCCAGAACAAATTCCATGCCGGCCCTGATTCGACGGCTGATCCTCCCTTCATAACCGCGGTGCATTCTGCTATCCTGCATCTCCAGGACGCGAAAGGTTCAGCGTCCCGCATCCCGCGCGTCTTTCCATCCCGTGCCGGCGGCACGAAACACACCGAGGAGTACCGATGCCCACGATATGGATCAATGCCGGAGAACTTTCCGGCGACATGCAGGGGGCCGCGCTGCTGCAGGCCTTGCAGGCGCTGCACCCCGGCCTTCAGTCCTGCGGCATGGGGGGTCCCAATCTCGCCCGGGCCGGACAGCGCAATCTGCTGCGCGTCGAGGAGCTTTCCGTCATGGGCATAGCCGAGGTACTCACCGCCGTTCCCCGGGCCATGCGTCTGCTCGGTCGCATCAGGGAAGAACTCGCCCGCCAGCGCCCTGACGCCGTGGTGCTGGTGGACGCGCCGGAATTCAACTTCCGGGTTGCGAGGATCGCGCACGCTCTCGGAATCCCAGTCTACTATTTCATTCCGCCCAAGGTCTGGGCCTGGAGAACCGGACGCGTAGCATTCCTGAAACGCTATATCCGCCGCATGTTCTGCATCCTTCCCTTCGAGCCAGACTTTTACGCACGGCACGGCATCAGCGTGGACTATGTGGGCAATCCCCTCGTGGACATGGTGGACTGGCCGCGTCTGCAGCAGTTCTCCCCCATTCCCGGCTGCATCGGTCTGATGCCGGGCAGCCGGCGTAAGGAAGTCGAAAACCTGCTTCCAGCCTTCGGCGAGACCGCCCGTAAACTGCTGCGGCAAGGCCGCGACGTGACCTTCTGCTGCCTGCGCGCTCCGAACATGAGCGAAAAGTACCTGCGGGAATTCTGGCCCTCCGACGTGCCGCTCTCGTTTACCGATCCGGACCGGCGCTATCTGACCATGCGCACATGCGAATGCATCCTTGCCGCTTCCGGAACGGCCGTCCTTGAAACGGCTCTGGCAGGTATTCCCACCATAGTGACCTACCGGGTCTCGCCCTTCTCGGCCCTTGTAGCCCGCCTGCTCGTCAAGATCCCGTGGGTCAGCCTGCCCAACCTGATCATGAACAGGGAAATCTTTCCCGAGTTGCTGCAGGAAAACGCCGTGCCGGATCGCATGGCCGCACAACTGGCCCTCTGGCTGGACGATCCGGAACGGCTGGCGGCCGTCTGCTCCGATCTGGAGGAACTCCGACGCCGCTGCGGCGAACCGGGCAGCGCTGGACGAGCCGCCCGCAGGCTGCTTGAGGACATGGCACTGCCCATCCGGCGAGAGGAACCGATCATTGCCTGACGGCTCCGTATCGAGTAGGGTGCGACGGCACGCAAAAGGATCTTGCATGAATCAGCCAGGACAAGACAAAAAGACCTCCGCCGGAAACGGCATGTTCGACGCGCTCGGTCGCGCCAGCGTCATCGGCCTGCACATGGTTTCCGGCATTATTGTGGGCGCAGGTCTCGGCTACGCCCTGGATCGCTGGCTGGACACCTTTCCCTGGTGCTCCGGCGCGGGACTCGTCTTCGGCATCGCGGCAGGCTTCCGCAACGTCTGGGTAGACACCAAATATCTGATCCGTCAGGAAGGAAACAGGAATGCCGGGAAACGTCCCTAATCCGCTTTTTCTTCTCGAACGCTGGTTCTGGCAACGCGACGTGCGCGATGCCCTGATACGCGCCATTCTCAGCCGACAGCTCTGCATCACGCTCATTGCGCTTGCTGCCGGAGCGGCCAGTGCTCCGTTCTGGAGTGGAGGACTCTGGCTCCTCTGGTTCGGCTGCGGCGCCGCCGTTTCCCTGTGGAACTTCTATGCGCTCGTCAAATTCGTCCAGAACATGGTTCCCAGAGGCTGGAACGTATCGGTGCTGGTCAGACTTCTGGTCGGCGCCAACATCCGTCTCATTCTTTCCGCCGGCATTCTTCTTGCCGCGTTCGTCTGGGGAAAGGCTTCTCTTCCCGCGCTGTTGCTTGGACTTGCGACAATCCTTGCCGGGATTACCGTCGCAGGCCTGAAAAAAGCATTGAAAAAGCCCGTCTAACAGGATACAGATACAAACCGGTTGACGCTGATGGCGTCGTTAGCCGACGTTCAGCGGACGCAATTTCCTGTTGAAAATACGTTTTCTTTTTTGCGAGCACCGTAAAGGACAGGAAAAAACGGGCCGTCGAATGCCGTTTCAACGGATCCCCGGCGCAGTTGGGGTTGCCCCGGGTCCAGGAACACCAGACCGACTATTCAAGGAGCGCACTCATGGCAGGCGGACTTCCAGAACCGATTCTCCTTTCCGAACTGGTTCATCTCGATCATATCACCATCGCCGGACAGGTCGTCGAGTTTCGACATGTTTTCTATACCTGGACGGCCATGCTCATCCTTTTCGTCCTCGCCTGGATCGTGCGGCGCAACCTTTCGCTGATACCCGGCAAGCTGCAGAGCACCTTCGAGCTGCTCATCGGCGGGCTTGAAGACTTTACCGTCACCAACATGGGCGAAGATGGACGCAAGGTCTTTCCTGTTCTGATGGGTCTGTTCCTGTTCATTGCCATGCAGAACCTTCTGGGACTTGTGCCCGCCTTCGATGCTCCCACCGCCAATGTGAACACCAACATCGGCATGGCCGTCTTCGTGTTCCTCTACTACAACTACATGGGCATCAAGCGCTGGCACGGACACTACATCCATCATTTCATGGGTCCCATGCTCCCGCTGGCACCGTTCATGATCATTCTGGAATTCATTTCCCATCTCGCCCGTCCTCTTTCCCTGACGCTCCGTCTTTTCGGGAACATCCGCGGCGAAGAAATCGTTCTGGTGCTGTTCTTCCTGATGGCTCCCATTGTCAGCACCCTGCCCATCTATTTTCTGTTCCTGCTCGCCAAGGTTCTCCAGGCCTTCATCTTCTACATGCTGGCCATGATCTACCTGAAGGGCGCACTGGAACCGGCGCACTAAGTCACCTCGTGGGGAATTGGTCTTCCGACCAAATGAACAATATAAACCGCTCAAAGGAGCATCCTATGCGCAAGCTTCTCATGACCGTGCTCAGCACCGTGGCCCTGATGGCCGTTGCCAGCGTCGCCTTCGCCGCCGATGGCGATCCTGTCAAACTTGACTCCGCTTCTCTCGGCCTCGGCGTCATCGGCGCTGCTCTCGGCATGGCTATTGCCGCCGCCGGTTGCGGTCTCGGTCAGGGCCTTGGTCTACGCGCCGCCTGCGAAGGCATCGCCCGCAATCCCGACGCCGCCGGCAAGATTCAGGTCTGCCTCATCCTCGGCCTGGCCTTCATCGAATCTCTGGCCATCTACGCTCTGGTCGTGAACCTGATCATCCTCTTCGCGAACCCCTTCATCTAGGCTGTTCGGGAGCGAAGACTTTCTGACGGATTTCCGTCGGACATTCCGATTCCGGGGGGGTGTTTCACCCCTCCGGATGTTCCATCATCAAAAAGTGCTGTGGTATCGCCATGTCTCCAATAAAAAGTGAACAACGTATCCCAAGAGCCACCATCCGCCGTCTCGCCATATATGTTCAGGTTCTCGACGGCATGAGACGCAACGGCGTCGAAGTGATCTCTTCCGGCCCTCTGGCCGAAGCCTGCGACGTCAATGCGTCCCAGGTACGCAAGGACCTCGCCTACTTTGGAGAATTCGGCGTACGCGGTGTCGGCTACAATGTCGTAAGCCTTATTGCCTCGCTCAAGACCTCCCTCGGCGTAGACAGGGAATGGAGGGCTGCGCTCATCGGCGTGGGCAACCTCGGTCGCGCCCTGCTCCACTACGGAGAATTCAAGTCCCGTGGATTCCACATCATCGGCGCGTTCGACTGCGATCCCTTCAAGATCGGCGAACAAGTCTACGGGCTGGAGGTGACGTGCACCAATGATCTGAAGAGCATCGTCGAGGAACAGAACATCGAAATCGGCATCATCACCACGCCGCCGGAGCGTGCCCAGCGTGCCGCCGACCATCTGGTCACAGCGGGCATCAAAGGCATTCTGAATTTTTCGGCCTCACGCATTCATGTGCCTGACAAGGTGTTCGTGGAGTATGTGGATTTCTTCCACTACATCTACTCGCTCGCCTTCAATATCACGGTAAGCGAACGCAACTAGACGGCACCGCGCAGAATCCCCGTCCATGCCGACGGGGTTCTGCCTGTGTGGCCTGTTCCACCCACAGCATGTATTCTCGAACAGCGCTTTTCCCGCAAGATCCGGCTCCAGACCGGAGCAGGAAAAGCGCCTTTTCATATCTGCGCCGCTCCGCGGCACCGAAGGATACCTCATGCCTCGCCTGAAGCTCACCATCGCCTATGTCGGCACCGCCTACAACGGCTGGCAGACGCAGGCGCGCAAAAATGCGGCGCCGCTTCCCACCGTTCAGACGTTTATCGAAAATGCCGTGGCCCATATTCTTGGCGATCGGGTACATGTGCACGGCGCGGGAAGAACCGATTCCGGCGTACATGCCGACGCACAGGTCGCGCATCTGGATATTCCCGACGCGAGAGCCTCCCTCAACTGGCAACAGGCCCTGAATACGCTGCTGCCCCGCGACATCCGCATCGTCGACGCGCACCTTGTTCCCTCTTCTTTCCATGCCCAGCACGATGCCGTCCGCAAGACCTATGAATACCGACTCTGGCTTTCGCGACGCTATACGCCCCCAAAGCTCTATCCCTTCGTCTGGGCCTGCGGCCCGGTGGATGTCGGACGCATGGACGAGGCCAGTCGTTATCTTCTGGGCAGGCACGACTTCGCCAGTCTCAAAAATGCCGGAACGGATCTACGCACCACAGTTCGTACCCTGCTTGCCGTTTCCCGTACCCCTTCAGGACCGCTTCCTCCGGATTGTCTGGAGCTGGCATGGATCTTTGAAGCGGACGGCTTCCTCAAGCAGATGGTCCGCAACCTTATGGGACTTCTCGTCGCCGTGGGACAACACCGTCTCGAACCTTCCGAAATACTCTCCATTCTCGAATCCCGGGATCGCCGGTCAGCTCCTCAGACTGCTCCAGCTTGCGGTTTGACCATGAAACGCGTCTGGTATGCTGAAGATTTCGCCGATTCCGGCGATTCTCTCAAAAAAGAATACCATAATATGGCAGCCTGCCATTCCGCCACGAAACCGAAGAACGAAGAAACAGAGTGATGCGCCCGTTGCAGATCGCGCTGGGCCATGAGACCGGCTCTCAAAGCCGTCTGCAGCAACAGATCCGCTCTCCGTGCACAGACCTGCTTCTCCGGTCATGACTCCACGTCGTTTCAGAACCCATGCGCGATGCCGAAGCCGGGTGAAGTTCAGGGCCGGAACCTGTCGACTGTCCTGGCAAACTTCGGCATACTGCATCACCCTGTATTCAAACGGGTTCAGCCGACTTGAGCAACCTGCGGCGCTTCTTCCATCCTCCGGCTATATTTTTTCACCCTATTTGACATACCGTCATCCCGTCTCCCAGCACTCCCTGCTCCGGAGCGCGACCACTCCCGGACTCCCCCAACAGGTCTTTGCGCAGCGGGGTGATTGAACCAGACGCCATCTGCAGAAAAAGATGAAGGTATGTCCCGACTTGCGAAAACGCGGCATCTTCAAACGAAAATCTGCTTGGTAACCGCCACAACATAAAGAACTCGTCATACACATATGGATGATACGGCTCACAGACGCCTTCTTTCCTTCATGGCATCAAAACAATGCCATCCTGCACCGGAAAAGAACAAAATCAGAATAGAACAGAAGGCAACCACATGGCGATATTCGGGAATATCGTCAGCAGAATGACCAGCGCAATCATGCACGCAAAAAACGGAACGATACGGCGGAAGATACTGGCCATGGGCACATCAGTCGCCACAGAACTGAGCGCAAAGACATTGATGCCCACGGGGGGCGTAATCTGTCCGGCCTCCATGAGTACAACCACGACCACACCAAACCAGACAGGATCGAACCCCAGACCGGTAACCGTAGGATAAATAGCAGGTAACGTAAGTAAAATCATGGGAATAACACTCATAAGGCATCCCATGATGATATAGAATATGACGACCGCAGCAAGGATGAGATAACGATTGGCGTTCATGTTCACTACGAGATCCGCCAAATCATAGGGAAGCGCGGTAGCAGCAAGGAAGGCCCCCAGTATGCTCACGCCGATAAGTATGAGCAGAAGTCGGCTGGTCACCTCTGCTGTAGAAGACAGAGCCTTTTTAAAGGATTGCCAGGTAAGGCGATGACGGGCGAAGGCATAGCAGAGAGTGCCAAAGGCCCCCACGGCCCCCCCCTCGTTGGGGCTGAACCAGCCCAGCAGGATCCCACCGAGAATAAGAGAAATAAGCGCCACCATGGCAAAAACGCCGCGAACCGCCCTGATCTTTTCCGTAAGAGTGGTGGCTTCTCCCCGCGGCAGCAATTCTGGCTTGCGCAATGCCGTAATATACAGAACGGCCATGAACATAAAGGTGAGCAGCAGTCCGGGAAGGATACCGGCCACAAACAGATGGCCGATGGATACTTCCGTCACCAGCGCGTAGAAGATAAAGCCGGTACTGGGAGGGATAAGAATTCCCAGAGTTCCCCCGGAGGCCAGCGTAGCGCAGGCAATGCCCGGATCATAGTTCTTCTTGCGCATTTCCGGCAAAGCCACTGAGGCCATGGTGACGGCCGTCGCCATGGAATCACCGGAAACAGCGGCGAACCCCGCGCATCCACCCACCGTCGCTATAGCCAGGCCACCCGGCTTACGCCCCAGCCATACATTGGCGGCGTTGAACAGATCCTGACTGATTCCGCTGTACATGGCGAGTTCGCCCATCAGAATAAACATGGGAACGACGGAGTAGGTATAGTTAGATGCTACATTATAGGGGGTTATGCCCAGCATGGAGAAGGAAGCCCTGAAATTCGGGTAAATGGCCAGCATGCCGATATAACCGATGAGCGCCATGGCAAGACCGATGGGCATGCCAAGCAGGATACATAGCATAAGCATGCCGAAGCCGAATGACCCCAGAGCCATGTAGCTTCCCTCAATGGAAGACCCGCGCAGAAAAAAGGGCAGGGAAAGGAGCAATACGCTAAGAACAAGTCCAAGACAGAAGGGAATAATTTCCCTGTTCTTCACCATTTCCACGGCCACACTGAAAAAATTTGCGCAGAGAGACAATGAAAAGGTAATACAGCCCAACGCGCCGAAAAAAATGAACGGGGAAAACGGGACGCCCAGCATGCCAGTGACTTCTCCCGTCCCGGCCTTGTTCAGACCGTTCTGATACAGGCACCATGAAACAAGGACGAGCAACAAAAAGGGGCACAGGGTGGACACCACTTCCAGCATGTTTTTTATCGGTCTGGAAAAATGGTCCGTGATAAGCGTCACTCGAATGTGGGAACGAGTATCCTGAATGTACCCGAGGCTGCTGAAGACAAGGAAGACCATACAGAATTCCACTATCTCCATCGCTCCCATCAGGGATGTATGGAATATCCAGCGACTGCCCACATCCAGAACCGTGGGGACAATCATGAGACCACCAGCAATGGCGGCAAGCTTGTAAAGATTGCCGTTCACACAGCGGGAAAGTTTCGTCAGACGGTCGGCACACTGGTCGAGAAAGCTCATGCCCATCCTCCCTCAAAAATCGGGATCTCGCAGAATCCGCCCAACGAAGACGGACGGATTCCGCGAAAAAAGATTAATTGGCCCCTCCGGCAAGTTCGGCGCTCACTTCCGCGCCTACTTCACGCACGCGCTTCAACAGAGCTTCCGCATCCTTCCTGTCGGTACCAAGCCCCACGACTTTGTCGATCCATGCCTGATCGAGACGGGAACAGGCTTTTACCCAACGCACATATTCGTCCGCATCAAGCGAATAAAAGGTAGCTCCGGATTTGGTAAACAGTTCACGGCCATCGGCATCGGCGGCATCCATGATCTGCGACATGCGGGCGGCCCATGCTTCGCTCACGCAGGTACTCTCGATAGCCTTCTGGATATCGGGAGGGAAGCTGTTCCAGAGATCCCTGTTGATGCCCACGAAACGCACATCCTTCATCAGGCTGACGAGGGTAATATGTCTGATGATATTCTGAATCTTGATGGAACCGGCAGCCAGCAGGGAGAACAGCGTGGAGTCGGCCGTATTTCGGGACATGGACATATAAATATCAGGAAGCGGCACGGTGATGGGGTTCGCCCCCAGCGCTTCCACGGCATTGGCGAACGGCCTGCTCAGACACGCCATGCGCAACCCTTTCATATTCTCCAGTTTTCTGACGGGCCTGTCCTTGGTCATGACCTGCATGGAGCCGCCTCCCCAGTAGCCAAGAACCTTGACGGATTCCATTTCCTTCTGCAGCAGAGGAGACTCCAGAAATACCCGCCAGGCGGCGATTCCTTGAGCGGTTGAACAGTTGTTCAGCAAGGGCAGCACAAACACATCATGCAGGGGGAACCGACCGGCATTGCGGGCATGATCGATGGCACCCATGTCGATAGCACCACTTTCAATGGAGGTCACAATTTCACTAACGGGAGCGATGGTGTTCGGATTGAAATAACGAATTCTTATCTGACCATTGGTAGCCTTCTCAATTTCCTTGAACCAGGGAATGAGGCCTTTGGCCACGCTGGGATGGGCCTCAAAATCGGATCCGGTAAAGCGCAAATTCCAGATCTTTGCTTCGGAAGTTCCCCCACCCACAAACAGCACGGCAGCCACAGCGAGAGCAACGAGAAAACGTTTTGTCATGAAATCCTCCTGTATCCCGCTAGAAGGTTCGACAGAAAAGAAAAATACGGTTGAAAACAGATTCCCGGAAGGAGAAACTCTCCTCCCGGGAAACTCTAGATGATCAAGGCGGCATCATAGCCGGAAGCCGTAGCATCGGCCACGGTGCCCACCTTCCTGCAGTCGCCGACATGGATGACATCGAAGGCCAGATCATTAAACATGGCGGCATGTTCTTTCAGTGCCCTCATACCGGCACAGAGGATAATGGCATCGGCGTTGATCTTCTTCGAAACACCGTTCTCCTCCACCATGATGCCGTCGTCGAGAATCTCGAGACACGTAGTCGAGATATGCGGAGTAACCCTGTCATCGTGTTCGATGATATGGAGGGTATGCAGGCGCTCGGTATAGATGCCCTCAGGAGCCAGGAGAGGAGCCATCTCAACGACATCCACTGCGTAACCGAGGTGAGAGAGCTGCAGAGCGACTTCACACCCCACCATGCCGCCGCCGACAATGGCGATCTTCTTCCCGGCAAGCAGCCCGGTTTCATGGCCAAGGATCTGTCTGGCCGTGAACACGTTGGCCCTGTCCACACCCGGGATGCGCGGAACGACAGGTTCTGCACCAACAGCCACAATAACGACATCCGGGGTTTCCGCCTCCACCCGTTCCCGGGTAGCTTCCACCCCCAAATACAGCCGAATGGCAGCCTTACGCACCTGTATCTCAAGGTAGCGGCGATAGCGCTCCATGCTGTCCTTTTTAAACCACATGTTATCGGCATAATAACAGAGCTGCCCGCCCAGTGCATCGGACTTTTCAAAAAGCACAACTTCATGGCCTCTCTGTGCCGCATTGATGGCGGCATTCATACCAGCCACTCCGCCGCCGATGATCACGACCTTCTTCCTGCTCGCCGCCTGCGGGAAGTCAAGGCGACATTGTCCGTTACCGTGAAACACGTTCACGGCGCATTCCGCACGGCGGGTAGTTGTTGGAAACTCATCAAATATATCAGCTATATTATGAACACTGGTGTTGCGTTTCCCAAGCGGAATGTCGAGACAGTGCATGCAGCGGATGCAGGGACGAATATCTTCGGCGTGGCCAGTACGAGCCTTGTTTGCCCAGTCGGGTTCAGCTATCCAGCCCCGGGCCATAAGCACATAGTCGGCCATGCCTTCTGCGATAACCCTTTCAGCAAACTCTGGTGTGTCGATAGCGCCGAGAGTACCGACGGGGAGGTGGATATCGGGCGTACTTTTCACCCTGGCTGCCAGATGTACATTGTGCCCTTCTTCAATAAAGTGCGTGGGATGCATTATAGCACGGCTAAACGGTACAAAACGATTGCCTGTGGAGATATGTACAAGGCTGGCATAGTCCTGAATCATGCGCACATTCTGAATGGTATCTTCGATCTGAATACCTTCAGATACGCACTCGTCGCCACTAAGGCGTACTTCTATAAGGAAGTCCTTGCCCACAGTCTTGCGCACACGTTCCAGCACCATAAGCGGAAAACGCATGCGATTCTCCACGCTGCCGCCGTATCTGTCCGTGCGCTGATTCAGAATGGGGGAAAGAAAGCCGCCCATAAGCCAGCCGTGACCATAATGCAGAAGACACATGTCGAATCCCGCACGCTTGGCCATATTCGCCGCCTTGGCATAGATATGAGCCACATACTCCATATCTTCTTCCGTCATGGACCGCACATGCACGCCGCTGGGCATATTCATTTCCATGGCGGACATGGGATCACGACCATCACCGAAGGCAGGCATGGCAAAATGTCCGCTGTGATTGAATTCAATGGAGGTTTTGGCCCCAAAGATATGGCAGTATTCATTATAGGTGTTATAGGCCTTGAGGCATTCTTCATCGATAATGTTCAGATGACTGTCGTGCGCGGCACTGTTCACGCGGTCAAGCAGGGATTCGCCGATATGCACTGCGCCTGCACCGCCCCTGGCAAATCCCCCATAGTAGCGAATACCTTCGTTCGTGAGCAGGTTGTTCACCCCAGCAGAAAAGGGCGTGTGCGTCGGGGCCACGAATACACGATTCTTGAATGTGACACCGCCAATCGTCATGGGGCTAAAAAGATGGGGATAGAGCTGCTTGTAGACAGGCTTGTTCATAAAACCACGCCTCCTGAAAATACATGGAATGGATTTCGAGATGGTGACCGCTATTGTTCATAAAATAACGAACTGAGGGGTGCTTGCCTATCAGACAAATATTTGAGGCTATTACAGTTAAAAACCTGTAATGCTGAATATGCAAAAACAATATATTGTAATAATTATACTTTATTAAAACATCTTCTCTCTTTTCACCTTGAAAAAATTTTCCAAAAGCATAAGACTGCATGCAATACTCAGAAGGCAGGACGGTAAATTTTCTGTATGACATTGCGGCAATTCGAACATTTTCTTGCCATCGTGCAACACGGCTCCATCAACAAGGCAGCCCTCCAGCTCTCGCTTACGCAACAATCCCTGCAATCCTCCATCAACGCACTGGAAAAGCATCTGGGCTTTGCAGTCTTCATTCGTTCGCGAACCGGCGTCTGCCTCACGCCACACGGTGAAGAGATTCTTCGTGACGTGCGGCAAATCATGAGCATTGTGAACAAGTGGAAAAAACAGGGAAACGACTCGGCACGGAAAACGATATGCATTGCGGGCACGGTTTCCATGATCAATCTTGTCATGGACAAGCTAGTCATCCATTTTAAGGAAAAGCATCCCAACGTGGCGCTGGAAATTCATGAGGCTCTTCGCCTGAAGGCCGTATCGCTGGTACGGCAGGAATCCATGATAGGAATATTCGGAGCCGTTCCACCCAAGGAAATAAAGCAGACGCAGGAAACCCTGAATAGGGACAACTGCAGGATGGAAATCCTTGGTGCTGACGACTACAGAGTGTTCATCAACAGTGCACACCCTCTAGCCGCCCGGAAAAGCATCCTGCTGGAGCAACTCTCCCAGTTCACCGCAGCACTGTATCCGCAAGATGATCACAAATTTTACTACCGGGAAATATTCAAATTCTTTTCTCCCGATAGAACCCCGCACTATGCATCCAGACAGGAAAACCTGCTCAAACTCGTGGGGCGTGTTCCTTCCATCGCGGCAGTGTTCCCGGGCAGTGCCATCTCCAACCCCAATATTCATGCGGAACAGCTTGTCGCCCTGCCTGTTTCGGATTTCCCCATGCCCGGTTTGAACTGCCTTGCCTATCCATGCCTGGAAACGCTGTCTCCCATTGAGAATGAACTCGTAGAAAAAATACGTGAAATCTGCATGTCCCACAGAGCATGAGCGACAATGCAGACTTTACGCACCAGCAACAGATCCGCTCTCCTGCACATCCCCACCGCTCTCCGTGCACAGACCTGCTTCTCCGGTCATGACTCCACGTCGTTTCAGAACCCATGCGCGATGCCGAAGCCGGGTGAAGTTCAGAGCCGGCCACTTGCGATGCAATCGTGAGGAACTCCGAACGGGAACGTGCAACGCCGCAGAAGAGAAACGGAGATCAGAACCAGACGATATGGACGAGTGGGGGCTCAGATGAGCCGGATCCGCCTCTGGCATACGCACTCTTCGTCCAGCCAGAACACCGTATCTGAACGATGGATTTTCGGGAATGCAGCCGTCCGGCCGAGTACCACAGCGAAGAGAGCAACGACATCCATCCGGCGGAACGACTCCAGCGACTTTATTCGGACATCTTTCCCCGTCATCCTGCGCAACGATGCATCCCTTTGTATAAAGAAACACATCTCTCTGTTTATACTTGAAAAAGCATCTTGAAACTTTTAGGTATTTCCAGTATACGAAAACCCGGATCTTCATCGGCCATCAGCAAAGGATCGTACTCTATGCCCCACGCACGAACAGACGAGCAGCAGGAACGCTGGCTCAAGGATTATTTCCGCACCAGGAATGCGGGGGCCGAGTTTATTCTGCCCTGGGCCATCGATACTTTCTTTCTGGCCATTACCGCCATCAAGAGCACCTTCACCGGCCCGGAACTCAAGGCCATTATTGAGACGCATCGGAATCTGCGACTGCTGCCGGATCATACCCGTCTCTCCTATCTGCTGCTGCGCATCGGCAACCTCTGCGAGACGGACGGGCTGCACACGCGTTACGGCATCAGCCGTTCCAGTCTTGAAGCAAAACTGCGTCGCCTTGACGATACGCAGGCCACGGCCCTTATGGTCTGGGCCTCGGCATTCTGGGTCAATCATGATGGCTCTGCCGAAAATATGGATGAATATATCAGAACCTACTGAGCTTCATCTTCCGTCCCTGTCTCTCTTCTCCTCATCCGCATCTGCGATCTGGAGTCTTCTCTTGACGCGCTGCCCGTATGTTCCGAACGGCCTTCATGCCTGCTTTGTCATATGTTGAGCGACACATTTTATGGCAGACTTCTTGTCAGGATCCTACTGGCTGCCGGCATCACTCCCTTCACAAAATTTTCTGTATTGCAGCCACACTGTACATAGCCCTGACAATCTCCCCCTGCAGGAGAGGTACAACATGCCATAAAAGAACGCATGACATTGTCACAGACCAATTCTCTCCCATATGCGGTCTGGGAAAGAAGGGCCGGAACCGGCAGTCCTTGCCGAAGCTGTTCAGGAGGTACCTGAAAAGGCGGCTCATCCTCAAACTTTTCTTTCATAACGCACAAGATATCATGGTCATGTCACAGGAACTTCCTGCTGTTTTATTCATAGCACTGCGAATAATATTGAGGAGAAGTTCCTGCCCCGTTCCGGTTCGCACCAAAAGCCAAAATGAATTTCAAGCTCACAGAACAGGAAGTTATCAGGCAGTTATCTGATATTCTTCTTAACTGTGCAGGGATTTTCTTGTCATGTTGTCACCCTGACATCTTCAGCATAATGACGGAACATGTTATAAGAAAGACGCACACGATCTTTTTCCTGCTTTTCCTTTCTCCCCAAAAAAGAATCCCCGACAGGACAGTGCCCATCACCCCTATGCCCGTATAGGCGGCATAGGCGACAGAGGCGTCCACGCTTTTCATGGCCAGATGCAAAAAATAAATGGATGTCGATAATGCCATGCCATACAGTATGATGCCATGGAAATATTTCTTGAGCGCCAGCATTCTGATGCCCAAAACGACCAGTACTTCAAGCAGCCCCGCAAGGACGATAAATATCCAGCTCACCTGTTTTCTTCCCTGTTCAGTTCAACTATCGAAAATAGAAGAATTATGATTGCTGCCACCGACAACGGCGTCATTTCCTTGCCGCAAAGCACGTCGATCAAATAAGATCCCAGCGTACCGAATACGACAAAGAGGACATACGCCATGGACGCGCCCATTCTGCGTGTAGCCCAGGTGAGAAGCAAAAAGCTCAACCCGATGCACAAAAAGGTTCCTGCCCACTCCGGAAGTGAATGAGCATGCTTGATCCCCATGACCCAGCCAATCTCAAAAGCGCTTGCCAGAATCAAAACAGACCAGTTCAACATGGCTACAGTCTACCCTCCACAAACGAACCGATGTCGGAAAATACGTCTTTCCACTCCTGTTCGCTGAATGTTGCAATACCAAAATATTTAAGGAAAAAGGCTCCTTCTGTCGCCAGATAGGCGATCCTCGCCCGGCGATCCTCCTCGGTCCCGCCCGTGAGCGCTCCGATCCTTTCGTCATGCCATCTTTTTAGCCAGTCTCGTAATTCAGTTGACTCTAGAAGAATAATCAAATGACATGCCGCGCTTTGAAGCAACGATTCTTCTTCCGATGTGATTGTTACATGTTCTTTTATTCTTTCGACAGGCGATGCCTCACCCGGATCTTTTCCCGTCTTCTTCCGGCATGCTTCATCGTACCGTCTGTTCCAGCGTTCAATGAGAGCGTTTATTATGCCTTTTTTATTGCCGAAACACGATTGTACGCCGCCTTTTGATATCCCCATGGCCTTTGCTATCGCCTCTATCGTCAAAGCGGATGCACCATCCTGAATGATTATGCGCTCAACGACATCCAGCATCTGGTCTCGATCAATCGACTTGGCCTTGCCCATGCGAACTCCACTCCCCGCTAGTCGGTAGCACGTGTTTTCTTTGATATTTTTTAAATACATACGTATGTATTTAAAAAATATCCCGTTGTCAATTTCCGGCCAGAACGGTAACCCCAAAAGTCCCCGGACTTTCCTTCGCACCCACAACACAGTGCATTTTATATTTTTTAACAAGGTAGTATACTGACATATCAACGCAACCTCATGCAGTTCAGGAATCTCTTTCACATTCCCTGCCATGGAACGGAAGCAGACATCACAGGGAATTCACACGGTTATCCCGCTTCACCGCATCGCCTCGTCACATCGGACAAAATCAGACGGACTCCTGAACAGCCTGTTGACTTTAAACGCTCGTGGGGCCATCCCTTCCCGAAGAACCATGAAAAGCAGCGCCGCGCGTCGCCGGAAGGCGATCCCGCTCCGGGCGTCACCGAAACAGACATGCAACGAAACGAAATACACGAACTCCTGACCGCCCCCTATGAAGAGGTGCGCCTGAAGGCCGACGCCGTGCGGCGGGCCACGCTGGGCGATCATGTCCGAACCCGCGGTCTGATCGAATTTTCCAACCGTTGTATCTGCAACTGCAAATACTGCGGTCTGCGCCGGGCCAACACGCATCTGCACCGTTACCTCATGCCGCGCGAAACGATCATGGCCGCCGTGGATGCCGCCGTGGCGGCGGGTACGGACACCATCGTCCTGCAATCCGGGGAAGACCCCTCCCAGCCCGCTGCGGTACTGGCCGGGCATATCGAAGCCATCAAGACTCGCCACCCACATATGGCGGTGACTCTCGGCGTGGGCGAACGATCCCGCGCCGACTACGCCCTCTGGCGACGAGCCGGAGCGGACCGTTTCCTTATCAAGCACGAAACCGCAAATCCGGAGCTGTACGCCCGCCTGCATCCCGGGAGGACCCTTGCGGAACGTCTGCGCGCGCTTGCCGACCTAGCCGACCTCGGTTATGTGGTCGGATCCGGGTTCATCGTGGGCGTACCTGGGCAGACCCTTGAGGATATTGTGGAAGACATCCTGCTCGTACAGCATCTGAACGTGGGCATGTGCGGAGCGGGACCATTCATCCCGCAGAGGGACACGCCCTTCCACGAAGAGCCGCGCGGTTCCGTGCCCCTGACGCTGCACGTCATGTCCGTTCTGCGCCTTGCGCTGCCGCACGCCCACCTGCCCGCTACCACGGCGCTGGCCACTCTCGACCCCGTGCAGGGACAATGCGACGGCCTGCGGGCAGGTGGCGACGTACTCATGCCCTCCTTCACCCCGGCCCTCTACCGGGGGGACTACCGCATCTACGACAACAAGAAACGTGTGGGAATCGAAGAGGCCATCGCCGCTGTACGAGCGGCGGGCCGCACCTGTTCCCTCACGACGGAGAACGCCTCATGAATGACATGCACGAACAGCCGAAGGGACTGCGCACGCACATCGGCATCTACGGTCGCCGCAACGTAGGCAAGTCCTCTCTGCTCAATGCCCTGACCGGACAGACCGTGTCCATCGTGTCTCCTACGCCGGGCACGACCACGGACCCGGTGGAAAAGACCATGGAACTGTTGCCTGCAGGACCGGTCGTCTTCCTCGATACGGCGGGTGTAGACGACGAGGGAGCGCTTGGAGAACAACGGCGAGAACGTACCTACCGCGCCGTAGACCGCACGGATGTGGCTCTGCTGGTCACGGACGGCCAATGGGGGGACTTCGAACAAAAGCTGGCCGAACTGTTCAGGGAACGAAAGATCCCCTTTATCGCCGTCATGTCACGCGCCGATACCGTGACGCCTGCGCCCTCCGTGCTGAAGGAGCTGGAGGAGGCAGGTATCTCCGTGGTGCGCGTTTCAGCTCTCCGCGCGGAAGGGCTGGAAGAGCTGCGCGACGCCATCGCCCGCACGGTGCTGGAGAAAAGCGAGCAGGATCGCAAACTGGTGGGCGACGTGGTCCCGGCCGGCAGTCTCGTTCTGCTTGTCGTCCCCATTGATACAGGCGCACCCAAGGGACGCCTTATCCTGCCGCAGGTGCAGGCCATCCGCGACCTGCTCGACTCGCGCTGTCTGTGCATGGTAGTCACGGACGGGGAACTTCCGGCCGCCCTGTCCCGTCTGGCCTCGCCGCCGGACCTCGTGGTCTGTGATTCCCAGGTGGTGCGCCGTGTGGTCGAGCAGACCCCGCCCTCCATTCCCCTGACCACCTTTTCCATCCTCATGGCCCGTTTCAAGGGCGATCTCGTCACACTGGCCAGAGGGGCCGCGGCTATCACCCGTCTGCGCCCGGGCGACCGCGTGCTTATCGGTGAAGCCTGCTCGCATCACCCGTTCAAGGACGACATCGGACGGGTCAAGATTCCTCGCTGGCTGACCGAATATGCAGGCGGGCCGCTGTCCATCGAAATGGCGGCGGGCAAAGAATTTGTCGGACTCGACGACTACCGCCTCATCGTCCACTGCGGCGGCTGCGTCATCACGCGCGGACACATGCTCCAGCGCATCCGGCTGGCGCACGCCGCGGGAATCCCCATCACCAACTACGGCGTGGCCATCTCCCTGACGCAGGGCGTGCTGGAACGTGCGCTCGGTCCCTTCCCCGAGGCACTCGCGGCCTTCCGCGCCGCACTGGAGGAAGAACGTCCATCCCGCAAATAGGGACAGACATCCACGCTCTCCTGTCATGAAAAAGCCTTTTCGGCCAAGGACGAGGAAACTCCTGCCTGGCGAAAAGGCTTTTTTGAATATGCCGAGGGAAACATCCTACTCCGGCCCCCTCAGGCCCGGGGCCATCCTGCTCGAATCGCCCGACTTCCCACACCCCCGCACAGGAGAGTCCTCCAGACAGGCCCGACCGGGAGGTACAGGAGCACCCAGATCGGGGCGGAACCTGTGAAGGAAGCTTCTGGGGGGAAGACAGAGCAATACCTGGAGTCTTCAGGAAAAAAGTCCGATGGGCTAGGCCTCGCGACACCACCAGATGACCTTCCCGATAATGCGAACTGACTCGGCCATATCCCCGCGCAGATCCACTTCGATGGGATTGTAGCGCTCGTTCAGACTGCGCAAGATCATGCGATGACCGGGCAACGTCTCCACCTGCTTGATGTAGATTTCCTCATTGACACCCACGGCATAGATCGTGTGCGGATAAATCTGCTGCTTGCTCTGGTCGATGAGCGCCATGTCGCCATGCCGGATCTCCGGCTCCATGCTGTCGCCGTACACCTTCATGAGGACCATCCGGTCCGGGTTGCCCTTGCGACACAGCCAGTCCGAGCGGAAAGCGAAGAAATCAAGTACTTCTCCGTCCGTCTCCAGACTCCCCGTCCCGGCGGACAGGCTTGCCGAAACCAGCGGCACGCACAGGAGATCAATATCCGGCATGTCCGGCTGCGTGGGCAAAACAAGAGAGGGCTGCGGCGGAACCCCACCCCGCGAGGCCTGATCGACCGAAGAAGCGGCCTTCGAGGCCGAAGAAACCGGATTGAGCACATTGGCTGATCCGATCGGACCGGTCGAATTTCCCGGACCGGCGAGCACGACGGAACCGGCCTTCACTTCGGACTCATCCGCGCCGATGCGAGGCGCGCCCACGCCGAACAGCAGCCAGTCCAAAGACACGCCACACCGCATGGCCACGCGGGTCATCCAGTTTTCCGGGATCTTGCGCTTGCGCCTGGCCTGACTGACCGCCTGCGGCGTCACTCCGAGCAGTCCTGCAAGCTGGGCGTCGCGCTGAAGCCCGGCCCCTGCGAGAAGCCTGTCCAGCACCGCTTCCGAATTCAACGGATCGTGGGTCATCATCGTGTTCCTTGCATCAAGAGGTTGAGCCGCGCCCTTGAGGCCGGCCCCCGACAGCTTCCTGTCCGGGGGACCCAGCATAGCGGAATCAGATTGATATTGTCAATTAAAACTAAATCCATTAATAAATAATTCATTCACTTCGACGAACATGGACAACAAGACAAGAAGGGGCATGTAATGTCCGGCTTGCCGATAGCTGCCTCACTTCATCCTGTTCTCTGGAGAAAAATCCCGAACGGGATTCGCCAAATCAACAATAACTATGTACATTAACTATATTATACTATTTATTTGATGTGTTTTCCACAAAGACGTCGGCTTGTACGGCATGGTTTGTCCTCTTTCACGGCGTCGCTGGAATAAAGTTTGAATTGAAATTTTTGCATGTCATTTTGTAAATTTTTAATTGACACAAAAACCAATTTTAATCATGATGCACTTGCGTCGACTGAATCATGACGACAGCATACGGAAGGAGAAACATCATGGCGATCAGCGAAGACCTTCGGAGCATTCAGGTGGCCCTGCGGGCCATGCCCGGACTGTCCCTCGACTCTGTCCCGCTCATGCGGCTTGTGTGCAACAATCTGCAATCAATTGCAGAACAGGTTGAATCGCTTGAAAATATTCCTCTGGCAACCGGGGATCTTATGCGGCAGAAGCCTCTGGAGAGCTGCGGCAGTCGCTGACGGAACAGACGTGGAGAATGGCGTCAGAGAATACAGGAGCAAAAAGCTGGATGCAGAGAAAGCCGGTCCCATTGAGGGGCGGGTCCGCCGGTGCACTCCATCGGAAACGCTGCCGGACCGTTTTGCCGAGCAAAACAGGCGCCCGTTCATCCCTGGCTGCAGCATGACGGAGGGGATGAATCTCTTCCCCAAACGCGCGCCGAAACGGGAAACGGAAGAAGGTACACTGAACACGTTCCTTCTCTCCTTGTCCGTTTGGAAATGGATGCAATCATCCAGTTCCATTTTGCATGCGCCAACCCCTTTGACCATCCCGTCTTCTTTTGATTTCTCTTCGGGGAGCAGGTGCCGGCCCGTATCGCTCCCAAAGTAATTGTCCATCATCTGCTTCTTGCACCTCTATTTTCTGACCTTCGATATGGAACAGTTTTTTCTGCATGCAAAAAGTCCCGCCGGAAGTTCCGACGGGACTTTTTCATAACATCATGCGGATGCGATTCGGCCTAGCTGTCGTAGAAGGAACGCAGCACCTGACTCCGAACGGGGTGGCGCAGCTTGCGCAGAGCCTTGGCCTCGATCTGGCGGATGCGTTCGCGGGTGACGTTGAACAACTTGCCCACTTCTTCAAGTGTGTGGTCGGACTTTTCGCCGATGCCGAAACGCTTGCGCAACACCTGCTCCTCACGCGGCGTCAGGTCGGCCAGGACGGACGCAATCTGCTCGGACAGCTTCGTGTTGACCACCTCTTCGGCGGGAGCCACGGCCTTCTTGTCCTCGATGAAATCGCCGAGGCTGGAATCCTCCTCATCGCCGATGGGCGTTTCGAGAGAAATAGGTTCCTTGGCGATCTTGAGGACCTTCTTGACCTTGTCCACGGGATATTCCATGCGCTCCGCAATTTCTTCGGGCGTCGGGTCGCGGCCCAGCTCCTGCACCAGATAGCGGGAGGTCCGGATCAGCTTGTTGATGGTTTCAATCATGTGCACAGGAATACGGATGGTCCGCGCCTGATCCGCAATGGCTCGGGTAATGGCCTGCCGGATCCACCATGTGGCATAGGTCGAGAACTTGTAGCCGCGCTGGTATTCAAACTTGTCCACAGCCTTCATGAGGCCGATGTTTCCTTCCTGAATCAGATCAAGGAACTGAAGTCCGCGGTTCGTGTACTTCTTGGCGATGCTGACCACAAGACGCAGGTTGGAACGGATCAGCTCCTGCTTGGCGCGCATGGCGGCGTTGTTCCCCCGCTTGATGCGCCACAGCACCTCTTCGAGATCCACCACGTTGTGGCAGCACTTTTCCTGAAGCCGTGCGAGAATTTCAATTTTCCCAAGGATCATTTCCTTATAGGAAAACAGTTCGTCGACACTCATGTTCAGCTCGCGTGCCGCGGCCATCGGGCTGATTTCACGCGCATCGAGCTGCCGGAAAAGCTCCTTGATCTCGTCCTCGCTCTTGCCGGTCGACAGCAGATAGGCGGTCAGATCGCGCTGACAATTGCGCATCTGGCGGACATAATCCTCCACCGTCTCGATGATCCGGTCAATGAGCGTCTTTTCCAGCTTGATGTCGCGCAGCCGGGTGACGATCTCTTCCTTGTAGGCCAGAATTTCCTTCTGGATGGCGGTCACACGGCGTTCCAGGGTGCAGCATTCGTCCAGTTTGGAATAAATCTTGCGCTTCTTCTTGTAGATCTGACGGATTTCCTCCAGCAGCAGGATGACCCGCGAGCGCTGGTTCATCTCGTCTTCCGTAGGATCGTCTTCCTCAATGGTCTTGACCACGTCCTTGAGCTTGATGCGGTTGAGCTTCAGATCCTCGCCCACATTGATCAGCTCTTCCACGGCCACCGGCACTTCTACCAGCGCATAAAGGACATCCTGCTCGCCAAGTTCGATCTTCTTGGCGATGGTCACTTCTCCGTCACGATCGAGAAGCGGCACGGCCCCCATTTCACGCAGATACATGCGCACCGGATCCGTGCTGCGGGACGAAAAGTCGGCTGCGTCTTCACTTTCCACCAGTTCCAGATTGTCCGGCTGGTCGCCGTCCGTCTCCGCAGAAGTGACGGGAATCTTCTTCCCATCCTTCTCCAGATCGACAATGGCGATCTCAAGCTGATCGAAGATCCCGATGATCTCCTCGAACTGCTCGGGCGTATTCATTTCCAGCGGAACAGCCTTGTTGACTTCCTCGAAGGTAAGGAAGCCCATTTCCTTGCCCTTGGCGATAAGGCTTTTGATCTGCTGGATATCTTTAATGTTGTTCCCCATGAGTCCTCTCCAACGTTTCCTGCAGGGCACGCAGATATTCCAAGTCCGCCTCAAAGTTTCCCGAGCCCGCGCCCTGGCGCAGGGCGGCCGAAACCGAAGCCGACTGGGCGGTCAGATGCAAAGAATCGAGCATGGTACGGATGGCGGCGAACTCTCCCTCCTCATTGTTCAGCGGAGGCACGTCCCCTGTCCGGCACCGAATCCAGAAGTTTTTTTCCCGGGGGTCGAGAAGCTGGATCACCTCATCTCCCGGATTCTCCTCAAGTTTCTTCCACAAATTGCGGGCCCATGCCGCCTTGAGCACAAAATGGGCCCCTACTTCGCGCAATCGGGACAAGGCGGCGGGATACCTGACGGCGAACGTCATGATCTCCCTGTCCCTGGGATTTGTCCTGACCGGAGCCTGAGGGCGGCGCGTCTCTCCCGCCGAACCCGCAGCGCTCTGCGGCGCGAGGTTTCTGGCGGCGCGGCTTTCCATGACCCGCTCTCTCAGCTCGCTCTCGGCAAGCCCCAAACCCGTGCTCAGCGTGGACGCGAACCGGCTTACCAGTTCCGGCATTTCCACCTGTCTGAGAAAATCCCTGGCCCAGTCAACTGCCTCCCGCGGGGCCATATCCCGCAGCGTCCGCACGCAGAAGGCCAGCCCCTCCGGCGCGTTGCTGCGCAAATTTTCAAAAACGTCGATGCCGCTCTTCCTCAAGAGGCTGTCGATATCCTCTCCCTCAGGGAAAAGGATGACCTTGCAGGAAAGCCCCCGGGTCAGCAGCATTTCGCAGGCCCGGAGCGCGGCCTTGCGTCCGGCCCTGTCCCCGTCGAACAACAGTTCCACATGCGACGTGAAACCGGAAATCCGTTTGACCTGCTCGGCGGTGAAGGCCGTTCCCAGCACGCCCACGGCACTGCCGTAGCCGAACTGATGCAACGTGACCACATCCATATAGCCTTCGGTCAGCATGGCGGGGCTGCCCGTCGCAATGGCCCGGCGGGCCTGCTGCAGGCCGTACAGATGATCGCCTTTCTTGTAGAGCAACGAATCGCTGCTGTTGATGTATTTGGCCTCGTCCTCTTCCGCGATGATCCGTCCGCCGAAGGCTATCACGTTTCCCGAAAGACTGCGGATGGGAAACATGAGCCGTCCCCGGAAACGGTCGTAGGCCCGGCCGCGATCGCTCTTGCCGAGCAGGGCGGCCTCTACGCCCATGGCTTCGCTGAAGCCGGCCCGACGCAATACCTCCGCCAGAGACTGCCAGTCCCGACGGCTCCAGCCCAGTCCGAAAGTTTTGGCAACTTCTTCCGAAATGCCTCGCCGAGCCATGTAATCCCGGCATTCCTTCCCGCAATCATCCGTCAGGTTGCTCATAAAATGCGCGGCGGCGATTTCATGAATCTTCAACAGCTGTCGACGCCTGGACATGCCCTGCCCTGGCTCCTTCCGTCCGCCGTAACCGCCCTGCGGCCCGCGCTCCAGCGAAACCCCGGCCTCTTCGGCCAGTTGCTCAAGCGTCTCCCTGAAATCCAGCCCGTTGATCTGCCCGTAAAAATCAAACAGGTCGCCAGATGCCTGACAACCGAAACAATAAAAGAAACCTTCCTCTTCATTGATGGAGAAGGAGGGTTTCGTTTCCTGATGAAACGGACACGGAGCCACCCAGCGCGGACCGTTGCGCCTGAGTTCGACATACCGCCGGGCAATGTCCACAAGGCTCAGCCTCGCCTTGATTTCCTGAATCGCTCTGGAATTTCCCTGTGCCATCTCTCCAAAGCCCCCGGAATCCCGGCCTCCACCGAAGCCTTTCCACCCGGCCGGAAAACCGGACCGGCATATGATTTGAAAAGGCTTCAGCCTGAAAAACGCCCTTCCCAGATCTACTTGAAAATGACCACGGTTACGCCGTCGCCGCCCTGATCCTCCGGAGCCAGCGCAAAGGAGGCCACGCCGGGGAATGTTTTCAGAAAGGCGTGCACTTCCTTGCGCAGAGCGCCCGTGCCCCGCCCATGCACGATTTCTGCCCCCTCACGCCCGGACAGCAGCGCTCGATCCAGATACTGTGAGAGTTCGCTTATTGCCAAGTCAGCACGTTTTCCCCTCAAGTCAAGACGCAACAAAGAAATTTCCTCGGCGGGGACGCTTTTTTCCTTGCGGAGCAGGACGCCGCCTCTCGTTTTTTCCTGATTCGGCGCGTCGGCCGGCCCGAGCAAACCGGCATCGGCCCACAGCGTTACTCCGTTCATGTCCAGCTTGACGCGGTTCTGGCGCAGATCCACTTCCCGCACCACGGCCTTTTTGTTCCAGGGGCGATGCAGAACGGTCTGTCCCTGCTTCAGCTCCGCTACGGAAAACGCGGGGGGCTGCGGCGCCGCCTCCGCATCAGGCGTCGCGGCAAGGGACACGCGCACTTTCGAAAGCTCCTTGAGCGCCTGCCGATGTCCGGCCCGCCCCTCCTGCCAGTCCTTCATGACCCTTGCGGACACTTCCCGCACCTCGGCGGCCAGCCGTTCACGCTCACGCTCGAAACGTTCCTGCACGGTCTTGCGCTTGTCTCTGGTCCTGATCTGCTCGGCCTTCAGGACCTCAAGCTCATGCTCGCGCCGGGCCGCCAGCGCGTTCAGTCTGTCCATCACGGCGGACATGTCTTCGCCGTCCAGCAGGAGATACTGTTCAGCGCGCCGCAGAACGGATTCCGGCAAGCCATGCTCCCGGGCGACATCCAGCGCCTGACTTGCCCCGACCTGATCGTAGGCCAGCCGAAACAACGGTTTTTTCGTCGTGGGATCAAACAGTACCGAAGCGGCGCGAACGCCGTCCCGAGTCAGCGCGTAGGACTTCAGAGCAGGGAAGTGGGTGGCCGCCACCACATGCGCACCCCGTTCCAGCAGGCCATCCAGCACTGCCTGCGCGAGCGCCGCGCCCTGAGCGGGATCCGTTCCCGCGCCAAACTCGTCGAGCAGAATGAGCGTCCGGGAATCCGTCCGTTCCCAGGCTCCGGCCAGATGCCGGATCTGAGCCGTAAAAGTGGAAAGATGGTCGTCAAGGCTCTGCTCATCCCCGATAAAGGCATGGATGGAAGACCACCACGGCATGACGGATCCCCTGCCCGCGGGAACAGGAAGTCCGGAAAGCGTCATCACAGCCAGCAGTCCCAGCGTTTTCAGGCAGACGGTCTTGCCGCCGGCATTGCCGCCGCTGATGACGAGAGCGCGATCGGATGCCCGGAACAGCAGATCCACGGGATGTGGACCGCCCCGACGCCTCAGCTCCGGGTCCAGCGCCAGAAGCGGATGTCTGGCGGACAGCAGAGACAGAGGCGCATCCTCGCTCTCGCGGGAAACAGAAACGCAATTGCCGTCGAAAGCGGCGGCAAGGCCGCATTTGGCCAGCTCCACATCAAACCTGACGAGCAGCGTCCAGGCCGAACGCACAAGCGGAAGCTCGTTGCGGATGATCCCCGTCAGATACTGCAAAACCCGGCGCTCTTCTTCCCGCTCCTCGCGTTTCAGTTCCTGAAGCCTGTTGTTCAGTTCCACGAGAAACATCGGCTCAAAATAGCAGGTTTCGCCGGTGTTGGAGTAATCGTGAATGATGCCCTGAATGCGCCCCTTGAAATTCGCCTTGAGCGGCAGGACATAGCGGTCCGAAGCCAGCGTCATGTACTCGTCCTGCAGATATTGCAGGATATTGTACTGAACTGCAAACTCCTTGACCTTGCGCAGGCACTGGAGGTGCAGACGGCGCAGTTCGCCGCGCACGAGCATGAGTTCGGGAGAACTTTCGTCCCTGATGGAGCCGTCATCGCCGAGGCAGCGCCCCAGAGCCGAAAGAGTCATCTCCGGCAAGGGCGTTTCAGCGACCAGAGCGTGCAGCATCGGCCAGCGGTCCTCTCCGCCGCCGATGGACTGGGCCGCCCTGCGCATCTGCATGAGCGTTTCTCGCATGGCCCACAGGGCATCGCCGTCAAGAGACGAGGTCACGGCGTCCGCATCCGGAGAAGCTTTCTCCAGATGAGGAAAAAGACCGGCAAGATCAGGAAAGGCGACAAGCCTGAACCCGCTTTCGGCCGTCCAGGTTCGGACCTCGTCAAAAAGCGCGTGCGCGTCGTTGACCGCCTCCGCATCCTTCAGCGGCGCAAGGGCAAGAGCCGCCCTTTGTCCGGCCTCGGATACGCACATCCCGGCAACGGCGTCCAGCACCTTGCCAAACTCAAGAGCCTTTAACGTCCGGCTGTCCATTCATGCTCACATCAGAAAAAAGGAAGGCGATCCGGCGGGCTTCTCCGCGCGGAAGGGGAATCATCCTCCAGATCGCGAAGAATCAGGAAAGACGAGCCTTGACCGCTGCGCTCACGGCCTTGCCGTCCACGCGTCCCTTGTAGCCGTCCATGATGGCCCTGATGACCTTGCCCATGCCGGACATGTCGGCCACGCCAAGTTCGGCCACGGCGGCCTCGACGGCAGCGTCCAGCTCGGCCGCTGAAAGGGGTTCGGGCAGATAGCCCTTGAGAATGGCCAGTTCGTCCGCTTCCCTGGCCGCAAGGTCGGGACGATTGGCGGCGGAATACTGCTCGATGGAGTCCTGCCGCTGCTTGGCCTGCTTCTGAATGACGGCGGCAAGCTCCTCATCCGTAATGGGCCGCATCAGTTCGACCTGAAGATTTTTCGCCGCAGTCTTCAGCAGGCGCAAGACGCCGAGACGCAACGAATCCTTCGCCTTGTAGGCAGCGATATAATCCTGCTCGATTTGCGTGGAGAGGGACATGGCACTTCCGGAAGGTAGGAGTGAGATACGCGGAAAGCGCCCTCCCCCGGGCCAAGGCCACCGGGAAACAGGCGCCGAAACAAGAACGGGAAACGCTCCGGTCGTCTTTTGAGGAAGCAATCCGCCGAAACCGGCGGGCCACCCCGCCTGAACGATGGAGCGTTTTCGCAAGTTATTCTCCTGCCATAGAGGAGAAGAACTCGACGGCCATGTGTGGAATGAAGTCTTTCACGAAATATCCGGACAGAAACTCCGCCTCAACTTCATTCCACGCCATATGCCGGATCAGGAAGCATTCATCTTGCGCATCTTTTTCAGCAGACGCTTGCGGGCGGCGGCCTTTTTCTTCTTGCGCATGACGCTGGGCTTTTCAAAGTGCTGGCGCTTCTTCATTTCGGAAAGAATGCCGGCCTTTTCAACCTGCTTTTTGAAGCGGCGCAGAGCGATATCGAAGTTGTAATCGTCTTCGTTCAGAAAAACTCCGGGCATTTGGTCATCACCCCCCTCGAGAAAAGATGCTGTTCAGAGCAGGTGAAAACCTTTACCCTGAAGACAGAAGGGGAAGATTAAACAACCCCCTCAAAAAAAGCAAGTCCTAATGTTGGGCCGACGCGTCGCCATGCCCATGACCATGTCCGCCGCGACAGTTTTCCCAGATCGAGCGCAGAATCACATACCCGACGCCGGAACAGATCACGAACAGAACCAGATACAGCACTCCGAAGAAAATCGCGAAATCGGGCGACCACCACGGAATGTCCTGCGGCAGGGGGCTATGGACGGTTTCACCATGCAACATGACACAATCTCCTTGATTTCACAGCATCATTAAGCATTTTACCTGGACGGACCCACGCCTTCCGAGACGACGATGATGTTCGCTCTGCCGGACGGGGATGCGCCCCTCGCGTTTCCCGCGGCTTCGCCATGAGCATTCGACGGCGACGGCATGATCCTGCCTGCCGGACGCTTTCTGCATGACGTCGAGCACCACGTCCGGGGAACGCCCCGGCAACCGTCCTGCTGCATCCGGCGCAAGCCGAAACCGGACGGCGGGAATGCCCTGCTTGCGCCTTCCGCCGTCGGAATCCGGCACGAACGGAAGGCCCCTCCGGGCGCTCCTCACGAGAAACCATGTTTTACTGCGGAAGTCAACCGCGCAACATGTCCAGAGAGGCCGCAAGTTCCTGAAAAGTCCGGGGGGAAAGAGTTTCCGGACGAGCTTCCGGAGCGATGCCCAGCCCGACCAGCCGCTCGGCGGCATCTCCGTAGCCGGCTCTTTTCAGGATGGATTGCAACTGCTTGCGCCGCAACTGAAAACAGAGCTTCAGCACGGAAGCCAGCGCATCCGGATGCCGGGGGCGTTCCTCCCGTGGAAGCGGCACGAAAGTCACGACGGCCGAATCAACCTTCGGCGGCGGGCTGAACGACCCGGGACCAACCACAAAGCCCCACTCCACCCGTACATGACTCTGAACCCATACGGAAAGCGCACCATAGTCGTGCGTTCCCGGTCTGGCGTACAGACGTTCCGCCACTTCCTTCTGGACCATGAAGACGCCTCGGACAAGTTCCGGCACCCGGGACACCATGTCCCAGATCAGCGGCGATCCTACATTATAAGGAAGATTGCTGATGATCTTCCACGGACCCTCCAGCGACTCCCACGGAAAGGCCAGAGCATCGGCATTGAGAACCTTCACCTCGGGAGCCTCCAGTCCCCGTGTCGCATGGTGTCCGGCCCAGTAGCCGTCCTTTTCGATCAGCCGAAACTCGGCGGGGCCCCGGGAATGGATGATGTCCGTGAGCGCCCCGGGTCCCGGGCCTATCTCCAGAACTCTGTCTCCGGGCATGATGCGCAACAGATCCACAATACGGGCAGAAATACGGGCATCCTTCAGAAAATGCTGACCAAGGCTCTTCTTGGCGCGCGGCGTCTCGTTCAAGAGCGGCTCCTGTACGGGAATGGGGTTATGGGAACGAAAGTCTAGCAGCTTTACGCAAGGAGTCAACGGAATCACGGGGTTGCGTTTTCTTCCGCTGCATCTGGAAAGAACTGGCCCCTGCACGCTTCTTCACCGGGTCTGCTTTCCGGCGGCCTTCAGCGGACTGCCCGCGTCCTCGCCGGCATTTCCCGGGAAGGCCGCTTCCTGCCTGCTCCGCCTTCCCGTGCGGGCATGGACCCGCTTCCGTCCATTCCGCCTCCCGCAGACTTTGCAAGCTCCATTAAAGACGCCTAGCTCCAATTGGAACAAGCCGTTGCGCAAGCCGCCGTCACGGGACGGGTCACAATCCCGGAACGGCGGAAAAAAGCCTATGAACAACAGTATGAAACATGAGGACTTGACTATATTGTTTGTACTATCTATGACAAACAGTAAGAAAAGACCAGGAGGAATCTTGTTCGCCGTTGCGGTTTCGTATGCCGGATCGGCGGGAACCCTCTGACGGGATGTTCCGATCCCGGATCCGATCCGGCCGGAAATATGGAACCAATCACCAAGAAGCAGGAGAGGAATATGTCCAAAGCCCTGGATAGCCAGCGAACCTATGCTCTCATTGGCACGGGCGGCTGCGGGAAAACCTCCCTGGCGGAAATGCTGCTGTATCAAAGCGGCGTCATCAACCGCCTGGGAGCAATCGAAGATGGAACGACGACGTTGGATTACGAGCCTGAGGAAACCAAGCGCCGCGGCTCCATTCAGCCCGGCTTCGCCACCTACCTCTGGAACAAGAACCGGCATTTCCTCATGGACGTTCCCGGCGATTCCAACTTCACCGGCGATCTGCCCTGCCTGCTTCTCGGCGTTGATGCCGCCGTATTCGTCATAGACGCCGTCGACGGCGTCCGGCCCCTGACCCGCCGCATCTGGAAGAACGCCCGCGAAGCGGGACTCCCGGCCATCGTCTTCATCAACAAGATGGACCGCGAACGCGCCGATTTCGACATGGCCTACAATGGCCTGTCGTCTATCCTCGGCATGAAGCCGGTCACTCTGTACATGCCTATCGTCAATGACGGCGTCTTTACCGGTCTTGTGGACATTCTGGGCGGCAAGGCCCTCATGTTCGGCGAAAACGGCGCTGTTTCCGAAGCGCTGATTCCCGAAGCCTTCGCCGACGAAGCCACGCTCCTGCGCGACACCACCATCGAAAACATCGCCGAGTCCGACGAGGAACTCATGGAGAAATACCTTGAAGAAGGTTCCCTTTCTCCCGAGGATCTTGCCGTCGGCCTGCGCAAGGGCGTCATCTCCGGCGATCTCGTTCCCGTCGTCGCCGGCTCCTCTCTCGAAAACAAGGGCGGCGCGCAACTGCTCGACGCCATCGCCACTCTGTTCCCTTCGCCACTTGAACGTCCCGCCTTCCTCGACGCGGACGGCAACGAAAGAAACTCCTCCGAAGAAGCTCCCGCCTGCTGCTTCGTCTTCAAGACCATCGCCGATCCCTTCTCCGGCCAGCTCAACATGGTCCGTGTGGTTTCCGGCACTCTGGCCTCCGACTCCGTCCTCAAGAACATGCGCACCGACGAAGTCGAACGTATGGGCACCCTCATCTATCTGACCGGCAAGAACCAGACTCCCTGCAAGGATACCCTCGGTCCCGGTTCAATCATCGCCGTGGGCAAGCTCAAGAACACGCGTACGGGCGACACGCTGTGCGACGAAAAGAATCCCTTCGCCGTAGCCATGCCCGGGCTCTCCCCGCAGCTGATCACCTTTGCGCTCGCTCCCAAGGAAAAGGGTGACGAAGACAAGGTCTACGCCGCCGTGCAGCGGCTGCTGGACGAAGACATTACCTTGAAGCTCGGACGCGACGAGGAATCCGGCGACATCCTGCTTTCAGGCATGGGCCAGATGCATATCGAAACCGCCGTGGAGCGCGCCAAACGCCGCTACAAGGCCGATATCCTGCTCAAGACCCCCAAGGTTCCCTATCGTGAAACGGTACGCGGCAAGGTGCAGGTGCAGGGCCGGCACAAGAAGCAGAGCGGCGGTCGCGGTCAGTTCGGCGACTGCTGGATCGAAATGGAAGGTCTGCCGCGCGGTTCCGGCTATGTGTTCGAGGACGCCATCGTGGGCGGAGCGATTCCGCGCAACTACATCCCCGCCATCGACAAGGGCATTCAGGAATCCGCGGCTCGCGGCTTCTTTGCCGGATGCCCTGTGGTGGACTTCAAGGTCCGCCTGTACGACGGCAGCTACCACACTGTGGATTCCTCGGAAATGGCGTTCAAGATCGCCGGTTCGCTGGCTTTCAAAAAGGCCCTCGAATCCCTGAAGCCCATACTGCTTGAACCCATCGTTCTGCTCTCCGTATCCATTCCTGACGAATACATGGGCGATGTTATCGGCGACCTCTCCTCGCGTCGCGGCAAGGTGCTCGGCTCGGACTCTCAGGGCGGCATCACCGAAATCAAGGCGCATGTGCCCATGAATGAAATCCTGCGCTACGCTCCCGATCTGCGTTCCATCACGGGCGGCCAGGGCATGTTCACCATGGAGTTTGACCATTACGAGGAAGCCCCGCAGCCTGTCGTGGACAAGGTCGTGGCCGAACACCAGAAAGCAAAGGCAGAAGACTAGCCTCCTCCTGAGGATCGGAGAAGTCAGCGCTCCGATCCCGTGCCAGCGGGAGGGGTGTCCCTGGGGACGCCCCTCCCCTTTTTTGTCTTCAGCCATGTCGAAAGCAGAAACATGCGAAACTCTTACCGCCATGCGCGGGGGGTCCTCCTTCCCGGCGGCATAAAAACGGAGGGGGGGAAAGACCTTCCGGTCTCTCCCCCCTCCGCGAAGAAGACGGCTCCGCTAGGCGTGCGCGGGATCCTGCAGCTCAAACGCGTCGTGCAATGTCCTGACCGCGAGCTCGGTGTATTTCTCGTCGATCAGACAGGAAATCTTGATTTCGGATGTGCTGATCATGAGAATATTGATGTTCTCGCGCTGAAGAGCGGCAAAGGCCTTGGAAGCAACGCCGGTGTGGTTGCGCATGCCCACGCCGATGACGGACACCTTGGCCACGCGCGGCGCACTCTCCACGCCGGTTCCGCCAATTTCGGCCACTTTGGCTTCCATGAGAGCCAGCGCCTTTTCCAGATCCTTGCGGGATACTGTGAAGGTCATGTCCGTCACGCCTTCGCGGCTGGCCGTCTGGATGATCATGTCCACCATGATGCCGTTTTCGGCAAGCGGGGAAAACACGGAAGCGGAAACGCCGGGACGGTCGGGAAGACCGCACAGCGTTACGCGGGCCTGATCTTTGTCGTATGCAATGCCGGAGACGAGCACGGCTTCCATCATGGAATCCTCCTGAGCGACCAGAGTTCCCGGATTATCAGTAAATGTGGAGCGCACATGGACGGGAACCTTGTACTTCTTTGCGAACTCCACCGAACGGATTTGCAGAACCTTCGCCCCCATGGAGGCCATTTCGAGCATTTCTTCGTATGTGACGCGGTCAAGCTTGCGGGCTGAGGAACACACGTTGGGATCAGTGGTATAAACGCCGTCAACGTCCGTAAAAATTTCACACTCGCAGGAATCAAGCGCCGCGGCCAGAGCCACGGCCGACGTGTCCGAGCCGCCTCGTCCCAGCGTGGTGATGCGTCCGTCCTCGGTAGTGCCCTGGAAACCGGCGACGATGACTACATCGTAGGACTCGAAAGCCTTGCGGATATTGTCGGCATCAATGGACAGAATTCTGGCGCTGCCGAACGCGTCGTCCGTGACGATCGGAATCTGCCAGCCGAGAAACGACCGGGCGCGAATGCCGCTGTCCTTCAGCAACATGCTGAAAAGCGCGACCGAAGCCTGCTCGCCGGTGGAAAGCAGGCTGTCCACTTCAGCAAGGTCGGGCTTGGCTGCCCAACGGGACGACAGGTCAAGGAGCTTGTTGGTCTTTCCCGACTTGGCGGAAAGCACCACCACAACCTTGTATCCCTGATCCAGAGCGGCGGTCACCTTGCCGCGCACCATTTTCAGGCGCTCGATGTCGGCGACGGACGTTCCTCCGAATTTTTGTACCAGAATACGCATAGTTCAATCCTTCGTCATAACCTGTATGGCAGAAACGCCCCCTTCAGACAGTACGCCCCCGAAGCCGGGCCAGCTCCCGCAGTACGGAACGCGCAGCCTCATCCCGAGGCTCCAGCGTCACCAGCCGATTATTTTTGCATGGCCGAAAACGGATGTCCAGACGTTTTGGCGGCAGACCGTCAGGAGCGATGCGCTCCGCCCACTCCACAAGCACCAGCCCCTCCCCGTCGTCCAGAGCTTCGGCCACCTCGTCCGGAAGTGAACCGACCTCGGAGCGATAAAGATCGCAATGCACAACCGCAGGGGAGGTGGGGTAGACGTTGCACAACGTAAAGCTCGGGGAGGAAACCTCGGCCTCCTCCCCTCCGGGCAGAGCCGAAACCAGTCCACGGGTCAGAGTCGTCTTTCCGGACCCCAGTTCGCCGAAAAACAGGATGCAGGACACCCGCTCCGCAGCCTTCAGCCGCGCCAGCACAAGCCCCAGATCTCGTCCCAGAGCCACGGTTTCATCCGCTCCGGACAAAGCAATTTCCAGTCCGCCTTCGGGCAGATTCGCGTAATCGTTTTCCATGACTCCGCAGTACCGGAATTCATGAGGAAAGACAATCGCCGGATGCTGTTCCCATCACTTGCCTTTTCATGTTCATCCTCGCACAGAAAAGAGAAAAAGGCGCCTTTCTCTCCGGCTGGCAGTCAAACCTGTCCTTAAAAGCCATGGTCCGTCAGTGTCCGAATTTCGACCTTGACGTACGCAGTACCCGAAAATATCTGTCTTTCTCCATGGAAATCAGCCTTGTCGCCGCGAGAATCATGAAAAAAAATTCTCAAAATGCACCTCACTCCTTCGAACAACACACTTAACATTGCGTATTTAATAAATTTAACAAAAAAAACAGACAATACCGTCTCTCTGAATATGGAACTTTTTCCCCGAAAGGAGGCCCCATGTAGCATTTGCTATATAATCCACTGTCCAATTGTGTTCTTAAAATAACGAATCCCCTGAATGTGCCGTCCACAAACCGCTGTCGGAGCGATTCAGGACGAAGCCATTCCCAACCAGTTCCGTTCCGCTAAGAACACAAGGAGAAAGGAGACCATGGCCTACACATTCCAGACGATCAGCAGAATAGTTTACGGGCACGGCGCGGTAGTCGAACTTGGCAAAGAGGTCAAACGACTTGGCGGCAACAAGGTTTTGCTGATCACGGACAAAGGGCTTGTACAGCATGGAATTCACCAGCCTGTTCTCGAGGCTCTTGAACAGGCCGGCATTGCCACGACCGTCTTTTCCGGCGTGGAACTCGATCCTACGCCGCAGTCCATCGTTTCCTGCGTGGAACAGCTGAAGGAGTTCGGAGCGGACCTGCTGATCGGTCTCGGCGGCGGCAGCGCTCTCGACAGCACCAAGGCGGCTTCACTTCTGGCTACGCACGAAGGCCCTCTGGAAAAATATTTCGGCATGCATCTCGTTCCCTCGCCCTGTATGCCCACAATCCTCATACCTACCACCGCCGGAACGGGCAGCGAAATGACGTCCATCAGCGTGCTCGGCGATGCCGCCTCCAATTCCAAAAAGGGAATCGTAAGCGATTACCTCTACGCCAAGACTGTCCTGCTTGATCCTGATCTGACGGCCACCCTTCCTCCCAAATATACAGCCTATACCGGGCTTGATGCCTTCGTCCATGCCATGGAATCCTATGTTAATCTGAGTGCTACTCCGTTTACTGAAGGTCCCGATCTGCAAGCCATGCGCATGATCGCCGACAATATCCGCAAGGCATATGCCAACGGCGGCAACAAGGAGGCAAGAGCACAGCTTCTGTACGCATCGGCCATCTGCGGCATGGGCTTCTCCAATACACAAAACGGCGTCATCCACTCCATAGGCATGGCCGTTCCCGCGACCTATCACCTGCCGCATGGTCTGCTCATGGCCGCCGTAGGCCCGATGGGAATCGCCTTCAACTGCATGGCGGCTCCTGAAAAATACGCTCGCGTCGCCGAAATTCTCGGTTGCAATACGACCGGCATGAATGTCTACGAAAAGGCCGAATGCGCCGTGGCCGGATTTGAAAGGCTGCTCTCTGACCTGAATGTCCAGCCGGGACTCGCCGTCTATGGCGTAAAACGCGAGGACATCCGTGGCATAGCGGAACGCGCCGCGGCCACGCAACGTCTGATGGAAAACAACCCCAGAAAGGCCACTGCCGACGATCTGGAAAAGCTGATCGAGAAGTACTTCTAAAAACTGGCGATCTTCTGACGGCCTCGGCAGGGCGCAAGGTCCTATGCTTCGTATCGACTCCCTCCCGATGTATGGAGCATGCCGAAAGCCGTCAGTTTTCGATCTGCCAGATCTCCCAAATGAAAAATGACTAGGCGCGGGGAATCCCCGTTCATCCGTCACCATGACACGCTTATCTCCAAGGAGACAGGATATGACGGCAAATGCCAACTCTGAACATGACGATATGCAGCAATTAAAAAGGACCGTAATGTCGTCCTTCGTCGGTGCCGTTCTTGAATGGTATGACTTCTTTCTTTACGGAGCAGTAGCCGGCCTTGTCTTCGGTCCCCTCTATTTCCCCGAATTCGACCCCCTTATCGCGACCACACTGTCCTATGCCACATTTGCCGTAGGCTATATCGGTCGGGCTTCCGGAGCCATCATCTTCGGACATTTCGGCGACAAGCTGGGTCGCAAGAAAATGCTTGTGCTCACCCTGTATATCATGGGCATCGGCACATGCGCCATCGGCTGTATCCCCACCTTCGAACAGATCGGCATCTGGGCGCCCATCCTGCTCATCATCTGCCGTTTTGCTCAGGGACTCGGACTCGGCGGCGAATGGGGCGGAGCAATCCTTATGGCCGTAGAATCCGCACCGGCCCACAAGCGCGCATTTTACGGTACGCTCCCGCAGGTCGGTCTGGCAGTGGGACTGCTTATGGCCTCCGGCGTCATCGGTCTGCTGTCCATGTCCATGAGCGACGAGAACTTCATGGCCTATGGCTGGAGAATCGCCTTCGTCACCAGCATCCTGCTTCTGTTCGTCGGCAGCTATATCCGTAGCAAGGTCGGAGAAACCAAGGACTTTGCCGAACTCAAGGCCTCCAATGCCGAAGAACGTGCGCCTCTGCTCGCCGCGTTTGCCAGATATCCCAAAATCATTATCGCCGCCATGGGTGCACGCTGGTTCGAAGGGCTGATCTTCGCCGTATACAGCGTCTATTCTCTGAGCTTCCTGACACAGCACGGCATGGACAGGTCCATGGCGCTGATGGTAGTAGTTGTGGCTTCTGCCGTCATGGCCGTCTGCATGCCCTTCTGGGGGGTCCTTGCCGACCGTATCGGCAAGGTGCGCACGTTCGGCCAGAACTCTTTGCTGCTTGCCTTTATGACCTTCTTCGCCTTCTGGCTGTTCTACAATTACGCTGATTCCTTCATCATGGCCGTTATCGGCCTCAGCCTGACATTCGGCGTGATTTACTCGGGCATGTTCGGCGTCATGTCCTCCATGTTCGCCGAATGTTTCCCTCCTGCTGTCCGGTATTCTGGTATGGGGTTCGTTTATCAGGTTTCCGGCATCCCTGCAGTAGGCTTCGCCCCCATGATCTGCATCGCTCTGGTTGAAGCCGACGGAGGCGCCCCCTGGTATCTGTGCGCCTTCATCTTCGTCATCGGAATCATCAGCGTGCTGTCCTGTCTGTGGATAAGCCATCTGCAAAAAACCGGCTATTGCAACAAGTAACGACCCCAAAACTCAGACTGCCGCGCCAACTCCGTCTACCGGAAGCAAGGCGGCAGTCTGAAACCTTCTTTTAAAAATACAACAGGTCTTACAATTTAATCCCTCAAACTGGATTGTCATCTCTCGGCATGCCAGTTCATGAATCCGGACGACCTCCTGCCTGATATCATCCTCCAAAAGCTTCCTGTACTTCTTCACCATGTCTTGCCGGACGTTTTGAAGTAGTCCAGAATGCATCCCCCACCCCATATAAGACGAAACATGCGCTCCACTGGGAGTAATCCGCGACACAATGATGAAGTTCAGCCGTATCGGTATTGCAGAGTCAATTTCTTGACACAAAATATACATGTTCAAATATATACGTTATTGTATTTTACAAAATCACATGTATCATAATTTAACAAGTCATATCTTTTTTGACAAATACCATCCATCTGTTATATGTAAAAAAAACTCGAACATTCTTGAAAACATATTCCTGTTCATGCAAAGCATACCGGTTTGAAACAACCAGCCAGCAAGGAGGAACCTGATATATCATAACAAGATGACATGCATTACGGTTCATTGCATTCGATGATTCCAAAGACTGTTAGTTTCTATTCTTAAATGGAAAGATAGCCATGCTTCAGCAAAACAGTTCCAGCATCTTCGATGAATCGATGGCACAGAGGGCGCACATGTCCGGTCTGAATGGACAGTGGAAATCTGCCCTGCATTATGCAACATGCCTTAAATTTCCCAAAAATGCGGTGATCCCCCATAGCACAAAACCGGGAGTCTATTATCTCGCCAAGGGAGAAGTCGTGCTTACCTACTGCTCTTCCTGCGGAAGGGAACGGACAGCTCTCTATTATGAGGAAGGATCTCTGTTCAATGAAGCCAGAACATTTTCAGGGTACAATCCGGACGGCATTTTTACATGCACCACGGATGTCGAGGCCTATCTGTTCTCCCGCGACTGTATTCTGAACACGGAATTCATCCGGAGTTATCCGGAACTCATCCGGAATCTTCTGGCAAGCATGGGAGCAAAGATTCTGCTCCATTATTCCTTTTTGGCCGATATGGGGACGGGAAGCCATATTGTTCACATATGCCGACTGATCCTCAGTCTGTCACAAAAGAACGGCAACAGCCTGCGTTTCTCCGCCGAAATGACGCAGCAGGAAGTCGCCGCATTGCTCGGCGTACACAGAACGACACTGGCCCGTATCCTGCGTCGCCTGATTTCCATGGGTGTTATCAGCAAATTCACCAACAGAGAAGTTTGCATTGAAAACAGGGAGTTGCTTCTGCAGCTGGCCGAAAAGCAGGCTTGAGGTCCCCGGCAGAAATGCTGCGCTCGGACGCTCCATCGTCCGCTCGCACAAAAACAGGCCCATCCGCCGTAAAAAATGCCGCTCCTCGCAGAAAACGGCAGGAGAGCACGCGGGCCCGCACGGCAGCCGTCTCGACTCTCCTCTTTCTGAGGAAAACAGATATGGATCTGATCTACTACGCGGTGCTCACGCTCGCCTGGGCGGTGGGAGGCTTTCTTTCCGGCATCACCTCCATGGGATGCGCGCTGATCGCCTTGCCCATCCTGAATATGGTGATGAGTCCCGAACAGGCCGTCCTGAACAGTTGCGTCTGTGCGGGCGTCATTGCGGCGGTTCTTGTCATGCTGCACCATCGGGGCATTCTTTTCCGGGAACTCCTGCTTCTGCTGGGAGCAAGTCTGCCCGGCAGCGTTTTCGGCGTGCTGCTTTTCGAATGCGTTTCAGCAGCATGGCTGAACATGGCGCTCGGCGTTGTTCTGGCCTGTTTTGTCATCTGGCAGACGATCGGAGCGAACACGGCGTTCAGGCTCCGGAACTACGGGGCGTGGGTTCTCCCGGCGGGGTTTCTGGGCGGACTGGTCAATGCCATGACGGCCGCGCCGGGGGCCGTCATGGGAATCTACACCACGCTGCGCACCTGGTCGAAAGACAATATTCTCTCCATGCAGAGCGCCTTCTTCGCCTTCAGCGCGTTGCTGACCGTCATGATCCAGTGGAACAGGGGGCTGTACTCCCAGCCGGTTCTTTTCGATATCGCCTGCTCTCTGCCCGGAGCGGGTCTGGGTATCCTCGCGAGCATTCCCGCACAAAAATACATCGATCAGCAGCGTTGCCGGAAACTGCTCCTCATTCTTCTGGCCCTTTCCGCAGTGATGCTTTTCGGCAAGGGGGCAAGCGTACAGTTCTTCTCCTGAGCCTCGCTTCTTCTTCAGGCCGGCCGGCGCAGCACAGCAACGCTGTCCGAAAAGCATCCGGACTGTCGGCGTCGAAAAGCGTGCCGACGTCGTCCCGTCCGGATTGCTCTGTCTTTTATGCCGCCGGGCAGAAAACCTGTCCGGCGGCATATGGTTCAGGAGGCTACACAGGAGCGGACGTTCTTGTTCTTGGGAGCGGCGTCGCCATGCTTCGCGCCGGGGTCCACTGTCCGAACGGTCGTGATCTTGTTCTGGGTGAAAAAGTTGATTCCATCCTTTCCCTGAACCTTGTCCGTACCGAGAAGCGAACCCTTGATTCCGCCAAAGGGCACATAGGGATGCGGAGCGCAGATGCCCACGTTGACGCCGACCATGCCCACATCGGCAAGACGGCTGAACTTTTCGGCGTAGAACTGATTCTGGGTGAAGATGCAGGCCCCGTTCCCGAATTCGGACTGCCGGATGAGTTCCAGCGCATCGTCCATGTCGGCAATCTTGACTACGGCCACGAGGGGTCCGAAAACTTCCGTCGTGAAAAGCGGGTTGCAGGGCGTCACGTCCCTGATGATGGTGGGGCCGACGAAGAAGCCGTTCCTGTTCTTCTCGGGCAGTTCCACCGTGCGACCGTCGAGGGCGAGAGAGCATCCGTGCCCGTGATTCAGGGCGATGTCCACGTAGCTCTTGATCTTGTCGGCAGCTTCCTGCGAAATCACGGGCCCCATGTAGACGTCAGGATCAAGCGCATCGCCGACCTTGATGTTTTTGGCGGCCTCAATCATTCGTTCAAGCACCGTGTCGTACAATTCGGGAACGATGGCCACGATGGAACCGGCGAGGCAGCGCTGGCCGGCGGAACCGTAGCAGGAATTCAGATAGTTATCGATAAAGACGTCGATATCCGCGTCTTCCATGACCACCAGCATGTTTTTCGCGCCGCCGAGCAGCATGGAGCGCTTCGCGCCGCGCGCGCATCCTTCGGCCATTTTCTTGGCGGTCGGCGTGGAGCCTACCAGACAAACGCCCGCGATACGCGGATCCTCGTACCAGGTCCCCGGAATTTCCCGATTGCCGTAAATGACGTTCACAACGCCGGCGGGCAGTCCGATTTCCGTGAAGATCTCGCACATCAGCTGCATGAAATACGGAGACTGTGTGGAAGGCTTGTAGATGAAGGTGTTGCCCGTAGCTATGGCGTAGGGGATGAACCAGCCGAATACGAGCGCGGGGAAGTTGAAGGGCGCTACGCCGCCGAAGACGCCAAGAGACTGCTTCACGACCTTGGCGTAGATATTGGGAGCGATCTGATCGAGAATGTCGCCCTGCATCAGGGAGGGCGTCGTGGCCGCGGATTCGACGATTTCAATGACGCGCTGCACTTCTCCGCGCGCTTCGGAAATATGCTTGGCCTGATCGAGGGCGATGCTGTAGGCCAGCTTTTCAAGATCCCGCACCATGCATTCATGAATCCGGTAGATATAGGTCATACGCTTGGCAATGGGAACTTCGCGCCAGGTCTTGTAGGCTTCCGCGGCGGAAGCAATGGCAGCCTCGGCCGTTTCCTTCCCCGAGATGGGCACCTCGCCGATGACCTCGCCGGTGGAGGGGTTGTACAACGGAACGTATCGTTCTTCTCTTTCTCCCCACTGCCCGTTGATGTAGTTTCTGATCACGATCTTTTCCATGATGCGCTCTCCCCTGTTGTACAGGTAGGTTAGGGTATGGTTGCGAGAATTCTCCGTTTCCTCCGGGTCGCCCGGCGCGCCCGAACTGTTCAGTACCTATTCCTTATCGCGGATCGTGCTGAAAAAAACTATCGCAATTGCTACACGAGCCATCATTTCATGAATTTTGTCCGAGCCGGAGCTTTCCGGACCGGCCTTTCCATCAAAACCGGCTCCCCGCCCGCCGGAAAGACCGGACGCCCCCTCTGAGCGAACCCATATGCCGCCGCAACCTCGAGAAAAACGACTGGACGAAAGTTCCAAAACTGTATATTGTCCCTGATTCCTATGGAACAGCAACACGGTCTTCTGGTCGTCAATAAGCCCCGCGGCCTTTCGTCCGCTCAGTGTACCAATCGTTTCAAGCGATTGGGGCAAAAAAAAATCGGACATGCAGGCACTCTTGATCCCATGGCTCAGGGAGTCCTCCTTGTTTTGCTCGGGCATGCGACCAAAATTTCTGGCCATCTCATGGCCGGAGGCAGGAAAACCTATCAGGGGACAGTCCGCTTCGGTCAGACTACGGATACATGGGATGCTGAAGGCAGCATACTCTCCGAAACGTCCTGTGAAGGTGTAAGCGAGGAGGCCGTCCGCGAGGCGGTGGCCAGCTGGCTGGGAACCAGCGAGCAGCCCGTTCCGCCCTATTCGGCCGCCAAGCATCAGGGGCAACCCCTGTACAAGCTGTCCCGCGAGGGGAAGGAAACCCCCGTCAAGACAAAAACCATCGAAATTTCGCATGCGGAAGTGCTCAGGGTTGATCTTCCGTATGCCTCCTTCCGAGTCACTTGCAGTTCCGGCACCTACATACGCTCCCTGGCCCACAGCTTGGGGATGCGATTCGGGTGCGGAGCCGTGCTCACGGAACTGATTCGGGAGTACAGTCACCCTTTCGGCCTGGACGAGGCGTATCCGCTGGATACCCTGCTGGCCGAGCCGGAACGGCTGCCGGAACGGGTCATGCCCATTACCGCCGCCCTGCCCCACTGGCCGACGATTTCCGTCTCCGGTGGCGAAATTGCGGCGATCAGGAACGGAAAACCCCTTGTCTGGTCCGCTTCGCGCCCCGCGCGGGACGACCGGGGACGCGACATAGTCTGCGTCACAGGGAATAATGCCGTTCTGGTCATGCCCGACGGAACGCCGCTGGCCCTGGCGGAAGCGGAATGCGTTTCTTCGCGGACGCCGCCCGTCTGGAAAGTTCTCAGGGGACTTTGGTAGAAACACAACCCACTCGGAGGATAGTGCTGTGGTCATGGACGCCGTCCAGAAAAAAGCCGTTATCGAAGCTCACGCCAAACATGAAGGCGATACCGGCTCCCCGGAAGTTCAGGTAGCTCTGCTCACCGCCCGCATTGAAGGGCTTACCGCTCATTTCAAGGAGCACAAGAAGGACTTCCATTCCCGCCGTGGTCTGCTCAAGCTCGTCGGTCAGCGCCGCAACATGCTGAACTACCTGAAGAGCAAAGACATTCAGCGTTACCGCGCTCTCATTGAAAAACTGGGACTGCGCAAGTAACTCAATCTGTCCGCATGGGGGAGCCTCGGCTCCCCCTTCAGTTAGCGGAATGCAGCGTTCCGCGCCGTGTGCGTAACCCTTTAACCCGACATGAGAAGGAGTTTCCGCGAACAGGATCGAAAGGTCCGGTATATCCTGACGACACCTCGATATTGTTCACGGAGTCTCCTTCCCGCAGTGAAAAGGATTCACCATGAGTTTCAGAAAAGAACCCACCCGGGTTTCCGCCACCGTAGGCGGCAGGGAAATTATTATTGAAACGGGACGCGTCGCCACGCAGGCTCACGGTTCCGTCACCATCCAGTGCGGCGGCACCGTGGTGCTCGTCACCGTCTGCTCGCAGCCTCTTGAATTCGATCGCGGCTTCTTCCCGCTGACCGTCGAGTATTCCGAACGCATGTACGCCGCCGGCCGCATCCCCGGCAGCTTCTTCCGCCGTGAAATCGGCCGTCCCTCCGAACGCGAAACCCTTGTTTCTCGCCTGATTGACCGTCCCATCCGCCCGCTCTTCCCCAAGGGATTGCCTGAAGACGTGCAGGTGCTCGCCAGCGTCATTTCTTCTGATCAGGAAAACGAATCCGACGTGCTGTCCATCACCGCCGCCTCCGCCGCCGTCATGCTCTCGCCCCTGCCTTTCGCCGACCTCGTGGCCGGCGGACGCATCGGCCGCATCAACGGTTCCTTCATCCTGAACCCCACGGTCAAGGAAATGGCCCAGAGCGATCTGAACATCGTGTTCGCCGCTTCCGCCGATGCGCTGGTCATGGTGGAAGGCGAAGCCCAGTTCGTGCCCGAGGAAGTCATCATCGAAGCTCTTGAATGGGGCCGCAAGGAAATCCAGCCCCTCATCGAAGCTCAACGCAAGCTCGTCGAGCTTGCCGGCAAGCCGAAGATGGACTTCACGCCCGAAGAAGACGATCCCGCGCTGCTGGCCATGGTCGAGGAACTCGCCAGAGAAGCCGGTCTCGAGGAATCCATGCGCGTTCCCGGCAAGCTGGAGCGCAAGGAAGCCCGCAAGATCGTCAAGCAGAAGATCATGGACGCCATGAAGGCTGACCCGGTCTACGCGGAAAACGCCAAGGCGCTTTCCGCCGTGGGCGACATCATCGGCCATATCGAAAAGAAAGTCGTGCGTCGCCGGATCATCGAAGAAGGCGTGCGCATCGACGGACGCGATACCAGGACCGTGCGTCCGATCGAAATTCAGCCGGGCATCCTGCCCCGCGCCCACGGTTCCGCCCTGTTCACCCGCGGCGAAACCCAGTCCATGTGCGTGACCACGCTCGGCAGCTCCACGGACAACCAGCGCATGGACTCCCTCACCGGCGACGTAACCAAGACGTTCATGCTGCACTACAACTTCCCGCCCTTCTCCGTGGGCGAAGTGAAGCCCGTGCGCGTGTCCCGGCGTGAAATCGGCCACGGCGCGCTGGCCGAAAAGGCTCTCAAGGCCGTCATGCCCTCCAACGACAGCTTCCCCTTCACCGTCCGCGTGGTGGCCGAAACCCTTGAATCCAACGGTTCCTCCTCCATGGCCGCAGTATGCGGCGGCTGCCTGTCCCTCATGGATGCGGGCGTGCCGATCTCGGCTCCCGTGGCCGGCGTGGCCATGGGGCTGATCAAGGAAGGCGACAAGTTCATCGTTCTGACCGATATCCTCGGCGACGAAGACGCTCTCGGCGACATGGACTTCAAGATCGCGGGCACCGAAGAAGGCGTGACTGCGGTTCAGATGGACATCAAGATCACCGGCCTGACTACCGAAATCATGCGCAACGCCATGAAGCAGGCCCACGAAGCACGCACGCACATTCTCGGCGAAATGAAGAAGGCCATCGACGGTCCGCGCACCGAGTTGTCCCGCTTTGCGCCTCAGCATGCCGAAGTCTTTGTGAATCCCGAAGTCATCCGCATGATCATCGGCCCCGGCGGCAAGAACATCAAGGCGATCACCGCCGCCACCGGCGCATCCGTGGACATCGAGGACAGCGGGCGCATCTCCATCTTTGCTCCCACCGCCGATGCGATGGAACAGGCCAAGGAGCTGGTCCAGTACTATGACCAGCGTCCCGACCTCGGCAAGAACTACCTCGGCAAGGTCCGCAAGGTGCTGGAAATCGGTGCCATCGTGGAAATCATGCCCAACGTGGAAGCGCTGGTGCATATTTCCCAGCTGGATACGAGCCGGGTCGCTCAGGCTTCCGACATCGCCCGCCTCGGCGAGGACATGCTGGTCAAGGTCATCGAAATCAACGGTGATCGCATCCGCGCCAGCCGCAAGGCCGTTCTGCTTGAAGAACAGGGCATCGAATGGAAGCCCGAAGACACCGCGCGTCCCGCGCGCGCTCCGCGCGGCGACGGCGAACATCGCGGCGAACGCCGTGAACGGCGTCCCCGTCGCGACTAGGATATTCGAAACGGCGGGTTTTCCCCTGCCGAACAGCTGACCCTCTGACGGAGCGGGGCCGCAGAAAAATTCTTTTTCAACGCGGCCCCGCTCTTCTGCATTCATTCCGGGACTCCACTCCCGTCCTTTCGTCTCTTCCCCCGTATTTCCCAGCCGGACCGCGTTTCGAGTTCCTCCCGAAAAAAAGAGTTTATCGCCAGGCGGATTACTGATATACAGCGCAGAGCGGACAGTAATGCGAAAACAACCATTCCCTGACCTGTCAAGGCATGTCGAGCGGCGTTCGATTCGACCCCGTTCCGGCATGCAGCGAGATCTATAGAGGACTGTCGAGTGAGACTCTCTGCTTCCTGTTACGGGATCATACCGGCGCGGTACGCGTCTTCCCGCTTTCCGGGCAAACCGCTGGCGGACATCTGGGGTCATCCCATGTTCTGGCATGTGCATGACCGGGCCAGCCGGTGCGCTGCGCTGAAACGCGTGGTGCTGGCCACCGATGACGAGCGCATCAGGGAAGCTGCGAAACGCTGGGATGTTCCCTGCGTCATGACCCGCGCCGACCACGCCAGCGGTACTGACCGCGTCTTCGAAGCGGCGAACCGGATCGGCGCGGAAGCCGATGCCGTCATCGTCAATATTCAGGGCGACGAACCCATGCTGGATCCCGCCATGCTCGATCAGCTCACGGCGCCCTTCGCGGACGACGCCGTGGAAGTCAGCACGCTGGCCACGCCGATCTCTCCGGAGCGTGCGGCTGATCCCAATCAGGTCAAGGTGGCGATGGCCGTCGACGGAAACGCGCTCTACTTTTCCCGCGCACCGATTCCCTTTGACCGCGACGGCAACTCTCCCGATCCGTTCCTCGGCCATATCGGGATGTACGCCTTCCGTATGCGGGCGCTGGCCCGTTTCGTCTCCCTGCCCCAGTCGCCGCTGGAAAGAAGGGAAAAACTGGAACAGCTCCGTTTTCTGGAAAACGGAATTTCCATCCGCGTCGTCGTCACGGAACTCAATTCCCGAGGCGTAGATACGCCGGAAGACCTGGAGGCGGTACGCGCGCTGCTCGCTTCCGAGCGGCGCTAGGCAAGCCCTTCGATCTCTTTCGAGCCTTCACGGCCGACGAACGGATCGAGATCGAACGCAAGTCCGAAACATTTTGCCGGCATCCGCCGTTCTGCAAACCATCATCCCTCAGGGGATGTTTCCAACCACATAAGGATTTTCGATGAAGGCCTTACTCGCGCTCGAAGACGGTTTTGTCCTTGAAGGTCGTTCCTTTACAGGCTCCTGTGAAGGCGGGGGAGAAGTCATTTTCAATACCGGAATGACCGGGTATCAGGAAATTCTCACCGACCCGTCCTACACGGGACAGATGGTATGCATGACCTGGCCCCTGATCGGCAACTACGGCATCAACCCCGAGGACATGGAGTCGGCCTCGGTGCATGTGGCCGGACTTGTGGTCAAGGAATGCTGCAAGACGCCCTCCAACTGGCGTTCATCCATTTCCCTGCCCGACTTTCTCGTGCAGCACGGGGTGCCTGGCATCGAGGGCATCGACACCCGTGCTCTGACCCGTCATCTGCGTATGCACGGGGCCATGCGCGGCATCATTTCCACGTCCGTCTCGGATCCGCAGGAACTGGTTCTGCAGGCCAGAAGCCTCCCCTCCATGGAAGGCCAGAATCTGGTTACCCGCGTCATGCCCGCCTCGCCATGGAAATGGACGGGAACGACGAGCCAGCCCGTTACGCTCCACGCCGACGGTTCCTACGACTGGTCCGGAACCGGTCCCCGGCTTGTGGCCTACGATTTCGGCATCAAATGGAACATCGCCCGGCTGCTGACCGAACAGGGATTCGACATCCTGTTCGTGCCTCCGTCCTTCTCCGCCGAACAGGTCAGGGCCAGCGGCGCTCAGGCCGTATTCCTTTCCAACGGCCCCGGCGACCCCGCCACTCTGACCGATGAAATCCAGACGATCAGACGGCTTGTCGATATGTTCCCGGTCGCGGGCATCTGCCTTGGCCACCAGCTCCTCGGCCATGCCGTGGGCGGAACCACCCGCAAGCTGAAATTCGGCCATCACGGCTGCAACCATCCGGTCAAGGATCTTGTCACCGGCCATGTGGAAATTTCCTCCCAGAACCACGGATTCTGTGTGGACATCGACAACGTGCCTGACGTGACCGCGACCCACATCAACCTTAATGACGGCACGCTGGAAGGTTTCGCCCATAACACCAGACCCATTCTGGCCGTGCAGCATCACCCGGAGGCCTGTCCCGGCCCCAGCGACAGCCGCTATTTCTTCCGCCGCTTCCGGGAGATGGTCCGGGAAACAGCCGGCTGCTGACCACGAACGGCGTCCCATTCGCTCGTATCTGACGCATGAAAAGGACGGGAACTGTTCCCGTCCTTTTCATGTTCATGGTGGAGCGGGTCTCCACCCCATTTCCGCCGTCCCGGAAGCCCTCCTTCCCCGCGCGGAAAAATTGCCCGATTCCCTGCCCTTCAGGGCCGTCTCCTCTTGTAGGGAAAGACATTTTGCCCTATCGAAACAGCAGATCCTTTCGCCGCCGGGGAAAATGCCCTCCCTCCGCGCCTGAAGGAAAGCCCGGGGACGAACGCGACCGCCGCTCGTCCTCCCATGAGCACGGGAACAGAACCCAAATGGACGGTAGCACATTGGAAGGCATCATCTACTTTCTGGTCGGGGACGGGATCGGCGTACAATCCGTTTTCGTGCTGGCCCTGACCATTGCCATCGGACTGGCCATCGGCCAGATCAAATTCTGGAAACTCAGCCTCGGAGTCAGCGGCGTTCTGTTCAGCAGCCTGCTGCTCGGCAATTCCGGGGTGGAACTCGATCAGGACATTCTGCTTTTTACCCGCGACTTCGGTTTGATTCTGTTCATCTTTTCAGTCGGACTTCAGGTGGGACCCGGCTTTACCGACTCCCTGCGACAGGGAGGACTGGCTCTGAATGCCCTCTCGGCAGGCATCGTGGCAGCCGGGTTTGCGCTGGTCCTGCTGTTCGCCTTCTGGTTCGGGAGTTCCCCGGCCGCGCTGATCGGCCTGTTCAGCGGCGGCACGACCAGCACTCCGGCGCTTGCCGCAGCCACGCAGACGGCGGGCGAGCTGGTGGACAAGGAAGAGCTGGCCCTTGTGAATCTTGATCTCGGCCTCGGCTACGCGCTAGCCTATCCCTTCGGGGTTATCGGCGTCATCATCGCCATGCTGCTCATCCGCGTCATCGGGCGAATAGACATCGCCAACGAGATGAAATCGCTGGAAGAAATCCTGCACCGCAGGCACAGCGCCATGCACATCCGCAACCTGAAGCTGACCAATGCCAACCTTATCGGCAAGCATCTGTCCTCCATTCCCGGTCTGGAGGACATGGGCGTCACCATTTCACGAGTCATGGACGACGGACATGTCTATCCGGCGGACCCGGAAATGGAACTGAAGGAAGGAATGATCGTGCATGTGGTCGGCGACGCCGAGCAGCTTGACCGTGCGGAACTCATCATCGGACCTCCGGTCGCCAGCAAGCTGCGAGCCAGCCACGGGCACCTTGAAATCCGTTCCCTGCTCGTCACCAACAGCAGGGCCATCGGCTCGACGCTGCGCGCGCTTCAGCTTACTCCGGAACACGGCGTGACCGTAACCCGCATCCGCCGCTCCGGCATGGAACTGGCTCCCCGCCGCAACATGCCGCTGCACTTCGGCGACAAGCTGGTCTGCGTCGGGTCGCGGCATCACATGGACCACGCGGAACGGCTCCTCGGCAACTCCACAAAAATGTTCAACATGCCGAACGTGCTCCCTATTTTTGTGGGTATCGCGCTGGGCGTCCTGGTGGGCAGCATCCCCTTCGCCATTCCCGGCCTGTCCACAGGCTTCAGACTGGGCCTCGCAGGAGGTCCGCTGCTCGTCGCCATTCTCCTCAGTCGCGTCCAGCATTTCGCGGGCATGACCTGGTATCTGCCGACAAGCGCTGCCGTCCTGCTGCGTGAAACCGGAATCTGCCTGTTTCTTGCCTGCGTGGGACTCAATGCTGGACAGGGATTCTGGTCCGCCGTGTTCAGCGAAACGGGATTGATCTGGCTTGGCATGGGGGCCTGCATCACGCTTTTCCCCCTGCTTCTGATCGGCTGGATCGCCCGCCGCTTCCTGGGACTGAATTACGTCACCCTGTGCGGACTGCTTGTGGGCAGCATGACCAGCGCCCCCACGCTGGCATTTGCCGTGGATATGCTGGACAGCGATGTTCCCTCGTCCGTATACGCCACTGTCTATCCTCTGGCGACGATCCTGCGTATTTTCGCCGCGCAGGGACTGGTGCTGCTCTTCTATCTCTGACGCGCGCCGTTCCTCCGCTTCGCGCGGTTTGCTTTTTGGCCTTCGCCTGATACCCTTGGAACACGGAGGTATCCTCATGTCCGCACCGCTTGTTCCGTCGGTCGCCCGTTCTCTGGGCGTCGTCTTCTTTCCCGCCTTCGACTGGGCCATCAGTCCCACGCATCCGGAACGCGAGGAACGTCTGCTCTATACGCAGGATCAGCTCCGGGAGGAAGGTCTTTTCGATATCCCCGGCATTACGGAAGTCAAACCCGACGTGGCGACCTACGCCGACGTGAGACGGGTTCATTTCTGCCTGCCCAGCGTGGAGAAGATCTGCTCGGCCTCCCATCTCGCCTCGGCGGGAGGCGCCATCAGGGCGGGAGAACTCGTGCTTTCCGGGGAACGGGAACGCGCCTTCGCCCTCGTCCGTCCTCCGGGCCATCATGCCATGCGGGTCAGTCACGGCAACCGTGGCTTCTGCAACATCAATATCGAAGCCGTAATGCTGGAAAATCTCCGCCGGAGGTTCGGTCCCATGCGCGTCGCCATCGTGGATACCGACTGCCACCACGGCGACGGTTCACAGGACATTTTCTGGAATGATCCTGATACGCTGTTCATCTCTCTGCATCAGGATGGACGCACGCTCTACCCCGGAACCGGATTCATCTCCGAATGCGGCGGTCCCGGCGCGCTGGGAAAAACGGTCAATATTCCTCTTCCTCCGGGCACCGGCGACGAAGGCTATCTCTACGTCACCGAACACGCGGTTCTCCCCATGCTGGAAGCCTTCAAGCCGGATCTCATCATCAATTCGGCGGGACAGGACAATCACTATACGGACCCCCTAACCAACATGCAGCTTTCCGCCCACGGATATGCGGAAATGAACCGCCGCCTCAATCCCCACATCGCGGTCCTTGAAGGCGGCTACTCCATCCGGGGTGCTTTGCCCTACGTCAACCTCGGCATCTGTCTGGCTCTGGCGGGTCTTCCCTTCGACCATGTACACGAACCCGATTTTCATGCCCGCAATCTGCGTCAGCGCCGTCAGGTCAACGATTACATCGCCGCACTCTGCGACGAGGTGCTGGAACAGTTCCACAACCCGCCCGATCACCCCTCGGAAGGACGCAGAGAGAATGAATGGTGGCGACGCGATCGTGATATCTATTACGATACCGACGGACTGCACGAACGCCAGCGCGAGCGTATCCGCCTCTGTCCCGACTGCGCAGGGCTTACCGTCATCGCAACGGAATCGGCCCGCACGCCGGAAAGCCTCTGCCTCCTCCTGCCCCGCAACGCCTGCCAGCACTGCCGGGAACTGGCCCGTCGGACCGCGGAGGAGGGCCGTCGTTCCGGGCGCTACGCCCACATTCTGACCATCGGAGATGATGAGGACTGAAACCGGTCCTTCGCCTTTCCGCTCAAACGCCGCCGGGATCTCCTCGCGGCGTTTTCCTGTTTCCATCCTCGAATGTTCGGAAGCCCTTCCCGGAGGCAGCCCCGTCCCCGCGGGCTGCCGAACACACCCGAATTTCCGACCGGAACGCCCTCTCGCCATGGACGCTTCCTGACGTCTCTTCCCCCGAACATATAACCTGATGGTCAGGTCGCGTGGAATGTTATAGGATTCAGAGACAGATAACCCTTTCTCTCCAAGAGGTCTTCATGCCCGTTCTCGAGCAATCCACATACACGTCTCCCCTCTGGCTGCGCAACGGCCACCTTCAGACGCTCTGGCCCGTTCTTTTCCGCAATCCGGATATGCCCGCCCTGTGGCGGGAACGCATTGAAACGCCCGACGGCGATTTTTTCGACATCGACCGCATCCCCGCCGTGGCCGGAATCCAGTCGCGCAGGGTCGCCATACTCTCGCACGGTCTGGAAGGACACAGCCGACGCCCCTACATGCTCACCATGGCCAAGGTTCTCAACCAAAACGGCTGGGACGTCGTGGCGCGCAACTTCCGCGGCTGCTCCGGAGAACCCAACCGCAGGCTGCGCCTGTACCACAGCGGAGAGACGGACGATCTTGATCTGACCGTACGTTACTGCGAGCGTCTGGGCTACGCCATGATCGTTCTTGCAGGCTTCAGCATGGGCGGCAATCAGACGTTGAAATACGTGGGGGAAAGAAAGCTCTCTCCTTCGATCAGGGCAGCGGTCGGCATTTCCGTGCCCTGTGATCTGGAAGGCGCAGCAGAAGTGCTGGCCCGCCCTTCCCGTGCGCCGTACATGACCTATTTTCTACGTACCTTGCGGGACAAGATACGTCTCAAGAAACGAATGTTTCCGGATGCCATAGATACCGACGGACTGGAATCCATGACGACATTCAACGAGTTCGACGAACGCTTCACCGCCCCCATGCACGGTTTTCGCTCCGCGCGCCACTACTGGCGGGAAAGCGGATGCGTGAACGTGCTGGACGGCATCGATGTGCCGACCTTGCTGATCAATGCCGCCGACGATCCCTTTCTGTCCGAAAGCTGCTATCCCGAACGGGCGGCCGCTTCCAATCCCTCCCTTACTCTGGAAGTGCCACGCTGGGGAGGTCATGTGGGCTTCGTCACGCCTGGCAGAAAGCCGGGCTGGACGGAACGCCGCGCAGCCGCCTTTTTCGAACAGGTCTGCGGACGCAGTCCGGCCTTGCCGCAGGAGCATTAAGAGGCCGACGCCGGAATCGGTTCCGACCTGCCCCCTGCGAGATCACGCCCACGGAATGACCACACAGGGAAATCTTCCTGAAAAACGCCTCCGACTGGAGAAGGAACACGCGATGAAACCCGAAAATCAGCCCGCAAGCCGCTGGGAAATCATTTTTGAATGGAAACGGATTCTGCTCTGCGTCATCATCCTGGCGGTGGTCATTCTGCTGGCCTGGCAACCGGGCTGGCTTCTGGAGTAGGCGAAAGCGTCTCCTGCCAGGCGCGATGGACGCCAGCAGCGCACAATCTGTCCAGAAACTCGGTGCGGGGAATGGACCGCGCCCCATACCGCAGGATGTGAGCCGTTTCCATCTGGCAGTCCACCAGCTCGCATCCCTCCTCCGCGAGCCGCTCCATCAGGCGGACCAGCGCCAGCTTGGAAGCATCCGAACGACGGTGGAACATGGATTCACCGAAAAAAACGTTCCCCAGCCGGACGCCGTACAGTCCTCCGACCAGAGCATCCCTCTCCCAGACTTCCACAGAATGCGCGAAACCCGCTTCATGCAGTCTGACATAGGCCGCGGTCATTTCGGGGGTGATCCATGTCCCGTCCTGATCCGGCCGCAAGGTTTCGGCGCAGGCCCGCATGACGCGCTCGAAGGCCCGATCATGACTCGTCGTGAACGTGCAGCGACGCAGTTCGCGACGCACGGTGCGGGGAATTCGAAATTCCTCCGGCAAGATGACGCAGCGGGGATCGGGCGCCCACCAAAGAATGGGCTGTCCCTCGGAATACCATGGAAAAGCACCATGCGCGTAGGCCGTCAGCAGTCTCCGGACGGAAAGGTCGCCTCCTACGGCGAGCAGTCCGGACGGGTCGGCCTGTGCAGGGTCGGGAAAAAGAAAAGGATTTTTGTTCAGTCGATAGATCATGCCGGTTGCGGCTCCTCGGCTTTTCCAGTACATCGGGAACCCTGTCCCAGCAACACGAAACAGGCTGCTTCCCATCATGCTGACCATTCTTGTTCTCTGTCTTGTCTCGTTCGTCGCCGGAGTTATCGACAGCATCGCGGGAGGAGGAGGGCTGCTCAAGCTCCCCGCCCTCATGCTGACCGGAATCACGCCCCAGCAGGCCATGGGCGTCAACAAGTTCACGGGAACGCTCGGCACTTCGGCCGCCCTGCTCAACTTCGCCCGTGCGGGACTTGTGCCGTGGAAACTGGCGATCATGGGCGTGCCAAGCGCGCTTCTCGGCTCCGCCGTGGGCGGACAGTGCATCATGACCTTCGATGCCGAAACGGCGGGACGCATTCTCGTCGTTCTTCTGCCCGTCGCCGCGCTGGTCACCCTGATTCCCTGGAAATCCCGACCGGCCCGGGAAGAGTTCTCCCGCCGCGACATCTACGGCATCATTCCGCTGGTCTGTTTCGGAGTGGGCTTCTATGACGGCTTTTTCGGCCCTGGTGCGGGCAGCTTCTACATCATCGCCCTGCACTTCTGCATGCGCATGTCCCTGATCAAGGCCTCGGCTCTGACCAAAGTCATCAATCTGTCCTCCAACGTGGGGGCACTAGCCGTTTTCCTGCTCAATGGACAGGTGCTGTTCCTGTACGCCCTGCCCATGGCCGCCGCGGACATTCTCGGAAATATCGTCGGCAGTCAGCTTGCCATGCTCAAGGGTTCGAAGATGGTCAGAATCTTCCTCGTTATTTCCATAGCCATTCTGTTCGCGACGCTGGCGGCCAGATATTTCTGAGCACGTCGCGTCCGCGCAACCCCAAAAGGACGCTCCCGCCGGACGCAGAATTCTGCATCCGGCGGGAGCATCCCATTTTCAACCGCTTCATTCGATGGCCAGTTCCAGCCTGCCCTCGCCTTCGGCGGGCGGCAGCACGGTAACGCGTCCGCCTCTGGTCAAACGACCGAACAGCACCTCTTCCGCGAGCCTGTCTTCCAGCGCCTCACGGATCAACCTCTGCAGCGGCCTGGCTCCGAGAGCCGAATCAAACCCCTTCGTGGCCAGCCAGTCGCGGGCGGCAGGATCAAGCGTCAGCACAACCCGTCTTTCGGCCAGCCCCCGGCTCAGTTCCGCGATGCTCTTGTCCACGATGGGTCCCATCAGCTCGGGCGTCAGACCGTTGAACGGCACAAGCGCATCCAAGCGGTTGCGGAATTCGGGGCTGAACGCGGCCTCAACGGCCTTTCTGCCTCGCTGGGCGGCATCCTGCGCCTTTTTCGACGCGTTGACGAATCCCATGGGAACCGCGGCCATGTCCCGCGCTCCGGCATTGGAGGTCATGATCAGGATCACGTTCCGGAAGTCCGCCTTGCGTCCGGTATTGTCCGTCAGCGTGGCGTAGTCCATGACCTGCAGCAGGACGTTGTAGATATCCTGATGCGCCTTTTCGATCTCGTCCAGCAGAAGAACGGCATAGGGCGTCTTGCGCACGGATTCGGTCAGCAGACCTCCCTGTTCGAACCCTACATAACCAGGCGGCGATCCGATCAGCCGGGCAACCGCGTGCATTTCCATGTATTCGCTCATGTCGAAACGAAGGAAAGCCACGCCGAGACGTTCCGCTAGCTGCCTGGCCAGTTCCGTCTTGCCCACGCCGGTCGGCCCGTAGAACAGAAAGGAACCTGCGGGCCGCCCGCTGCGGCCCAGCCCGGCCCGGGAACGGAGGATGGCGCGAGTCACGCTCTCCACGGCCTGATCCTGGCCGTAGATGACCCGTCGCAGGTCTTCCCCGAGCGTCTTTAGCCGGTCGCGCTCCCTGCCGGAGACGGTCCGGGCGGGTATCCCCGCCATGCGTGCCACGACGCGCTCCATGTCCTGCCGGGTCACCGAAGCCCCGGGACGGAACCCGGCGCGCAGCCGCACCGATGCTCCCGCCTCGTCCAGAACGTCGATGGCCTTGTCCGGCAGCATGCGCTCCTGCACATGTCGCGCCGAAAGATCCACCGCCGCGCGAACGGCCGACGGCGTATAGCGCACCCCATGATGTTCCTCATAACGGGGTTGCAACCCCTTCAGAATTTCCACGCATTCTTCCTGCGAAGGCTCGCGCACGTCCACGCGCTGGAACCGGCGAACCAGAGCCCGGTCCTTTTCGAAATGATTGCGGTATTCCTCGTGCGTGGTGGAACCGATGCACCGCAACCTGCCCTCCGCAAGAACAGGCTTGAGCAGGTTCGACGCGTCCATGGCGCCGCCGCTGGTGGCCCCGGCTCCGACCACGGTATGGATTTCATCAATAAACAGAATGGCCCCCGGCACTTTTTCCAGAGCCCGGATCACAGCCTTGATCCGGCCTTCGAAATCGCCCCGATACTTGGCACCGGCCAGCACCGCTCCGAGATCCAGCGAGAAGATCTGCGCCTCCCGGAATTCCGGCGGCACATCCCCGCTCACGATGCGCTGGGCCAGTCCCTCGGCGATAGCGGTCTTGCCTGTGCCGGGTTCGCCGACATACAGGGGATTGTTCTTGCGCCTCCGGGCGAGGATCTCGATGCTCCGCGCCAGTTCGGCCTCCCGGCCCACCAGCGGATCAAGCTGCCCGTCCCGGGCCGCTTCGGTAAGATTGCGCGTGTAGGCCTGCAGAGGATCACGGCCGGCGGAAGCCCCCTCCCGCGTCGCCGTTTCCTCTTCCGCTTCCTGTGTCAGCTGTTCGAGAACGGCCAGACGCGTGACGCCCTGACGCTTCAGGCAGACCGCGGCATAGGACTCTTCCTCCTCAAGGAGCGCAGCGAGCACGTCGCCCACCTCGAGATCGCTTCCATCCTTGCCCGCGCTGCGCAGGTGGGAAAGGGCGTTGTCCATGACCCGCTGCACGGCCAGCGTCTGATAGATATTGTCCGAAACCTCATCCAGAGATTCCATGTATGCCGTAAAGAAATGATCCAGAGAACGCCGCAGGCCGGCGATGTCGCCGCCGCAGGCTTCAATGATCCGCCGTCCATTCGCCTCGGAAGCGATGCCGAACAGCAGATGTTCGAGAGTGAGATATTCGTGTCGTCGCTGTTTGACCTCATGGACGGCCACACCCAGCGCCTGTTGCAGACTCTTGCCGATCATGCGCCGACCTCCTGAATCGTGCAGCGAAGCGGAAAATCCGCCTCACGCGCGAGATGATGTGTTCTTTCTACCTTTGTTTCAGCTAATTCATAAGGGTAAACACCGGCAACGCCGACGCCGTTCTTGTGGACGGCCAGCATGATGGCCGTGGCCTGATCCGCGTTCTTGTGAAAAACCCGCATCAGAATGTCCACCACGAACTCCATGGTCGTGTAGTCGTCGTTGTGCAGCAGCACCTGAAACAGTCTGGGTTCCGCAAGGCGGTCTTCCACGATGGCGTCGGGCTGGCCGCCGGGTTCGGAATGAAAAGGCGTTTCGCTCATGATGTACCCCCGGGTAGCAGAAATAAGCGCTGATCGGCGAAAGGCAAGATGCATCAGGATTCCCGGCCGCCCCCCCCGCGACGGAACAGCCTGTCCTGCAGCTCGACCACCGTAGCCAGACCGTCGGGACCGGGGTGAAGAATGGGGCGGTAGCCAAGGCGTCTGGCCTGAGAAAGCCTGATGTCGTGCGCCGCGACGGGGCGAATCTGTCCGTTCAGATCCACCTCACCCCAAAGCACGGTGCGCTCGGGCAGAGGAACGTCGTAAAAGGAAGACAGCATGGCGGCGACCAGCGCAAGATCCATCCCCGGTTCCTGCAGCTTCATCCCTCCGCCGATCTTGGCATAGATGTCCACCTGACCGAAATTGAGCCGTAGACGTTTTTCCAGCACGGCGAGCAAAAGATGCAGTCTGTTCACGTCGAACCCCATGCCCGCGCGGCGGGGAATGGACAAATAGCTGCGCGTGACCAGCGCCTGCACCTCCACGGCCAGAGGCCGCTGGCCGTCCACGGCCATGACCACGGCCGTACCGCTGAGGCTGGCGTCGCGAGCTCCGAGAAAATAGGTAGAGGGGTCCTCCACGACTTCCAGTCCCTGCCTGGCCATCTGAAAGACCAGCAGCTCCTGATTCGGCCCGAAACGGTTCTTCAGCACCCTGAGCAGACGAAACATCTGTCGTCGGTCCCCTTCGAGGGACACGACGGTATCCACCATGTGCTCAAGCAGTCTTGGGCCGGCAAGCGTACCGTCCTTGGTCACGTGCCCCACGAGAACCACGGTCGTTTTGCCGCTCTTGCAGGCCTCCACCACCTCCGTGGCCACGGCCCGCACCTGACTGACATTGCCGGGAAGCCCCTCGGCATTTTCCGAGGTCAGGGTCTGGACGGAATCGAGCACCAGCAGATCCGGAGTGCCCTCTCCCGTCAGCAGGGGCAACACGTCCTCTATCCGGGAAGTGGACAGAGCCAGCAGATTGTCATGAAGAACGCCGAGCCGCGCGCCCCGGTCCTTGATCTGGGGCAGAGACTCCTCACCGCTCACGTAAAGCACTACCTTGCCGGACGCAGCCACGGCTCCCGCCATCTGCAAAAGCAGCGTGGACTTGCCGATGCCAGGTTCCCCGCCCATCAGCAGGGCGCTGCCCGGCACCAGCCCCCGCCCCAGCACACGATCGAGCGCCTCAAGCCCGGTGCCGAAGGGTTCATGCCCGCGATCCTCCACTTCGCCAAGCCGGACGGCTCTCGCCGAACCGCCTCCCACCGGGCGCTTGCGGACGCCGCTTCCGGATACGGCCGCCGGCTCGAGAGAATTCCAGGCCTTGCAGGTCGGACACTGTCCCCGCCATACGGCGGACTGCGCTCCACACTCGGAGCATACGTACGTTTCCCGGATCTTCGCCATCGTGTTTCCTCCGTCGACCCACGCCGTTTCCGTATCCGCCGTTTCGGCGCCTTCCCTGACCCCGGCGGACCGGGGAAGACTATTAACCATCTTCCATTACAGGTAAAGGCGGCAATGAGCCTATCTTTATTGTATCTTTTTTCACGTAACAACTTTTCGGCATGAAAAAGGCCGAAAAACAGGAGACTGTTTGCTTGCTCAAAATCCGACAATATAGTTTTTTGTTCGCTATGGCCGAAATTTTCGGCACACTTAAAGAGTAACTTATTTTTATTATTTATATTTTTTATCAAGAATCTTTCCTGTATTCACTCCTGAAAAATGAAAATCCGATTTTTCTCGAGAAAAAGGCTTGCAGAAATACTCTCCTGAGGCTACAACTCTTTTCGGAGTGTTGTGGCATTACGATTAATTGACAGAAAAATAACTTTTACTAGTTCGGGAGGTTGCTCTCATGTTTCAACTTACTGAAGACCAGCAGATGATTAAGGACATGGTGCGGGAATTCGCTGAAAAGGAAGTGAAGCCCATCGCCGCCGAAATCGACAAGAACCATCGTTTCCCCAGCGAAAGCATCCCCAAGATGGCTGACCTCGGCATGTTCGGTCTGGCCACCCCCGAAGAACTCGGCGGCGCCGGCGGCGACTATCTGTCCTACATCCTGGCTGTCGAAGAACTGAGCCGCGTGTGCGCCACGCACGGCGTCATCCTGTCCGCTCACGTGTCTCTCGGCATGTCCCCCATCAAGCAGTTCGGTACCGAAGCCCAGAAGGCCAAGTACATTCCTGACCTCGCCTCCGGCAAGAAGCTCGCCGCCTTCGGTCTGACCGAACCCGGCGCCGGCACCGACGCTTCCGCTCAGAAGACCGTGGCCGTTCTGCAGGGCGACCACTATGTCGTCAACGGCTCCAAGGTGTTCATCACCAACGGCGCCGTGGCCGACACCTTCATCATCTTCGGCATGACCGATCCTTCCAAGGGCCTGAAGGGCATCTCCGCCTTCATCGTGGAAAAGAGCTTCCCCGGCTTTGAAGTGGGCCAGACCGAAGACAAGATGGGCATCTGCGCCTCCTCCACCACCGAACTGTTCTTCAAGGACATGATCGTCCCCGTTGAAAACCTGCTCGGCAAGGAAGGCGAAGGCTTCAAGATCGCCATGCAGACCCTCGACGGCGGCCGCATCGGCATCGGCGCTCAGGCTCTCGGCATCGCTCAGGGCGCTCTCGAAGCTGCCATCGCCTACGCCAAGGAACGCGTGCAGTTCGGCAAGCCCATCGCTACGAAGCAGGGCATCCAGTGGATGCTGGCCGACATGGCCACCAAGGTCGAAGCCGCCCGTAACCTGGTTTACCAGGCTGCCCTCGCTCATGAATCCGGCAAGCGCTTCAGCCTCGACGCCGCCATGGCCAAGCTGTTCGCCGCTGAAACCGCTATGGAAGTTACCACCAAGGCCGTACAGATCCACGGCGGCGTGGGCTACACCCGCAACTTCCCGGTCGAACGCATGATGCGCGACGCCAAGATCACCGAAATCTACGAAGGAACCAGCGAAGTTCAGCGCATGGTCATCTCTGGTAACATTCTTGCCTAAGACCTACTGAAGCAGGCCTCCCTGTTTCTCTGGAATCAGGCCCTGGATCACTTGTACCAAAACAGGGCGCCCGATGGACGATCGTTCATCGGGTGCCCTGCATACTCCACCTCTGCCGATTGCGCTTTCGCAAATCGGTAACGTGCTGGTGAGGAAACATGAAGAAGGTAGTTGTTTGCTACAAATGGCTTCTGGACGATGCGGACATCCGCGTCAACGACAGCAATCGCCAGCTGGACACCAGCAAGGCGAAGTTCAAAGTCAATGAATACGACCGCAACGCCATCGAAGCCGGCGTGCAGCTGAAGGCCGCCGCCGGGTGCGAACTCGTGGGCGTGACCTGCGGCACCGCCACCAAGGACTCCACCAAGGACGCCCTTTCCCGCGGCCTTGACTCCGTGACCTATCTGAACGCCGCCGCCCTGGCCGACGCCGACAGCCGCGCCACCGCCAAGGTGCTCGCCGCCATGATCAAGAGCCTCGACGCCGACGTGGTCATCTGCAGCGAAGGTTCGAGCGACGAATATGCCCAGCAGACCAGCTCCCGTCTGGCCGCCATGCTCGGCTACGCCTCCGTCTCCTTCGCCCACTCCATCGAAGTGGCCGGCGACACCCTGAAGATCGGCCGCAAGCTGGACGACGGCATGGAAAATGTCGAAGTGACCGGTCCCGTGGTCATCTCCGTGGTGCCCGACATCAACGAAGCCCCCATCCCCAGCGTGAAGCAGATCCTCGGCGCCAAGAAGAAGCCCGCCAATGAAGTGGACCTCGCCGCCCTCGGTCTTTCCGACGCCGACATCGCTCCTCAGCTGAAGACCGTGAGCGTGCTCGCTCCTGTCGTTTCCCGTAAGGCCATTCGCCTGAACGCCGGCGACGTAACCGTTGCCGCCGCCGCTGCCGATCTGGTGAAGAAGCTTGCCGCTGATGGCGTTCTGTAAAGCTAGTTGTTAGGGAGAAATACTGATGAACGTATGGGTTATCGCCGAAACGTCCGCCCTTGCTACGGAACTCGTGAGTGGCGCTAAAACGATTACCAATGGTGCCGCCGAAGTGACCGCCTTTGTGGGCGGCGACGAACTCGCCGGCAAACATGTTGCGGCCTGCGGCGCCTCCAAGGTGACCGCCATGCCTCTGCTTTCCAACGTCATGTGGGAAGACTATACCCCGGCTCTGGTTGAAAAGGCCAAGGCCGACGCTCCTGCCCTGATCCTCGTCGGCGCCACCAAGCGCGGCAAGGACATGGCCGCTCAGATCGCCGCCCTGCTCGACGCTCCCTGCGTCTCCGACGGCAAGGTCGAGTCCATTGATGGCGGCACCATGACCGTGACCCGCATGATCTACGGCGGTCTGGCCGTCAAGACGCAGACCACCACCGCTTCCACCGTGATCGTCACCGTGGCCCCCAAGTGCTACGAACCCCTGCCGGAAGATCCTTCCTGCACGATCGCCACTGAAATCATGCCCGCTCCCGCCGCCTCCAAGGTTGCGGTGACCGGTCGCGAACCCAAGGTTTCCAGCGGCGTGAACCTGTGCGACGCCAACGCCGTCGTCGCCATCGGTCGCGGTTTCGTGGAAAAGGACGAAGTCAAGCTGGCTGAAGATCTCGCCAAGGCTGCGGGTGCCGAAATGGCCTGCTCCCGTCCTATCGCCGAATTCTTCAAGTGGATGCCTGAAGAAGCCTACATCGGCATTTCCGGTCAGATCATCAAGCCGCAGCTGTACATTGCCGCCGGCATCTCCGGTCAGGCTCAGCACATCTCCGGCATGCGCGACTCCAAGATCGTCGTGAGCGTGAACAAGGACGAAAACGCCCCCATGAACGCTCAGTCCGACTACTACATCGTCGGCGACATCAAGGAAGTTCTGCCTGCTCTGACCAAGGCGTTCAGCGAACGCTAAGCCGTCTTCGGGAAGACCGCCGGGGCTGCTGAGGCCCCGTTTCAACCCCCTTCCGCCATCGCACACGCCGCAAGGGCCGCGGTGACGGAAGGGGGTCGCGAACTTCCCCGACAAAGGACGTTTTACCCCCGGGAGTCCAGTTTTTCAGACTCCCCAAACCAGACACAACACCCCCTCACGGGGAGCAAGGGGCATTCTATGGCCGATTATGATGCTATAGTTGTCGGGGCCGGTCTGGCCGGCAGCACGGCCGCTTACTGCATGGCCAAAGCCGGGCTCAGCGTGCTGATTCTCGAACGGGGCGACACCGCTGGCTCCAAGAACGTAACGGGTGGTCGCCTTTACGGTCACAGCCTGGAACGGGTCATCCCCGGCTTTGCCAAGGAAGCGCCGATCGAACGCGTGGTCACGCGTGAAGTCATCTCCATGATGACGGAAGACAGCTGCTTCAATATCGATTTTCAGTCTTCCAAATTTGCGGGCAACCCCCTCGGCGAATCCTACACCGTCCTGCGCGCCGAATTCGACGCATGGCTGACGGAAAAGGCCGAGGAAGCCGGCTGCGACGTGGTCTGTCCCGCCCGCGTGGACGATTTCATGATGGAAGACGGCAAGCTCGTAGGCGTCATCGCCGGTGAGGATGAACTCACCGCCGACGTCGTCATCCTCGCCGACGGCGTGAACAGCCTTCTCGCCCAGAAGCTGGGCATGAAGAAGGAGCTGAATCCGCATGAAGTGGCCGTGGGCGCCAAGGAAATCATCGAACTTCCCGAAGACGTCATCAACGCCCGCTTCGGCCTGAATCCCGGCGAAGGCATGGCCCGTCTCTGCGCCGGCATGCCTTCCGACGGCATGGTCGGCGGCGGCTTCATCTACACCAACAAGCAGAGCATCAGCATCGGTCTCGTGGTAACCGTCGCGGAACTGACCCGCGCCCAGAACCGCGTTCCCGACATGCTGGAAGCCTTCAAGCAGCATCCCTCGATCCGTCCCTTCCTCGAAGGCGGCAAGACCGTGGAATACTCTGCGCATCTGGTGCCCGAAGGCGGCCTGAAGATGATGCCCGAGATCGTGCGTGACAACCTGCTCGTGGCCGGCGACGCCGCCGGGTTCTGCCTGAACCTCGGCTATACCGTGCGCGGCATGGATCTGGCCATCGCTTCCGGCGAAATGGCCGCCAAGGCAGTCATCGAAGCCAAGGGCAAGAACGACTTCTCCGCGGCCGGTCTCGCCAGCTACAAGACGCTGCTTGAAGAAAGCTTCGTCATCAAGGATATGCAGACGCACCGCAAGGCGCCCGACTTCATCGAACACACCTCCCGCGTGTACAATGAATACCCCAAGATGGTCGAATCCATGTTCTATGACATGTTCACCGTCAACGGTACGCCTTCTCAGCTGACGTTCAAGAAGTTGTTCCCCCATATTCGGAAAGCCGGCTTCCTCAACCTCGCGAAGGATGGCTGGAAAGGACTGGGTGCCATATGAGCATGAGCATTGAACAGAAGTTGTCTCTCAACAAGTTCGTTGTTGACGAAGGCAACCCGCACATCATCGTCCATCAGGAAAAGCTCGACGATGCCACCATCAAGACTCTGACCAAGGGGTGCCCGGCCGGGCTGTACACCCTGAATGAAAAGGGCCAGCTTGTCTTTGAAGTGGCCGGCTGCCTTGAATGCGGCACCTGCCGCGTCATTTGCGCACATAAGCCCGGCGGAATGGAATGGAACCATCCCAATCCGTCCTTCGGGGTCATGTACCGCTTCGGCTAGACCGAAACAGACGTTTCCCCCGTCCCCCCGGAATACATTCCGGGGGGACTTTTTTATGGGGCGGTCTCACCCTTGACGAAATATTCTTCAAGGACGATCCCATTCTCTCCCCTCCGGAAAATCCACCTTGCCGTAAAAACAGTTCCGGCTTCCGAACAGAACGTGCAGGAGACAGAGCAGAACATCTCAAGTGCGCTGGATGCGTCTCGCGTCGACGGCGAACTTTCGGCGCAGCGCGATCGGCCCCGCACGGGGCCGGGGCCGATCCGGTTTTACAGCACAATAACAATGCAGGATATTTTGAATATTTCTTCAATGTTTCAATCCGCAGTCGCCCCATCCGCCGACTGACTCCGCACCGACGGACAGGGGTCGGGCGGCCCTCCCTGAAGGGAGGAATTACGGAAAAGGATTTCATCGGCTTCGCCGTCTTGTCAACTCCTCTTTTCCCTGAAGGGGGAGGTTTCCGCAAAGGTATTTTTGATAAAGGCTGAAAGCAGGAAGAGTGTTCTTTCCCCTCTCCCTGAAATGTCATGACCAAAGGCAGTCAGTTCCCACGCCGAAGTCGATGATCGGGCCTGCAAAGAGGAAACCGGGGGATGCCGCACCGTGGGAGGACAGAACACCTGAAAGAAGTCGCCGCACGACGCGCTGTTCTGCCCCGCCTGACGAGAAATTGTCGGCCTGCCGATCGACGTTTCACCGGGAACAATCCGGATCATGGTCTGGAACATCGCATACCAAAAAAGGAAGGTTTCCCTTCCTTTTTTGACGGTTCCCTTTCCGGAGTCCGCTGCGACGCCCCACGAACCCGTCCGGTCGTCCGGCACGCGTGGGAACTGCCCTTCGCGCGCCCGCAGACCGGATGGGACTCCGCCTAGAGAGCGCGATACCACTCGGGCTTGAGCGCTATCTCGCCGTTGATGGCCGCGTCAATGGTCCGCAACGCGGCCTCTTTCCCTTCAGGGTAGGAAATCTTGAGCGGCAGGTAATTTGAAGCATGGTTCGAACGGAACAGTCCATGGGTCAGGTCCGTATGGGCCACCATCTCCCGCAGCTCAAGCATCAGCTCATGGGGCGAAGGCATGACGAACTCTCCCCGGGCCTGCTGATCCGCCAGCGGCGTGCGCGGCATGACGATGACGGACAGCGCGCCCACATAGGACGGATCCATCTCGGTCAGCACCCGGCCCGTTTCACGTGCATGCACCAGCGAGCGTTCCCGTCCGCCAATGCCGAGCAACACGGTTACCGATGCGGCGATACCGGCATCCTCAAGGCGGCGTCCCTCACGGATAAGCTGCTCGGCGGTCGACCCCTTGCAGATGCGCTTCAGCGTCACGTCATCACCGCTTTCCACACCGAGATAGGCGATGCCCAGCCCAAGCCGGGCCAGTTCGCGCAGGTCGGCATCGGACTTGGCCCGGATGCTCTTGCCGTTGGCGTACAATCCCACGCGGGTCACCCAGGGCAACTTTTCCCTGATCTGCTCCAGCGTCCAGACCAGACGCTTCTGCGGCATGATCAGGGCGTCTCCGTCCATCAAGAACACGCGGGATTGCCGCCGGCAGTATTTGGACGCGAATGCCAGGTCCTTCAGAATGGTTTCCTGCGGTTTGATGGCGAACGGTCGCTTGTCGCGGTAAGCGTTGCAGAACGCGCACTTGTTATGCGAACAGCCGAGCGTGGCCTGTATAAGGATGCTGTCATGCTCGCTCGGGGGCCGCATGAGATTCCCCTGATAGTCAAACCCTTCGGGTTCCAGGTCAAAAAGAGACATGATTCCTCCATATAAAAACCAATGCTGATCTGAATAGTAATGTATATTGTCAAACATAATTTGACAAGAGCAAACAAAGAACGATTTTTGCATTCCCCGCAGACAATATTTCCGACTGTCCGCCATCCCGGGACGGCGGGCCTTCGGTAACATGCGTACCGCTCTTCCCCTCCCCTTTCATCACGTATGAACCCCACGGTCCAGGCACCCTCCTCCATCCGCTTCCAGAGAAGCGTGCCCGAAAGCAGAAGAGCGCCCCGACCATGCCTTGTGATCCGGCTCATGGCGACTGATCCGGCCAGCAAACAAAGACAGCCCGTTCGAGAAACAGATCAAATGCTCCTGCACAGTTACCGCGGGGAGGTTTCCCATGCCCCGAGCAACCTTTTCCGCGCTCCGGGCGCTAGCGAATGCCGGGAAAGACCGTCATGAACCGGTGTTCAGCCTCGGCCGAACCGATCAGAATCAATTCTGCCCCCTCCTGAATCGGAAGCTGCGGGTCCGGAGGAACGCTCAGTTCCTGCCCTCGCCGCAGCGCCACCACATTGCAGTCCGTTCGTTCGCGAATATGGCTGTCCTTCAAGGAAAGGCCGACCAGAGACGCGGGGGCGGTGACCCGAAAGATCAGCAGTCCTTCCGTCAGGATCGTCATCCGTCCCGGACTGAGCAGATTGATGATGGTGCTCGCCGCCATGGACGCATGGGACATGACGAGGTTGGCCCCGGCGTTGTAGAGCGAGGCCACGTTGCGGTCCAGCGTTGACCGGCTGAGAATCTGCACGTCGGGCCGGAGCTTGCGGCAATAGATGGTCAGGTAGATGTTCAGGTCGTCGTTGTGCGTGGTCACGATGACCGAGGGAGTCTCCATGATGCCGGCGCGCCGCAGCACTTCAAAGTCACCGGCGTTGCCAATGACGTACCGGGGATCATCCGCATCAGCCAGACGCGGATTTTTCTCCACCAGATGGTAGGAGACCCCGCGCCGCTCAAGCGCCTCCGCCGCCGACTTGCCCACCTTGCCGCCCCCCAGGATGAGAACCGGCATGGTATTGGCCTCGGTCGTCCGTTCAGCCTTGCGGTCATAGAAGGAAAGCTGATTGGCCGTTCCGGCCAGCAGCAGAATGGACGTATCCTCTATTCTGCTGTCCGGGCGGGCGGGCATATAGGTGTTGCCCTCCCACAAGCCCACCACGTTCAGACCGAATCGCTCGCGCAGGCCGCATTCTCTCAGAGTCAACCCGGTGAACTCGGTGTGAATTACGGGAGCTTCGGCGATGCAGAGAGAACCGAAGCGGGCGATGATGTTGGACTGGGCCCGCGTTCCATGCACGCGCCGGGCAAGACTTCTCCCGAGCATCTGTTCGAAAGAATAGACATGATCGCACCCCGCGAGCTGGAGGATGTTCATTGCCTCCTGATTTTCTGCGCTTGCCGCAAGCAGAGTGGAAGGCGCGGCTTCCCGCACCGTCGAGGCGATGTTGGTGTTTTTCAGGTCGTCGCAAAAGGCGGCGACCAGAGCCGCCCTGTCCACCCTCAGATTCCGGTAGGTGTTGGCGTCATCGAATTCCCCGGTCACGACATCATAATGGTTGTCATAAAGATCCAGCGCGTCCCTGCTGTCCGGAGGAACCAGCAGGGCATAGGGGAACTTGTACTGCCTGAGCTTCTGGGCGATGTTCAGGGTAATGGCGTTTTCCCCTACGAGAATGGTGTGTCCGCTCGTATCTGCAGGCAGTTCCCTCGGCTTTCTGCGGGAATTGTATGCATCGATCCACGGCTGATAGACGAACCGAATGAACATGAACGGCATCAGCACCATGATCAGCATGATGCCGGTCATGAGCACAACTATGGAAAACAGCTTGCCCAGATCACTCCCGAAGGTGATGTCCCCGAACCCCAACGTGGACATGACCGTAAGAGTCCAGTAAAGACCTGTCACAAAAGAATAATCACGTTCTTCGTATACCATGATGAGATGGAACAGGAAGCTGAACAGCAGGACAAGCAGCGTCGTAAAAAGGGTGAAGGCCATCACGACGTGCATGTTGCGCTTGCCGCCCGCCTGTGGGGCCAGCAACGCCGGAATCAGCGAAAAGAGAATCTTCATCCCTTGCGACCGTATTTGTCCTCAAATCGGACGATGTCGTCCTCTCCCAGATAGGAACCGGACTGAATTTCGATGACCACAAGCGGAATGATGCCCGGATTCTTCAGCCTGTGCACGGCGCCCAGCGGAATATATACGGATTCGTTTTCCGTATGCAGCCCCGTTCTCCCGTCCACGGTGATCTCCGCCGTTCCCTCGACCACAACCCAGTGTTCCGCCCGGTGGTGGTGCATCTGCAAAGACAGCTCGGCTCCAGGATTGACGACGATGCGCTTGACCTGAAAGCGGTCGCCCATGGCCAGTTGCTCGTAACTGCCCCAGGGACGGTACACCAGAGGATGCAACTCGGCCTCGCTGCGGCCTTCGGCCTTGAGCCGCTCCACCAGCGTCTTCACGCGCTGCGTATCCGAGCGGTTGGCCACCAGCACGCTGTCCGGCGTCTCCACCACGACGAGATCGGAAACGCCGAGCGCGGCCACAAGCCGGTGCGTCCCATGCAGGTAGCAGTTTTCGGCTCCCTCGATCATGACGTCGCCGATATGGGCATTGCCGTGCGCGTCGTGTTCCGCAACTTCGTAAAAGGCCTCCCAGGAACCAAGGTCGCTCCATTCGGCAGTCAGGGACACAACCACGGCCCTTTCGGTCCGTTCCATGACGGCATAGTCAATGGAATCGGAAGGCGAGCGCAAAAAGGCGTCGCGCCCGGGACGCACGAAGTCCATATCCTCGCTGCGTCCGCCCCAGGCTTCGCGGCAGGCGGCAAAAATGGCTGGCGCATATCGCTCCAGTTCCGCGAGATAGGCGGAAGCCCGGAACAGAAACATACCGCTGTTCCAGAAATGGCCGCCTTCCGCCAGCATGGCTTCGGCGCGGGCGAGATCGGGCTTTTCCACAAAACGCGCCACGGCATACCCCTCTGTTCCCGGACGCAGCTCGCCCCGACGAATATACCCGAACCCGGTTTCAGGCCCGGTGGGCGTAATGCCGAACGTCACTATGTCGCCCGTCACGGCACAGGCGCAGGCCTGCTCCACCGCACTGGCGAAGGCTGCCTGAGGCGCCAGAACATGATCGGAAGGCAGAACCAGCAAAAGCGGATCCTCGCCACCCTCCACCGCGGACAATGCGGCAAGCGCGATGGCCGGGGCGGTGTTGCGTCCGCTGGGCTCCAGCAGAATGCCGCCCCCGACGCCCTTGGCCTGAAGCGCCGCCGCCACGTAAAAGCGATGTTCCTCGTTGCAGACCACCAGAGGGGCGGTGCTGCCCGGCAGGCGCATGGCCCGGTCCACCGTATTTCCAAACAATGTATGTCCGCCCAGATCCATGAACTGTTTGGGATACCGGGAACGAGAAAGCGGCCAGAGGCGGGTTCCGCTGCCGCCGCATAAGATTACGGGACGCAACACGGTCATTATATTCTCTGTCTGTAAAAAGTTATGAACAGCTGCGCCTTGCACGGCAAGGCCACGTTACGATAACGTGCCGCACCGACGATGTCCACGGTACGACTGCGTCGAATCCGCTTGCGGGAACTCTCCGCCGGACGGCGCAGCTCCCGCGGCATCCCCCCTTTCTCCATTCGGAAGAGGGATTTTCTTGTTCTTTCCCCATGCTCCCGATATGCTTGAGCGGTTCCGTCCCTGAGAGACAGGGGGAAAGACTCACTTCCCGCCCCGGGTCTCCATTCTGAACCTTCCGATACCGCACGGGAACAGCATGAAACGCCAGATCACCTCCGGACCGCCCGGCAAGCCCCGCGCCGGCGCGGTCCTCTGCAAAAAAGGATTCGACCTGTTGCGGCGCTGTCTGCGGAGCACGCTTCCCGTCGCAGGCGCGGCGACGCTGTTCTGCGGCGCGACGGCCTGCGTTCTCCTCTGGGGAGCCGTCAACTGGCTGAAGGTCGAGATTCCCCTGAACCGGGCCGACTGGATCGTGGTTCTCGGCGGCGAATCAGGACAACGCGTCATCGGCGCGGCAGAGGCGTACCACCAGGGGATTGCCCGGCGGGTCTTCGTTTCGGGTTCCGGGGATTGCCGTTTGATCGCACGACGTCTGAACATGGCGGGCGTGCCCGATGTCCGTTACGAATGCAGCTCCCGCAGCACCCATGAAAACGCACTGCTGACCAGAACGGCGCTGGAACCTTCCCACCCGCAAAAGATCCTGCTGGTCACAAGCTGGTATCATACGCGCCGCGCGCTGCGCTCCTTCCAAAAGGCGTGGCCCGACGTGACCTTCGGCGTCCGGGGAGTCTACCCGGGAACGCGCCTGAGCAACCGCTTCATGGTCTACGAAGCGGGCAGCATTCTTGCGGAATATGTGAAAACCGTGTGGTACATGGCGCGGTACGGCGTCTTTTGACGCCGGCCGCTATGCGTCATGGAGATGGCAGCGGACCCAGTGGCCGGGTTCAAGTTCCCGCAGTTCCGGCAATGCTTCCCGACAGCGCGGCATCACTTGGGGGCAGCGCGGATGAAACGCGCATCCAGAAGGCGGCGCGAAGGGACTGGGCATTTCACCGGGCAGAAACGGACGGGCATTTCGTCTGGTCGGGTCATGCACAGGAGCCGCCGCCAGCAGGGCACGCGTGTACGGATGCGCCGCAGAGCCGAAAAGAGTCTCGCGGGAGGCCTGCTCCACGATCCGCCCCAGATACATAACCGCAACCCGGTCGCTCATGTAGCCGACAACGGACAGGTCGTGCGAAATGAACAGATAGGTCAGGCCGAATGCCTCCTGCACATCCTTCAGCAGGTTGAGCACCTGCGCCTGAACCGAGGCGTCCAGAGCGGAAACGGCCTCATCGCAGACCACGAGTTCCGGACGGGTGATCAGAGCTCTGGCGATGGCGATGCGCTGGCGCTGCCCGCCGGAGAATTCATGCGGATACCGGGATGCGTGTTCCGGACGCAGACCTACTCGAACCAGCATGTCCCGGACAATCTCCCGCCTCTCCGCGCCCGGCGTGCCGGCAGGCAGCGGCTCGGCCACGGACGTCCCCACCCGCAGACGGGGATTAAGCGACGAAAAAGGGTCCTGAAACACCATCTGGAGATGACGGGAAAAGTCGACATGCCTGTTTTTTCTGTCGACAAGAGATCGTCCCGCAAAAAGGATATCTCCCGAGGACGGAGGCAGAAGACGCACCGCCATGCGTGCCAGCGTCGATTTGCCGCATCCGGATTCTCCCACCAGCCCCAGCGTCTCGCCGGGCAGAATGGACAGAGAAAGGTCCGTAACGGCGCGCACTTCACCGCCGGCCCTGCCCAGCAGCCCCTGCCGGACAACAAAGGTTCTGTCCACGGCCCGAAATTCCAAAAGCGGTTCTGTCATCAATCCCTCGCCCCGATACGATGAAAAAGACCAAGAAATGGAGTTCGCGACCTGAAACAGGTAGCTTTTCCCCTGTTTCTTTGATAAGAAGATCAGTCTTTTTTATCGGCAATCCATTGTCGACATTCCATAAGGCTCCCGCCGGGGAGCGCTTCCACACGGATACCATCGGCCCCTGCGGTGGTCAAACCTTCCCCTGCGGGAAAAAGGAAAGTCTGATGAAACGGCTCTTGACTCTGGTGCTTGGTATCGCCACAGCGGCAACGCTGACGGGAACAGCTTTCGCCGAAGGCTTCGTGCTCTCCGACTTCGGAGCGCGCGGCACGGCCCTCGCAGGCGGCATGGTCGGCAGAGCCGACGACGCTTCCGCCGTCGCCTGGAACCCCGCCGGCATCACCCAGCTGCCCGGAACCCACACAATGGTCGGCTTCACCATGATCCAGCCCTCCGGCACCGTGGACGCCAAGGATAGTTATGGCAACAAGGTTTCGACCGATGTGGACAAGCACACATGGGTCAACCCGCATGCCTATCTCACACACCAGTACAACGACCGCCTGTGGTTCGGACTCGGCCTGTTTTCGCGCTTCGGCCTCGGCAACTCCTATCCCAACGACTGGCCGGGCCGCTACAACCTCGAATACATCAGCCTGCAGACCATCTCACTGAACCCGAATGTGGCCTACAAGGTCAATGATAAGCTGTCTCTCGCCATGGGTGTGGAAATCATGGGCGCGAACATGCTGATGAAAAGGGATCAATATCCAACAAGTATTCAAAACAGACTGGACGGCCAGAGCGTGGCCCTCGGCGTCAACCTTGCCGCTCATTACAAGTTCAACGACCAGTGGGCCGCCGGGCTGACCTGGCGCAGCGGCGTCAGTCAGCACGTCAAGGGTAAATCAAAATTCAAGCCTGGAGAAATTCCTCCTTCCCTTCAAAACTCCGACCTGCACGGCAATCTGCATCTGCCCGACCAGTTCTCCGCAGGCGTGACCTGGCGGCCCACGGAAGACCTCAGCTTCGAAGCCGGAGCCGTGTATACGGTGTGGAGCCGCTACCGTTCCCTGAACATTCATCTTGAAGATCCCATGAACATAACCGCAGCCAGCCAGAAAAACTGGCACGATACCTGGGCCTTCAACCTGAGCGCGGAATATCAGGCGCTGGACTGGCTGACCCTGCGCGCCGGCTATATCTACGAAACAAGCTGCATGGACGACTCCACGGCGGACTACATGACACCGAGCAACGGACGTCAGCGTTTCACCGCCGGCGTGGGTTTCCAGTGGGACAACTGGACGCTTGACCTCGCGTACGCCTATCTGATCATCAAGCCTCTGGACTATACCCAGGCTGCGGCCTCCATGCCCAATTCCAGGGTACGTCCCGGACGCAGTCACAACGGCTCCAGCCATCTTGCGGCCATGTCCCTCGGCTACAAGTTCTGATCGCTTCACATTCCCACCGGA
>JAEYDL010000037.1 GCA_023403845.1 Pseudomonadota bacterium
AGAGGTAAAAGGCATCACCCGCCGACTTGTGGAAACCGTCATAAAAGCCGCAGAAACTTCAGAGATTATTGCCGGGCAATCGCCGCAGGAGAATATCCCCGTTTCCTCTTCTTTATGGAAAGGCAAAAGCCCGGAGGCCATCCGAACCGCCATGCGTGAATCAGGCTTTGACAATGACGTTATAGCCCACGTGCTTTTCTTCAAGCGGGGCATCAGAAAGCAAAGAGACATCGGCAGGCTGCTTGGTGCCTGTAATCTGTCCGATTCCGCATATGACAAAACAGGCAAGGAACTTTTTGAGAAAGCCAGCCGCATCAAAGTGATCGATACGGAATAGGATTTATCTGGACATACAGATTTTTTCCGGTAAATTTCCAAGTCCGCTACAGTACATTTCCAGCGCTCCCGGCCTATAAACCTCCTGAAATCCCATATGATTCAGGAGGTTTTTTCATGTCCCATACTTATCCTACCATTCCCCCCTGCGGTTTTCTCCGTCTCCCCCAGGTTCTCGCCCTCTTCCCCATCAGCAAAAGCGCGTGGTGGGAAGGCTGCCGTACCGGACGTTATCCCAAACCCATCAAACTTGGTCCCCGCACCACGGTATGGCGGGCGGAGGACATACGGGCATTCATTGAACGTGTGAGCAGGGAAGGCATCAGCGAATAGCTGACCGCCTTATCCCGGTTCGCCGTTTCGGGAGCATCGGCAAAGCAAGATTGCTGATGTTCCCGCCCTCCTTTCACATCGGCATGAGGTCCACCAACAACCTGTTGCCAGGAGAACCGCATATGACCCGTCACTATTCAACTCGTTCAGTCGTTTCACCTTCTTCGCAAATTGGTGATTCCGACAGGCACACATCTGATTCCGGAAATCTCGACGCCTTTGTTTCAAATATCTATCTGCCGCACGTCAAACTCCGCAAGCGGAGCTGGCGCGTGGATGAGCGCATTGCCCGACAACATCTGTCCCCGACCTTCGGAGCGCGGGAACTTGCCGACATACAACGCCACGAAGTGGAAGACTGGCTGCACGGACTGTCGTCCGGCGGTTTGGCTCCGGCCACCTGCAACCGTATTCTGGCGGTCTTCAAGACAATTTGCTCTCTGGCCGTAATGCGTGGTCTTCTGCCCGCAGGACAATCGCCATGCGCGGGAGTCTCGCCCTTCAAAATTCACGCGCAGCGGGAACGCTACCTCTCGCGGGATGAGGCACAACGGCTCATGCGGGCGCTGGAAAAAAGCGACCGGCCGGAAGCCTTTGCCATCCGCCTGCTTCTGCTGACCGGGGCGCGCAAGAGCGAAGTCCTCAAGGCGCGCTGGGAACACGTCCGCCTGGATTTGCGTCTGCTCGTCGTGCCCTTGTCCAAGTCCGGCAAGCCGCGCCATATCCCCCTCTCAGACGAAGCCATAGCAGTCATTCGCTCCATCCCGCGCCAGCAAGGGCTTCCGTGGCTGTTCCCCGGCCATGCTCCGGGAAAGCCGCTTTCCGATCTTTATCTGTTCTGGAACAGGCTCCGGCGGGAACTGGGGCTTGCCGACGTGCGCATCCACGATTTGCGGCATACCTTCGCCTCATTTCTAGTCAATGCCGGGCACTCGCTCTATGAGGTGCAAAAGCTGCTGGGGCACGGTGATCCCAGAACTACCATGAGATACGCCCATCTGGGGCAGGCGTCGCTGGTGGCGGCAGCCCAGACCGTAAGTACCTATCTTGCCAGGCATGACAATGAAAACGCACGCAGGAAAACCAACCCTCCGATACCGCGTAGGACATAGGTAAAAAGGCTACCTGAACACAGCCATATTTTTAGGCAGAAAACAAAAGAACAAAAAGAATTAAAAAAGACAAAAAAGAGGGGAGAAGTAGGCTGTTGGTCAACCTTGGATAAACATGGCTTTGTCTGGCCATTTTAGGTCTCAAATTAGATGTTCATCGACAGACACACTGTCGATGAAGCCTTGAAAATCAATACATTCTAATGGCTGTTTTGGCAATATCACCTCTCTAAGAAAAAATTTTTCTGCTCGCCGCATAGTAAAATTTTTCCATAAAATTACTCTGTTATTTCTATACCTCCTCTTTTTTCCACAGAAAAAATCGACAGTGTGTCTGTCAATTTTCCCTTAAATTTCAATGGGGCACTGACAGTGTGTCTGTCGAATACGACAGGGTCATCGATCCTTTGTGAATACAACGGGATTGAAGATGTGACTCTTTTTATGCCCACAATATGTTTCCAGAGAAAGTACAGCGTATGGATACGATACAGAAGAAAGATTTTCAGGAAGTGGGATTCGCCGCAGCCGTACTACGACAGGAAGCGCATGCCCTTACCATGATGGCTCGCGGGCTGGACACAGCGTTTTGCAGCGCTGTGGATTGCCTGTACGGGATAAACGGCAGAATTGCCGTCACCGGCATGGGCAAAAGCGGGCATGTGGCCCGCAAGGTGGCGGCAACGCTGGCTTCCACGGGTTCCCCCGCCTATTTCATCCATCCGGGTGAAGCTAGCCACGGAGACCTGGGGATGCTGACCTCCGACGATGCCGTTCTGGCCTTTTCCAATTCCGGCAACACGACGGAGCTTTCGGACATCATCCTGTATGCGGCCCGGCGCAACATCCCCCTGATAGGGGTAACGCGCAACGCGGACAGCCTGCTCGGCAAAAACGCCGCGCACCTCCTTTTACTGCCGCTTGTGCCGGAAGCCGACCCGCTGGACTGCGCGCCCACCACATCCACCACATTGCAAATGGCTCTGGGCGACGCGCTTGCCCTGACGCTGATGCGTCGGCACGGCTGCACTTCTGAAGAGTTTCACCGCTGGCATCCGGGCGGCTCGCTTGGCCGCAAGCTGATGACGGTCAGAGAAATCATGCACACGGGTGAGGAACTCCCCCTGCTTCCGGCGTCCTCGCTCATGTCGGAAGTACTCGTGCTGATGACCGGCAAAGGATTCGGCGTGGCGGGCATTCTCGAAAAGAAACGACTTGCGGGCATCATTACCGACGGCGACCTGCGCCGTCACATGGGGTCTTCCCTCATGGACAAGACGGCAAGGCAGGTCATGCATTCCGATCCCGTCACGGTCGGTAAAAATACGCTTGCCGTGGCCGCGTTGCGGCTCATGCAGGAAAACAAAATCACGTCGCTGTTCGTCACCGACGAAGAAAAACCGGTCGGTATTCTCAATATCCATGACTGCCTGCGCGCGGGGGTGGAATGATGCGGAGGGAATACCTGACTATCTCCCTCGCTCTCTGCGCCGTGCTTTCCGGCTGCGCCGCGCGTGAATCCGCTGCTCCGACCGCCCCCGTTCCGGAGGCTGCTCCCGCCGCGTTGTCGTTCGGCGAGCAGGTGGCCGCGCAGCCGGAAGGTTCCACGCAATACTTTGCCGAAAGTCCCTTCGGCCCGGCCACCATTGAGGTGGGACCGCTCTATCTTTCCGGCCTGGGCAACGAATGCCGTTCCGCCCGCGTCACGCACGGAAACATGAGCCACAGATTCGCACTCTGCAAGGAAAAAAACGGCGCGTGGCGTTTCATCCCCACCGTATTTGAGAGCATGCCACGATGAGAGCTGATACCATTCCAACCCCATCCGTATCGCCCGCGCTGACTGTGCAGGGCCGAGTTATCTCCGCTCTTATTTTAAGGGAAATACATACGTTGTACGGCAATACCCGGCTTGGCTACCTTTGGGCCATTATCCAGACGGCATTCGGTATCGGCGTATTCTGGGCTTTCCGTGAAGTTATGGGGGCGCATGCGCCTCATGGTATGGGGATGGCCGTATTTCTGCTCTGCGGTTTTATTCCCTGGTATATATTCAGCGATACCATCTCCCGGTGCATGAAAGCAGTAAGCGCCAACCAGGCGTTACTGACCTTTCCGCAGGTGACGGAGCTGGACCTCATGCTGGCCCGTACTGTGGTGGTCTGGGGGACGCAGGTTCTGTCCGCAGGCGTTATTCTGTCCGCTGCCGCCGCCTGTGGGCAACCCGTGGAATTGCGCATGCCCGCATCTCTGGCCTCCACGCTCTTCTTCGCGCCGCTGTTGGGCCTGGGTATAGGATTGATTTTCGCTTCTCTGTCCCGCCTCTGGCCCACACTGGACAAGTTGATCCCCATGTGCCTTCGGATTCTGTTTTTTGCCTCCGGCGTGTTCTTTTATGTCTCCGAACTGCCTGCCAGATTCGCGGATGTCCTCCTGATTAATCCCGTGGCCCAACTCATTGAGTGGCAACGCTGCGGCTTTTCCGCGTCCTCGGCGGCCCCCGCATACGACATCGGCTATCTCGCCGCATGGTGCGCCGTTTCCCTGTGCGTGGGGCTGCTGCTTGAACGGCATGCCCGTGGGAGGACGCTGTGATTGAGTTGCGGAACATCAACAAAAGCTATCCGCTGCCTCGGCACGGGCGGAAGGAAATTCTGCGCAATGCCAGCATCACCTTCCGGCCCGGCGTGAACATGGGGATTCTGGGGCTGAACGGTCAGGGCAAGTCCACGCTCATCCGCATCATCAGTGGGGCGGAACGACCGGACAGCGGCATTGTAACGCGCAAGGGGCGGGTATCCTGGCCCATCGGTTTTACAGGAGGCTTCAACGGCAGTCTGACCGGACGGGAAAATCTGCGTTTCACCAGCCGTATTTATGGCGCGGACATCAGGGAAGTGACGGATTTCGTGGAGGCATTCTCCGAACTCGGCCCCTATATGGACATGCCCGTGAAAACCTATTCATCGGGCATGCGCTCCAAGCTGGCCTTTGGCCTGAGCATGGCCATCGGCTTTGATTTCTATCTTATTGATGAAGCCTACTCCGTAGGCGACGCCTCCTTTCAGGCCAAGGCCGAAAAGGTCTTCAAGGAACGCAAGGCGCATGCGACGCTGATTGTGGTGTCGCACAGCGTGGCGACCATCCGCAAAAACTGCGACAGGGCCGCCGTACTGCATAACGGCGTGCTTTCCGAATACGATACTCTGGGCGACGCCCTGCGCGTCTATACGGGGATTTGCCATGCCGGACATTAAGACAGGTATCCCCGCCACGCAGGCCCCCGGAGCCAAGTCCCCCGCGACACCCAAAACAGGCGAGACTCCAAACTCCGCAGTGTCGCCGACTATACCCGCACCCGCTGAGCAGCCCGCACCTCAGGTCATTCCCGATCTGGTTCTGACAGCACGCCCTGTGGTCACGACACTCGGCAAGATAAACTCCCTACTTTCCCCGGCCATGAAGGCGGTACTGACTGCCGTGCTGCTGCCCGCCCTGTTGTCCCTGCTGTACTTCGGCCTGTGGGCTTCACCCATGTACATCGCCGAAGCCCGTTTCGCCGTACGCGGGGCGGAAACCAGCGGAGGGGCCAGCGGCCTTGCCGCGTTGCTGCTGCCTTCCGGCGCGTCTGTGGGAACGGATGCGCATATCGTGGCCGAATACATTCAATCCCCGGACATCATGGAGGCTATTGACGGAGAAATGGGCATCTTCCGCCATTTCTCCAGCCGCGAGTATGACCTGATCAGCCGTCTGGCCGCCGACGCCACGCGGGATGAACGCCTCTCCTATTGGCAATGGGCGGTGAAGCCCTCCTTTGACCCGGAAACCGGCATCATCGCTCTCTCAGTCAAAGCCTATGACCCGGCCACGGCCAAAAAACTGGCCGAGGCCGTGCTGGCCAGAAGTGAAGCCCTGGTCAATGCCATGAGTCGCCGGGCACAGGACGACGCCATCGCCTTGGCCATAAGCGAGGTAAAAACGGCGGAAGCCCGCGTAAGCAATGTGCAGGAGGCCATACGCGCCTTTCGGGATCGCAGCGGCATGCTGGACCCGGCCAGCACAGCGGGCGGGCTGCAAGGTATCGTCAGTCAACTGGAAGGCGAAGCCGTAAAAGTTCGTGCGGAAATCGCGGAAGCCTCCACCTACATGAGCAAGGACGCCCCGGCCCTGGTGGGCCTGCGCGCCCGCCTAGATGCGGTGGAAAAACAGCTTGTCTCGGAAAAGCTGCGTCTGGCTGGGGAAGCCCGGCCCGACAGCCTGAGTTCCTTTGCTGGAGAATATGAAGCGTTGCAGACGGAAAGCGAGTTCGCCCGGCAACAGCTTGTTTCGGCCATGACCTCGCTGGAAACCGCCCGCGTGAAAGCGGAGGCCAAGTCCCGTTATGTGGTGGCCTTCCAGACTCCGGTTCTGCCGGATGAATCCCTGTATCCCCGCCCCTTCCTGTTTACGGCCTATGTCCTTGTCGGTGCTCTGGTACTGGTGGGGCTTTGTTCCCTGATTATAGCCGCTGTGCGCGAGCACGCCGGATTCTGAGACAGATATGAACAGTAGATTTCTTCTTTCCGCAGCATTGATTCTGGCAATGACAACTCCCGCTCTAGGAGCAGGTGCCACGGTACAGAATACATCTTCCTACGGCGGCAGCCTGGGCAAACCCGGCAACCCCAGCCCCGGCGGCAGCGGAGGCATTCAGGGCGCGCCTTCGACCCGTCCTCCGTCCTATCTGCCCGGCGGCTATCAACGGGAAGCCATCTTTCAGCAGGCCATGTACAGACAGGAATCCTCCCGGCAACTAGAGGAGCGCCAACGCCGGTCCATGTCGGGCCTGCCCGCCTGGGCGCTGGAAAACTATCGCCCGGACATGACGCAGGGTCTGGAACCTTTCGGCGCGAATCTGTTCCGGGGCAATTTCGCCTCCACCTACGGCAGCGGCATGAACGACGATTATGTCATTCTGCCCGGCGACAGAATCACCGTGCGCGTCTGGGGCGCGAGAAGCTACGATGACGTGCTCTTTGTGGACCAGCAGGGCAACATCTTTCTGCCGGAAGTGGGGCCGGTGCGGGTGGCCGGACTGACCCAGTCCGCGCTTTCCGGCTCGGTACGGGCGAAACTGGCCTCGGTCTTTCCTGAAAACGTCAATATCTATGTGAACCTCCAAAGCGCCCAGCCCGTGGCCGTCTATGTGGCCGGAAACGTGCCCAATCCGGGACGTTATGCGGGCGGCCCGCAGGACTCCGTCATGTCCTACCTTGACCGGGCCGGGGGCATCCTCCCGGAACAGGGCAGCTACCGGAACATCAAAATCCTGCGCGGCCAGCAGGTCATCGGACGGGTGGATCTCTACAACTACATGATGCACGGGGAGCTGCCGCATATCCGCCTCAAAGACGG
>JAEYDL010000009.1 GCA_023403845.1 Pseudomonadota bacterium
GATGTTGTTCTGAATGATGGTTCCCGTGCCGCCGGTATCTATGCTACCAATGAATCAGTAATGAATGTTGATGGAAAAACATCCATCAAGGTTCATGACGCCACTCTTTATAACTATGGCATCAGCAATTATGCCGGCGGCCCCGGCACCTGGACTCTACAGACGATCGAAGACAACAATGATGCGCGGCTTACCTTTGCAGATCTCGATATCTCCACCCGAGGTGGTTATAATTCTATAGGCATCGTTCTTCGGGACAGTTATCGTAATCCTGATGGCGAAGACACGATTACGGTCAACGGGCATATGAGAATCCATGCCACCGGCGCGGTGGACGATAGCGGCGGCTTTGATGTCGCCGACTGCCCTGAGAAACCCTCAAATTACGGCATATTCCTGAACAACATCGCAAGTTCGACTTTCAATACCGCTGAAATCACAACTGAATCCACCGGCGAGCGTGTAGAGTCCATCGGCACCTATCTCTATGACAATTCAAACGCCACGTTCAAGGGTGAAGTCCGCTATCATACGGTCGCCGATGATGCCGCAACGGAAATTTCGACGCTGGCCCGTAAAGAAAGTACACTTGTTTACGAAAAAGGGCTTGTAGCCGACGGCGCTGTGACGTTGAACGCAGTTTCCGGCTCGACCATCAAGGTCAACAGCACGGAAGATGTTGACGCGCTCGTCAGGCTTGACGGGAACATCGTTGTCGGGAAGACCCAGGCCGCAAAAATCAATAATGATTACAATGAGGAAGATGCGGAACAGGACAACGACGCCACGGAAAACACCATTTCGGTCAATCTTCTGAACGAGGACTCGTATTTTACCGGCATCAACGAGTTTGGAAATAAGGGCAGCAAGATTGACCTGACCTTCGCCAACGGCGCGCGCTGGAACATGACGGGAGACTCTCCGGTCTCCACGCTTGCCATGCGGAACGGGGGCATCGTGGACCTGACCTATGGCAACGCCCCGGCCACAACTTCCCAATTCCGCACCCTGACGGCGGACAACCTGACCGGTGAAGGCGGTATTTTCCGGGTCAATACAGACATCAAAAACGATAAGACCGACCAAATCATCATCGACAAGGGAACCGGGAGGCATCAGATTGAGGTAATGCCCACCGGCACGGGCGCGGATCGCGAAGCAATGGATTCCTTCATTGTCCAACAGCATGACGGCAACGCTTCCTTCTCGCTGGCCAACGAGGACGGCAAGGTGGAGCAAGGGCTGTATTTTTACGAGCTGGCGGACCGGGCGGGCAGCGACGGACAGGAATGGTATCTGAAACGTGCGTCTTCCGGTATCGCTCCGGAAACGCCCGCCGGCGAAGCGGAAGCCTCGCTTTCCGGTCTGGCCGGGCATTACGCCATGTGGTACGGCCAGCTCACCGACCTGCGCAAGCGTCTGGGCGAAGTGCGCTACGGCACGCAGACCGGCCTGTGGGTGCGCGGCTTCGCCGACAAGTCCCGTCTCGACGGACTGGCAGGTTCCAGCTTCACCCAAAACCTGTACGGCGGCTCCATCGGGTATGACACTCTGGCCGCTGTGGATGAAGAATACATGTGGATCGTGGGGATGCAGCTCCGCAGCGCCCACGCAGACCAGCATACCAACGGGCGTTGGGGCGGACATGGCGATTTGACCAGTATGGGAGGCGGCCTGTACTCCACATGGGTTCATGCCGACGGCTGGTATGTGGACGCCGCCGCCACAATGGACTGGTATAACCACAAAATCCGCGCCACCATGCGGGACGGCACAAGGGTGCATGATGACCGTTCTTCCTACGGGCTTGGCGCTTCGCTGGAAGCCGGACGCAAGATAGACTTCGGCTTCAGCAATGAAGGACGCAACCACTGGTTCGTGGAGCCGCAGCTCCAGCTTTCCTACTTCTGGGTGAAGGGCGGCGACTTCACGGCCAGCAACGGCATGGAAATCGACCAGAAGGATATGGATTCCCTGACAGGGCGCGCCGGTCTCGTGCTCGGCAAAAAATTCGCTCTGGATGGCGGCAACGGCTCCCGCTACATCCAGCCCTATGTGAAGGCCGGTCTGAACCATGAATTCCTGGGAGAACAGGAAGCCCGTCTCAACGGCGTCCGCATGACCTCCGACCTGGAAGGTACTCGCGGCTACTACGGCGTGGGGGTGGACTGGCAGGCTACGGACAACCTCCGACTCTACATGCAGGCCGAACGCGAACACGGCGAACATTTCACCCGTGAATACAACGTATCCGCAGGGTTGAAGTGGAGTTTCTAGAGAAGATTCGCTTTGACTTTTTGCAAGGTCAAAGCTGAAAAGGCCGCTCGCTTTGGCATACAACAGCGCAAATAAATTGCGTTTATACCTTTGCAACGGTCGCCAGCTCTCGTAGTCGGCAGAGCATTTCAAAGTGAAAATGTTCTGATGAGGAGAGAAAATAACGGGAGGACGCTTCTTCTGATGAAGGGGCGTCCTTTCATTTTGCCGTCTTGTCGAATGCGCGACTACCGGTCGGCGCGTGTGGAGCCGGGGAATAGCCGAAACATATCATTGCAGGTACGTGGGCTGAGATACCCACTCCTGAGAGGGAAAACCATTTCTCTCTGTCCCAGTCCGTAGGGGAAAACAAAATTTAAAAATCTGTGGGGCAGAGCGTGGGGCAAATTTGCCCCACATACGAAAAAAGGGTTACATTTTCATGTAACCCTTTGATTTCATTTGGCGTCCCCAAGCGGATTTGAACCGCTGTTGACGGCGTGAAAGGCCGCTGTCCTGGGCCGGCTAGACGATGGGGACATCCAAGAAGTGCGTGTTGGCTGGGCTACGTGGACTTGAACCACGATTAACGGGACCAGAATCCGTCGTCCTGCCAATTGAACGATAGCCCAACGCGTGAAAATCTGTTTAGACAAGTGCCCCCTCTTTGTCAACAAAAAAATCAAAAAAAATTCTCTTTTCTTTCTCCTGTTGTCGCTTTATATACAAAGATCTTATCATTTCAATATATTATAAATATATTTTATTTTAGACCTAGCCAGCCTTTTCAGACCGTAATGCGTCGCGGAAGGATGCTCCCCGTTTATCAGTCATCCGACTCACGGCCTCACGTACTCAAGCATGCCTTTCTTTCTCTCGAAATCAGCCGTGTTGCTCCTCATCAAGCATGTATGAAGAAATACCTTTGAAGATCTTTTCGGTTTTCCCCTGCCGGAAATTTCCATATCTGGAGCTACCCGCATGATTCTCCCCCATATCCTTACATATACGGCAAGGGTGGTCTTTTCTTTCGCCTTCATAGATGACAATTTTATCAAAAAATTATTTATTATACAGTAATATACTTATTTTTATAATATATTATAATTACATTAACGTATTTTCTCCTTCATTCGAAAGAAAAAAGACTTGGCATCCCCTCCTTCCTCCCTTAAAGTTCTTCCCGGATCTGAATTGTTTATTCGATCCATCTATTTGTATTTTCAGAAAATTTTCAGATGTGGAAGTAGGAATCTGACGTTTTCCATCCACAGCATTCACCCTGTTGCGAACCAGGATTCAGATAGGACGAAGCATGGACACCACTATTCTGGCCCGTTATCTGGATACGCTGCACCGTGTTGTAGAGGGGATTTCATCCCGGGGTTCCTTCCGCAGCACCCTGCAGGAAATCCTGACCGCACTGGCTGAACATCTTGATTTCGAACGGCCACACATCGTGGTTCAGGATCCGGAAAGCCTCAATCTGCGACTTTCCCTTGCCTATGGACAGGCGGACCCACATGTAGCCTACGCCCCCGGAAAAGGAATTACCGGACAAGTTTTTGCTGGAGGGCAGGCTATTATCGTTTCCTGCATGCGGGATCACTCAGATTTTCGTAACCGCCTGTTTGAACGCACAGAAACGGAAATGGCGTCATTGGCTTTCATATGCGTTCCCATTCGTGTGGACAATGAGTCCGAAGTGCTCGGGACTCTGAGCGCAGATACGCCTACGGCTCCAGACGATATTCTGCGTCTGCGGTGCAGCTTTCTCGAATCCGTAGCCTCTCTGGTGGGCAAACGCGTCTCCTATTTACAGGAAGAGCTGGCCAGACAGCATTTCCAGTCTCCTGGCAAAGAAGACCCGAACCTGCCTGCTGTATCTTCCATTATCGGGTCATCCAAAAACATCCGGCAAGTTCTCAGACAGGCCATTCAGGTTGGCCCCAGCCGGGCTACTGTGCTGTTACGCGGAGAATCCGGTACGGGCAAGGAACTCATGGCTGAGGCGATTCACCGCAGCAGTCCACGCCGCAACAGCCCGTTCATTACCCTGAACTGCGCCGCCCTGCCCTCCGAACTTCTGGAAGGAGAACTGTTCGGCTGGCGCAAGGGCGCATTCACAAGTGCTGTCCAAAATCATAAGGGACTTTTTGAGCAGGCCGATGGTGGGACTCTCTTTCTCGACGAAATCGGAGACCTCTCCCTGCCGGCTCAGGCCAAGGTATTGCGCGCCATTCAGGATCGGCAAATCCAATGTCTCGGCAGCGAGCATCTTATCTCTGTGGATGTGCGACTTGTCTGCGCCACAAACCGCCCTCTTGAGCAGCTCGTGGAAGAAGGACTGTTTCGCGATGATCTCTACTACCGCATCAATGTCTTTCCTATCTTCATGCCCCCGCTGCGTGAACGCGGGGAAGATATTCCTCAGCTCGCCAACCATTTCCTTGCCCTGTTCAGTCAGGAATATGACCGCGACGTGAAATGCATTTCCACACCGGCCCTTGATCTGCTCCTTCAATACAACTGGCCCGGAAACGTACGCGAGCTCAGAAATATCATGGAAAGAGCCGTGCTGGTCTGTGATGAAACGGTTATTCGCGCCTATCACCTGCCGCAGGTGTTGCAAAAGGAAGACGCCTCCAGGCGTCCCACTCTGCTTCCCTCCATGGGATTTACCGAAACGATCAATCAGCTTGAGCAGGAAATGATCGTTGAAGCGCTCAAGAAAACAAAAGGCAATATTCATGAAGCGGCACGCTTGCTCAAAATAACCTATCGTATTCTTTACTATAAGATGAAAAAATATACAATCGACCACCGTACGTTCGGCCAACCGGACGTAGTCGACTGAACATTCCTGTTATCGACGTATACGTCGCTTCCACGAAACGGCCGCAACGGAATCGTCGCTCAAATCCATTCCGATTGCAGAAAAAACGCCATGAGCCTGTCACACTCTCCGACCTACTTTCCTCCCGAACCAAACATTCAGGAGGAATCCGATGAGATCCAAGGTCGTTATTCCCTTTTTCATGGGAGTCATGCTGATGGCTGGTGTGGCGCAGGCTGCCCCGGCAATTTATCCGGTCGATACGGCACGCTTTCTTGGCGGCTCCAGATTCGACTTCAAGGTTGAGTTCGACAAGGTTATCAAACCCTCCGAGGCATCAGTCCTCATCAACGGCAAGGATGCTTCTTCGGTGCTTGGCAAATCGCTGGAGTTTGTGGAGCGTGAAGACGGGATCGACGCTTCGGCCATGCTGCTGAGGGATGTTTCCTTGAAGCCCGGCAGCTACGAGGTAACCGTCAAGGATTCGACCGGCACGTCCAGAGCCAGGTGGGACGTGTACGGAACGCCGGACAAGCCCGTAGCCAAAAATGTGATCGTCCTGATAGCCGACGGCCTGAGCATAGGGCACAGAACCTCCGCCAGACTGCTTTCCAAGGGTGTGACGAATGGCATGTACAACGGCAAGCTGTCTATGGACACCTTGCCATACATGGCTACCCTTGGAACCTGCAGCGTGGACTCCATCGCCGCCGACTCGGCCAATACGGCTTCCGCCTACATGACGGGGCACAAGTCCAGCGTCAACGCTCTCGGCGTGTATGCCGACCGGACCAAGAATTCTCAGGATGATCCCAAACAGGAAACCATCGCCGAAATTCTCCGCCGTACAACTAAAAAATCCATTGGAGTAGTCAGCGACGCCGAAATTGAGGACGCGACCCCTGCCTCTGTGGTAGCGCATACTCGCAAGCGCAGCGACAAGGCCGACATTGTGGGTATGTTCTATGATGTAAAGCCCGAGGTCATCCTTGGCGGCGGCTCCGCCTATTTCCTGCCCAAAACCGTTCCCGGCTCCAAGCGCAAGGATAATAAAAACTATATCGAATCGTTCCAGAAGGAAGGATATTCCATCGCCACGACCAAAACCGAACTCGACTCCGTCATGGCTCAGAAACCTCAACGTCTGCTCGGACTTTTCCATACCGGGAATCTTGATGGCGTATTGGACCGGACACAGCTCAAGAAGGGAACCGTCTCCAAATTCCCGGACCAGCCCGATCTGACGGATTCCATCAGGGCCGCTCTGAATGTCCTTTCACAAAATCCTGAAGGATTTTTCCTGATGGTCGAAGCCGGACTTGTGGACAAATATTCGCATCCTCTCGACTGGGAGCGCGCCGTCTACGACACCATCATGTTCGACAAGGTCGTAGCCATTGCGCAGGAATTCTGCGACAAGAATCCTGATACGTTGCTCATCGTGACCGGTGATCATACCCACTCCATTACGGTCATCGGCACAGTGGACGACAGCAAGCCCGGCACGGAAATGCGCGACAAGGTCGGTATCTACGCCGAAGCCGGATATCCCAATTACCGGGATGAAGACAAGGATGGCTATCCTGACAGCGTCAACGTAAGCAAACGGCTGGCCGTATTCTTCGGCAACTTCCCTGATTACTACGAAACCTACCGCCCGAAGCTCGACGGCCCCTTCGTCCCTGCGGTCAAGGATGAAAAGGGCAACTATATCGCCAATGCCGCCTATAAGGATGTCCCCGGCGCCCAATTCCGCCCCGGAAACCTCCCTCACTCCGAATCCACGGGCGTCCACTCCATTGATGACCTTGTGGTCGGAGCCCGCGGTCCCCATGCCGAGGAATTCCACGGATTCATGAACAGCACAGAAGTATTTCGCATCATGGCGGAAGCGCTCGCTCTCGGCAAATAAGCTCAGCCCGATTCACTCATCCAGGGCCTCCCTCAACAGGGAGGCCCTCTCAAACTCCTTTTGAATCCTCTTCAATTTGTTGAGCTTCTCCCAACCCCTGTGAAATAGCTTTTCCCGCATGAATTTTTCGCCTCAGTCATACGCCGTTTGCCCATGCGAAAAGAAATATCCATCTCAAATAAGTCCCAATTATTTCCTGTGACTATATTGATTGTTTTCCTGACCACACAGCACCCTAAGGAGTTCCCCGTGAAGCAGATCCTGCTTTTTTGTCTTGTTCTTCTGCTTGGAATTCAGCACACCGCGTCCGCACGAGCGGCAGATGCAGACAATACTCTTCGCTTTAACGAACTCTATAGCGGAGGAGGAGTTCTTGGATTGCAATTTTCGGAAAAGGTGCAGCATCTGAATGGTAAAAAGGTAGTAATCCAAGGGTTTATGGCTCCACCGCTCAAGGCCGAGGCAAATTTTTTCGTTCTTACTCGAGAGCCTGTAGCCCTTTGTCCCTTCTGCCAGTCCGATGCCGACTGGCCGGACAATATCCTCGTCGTCTATCTTGATGAACGCCAGAACTTTGTCCAGAACAATACTACCATTGAGGTTGAAGGAATTCTGGAAATTGGCTCTCACGAAGACGCCGCGACTGGATTTGTCAGCCAGATGCGCCTGCGCAGCGCAACATTTCATAAAATCTGATACCCGTATCTCAAAATCGAACATCTTGATGGCGTTCAGCGCAAAAAACATCCTTCATGTTTTCAGGAGGCATTCCGATGAACAATGCGCTTCTTTTGAAAAACATACTTGTCTCCCGCCGTGACGGAAAAGGTCTGCGCACCATTTTGGATATTCCTGAATTCCGCCTCCACGCAGGCGATACAGCCTGTCTGCACGGGGCATCCGGTTCAGGCAAGACGTCTCTGCTCCATCTGCTCAGCGGCCTGACCGTACCGGACATCCCTGAAGCGGGATTGTCCGGTGGCGAAGTTCGATGGGGGGACGTATGTATCGGCGAGCTTTCCGAATCCCGAAGGGATCTCTGGCGCAGCCGCCATATCGGACTCATTTTTCAGGATTTTCAACTTTTTCCTGGCCTGTCTGCTCTTGAAAATGTCCTGTTGCCGGCAACGTTTCGCAACTGGCGCATTCCCTCCAACTTGCGGGAACGTGCCAGGATCTTGCTGAAACAGATGGAAATTCATCAAGAAAATCAACAGGTGCGTTCTCTCTCCCGTGGAGAGATGCAGCGCGTTGCCATCGCCCGGGCCGTTCTTTTCGAACCGGATATTCTGCTCGCAGACGAACCTACCGCCAGTCTGGACAAGGAAAATGCCGAAACCGTGACCCGTCTGCTTCTCGACTACGCCCGTGACCATTCATGTACTCTGTTGCTGGTGAGTCATGAGCCGGGCATGCGTATGCGGACCCGTCGCTCCTTTCTGCTTGACCGCGGAAAACTTCGCGAAACGACTTCCACCTGATTCCGGCCTCCCTTGCACAGCGCCAAGACTCAGAAAAAGGAATCCATCTGTCGGACACCTTTCCTCGAAGAAATTGAACTTGATAAGGACCTCGTAATGAATCCCTTTCTTTTAATCCGTGGCGAACTGAAGCGTTCTCTGGCAGCGGCGCTTGCCGTAGCTCTCGTTCTTGCTCTGGCTGTAAGCCTTGGTGTCGCCGTCTCCATCAGTGAACGGTCCATTCGACAGGGGATGACTCAGGCCGGCGACGATTTCGATCTGCTGATCGGCGCACAGGGCAGCCCTGCTCAGCTTGTGCTTGGCGCGGTTTATCTAAGGCCGGAAGCACTTCAACTCATCCCCGGTACGACCCTTGACAATATACAAAAGCAAGAAGGCGTTCTCTGGGCGGCTCCTCTGGCATTCGGGGACCGCTGGCATTCCTCTCCAATTATAGGCACGACAGTGGATATGGTTCTGCTCGGAGGAAAACGCCGGCTGGAAGAAGGCCGCGTCTTTGCTGCCAGCAATGAGGCCGTAATCGGTGCGAGCGTCCCGTTGAACCCGGGGGATTCATTTTCCCCCATGCATGGCAGAATTGAAACCGGGGCCTCTGACCACAAACACGCGCATGTCAGCTATACGGTAACAGGCAGGCTTCCAGCCACGGGAACTCCCTGGGACAGGTCCATCCTCATCCCCATGGAAGGTGTGTGGAAAACCCACGGACTGGCTTCCAACTCTTCCTGTTTTTCCGCTATCGTAGTCAAACCCAAAACCATCGCCGATGCCTATAGGCTGCGTGCGTCCTGGACGACCTCACAAACACAGGGAGTGTTTACAGGCGAAGTCCTGACCACCCTTTTCGCTGCCATGGGAGAAATCCGGGACATCATGCAATATATGGCATTAAGCGCCGAAGGCGTAGCCCTCTGCGCAGCTTTGCTTGCGGGATTCTTCGCCGTGGCCCTGCGTCGCAAAATGCTTGCCCTGCTTCGGGCTCTCGGTGCACCGAAGCGCTATATCATCGTCACGGTATGGCTGCTCGTCACCCTGACCATCAGTCTTGGAGGAGCGGTCGGCTTGATGTTCGGCTGGGGTGCGGCACGCATTATCGGCATTCTTATCAGGGACAATACGGGGGTAGTGCTTCCAGTAACGCTGAGCGAACATGAAGGCATGCTGTTTCTCGGCATACTGCTGACGGGTTCTCTCGTAGCCCTTCTCCCTGCTTTGGCCTCCTACCGAACATCCGCCGGAGACACGCTGCGCGGATGACGAGAATCCGTTTCTTCATACCGCCGTACACAGATGAACCTTCCTGTACGACTTCGCCATTATGAGGTCTGAGACTGCTGCGCAGCCCCCAGTGTCCCAGATTCATTACTTTCTCCATCGAGATCCGATAGAGGCCGAGATACGCTTAGAGCAAAGAACAAATGTATTTTTAGATGGATAGTCATCTATAGATTCATTTTTAAACCGCGGCGCAATAAAAAAAGATTTTTTTGCAAAATAAATTGTTGACAGAAACGCCATGAATCAGTAAATGTCTTTTCCTGCCGAGCGGGAGTAACTCAGTGGTAGAGTGCAACCTTGCCAAGGTTGAAGTCGCGGGTTCAAATCCCGTCTCCCGCTCCAGCACAAGTAAGGCGACGTAGCCAAGTGGTAAGGCAGAGGTCTGCAAAACCTCCACCTCCGGTTCAAATCCGGACGTCGCCTCCACTTGAGCGGGAGTAACTCAGTGGTAGAGTGCAACCTTGCCAAGGTTGAAGTCGCGGGTTCAAATCCCGTCTCCCGCTCCATTTTTTCAACGAATCTCTCCGATATGCGGGAGTAACTCAGTGGTAGAGTGTCAGCTTCCCAAGCTGAAGGTCGCGGGTTCAAGTCCCGTTTCCCGCTCCAGATATTTCAAAGCCCTTAGGTAAATAACCTGAGGGCTTTTTTGATATATGCAGAAAAAAGAAGATGATAAGAGGGTTATGCCAGGCCGTTCGGGACGCGACGACCTAATGGAGGAAAGTCGCTCTCCTGAAAATTTTTAGGAGATGTATTTTAATTTAGTATGATATTTGAATATTATGAAATAATTCCATTACATGGCGTCGTTTTTCATTCATCAGAAATTCCGGGCAGCTTTCCTTACCCTTCACAGACTTTATATCATATTCTCACAGATCTGTTGCCGTCTCACATGACAGATACTCGAGAAAGCCCATGCCGTGCATGGATACTCAAAAGATCACTGCTGCGCATATAGGGATTCTATAAAAAATCCTGTAGCACTTTTGACTCTTCTTTGCTGAAAACGATGGCAGGTGAGCGGGAAATGACAGAAAGAGGTCTTTATCCCCAATCCGGCATCACTTCAAGCTGAATCCAGTTTTTCAAACTCATCGTTCCGCAATCTGGCGTTCAGAAAGGCCAGACTCGCCCCCAACGCGGCATCCCAGCCGGATGTATGGCCAACACGCCCCAGCCTTTTACAAAGGCCATATACCGTTTGCCTGTCGGTTTCTCCCTGCAGTGCATGAATCCATTCATGCAGAACTTCCGCCCCCATACCATGAGCAGCCGCGTAAAGATGAGCTTGACTTATCCGATTCGTTCGATGCGCTTCCCTCTCGATGACATTCCACAATATCCGGGACTGATCCAGTCGCCCCAGACAATGCAATGCGATCAGCATCCCTCCAAGGATGTCATCCCCAGAGGGGGTCAAGCCTGGCCCCAGACCTATCAGGCCGGATACAAAAAGCGACGGGGAACAATCCACTCCCCGGAGCCACTCCTGCACCCTGTACAACAAGGGAACCCCGATGGGAAAAAGCCCTTTTTCCGAGGCATTCAGACCAAGAACATCCTCTGCCATACGGGAAGGCAGCTCGCCGCGAGCAAGGAGTACCGGCAAAAGACGATTCAACCCACGCAGATCGGGGGAAAACGACTGCGATACCTCTCCAGCCAGCCATACGCCACGCCGGTTCCGGTCCGAAAAAGAAAAGAAGGAAGAACATACCGGAGGCGTCCAGTGCCGCCTTGCCGATAGATCTAACCGGGACTTGTCCCAATGCAGCACTTCATCTGAATAGCTGACAATAGTTCCCGGAGCCGGAATACTCACTGTTGACCACTGAGGCCAGCAAAGAGAAAGCGGTCCAGGCTCAAGTTCCGCCGTACAGCAACAAATCAAACCCGGTGTTGTTTCCCGCCGAGGAACAAGATAAAAACTTCTAGAAAAGGAGGCCAATACGATAAAATCACGTTCTGGGAGCAATTCTTCGGCAACAGGTCCGGTCAATGCGAATAATTGGGGCATGATGACTCCCCCGTAGAGAGAACCCATTTCAGAGATAAAAAGGGAATAAAGCTGATGTACTTCCCTTTCCATACTGGAACCTTGCCCTCCAAGCCGGGACTGATACAGACTCCACGCTTCAAGTGAAAGCAAGGCGACGAATATATCCTGCCTGCAAGGACAATCAGGCAACGATGACGGTGCCGGTCTGGCCCCGCAGCGCTTCGACAACCTTTTCCAGACGGGTAATGATCGCTCGACCGCCGCTGTTCTCCACAAAACGCATGGCGGCCAAAACCTTGGGTCCCATACTGCCCTCGGCAAAGTGTCTCTCCTGGTAATACTGCTTCATTTGTGCCAGTGACACGGTATCCAGCCACTTTTGGTCAGGCTTGTTGTAATTGATGGCCACCCTTTCCACACCTGTCAGGATGACAAGGGTGGAAGCCCCGATTTCCTCGGCAAGCAACGCTGAGGTCAAGTCTTTGTCAATCACTGCTTCACACCCGGATAGCGTGCCGTCATCATTTTGGACTAGAGGAATGCCCCCTCCTCCACCGGCAATGATGGACAACCCCAGCGACGTTAACCCTTTAATAAAGTTTGATTCAACAATACCAATAGGTTCCGGAGAGCAGACCACCTTTCTGTACCCTCTCCCGGAGTCCTCCACATACGGGAAAGGGGAAATCCTTTGCAGGTCCTGCATCTCCTCCAGCGTATAAAACGGCCCTACCGGTTTGGTAGGACAAGAAAAAGCCGGGTCATCCCTACGGACAATAACCTGCGTAAGGATGGTCGTGATGCGTGGCTGTATGCCGGCAAGTGCAACATGGTTGCACAGGCTGCGCATCAGCAGAAAACCAATCTGCCCCTGAGATTCGGCACTATATACATAGAGAGGCATTGCAGGACGCACAACACGAGAAAACGAGTCACGCAACATGATCAGACCTATCTGCGGTCCATTGCCATGCGTGAGCACGAGCTGGTAACCTTCCTGAATAATTTTACACAATTCTGTAGAACAATATTCTACATTTTCCATTTGTTCTTCAAACGTACCGCGTTGACGCTCCGTGAGCAATGCGTTGCCTCCGACAGCCACCACTATTAGTTTATTACGATCTTCCCCATAGGCTGAGACAGATGACGCAGGCATACTTTACCTCTGATTGACGATAAATCATTATGAAAAGGCGCAGCAATACACTTCATGAATTACCGTGCCCGTATGTTTATCGACTTCCCCAAGCAAGTTATCAAGACACTCTCGCCGCCATGAACAAGAAATTATATCCTAACTTAGCGATATTTTATTACAGATAAATGGTATTTTAACTCCAACTGACAGGAGGACGGGTGGTTGGAACGACACCGCAAACCTCAAAAAAATGTGCTACCTGAAAAAGTTGCATCTCGGAATGTGGTCTGCCAATCAGTTGAAGCCCTATCGGCAATCCATCAACCAGCCCACATGGCAAACTCATAGCTGGAAGCCCCAACTAACTGACAGGAATAAGAAAACGTCGTTGCTCCTTCTCACCGAATTCCCTACCGGGACATATTAACCCACTGATTGTAAGGTGAATCGTTTACACAGAAAACGATTCATCCATTGACTGCGTGGATTTCATCTTATTTGCCCATGAAACATCTTCAGCAGCATTTCATGGCGAATACAGAAGCAGCATTAATGGTCGCGTATGGTTCTTCCAGGTCTTGCACCCGTATGCACGCCATCACGCACGACGATTTCCCCATTGACACACACCAGATCAATTCCTTGCGGATGAATGCGGGGTTCTTCAAACGAGTTCACATCCAGAATCCGCTGTTCATCAAAAACGACGATATCCGCGTCCATTCCCTGCAGGATCAATCCCTTGTGTTTCATTCTCAGACGCCGCGCCGTATTAAAGGTCATCTTGCGGACGGCCTCCTCCAGTGTGAGAATATGCTTCTCCCTGACGTATCGGGCCAGAAAACGGGGAAACGCCGCGTAGGTCCGGGGATGAGGTTTCTTACCGCTCAACAGACCATCTGTTATCACGCACATCGTGGGATGTTTGATGCCTTCGATCACGTCTTCTTCAGACATGCCGAAGCCCAGTAGCCCGACAGCCAGTCTTTCATCAACCAGCAAGTCCAGAATGGCATCTTCCGGCGAACAGTGAAGCCTGTCGCCTATCTGAACGGCGCTCAGGCCCTCGCACCAGGAGTTCTGAGGCTTGTTGACTGATGAAACGTAAATATTTTCCCAGCCCATGACCTCGGAAAAATTTTCCCAGCCATCCGTCGTCAGCATATCCTTCTTGACCTGCTCTCGTTCTTCGACCAGAGCCTTCAACATCCCCTCCATGCCACGGCTGTGGTACCATGGTGGAACGACGACATGCATGAGTGTGCTGTTGGCGGTATATGGATATTGAGCGATGCCAATATCTATCCCCTCCTGTCTGGCTCTGTCGATCGTGTCCAGATGCTTCCGGCCAGATCCCCAGTTCCGGCGACCGCGCGCCTTGAAATGCGTGATCATGACGCGAATGCCGGACTCTCTGGCAATATGGATGATCTCATCCAGAGCCTCCGTCATATGATCGGCCTCATTACGCATGTGCACGTCAAACAGGCCGTCATAGGAAGCAGCCATTTTGGCCAGTGCGATCAGTTCCTCAGTGGACTGGTACTTGTTTGGCGTATAAATGAGTCCAGCCGATATGCCTCGTGCGCCCTGCTGCATGCATTCTGCGATGGACTCCTCCATGCGCCGCAGCTCTGCCGCGGTCGGAGGACGATTTTCCATTCCCATGACGTCGAGACGGACAGTACCCAAACCTACGTAGGAACTGATATTTACGCTCGGCATCGCGGCATCCACCCGATCCAGATAAGATGAAAAACTGTTCCAGTCCCAGGCCCTGTTCAAAATTCCGTCCAGTCCTGAAAGAGAAATCTGCCATTGCTCCTTGTTCCGATCGCTGATGGGGGCTACGGACAGGCTGTCCAATCCCACGTTTTCCGTGGTGACCCCCTGCATGATTTTTGCGGACGATTCTGGATTCTCAAGGACGCCGAGATCAGAATGACTGTGACTATCAATGAATCCCGGACAAAGAATATGGTCGGCGACGTCAATTACGTTCGCAGCCTCGGGCAGATCGCCATTCGATCCGACCTGAACGATTCGGCCATCGCGTACGCCTACGCACCCACGCTGCCAGGGGGTGCCTGTGCCGTCGACAATACGTGCATTGATAAAGGCGATATCCAGCATGTGCGTTTCCCCATTCCAAGTTAAGATGGAAACTGTATGTTTGCCTGCTGCTAATTTAACAATGTGATTCTGCGCAGGATTGCGCTTGCGTCAGTTCCCAGAAAAAAATCTGCCTTTTTACCGTGCGCTCTCCCATTCAGACAGTTTCAGGGAGACCGGAACGGTTCCGGCCTCCCTCGAGTCTTATCCCGCAACAATCTGTCGCGCCATGTCGTCATCCTGATCCGTTATGAACGGTATTCCTGTCTCATTTGCAGTTTCACGATTAATGGCAGCAATATCAGTTCGATCTATATAGTCGACACCAAACTTTCTTGCCCCTCCCATAAGATGCTGCAGTCCCGCTCCCAGACGATCGCACATCGTCCACATTGCAATCGCTCCATAGGGAATATGACGAATTTCCTCGGCTCCCAGACGTTCCTTCAATGCATGGTAGCCTGCAAAGATGGTTTCCGGGGTATCTCCGATATCCAAAACACTCTTGGGCAGCTTATCCCATGCCCCATTCACGGCTGCACGGCGTTCCGGATGAAGCGCACCTTCAATATTGCAGCCGAGGAATGCGGGTATCATGAACGCGCGGGACATGCACACGGCCTTGACGTACGGCGCGCCAAGCGCCAGGGCTTTGAAGACCTGACTCGGTCTGGCAAGCCCTCCGCCAATGGCCAGATCCACAACGGACTTGCCTGCCGAGGCTCTCAGAGCCGCATAGTCATATGCCTTGGCATGCAGCAGAAGCGACGGCACCCCCCACGTATCAAGAACATCATTGGGGCTCATCCCGGTGCCTCCGCCCGAACCATCAATGGTAAGCATCTCGAAACCAAGTTCGGATGCAGCACGAATGGCCAGTGCCAAATCAGCCATACCGAAGGAACCGGTTTTCAGAGCCAGGCTTGATGCTCCCTGATCCCGCAGATCCCGGGCCTTGGACGCCAATTCGGAAAGAACTTCCTCGCAAGTATCCAGAGAAGGATAGGTAAGCCCCGTATAACGTCTGAAATATTCAATATGTCCCGTGCGGAACGCTTCCTGGATGTCAGGATCATCCGGGTCAGGACGCAAGCAGTAACTTCTGGATTTCATGAATCGGGCATATTCGATGTCCCGAATTATACCTTCGCCACCAATGGGCTTCGCACCCTGCCCCCATTTGATTTCTATGCAGATCTTGTCGCCGTACTTTCTCGCCAGATACTCCGAGACGCCATTGTAGGCATCGTTGACGTTGACTTGCACAATCAGCATGCCCTGTCCGTCATAATACCTCTGATATACGGCAATGCGTCGATCCAGATCCGGAAGGGCGCGTATGCTGCCGTCCGGATTGAATTCGGTCTTGTTGTCCCCACCGCCGACATTCTCGCCAATGACAAGGGGAATGCCGCATAACGCGGCGCCGATGGCAAAACTGTCCCAATACTTGTCCACCACCGGATTTCGGCTCAGGGCACCGATAACAAAGGGATAACGACTCGGCGCCTTTACATAGGAACCTATGCGGGTAGACAGCACCGCGTCACAATAGGCGGCATCGCCAAGACGGGCTTTCTCCTTGTTCAGCCCCGCTCCGCCAAAAACCCGCCCCCGTATGCGCAGCGCGTCATAGGAAATGCCGACTTCCTTTATTGTGCTCGAACCAATCGTGGCATTGCCATATTCACGGGGCGTCAACGTCCTGCGCCCCTCAAGGGAGCTGAGCCACGTCTCGCACCGTCCCTGGCAATCTGTCCGACAAAAATTGCAAAGTCCCGATTCACAGGGAGTGCCACGGTTCATAGCTCCAACTTTTTCATTACTTTTGGGGATACTCATGAGACAGCCTCGGAAGTAACATGTTAAAGGTGAACATGCACGTTGCAGTTCAGTTGAAATAACGATGCATGGCAAACAACGCGGGAAGTCCGCCAGTGTGCAGGTACACAATATTCTGATCGGGGCGGAAGACGCCGTTTCTAAGCAGATGCAGCAATCCGGCAAGACATTTTCCGGTATAGTTGGGGTCCGCAACAAATCCTTCCGCCCCTGCTACCAGACGCACGGCATCGAGCATTCCCTGATAGGGCCGGCAATACCCAGGCCCCACGAACTCGCCGGAAAGATGAAGAGAATCTTCGCCGCAATTTCCGGGCAGCTCCAGGAAACGCCAGCTCTCTTCGGCATGGTTCATGATGCGATCATGTGCCGATACAGGGTATTCACTCCCGAATACGTCAAATGCCCAGATGCCTATTTTTCTGTTCATGGTCCGGCGCATTGCCTGGGCCCCTACGAGAAATCCCGCCGTAGTCCCGGAACTGCCGACGGTAGCGACGATGGCGTCAGGAACAAAATCATGCTCCGCCGCCTGTTCCAGCAACTCAAAGAAACAACTCAGGGAGCCAAGGGAACCCTCCTGAGTGGATGAACCTCGTGGAATGATGTATGGATGCCTGCCTTCCTTTTCCAGCTTTTCAGCCCGGGTCCGCATGGCGGCGGCCCTGTCCTCTCCTGGAGGCAAAAGATGAATACGGGCACCCAGAATACGGCATAACAGAATATTGCCAGTATCCTTTTCATCCTCGGACAACGGCGGGTCCATGCACCCCAGAAACAATTCGCAGGGAATGCCGAGACGCGCGGCGGCCGCAGCTGTCTGAACAACCTGGTTGGATTGCACTTCGCCGGTATTGAGCAATACGTCGGCGCCTTCGGCCAATGCCCTGGCAAGCACGAATTCCAGCTTGCGCACCTTGTTTCCACCCGCGCCGAGGGGAGTCAGATCTTCCCGTTTAACCCATAGACGGGGACAGGAACTGCCAATGTTTTCTCGAAGATGGTCCATCGCCATGAACGGTGTCGGCCACACTCCCAAAGGGATACGCGGCGCGTGTGCGATACGTTGTCTGATATGCTCAATCATTGTCATATCCTTGAACAGAACACTCTCCAGAACAGATATGTTCGGAGGCAAACAAAAATTTTTCCGATAGTTGCCGCCGATCTCCGGCCATTATCGTTTCCGCCCCTCCCATATACCGACTGCCGAAGAAAACTCCTGCTGCAACCGTTTTTCCTTCAACAGACGAATGTACTATGCCTGACTCAAAAGCATAAAACGTTCCAAACTGTTTTTTCAGATAAGACTTGTAAAATTAACGAGATACCTGTTTGACAAGACTGCTCTACATAAGATATCGGTCAAAACCGAATGATATATGCCTATTTTTGAACACAGGGAAAATTTATGATGCAGGATCACAAACTGGCAGCTCTTGTTCATTCCCAACTGGTAGCGGACGTTGTACACAACGAAATTCTCCATCTCGGATGGGATATTCATGTCGAGGTCACGAGTTATGAAACTGCGCTGCAAGATGCGGCCAGTCTTCTGGCACAGGGATACGAGGCGCTTCTCTGCCACGGTGGATTCAGGGAAGAGCTTTTCGCCAGATTTGGACCCTGCATCGTTTTTATCGAACGTTCGGACATTGATTTGATCAAAAGTCTTGCCGAAGCCCGTAAGATTTCGACAACCGTCGCGTTGACGGCGCACGTCAATGAAACACGCGACATCGAATTCATGGAACAGCTGCTGGATATGAGTATTATTCCCGTGCGATACACACTGCAGGACGATCTTGCGCGAAAGATTCAGGAACTTTTTGCGCAGGGAGTGCAAGTCTTTGTGGGCGGCGGGGGAACCGGCAGAATCGTCAGTAGGCTCGGAGGCCAGGTCTTTCTGGACCTTCCTCAGAAGGCAAATATACGAAACGCGCTGAACAGGGCCATCATCCTGGCGGAAAATATCCGAATGGAAAGGGCCTATCGCAGCAATATCCAGGCGATCATGCACTACAGCAAGGAGGGAATGATCTGCATCAATACGGAACACGAAGTCGTGTTCCATAATGAGCAGGCGCTGAACATGTTACGCGTCGCAACGCCAAATCGACTTGCCCCCTTCTTCCGTCCTCTCTATCTGGAAGAGGTTCTTCGGGAACAAACTCCGCACATTGACAAGCTGGTCACCATCAATGAAAGGCAGCTCCTCATAAATACCTTTCCTCTGCAGCTGAGTTCCACGGCAACCGGCGCCCTCTGCTTCATTCATGACGTTCGTTCCCTGCAACGAATCAGCCGAAAGATCAGTGTGGACCTTCAGGCTCGCGGTCTGGTTGCCAATTACACATGCCGCGATATTATCGGCAATGCTCCGGCCATCATCAGTCTCAAAAAAAACATCCAGCGCTATGCACCCACGGATATCCCTGTTTTCATCTATGGAGAAACAGGTACCGGGAAAGAACTCGTGGCGCATTCCCTCCATGCCGCGAGCAGCCGTTCCCAACAACCGTTTGTCGTGGTCAACTGTGCTGCCCTGCCTGACCCCTTACTGGAGAGCGAACTCTTTGGTTACGAGGAAGGAGCGTTTACCGGGGCCAAGCGTGGCGGCAAACAGGGGCTGTTTGAGCTGGCCAGCGGCGGAACGCTGTTTCTGGACGAAATCGGAGACATCAGCCACGCGGTTCAGCTCCGTCTGTTGCGCGTCCTGGATGCACGAGAAGTGATGCATATCGGCGGAGATCGCTTTATCCCCATCAATGTCCGCGTCCTGTGTGCTTCCAACAAGCAGCTTCTTCATCTGGTTCGCAAGGGTACATTTCGTATGGACCTGTATTTTCGTCTGACGGGCGTTTGTCTTGAAGTTCCTCCCCTCAGGGACCGCCTTGAGGACATCACCCTGTTCGCCGCCCCCTTGCTGCGCCGCTACGGCAAGGACAAGAGAGCGCTGGGACCGGAAATACAAAAAAGACTCAAGGCCTATAACTGGCCGGGCAATGTGCGCGAACTTATGGCCGTTTTGGAAAGTTATCTGGTGTTGCTGGGCGATCAGGCGACAAGTCTGGCCTGCTTTGAGGAAGTATTCCGACACAGGGACGTATTGCCGCTTACCCCACCAGCCCTCCTCTCCACCTCGACGCCGGATACTGGAGACGATCACAACCTTGGTCGACAGACAACGAATTTCCGCCGCAAGAAAGTCATGGAAGAACTGGCCCTGAACTTCGGTGACAAACGCAAGACGGCTGCGGCTCTTGGCATAAGCTACAGCAGCTTGCGCCGCATTCTTGAAAACACGAAAGAGGACTGAATTTGCAAAAGATACTCGGGGCAGGATATGGCAAACGCCTACGGTAGCCTGTTGTGACAGAGAAATGACCTCCCCTTACAGGCCAGGACAATCACGGGAAAAGATCTCTCAAAGGGAATGACAACCACGCGCGGCATCATCTTCGTGAACAGCGGCCAACAACGTTATCCGCATATGTGCGCATAGCGTTTTTGCAGATCCTCGCAGAAAAATTCCAGGATATCACGGCGATTCAACTCCATATTCCAGATGAGATGGATATTGAGGATGGGCATGCTGTGTTTCTCGGGATTGAGAATGACCAGATTTTTCTTGCTGCTGACGGCACGGTGAGCCAGCTCCAGGGGAGCTACGGTCCAGCCGACGCCTAATGCCGCGAGGTACAGAGCCCACGAGACGCTGTTCACCAGCCAGTACTGCGAACTGAACAGATACCGTCTGGCATCCTCAGAAAGAATTTGTCTGTGCTGCGACAAGTCCTGCTCTGTGATTCTGGAAAGTCGCGCCAGGGGAAAATCTTTGGATGCCACGATGCAATATTGAATATGGCCCAGGCAGATACATCCGTAAATATCTCTGTTCGGGGGCGTATCTCCCAGCACCAGCCCCATGTGGGAACGCCTTTCCCTGACGTCGTTCCACACTTTTTCCTCGGATTCCATCTGCAGAGCTCCCGTAATATAGGGATACCGCTGCATCAGCGCCGCAACGGTTTCGGAAATACCCTCAAAGGAAATGCCGTGGCATATTGAAATATTCAGACGCATGGCCTCGCCGTTGAACTGAGCCAGAGCACGTGACTCAAAGCGATAGCTTTGGCGTAATACGGCCTTGGCTTCGGGTAGAAGGTCATGCCCCGCTTCAGTAAGGACAGGGGAGCGGGAAGACCTGTCGAAAAGCTCCACGCCGAGCGTATCCTCCAGCGTGGAAATATGTGTGCTTACTACGGATTGGGCACGTCCTAGCGCGCGACCGGCGGCCGAGAAAGAACCTTCCTCTCCGGCGGTGACAAAAGCAAGAAGCTGTTCTATAGTCCAGTTCATGAAAACACCTCTCAACAATACATATCAAAAACTTGATAGGTTTTAATTTTTTATAACAAAAAAATATGGGTATGTCGACACGGTTGCTTTACAGCACCTCTCGTGCCCCATTCAGGACAGCAAGCTCTGCTCCGGACTTCGCATGTCCGACGCCGATCTTATGCGACGAACTATATCGTCATAGGAGTTCATGTACATGGTAAACCCCCTGTCGTTTCTTGCGCCGGTTCTTGTGCTGGCGCTTGCAGGCTGCAGCCTTGCCCCCACTTACCAGCGTCCGGAAATGGAACTTCCCCTAACCTGGGAAGCAGCGGATTCCAAAGCGCTCCAAAACAAATGGTGGGAACGTTTTCATGACAATACGCTGAACGCGCTGGTAGAAGAAGCCCTTGCGCATAACAAGGACATTGCGCAGGCAATGGCTTCCGTCCGTCAGGCTCAGGCGGCCCTGGGCATTGCCCGGGATGCCCTGCTCCCCGTCCCCGGCGCCTCTGCCGACGGGAATCGCACCATGGCACGTTCTTCCACATCACCTACGGCATTGCAGCATGGAGGCAAAAACACCAATACGTTCTCCGGTTCTCTTGCGGCCAGCTGGACGCTCGATTTCTGGGGCAAGTACTGGAACGCCGCAGAGTCGGCCCGGGCTTCCCTCGTGGCCACAGAGGCCGCGCGCGACAACATCGTGCTCACCATCACCGCCAGTACTGTGGAATCATGGTTCTGGCTGAGCGCTTATACCTGGCAGGAAGAAATTGCCGAATCAGTGCTCAAGAACAGGGAAGATTCGCTGAAACTTTACCAGAGTCGCTTCGACAACGGGCAAATCAGCGAACTTGATATCCTGAGCATCCGGGCCAATGTAGAAACCGCCCGCAACGCTCTGGCTTCGGCGCGCATCGCCAAAAACGCCGCGGAGACCTCGCTCGGTGTCCTCCTGGGGCGTTCTCCGGCGGAACTCATGAAGGCAGGCGCCATCAAGGCTCCATCATCGCTCATGACTTCGCTGCCCACCACACCCGTGCTGCCGTCCGGAGTTCCATCCCTGCTGCTGGAACAGCGTCCCGACATTCGGCAGGCGGAAGCCAATCTTCAGGCCGCCAACTATGATATCGGCGTCGCTCGTGCAGAATTCTTTCCATCCTTCTCTCTTACGGGACTCTTTGGTTCCGCCAGTCTGGAGCTGAATGAGCTGTTGCGCAGCCCCAATGCCTATACGGCCCTGTCCGGTGGCATCAGCCTGCCGCTGAACTTCTGGACCATCAAGCGCGGTGTGGATTCCGCTCAGGCTGCCAGGGATTCCGCCGTAGCTGCCTATCAGCTTGCCGTGCTCAACGCCTTCAAGGATGTGCGCGATGCCTTGGTGCAGCAGCAAGAATACGCCAATTCGGTCCAGGCACTCACCCGGCAGGTAGAATACCTGAGCAAGGCCGTGGAGCACGCGCGCACACGTTACGACAATGGCTATGCGTCCTATCTTGATCTGCTGACCAGTGAAAGCGACCTGTTCACCGCACAGCAGAGCCTTGCCGCAGCCCATGCACAGCATCTTGCAAGTATTGCCGAAGTCTGCCTTGCACTCGGCGGAGGATGGCAGGAATAACCTGCCCACTCCTTCAACGTTACCCTTTCTGGATCTCAAGGAGAATACTCATGGCGAAACTCCATATTGCCGTACCCTTTCTGCTCGCATTTTCCATTCTGGCTGCGGGCTGCGACAACCAGACAAGCCAATCTTCCACAGGTGCGGCGAATCGTGTGGTTCGGGTAACCACGGTGGAACTGACTCCGCACAACGTGAATATCGAACGCGAGCTCACGGGCCGCACGACAGCCTATCGCTGGGCCGAGGTACGCCCAGAAGTTGGCGGTATTCTTAAGGAACGTTGCTTCACTGAGGGCGCTCAGGTCAAGGAAGGAGACGTGCTCTATCGGATAGAGCCCGATACCTACCTTGCAGCCCTGAACAAGGCGCGCGCCGATCTCGCCAGCGCTCAGGCCAACCTGAACGTAACGAGCCTTCGCGAACGCCGGACCGCCGGCATGTTGCGCACCAAATCCGTAAGTCAGCAGGATTACGATGACGTCAAAGCCGCTCTTCAGGAAGCCAGAGCTTCGGTGAAGTCCTATAAGGCCGCTCTGGAAACCGCAGAAATCAACTACCGCCGGACCGAAGTGCGCGCCCCGATCAGCGGTCGCATCGGCATCAGCAATTTTACCGCCGGCGCGCTGCTTACCGCCAGTCAGGCCACTCCCCTGACGACCATCTATCAGACCGATCCCATGTATGTGGAACTCTCTCAGTCCTCCGACGACCTGTACGCGCTGAGAAAACAGCTGGGATCCCGCGGTGACATCAAGACAGTGGATCCCTCCAACATCAAGGCTACGCTGACCATGGCCGACGGTTCCAGCTATTCCGCTGCGGGGCATCTCAACTTTACGGGCGTGGATGTGGACCAGACAACCAATACAGTCACGCTCCGCGCTGAGTTCCCCAACCCCAATGGAGAACTGCTTCCCGGCCTGTTTGTACGTACCAGGGTCATCATGGGGCAGGATCCCCAGGCCATTCTGGCTCCCCAGAAGGCCGTCCTGCGAGATTTGCAGGGCAAGCCCTACGTCTATGTGCTCAAGGACGGAAAGGCCGAACGACGCTTCATCACCGTCAGCCACACCATAGGCAATGACTGGTATGTAACGTCCGGGTTGCAGGCGGGTGAAAAGATTATTCTCAACGGAGTCAACAACGTCCGCAGCGGCATGACCGTACAGGAAGTTTCTCAGACGGACAGCCAGGCCGCCCCTGAAAATTCCGACCAGGGAAAAAAGACAGCCGGAGGCAGTAACTGATGCTGTCACGCTTTTTCATCCACCACCCCATCTTCGCATGGGTACTGGCCATCGTCACCATGCTTTTCGGCGTGCTGGCCATTTTTACACTGCCTATTTCGCAGTACCCTGAAGTGGCCTCGCCCTCCATCCGTATTCACACCCAGTACACCGGTGCGTCTCCCACGACCGTGGACCAGACAGTCACGCAGGTCATTGAACAGAACATGACCGGCATCGACAACATGATCTACATGCAGTCCCGGTCCGACTCATCCGGCATGTCTACCATCACCCTGACCTTTGCAGTGGGCACTGACCCCGACGTCGCCCATATGCAGGTGCAGAACAAGGTGCAGCAGGTGCAGTCCCAGTTGCCCTCCGCCGTTCAATCCAACGGCGTGGAAGTATCCAAGGGCAATGACAACATGTTCATGGTCATTACCCTGTACTCTCCGGACGACAGCCTGCACCAGATTGACCTTGCCGACTATATCAGCGCCAATATCAAGGACGAAATCAGCCGTACTCAGGGCGTAGGCACAGTGCAGGTGTTCGGCGGCAAGTACGTCATGCGCATATGGCTGGATCCTGACAAGATGGCCAAGTACAACCTGACCCCGACCGACGTCCGTAACGCGGTATCCGCCCAGAACGCGGAAGTCACGGCGGGTCAGATGGGCGCGAACATGATCGACCGCCCCAACGATCAGGTCCTGAACTTCAACATCAAGGCCCAGAGCCTGCTTACCAACGCAGAACAGTTTGCAGACATCCTCCTCACCGTGACGGAAAACGGCGAACGCGTACATGTCCGTGATGTAGCCCGCGTGGCCATGGGCACGGAAATGGACGGCATCACCAGTTTCTACAATGGCCACCCGGCCACCGGCATCGGCGTCACACTTGCTCCCGGCGCCAACGGTCTGGAAACGGCTAATCTGGTGAAGGCCAAAATTGAACAGCTGTCACATTATTTCCCCGACGGTATGACCTATGACTTTGCCTTCGATACCACGCCACCTGTGCTCGCCTCCATTCATGAAGTGGTAAAAACGCTGGTCGAAGCCATTTTCCTGGTATTCCTTGTCATGCTTCTGTTCCTCCAGAGTTTCCGCGCCACTATCATTCCCACCATTGCCGTGCCTGTGGTGCTGTTGGGCACGCTGGGCGTCCTGCTGGCCTTTGGCTACAGCATCAACACGCTGACGTTGTTCGCCATGGTGCTGGCCATCGGTCTGCTGGTGGACGACGCCATCGTCGTGGTGGAAAACGTGGAACGCGTCATTCAGGAAGAACATCTTGATCCCGTGACCGCCACGGAAAAATCCATGGATCAGATCAGTTCCTCTCTGATAGGCATCGGCGTGGTGCTCTCCGCAGTGTTCCTGCCCATGGCCTTCATGAGCGGTTCCACCGGTGTTATCTACAGACAGTTCTCCGTCACCATCGTGACGGCCATGACGCTTTCCGTGCTGGTAGCTCTGATCCTCACACCCTCCCTCTGCGCAGGCATGCTCAAGCAGCACTCCCAGAGCGCCCAATGGGGATTCTTCGGCTGGTTCAACCGCATGTTCACGAAAAATCAGCACCGCTATTCCAGCGGCGTGCGCAGGCTTGTGCAGCGCGGCGGCAGAATCATGCTGATCTATGTTCTCCTGTTGGGCGGACTCAGCCTCATCTATAAGCAGCTCCCCACATCCTTCCTGCCCACGGAAGACCAGGGTGCAGCCATCGTCATGCTTCAGATGCCGCCCAACTCAACCTTGGCCCAGACCACGGCGCAGTTCAAGGAGTTCTCCGACTATGTGCTTAATGAAGAAAAGGAATCCGCAGACTCCGTCATGGTAGTCGCGGGTTATGGAATGGGCGGTGTCGCGGAAAACACGGGCATGGGCTTCGTCAAACTCAAGGATTATGCCGAACGTACCAAGCCGGGACAGGATGCGGCGTCAGTTGCCGCCCGCATTCGTCAGAGATTCTCCGGCATTCTGGACGGACAACTTATCGCTGCTATTCCTCCGGCCATTATCTCACTGGGCATGACCAACGGTTTTACGATGGAATTGCAGGACAGGGGCGGCGTAGGGCATGACAAACTGCGTGAAACCGGCCAGAAATTCCTGGGAGCGGCCTTCTCCAACCCAGTGATCGCCTATGTCCGGCCTACCGGCATGGACGATATCACGCAGTTCAACATCCATCTGGACAATGCCAAGGCCACCAGCATGGGACTGACGCTTTCAGCGGTAAATGCAGACGTCTCCACCTATCTCGGGGGCGCTTACGTCAACGACTTCGTGCACAACGAACGCGTCAAAAAGGTGTTCGTGAAGGGCGACTCCGACGTGCGCAAGCAGCCGGAAGACTTGAATCGCATCAAATTCCGCAATGACAAAGGAGAAATGGTGCCGTTCAACGCCATCTTCTCTACAAACTGGTCCTTCGGACCCGCTGTGCTGCAGCGCTACAACGCCATGCCCACTCTCGAATATCAGGGCGAACCCAAGCCCGGCATCGCCAGCGGCATCGCCATGGCGGCAATCGAAGAGGAAGTCAAAAAACTGGGCAAGGACTTCGGCATGGAGTGGACCGGCCTCTCCTATCAGGAAAAGCTTTCCGGCAGCCAGACCACCATGCTCTACGCCCTTTCCGTTCTGGTGGTGTTTCTGGCTCTGGCGGCCCTGTATGAAAGCTGGTCGATTCCGTTTGCCGTACTGCTCGTCATCCCGCTGGGCATTCTGGGTGCGGTGGCAGGTACCTGGCTGAAGGGTCTGACCAATGACGTCTACTTCCAGGTAGGCATTCTGGCCGTCATGGGGCTGTCGTCCAAAAACGCCATTCTGATTGTAGAGTTTGCCAGAAACCTTCAAGAGGAAGGCCGAAGCCTCATCGACGCCACCGTCGAGGCATGCCGCATCCGCCTGCGTCCCATCATCATGACTTCTCTGGCTTTCGGACTGGGCGTACTGCCCATGATGTCGGCTTCCGGAGCGGGAGCAGCCAGCCAGCATGCGGTGGGAACCGCTGTATTCTGGGGAACCGTATGCGCTACCGTCCTGGGCATATTCTTCATTCCCACATTCTTTGTGGTGGTGTGTGGCAGCACCAGATGGGTCGGCGACCGTTTAAAGAAAAAATTGAGGAAATTGTAGTCCAGCGGCTTCAATCCGATCGTCCAGACGCCTGATGCAGGCCGATCCGGACATCGAAGGCTGACCGGCTCTCCCCAAACCTGGGGAGAGCCTTCTTTCTGGCCTCCGGAAAACTGTAATGTGGTTGCGCCCTGGCGTGAAAACGCCGGTCCCTGACGCGGTGGTGCGCCGACCTCCTTTCTCTCCTGCCATGCCTTCTCCAGAAAACCTGATGCAGTACCGCATGATCTGTCGGAGGAACATCTGCCGCAGCCATAACAACAGGTAAAAACGGATGAATTCCGAGAGGCCTCCCGACAGGCATAAAAAGAGGCTGCTGGAACAGCCATGCCATCTTGACCAGAATCGGCGAATGCGCATATTCAGTCAGGTGGAACCCAATTCATCTGATCTTTCAAAGACGCATCGTGCAAAACAGACAGCGTCCGGACCTTTTCTCCGGTCTGCCTCCGAACGGAATTTCCAAGGGTATTCGCAGGAGAAGCGCAGAACCATGGCTACGCCTTTAGAAACACGGAAAAAGCTGCCAGTCGAGAACTCAGGGCAAAAACTTTTCAGCCGGGACTTTATTCTGCTGTTCTGCATGGCCATGTGCAGCAACAGTTACCTTGCCGTCTTCTACTGCTTTGAACAATGGCTTGAAGGATTGCAAATCAGTCCAAACTGGCGGGGTATTCTTCTTTCAGCACTCTACGCCATGGTCCTACTCTGGCGTCCCGTCGTCAGCGTCTTTCTGCTCTCACGCAGCAAACTGCTGCCTCTTGTCGCCGGGATCTGTGTTTCCAGCTGTATCATGCTGAGCTATTCTTTCGTCAGCGGTCCCCATTCCGTCTTTCTGATTCTCTTGTTGCGTCTGATTCAGGGAATCTCTCTGGCCGTCTACTCCAGCTGCGTGGTAGCCGTACTGGTCAGCTGCATCCCTAAAGGCCAGAGCGCCAGAGGTTTCGCCATATTTTCCCTGACCAGCCTGCTGCCGTATTCCATTATCCCAGCTGTCGGCGAACATCTTTTGCCTCTGCTGCATGGAGAGGCGCACCTGTTCGCCCTTGTGGCCGTACTGGCCATCCCCGCCCTCTGCATAGTAGTCTTCCTGGCTCCCAAACTGCGCAAGCCGGAGATTCCCGTATACAGGGATGTCCGTACCCGCCAGACACCCGGCATGGCAATTCATGCCATGACCCACTCGGGATTGGGCTGTATTTATCTGGCCTGCCTGTGTTTCAGCATCATGACGATTCTGGCCATCTACTTCATGAAAGGTCTTTGTGCCGTCACTGGGGCTACGCCTGCCTGGTTTTTCATGACCTACACCATCACGATGATCTTCGTGCGCATCGTCAGCGGGCACATGATGGATACGCTGCCCCGCTATCGTGTCGTTCCCATCTGTGCACTGGCGCTGACCATCAGTGTTCTCGGCCTGGCATGGGGACCTCTGAACGCCTTTGTCCCCCTGACCATCGTCTACGGGCTGGGGCTGGGGCTGCTTTACCCTCTGCTGGCCTCTACAATCTATGACCGCTCCTCCGAGGAAACCCGGTCCATCAATTCCAATGTCATGATGCTTACCTTTGATGCCAGCGGCATGCTGGCTCCCCTGATGGGGGGTGCCGTCATCAGTGCCGGTTTCGGCTATCGAGGAGTATTCTCGACCGCAGCCCTCATGGTCTTCTGCTGCGGCGTATTCATGGTGCTGGATCGTCTGCGTCTGGCTCTGTGGGACCGGCGTGAAGCGAAGAAACAATCATCACATAACGTGGAGAATCCCTCATAGCAGTTCCTCAGCGTTCATAACCTTCCATACTGAAGGAGACGACGCAGACCGGAAGACCTTACGGCAAGGCCGGTCAGTGTTAGGCAAAGGTCCCCGACATCCATATGCCTGGTCGCTCAACTTTTCAGAAAAACGGTATGTGTCAATCATGCAAAAAGGCCGCCTCCTCATGATGGATGACGGCCTTTTTCATTATTATCTCGTCAGCTTACGATATTTCAAACGGTGCGGCTGTTCTGCGGCCTTTCCCAGTCTCTTTTTCCGGTCCTCTTCATATTCAGAGTAGTTGCCATCGAAAAAGACGACCGAAGAATCACCCTCGAACGCGAGGATGTGCGTAGCAATGCGGTCAAGGAACCAGCGATCATGGCTGACGACGAGAATACAGCCTGCAAAATTCTCCAGACCGTCTTCAAGCGCCCGCATGGTGTTCACGTCGATGTCATTGGTCGGTTCGTCGAGCAGGATGACATTGGCCCCGGACTTGAGCATACAGGCCAGATGTACCCTGTTGCGCTCTCCTCCGGAAAGTACGTCAACCTTCTTCTGCTGATCGGAACCAGTAAAATTGAAACGGGAGCAGTAGGCGCGAGCATTCACTTCCCGGCTGCCCAGCTTAATTGTTTCTGCACCGTCGCTGATCACCTCGTAGACCGTCTTTCCGGGCGTAAGGGACTCCCGCTGCTGGTCTACATAGGCAAACTGCACGGTTTCCCCGACGGTCAAGGTTCCAGTATCCGGTTTTTCCTGTCCGACAAGCATCTTGAATAACGTCGTCTTGCCCGCGCCGTTGGGACCGATGATCCCTACGATGGCCCCGGCGGGAATGATGAAGTTCATGTCGGCCATCAGCGTCTTGTCGCCAAGCGACTTGGTCACGCCGACCGCTTCAACGACCTTCTTGCCTAGACGTGGACCGGCGGGAATATAGATCTCCAGCTCAGGTGCCCGGCTCTCGCTTTCATGGCTGAGCATGGCCTCGTAGGCGTTGATGCGGGCCTTGCCCTTGGCATGTCTCCCCTTTGGCGACATGCGAATCCACTCAAGTTCCCTGGCCAGCGTCTTGCGGCGCTCGTCCTCGGCCTTGTCTTCCTGCGCAAGGCGCTTTTCCTTTTGCTCAAGCCAGGAAGAATAATTGCCTTTCCACGGGATGCCGCGACCGCGGTCCAGCTCAAGTATCCAGCCAGCCACATTATCCAGAAAATAACGGTCATGCGTCACTGCTATGACAGTGCCCGGGAAACGACGCAGGTACCCTTCGAGCCATGCGACCGACTCCGCATCCAGATGGTTTGTGGGTTCGTCAAGCAGCAGAATGTCAGGATTCTGAAGCAAAAGACGACACAGGGCCACCCGGCGCTTCTCGCCCCCGGAAATGACGGATACCGGCGTATCGCCGGGAGGGCACCGCAAAGCGTCCATGGCCATTTCCAGTCTGGAATCAAGATCCCAGGCTCCTTTGGCGTCCATGAGCTCCTGGATCTTGCCCTGCCTTTCAATGAGGGCATCCATTTCCTCTGGTTCCATGGGTTCTGCAAATTTGGCGTTCACAGCCTCGAATTCATTTACGAGATCCACAATCTCCTGAACGCCTTCCTGTACCACTTCACGCACCGTCCGGGTTTCATGGGCCAGGGGTTCCTGTTCCAGGTAGCCAATGGTGTAGCCGGGAGCGAGCACAGTCTTGCCCTCAAAGGCCTGATCCACTCCGGCAAGAATTTTCAGCAAAGAAGACTTGCCCGCGCCGTTCAGTCCCAATACCCCTATCTTTGCCCCATAAAAATAGGAAAGCGAAATATCCTTCAGTACTTCACGCTGGCCGTGCCGTTTGGACACGCGGATCATGGAATAAATGATCTTTTCCGCATCGTTGCTCATGAATTCTCCTTGTCGGGACAAACCCGGCGTAATGACATGGAAATCGGCCACCCGGCAAGGCGGCTGTTCATCTTTTCTATGTTACAGACAGATCCAATTTTGTCCAGTCGAAGAAAAAACGGCCGAATTCATGCCCAAAACCCATGTATCGGCCCAAAACCGGCTTGCAGATCCCGAATCTCCGGTATATCTATCCGCTCGGCGGGAAGCTCCCGCTTCCGGCGCGCCCCTTCTCTACAACATTCATGAGGTATGCATAATGAGCAGCACTGCTGACGAAATCACCATCGAGTATGAAGAGGCCGGTCAAATTCTGGTCAAGGAAATCGACAAGGTCATTCTATCCAAAGGTGCATGGACGACGATTCTGTTCCGGTATCAGGAACTGATCCCTGAAACGGGAGAATACGGACCGGACAAATACGCCATCCGACGCTATCAGAAAATGGGTGGCGAATACCGTCAGAAGTCCAAATTCAATATTTCCAGCGCCGAACAGGCTCGCAAAATTGTTGATGCTCTTTCGGGGTGGCTTGCGGAATGCTGATCCCCGTCCGCGCGCTCTTCCGGGCCGTCCTTGTGGCGGCCATTTTCTTTTCAGGTACGGCGGTTGCCGAACGCTCCTTTTCCTCACGCGTCATTTCCTGCATTGACGGAGATACCGTGAAGATTCAGACCCGGCAGCACATACGGTTTGCGGGCATAGATACTCCGGAAAAGGCATCTGACACATCTCCCGCGCAATACTATGCGCGGGAAGCCCGACAGCTCACCAGACAGCTGGTTTTGAATAAGCGGATCAAATTCGTTCCTCTTCCCGGAACCGGCAAGGATCGATATGGCAGACTGGTAGTCGAAGCATTTCTTCCCGACGGAGATTCTCTCAATGAGCGTCTTCTACGAGAGGGAGCCGCCTATTTTTACGATCACAGAGATCTGCCAGAATCCATGCGGACACGGTTTCTGGCCGCACAGTCTGCCGCCATCACGCAACGATCCGGTTTCTGGAAACGAATACTGGAAAGCCCGGATGCACGGAAACCCTTCATAGGGAACAGGAAAAGCCGGCGGTTCTTTTCCATTCCCTGCTCCCAAACAGTCCGTATTGCACGGCGAAACTTCGTCTCGTTTCCCGATCTGGAGGCGGCCTTCCGGCAGGGATACGCGCCAGCGCGTTTCTGCTCCATCTGGCCGGATGCCTAAAGGGAATCTTCTGACAAGCAAACTTGCTGTTTTCAAAGCAGGAAAACGAACAGGAACAAGCCTCAGCAGGGGGCAATGGGGTCTGAAAGTAAGGGCTTTCCTCTCGTAAAACTTCCTCGTATACTTGTACTGCGGACAGACTCTTCAATGCCCGCGGGGAGCAGCTATGTGGAACTCTGGAACAGCCAAAAAACTCGAAACATGGTACGCCTCGTCTCAGGGGGCTTTTGCGCTTGACCAGCAACATAATCTCCTGCAGCGGCTCTCTTCCCAATGGCCTCGCCGAAATCGAACCATTGTGAATCTGGGATGCGGAGCAGGTCTGTTTCTTGAGATGCTCTGGCACTATGGATTTGACGTCACAGGATTCGATACCGAAGAACAAACCCTGGAGCTGGCACAGGAACGGATGGGGCACAGGGCCGATTTTTATCTGGGTCAATTTGACCACCTGCCTTTCGAAACCGACAGCTTCGATTATGCCGCCCTGTTTTCAGTTCTCGAGCATGTCCGGGATCCGGAAACAACGCTGGCCGAGGCCATTCGGGTTGCGAAGCGAGGTGTCCTTGTCGGCTTTGTGAGCAGCTGTTCTCTCTATCGATTCTGGGGCAAGAAGGCAGGCATTCCTGAACAGGGTCTGAATCCGTTCAAAGTCACCCGCATGGCGGCCAGAATTGCCCCGGGATGTCATATTTTCTCCCGTTCCATCCTGCCAGGACCACCTTCCACATGGAAAGAAGCCAGATTCTGGGGTCCTGTAAACCGTCTGCTCCTTCCCTTCCCCCTGGGGTCCTACGTTGGCATGTGCATAGACACGCAACCACGGATACCCCTGACGCCGCTTCTGCTGAAAGCTCGTGAAAAGGCGCTGGCAGTCTGTTCAAGGCTGCAACCGGAAGCGGCCACGCGTATCTCTTCACAGGGAACCCCTCAGACATGCAACAGCAGGGAGCCGGTTCGGCAGTTCCGTATCCATCCGCTCACGTCAGCCTGTTCCAAAATCAACAAACGATAAACCTCGAATGAAATCGTGCCCATGGAGACTGCTGCCCAAGACGACTCGGCAACCTTGCGCTTACCAGCAAATCCCAGCTGATGCCTTATCAGGATGTTACAGGGTACAAACTCAAGATAGTCTCAATGAGCAACTCCGTTCCTCTTCTTTCAGAGGGGCCTGATGCAATCCGCTCGGGCACTCCGAGGGATACTCCAGTCATACCTCTGTTACGGTATTTTCTTCATACCCTGATTTGTTCTGACAACAGGGGCTTCCATGCCTAAAAATACAGTCGACTTGCAGTTGTCAGACGGTGAGACCTTTTAACAAATCAAAAGGAGTCTTACCGACATGAACAAACTGTAAGCTTTTTAGATCTCTCCGTATGAGAGGGCTTCATGCAAGAAGAAAAGACTGCCCAGCACAAGTTGCTGGCAGCTTTTTTTGGGGGTATTCCCGGATTTAAGCAGACGGTGTAAACAGCATTCCAGCAGGTAAAGGCATGTTTGGAAGAATCATCGTTGCCCTCGGCGACACTACAGCTTCAAATTTCTAATTGGCTGAACAAGGTGGGAAATATGACAATATGGCTCTCCGCAATAGAGGTAACCCGCAAAAGTGGCAAAGAATGCTTTCAGGGAATGGATGGTAAACGTACCCTTCAGGATTTTTGGGCATGGGCCTTTTCTGATTTGGTCAGCAATACGGAGCGTGGCAAGCTGGCCGAGTACATCGTTGCAACAGCGATGAACTGTGATGAAGGAACCAGTCCCACATGGGGAAGTTTCGATCTCCTTTCACCTGAGGGCATTAAAATTGAGGTCAAGGCATCAGCCTACATCCAGTCATGGGAACAAAAAGGCTTTTCCAAAATAAAATTCAGTATTGCCGAAACTCTGTACTGGGATGGCGTTACCTATGCCAATGAGAAAAAGCGTCAGGCTGATGTTTATGTGTTTTGCGTGCTCAAGCATAAGGAACAGGATACTATCAATCCGCTCGACTTGGAACAATGGGATTTTTATCCTGTATCCACAGCTGTTCTAAATGAAACTGTGAAAGGGCAAAAAACGATTGGTCTGGCACGGGTTGCCGAATTGTGCGGCAAGGGGCCATACACATATCAGATGCTGAAGGGGGCTGTATTGGAATGCAGCAGGAGCAGAGTCCGTGACGCATAGAAAAGGTATATATTGCAACGAGATGATGTGAATAGTACCCCAACATGACTGAATATTCACTTATCGCCCCCCCCAGGTATGACCTTATGGACAGTTATTCTGCTCCTCGGAAGAGTCATACTGCTTTTCACAGGCCGTGAACTTGGCCTTCAGGATAATAGGAGGAGCAATTAACTTTCATACTTCCCCAGTGAGATCCCGCTGTATGGGGATGTGTCGCTTCAAGACAAGAATTGAGAGTATAAGAACACGCCGGAAACAGCACTTGAGAAAACTGCGAGCCTGAAGAAGCCAACTGTTTCATCAGAGAAAGAGTCGAGTGGTGCCTGCCCCCATCACGGGGCAGCAGATTGAACGGGGTGAGTTGCACAGGACCATCTGGTGCATTGCCAATGAGTTGCATGGCAGTGTAACTGACTGACATTCAAGAGCCATGTGCGGGGTATGTTGTCTTACCGCTTTCCCTCTGAAAATTTGATCAATTACCTGAATGCACAGGAGTGTCGTACAGGGAACGAAGATTTCAAGTACACGCTGCTGTGTTCTGTCCTTGGGGAACGCGGGGGGATTTCGGGAGCAATACCCTTAACCTGTTTGGCAAAGTAATACGCCCCGCCTGCGGTTCAGGTTCTCTGCCGCTGAAATTTTTACCAAGATGCTGGACAAGAGCGATGTACGGCAGAGCTTTTTCGGCCAGAAAATCAATCTGTCCCCCTACAACCTGTGTTGCATCAACATGTTTCTGCGCAATACCAGTTTTGAAAAGTTCGACATCGCTCACGGGGATGCGCTGATCGATCCGACGCTCTGGATGATGAGCCTCAAACATATGCAGGAAAAGTTTATATCAAAGGCTATGTCACAACAAACAGTTGATAAATAGCCATTTTTATAGGGGAGTATCAGAACTCCCCTACAAACTGTTATTTGCAGTTATCTATACTCATTTGGAATTTCGATATGAAGTGTCTCACAC
>JAEYDL010000020.1 GCA_023403845.1 Pseudomonadota bacterium
CCTTTGCTTGTTTGTGAGAAGTCAGGACAACTTCTTTCTAAGCAAAGGAGAGCTTTTTGTGGATAGGTATAGGCTTCGCCTTTTTGGAACTCCCCGCTTAGCGGGGAGTTTTCGTTCACGAAAAAAAGGCCCGGAAGGCCGCGATATATCGACGGCCTTCCGGGCATCCTGGTCCTCATGTTCCTTCCCTGAGGCGACGCTGTTCATTACGTCCGGCAACACTCCCGGACCCAAACGAATTTCTCCGCGTTGCTGTCCCCTCACTGCCGCATCGCGCAGATGCCGACGGGAAACCGCCCTCCATTCCTGCAAGGACAGCGGAATCCCGATAAGATCCGACGTCCGACAAACAGAAGGGCACGGACTCCCCCGCCTGAAGACGCTCCGGACCCGGGACGAAAACTACTCCGCTGCATATCCCTGCGCTTCGGCCAGCCCCAGAATGGTATTGGCATAGATATTGACCCGATTGTAGCTCTTGAGAACCTTTTGCTGACGCTCCCGGCTGAGGCCCGGTTTCCAGCCATGCTGTTTCAGATAGTTGGACAGACTCGCCACGGCGTCAGGCACGGAGAACAGATTGATCACGCCGTCCCCGTCGCCGTCGGCCCCGTAATGCTCAATATTCGAGGGCATAAACTGGCACAGTCCCACCGCGCCGTAAATGGACCCGGGCATGCTCAACGGGTCGCTACCCGAAGAACGGACATTTCTGAGAAGAGCGACAAGCTCCTTGTACGCCCAGTCGGAGCGCTGCTCCATACGGGAACGAATCCACTCCAGACGCGCATCCGCGCCGGGCAGCTTTTCGACCACGTCGGGAATCTGACCGGGCTCACGGGAAGACGCCATGCTCGCCAGCGTATAAAACGCCTGTCCGTTGCCGAGAAACGTTCCCAGACGCGTTTCCACGAACAACAGGGAAACCGCAATCTCCCGCGGCACGCCGAAAGCGTTTTCCCCATGGTCGAAGGCGTCCTTGTTCGCAGCGATGAATTCCTGACATTTTCGGGCATTCTCCGTGGTAATCACACCGGGATAGACCGCAGGACGCGGTTTGACCGGCCTGACGCCGGGCCTTGCGGGCTTCGGCTTTGGCTTCGGCGTGAAGGCGCTGGTATACAGCTCCCTGATCTTGCGTCCCATGGGGTCCGGAGACGGCTCTCCCATGGCTACGAACAACGCCGGCAGATCGGGACCGTCCAGTCCGTCGCCGCGCAGACGCTCATAAAGCGGAAACCACGCGGGACTGATGACGCCGGGGGCGTAACTCCCCCGTACGGAAGGCAGCTGACCATCCGGTTCGGCATGCACGGTCCGTCCGGGGGCGCAGCCCTGAACAAGAACAAACAGGAAAATGGGGACGGCTATGCAAAGAAACGGAAGACGGGACACGGAAAATCTCCTTGGGACGACCGCAGACACGGCGGCAAAAAGGAAAATCCCCCGGCGCGGCCCACGCACCGGGGGAAAGGATTTACAGATTCTGAAGCACCCAGGTCACTCGACCGACGATGCGCTCCGGACAGTCCTGCGCCTCCAGAAGAGAAGCGGGAAAGTCCGGCTGCTCCGTCCGGAGCAGGAAACGATTCTGATCACCGTCAAGAAAGAGTCGCTTCAGCGCCACCCCCTCATGCGGCATATATACGGCGTAGATGTCACCGGATACGGGATGCTTGCGGGATGTGTCCACCCCGACGTACGCGCCCCGCAGAACAAGTGGTGAAAACGAGTCCGATTCGATGCGAAAGACGACGAGATCGGTTCTGATATAAGCCTGAGGCAATGCTATGCGCCCCGCCTGCTGCAGTTTGGGGCTTCCTTCCTCGAAGGAGCACGCCGTCGAATAAACAGGAATCAGCTTGCTGATGGCCACGGGATCGGCGTAGTACGCCGGTTCCTCATGTATGTTCGACGCATCGTTCACAGGATTGTATTCCTGATTGAGACGCAGGTACATGGGGCCGATTCCGCCTTTGACCCAGTCCGGATTGAGGCCGAACTTCTCGAACAGTTTCATATACCAGTCCGCAGGCACCGAGTTGCGGCGTTTGGCATCGGAGATGCTGGACTGCCGGATCTCAAGTACGGCCGCCAGTTCCGTCTGGGTTCTGGCATTGGTCGCATGGCGAATCCGGTCGTATACTTCCTGAAAAAAGGTCATGTATATCTCCATCCCCCCGCGTCTAGTGCAGGGGGCTCAGAAAAGGATCGTCATTGGTGATGACGACGCGGGTGTTGTCCCCGAAGCCTTTTCTGATGGCTTCGAGTCCGCGCTGGAACTTGTAGAAGTCCGGGTCGCGGGAGAACGCCTCTGCGAACACCCGTGCCGCTGTTGCATCGCCTTCGCCCCGGATGACGGAGGCGCGGCGATTGGCCTCTGCCATGATCACAGCACGCTCTCTGTCCGCTTCCGAGCGGAGTTTGGTGGACTCTTCCACACCTTCGGACCGGTATTGCTTCGCCTGACGTTCTCGTTCGGCCCGCATGCGTCCGAAGATGGCGCGCTGGTTTTCGGCGGGGAGGTCGGTGCGTTTGATCCGCACGTCCACGACCTCGATGCCGTATTCCTTCATGATGTCCGAAGCCCTGCGAGTCACATCGGTCATGATGCCGCTGCGCTTGCTGGACACGACTTCCGTAAGGCTGCGTTGTCCCACCTGAGCCCGGAGCTGAGAGTAGACGACATCGTCCAGGCGCGCCTGCGCTCCGGGAATGGTACGGACGGTTCTATAGAATTTTAGAGGGTCGACAATACGCCACCGCGCGTAGTTGTCGAGAACGATGGTTTTCTTGTCGCTGGTCAGCGCTTCCGCCGGACGAGCCTCGTAATCAAGCACGCGGGCGTTGAAACGGACCACTTCCTGAATGAACGGAATCTTGAAGTGCAAACCGGGCCCGAACACTTCATCCACCGGGTCGCCGAGCTGGATAACCAGAGCCCGCTCCGTCTGGTGCACGACGAACAGACTTTGCGTCCCCAGTAGGATTATGACTATAAGCAGCCCGAACAAAAAGGGAAGACGTTTCTGCATTATATTTATTCTCCCTTAGGCATGGAGAGAGTTGGAACATTGTCGACCTGGGGCCGAACGGCGGGACGAGGAGCCTCGGATTTCTGCATGAGAGGAAGCAGGGGCAGAGTCTGCCCTGCCGTTCCTTCCGGCAGCAGGATCTTGTCCATGCCGGGACGGCTCAGAATTTCCTCCATCGTTTCAAGATACATGCGCTGGCGCGTCACGTCTCTGGCCTGCTCGTACTCCTTGAGCAGGGCGAGGAAACGCTGCGCTTCGCCTTCGGCGTTGCGAATCCGGGTTTCCTTGTAGGCCTGAGCCTGATTTTCGACTTCAGCGGCCAGACCGCGGGCCTTGGGGATGACCTCGTTATGGTAGGCCTCGGCCTCGTTGATGATGCGGCTCTTGTCCTCGCGGGCGCTGGCCACGTCCTTGAAGGCGTCGCTGACTTCCTTGGGCGGATGCACGTCCTGAAGCTGTACCGCGATCACCCGGACACCGACCTTGTAACGGTCGAGAATTTCCTGCAGCAAATCGGTGGCCTCGGTCTGAATCTGCAGCTTGCCGTCGGTCAAGGCCGAGTCGATGAGGCTGTTGCCGATGACTTCGCGCATGGCCGCCTCGGCGGCGTTCTTGACCACGTTGGCCTGGTTGGCCACGTTGAACAGATACTCCACGGGGTCCTTGATCTGATACTGTACGCTGAACTGCACGTTGACGATGTTTTCATCACCCGTGAGCATGGAGGATTCCTCGGGCATGGCCCGGTTCGCCCCTTGCTGGAAGGTGCGCCCCTGTCCCACAGAACGGAAGCCGACCTCTACCCGCTGGACCTGAGTCACCTTGGGTCTGTAAACGCTTTCAACAGGGAACGGGAGAGCATAATGCGGCCCCGGCTCCACGGTGCGGACGTATCGTCCAAAACGCAGAACCACCCCCTGCTCGTCGGGCTGCACGATATAAATGCCGGACAGCAGCCACGCGCCCACAAGAACGATGGCAATCCACTTGCCCTTGCCTCCAAGAGGTCCGGTCAGCTGAGGAATTTTTCTGAGCGACTCGGAAACCTTCTTGAAGTCGGGACCGTCCGTCCTTCCTCCCAGTGGCGGCTCTTCGTCGGGTCCCCGCTGTGGTCCGCGAGGCTCGTCGTTCCGGCGCTGATCGCCGGGATGCTGGCCCCAGTTTTGCTTCTGCCGTTTTTCCTGCAGCTTGTCCCAGTCCCAATTCATGAAAAATCCTTGCGTATGTTGTCGGAAACGGTCTCGGGTGAGACCGAAGAAACTCCCTGGAAACAGGGGGAAGTAAAAAGGCGGAAGTCCTCTCCACCCGGGTGTCCCGACCGCCTGAAAAGGCCACGGTCGGCATCGTCCAGATATATGGTACGGAAAGCGCCCGGTCAAGAAGATCTCCGCTGTTCTCAAAGGCCTGGAAGCTCTTTTCCCATCGACAAGTCCCTGCCTGTGCCCTCGTTTCCCCCCATCCGCCGCCGTGTACGGAGTTCCGGCAATTGCGGTATGTTAGCCTCTCTGGTATGCTCATGCGCCGATATTCTCAGGAGGAACGCCATGAAAGCAGGCAATGTATTCCGCGCCTACGACATTCGGGGTGTGGTCGACGTAGACTTCAACGAAGCCTGGGTAACCCGCCTTGGCAAGGCATGCGGCGCCTATTTCGCCCGTCGCGGCATCGGCAGCGCCGTAGTGGGCCATGATTGCCGCCATTCGTCTCCCGCCTACCATGACGCGCTCGTCTCGGGACTGCTCTCCACGGGCATCGATGTCGTCAGCATCGGCATGGTGCCGACGCCCGTGCTCTATTTCGCGGTCAGACACCTGAACCGGCAGGGCGGCATCATGATTACGGCCAGCCATAATCCACCGGAATACAACGGGTTCAAGATATGGGGAGGGCAGTCCACCATTCACGGCGAAGAAATCCAGAAAATCCGGGCCATTTTTGAAGAAGGCATTTTCCCCGGGGGGCAGGGCGTTCTATCCGATCTGGATATCGTTCCCTCCTACAAGGAAGACGTGCTCGGCAGATTCAGCCTTGCCCGCCCCGTCAAGATCGTTCTTGACGGAGGCAACGGCATGGGCGGAGAAATCTGCGCCGATATCCTGACCCGTCTGGGCGCCACAGTCGTCCCCATGTTCTGTGACCCTGACGGAGATTTCCCCAATCACCACCCTGATCCCGTAGTCGAAGCGAACATGCGGGCGCTCATAGCGCGGGTGAAGGCCGAAAAGGCCGATTTCGGCATCGGTCTTGATGGCGACGCCGACCGTCTGGGCATCGTCGATCCCGATGGCCGGCTGCTGTTCGGAGACGAGGTGCTTTCCATCTACGCGCGCGAACTCCTTGCCCGCAAGCCGGGTTCCACCGTCATTGCGGACGTGAAATGCTCAAGCCGTCTTTTCGCCGACATTGAAAGACATGGCGGCGTACCCATGATGTGGACCACCGGGCACTCCCTCATCAAGGCGCGCATGCACGAAGTGGACGCCCCCCTTGCCGGAGAAATGTCCGGCCACATGTTCTTCTCCGAAAACTGGCACGGCTTCGACGACGCCATCTACGGAGCCGCCAGAATGACCGCTTTGTTCTCCGCGCAGGAAAAGTCCATGACGGAGCTGCCTGGATGGCCTTCCTCCTTTGCCACGCCGGAAATCAACATCCCCTGCCCCGACGGAATCAAGTTCGCCGTAGTGGAACGGGTCAAGGAACATTTCCGCAATCTCCACGATACCATCGAACTCGACGGTGCGCGGGTGAACTTCGCCCACGGCTGGGGACTTGTCCGCGCATCCAACACGCAGCCCGTGCTGGTCACCCGTTTCGAGGCAGACAGCCCCGAAGCCCTCGCCGCCATCCGGGAGGAAATGGAAACGCCGCTGCAGAACTGGATAGCCGAAGCCGCACAATAACGGCCTGTCCATGCAGAAACGGCATGCCCTCTGGAGCATGCCGTTTCTGCGCAGCCTCTCAATGCCGCCTTTAGCCATATGCGGCGACATCTCCGGCCTTCTCAGGACCAAAAGAAGCTCCTTCGTTCACGCCCCCAAACGTTCATCCCCACCGAACGAAACGAGCGAAAAGGCCGCCCGGGGAAAACGGACGAAAAGCCCCATGCGTGGCCGCAGCCTGTGCCGTTTCGCCGCGATTCTCCCCAGAACGCCTACTCCAGACTGAAATCATAGCGCGTGCCGGAAAAGTATTCGGTCAGCAGCTGATGCAGCTGGGGATAAAAAATGGTTCGATTGTGCACGTCCTTGAGCATTTCATCCAGTCGGTTGACTCCGGTGGATACGCCCGGCGGAGGAAGCCTGTCCGGCGGCGGCAGAACGATCCAGCGGACGCCCTGAATCTTCTTTGACGCACCAGTCATGGTCAGACGATCCGTATTGATCAGCATGTGGATGCTGCCGTCGATCCCCATGTACACGTCATGCGGGACGATGTTATGATCCTTACCGTGCGCCAGACGACTGTCCAGGAAATGCAGCAGCTCGCTCCGGCCCCGGCTTTCCGTCACCGGCCTCAGTGCGTCCAAAAACTCGGTTATGGCTCTTTTCGCTTCGCTGTGCTTCCCCTTGTTCCATCTGGAACCTTCCATCATGCCCTGCAAGACAGCTTCCACGTCATCCCGTCCTGATTCAATGCATACGGCAAGCTGTTCCGCCACATCCAGTTCCTTGTTCATGCGGTTGACGAGCATACTCTTGCAGGCCTGAGCCGCTTTCTCCCCCTTTTCCACCAGATCAAGCCCGGCGTTCATGGCCGCGCGCGCAACGGTTCCCCCCTCTTCATCCTTCAGGTCGGAAACCAGAAGCTCCATGCTTCGCTGGAACAGCCTCAAGCCCTCCAGTGCGGCATTGCCGTCAAGTTTTCCGGCTTCGGGCTGCGCGCTGCGGATGGTAGGGTTCATGGTCTGCATCCGCGCAAGTGCCAGATTTGCCATGAGCCGCGATACGGAAGCCCGAAGTTCCTCTATCGCCTGCTGCCTCTCGCCCGGCGTTCCCCATTCGGGTTTCCTCAGCAGCATCGAAAGCCTGCTGACCTGAAGGCCCTGTGAAATCAGACTGTCCGCCTGCGGCAGCCCCGAGCGCTGGAGCAAAGCTCCCGCGTCTCCCACGAGTCGATGCAGCGCCCGCGCACGCTCCAGACGGACAAGCCCGGCCTCGGCGCCAGCGGTCCCTGGCAATCCGTAGGCAGGACTGCCGGCATCGGGCGAAAGACCGCGCTCCAGTTTCGGGAGCATATTCATGAAACGCTCGCGCAGAGACTGGGGCATGGATTCGCTTTCCATCCATCGCCTCAGCCGGTTCAGGGCGCTCTCCGCTTCCAGATTTCCCGGAACGGGCGCATACAACGCTTCGATAAGCGCATCGCAGGTTTCCCCGAACTCCTGACGACTCACGCCTTCCGGCGGCGTGGCCTGGGCCGTCTCCTGCAGCAGCAGGCAACTCTGAAAACGGAGGCTTCGTCTCTCCAGTTCTCCGAGGCCCTCGGTGAGTTCTCCATACAGACGGGAAATATCCCGAATCTGCCGTCTTGCCTTCCGGATGGCTTCCCGGAACGGATCCGTCAGGTCCTTGCCGTCATGCCCTCCTGTCTTCGCCGTCGGGGGTTCCATCTCCTCCCCCGCCTGAACGGCACGCTCAAGAGTCTCCAGCTCATGCAGGACATCTTCCACTTCAATGCGTCGAAAATCCTGACCTTCCTGCCCGGTGCTCTCCCGATGGTCCATATGGCGCAAAGCCAGATCGCACACTTCGTTCATCGCGCAGTGGATAGCGTCCCCCATCTTCGCGTCCACCTGCTCCTGAACCCGGAAAAAGCTGTCCGAGTCCGCAACGAGTCCATCTCTCAAAACGGTGTTCACTTCCCGCAGGGCGGCCCGGACCGAATTTTCCGCCTCTCCGACAAAGCGATCCAGCGTCTTCTGACGTTCTCTCAGGGCATGTTGCGCATGCCTCTTGAACGTGAAGGTTTCGAAAAACAGCTCACGCAGGGATGAAGCGCTGAAACGAGAATGATAGGGCCGCTCGGCGGGAGTCTCGGCCACGGGTTCTCCCACTTCCTCCACCTCAAGCTCTTCCGTACGCATTTCCACGCGGGAAAGAAGTTCTTCGGCATCCGTATGAAGCGCATCCCGAATCAGGCCCAGATCCTCGGCCACGAATTCCTGTCCGGAGGAATCGAGTTCGGCCAGAAGTTCATCCAGCACGCCGCTGCGTTTCAGTTGCACCAGTTCCTGCATCAACTGCGGGTTTTCTTCCCGCAGAATGGCCATGTTGCGCCGTACGCGAGTCTGGAGCAGTTCCGCATAATCCGTGCCCATTCGGGTCATGGAATCCGCAGCAGGTCTCAGCCCGGCAAGCTCTCGGAGCGCATGCTCGCGCATCACCCTGCGTTCGGGATCGGAAGGATCCATCCGGGCATAGCCGCGCAAGTATCCCAGAACTCTGCCCGTCTCCGCGCTGAAATCTTCCAGCCCTCGACGAAATCTGCCCTGAGCGCGCCAGCTGGACGGCGTAATCCGGTCCAGCAGCTTGGCGAACCATCGCCCCACCGTCTTCGGCGGCCCCGGAATGCGGTCCGTCCGCCGCACTCCCGTCTCGAGCACTTCCATGCGATGTGCGCCAAGCCGCCCTACGCCGCCCAGAGCATCGTATCCGAAATCGGTATCAAGGCTGACGAACTGCGTCCGCACCCCCTGGATGGACTCCGGCATAATGTCCTCCTCTCCCTGTTCTCAGTTCAGCTCATCGATCCAGTCAGCCAATACGTCCAGAAAATTTTCCAGCTCGGCATAAAGGACATTCTCCGCCGCTCCGGCCAGTTCCACCCGGACAAAGGCCATGACTGCATCGTCATCCAGCCCGAAAACGGTCTTGCCGCTTTCCCGGCCCAGACAATGAGCCCGCATCATTCTCTCCATCAGTTCCCTGCCGCGCTCCCCGCCGGGCAAGGGGCCAAGACGGGAATAGAGGAAGATTGCCGTTTCATCGTCCGCAACTTCCAGATCCACGATAAAACGGCCGTCAAAACGCAGACGGCAAAGCCCCTGCTCATTGAACGCGAGAGTCGTTCCCGTCTGTCTCGACAGCGCTTCCATTGCCTCATTCTGGGTCATGATCCTTCTCCGGCGGTTCCGCCCGATACGAACATCAGGCATGTCAACGCCCCGTCTTCAACGAGGCTTCCACAGAAAAAACTGATAAATCCGACTGATGGCTTCCTGCCTGCAAGGCCCCAGATCCCTCCGGGGCCTTTTTCAGGAAATGCCCGACCAGGGCCTGAAAGGCAAGCAGATTGCGTCGGATTTCCCGCACATGGCGTCGGAGAATACCGCCGCATGAGGATGCCCCGCATTCTCGGGAATACCCTGCCGGGGAAGGCAGAAGAACGAAAAAAGAAAAACCCCTCACGAAAATTCCGTAAGGGGTTGATTTTTCTGGTCGGGATGGCGCGATTTGAACGCGCGATCTCTGCGTCCCGAACGCAGCGCTCTACCAGACTGAGCCACATCCCGTTGAAGGCCGTATTTTTAGCGCATTCTTTTCCAAATGACAAGTCCCTTTCTCAAAAGATTTCCCGAAAGAATACGGATGCCTCCCGCGATTCCTCAAGTGAACAGGGGGTTAGGACACAAAATTGTCCCATGATTTCTTGACCCCTTCCCGTGCATCATGTACAGGGGGTGGAGACGCCATCGGGCCTCGCATCCGATGCGTCCGAGACAAACGAATGACGATCCGTCGCGGCAATGCCGCCCTTCGTCCCCGCGCACAACGCCGCCGGCCCGCGAAACCGACGGAACGGGCACTGCCCGAAAAGACTTGGAGCCGCCGTTTCCCCGGCGCGTTCAGTGGAGGCCGTCAGCAGCATGACCGGACAGGACTGCATCATTGAGCTGCGCCATATAGGCAAATTTTTTGAAGATACAAGAGCGCTTGAGGGCATTGACCTGCAGATCGCCAACGGAGAATTCCTCACCCTGCTCGGACCTTCCGGCTGCGGCAAGACGACCATACTCCGTATTCTCTCCGGTTTCGAGACTCCTGACGAAGGCGAAGTCCTCATCAGGGGGCAGCGCATGAACGACGTTCCCCCCGAGCGACGTCAGGTCAACACCGTCTTTCAGAACTACGCGCTGTTTCCACATATGACTGTCCGGAACAACGTGGCCTTCGGTCTGCGCATGCAGGGGTGTCCCCGACAGGAGATCGAGACGAGAGTCATGGAAGCGCTGCGCATGGTGCATCTTGAAAACTTCGCCGACCGCCGTCCTTCCCAGCTTTCGGGAGGGCAGCAGCAACGCGTGGCCATTGCCCGCGCCGTGGTCAACAAACCTCTCGTCCTGCTTCTCGACGAGCCGTTCAGCGCGCTGGACTACAAGCTGCGGCGGGCCATGCAGCTGGAAATAAAACGCCTTCAGCGCCGCCTCGGCATTACCTTCGTGTTCGTCACCCACGATCAGGAAGAAGCCTTCGCCATGTCCGACCGAGTCGTGGTCATGAACGAGGGCCATATCGAGCAGATCGGCACGCCCCAGGAAATCTACGAGGAGCCGGCCAACCTGTACGTGGCCCGCTTCGTGGGCGAGATCAACATCCTGTCAGGCATGATCACCTCCGTCTCCGGCGACGGACTGTATGAGGCGGAAATCGGCGGCACCCGTTTTCCGCTGCGCACGCCCCGCGTCTTCAGCGTTGGAGATGCCGTCAACGTGCTTCTGCGCCCCGAGGATATCCGTATTTATGCGCTTGACGAGAACGAGCGGCCCGACGGGCCATATCTGACCGGGCGCATTGATGAAACCGTGTACAAGGGGGCGACAGTGGACATCACCATCGCCCTCGACAACGGCGAAACCCTGTCCGTGGCCGAATTCTTCAACGAAGACGACGCGGAAATCAACTACAACCATGGGGAACGGATCGCCGTAACCTGGGTGGACGGTTGGGAAGTGGTGCTGCCGTATGAAGAAAACTAGCCGCTTTGCCCTGCTGGCCATAGTCCCGACGGCCCTGTGGCTGACGCTTTTCGCTCTGCTGCCACAAATAGGACTGCTTGTGGTCACGGTCCTGACCAGAGGCGATCAGGATTTCGTCCTGCCGCAGTTCACGCTGGACAACTACCTGCGACTCTTCGACCCCACCTTTCTGAAAATTCTCTGGAATTCGCTGTGGCTGGCCGCTGCGAGCACGCTGGCCTGCCTTATGGTCGGCTATCCCTTCGCCTACGGCATCGCCCGGGCCGGGGCCAGACTGAAACCCTGGCTCCTTCTGCTCGTCATCATTCCATTCTGGACCAACTCTCTCATCCGGACCTATGCCCTTATTCTGATTCTCAAGACAAACGGAATCATCAGTTCCCTCCTCATGGCCTGCGGTCTGACGGAGCGCCCCATATCCCTGATGTATGGCGACTTCGCAGTATTTCTCGGCATCCTGTACACGTTTCTGCCCTTTATGATCATGCCACTGTACGCCTCCATCGAAAAGCTGGACAGCCGCCTGCTCGACGCGGCCCGGGATCTGGGGGCCAGCCCTCTCCGCACCTTTCTGGACGTCACTCTTCCCCTGACCCTGCCGGGCATCGTGGCCGGGGCCATGCTGGTTTTTCTGCCCTCGCTCGGGGCCTTCTATATTCCGGAAATTCTGGGAGGGGCCAGGAGCATGCTCATCGGCAACTTCATCAAAAATCAGTTTCTGGTGGCCCGCGACTGGCCTCTCGGTGCCGTGGCCAGCATGATCCTCACCATTCTGCTCATCCTGCTCATCATCGTCTATCGCCTCGTCAACCGTGAAACGACCCGCAGCAGGGAGGAGGCCGCATGATGCGCCGGCTTGGCAGACTCTGGCTCTGGATCGTCTACGCATTTCTGTACCTGCCCATTCTGGTCATGGTGGTCTACTCCTTCAATCAGGCCAAATACACTTCGGCCTGGAGGGGCTTCACGCTGGACTGGTACAGACAGCTGCTCTCCAACGGCCCGCTGCTGAACGCGGCCCTCAATTCTCTCTATGTGGCTCTTCTCTCCGCCCTGTTCGCCACCATTCTCGGCGTACTGGCTGCCCTCTGCCTGCGCCGCAATCGCTTTCCGGGACGCAAGATTCTGCTGGGTGCGATCTATGTGCTTACCGTTTCGCCTGAAATGGTTATGGGCATTTCCCTGCTGATCTTCTTCATCGCTCTGCACCTGCCGCTGGGGTTTCTGACGCTTCTGATCGCGCACACCACGCTGGGATTGCCCTTCGTGGCGCTTACGGTGCTGGCCAGACTGGCGGAATTCGACGAGCATCTCGTGGAAGCGGCCCGCGACCTCGGCGCTTCCGAAGCTCAGGCGTTCCGCCATGTGATCCTGCCCGGCATCATGCCCGCGGTCATGGCGGGCTGGTTGCTGGCATTCACCCTGTCCATGGACGACGTGCTCATCAGCTTCTTTGTGGCCGGTCCGACCTTCGAGGTGCTTCCCCTCAAGATCTACTCCATGGTCCGACTGGGAGTGAAACCCGACATCAACGCCCTGTCGGCCATCATGTTTTGCGTTACGGTGGCTCTGGTCATGCTGGCCTTTTCGCTCACCAGACCACGAAAAAAGGAACACTGAACACGTCCGCTCCCATCCGGACAGAGGTCCCGGGCCACCTGTCGTCACGGTGCACGCGTCGACGCATGCCTGATATTGCTGCTAACGCGGGCTGATACGGCCCGAGACGCCCTTCACCGCCATGCCGGGGCGCTGTTCCACTTCAGGCGACCGTCCCGAACAAATCTCCCTTCACTTCAACCGCAGACAAGGAATCCGCATGAAACGCACCCTCGCCGCTCTGGTCATTCTGCTGCTTGCCGTCTGTCCCGCTCTCGCGGAGGAACCCAAGGAACTCAACATATTCAGCTGGTCCGAATACATTCCTCAGGATGTGGTCAACAGCTTCACCAAGGAAACCGGCATCAAGGTCGTTCTTTCCACGTACGAATCCAACGAGGCCATGTACGCCAAGCTGAAGCTCCTGCAGGGCAAGGGATACGACCTCATCATTCCCTCAAGTTATTTTGTTGAACTTCTGGCCCAGGACGGTCTGCTGGCTCCCCTCGACAAGAGCCGGATACAGGGACTGGAAAATCTTGATCCCGCGTCGCTCGACCTGCCCTTCGACAAGGGCAACGCGCTGACCGTGCCCTATATGTGGGGCTCAGTGGGGCTGCTTATCAACAAGCGGGAAGTCGATCCGGCCACGATCACCAGCTGGCGCGATCTGACCCGTCCAGAATTCAAGGGCCGCGTTCTCCTCTCCGACGATCTCCGTGATACCTTCGGCATGGCTCTCAAGGCCTGCGGACATTCCATCAACAGCACCAATCCGGAAGAAATTCGCGCCGCCTACGAGTGGCTGCGGGAACTCAAGCCCTCGGTGCGCATCTTCGACGTCACTGCGACCAAACAGGCCTTCATAAGCGAGGAAGTCGTCGCCGGTTTCAGCTGGAACGGAGATGCCTTTATAGCCATGCAGGAAAATCCCGACCTTGAATTCATCGTGCCCGGAGAAGGCATGGTTCTGTGGATGGACAGTCTGGCCATCCCCTCCGGAGCGAAACACAAGGAAAACGCCCACAAGTTCATCAGCTACCTGTTGCGGCCCGAGGTCGCCAGACGATGCGTCGAGGAATTCAATTATACGACGCCCAATCTGGCTGCCCGGAAACTCCTCGCCCCTGAATACGCGGACAACAAGGTCATCATGCCCGACAGCGAAGCCATGGCGCAGGGCGAAATTACCGCCGACGTGGGGAAAGCCCGCGAACTTTATGAGAAATACTGGGAAGAACTGAAAGCTCGCGACTAGCCCGGCCTCCAGTTTTTCCACCGCGCTTCTCCAGCCCTGCAGTGCGGCGCGGCAGCGCTGAAAACGGATATCGTATTACTTTCATAAAAATAGTAACACTGTTAATCCGTTGTTTCTGTTGACACAATCTAATGCGCTGTATATTGAAATACTAACTTGCCGCGTTGAAATGCCCCCTATGTGCCCACTTTGGGCATATGGGGGCCGTTCTCTCTCCGCGGAAGAAAAAGTATCATTTACGAAAGCAGGTTACGAGGGGACCGGAACCCAGAGGCTCTTTGGCTTCCGAAAAGGGAAGAAGCAGAGCGGCATCGAGCGGGGCCATGCGTCGCCCGGTGCGGGCGGCTTTTCCGCACGGCGTCGAACTCCGCGTTTCGTCATGATCTGCGACTAGGAGGCAGGAATGAGTCTTTCAAGACGAGATTTCGTCAAACTGTGCACCGGCACGGTCGCCGGGTTCGGCGTCTCCCAGATGTTCCACCCGCTCGTGCAGGAAGCGCTGGCCCAGACCTTGACTGGAGAACGTCCGCCGGTCTTCTGGGTGCAGGGGCAGGGCTGCACCGGCTGTTCCGTGACGCTGCTGAACAGCGTTCATCCGAGCATCGCCGACGTGCTCCTCAAGGTCATCAGCCTTGAATTCCATCCCACGGTCATGGCTTCGGAAGGCGAACAGGCCTACGAGCATATGATGAATGTGGCTTCCAAGTACAAGGGACAGTATATTTACGCCGTGGAAGGCGCCGTTCCGGTCGCTCATGACGGCAAGTGCTGCGTCATCGCCGAAGCCGGCCACAAGGAAATCACCATGACCGAGGCCACCAAGGAACTTGCGGCCAATGCCGCAGCCGTCCTTGCAGTGGGCACCTGTGCAGCCTACGGCGGCATCCCCGCCGCGCGCGGCAGTGAAACCGGCGCACTCGGTGTTTCTGAATTCCTCAAGAAAAACAAGATCTCCACGCCGGTGATCAACATTCCCGGCTGCCCGCCTCATCCCGACTGGATCGTGGGCACCATCGTCCTGGGCCTTCAGGCTCTGGCGACCAACACGCTCGACCTTCTGGTTTCGCAGGGACTCGACGCCACGGGCCGTCCCAAGGCTTTCTTCGGCCGCAACGTGCACATGAACTGCCCCCATCTGGCCGATTTCGAGGCCGGAAAGATGGTCACGTCCATGTCCGACAAGGACGGCTGCCGGTTCTCCGTGGGCTGCAAGGGGCCCAAGAGCAGCTGCGATTCCTTCGAACGGAAATGGAACAATGGCGTCAACTGGTGCGTCAACAACGCGACCTGCATCGGCTGCACGTCCTACAACTTCCCGGACGGCAAGTCGCCCTTCTACGTCAACTAGTGCGCTTGTCGGATCGCCGCGCGCGGCGCAGACGAACGCGATCCGCCAGAAGCCGGATCGCGATGCGAAAACAGGCATGGAGTCAGTTCTCCATCCCATCCGATTTGAGGAGCCGTTATTATGGCAGAAGCTGTGAAGAATAAAACCACCATCGCCATCGACCCGGTGACCCGTATTGAAGGACACCTCAAGGTCGAAGTCGTCGTGGAAAACGGAAAAGTCGTCGATGCGAAGCTCACCGGCGGCATGTATCGGGGCTTTGAGTCCATCCTGAAGGGCCGCCACCCCCGCGATGCCGCACAGATCGTGCAGCGCATCTGCGGCGTGTGCCCCACTGCTCACGCCACCGCGTCCAGCATGAGCATCGACATGGCCTGCAACACAAAAATTCCGGCCAACGGCCGCATCACCCGCAACCTGATCCTTGGCGCCAACTATCTGCAGTCTCACCTGCTGCATTTCTACCATCTGGCGGGACAGGACTTCATCAAGGGACCTGATACCGCACCCTTTACCCCGCGCTACGCCAAGCCCGATCTCCGTCTGCCCGCCGCTGTAAACGCGGAAGGCGTCGATCAGTACATCGAGGCTCTCGAAGTCCGCGCCGTCTGTCATGAAATGGTGGCCCTGTTCGGCGGTCGCGCTCCGCATGTCCACGGCATTCTTGCCGGCGGCGCCGCGGAAATCCCGTCCAAGGAAAAACTCGTCGAATACGCGGCCCGCTTCAAGAAGGTGCGCAAGTTCGTCGAAGAAAAGTATCTGCCCGTCGTCTACCTCATCGGCAGCCAGTACAAGGACCTTGGCTCGTTCGGCCAGGGATATCGCGGCGCACTGTGCGTGGGCGTGTTCCCGACCAACGACGCCATGACCGACTTCGTGTTCAAGCCCGGCGTCTATGCCGACGGCAAGGACGAACCCTTCGATATGAAGAACGTCTCCGAAGACGTGAAGTTCTCCTGGTTCGCCGACTCCACTTCGGGACAGGCATTCACCAAGGCCTACAACGTCCTCGATATGGACAAGCCTGAAGCCTACAGCTTCGTGAAGGCTCCGCTCTATAACGGCAAGCCTCTCGAAGTGGGTCCGATCGCCCGCATGTGGGTCAACAACAAGCCCATTTCTCCCATCGGACGCGAGCTGTTCAAAAAGTACTTCAACCTTGACGTGGTCAACTTCCGCGACATGGGCGAAGATCTTGCCTTCTCTCTGCTTGGCCGCCATGTGGCTCGGGCCGAAGAAGCCTACCTCATGCTCGGCGTCATCGAAGGCTTCCTGAAGGAAGTGCATGCCGGCGAAGAAACCTTCGCCACTCCCGTCATTCCCGAAAACAGCGAAGGTTTCGGCTTCACGGAAGCCCCCCGCGGCTCCCTCATGCACTACATGCAGATCAAGGGCGGAAAAATCGAAAACTATCAGATCATTCCCGCCACACTGTGGAACTGTGGTCCCCGCAATGACAAGGGGATGCGCGGCGCCCTGGAAGAAGCCCTCATCGGCACTCCCGTGGACGACATTGAAAGCCCTGTCAACGTCGCTAGGCTCATCCGGGCCTTTGACCCGTGACTGGGTTGCGCCGTGCACGTGCTGCACGCAGAAACCGGCAAGGTCGCGGTCATCAACGTCGACTAAGCTTTCCTGAAGGTAAAGGGAAACTTTCCCCTTCGCCAAAAGGCATAAAGGGACCGGCAACGGTCCCTTTTTCATGTCTGACACAAAGAATCTGAAACGCCGAAATCCGGCCTGAAGTGATGCTGCGGCCTGCAACCCCGTCGGGCGCATCCATGGGGCTTTTCCACGCGGTCCCGCGGTCCAGCGCTCCCCGCTTCTGCCTCCGAGACCATAAAACAAAAGGCTCCGGACACCCTGCAGGCATCCGGGCCGCTCCCATAAAATCAGACTACTCTTCGCCTTGGGTCTCCGAAGCCGTCTCTTCCGCAGCCTTGACCTCATTCCAGAGTTCGTCCTTCTCATCAAGAGACAAACCCACGAAATCAAGCCCCCGTTCACGCGCCAGTGTTTCCATGGCGATGAACCGGGCAAGAAAACGCTCCGTGGCCGCGTTCAGCGCAGGTGCGGCCTTGATGCCCTTGCGCCGGCCAAGCTCCACAAGACTGAACAGATGATCCCCGAACTCATGTTCGATGGCCTTTTCATCTCCTTCGGCGATTGCATCCAGCAGTTCCAGCCACTCAGCTTCCACCTGACGCTCCACATCCTCGTCTTCCGGCCATGTGAAGCCCACCCGGTCCGCCTTGGCATGAATCCGATACGCCTTGGTCAGCGGAGGCAAGCCTCGCGGCAGGCTGTCATAGGTACCTTTCGGACCATCGCCGGCAGCGGCCTTTTCCTCCCGCTTAATCCGTTCCCAGTCCCGGAATTGCTCTGCCTGGCTGGAATAGGACGCATCCGCAAACACATGAGGATGCCGGCGCACCATTTTGGCAGCCTCCACATCCAGCGCCTCGGTAAGCCCCGGCTCACCCTTCCGGTTCATGAGCTTGCCCACAAGCACCAGCAGAAAGGCCACATCCCCCATCTCTTCCACGATATCCGCCGTTTTTCCCGAACGAATGGCGTCCACAAGCTCATGGCACTCCTCGACAAGATATTCCGTCAAGGATTCAGGCGTCTGCGTGCTGTCCCAGGGGCAGCCGTCAGGGGCAATAAGCCGATCCACAACGGCGGAAAGACGTTCCAGAGCGGCCCGGGCCGCAGCATCAGCGGAAATCGTTTGTTCATCCATGGTTATAGTACCTTTTGTTGCAATAACATTGAAGAAGCTTCACCTATAGCCGGGAAGCGGTACGAGTTCAAGTCTGCGCAGTCTGCGGACACCAGCTGCGGCGGGCCTTTCGTAATTCGCGGCGCAGAGGGTCGCTGCCTCGCACAGAATCATGCCGTGAAAAAGGCGTCCAGCCTTCCAGCCCAGCGCGAAAAGAATTTGACGAATGATCCCACGAGCAAGGCGGAAATGATCGTGCCCTCCCGGATGCCCGCGATATCGCCGAACCAGAAAAAGGCAAGCACGAGCGCCATGAGCACAAGAGATACATCGAACAGAATCTTGACATTACCCAGAATGCGCTTCGAGCGGTAGGCGATGGCCATCACCAGACCTTCTCCGGGTACGACGGTAAGGCGGCAAACGACCTCGATACTGACGCCAAGGCCGATCAGCATGCTCCCTGCGACGCACATGAGGACATGCAGCGGGTAGGATTCCGGCGCGATATGCACGGTAACGAGACGCGCGAGATCAATGAACGCGCTGAACACCAGAATAACAGGCAGTTGAAGCCAGTGGGCCGCACGAAACTCTCCGCCGAGGATCAGACGTTGCGCGGCAAAAAAGAGCAGATTGATCAAAAAGGTATAACCACCGAAGGACAGGCCGCCGATCAGGCTCAGAACGTAGGGAAGACTGCTGATGGGCGCGGTGCCGAGGTTGGAATCCGTGACCAGTCCTATGCCGAAAGCCGCAATAAACAGACCGAGACACAGTACGCCCCAGCGTCTGACGCGCTCTTTTCCGCTCACTGTTTTCGTCCTTTTCGCTGAGTCAGCTTCAGTGGACATGCCCGCAAAAGTCGCAACCCTCTATGCCGCACGGCCTCCTGGCAACACGAAAATTCTCCGCCAGAGCGAGTACTGTCCCGAGAACCCCGTCCCGACAAACAATTCAAAACGCGCTAGCCGCGCAGATAGTCCGAGAGACCAGGAGGCAGCGTGCTTCTGAATACGGAGATGGCCTGTTTGATGGGAGGAACCATACGCGACTCGCGCATGAATTTCGCGTCATGAAGAAAGTAGCCGAGCAGGGTGATCATGACAGCGCACAGCACAAAGCCTTTCAGCGCCCCCACGACCGCTCCGGCAAGATGATTAAGCCAGTCGGCGTAGGCCAGCTTGAGAAAGGAATGGAGGACCCGCGAGAGCATGCTGACCACAAACATGGCAATGCACAAAATGAAGACGTACCCGACGACGTACACCCATTCGGAACCGGTATAACGGGACAAAATGCGTCCCACTTCACCATAGTAGCGTCCGGCGAGCCAAATGCCGCAAAGCAGCCCCACAAGCCCGGTTACTTCGTCCAGAAAGCCCTTCAACGCTCCCCGCAGGGTAAACAGAGCCAGCACGGCCAGCAGCACGACATCAAGAATGTTCAGATCATAAGGCAGCGTCATGCGTTCCTCACGGGAAAGGCGGGAACACGCCGTTTCCGCCCGGATTGCCTGTTGCGGACGTCTCCGTCCGATTCAACGTAAAGAGGGAGGGTATCCCGCCCTGCAGCGGAATGCCCTCCCCGGTTGTCGAAGTCGCTTTTACTTGTTCAGCTCGCGTTCCTGCGGGAACATGGGCAGATAACGGTACGAGAAGGCCAGGAACAGCCACGCATAGGCGATGACCATGCAGGAGGAACCCCATTCAGCCCAGTTGGGCGTGTAGAATTCCCAAGAATCGAAGGGCATCACCGGGATGGCGAGCGCCTGTACCGTCATGACGTAACGGTTGATCGTCACGCCCACGCAGGCGAGGATGCCGGCGGTGTAGAAAATCGCCGGATTGGAGCGGTATTTCTTAATGAACAGGAGCACGGCAGGAACGATGCCGCAAATGACCAGTTCAATGAAGAACAGCCACTTGCCGTAAATCCAGCCGTAGAACATCTGATCGAAGGTCATGCCGGACCGGGGCAGAATATCCGTCACCCAGCCGATGGTGTCGATGTACTTGAACACAATGTAGATAAGGAACATCGTGCCGGCGATCTTGCCCATGGTCTGCTTCACGTCCCAGCTGACCAGCTTCTTGCCGGTAAGCTTTTCCATGAACGTACACACGAGCACCGTGAACATGGGACCAGATCCCACCGCAGACAGGACATACAGGAAGAACGTCCAGGGCCAGATGAAGAATCCGTCGCGCAGAATGTAGGGACGACCGAACAGCACGCCGTACATGCCGCCGAGAGAACCCTGATGGAAGGTGGACAGGAACGCGCCGATACCGGCGAACAGGGGCATGACCAGATGGAAGTTGTGCGCAACGGCATGCACCAGCTTGTTCTTGTTCAGCTGACGGTTTTCCAGCAGCAGCGGCACATATTCGATGATCAGCACCGTGCAGTAGCAGGTGATGCAGAAGATGACTTCCGTGAGCATCGAATGGACGTTCGGATGCCAGTAGCCGAACCAGCAGCGCAGCGGCTGGCCGATATCGAGCACAAGGATGAGCATGGCCCCGGAATAGCAGAGAAAGCCCACCACAACCGCCAGGTTGATGATGTTCTTCAGGGAATCCATGTTCAACAGATAGCGCAGCGCGCCGGAGAAGAACGCTCCGGCCCCAAGGGCGATGACCGCAAGGTCGAAGGTAATCCACAGACCGAAACCGAAATAGTCGTCAAGACCGGTTTCGCCGAGACCATAGGCCAGCACGCGGAAGGCGGCATAGGCGCCCCACAGTCCCACGGCGGCGACCGGAACCAGATGCAGCAGGAACTTCAGAAGCGAGCAACGCTCACAGCCCTCCGGGAAGAGGGCGGCGTCGATGGGCTTATTGTAATTTTTCGCGTCCATGACCTACCCCTTGGTCTTTTCGTTTTCCAGATAGTTGTCGCCAAGGCGGCGTACCCACTCGCGGGTGCTGATGTAGTACACCTGAGGATCAGTTCCCAGACGTTCCAGCAGCCGGAAAGCGTACGGACTCTTGATGAGATCGTGCACCTTGTGCGCGGGGTTCATGGAGTCCCCGAAAGTGATGGCGCCGTTGGGGCAGGCCTCGGTGCACGAGGTGACGTATGCGCCGTCGGGCAGATCCATGGGATCGCGTCCTTCGGCAATGGCCTGGTTCTTGGCCGCCATCCACCGATGATGGCAGAAGGTGCACTTTTCGACCACACCACGGGGACGCACGGAAACGTCGGGGGTAAGGGTCTTTTCCATGCCTTCAGGCCAGATCGGATCGCGCCAGTTGAAATAACGGGCATGGTAGGGGCATGAGGCCATGCAGTAGCGGCAGCCGATGCAACGGGGATAGACCTGGCTTACGATGCCGCCTTCCTCGTTCTTGTCGGTCGCCACCACGGGGCAGACGGATACGCAGGAAGGCTTTCCGCACTGCATGCAGGGACGCGGCAGGAACGCGGTGTCATGCTCGGGGAACGGCTTGTCGTTGGACAGGCGGAATACCTGCATCCAGTTGATGGACTTGACCTTGGTCGGATCAGGATTGGGGGCGACGTTGTTCTCGGCCTGGCAGGCGACCATGCAGGCTCCACAGCCCGTACACTTGTCAAGGTCGACGACCATCGTCCACTTCATCTTGAATTGCTTCACTTCGGACATGATTCAGAACCTCATGCTTTGGCGGCGTTGACGCGGGTGCCCGTCCAGACGGTGAGACCGGTTCCGGGCTCGGTGACGGCGCTCAGCAGGGCCATCACGTTCATGCCCTTGCCGTCGTTAAATTCACCAAAGGCAGTATGCCCGAAGCCCATGGTCAGGGCTACGGTGTCGTTGGTGACGCCTTCAAACTGAAGGACGCGGGCCATAACGGACCCGGCCTTGTTGGACAGACTGATCCGCTGACCGGGATACAGGCCCAGTTTCCTGAGCGTCGCGCCGTTGATGCGGGCCGTGAGCACGTTCTTGTTCAGCTCGTCCGGGGTAACGATCTTCGTATTGAAAGGCGGCAGAGCGGATTCCGCTGTACCGAGCGCCAGCTTGTTGACAAGAGCCAGAGCCAGCCTGCCTTCTTCGACAGGCAGCGACAGGGCGCGGTCGATGATTTCGGCCTGACAGAAAAGCCCGGTGACGGAAACGGTCTTCCGGCTCGTAAAGGCGTTGCCTTCCGAAAGGGAAGCCCAGTCGGCCCCCACCCTGGCGGCCTTGGCCTGAAGCATGGCGACAACGTCGTCATATCCGAGGTTCAGCCCGATAGCCCTGGCGATGGCGATAAGAACATCGCCGGCGGCGCGGGATTCGAACAGAGGCTCGGCGACAGGCTGAGCCAGCGTGTAGATGGCTTCGCCGTAGCCGAAGGGATAGGCTACGTCGTCATATCGTTCCAGCCCGAGAGCGGAAGGAATGACCAGATCGCAGCGGGCGGCGGTTTCATCGAAGAAGCAGGAGAAGGCTACGGTAAAGTCGGCCTTCTTGAACAGAGCGTCCACGTTTTTGCCGGGCAGCGCGTACACGGGGTTGGCTTCATAGAAGATCACGGCCTTTCCACCGAGAGCACGGCCATTGGCCACGGCATCGGCATAGGCTGCAAGATCTTGCCGGAACATGCCGGCATAGTCGAAGGCCCCGGGCACGACGGGATCGGCTACCGGCACGGCACGCAATCCACCGTCCTTGTTCAGATTGCCGAGCAGCAGGTTCACCATAAGTCCGGCGAGAATCGGGGCAGCGCCGCTGCCTTCGTCCATGGCGGAACCGGCGATTACGAGCGGCGAGGACGCGCGCATGAGATCCGCAATCAGAGCTTCGAATGCCCTGGACGTCAATCCTGTCGCCGCACAGACCTTTTCCGGGGTCCACTTGGCCGCAGCAGTCTTGAAGGCTTCAAAACCGTTCACGGGAGCGGTCATGCCTGCGAGAACAAGCTGATGCGCCATGCCCATGAGCAGAATGCCTTCGGTTCCGGGCTTGATCGGAACCCAGGAATCGGCTCCGGCGGCCGTATTGTTCTCCACGGCTCCGGCGTAGGTCAGACGCATGGAGGGCTTGCCGTCCACGGGACGGGCATCGCCCCAGGCGCGGCGGTTGCAGATGACCGTTCCCCAGGTTTCCAGCACATTGGCGCCGATGGCGAACACGTGGTCGCTCTTGGCGAAATCGTAGCCGACACGTCCCTTGCCGCCCATAAGGGTCCAGGCTGCGGCGGTCGCCTGCGCATCGCCGGGCATGATGAAGAACTTGTCCGACCCCATCTGAGAAACGAAACCGGAGAACAGTTCATTCATGGTGCCGTTTTCATCTCCGGAAACGCACACCACGCCTTCCTTGCCCCGGGCCGCTCCCAGTTTTTCGACAAGAAGTCTCTCGGCCTCAGCCCAGCTGATTGCCCTGTACGCGCCGTCGGCGCTGCGTTTCAAGGGCCGTTTCAGGCGAGCCGGGCTGTAGCGCAACTGCACTTCGGTCGCCGCCAGAGCGGAAATGCCGCCCATACTCAGGGGATGCTCGGGATCGCCGAGTACCCGGACGGGACGCCCGCCGACAAGCCGCACGCGGGTAGCCACGGCGGAGGGGCAGAGCTTGCTTACCGTACGGACGTACGTATTTTCATTGTTCCCGTATTCCAGAGAAGGAATCCACGGCCAGTTCTGAGACCAGATGGATATGTCATCAAGACCCTTCCAGACCACAGGAGTTGCCAAGGTACCTACGGCAGCCCCACCGATGAATTTCAGAAAGCCTCGTCTGTCAAGCATTTGGCATCTCCTCACTTATGGCAGACAAAGCAGGCGTTACTGGCATTGGTGCTGCCAAGGTGATTGGGATTGGCATGACACCGTTCGCACTGCCACATCTTCATGGTGCTCTGGCTGTACCCGGTGAGCCGATTTTCACGGAACACAGGCGGATTCTTGCTTGCCAGCACGTCGATGTGACACTGTTCGCACAGTTCGCGCTGGGAGAACTGATGACAGGTATTACACTGCTGCAGCGAGTGCGCGGCGTGGCTGAAGTACACGTTGTCGGGCTGCTTCTGGTACGTCAGCCACTTCACTTCCTTGCCGGTCTTCACATAGTTGTTGACGTAGTCGCGTTCGGCCTTGCTCGTCCCCATCATCTGACTGTGACACACGGCACAGTCTTTCGTGGTGGGCAGCGCAAAGAATGATCCATCCGCGCGCAAATGGTGACAGACCGTACAGTCCAGCGAGGCATCCATCAGATGCGTCTCATGGCTGAACGCGACGGGTTGCTCCTGTTTGCTGAACAAAAGTTCGGGGAAAAGCCACCAGCCAAAGACGAGCGCGACGACAAGGCCCACAATAAACGGCGCGAAACCGATTGCGACGGACTTTGTACGGCTGCCTGCCTCCTCGTGGGAAGGCGCGTTGTTCTGCCTATCCTCCATACCCTTCGCCTCTTGAAATGGTTGCGTTGCTGAAAACCATTTTACCTACCGGCTCCCTCGAGCCAACCCAAACACGCGTCGGCAAGGCCGGTTGCGCCGGGCACCGCACCCCTCCCGAAGCCTCAGCCGCCCGGAATACGGCTCCCTCCGCCAGCGCCGCAATCCCGTTCCCGCACGAGAACAGGTCCTTGCAGCGAACTTACCATGACCTTCTCAGGCTTAGGCGATAGGATAAAGCCATGTCAAGACTGAAACCAGAGCTATCACCCTTTTTTCAGCCCGCTTTTCCGCCCTCCAAAGGCCTTGCACGTGTTCCCGACGTTTCGGGAAAGAAACCGGACGGCTGGCCTGCCGGCAAAAGCCGGAATGCTCCGTATCCGGGGGAACACGAATCATCACATGACGTTGAACATTGTGCGACAATATCGTTTTCCCTTAAAAGCGCTTTAGCATATCGCAAAGTCAACGCTTTGGAAAGCCCCAGAATTCAGTCCCAGAGACGGATATCGCGGCCTGCAGGCGGGAAAGGAAAAAGAAGACGTCCCCGGGGAGCCGGGAGAACGCCGGCACGGTTCTTTCAGGCAAATCGTCCAAAAAAACTTGACCGCCTCCCGCTCCTCCGGCTACACACCAAAGGACCGGCTTCCGGAGGGGTGGCAGAGCGGCTGAATGCGGCGGTCTTGAAAACCGTTGACGTCGTGAGGCGTCCGGGGGTTCAAATCCCTCCCCCTCCGCCAGACAACGCTCCACGAAAAAACACACAGGGCCATGATTCCATGAAACAGGAATCATGGCCTTTCCGTCTTCATGAAAACGAACTGAAACTCCGCTGTGGAACGAGTGAGACATCAGCCGGATATCGACACCCGAAACAACCTGCCTGAAATAAAAGAGTAACGACACATTCCCCGCAGAGGATCACCTTCCGTGCTCATGATCGCTTTTCGAGACGTCCGACCTGACGTACCGTGCTTATCAAGGCCTGTTTTCCAGGCTGCATTAAAGGGATGTTGCGGGCCAGTCCGAAACCGACCAGCCTTTCGACCTGCTGCCGGGAACAGCAGGCCGTTTTCCAACAGGAACGATACGCGCCATGAGAGGGGATAGGCAGAACAGCAGACGGCATTTCACCGCCGGGAAGAGCTGCCTGCGTCTGCCCGGCGGTTGTGGAGGAGAATAAACTATCTGTTCAGGTTGCCGAGGAGAATATATTTGGTTTCCATGAATTCTCCGAGACCTTCAGTCCCGCCTTCACGGCCGAGTCCGCTTTCCTTCATGCCGCCAAAGGGGACTTCTCCAGCCCCCACGGCAGCCTCGTTCACCCCGACGATGCCGCTTTCAATGGCGGCAGCCGTACGCCAGGCCTTCCCGATATCCTTCGTATACAGATAGGCGGCAAGGCCGTACTCGGTATCGTTGCCCATCGCGATGACTTCCTCTTCGGAGGAGAAGCGAATGACAGGCATGATGGGACCGAAGATTTCCTCACGGAAGACGCGCATTTCCGGCGTGACGTCGACGAGGATGGTGTACTGGAAAAAGTTGGGACCGGCAGGGTCCTCCTTACCGCCCGTCAGGACCTTCGCCCCTCTGGCGACCGCGTCGGCGACCAGAACCTTCATGTGTTCGACGGCGGATCTGTCGATCAGGGGTCCCTGCGTCACGCCGGGCTGGGTGCCGTCGCCAAGCCGCACGCTTGCGGCCAGCTCCGTCACGCGCCGCACGAAGGCGTCGTAAATGCCGTCCTGCACGAAGAAACGGTTGGGTGCAACGCAGATCTGTCCGGCATTTCTGGCCTTTCCAGCATGGGCCTGCGTTGCGGCAAGCTCAAGATCCGCATCATCGTACACGATAAAGGGCGCGTTGCCGCCCAGCTCCAGAGCCACTTTCTTGACCGTATCCGCACATTCCCCGAGCAGACGTTTGCCCACGGCAGTGGAACCCGTGAAGCTGAACGCACGAACATCCGGACTCTTGGTAAGCACCTTGCCGATCTTTCCCGAATCTCCGGTAATCACATTGAAGACGCCGGCGGGGAACCCGGCCCTCTCCGCAAGCACGGCCAGGGCGATGGCGACATAGGGGGTCGCCGTGGCGGGCTTGACGATGACGGGGCATCCCGCTCCCAATGCCGGTCCGGACTTGCGGGCAACCAGCGCAAAGGGGAAATTCCACGGCGTAATTGCGGCGGCTACGCCGATGGACTGCTTGATGACGACAGGCTGACTGTTCGACCATGGGGAAGGAATGGTCTCGCCGTAGGTCCGCCGGCACTCTTCCGAGGACCAGTCGAGGAATCCGGCTCCGCCCATGATTTCTCCCCTGGCCTCGGCCAACGGCTTGCCCTGCTCAAGCGTCAGCAGCCAGGCGAGTTCCTCGATATTCTCGAGTACGAGATCCCGCCAGCGGCGCAGCAGCAAACCTCGTTCCCGGGCAGGCAGATCGCGCCACGCAGGCCAGGCAGCCTTCGCCGCCGCAATGGCTCTTTTCGTCTCCTCTTCGCCCAGTCTCGGCACAAAGCCAAGGACGCTGTCGTCAACGGGATTGGTAACGGGAATCCCGTTTTCACCTGTGGGAATCCATTCGCCGTTGATATAGCAGGCCTGACGCCAAAGGCTGTTCTCCTGAATCTTCATCAAAACACCTCCATGCGTTTGCACAGGTTGGCAAGGAATCTGTGTGGGCACACCCTCAACGAATGGTAAAGCCTCCGTCGATGGCGATAGTCATGCCGGTAATGTACGCGCCCATATCGGATGCGAGGAAGACTACCGTATTGGCATAATCCACAGGTTCGCCCTGCCGCTTGATCGCCAGCTTGCTCAAGACGCGCTCGGTTTCTTCAGGGCCTCGACGGAAAATCACGCCGTTGCGGCCGCCGATTTTCGCCGTACTCGTAAAACCGGGGGCAATAGCGTTCACATTGATGTTGTATTCACCGAGTTCGCGGGCAAACAGCTTGGTGGCCATGATAACGCCCGCCTTGGAAACCCCGTAGCAGCCGCGACTGACGTTGGCGTTCAGGCCAGTGGACGAGGACAGATTGATGATGCTTCCGCCCCGTCCCTGCCTGATCATCTGCTTCGCGGCATACTGGGTGCACATGACCATCCCTTTCAGATTGATATCCATAACCGCATTCCATTCGTCTTCCTCGACGCTCATAAGTGTCTGCCTACTGCTGATGCCCGCATTATTGACGAGAATGTCGATGCCGCCGAACGTTTCGAAAATCTTCGCAAACATGGCTTCGACCTGATCCCGTTTGGAGATGTCGCACACGATGGGCAGAGCCTTGCGCCCCCGCTTCTCGATCTCGGCGACGGTGATGGACATGTCCTCATCATGGGCAATATCCGCTATGGCCACATCCGCGCCGCACTCGGCAAGCCGGATGGCATGGGCACGTCCCAGCTGACGCCGTCCGCCCGTTACAAGAGCGATTTTCCCCTCCAAAGAAACCTGTACGCCTGCGTTCATAGCCTTTCTCCCCAAATGAGGTTGAAGGTGACTGGAATCAAAAAAAACACCGGCTGATGCCGCCTCCGCTCTTCCGAAATCCGCGCCGATACATCCCCTGCGGCAGGCTGGAACTCCGGCGGCTTCTGCAGCATGCGTAAAGAATATCAAATGTTGCTACATTAAAGTCAAGAAAAATATTCCCGAAATTTTCTGAAAAAAACAGGTTCATATTCAAGAAAATTCTGACTTCCCGGATAAAGCGGAGCTTGCTGAGGCAATATATAAACAGCATTAAATGTACAAACATATTTTTTCTGATGCCAATACCTGAAGGAATCCGAATCTATCCGGAGTGTTATCACATCATAATGTTATCGTTAACAATCTTTTTTCATTTCAAACACTGAAAAGCCTCTTGACGCACACATGACGCTGTGTCAAATCAGATGTAACAACATGTAGCTACAGGCGTTATGCGGCTGATTCTTTTTCCAAACATAAAACAGGGATACGATCTTTGAAATTGAGGAGGTTTTCTCATGCTCCATTTTTTGCAAATGGAGCATGGAAAAAATGCACGCCCCACGCGGAGTTCTCTCCGATCCTTTCCGAAATGCCGCCCATTCCGGAAAAATCGGTACACTTCGCCCGGAACCCATGACACACGAGGTACTGTCTTATGAAGACATTGTTGAGCGTCATCTGTGTTTCCATCCTCTCCCTCTGTGCTGCCTTCCCCGGTACGGCTGCGGCCGCTGACTATCCGAACAAGCCCATCAAACTGGTCATTCCCTTTGCTCCCGGGGGGTCTAGCGACATTCCGGGACGCATTCTCGCCAACCATCTTGGCCCGAAACTCGGCGTAGACATCCCCGTCATCAACGTTACCGGCGCGGCCGGTTTCGCGGGAACGCTTCAGGTCGCCGAAGCCAAGCCCGACGGCTATTCCATCCTTCTCCACCTCCCCACGTTCATGACCTCCTACCATACAGGGGTCGCTCGCTTCACATGGTGCGACATGGAACCCATCGCTCGCGTTCAGCAGTTTTATGAAGTGCTGGCCGTCCGTTCCGACGCTCCCTGGAAAACCGTCGCCGAACTTGTCGACGACGCCAGGAAGAATCCCGGCAAGATCAAGTGGGGGCTGAACATCGGCGCAGGGCTTCACTTCATGGCGCTTGACTTCGCCGATGCCTCCAACACCGTCAACAAATGGAAATATGTGGCCTCCGGCGGTGACGAAACATCGGTCAAGGCTCTGCTTGGCGGGCACATCGACGTTTGCGGAACCGGCGACATGGTCGTCGCCCAGCACGTCAAGAACGGAACCGTCCGGGTTCTCGGCGCATTTGCGGACAAACGCATCCCCCTGATGCCCGATGTTCCGACCTTCAAGGAACAGGGCATCGACTCGCAGTTCGTTTTCGACATCACCCTTTACGCCCCCAAGGGAACCGACAAGGCCGTTCTCGACAAGCTGCGCACGGCCATCCGTGAAGTTTCAAACGACCCCGCCTACATCAAGGAAATCACGGCTCAAGGGTTCGTTCCTGCCTATCTTGACGGACAGGAGCTGTGGAATCTCCTTCTCAATCAGGATGTCCAGTTCTACAAGTTCGCCAGACTCGGCAACCTGATTCCCCCACGCAAGTAAAGCCGGACGATGCTGCGGGGTGCGTCCCCGCAGCGCGCGACACTGGCGCATGAAAACCGTACCGGGAGGCTTCTCCCGGTACGGAGAGGCTCCTTTTCTGTCCAAAATTCGTTCTCGCCGCAGGGTGACGCGGAAGGAGAGAAGCAATGATAAGCAGAAAAAGCGACATGGTCACCGGACTGGGCATTCTCGCGGGCGTAGCCATACTGTTCCATGAAACGTTGAGTATTCCGGAACCACGTTTCGAACCCATGGGTTCAGCCCTGCTCCCACAAATCGTACTGGGGGTCATGGCAATCCTCGCGATCGCCGAAATCATCAAGGCCGCCCGCCATCACTATCTGCCCACTTCAGAAGAGTACAAGCTCCACAAGCAGGCGGAAGAAGCCGGTCTGCCTGTGGAATCGCACGAGTTCCGTCACGCATATCGGATACGTACCGGTATCACGCTTGTCGCGCTCATTGCCTATGCGGCCATCCTCAGTACGGCTCTCATCAATTATTATATCGCCACCTTCATCTTTTCCACCGGCCTGACGGCCTACCTCGCCAAGGGCAACCGGAAATACACCATGATCGGAATCATCGTCATCGCAATCATCCTCGGTCTGCTCTACGTTCTGTCCCGATCCATGAACGTCGTGCTCCCGACGATGTAAGGGAGATCTGCTTATGGATATGTTCGCCGCCATGTCCTCGGGACTCGCCAACATTCTGCACTGGGACCAGCTGCTCATCATGATCTTCGGCACCTGGTTCGGAATCATCGTGGGCGTCATTCCCGGCCTGAATTCCATCATGGCCGTAGCCCTCATCGTTCCAGTCACGTACGGACTTTCCACGATCACAAGTCTTTCCCTGCTTATTTCCGTGTATGTGGGCGCGCTTACAGGGGGACTCCTTTCAGCCATCCTGCTCGGCATTCCTGGAACCCCCGCCTCGGTGGCCACCGTGTTCGACGGCTTTCCCATGGCCAAGAAAGGCCAGGCGGGACGGGCCATCGGCATCGCCTCCTTTGCCTCCTTCCTCGGCGGCTTCTTCAGCTACCTCTGCCTGCTGTTCCTGGCTCCGGCCATCGCCGACGTTGCTCTCAAGCTGAACAACTTCGACATATTCGCCATTGTATTCTGCGCACTGGTCATGATCGCCGACGCGTCCGAATCCACCCTGACCAAGGGCCTGCTTTCCGGTCTGTTCGGCATGCTCATCGCCATGGTGGGCATCGCCCCCGTGGACGCGGCCCTGCGCTTCACCTTCGGCACGGACACGCTTATTTCCGGCTTTTCCCAGACCCCCGTCCTCATCGGTCTGTTTGCTCTCAGCCAGGTTCTGAACGAAGTCCGCTCAACCATGCGCCCCGTTCCCAGATTTGAAATGGACGACAGCCGGGTGATCCCGACCTGGCAGGACTTCAAGGAAAGCATCGGCAACTTCCTGCGTTCTTCGCTTATCGGCACGGCGCTGGGCATCGTCCCCGGCGTGGGAGCCACCACGGCCTCGATCATGGCCTATCAGCAGGCCAAGAATGCTTCCGACCATCCCGAAAAGTTCGGTACGGGCATCAAGGAAGGCGTAGTCGCTTCAGAAACGGCCAACAACGCCACATCCGGCGGCTCCATGATCCCCATGCTGACTCTCGGCATACCCGGCTGTCCCGTCTCGGCGCTCTTCCTTTCGGCGCTGATGATCAAGCAGATCCAGCCCGGCCCCCTGCTTTTCACCAACAATCCCGACCTGGTGTACAGCTTCACCTTCATCTTCTTCATTTCCAACGCGATAATGTTCGCACTGCTGCTTCTGTCCGCCCGGATGTTTTCCAAGTTCCTGCTGATCCCCAAGGCCATCATCCTGCCGCCCATTCTGGTCATGTGCGTGCTCGGCGGCTTTCTCATCGACAACCGCATGTCCGAAGTCTGGTCCATCATCGGTTTCGGCGTGCTTGGTTTCTGCATGATCAAAAGCGGGTTCCCTCTGGGACCGATGGTTCTCGGCGTCATTCTGGGCCCGGTGGCCGAACTGGAACTGCGCAGCGGTCTGACGGCTTCCGGAGGCAGTCTCATGCCTCTGGTCACCCGTCCCGTAGCCCTGACGTTCATGTTGCTGGCCGTCATCATGCCCCTCATCCCTCTTATTCAAGAGTCCAGGAGGAAGAAAAGACTGGCGAAAAGACAGGCGGCATAGGTTCTTCTTGAGCATTCCACAAACCGGAGAACGATTTTCATGAGCACTGTACAGGTTGAAGAACGGTTCGACTATATCGTCGTCGGTGGCGGGACGGCCGGATGCATCGTTGCGGCCCGGCTTTCCGAAGATCCCTCGGTGAACGTGCTGCTGCTGGAAGCGGGACACAAGGCCCTCACCAATATGTGGATGTATATCCCCGTCGGCTATTACAAGAACGTCTACAACCCCGACGTTACCTTCCAGTATGTCGCCGACGCAGATCCGGGAGCCGGCAACCGCCAGATCCCCTGGCCCAAGGGACGGGTTCTTGGCGGGAGCAGCGCCATCAACGGTCTGACGCACCTGCGCGGCAAACCCGACGATTACGACAACTGGGCCGCCATGGGCAACAAGGGCTGGAGTTATCAGGAAGTTCTACCCTATTTCAAAAAATTCGAAAAATTTGAAAAGGGCGAGAACAGATTCCACGGTGGACACGGCCCCATCGGCGTGCGCCCCATGCGCAACGCCAATCCCATATGCGATGCCTTTGTCGAAGGCGGCAGGCAACTCGGCCTGCCTTTCATTCCGGATCTGAATTCGGATCTGCACGAAGGCGTGGGCACCTATCAGCTCTGCATCAAGGACTGGCGGCGCAGCAGTTCTGCGGATCATATTTCGCAGGCATCCAACCGGCAGAATCTCGTGGTCAGACTGGAGTGCTATGTCAATCGGATTCTCTTTGACGGCAGAACAGCAGTCGGCGTCGAATATGTCTCCAAGGACAACAGGCTCCATAAGGCGGGAGCCCGGCGCGAGGTCATCCTGTCCGGAGGCGCCGTGAGTTCTCCCCAGATTCTTCAGCTTTCCGGCGTCGGCCCCGCGGAACGCCTCAGGGAACTGGGTATTGAAGTCATTCATGATCTTCCCGGCGTGGGAGAAAACCTGATCGACCATTATCAGGTCCGTTCCGCCTACAAGTGCAATCTGGCCCGGACCATGAACGATGTGAACGCCAGCCTGATCAAACAGGGTGTCGAAGGACTGAAGTACATTTTTGGACAGGCAGGAGTGGCCACAGTCGGAGCGGGCCAAGCAGGAGCCTTCATGCGCTCCGACCCCGACGGACCGGTGGACATGGAGATCACCTTCATGAATTTCACCACGGACGGTCCGGGAAGACCTCCGCATCCATTTTCTGCCTTTACCATCGTGGGCTTCCAGCAGCAGCCCGAAAGCAAGGGATGGGTGCGCATCAAGTCCCGTGATCCTCGCGATCATCCGTCCATGACCGCCAACTATCTCTCGGCGGAAAAGGATCAGAAGGTTATCGTAGCCGCTCTGAAGGCCGGACGGGCCTTTGCGGCCACGCCTGCGCTGTCCAGATACATCATTGAAGAATTCAAGCCGGGCAAGGACGTGCAGACCGACGATGAAATTCTCTCTTATGCCCGCAGTCAGGGAGGAACCGTATTCCATCTGTCAAGCAGTTGCCGCATGGGGTCCGACCCCATGGCCGTCGTGGACGACAGGCTGCGCGTTCACGGGATTGAACGCCTGCGCGTCATAGACGCCTCGGCCATGCCCACCTCCGTATCCGCAAATATCTGCGCCGCGGTCATGATGGTTGGCGAAAAGGGCGCGGATCTCATCAAGGAAGACGCGCGCGGCTAGACGCCGTTCGCTTCCCGCCCGCAAACGGAAGGCGGCGCCGTTCCCTGAACGACGCCGCCTTCTTCAATGCCTGAAGCCAGAAGCTAGTTCGCAGCGGGCACACCCTTGTGCCAGCTGCTCCAGTTCGCCAAAACGTGGTCCACAAAACGGGAACCCACCTCGAAAGCATTGCGAATACCGGTGTCAAATCCACCGGGATAGTTGCCGGGGGCCGGATCGAGGTGTTCAAGCGTGGATTCCTTCGGGTTGCCCTGATCGAAGTTCACCGCCGTACGCAGACTCAGGAGACGGTCCGCATAGCCGAACTTCTTGAGAACGTACCCCACGGGCATGCCTTCCATTTCCGTAATGGTGTAAGTGCCGGCTCCATTCAGGTCGCACACGTACTGAGCCTCTCTGGACAGCCCCGGACCGTGGAAGAAGGTATCGGCGGCCACGTGAGTTCCCACACCGACGAACGGAGCGCGGCGAGCCTGTTCCTGAGGATAGTTGGACCGGTACTTGCGGGATACGTCGGAATCGCCGAGCGGGGTATCCTTGGTCAGCGCAAAGGCACGGGCCACAAGTTCGGGATTCAGCTGCATGACGCGCACGTCCTCATATCCCTTGCGCAGGGAAAACAGAGGATCTCCGGCAGGAACTTCTCCAGCGGCCCAGCGATGGCCGAGATCGTAGTCCACCAGCCAGTCGGCCCAGAACACGGAAGCCACGGTCCCCACGCTGGGCGGCGTACCGGCGCAGCCGGTAATAACGAAATATGTTTCCGAAAAATCGAAACGGGGATCAGCCAAAATGGCGGTCATGGACGAAGAGGAACGCACCTTGCCCATGCCGAGCACGGAACCCATGACGCCATCCTTGTTCACGAAAACTTCCCGCTCCGCCCCGGGAACAGTGTAGGCCACGGTATCCTTGGCGAAGTACTTTTCATACCAGTGCTGGAACTCGCCGGCCTTGTCGCCGGTGTATTTGCCGATTTCAAAAGGCGAACCGATGAATACCTTGATCTTGACCTTGTCCTCGGCAAGGGCCGCGCTGCAGAAAAGCAGACAGCACAAAACCATCAGGACTGCACGTTTGAGCATAACCTTCCCCCTTTGCAGTTTTCCGCGCCCGTTGCGCGGCTTTTTGGCTAAAGAGAAGCGTTTATCTTCAAAGAAAGAAAATCTCAAGCGTGGCAGCCCAAAAGTACGGTCCGCCGCCGCGGAATACCTCGTCAAGAACCGAACTCCCGGGCCTTTCTTGCGCGCCACTTGATGATGTGCAGGACCGCCCTTTCCCGCTTCGTCCTTGCCGGAAGAAATCTTTCTGTTTCAAAAAAACTGCCTGCCTTCTTTCGGAAAGCGCACAGCTCAAAACGCCCCAGGGTCCAAGTCGCGGCATTTCTTTTTTATGAGGGAAACCCGGCGAAATGCCCGAACTCCTACCATACCGAACGAGAAAACAGGAAGCGATATGAAAAAAATGACAACTTTCTGCCGTACCTCCAGACATGCCGCCGGACCATTCCCTGTCTCGGGAGCGCCGCACCTGCATCGACGACCGATTCCATGACAAAAGCCCCTTATGGGGTATCCATAAGGGGCTGTGCTGTCATGGTGCGCCCGTCGCGATTCGAACGCGAGGCCTTTAGCTCCGGAGGCTAACGCTCTATCCAGCTGAGCTACGGGCGCATGTGGACCTGTACTCTCCACAGAGGGAGAAAACTATCTCTTGTGCCGCGCCCTGTCAAGCTGTATGCTGAAAAGAGAACGAACCGGAACTTGACAGGAAGGAACGGAGAGTGATCCCCGCCCCTTCCTGGAAAAAAGCTCCCGGATGCGCAGGTGAAAAACGACAAGAAGCGGCGCCTCCGCAACAGGCATGCCGCTCAGTTCCGGCGATGCATGGCCGGTCCCACCCTGCATGAGGAGATACCCATGAGCACCTCTCTTACCTGGTACGGTCATTCCAACTTCCTGCTTTCGGCTGATGGCGTTTCCGTCCTGATCGATCCCTTTTTTACGCATAACCCGACCTGCCCCGCAGGCTGGGATGCGGTACATCCCGACCTTGTTCTGGTCACGCATGACCACGGCGACCATGTGGGCGACGCGGTCGCCATCTGCAAAAATACGGGCGCAGTCTGCGGCTGTGTGGTAGGAACGGCGGAAAAGCTCATTCAGGCGGGCATTCCTTCGGAACAAATTCCCGGCGGCATCGGCTTCAACATCGGGGGCACCATCACCGTGAAGAACGTCCGCGTCACCATGACTCAGGCCTTTCACTCCTCCGATTCCGGCGTTCCCACGGGATTCGTCATCACGATGCCCAACGGCTTCACCTGCTACCATGCTGGAGACACGGGGATCTTTTCCAGCATGGGCATGCTGGGACTCCTTTATCCTCTGGATCTCGCGCTTCTTCCCATAGGCGGCTTCTTCACCATGGATGCGGAACAGGCCGCTCATGCGACGCGTCTGCTCAATCCCGCGGCCGTCGTTCCCATGCACTGGGGCACCTTCCCCATGCTGGCCCAGACCCCGGATGAGTTCGCCGACAAGCTGTCCGAACAGGCTCCAAGAACCAGACTGACCGTCATGCGCCCCGGCATGACTCTGGAATTCTGATGAGGAGGCCGACATGCCGCTGATTGAACATTCCGAACGCGTGCGCCGCGCTCTGGAACATCTTTGCGACGAACGCCGGGAACATCCGGAAACCGCACCGGAACTCCTGATTGATCGGGCCTGCCTGCGCTTCGATCTGTCCCCACTGGACGCCCGGCAGCTTGCCGCGCTTTTTTCCCAAACAGAACAAGAACGGTAGCCGCAGGATATGCCCTCCCTCCTCCAACGTCAGATTTTCCGGGAAATTCTCTATCTGTTCACCCTGTCCTCGGGCGTGCTGCTCACGCTTATTCTCATCAGCCGCGCGGTGCAGATGCGTGAACTCTTTCTCGGGCTGGACATGGGCCTGCTGGATACGGTTCTGCTGTTCGCCTACATGACGCCGCTGTTTCTCATGCTGGTCATTCCCATCGCCTGCATGCTCAGCGTATTCCTTACATTTCTGCGCATGAGCACCGACCGCGAACTCGTGGCCCTGCGCGCGGGCGGCGTCAACATTTATCAGATGTTGCCAGCCCCTCTGCTGTTCAGCATCCTGTGCATGCTCCTGACTCTGTGGGTTTCCCTGCACTGGGTCGCCTGGGGCATGGGACATTTTCGCGCTACAATCATGGACATAGCCAACACCCGGGCCCGCATCGTAGTGCAGCCGGGTGTCTTCAACAACGATTTCCCCGGACTCGTGCTGTTCGCCCGTCAGGTCAACCCCGAATCGGGAGGCATGGCTCAGGTTCTGGTCGACGACCGTTCCCGCCCTGAACGGCATATGGTCATTCTCGCCCCAGACGGGCGCATCGATACGGATCAAGAACGCGCGGAGCTGGTCTTCAGACTCCAGGACGGCAAGATCTACACCACCGATAAAAAGGGAACGTCGGTTCTCGGCTTCGACGAATACCTCGTTCGTCTGCCGCTCAATTCCCTGTTCAACAGTCTCGATATGGGTGAAGTCCGCCCGCGTGAAATGTCGTGGAGCAAACTGAGCAGCATCTCACGGGAAGAGGCTCTGAAACGCGACGTCAACTACGCCAACAAGATCGAGGTGGAACGACACAAACGCTGGGCCTATCCCGTCGCCTGTCTGGCTCTGACCATCTTCGTGCTTCCCCTGGCTTCCGCCTTTGAAGGAATGCACAGGCAAACCGGTCTCATGCTGGCTCTGGGCATGTTCTTCGTCTACTACAGTCTCATGTCGCTCGGCTTCAGCACGGGCGAAGCAGGAACGATTCCCCCCGCCATAGGCCTGTGGATTCCCAACGCCCTGTTTCTCATCATCGGCATTTACGGCATTCACCTGACGGTCCGGGAACGGACGCCGCATCTCATGAACCTGATCCAGAACATGCGATTCAAGAGGAAGAAGGCATGAGCCTGCTTTTCCGCTATCTGACCAAGAACAACGCCTATATTCTGCTGCCCACGCTGGCCGTGGGGGTCGGCCTGTATATCCTGACCGACCTGTTCGAACGTCTGGACAACTTTATCGAGGCCGACGTTCCCGTCTCCATGATCGCCACCTACTTTCTGGTCAAGATGCCGCTGGTCATCTCCCAGATTCTGCCCGTGATCTTTCTGCTCTCCACAGTGATCCAGCTCTGCATCATGGCCCGCAGCCGGGAACTCACCGCCCTCCAGGCCGGCGGGATATCCCTCGGCGTGGTGGCTCAGTCCATGATTCTCTGCGGCATATTCTGGAGCGGCGTGCAGCTCGGCTTCTCGGAGTATCTCGGCGTGACGGGCGAACGGGAATCCGCCCGCATCTGGCAGGAGGAAGTCCGCAAGCGCAACCTTGCGGCTACGGTGCTCAAGGATGTCTGGTTTGCGGACGGAGACTGGATCGTTTCCCTCGGCACGCTGGCGCCGAATTCCACGGGGACGCAGCTTTCCGCCTACAAACTGTCCTCCGATGGACGGAGCATCGAGGAAATTGTGAACGCACCGGCCTTTTCAGCTGGAGACGGCCGCTGGGAAGCCTTCGATGCACACATATACAATCCGGCTGCCTACACCCGGACGACAAGCCCGAATCTGGAACTTCCGCTTCAGCAAGACCCCGAAACCTTCCGGCTGGTCAGTTCCGGGACCAAACCGCAGCAGCTTCCTCTCTGGCAGCTCGGAACGGCCATCGAACAGCTAAGTTCCTCCGGCTCCAACGTGGAAAATCTGCGTACCGCCTGGCATGCCAAGATAGCCTACGCGGCCTCCATTCTCATCATGGCCTTTGTGGCCACGGCCATCGTTTCCTGGAAGGACAACATCTATATTGCTGTCACGCTGGCTCTGGTATGCACCTTCCTGTATTACGCGCTGTACACGCTCGGCACATCTCTCGGACAACGCGGCCTCGTTCATCCCTTCCTCGCCGCATGGGGAGCGAACATCATCGCCATGCTCTGCGCCATGGGCAGACTGATTCCCGTGGTCATGGAACGCAAATAGACCGGGCCCCACCCCGGCTGCGTCCGGCGCGGCCCTTCACTGCTACGTCCTTTCCAGCACGGGGACACAATCCGCAATGTCTATGCCGCGCGGCGACAGAACCGTTCCATGCGCGTAGCTTTCCACCCCGGCCGCCCGGGCGCGGTAATAGGCTTCGGCATAGGCGGGATCGATCATGTCCGCCGGCGCGAAACAGCATTCGTCAGGTCTCTGGATGCAGTAGAACATGGCCGCGCGTTCCCCATCCGCCGCAATATCCGTCAGGGCCTCCAGATGCTTCAGTCCACGGGCCGAAACCGCATCCGGAAACAGGGCCACGTCGTCCTCGGCCAGCGTCACGTTCTTGCACTCCACCCACAGGCGCGGCATTCCCGGTCCTTCAAGCAGGGCATCCAGCCTGCTGTCTCCACGAGTTTTCTCCCGCACGAAATGGGTGTAGCCGGCTGCCCACGGCAGTTTTCCCGCGTGGAAGGCAGCCTCCAGCAGCCTGTTCGGCGTGCTCGTGTTCACGCCGACCCAGAACCCCGGTTCCTCCCCGGCGAGCGGCAGAGCGGCCGGGACGGGGCCAGCCCACACAAGTTCCAGCGTCCAGCGCAGCTTACGCCCGGGATTCAACGCCGGAGACAGCAGGACCGGCATTCCCGGCCGCAACAGTCCAAGCATGGAACCGGTATTGTTGGTATGGGCCACGTCGGGAAGTCCATCGACAAGCACATGCACAAAAAAACGTTTCTCACGCCGGACAAAACGCCCGATCACACAGCCGGGCGGAAAGGGAAGCAGGGGACCGTTGACCATAGGACCTCCATGAAGGCAAAAGTCCGCGCAGAAAATTTCTGTTGCAGCGCCGAAGCATATCCGGACGAACCTGAACAAAACGCGGGGACCGCAGCATGCGGCAAAAGAAAAAGAACGGCAACCATGGAAGAATACTCCGCGACAATTTACAGGACTGGGCTAACCTGCTACTTCACGGAGAGTCCAACACTTCCTGCACAGAGGTATTTTCATGCAGTTCTCCCGCAAAATGTCCAGTATCAAGCCGTCGGCTACCCTGGCCATGAACGCCAAGGTTCTAGAACTCAAAGCTCAGGGCGTGCCCGTTACGAGCCTTGCCGTGGGGGAACCCAATTTCCCCACGCCCGAGCATATTCGGGAAGCGGGCGAACGGGCCATCCGCGAGGGTTTCACGCGGTACACGGCCGTCCCCGGCATCCCCGAACTGCGGGAGGCCGTAGCCGGCTATTTCAACAGGATATACGGAGTCAATCCCTCTCCGGACTGCACAATTGTCAGCAACGGGGGCAAGCAGTCCCTCTACAATCTTTTTCTGGCGCTGCTGGACCCGGGCGACGAGGTTCTCGTGCCCGTGCCGTACTGGGTCAGCTATCCGGCCATGATCCATCTGTGTCAGGGGGTGCCCGTCTACGTACCCGCCTCCGCTTCCCAGAACTTCAAGATCACTGTAGAACAGCTGGAACAGAATCGTACGGAAAAAACGAGAATTCTCATTTTCAATTCTCCGTCCAATCCGTCAGGTGCCTGTTACACCGAAGCCGAATGCGCCGCCATCGTGGAATGGGCTGTCCGGCACGATATCTTCATCATTTCCGATGAAATCTACGACCAGCTCGTCTACGCTCCGGCCAGACCCGCCGGACTTGCCACATGGTGGGAGCGCTTCCCCGAACACATCGCCATCGTAAACGGACTGGCCAAAAGCTTCGCCATGACCGGCTGGCGCGTCGGCTACACGCTGGCGGATCCGGCCCTGATCAAGGTGCTCAGCCAGATTACTGGCCAGACCACGGCCAACATCTGCTCCATATCCCAGAAAGCCGCCGTCGCCGCGCTCAACGGCCCCTATGATTGCGTTTCCACCATGCGCGAGGCCTTCCGCCGCCGCCGCGACATGGCCTGGACGGAAATAGCCTCCTGGGAAAAGGTCGTCTGCCCCAAGCCAGACGGGGCCTTCTATCTGTTTGCCGATGTTTCCGCCCTGTATACGGACGCCATGCCGAACGCCGCTGCTCTCTGTTCCATGCTGCTGGACAAGGCAGGAGTGGCCCTCGTCCCCGGAGACGCCTTCGGAGACCCGGCCTGCGTACGTTTTTCCTACGCCGTGGCCGACGAAGTTCTCATGGACGCCCTGAACCGCATCCGCACAGCTCTGTACGGCGCATAGTCCGCTTTCATTCCAAATTCTGGAGGGAGTTATGTATACGCTGGACTGGAAACACGCCTATGCGGGCCGCATGCGGGGCGACGGCTGCAATCCGTCGCCCGATGCCGCTGCAGAGCTTGAAATCTGCACGGCCCGTCTTGCCGGCGAAATGACGGCGGGCAGGCTTCCCTTTCTCGACCTGCCTTTCCGCCAGGAGATGACGACCGGCATCGAAACTCTGCTGCCTCGTCTGATGCGTTTCAGACATATGGTGGTTCTCGGCATCGGCGGTTCGGCTCTTGGAACAAGAGCGCTGCAAAAGGCCTTCTTCCCCTGTCAGGATCGTTTCGGACATGCAGGGCCGTGGCTGTGGGTGCTCGACAACGTGGACGCGGCCGAACTCGAGTCCATCATGACGACGCTCGACCCGGCGGAAACGCTGATCGTGCCGGTAAGCAAATCCGGCGGAACCATCGAAACCCTGGCCCAGTACTTCATCACCAGAGACTGGATGTGCAGGACTCTCCCCGAGAGCTGGCGCGAGCACTTTATCTTCGTCACCGACGCCCGCACGGGCTTTCTGCGCGAAGAGGCCGAACGCGAAAACATCCCGGCCCTGAACGTACCGGACAATCTCGGTGGCCGCTATTCGGTGATCTCCGCCGTGGGCATGCTTCCAGCCGCCTTTATGGGGCTTCCGTGGCAGGAATTTCTCGACGGCATCCAGTCCGTCAACGCGCAGCTGGTGGACAATCCCGGTTCAGCGGAAACACTGCGGAAACACCCCGCATGGCGGCTGGCCAACTGGTGCTCGGATCTGTATCTGAACGATTACAGTCAGCTGATCTTCTTCAGCTATATTCCCGCATGGGCCTCCTTCGGGCAGTGGTTCGGTCAGCTCTGGGCCGAAAGCCTCGGCAAGAACGGCAAGGGCACCATGCCGCTGCCCGCCGTGGGGGTTACGGATCAGCATTCTCTCCAGCAAATGTTTCTCGACGGTCCCAAGGACAAGGGCTGCATTCAGCTGCACTGCTCCGACACCCCGCAGGATCTTCGCTTTCCGCAGACCATTCCCGACGCCTGGAGCTGGCTGCGCGGCAAGCCCTTTGCCGAACTGCTGCAGGCCGAAACACTCGGCGCAGCCGCGGCGCTTGCGCGTCATGGGGTGCCTCTGACCCGCCTCCGCGTGAAACATGCGGATATGCATTCCGCAGGTGAGATCATGGGGCTGCTCATGGCCACGACAGTTCTCACCGGACTGATTATGGACATCAATCCGCTGGATCAGCCGGCCGTCGAACTGGGAAAGCGTCTGGCATGCAGCCGGCTCGGCTCAAAGAACTATCCCGAGGAAGCGGCCCTTCTCGCCGAATTCCTTGCCCATTAACCGAAGCAGGGCGCGGTCGGCCGCGCCCTCCGCTTCCTTCGGCCCCAGGCCGCAGAAGCGCCCAGCCCGACAGGAGTCCGCGTGTCCGGTTCAGCCTCTCCCAATCATGAACGCCTGCCCTTCGGACTGACGCGCTTTCTCTCCTGGGTATCCCTCATCCTGATTCTCGTTTCCAGCATTTCCCTCGCCTTTTTCATCAGCAATTCGGCCAGAAACACGCTGCTCCAGCGGCAGCAGCAGTACGCGCTGCTTATCGCCAGCAATCTGAATCAGCAGATATTCCGCCGCTTCACCCTGCCCACGTTTCTGACGTTCGGCCGTATTGCTCTGCGGCAGGCCATGCAGTACCAGCAACTGGACGAGGTGGTGCAGTCCACCATTCTCGGGCTGCATCTCGAATCCCTGCGCATCTATGGCGCGGACCGGGTTGTCAACTACTCCATCGACCAGACAGAACTCGGCCGGACCGACATCACGCCCAATTCGGTGAACAGGGTCATGGAATCCTCCATTCCCTATTTTGAAACCCTGTCCAGCCTTGACCTGCTCTCCGCCATGTTCAAGCTGGAACTGCCTCCGCGCAGCTTTTCCCTGCGAACACTGTTCCCCCTGACCGTGGATCTTGGCGTCAGCGACGAAACAGGCCAGCATGAGTCGCTGGTTACCGGAGTTCTTGAAATAACACAGGATGTGACGGAGGATTACGCCACCATCGTACGCTTCCAGTGGCTGCTGCTGGGAACCTGTCTCGGCTCTTCCACCATTCTCTTCGCTCTGCTCCAGTTCTTCATCCTCAAGGCCGAACGCATGCTTATGGAACGCATGGTCCGTACCCGCAAGCTGGAAGCAGAACTTCATCAGAATGAAAAGCTCGCGAGCATGGGCAGAGTCATCGCCAGCATTGCACATGAAATCCGCAACCCGCTCGGCATCATCCGCTCAAGCGCGGAACTGCTCCTGCGCCGCATGTCGCCAAGCGGCAGCGCCCTTCCCTCTCCCAGGGAGGAGGCGGACCGCAGAATCCTTTCCGCCGTCTATGACGAATCCTGCCGTCTGAGCCAGATCGTGACCGATTTTCTCGATTATGCCCGCCCGCGCATGCCCCGGCAGGACCCCGTGGACATGAACGCCCTGCTCTCACAGGCCCTTGGCTTCCTCGAAGGCGAAATGCACAGAGTCGGCGTGGAATATGTACGGCATACCCCGCCGGAGCTGTACGTTCGCGGCGACAAGGATCTGCTCTATAGAGCCGTCTACAATATCATCGTCAACGCCTATCAGGCCATCGGACATGACGGCGTCATCCGCATTCGCGGCCGGGTGCTCGCTGGAGACATTGTTGAAATTGCCTTTCATGACAGCGGCCCCGGTTTTCCTCCCGAGGCTCTGCCGCGTCTTCTTGACCCCTTCTTTACCACCAAGGACAACGGCACGGGACTGGGACTGCCCATCGTCAGTACCATCATTACTTCCCACGGGGGCCGGCTCGAGTTGTCCAACCCTGATGGAGGCGGAGCGCAGGTCTCCATTATCCTCCCGGTTGCCAGAGAAGGAAATATAAGTAACACTCTCTCTGATAAGAGCGATTCTCCTGAAGGCGACGCCGCGTAGCATTCCTCCCGGGAAATTCACGGCGTGCATCCCGAACGCTCCGGTCCGCCGGATATGAACGGACATGGAGACCGCGGAAAATGCGGCTGCAAAGCGACCTTTTCCAGAGGGCATGCGCCCCGACGCCGGAACGCTTCGGGCGGCTGCGGCGGACTGCTTCCGGACCGTTCGTCGAACATCCGGTTCCGGGATCCACCGATACGAGAAATCCGCACCGACCCTGTCGATTATCAACCCCGCGTTCCCGCCGAAGGGAAGCACACAGCCCCACAAAGGAACTTCTGATGAACGATAAAGTACATCTTCTGATAATCGATGACGAAAAGAACTATCTCCTTGTTCTTGAAACGCTGCTCACCGAGGCGGGATACGCCGTCACGGCCCTGAACGACCCGGAAACGGCTCTGGCCTTTCTCGAAGAGTCCGAGGTCGATATCGTCATCACGGACATGAAAATGCCCCGCATTTCGGGACGCGAAGTGCTGGAGCGGGTCAAACAGAGCTGGCCCCATATTCCGGTCCTCATCATGACCGCCTTCGGGTCCATCGAGGGTGCGGTGGAAGCCATGCGTTACGGCGCATTCAATTATATCACCAAGCCCTTTTCCAACGACGAACTGCTTCTGTCCATCCAGAATGCGGCCGAGCTCGCCCGGGCTCACCAGCAGTATCGTCTTCTGCGTGAAAGTCTTGAGGAACGTTACGGCAAACACCAGATCATCGGGCGCAGCCGCGCCATCCGCGACATGCTGGCGCTTGTGGACCGGGCCGGCCCCAGCCGGGCCACAGTCCTCATCACCGGCGAATCCGGCACAGGCAAGGAACTGGTCGCCCGGGCCATTCATTTTTCCTCGCCACGCAGTCAGGAACCCTTCGTTTCCGTCAACTGCATGGCCCTCAATCCCGGCGTGCTGGAAAGCGAGCTGTTTGGTCATGAAAAGGGTTCCTTCACCGGAGCCGTGGCCATGCGCCGCGGGCGCTTTGAGCAGGCGAGCGGCGGCACTCTGTTTCTTGACGAAGTGGGCGAACTGACGCCGGAACTGCAGGTAAAACTGCTGCGCGTTCTGCAGGAACGTCGTTTCGAGCGAGTAGGCGGCAGCGAGGAAATCGAGGTGGACATCCGCATCGTGGCGGCCACCAACCGGGATCTCATGCCGCTGGTGCAGTCCGGAGCCTTCCGTGAAGACCTCTATTATCGCCTCAACGTGGTGCATATCCCTATCCCTCCCCTGCGGGAACGTCGGGAAGACATCCCCCTGCTGGTCGCCCACTTCGCGGAAAAGGCCGCCCGGGAAAACGGCGTGGAACCCAAGACCTTTTCCATCGACGCCCTGAATCACCTCTCCGGCTACGAGTGGCCAGGCAACATTCGCCAGCTTCAGAACGTGGTGGAACGGTGCCTCGTTCTGGTCCCCGGCGACGTCATCAAACTTGACGATCTGCCTCCGGAAATTCGGGATGAGGAAGCCCAGTTCAAGAGCGCCGTGGATCTTCTGCCCGTTCAGCTTGATCTGGCAGATACTCTGGAACGCATCGAGGCCGCCCTGATCAGACGAGCGCTGGTCCGCGCCGATTTCGTGCAGGCCAAGGCTGCGGAACTGCTCGGCATTTCCAAGAGTCTCATGCAATACAAACTGAAAAAATACGGTATTACAGGCCATTAAAAATGGTATTCCCTGAGGCGGACCGGAGTGCCCTTCCTTCTGAAGATGCAAGACGTTCCGGCCGCTCAGGGGAACCAGAAGAGAAAACACCATGGACTGGAATGCTTCCTTTTATGCGGACAAGCATCGTTTTGTGGCCGCCTGCGGCATGCGTCTGCTGGAATTCGTCGATCGCAGCCGGGGACGCAGCATTCTTGATCTGGGTTGCGGCACGGGAGAGCTGACAGCCGAACTCGCCGTCAACGGCGCTGACGTGCTCGGCATCGACGCTTCAGCAGACATGATTCGTCTGGCCAGGGAGACATACCCCACGCTGCATTTCAAAATTCTCGACGCGCTGGGTCTGAACTTTGACGCCGAATTCGATACGGTCTTCTCCAACGCCGTATTTCACTGGATTCCGGATCAGGACCGGCTGCTCGGCTGCATCCGCCAGGCGCTGAAACCGGACGGACGACTGGTCTGCGAATTCGGCGCGGCGGACAACGCACGGCAAGTCCTTGCGACGCTCTCCATCGTCTTCGCACAGCACGGCCGTCGCTTTGAGCACGGTTTTTTCTATCCGACGCCCGACGCCTATTCCCAACGTCTGGAACTGAACGGATTCAAACCGGAACGGGTCATAGCCTACGACCGCCCCACGCCGCTTCGGGACGGTGAAGCCGGACTGCGCAACTGGATCATGCAATTTCTGCACCCGGCCTTTGCTTCTTTTTCAAGCGCCGAACAGAAAGCCATTCTTTCTGAAACCGAAACCAGACTGCGCCCGCATTTGTGGGACGGCATACAGTGGACCGTCGACTACCGCCGGCTGCTGGCCGTGGCCCATAGACAAGATTAGGCGCGGCATCGAGAAACTCGTGAAACGAAACAACAGCAAAACCGTCGCCGTTCCCCTCTCCGCCAGAGAAGCGGCCCTTCGTGTGCTCGAACGAAGCGGCGTCAGCGCCCCCGTTCAGTCGCTTCTGGATACGAAACTGACCGGAGGCGAATTTTCGCGTCAGGAAGCCGCTCTGACCACGGAACTGGTATACGGGTATCTCAGGTCGGAAATTCGACTTTCGTGGCTCCTGGGGCAATTTCTGAAGAGACCGGAAAAGCTCCCACCGGCCATGCGCATCATTCTGGGCATGGCGGCATATGAGCTGCTCCATCTGGATCGGATCCCTGCTCATGCCAGCGTGAGCGCAGCCGTGGACGCCGTGCGCGCCCGTTTCGGACAAGGACTTTCCCGTGTGGCCAATGGCGTCCTGCGCTCGCTCATCCGTCAGGCTGAAAACGAGGACGTTCTTGCACCAGCCTTTTATGCACAACGCATTTCCGACCCGCTGGAGCGCCTTTCCATCCAGCATGGCCTGCCCCGCTGGATTCTCGAACTCTGGACCAGGGCCTATGGACAGGACCGCGCCGAAGCCTGCGCCGCCTCGGCAGGCCTCGTGCCATGGCCCTGCGTACGCGTCAATACGGCACGCGATGAATGGGAAGCCCTTCGAGACATTCTTGCGCGTGAAGGCGAAGCCTTTGCCATTTCCGGCGTTCGTTTCGCCCCAGGACATCATCCGGAATATCTGCGTGCCTACCTTGCACAGGGACGTCTTTCCCTGCAGGGCGCTGGAAGCCAGCTGGTTCTTCAGGCTCTGGACGCCCCTCACTGGGAAGGTCCGATCTGGGACGCCTGTGCCGGACGTGGGGGCAAGACGCTGGCGCTCATGGAACTGGGACTTCCCATTCTTGCGGCGAGTGACACCTATCGCCCACGTCTGCGCGGTCTCCGCGACGACGCGAAACGGCTGATGCTCGGCATTCCGTCCCTGATCTGCGCATCGGCGGCAGCTCCCGCCATCAGAGGAATCCCCCGGACCATTCTGCTCGACGTGCCGTGCAGCGGTCTCGGCACGCTGGCCCGGCATCCCGATTTGCGCAGGTTACGGACGCCCGGGCAAATCAGGGAACTCGTTCAGCTGCAACAGGCTATTCTTGATGCGGCGTGGGAAGTGCTGCCTTCCGGCGGAAGAATCGCCTACGTGACCTGCACGGTGAATCCGGAGGAAAACGAAACGCAGATCGCCCGCTTTCTGCAGCGACATCCCGGTACCCGGCTTGATTGCCAATGGGAAAGTTCGCCCGACCTCTTCGGGTCCGATCTCATGTACGGTGCTCTCGTGCGCAAGCTCTGACCATATCAGCCCCTTCCCATATGCCAATACAGAAGCCGGTCCCCTCGGGGAACCGGCTTCCTGTCATTCAGATCTGCCAGTGAACTGCCGAATGTTCAAATCTGGCTCTCTAGAACAGTGCTCAGCCGAAAGGCTATACCCAGCGACTGACCACAGGAACGGGCAAACGCCCGAGAGCATCGGCAAGAGCATCCGGTGTGGCCACGGCAGCTCCTACCTGAGCGACGACCAGTCCGGCCGCATAATTGGCAAGCACGCAGGCTTCCAGAAGCTCAAGTCCTGCAGCCAGACCAAGGCCGAGCGTACCGATAACTGTATCCCCTGCCCCCGTCACGTCGAATACGTCCTGCGCCATGGTCGGCACGTGCCAGACCTCGTCAGCGCTGCGGAACAGGGCCATGCCGTCCGGTCCCAGCGTCGTCAGCAGATGAGGACATCCTGTCCGCTCGAGAATGGCTCGACCGGCGGCGAGAATTTCTTCCCTATTACGCACGGGCAAGCCGGCGCACTCTCCGGTTTCCTTGGTGTTGGGCGTCATAATGAAGGCGCCTGCATACAATGCCGTATTGCCCGGCTTGGGGTCCACCAGCAGATGCGGGGCACGGGGAAGTGTCGCAAGCAGCCTGCGCAGCCCATCCATGAAGGGTGCTGAAACAAGCCCCTTGCTGTAATCGGAGAGAATGACCACATCATGCTGCTGCAACTCGGCTGCAACGACGGGAAGAACGGCATCCAGCTCCTTCGGTCCAAAAGGACTTGAATCTTCCTGATCCAGCCGCAGCATCTGCTGACGTCGGGCCATCACGCGGGTCTTGACCGTCGTAGGCCGTCCGGGCAGCGTCACAAGCGCCGGACAAATCCCCTCTGCGCCAAGCAACCGGCGAACCTGTTCCGCCGAGGCGTCATCACCCACGGTCCCCACCAGAGTGGCCGTGCCGCCGAGAGCGGCGATATTCCGGGCCACGTTCCCCGCTCCGCCCAGGAGGCGACGTTCGCTCTCCACCCGAACCACAGGCACGGGAGCCTCCGGCGAGATACGATCGGCATCGCCGATGAGATATGCATCCAGCATGACGTCTCCCACCACAAGCACGCGCTTTCCGGCCAGTCTGGCCACGCTCGCGGCCTCAGGAAGGCCAGGGACGGAAGTCATGCCTCTCCTCCGGAACGCTCGCGACTGATTTCCGAACTTTCGGCAGGCTCAAGTCCAAGACGACGAAGCAAATCCGCAAGCTGTTCCGCGGACTCGTAAGGAAGGGTAATCCGGCCCATGCGCTCACTGCCGGCGATGGTGGCCTTGGGAGCCACAGAGGCTCGCAGCTGCAGGATCGCCTGCCTGATTGTTTCCGGCTTTGCGGTCCGTCCATTTTTCCGGGCGGGACCGGCGCTGATGGAGGTCGGCAGCATGCCGTGCTTGCGCCAGTAGAGGACTGCGGCCTCGGCGTCGCGTACAGAAAGATGACGCTCCATCACGGCGCGAAACAGCAGATCCTGCAAGGCTCGCTCGGGCAGAGCCAGCACGGCGCGGGCATGGCCTGGTGTGAATGTGCCATCCCGCAAGGCCTCGCGCATGGGTTCTGGCAATTGCAGCAGCCGAAGCGCGTTGGCGACGGCTGAACGGCTTTTGCCCAACCGCTGCGCCAGTTCTTCCTGACTAAGAGGCAGACGCTCTCTCAGACTCTGAATGGCCTGCGCCTCTTCAAGAGGGTTCAGGTCCTCGCGTTGCAGATTTTCAATCAAGGCGGCGGTCAGAGCATCCTCATCATTCATTTCCCTCAAATAGACGGGGACTTCGGTGAGGCCAGCCCGTTGCGCCGCGCGCCAGCGCCGCTCTCCGGCCACGATCTCATAGATGGTCGTGGTTTCCGTATGACACGGCCGAACCAGAATGGGCTGAATGACCCCCTGACTGCGGATGGAGGCAGCCAGCTCATTCAGCGCCGTTTCGTCGAAATGCTTGCGGGGCTGCCCCTGTCCGGGCGTAAGCGCGGCAATGGGCAACGATACGGGTTGTGCCGCCCACGTCTCCGGCGGGGTCGTATCGCCGGAAGAAGCAACTGTTCTGCCGGGCCGCTCCACCGGGACTGAAGGCATATTGCGAAACAGGGCATCAAGCCCCTGCCCCATGCCGCGACGGGATACGCTCATGTTCTCAACCTCTCTGACAAGTCCGGTCCGAATCGTTCCACGTGAAACACGTCTAGCTTCTGCGAGCCTGCGGCGGCTTGCGCCGGGTCACTTCCTGAGCCAGCTTCAGGTAGGCTTCGGCACCCTTGGACTTGATATCGTAATGCAGGATGGATTTTCCGTGACTGGGAGCTTCCGAAAGACGAATATTTCGAGGAATGACCGTCTCGAACAGATGATCCGGAAAACACCGGCTGACTTCTGTATTCACCTGCCGCGTCAGCCGATTGCGGACATCGTACATGGTCAGAACGACACCGAGCAGATTGAGACGAGGATTCAGCCTTTTCTTGACCTGCTCATAGGTTTGCAGCAGCTTGACGATGCCCTCCAGCGCAAAGAATTCACATTGAAGCGGCACCAGAATTTCCCGCGCCGCACACAGGGCATTCAGTGTCAACAGTCCCAGAGACGGAGGGCAGTCCAAGATAATGTACTCGAAACGATCTTCAAGGGGAGTGAGCAGGTCAGAAAGGTAAAACTCGCGCCCCATCTTGTCCACCAGCTCCAGCTCCACGGCAACGAGATCCGTTCCTGAAGGCATCAGGAACAGAAACGGAGAAACAGTAGGCAGGATAGCCTCAGATGCAGTTTCCGGCTGAAAAAAGGCGCTATACAGATTATGCGTCAGATCTTCCTGTGAGAAACCGAGTCCACTTGTGGAATTGGCCTGCGGGTCGCAATCCACCAGCAAGACCCTCTTTTCCATTATGGCCAGCGAGGCGGCAAGGTTGATGGCCGTCGTGGTTTTGCCCACTCCGCCCTTCTGATTGGCAATCGCGATAATCCGTGCCATGCATATACCCCTTGACTGTTTCACGGGAAACATGGTTGCGCACTATGCGCGTATCTTCTTCTAGAGAATGAAATGAACGGCGTCAAGTCGATGCAATTACAAAAAAATGCACGGAAAAAATCTTTTCTTCATGATTCTGTGTATTTTTCGGACAGGAACAAGAAACATAACATAGCTGAATTCAAGAAAAAAAAGACATCAACCGAAAGAAGGCCGCATACGTTCCAATATCTGGGTAGCAAGCGACGTATCTGTGGAACAACCGGCCGAAAGGCAGCCGGAGAACACCCGTGAACCAGCGGAATATTTCTGCACAAAAGTTCCGCACAGGCTCACGCATGCCTGTCTGGCAAACGGTCGCCGGCTTTTAAGCAATCATCCATGTTCCACAGAAAGCGACAAAATCAGACGGTATGGCCTGAAGGCAGGCAGTCGGTCTGTCTCCGGGGCAGAACATGTGGGCGACATGGAGTATGCTTTCTCCATACACAGCCGCACTTACGCAGAGGCGCCTTCGGGATCGACAAGCGCCTTCCAGCGTGCGGCAAAGGCGGCACTGTCCTCATCGTCCCACCCCTCCATCTGACGCAGGAAGGCTTGCGTCCTGGCACGCAGCTCTTCAGGAGTACCCAGATTGGGGATAACCAGATGACATCCCGCCATCTTGCGCTCCTGCGACCATTGCAGCGCATCCATTTTGCGCATCATTTCCTCGGTCCAGCCGCGGACATCAAGAAGACGGCGACGGCGTTCGTTCTCATCGCAGTAAACGCCCACCAGAAAAGGTTTCGACGCAGCGACATCCCGTCTGCGTCCATCGCTCAAAGGTCCGCCGCTCCCCCAGCCGGTTTCAAACCACAGGGGAACTTCCGCTACGGCAAATCCTCTTCCCGCCCGTTCCTGTTCCTCCCAGAACCGCTCAAGATCATCCCAGACCAGAGGATGCAACAGCGCATTCAGTTCATGAACATCCATTTCTGGAGCACTCCCGCCCTCTCCGGGCAGCAGGGCCGCAGCCAATCGCCTGCGATCGACAGGAGTATGCGCATCCGGGACGAAACGATCTCCATACCGCCGCCGCAACGCCTGCCATGCCTCCTGTCCCGGTTCATACAGTCGAATAACGGCTTCATCAGCACTCCAGACAGGAACACCCAGTTCTTTCAGCGTGTGCACGAACAGGGACTTGCCGCTTCCCGCAGCTCCCGTGACGACGACCCGCCGCATTCTTCGATTCAAGATCTGAACGGTCTGCAAAAAATCTTCCGGCGGCGGACAGCAAAAGGACATGTTTTCTCCTGTGAAAGGATGAGTGAACGAAAGTTTCCATGCATGCAACATCTGTCTGGGAGCGGGGTCATGCGTCAACACCGTTCCTGAAACAGGAGGAACAAGCGCCTGCCCTCCCCTGCCGTACAAAGCATCTCCCCACAGAGGGTATCCCGCAAAGGCCATATGCACACGGATCTGATGCGTTCTGCCCGTATGAATCCGCACGGCCAGCAGCGCGTATCCCGGCCCCCGGTGCAGAACACGCCATTCGCTTCTGGCAGGTTTTCCGTTTTTGACCACGGCGACCTTGACCTTGATGGAGGGGTGCCGTCCAAGCGGCTCGTCCACGATTCCAGTCGCCGGAGGATCGCCCTGAACCAGCGCCAGATATTCCTTGCGCACCTCCCGGGCAGCAAAGGCCCCGGACAGGCGCAGCCGGGCCTCTTCAGTCAGGGCCACGCAGATCAGACCGGATGTATCCTTGTCCAGACGATGCACGATGCCGGGTCGAAAGCCTTCCTGCTCGCGCAGGGAGGGGAAATGGGCCACCAGACGATGCACCAGCGTGCCCTCCGGGCAGCTTGGAGCCGGATGCACGGTCAGTCCGGCGGGCTTGTTCACGACGGCAAGATATGCATCCTGATACAAAATGGAAAGATCGCCCTCTTCCGGAGAAACGGAAGAAGGCGGCATTCTGAGGATCAGCTCCACATGCTGCCCTGCGCCCAGCCGCAGCGAGGTTTCCAGACAGATGTCCCCGTCTACCCGACATCCGCCGTCCCGGATGGCCCGTTTCACTTTTTCACGTGAAACATCCTCATTTCTCAGAGCCTCGCCAAGAAAACGGTCCAGTCGAATCCGTCCCGCTTCCGGGGGAACCGTCAGGGTCACACGCCGTTCCTGTTCCTCCATAATCCTTCCACCTTTTTGCGACACACGACTCTCCTTCGCCCCGCCACTTCACGGAATGAGGAGTCTGAAAAAATTTTTTCGGACTTTCCCTCAAGACAAGAGGAAATCTCTGAAAAAGGGCCTTTACGGCCCAATTTCCACATACATCCGAAAAACAAGAAATGAGGACGCTTCAAAACGGTCTGCGGGAAAGACACACCTGTTTCCCCTCACGTCCGCAGATCGGGCGCCCAGGTCACGGTCATCGGCGCAGAAATCCCGGCAACTTGAAATAGAGTTGCGACAGGGGATCGAAAAGGCTGCCTGGCAGCCATGAGGCCCACCAGAACAAACGCACCTTGGACGAATCCCTGTAGGGCGCCACAAGCAGACGAGCTCGATGCCCCTCGCCCTCTCGCCACAGAGCTACGGCCTTCTGAAAGGCGGCCCTGCGGGTCAGAAGCTCCACCAGATCCGGATACTCGCGCTCATAGCCGGAATACAGGCGCCGGTGCTTATTCAGAATGCGTTTCGTTTCGTCGGCGAACTGGCCGAACTTGCGGAACGTCGTGTTGACGTCATGGACGCGCCACCGCGTCAGCGGAGCATCCACATAATCAAGCTCCCAATTCTTGGCGATACGGTAGAAGACGTCAGCCTCTTCGCAGACATTAAGCGATTCGTCGAACCATTCATCAAGTCCCTGCAGGGCGCTCATCCGGATCATCGCCGAAGACATGGCAATCCACTGCCGACTTATCAGCTCGCGAAAAGCCATGCCCCGCACGGGCCTCGACTTCTCAAACATGCGGGAAAGCGTGCCCGAAGCATTGAACACCTCCGTATCCGTACAGGTCAGCCCGACCCGGGGATTGACATCAAACAGGGGAACCTGCCGGGCCAGCTTTTCCGGCCGCCAGACGTCGTCGCAATCAAGGAACGCCAACAGCTCACCTTCCGCCCGGGCGATGGCAAGATTGCGCGCGGCGCCCAACGGAGTGTTCTCTTCGGCCAGAAAATACCGTACGCGCGGACCGTAGCTCCGCGCCACCACCCCGCTGTCATCCGTAGAGGCATTATCCCAGAACACGATCTCCCAGTCGGTGTACGTCTGGTTGAAAACGGAATCCAGCGCTTCGCGCAGATGCGCCACGCTGTTGTAGCAGTTCATGATCACGCTGACTTTCGGCATACAGTCCTCTCTCTTGGAAGGCCGGTACGGGATATTCCGCAGGGAAACGCATACTGGGGGCCTCAGAACAAGCCAAAGGAGCAATGTACCGAATCCATAAATCCGATTCGCCCCGAAAAGATTGCCGGCCCGGATAAATCTTATCGGATTATATAAATAAAGTCAAAGAGAACAATGTATTATCAGAAACAGAGAAATAATTTCGCCAGAATCGACGATTTTTTTCTCTCATTGCCTCTCCCGCCAAACCGGCAAAACAGCCTGCGCGGACACGCCGTCATGATATGCCGACAGGGCATGAAAGCTGGAACACCATCACAGGCTGCAATCGAACTCCCGGCCCTGACTCGCCGTCTTCGAAGGCAGGGAAAGGCGGTCCCTGCCGGGACCGCCGTCATTTTCCACGCGTGTCCGTTTTCCGACCTGCTCTCCTGAACAAAACGGCAGTCGGAGGAATATTCCACTCGTGCCACAGGTCATTCGCCTGCGCTCACCCCTGTTCATGAACAGGCCTCAAACAGGATTCAGAAGGAAAACCTCGTCCGCTCCCCTCTTTCAGGAATGACGACGCAACGCCACGGCAATGGCGTCACATACGGATTCCACATCCTCACGACTCAGTCCGGGATGCAGGGGCAGCGTGAGAATCTCCCCATGCAGCTTCTCGGTCACAGGAAGAGATACCTGCCCGCCTCCGTACAGGGAAAGCAGGTGGTTGGGCTTATAGTGCTGTCCGGTGGGAATCCCCACAGCATCAAGAGCGTCGAGCACCGTATTTCGAAGTCCGTTCAGGATACGCACCGGGAAAATATGTGGAATAATCCAGGCATCGGCATCCTGTGTAAACAGGGTAACTCCGTCCTGCCCGGCAAGACGTTCACGATACAGGTCCGCAAGCTCACGGCGTTTCGGCGCGAATTCCTCATCAAGGCGGCCAAGCTGCACACGCCCGACGGCAGCCATGATATTGCTCATATGGTAGCGCCAGCCCTGCCGCGTTACGTCGAATTCCCAGCTTCTCTGCCCGGAGAACCGTTTTTCGGTATCCTTTTCCACAGACAGAAGTCGTCCGTCTCTGGCAGCGTCCGCCACGGCCTGATTCGCAGTGACGATGCACCCGCCCTCGCCGCAGGTGATGTTCTTGATTCCGTCGAAACTGAAACAGACCACGTCGCCGAAACTGCCTATCTTTTTCCCCTTGTACAGGCAACCGAAGGCGTGCGCGGCATCCTCGATGACCCGCAGTCCGTGCTCGCGCGCAAAGGCGTATACGCCGTCGAGATCTGCCGGATTGCTTGCGTAATGCACCGGCATGACGGCTCTGGTCCGCGGTGTGATGCGCCGGGCCGCATCTTCCAGATCGATGGTCGCGGTATCCTCGCGCACCTCGCAGGGCACCGGCACGGCTCCCGCTCCCCCAATAGCCTGAAACGAGGCCACGAAGGTCAGCGAGGGCACAAGCACTTCGGCGCCGCTTCCATGTCCGAGCACACCCTCCACAGCCAGATGCAGCGCGGCCGTACCGGAGTTGGCGGAAACGACGTGGGAAGCGGGCACGCCGAGATAGTCGGCCACTTCCGCCTCGAACCGCTGCACCTCCGACCCCATCCCCAGATACCCGTCTTCGCAGATGATCCGGCGCACAGCCTCGGCTTCGGCTTCGCCGACGATGGAACGGGAAAGTCTCATCATGATATGTATCCTTTCAGAAAAAAGGCAGGGAAAATCCCCGCCTTCATCAATACGTTACCAGTGATAGGGAATCTCGGCAGCATCCCGTGGCCGCCGTTCCCCCTCGCTCGGGTCATGGGGCACGTCCGCACAATTGCAGATCAGCGCGGGCTGGCTCCCCAGAGCCGTAAAACCATACCAGATACGCGGAGGAATCCGTAAAAGACGGTACTGATCGGGGCGTCCCAGAACAGTTTCCATAACTGCGCCCCGGGTCGGCGAATCCGGCCGGTCATCATACAGCACGATCCTGAGCCTGCCCGCCGGCACCGCGAAATGCTGCGTCTGTACGGCATGCCGTTTCCAGGCCTTGACGCTGCCCGGCTCCACTTCGGAAAAGTACAGCTCGCCGAACGAGCGAAACAGAGGCGAATCGGCCCGCAGCATGTGCAATACAGGGCCGCCATCCGCAGGAATGATGCGCAGATCCTGCAATACCACGCCATCAATAACGGATTTCATCGGAACTCCACGGCAAATGCAACGCGGCGGCCTGACGGCAATAGTCCTCGATCTGACTTTGCGTCACGGCATACATGCCCTCACCCTTCTGCCCGTAAAAGGCCTCGTACCAGGCGGCGGTAAACCGCATGGTCGTATCGAAATCCATGGTTGCGCGCCAGTTCAGACAGGCAAGCGCCTTGTCGCAGCACAGCTTGAGCAAGGTGCATTCCTTCATGCCGGCGTGACCGGCCAGATCCATCTTGCTGGAAAAACCTTTCCAGTACCCCTCAAGCGAACGAACCACATCCCCCACGGTCCGGCTGACATCGGAGGAAGGCCCAAAGTTGAACGCCTCCCCATCCAGCCGGAAGCCGTCGATGCAGCCATCTCCGCAGTCGGGACGTCCCTCCTCCGCTCCTTTCCGTGCGGCGAACAGCTTCGCGCCCAGCCAGAGATAACCGGACAGAGGTTCAAGCACGTGCTGCCAAGGCCGCGTGGCATACGGACTCCGGATTTCCACGGGTTTTCCCGCACTCCAGGCCCGGGCGCAGTCCGGAACGATGCGATCGGCGGCCCAGTCTCCGCCACCTATGACGTTTCCCGCCCGGGTCGTGGCGCAACACGGCGTCCCCTCACCGGAAAAAAACGATTTGAAATAGGAGTGCGCAATGATTTCGGCACAGCCCTTGGACGCGCTGTAGGGATCGTACCCGCCGAGATGATCGGTCTCACGATACCCCCACACCCATTCGTCGTTGCGGTAGGCCTTGTCGCTGGTGATGGACACCACGGCCTGCACGGAAGGCGTCACGCGCACGGCCTCAAGAATGTTGAGCGTGCCCATGGCGTTGATTTCGATGGTTGCGGCAGGATCTTCATAAGAAGCCCGCACCAGCGCCTGCGCGGCAAGATGAAAGACGATTTCCGGCTGAAACTCCTGCATGACCGCGACAAGAGCCTTGCGATCGCGCACGTCGCCCCGGTAATCGCGGATGCGATCCGCGAGGCCGATGACGTCAAAGTGCGCGGGGCTGGTAGGCACGCCGTCGGAGAAACCCGCTACTTCGGCCCCCAGTCCAAGCAGCCACGCCGTCAGCCACGATCCCTTGAAACCAGTGTGCCCGGTGACAAGCACCCGGCGTCCTGCGTAAACATGACCGAACATATTCTTTCCTTATCGCAGACCTTGACGTTCTCCCACCGCGCCCTACCGCATCCAGGGGGCATCACCCCTGTCCCAGAGGGCATTGAGCGCCTGCGCGTCGCGCAACGTATCCATGCACTGCCAGAATCCGCCATGCCGGTACATGGACAGCTGTCCTTCGGCAGCCAGCCTTTCCAGAGGCTCTTTCTCCAGATCGCAGGATTCGTCCGCGGACAGATAGTCGAGAAATTCCCGCTTGAATACGAAAAAGCCGCAGTTGATGTACTCGTCCAGCATGGGCTTTTCCTGCCAGGACAGAATGTTTCCCCTGTCGTCGGTTTTCACCGCGCCAAAACGGGAAGGCATACGCACGCCCGTAAACGTCCCGATCTTGCCAGAACGGATGTGGAAATCCACCAGAGCATCAATATCGATGTCCGACACCCCGTCGCCGTACGTAACCATGAAACGATCCGTATCAATGTGCTGGGCGATGCGCTTGATCCGCGCCCCCTTGAGGGTTTCCTGCCCGGTATCGGACATTGTCACGCGCCAGTCTGTAATCTGGGCAGTGGGATAATACGTCGTTTCCCCGGTGGCCAGATCAACGGAAAAATCAGCGTTGCGCATCCGATAGTCATGGAAATACTGCTTGATGACTTCGCCCTTGTAGCCGAGGGGCAGCACGAAGTCCTTATGGCCGTAACGCGCGTACATGGACATGATGTGCCACAATACGGGGCGTCCACCGATTTCCACCATCGGCTTGGGCTTGAACTCGGTCTCTTCGCGCAACCGCGTTCCCTTGCCGCCGCACAGGATAATAACTTTCATGGACTTGCCTCATTGTTCCGAATATAAAACTCCCGGAACGTCGTTTCCGACCCGGAGTCCGGGTAGTCTAGCAAAACCCGTCACAAAGGTGAATCCCCGCAACGGGTCTGATTTTCCTATCCCGGCGGGATAACTGAACTGGAGAATTCCATGCTTGATGCACTGAAAAAGAAACTCGAACATGACGACAAGTACGCCGAGCTTACGGGCGTGGAAATCGTCGAGGCAAGAAGGGGCTACGGCAAGGTACGCCTTCCCTATGCGGAAAAGATCATGAATTCCGTCGGCATTCCACACGGGGGAGCCCTGTTTACCATTGCCGACATGGCCTTTGCCGTGGCCGCCAATTACGGACAGGAAGAAGTGATGGTCAGCACCAATGCCAACATATCCTTCATCAAGGGCGCAAAACGGGGTCCTCTCGTGGCCGAAGGCAGATTCATCAACGGAGGTCGTCGTCTTGCCACCTATGCGGTGGAAATCCTCGACGGCGAAGGCACCATCGTCGCGGCCGCCATGATCAGCGGCTATCGGCTGGATGCTCCCGTCTTTCCCGAAAAACAGGACTAGGCCTCCCCGGCTTTGAGCAGCGCCTCGCGGGCTTCGGCCTTTCGGCCGAGCACCTCGAGGGCGCGGGCCAGCACAAGCCATCCCTTCCGATGATCCGGACGCCTCGCCACGCTCTGGCGGGCAAGCGCCTCGGCCAGTTCAGGATCTTCGCCCCCATCCAGATAAAGCCCGGCCATAAGGCTCAGAGCAGCAGCATCGCGAGGGTTGCGCAACAGGGCCTGATGCAGATGTTCCCGAGCCAGCTCCTGCCTGCCCTCATGCAGGGCAAGCAAAGCCAGATGCCGGAACGGCAAGGGACTGCCGGCATCCAGAGCTGCCGCCGACTCGTAGCGGGAACGGGCCTCGTCGGGGTTGCCTGCGGCTTCAGCCAGCTGTCCGAGCCGGACCTCCGCATACATATGATCGGGCGCAAGCTCCAGACAGGTCCGGAAATGTTCCGCGGCCGCAGCCGTATCGTGCAGCGTCTGGCACACAGCCCCCAGATTGTACGCAAGCGTGGGATCTTCCGGAGTCCGCTTCAAGGCTTCCTCAAAAAAGCCGCGTGCTTCCGCATGCCGGCCCAGAGTCGCCATGCACACGCCGAGCGAATTCCAGGCCAGCGCATTGTCTTCGTCGGCCAGCAGGGCCAGCTTGTACTCCTCAATGGCTCCGAACACGTCTCCCCGCGAATGGCGCTTGTCCGCGCTGATGTTCATGGCCAGCGAACCAAACAGACCGACGTGCGGTGCGGGCAAAAGGAGACCGTATTCCAGCGCCTTTCTGGAACATTCGATCATATCCGCCGGTCTGAAGCGCAGGAACGGCCAGCAGGCAAGCCCCGCGCCGAGACGGACACCCAGACGCGCGGCAGCCTCCCCGCACAATGTCTCGTACTGCGACTTCAACCTGGCGGCGTCCAGATCGGGATGACAAAAAATCAGACTGTTCAGACCGAACCGTCCGCCAAGCACGGCCCCATTCCCCGACTGCACGAAGGCTTCCCGGCACAGTCCGGCCACCTGAGCCATAAGATGTTCCGGCTGCGCCGCCGGGCGGATGATCGAATCGTCGTCCCGGACCCGTGCGAGATCCACATGCAGCAGGGCCAGTCCGAACCGCTCATGGCCGACGCAGGTCTGAGCCAGCCGGGCCAGAAAATCTCCATGCCGCAAAAGTCCGGTCAGAGGATCAGGGCGATGCGAGACGCCATCCTCTTCATGCGCGGAGGGTGCCAGAGACAAGGTCCGTTCCTCGGGCAAAAGGGTCAGGGCATCTCCGGGTTCGAGCTGCCACGCAGGATCGCCAAGATGGAGTATCTCCGCCACCGAATCGAATTCGCGGACCTCAAGCAGGACGATCTCCCCCTTGTACAGCGGCTGCAGGCTTTCGCCGTCCTCCCTGCCGCGCACGGAATAATTGACGGACCAGACCGAGAACCTCTGCCCTTCCCGGGCTCCAACGGCATGGCCAAGACTCGTCAGCACACGGGAAAAGGGGAAAACCTGCCGCACGCATCCCCCCTCAAGCAACAGGCGGCCATACCCCATGACCCGCACAGGCTGGAGTCCTTCCGGTCTGGTTCGCGCCACGTCGGCGGCCAGTTCCGCCTTGTGCAACAGGATACGCGGCTGCTCCTCCACATGCCGTTGCCGCACTCCGTCCATATCCTGCGGGAAAAGTGCATATCCGGCGCAGGTCATCACTCCGAGCCGGCGTCCGGTCAGAGGATCGGGCAAGCGCACCTGATCCAGTCTGCGCACCAGATCCGCGGCCAGCGCCTCGCATTCCGGACGCGAGGCCCCCGGTACGAAGGCGGCAAAGGAACAGTCGCCAGTCCGGGCGCCGAGAACCTGTCCGGGCAAACCGGAGGCAAAGGCGGCAGCCATGGCAGCGGCCAGCCTGTCCGCAAAGCCATAGCCGGCATTCCGGGCCACCTCGCGCAGTCCGTCGAAACTGACTACAATCAGTCCCATGCTGCCGCTGAAGGTGCGCGGATCCTCCTCGCCGCCGAAACCACGGGCAAAGGAGGAGCGGATATTTTCCGTTTCCTGCAGCAGACGCTCCAGAAGCACCTGCCGCGTCGACAATCCTGTCAGGGCATCCAGCCGTCCGCACTTGTACAATTCGAGATTTTCAAGGCACAGCGCCGCGATTCCGGGCAAAGACGGCAACAGGGCCGCAACCCGGTCGCCATCAGAAATACGGGCCATGAAGACGCCGAGCAAGTTGCCCCGCAAGACAAGCGGCAGCAACAGCTTGCCTTCTTCCGGCAACCATTCGGGGTTTGCAGTCCGGACTTCCTGCGGGAAATAGACCGCGTGCGTTTCAAAAGGGAGAATCCGGCCAAGGCATTCGCACAGCCTCTGCTCCAGTTCAAGCAGATCCCGGCGGACGAGGGCATGCTTCATTCTTTTATCCCGTGAAAAAAGGAGGCGAAACGCCCTTCCCTGCGGAAAGGCGTCCGCCGAAAACGAGAGGGAAACCTACCAGTGGCGGCGGACAGGCACGCCGTGAGCGGCCATATACTCTTTCAGCTCCCCAATGGAGTATTCGCCGTAGTGAACGATGGAGGCTATCAGTGCGGCCGAGGCCCGACCTTCGGTTACGGCCTCGACCATATGGGCGGGACTGCCCGCCCCTCCGGACGCGATGACGGGAATCGTCACGGTGTCGCTGATCAGCCGGGTCAATCTGAGCTCATAGCCGTCCCTGGTGCCGTCGGCGTCGATGGAGTTGACGCACAGCTCTCCGGCGCCCAACTCCTCGCAGCGTCTCGCCCAGGCCAGAGCATCCAGCCCCATGGGCGTCCGCCCGCCGTGGATGACGATCTCGTACCCGGAAGGAATGGTCTCCGTCACCGGAACTCTCCTGACGTCCATGCCGACGACCACGGCCTGGGAACCGAATGCCTCGGCTCCTTCGGCAATAATGCGCGGATTCCTGACGGCAGCGGAGTTGACCGAAATTTTCTCCGCTCCGGCCAGCAGCACGGCCCGCATGTCCTGCACGGAAGAAATCCCGCCTCCCACCGAAAAGGGAATGAAGATTTCCGAGGCCACCTTCTCCACCACATCGAGAAAGATGCCCCGCGCCTCATGCGAAGCCGTGATGTCGTAAAAAACGATCTCGTCGGCTCCGCTTTCGTAATAGTGCCGTGCCGTTTCAACAGGATCGCCGATATCCTCGTTGCCTTCGAAACGGATCCCCTTGGTAAGCCGTCCATTCCGCACATCCAGACAGGGAATGACCCGTTTCGTCAGCATGTCCGGCCCCCCCTTTCCCGACACCAGGCGTAAAAATTGGAAAGCAGACGCAATCCGGGCCTGCCACTCTTTTCAGGATGGAACTGCACGGCCCACAAGCCGTCCTGCCCGTAAGCCGCGCAGAATTCCGTGCCATAGGCACTGACGGCAATAACCTTTTCGGGCGCGGTCCGAACATAATAACTATGCACGAAATAAAAGGCCGCGTCTTCCGGGATGCCGTCGAACAGGACGCTGGGGCGCCGGTGCAGGAGCGTATTCCAGCCCATGTGCGGGATGCGGATCGGCACACCGGCCTCGTCCAGCATTCCCTCGTCAAATCGTACGCATTCCCCGCGCACCAGTCCAAGGGTCGGCGTATCGTTCTCGTCGCTGCGGTCCAGCATGATCTGACATCCGAGGCAGATGCCCAGCAGAGGACGTCCCGATGCCACGACATCGCGCAGAACGGCGTCAAGGCCGGACTCCCCCAGCTGGCGCATGGCCTGTCCCGCAGCACCCACTCCAGGAAAAATGACTCCGGCGGCACTCTTGACGATCGCCGGGTCCGCCGTAATGACGCAGGGTATTCCCAGATGTTCCAGCGCACGTCGCACGCTGGTCTGATTCCCCGCCTTGTAGTCAAGAATTGCAAGCATAGACCGATCCCGATAAGAAGAACATTGAAGATAGCCATTTTTTTTACAGGAAAGTCCCGACAGAGACAAGCAAGCGTACAGGACCTCTACGCGGCCTCTCCACCTTGTCTTCAGTGCCATCCGGCGCACTGCTGCTCCCGAAAGGAGTTCCAGACCGACTTCTTTCCCTTAAGACAATCTTTTTAGGGACATTTGGCCGTTCTTTCGGCGCACATATCGCGCAACGCGTCAGCTATAAGAACACAACATGTTAAAATTATTTTATAAAAAAATAGACAGACACATCCGGAAACGCGTTTCCGGCCTTCGCCAGCCCGTCGTCATGCCGGGTTCGACAGGACGGGCAGGGACCGCCGGCCTTCGAACATGGCCGTTCGTGAAAAAGAGAGGATTCGGAGAGCCCACCGCTTCGACCCCAGCCAGCCCCGGCACGTCATATGCCCCATTCCCGCAGTCCAAACAAAACTCAATGTAATCCGCCAGGAAAGAGAAACAAAGAATGCCATGCGGCGGCCTGCTTGCGACTCCGCTCCATGATCTTGCGGCATCTTCCCCTTCAAATTCCGGGTCAGGTTGACAGAATTTGTTCCTGCAGATAACTTTCGCCAAGTATTGCACTCCTTAAGAGAAAACTCAGGCATGTCCCCTCTTCGCTTCATGCTCCTCAACTCGGGACGTTCCAGTAAACTCCAAGGATTTCCATGCTTAAACGAGCCCTGCTCCTGCTGGCTATCCCCGTGTTTGTCCTGTTTCTCGCGGCTCCCCAGGCGGAATGCCGCTCCCCCGGTCATCTGTTCGAGGTTTATACCGGGAAAGCCTCTTTCTACAGCGACAAGTTTCACGGCAGAAAAACCGCCAACGGCGAACGCTACAACAAGAAGGCCCTCACGGCTGCCCATCGTTTCCTGCCTCTCGGGACTGTCGTCCGGGTAACCAACCTCTCCAACGGACGTCACCTTCTGGTGCGCATCAATGATCGCGGCCCCATCAAAAAAAGCTGGATTCTCGACGTATCCCGCGAAGCGGCATCCCGTCTGAACATGATTCGGCGCGGCATCGCCCCCGTGCAGGTAGAGGTCGTCGCCGACAAGCGCGGTCATCCCGTGCAGCGCGGAACGGCATTCTTCCTCAAGGTCGGAGAGGTCAAAAATCAACGCGAGGGAGAAGCCAGAGTCGTCGCGCTTCGCAAACAGGCCCGCCATGCGGTTCTGCATACCGGAAAACGCCGCGCCTCACAGGTTTCGGCACGTCTGTTCACAGAAACCACACTGTACGGCGAAACCCGCTCCTTCGTCGGCCTCGGTCCCTTCTTCCGCTACAGCGACGCCCTGAAGGTCTGCGGCAAACTCGGCAACTCCTACCCCAGGGCCGATGTCGTGTGCATTCCCACTGCCGTGGCCATGCATGATTGAACCCTTCCCTGCCGTTCCACGCAGAATCTTCACTCCGACGACAAGGTTGCTCCTTTTCCTGAGGAAAACGTTTGCCCGCACCGTTCCCCCGTCCCATTCCTTTTGCCGATCCCGTACTTCTACAGTCCCTCGCTCCCAGCGATACCAATCTCACATCACCGCCCCTCATGACCGTCTCTTTCCCCGCAGCATATGAAACGGCCCGGGAAGTCTTTCCCGGGCCGCGACAATTTTCAAAAGGCGTGAACGAGCTAGTTCATGTATCCCTTTTCCTTGTAATACCTGGCCGCTCCGGGATGCAGGGGATAGGCCACATCCTTCCATGCGGTTTCAGGACGGAAGGTGTCCCAGGTGGGGCAGGCCAGCACGATGTTGTCGCGTCCCTCGCAGGTGGCCTTGGTCAGCTTGTAGACCAGATCCTCACTCATGTTTTCGCGTACCAGCAGCTGAATGGACGTGGCTACGGCGGTGACGCCTTCGCCCATCATGCCGCCGTACATGCCCGGTTCGAATGTGCTGGCATACATGAGGTACTTTTTGGCAAGGCTGTCCACAACCTCGGGGCTGACGGAAAGCCAGCGCAATTCGGTACTGGTGGACATTTCGCGCAGGAACCAGGCTTCGCCGGGTCCAAGCCAGAACAGAACGTCCACCTGTCCGTCCTTGGTCATGTTGGCGGCATCGTCAAAGTTGTTGGCGTACAGCTTGCCGCCCCATTTCGTGATGTCCTTGAAATCAATGCCGTACTCGGAAAAGACCCAGCGCCCGAAAACTTCGCTGCCGGAGCCGCGGGGTCCATGCGCGAGCCGGATAGGCATCTTCTGATCACGGATCTGCTCGATGGAGGTGATCCCCGAATCGGCCCGCACCACGATGTTCAGTCGGGCCTGCGTCCGCAGATTGGCAAGAGAGGCGATATTGGTCGCGGCTTTTTTGAACGGCTCCGTCCCGGCCTTGGCCGCCATGGCCATACTGATGACCTCGGCGGCAAGTTCAACCTCATTATTCTGCAGTCGGAAAGGGTTGGACATGTCGCTGCCGGGCAGCAGCGTCACGCCGGCCTCGGGATAGGCTCTGGTGAACTCCTTGCCGATGGCTCCCATACCGATGTAACTCGTCCCCGCGACAGGGCCGCCCACGGCGGTGATGGTCATTCCCTTGTCCGCGGCCAGGGCAGCTCCGGACAGTCCAAGAGTCAGGGCAACAAGTCCGAATATGATTCGTTTCAACAGCATCAGTCTAGTCCTTTACGGGTATGTTGAGAATTCTTGCAGCGTTCTTGTACAGCAGCTTGGGCAGGACCTCTTCCTTGAAAGGAAGAGCGCAGAACTGCTTCACGCCGTCTTCAAAGCCGATGAAGGGATACGCCGTACCAAAGACCATGCGGTCCTGAAGGAAGGTATTCGCCGCCGCGACGTAATCCTGCACGCCGGGCACATTGTACATGTACATGTCGGGGCACAGGATCAGATTCGGACGCTTGAAGGCCACGAACAGAATCTGTGTCACCCAGGGATACCCGCCGTGCGTATTGATTACCGTCATGTTCGGGAAGTCGCCGCAGATGCGGTCGATGATCACGGGATCGCTGTGACTCAGATCCGGACCGTTTCCGCCGCCGCACATGAGCATGACGGGAATGCCCCGGCTGGAGCAGTACTCGTAGATGGGATAGATGCGCCGGTCGTCCGCATACATGGGCGAAGACAGCACTCCGGGTTCCATTCCCACCGCCTTCAGGGGACCGTTGACCACGACTCTCTCGATCTCCTCAAGCGCCCCGGAAAGGTTGGTCGGGTCGATGCCGGCCACCCCCACGAACTTGTCGGGATACGTGCTGACGATGTCGATGATGTCGTCATTGGACACGTTGCCCATGAAGGGGTTGGCCTGGCGTCCGGGCACCACGCCCATATCGACGCCCCCGGCGGCCATCTCCTTGAACATCAGATCCAGGGAGCACTGCTTGGCGGAAGGAGGCGGCGTCATGCCGAGATTGCCGCTCCAGCGGGCAATGCGCTCCTGATTTCTGAAGATGTGCATGTTGAGAAAACCGTGGGTCGCAGGCCGCAACCTGAAGTCAATAATCATGGGGAATCCTCCTGGAAACCAATGAATGTTAGTCCGCCTCAACGTCCGCAGTGGTCGCGGAAGCGGTTCCTCTCCTGTCGCGAATGAATTCATAGGCCGCCACGCAGATAAGCAGAGCAAAGCCGATAAGGTCAGTTATCATACCAGGATAAATGAGCGTCAGTCCTCCAATAATGAGCAGACCCCTTTCAATAATGCTCGCACGTCCTACAAACCAGCCCTGCATGCCGGCAGCCAGTCCGACCACGCCGATGATCGCCGTGATTACAGCCTGAACGACCTGCACGGGAGAACCCTGCAGCAGCAGAGCAGGTTCATAGACGAACATGAACGGAATAATGAAGGCCACAATACCCAACTGAGAGGAAGTGAAGCCCGTCTTCATGGGCGGAGCGTCGGCGATGGCTGCTCCGGAGAAGGCCGCCATGCAGACGGGCGGCGTGATCACCGAGAGAATGGCGTAATAGAATACGAACAGATGCGCCGCAATCATGGGGACGCCAGCCTTCATCAAGGCCGGAGCGCCGAGCGTCGCCACGATGATGTAGGCGGGCGTCGTAGGAACGCCCATGCCGAGCACGATACAGGTCACTGCGAGGAACAGCATCAGAATGAACAGATTGCCGCCCGCAAGGTCCGTAATGGCGGAAATGAACTTGTACCCGATTCCGGTCATGGAAATGACGCCCACGATGATGCCAGCCGCGGCGCAGCAGGCCGAGATCATCATGGCGTTACGGGAAGCGAGTTCAAGGGCGTCCATAAGACCACGCAGCCCCAGTCTCGTCTCGGGTCGGAACAGACCGAGAATAACGATGGAAAGGGTGGCCAGGAACGCCGCGGAAACGACGCTGCGCCCCATCCACAGAGCAAAGATGAGGATGACTATCGGGAACAGATAGTAAAGCTTCATCATCACGTCGCGGGTCGCGGGCACCAGCTCCGGAGGCAGATAGCCCAGATCGTTCCGAACGGCCTCGAAGTGAATCATGGCCAACAGGGCGAGATAATACAAAACGGCGGGCAGAAGGGCCGCCTTGGCCACGAAGACATAGCCAAGACCGGTAATGTCGGCCATAATGAAGGCCGCCGCACCCATGACCGGAGGCATGATCTGTCCGCCGGTGGAGGCCACTGCTTCAACCGCGCCGGCAAAATGCGGCGCATAGCCTACCTTTTTCATAAGCGGAATGGTGAACGTGCCCGTACCGTACACGTTGGCAGGAGCGGACCCGGAAATGGTGCCGAACAGTGCGCTGGCGAAGATGGCGACCTTGGCCGGACCACCCTTGGAATTCTTGGTCAACAGACACGAAGCGTCCATGAACACGCTGCTCATGGTGCTGCGCTCCAGAAAGGCGCCGAACATGATGAATGCGAAAATCATGGTGGAGCCAACCGCGATCGGTACGCCGTAGATGCCGTCCGTGAGCAGGAACAGCTGCTCCACGAGCCTTTCCCCGGTCACTCCGGTATGATTGATGGCATTGGGCAGGTACTGACCGAACATCGCGTAGAGCAGGAACCCCGTAGCCACGAGAACCAGAGACCAGCCCGAGGTTCTCCGCGTCACTTCGAGAACGAGGAGAATGGTCGCTATGCCGAAAAACATATCGGTACTCGTTACTTCATCTACATACATGATGCGATTCAGCAACACGTCGAGGTTGACGTAGAAATAGACTGCGACGGCTGCCGCCAGCACCGCGAGACCGATATCGAGCAGGATCAGCCAGGAAGATTCCGGTTGCCCGTCCTTGCGCTTGTGCGCAGGCAGCAGCAAAAAGATCAGGACCATGATGGCGGACAGATGGATTCCCCTGAGAAGCGGAGCCTCAAGAGCAAAAAAGCCGCCGGTAAACAGAATCTGAAAAATTGCCAGAGCAACGCCCAGGGCGTAGGCCACGGGGCGAAGTGTCTTTCTGGTCAACGTCATGTGATGCCTCCAGTACGTTTCCCAATTCAGGCGACTCCGTCATATGAGCCGCCGTGCAGGCCGCATGCATGCCGAAAACCGGATCAGGCCCCCTCACCGATTTTCAAACTCCCGACAGGCCTAAAGCATGCGTGCGGCTTCAAACCCTTCTTCAATAGCCTTCATGATCTTGCCGACTCCCGAACAATCGCCGATGGACCGACACGGTATCCCCGCCTTCTCAAGCTCGACGGCCAATCCGTTTTCCGGTCTGTACCCCACGGCGATCACCAGCGTGGCAAAATCCTCCAGCCAGCGTTCTCCCCCACTATCCTTCACCTTGACCTTCCCGGCATCGGTGATCTCGGTTACCTGCGTATCCACGAGAGTTCTGACCCCGAGCTCGGCCAGACGCGGCATCATCCATGCGCGACAGCGCGGTTCCATATCCCCTGCAATGCGCGACTGCATTTCAAGGATCATAACCTGTTTGCCCTGCTCCGCGAGGAATTCCGCCGTTTCGCTCCCGATCAGCCCCCCGCCGATCACGAGCACGGTCTGCCCGGTTTCTCTGGTTCCCGACAACACGTCATGCGCCAGTACCGCATTGGGGGCGACCTGACAAAAACGGGGGAAGACCGGAGCGCTGCCCGTTGCCGCCAGAACGACATCGGGCCGCATCCGCAGGATGTCGGCAACGGAAAGCCGCGTACCGAGATGCACGCGCACCCCCGCCTGCCGCAGCGCATGCGCAAAGTACGCCGGCACAAGCAGCAGGTTGTCCTTGTGCGGCGGCTTGCAGGCCACCCGCAAAGCCCCCCCCAGTTCCTGGGCCGCCTCATAGAGATCCACGGAATGCCCAAGTCGAGCCGCCGTCAGGGCGGCCTGCATTCCCGCGGGGCCGCCTCCCACGACGAGCACCTTTTCAGGATGCGCGGAAGGAAGCAGATCATACTTGCCCTCAGCCCCGGTCAGCGGATTCAGGGCACACCCCACGCCCAGTCCGCGCGCGGCGTTGCCGTGGCAGCCTTCATTGCAGTTGATGCAGCGGATGACATTCGCGTCATGGCCGGCAAAGACCTTGTTCGGCAAATCCGGATCGGCGATAAGCGCCCGGCCCATGACCACCATATCCGCATCGCCGCGGGCCAGAATGCCTTCAGCGACGACTTCATCGACGACGCGTCCGGCCACCATGACCGGAATCGCCCCATTGACGGCCTCCCGAACCGCTCTTGCCCGTGAGGCATTCCAGCCTTTGGGCACAAACGGCGGCGGCGAAACCAGCCTGTTGCTCTCACGCAGCCCTACGGAAACACTGATTGCGTCGATTCCCTCAACGACCAGCGCCTGACAGAGCTTCAACGCATCCGCCAAAACCACGCCGCCTTCCACCCCTTCCTCCACGCTGATCCGATAGGTGACCGGGAAATCGCGCCCGACGGCCTTTCGAACCGCGCGACAGACTTCCAGAGGGAAGCGCATTCTGTTTTCGAGGGATCCGCCGTAGGCGTCAGTCCTCCGGTTGGTCAGGGGAGAGAAGAATTGTCCAATGAGATAACCGTGCGCGCCGTGAATCTCCACAGCATCGAATCCCGCTTCCACAGCGCGTACGGCGGCCCTTGCCCAGCTTTCCGTCAATTCCGCTATGTCTTCTGCATCAAGGACATAACTATCCGTATATGAACAGAATCCAGGAACGTATGAAACCAGGGGAATGCCACGGCCCGAGTACTGGGGCAACGCCGCCCGTCCGGCATGGTTGAGCTGGATGGACGCTCTGGCCCCATGTTTCCGAATAGCCGAGGCAAGCCGCGAGAGTCCGCGAAGCATGGAATCATCGGAAATCCCCAGCCCCCGGCTGAAAGAATTTCCGGAAGGATGCACATAGGTGGCTTCCACCGTGACCAGTCCCGCTCCGCCCGCAGCCCGTGCAGCATAATAGCGAAGCATCCGCTCGGAGACCTTTCCGTCCGGCGTGGCAAACTTGGTGGACATGGCGGGAAATACAATCCTGTTCCGGACTTGCAGTCCATTTATTGTGACAGGTTGCGCAAGAAAATGAAAATTCATGAAACAACTCCGAAAGTTGGCGCAAATCTGTTCAATTTTGTTCAAAATGCGCTATAATCTAAGGGATATTTTATTTGGACAAAGTCCTTAGCAACAAGTGTTCCAATTCTGTTTAAAATGGAGTATATACTCTTTGTCCTTGCCTAGAACAACAAAAAAAAATATTTGATTATTAATAAATATCAATGAATAATAAATATATAAACCGTTCAAAAATATCTGAAGCCAAGATGCGGCTTTTTGTGCGGCTTTTCGCCCTGGACCTGAACGCATCCCAGATAGCCTCCATAACCGGACTGAATCGCAATACGGTAAACCGACTTTTGACCGGCCTGCGACAGCGTCTCGTCCTTCTTTGCCTTGAGGAGCAGGAATTATCCGTCCGCGAGGGCAAAATGCACCCCCTCCCCCCCCTGTCCTGCCCGAACGCCACGGATGCGGCGACGGGTCAGCCCCTCCCTGAGTGTCCGCAGTATATCGGTCTCAAAAAGCAGAACGGGTGCATCAGGATAGGCGGAGTGCCCCTTCCGCAATCCGGAAGAGACGATACCGCAAGGGGAGTCTGTCAGCATTCTCCAGAGCTGGAAAAAATAGCCTGTTCTCAGGGGTATGACGGTCTCGTCGACATCTACGCCAGAAAATTTACCCGCATTTCCCGGACCATCCCTCCGGAATCTTCATGCTCTCGCTGCACGCACATCGACGAGCTGGAAAGCTTCTGGGGCTTCATCAAGGTCCGGCTGATACGCTTTCGCGGCCTGCCTCACAAAACTCTGGGACCTCACCTCAAAGAATGTGAATTCCGGTTCAACCATCGTCAGGAGGACATGTATCTGCTGCTGCTTCAGGAATTGCGGAAAAGGCCCCTTTTCTAGTCAAGAACCGAAATTGTATAATGGGCTTGACGCAGGCATTTACGCTTTTTTTCTCAATATCAATATTTTCTTTGTGTCTAAAAAAAAGACATGTACTTTTGACATGTCAATGAATACAGTACACACGCCCAACATGATCAGAAAAGCCAAACGGCCGTTCCGGTTTCGACTGCCGTCCGGACAGTAACCGTGCCGCTCAGGCACAAGACAGGATTGCCATGCCCTCCTCCACGCCGCTCAGACCCGTCGACGACCTCTCCGAAGACACCCCGTTCCGGGATCGCTCCGATCCGTCCTACCAGCTCCATGTCCATGAACAGTGGACCCGCTTTCAGAACGCCCTCCCTGTGGAATCAACCCACATTCCGGACATGATCCTGCGCTCGTGGGAGCGTTGCCGGGCCGCCGGAGTCAAGACACGGGGGGTACGCCCGGCCCACGTCCCGCCGGACGTCTTTCAGCAGGCACTTTCCCTCAATGCCGATCTTCTCGAAAGCGGACGCAGTCTCATGAGCAAACTGTTTGCCGCCATCAGTTCCGGGCACAGTACAATTTCCCTGACGGACAGCAGAGGTATCGTGCTGCACGTGGTGCGCGACGAGGACAGCCCCTACAAGTCCACGGGGGTCAATCCGGGGCAGATCACCGTCGAGGCCGTCTCGGGAACCAGCGGCATCGGAACCTGTCTTCAGGAAAAGACAGGCGTCAGCATCATCGCAGCGGAACATTTCTGCGAAGCCCACCAGCAATGGAGCTGCTCGGCCTCACCCATCTTCGGCGTGGACGGCAGCGTCATCGGTGCGCTGAGCATCTCGCAGGAAAAGGAATTCTACCATCCGCACACTCATGGACTTGTGGAAACCTGTGCGTACGCCATCGGCGAGCAGCTGCGCCTGCGGCAGTTCATCGGCGAGCAGCAGACCACCATGGAGCTGCTTAACGAGGGAATCATCATTCTTGACAGCGAGAACCGCGTCCGCTCCATGAACCGCAAGGCGCTCTCCATGCTCGGCTTCAGCACGGAACCCCGTTCCCGTCTGCTGCGCGACCTTGTCACATCCGAACTGCTGGAAACGGCTCTGGGCACGCAGGAACGCATTCAGGATCAGGAAGCCTTTTTCCAGATTACGGAATCCGGAACCTCCCTGCACTGCATTCTTTCCTCAGCCCCCATCGGCCCCCAGAAAGGACGCGTGCTGACGTTGCGCGGCATGCAGCGCATGCACAACTTCGTCAATCGGATGACCGGAGCCAAGGCGGTCTATACATTTGAAAACATTATCGGCTCCTCCAGTGTGCTTGCCCGCACGGTGGAACAGGCCCGCGTGGCTGCCCAGAGCGACATCACCACGCTCATTCTGGGAGAGAGCGGCACGGGCAAGGAATTGTTCGCCCAGTCCATCCATAATGCTGGTGCCCGTCGTAACGCCCCCTTTGTAGTGGTCAACTGCGGCGCGCTGCCGCGCAACCTCGTGGAAAGCGAGCTTTTCGGCTATGATGAAGGCACGTTCACCGGGGGAAGCCGGCTCGGCAAGCCCGGCAAGTTCGAACTGGCGGACGAAGGCACCATCTTTCTCGATGAAATCGGCGAAATGCCGCTGGAAGCGCAGGTCAGCCTGCTGCGGCTGCTCCAGAACGGAGAAGTTACCCGCGTCGGAGGCAAGCGGACCAGACACGTCAACGTCCGCGTCATCGCCGCCACCAACCGGAACCTCGTAGAAGCCGTCCGGCAGAACATGTTCCGCGAAGATCTCTATTACCGGCTCAACGTGTTCACCCTGAACATTCCGCCGCTGCGCGACCGGCTGCCGGACATTCCGGCACTTGTGCACGCCTTCATTCCCAAGTTTGCGACCTCTTTGAAAAAAAATATTACTGGCATCAGTGAGCAGGCTCTTGGCGTATTGCAGGAATATCCCTGGCCCGGCAATGTGCGTGAGCTTGAAAACGTCATTGAGCGCACGGTCAACCTTACCGTGGGGGATACCATCCGCAGCGTCGACCTTCCACCTCAGGTCTTTACGCACAAGCTCCCGGCCGCCATTCATGCCAATGGAACGCTGGCCGGACGGGAAGCCGAAAACATCATCGCCGCCCTGCGCGAAACGCGAGGCAACATGCGAGCGGCGGCGCAACTGCTCGGCATCTCCCGCGGGGGACTGTACGTAAAAATCGGACGAATGGGCATTTCTCCGGATGACTATCGCTGACGTGTCCGGCCGAAACGCCTCATTCTTTCGATGCCCGTACGCGCCGGCTCACTCGTTGCCGAAACGCTCCAGACCTGACTGATAAAGCCGACACTCTTCTGGGCAAGCGTGACAACGGTTGTCTGCACAGGACTTCCATGCCTGCTTTTCCTCCATACGGGACAAGGCGACAGGGAATATGCTCTCATCTTCCTTGTCGCCCTTGCGGCCCTCCTTCTGCCTGCTCCCCCTCTCCCTGGGAGGCTTCCTTCTGTCCTGTCTGGACTGCCTCAAGTGGGGAATCTACACTCCCGGCTTCTATCTGCTTGGCTTTTTTACAGGCTATCTTCTGCGAGACCGCCTGAGGCACGACTTCCCCTGACGAACGGGAAAAGAAGGCGCTGGCAACGCTGTTCGTCCTGCCGGCGGCCTTTTCGCCGTTCTCCATCCCCTGTCCCTGCACGTGCAGAGGCTGAACGAACAAGCACAGGCGTATCTTCATGCCGTACGGTGCGATCCGCACGCCTCACCCGCGCCTTTCAAAAACCGCTACCTGATCTTCACGGATGAGGGCTTCCCGCCTGATTCCGAAGCATACGGCGCTCATGCGCCACTGGCGTTTACGGAATGCCCGGAGGAGGCATCGAACATGCCAGACTCATCACGGGCAGAGAAGGAAGCTGCCTCAAGGTGAATGTCCATGACGTAGAATACGGAAGCATATTCGATATTTTTTACGTCGAGGCTCCGGCCATGCCGACAGACGGCATGGCCGCTTCGCCGCTGCCTCCCAAGGGGCGGGACATACTGCTGGAAACCGGCATGGTGCTCAAGCGTATCCGCCATCCGGAAGCACTGGGGGCCAAGTCCGGAATGCACATCCTCTGGAAAAGAATCCACGCCACCTATTACGTCATAAATGGATTCAGAATGGATTCCGGCCCCGACTTCCCTGCCTGCCCCGGACATGCCTGACCGTCCCTGAACATCCCCAGGCGGATGCACAATCTGGCGCCTTTCCACCAAGACAGGCCCAATGGGCTTCGCCGTTACAGAATACCCAGGAGTCAGAACTCCATGAAGGAAAGTCTCAGACGACCTGTTCAGCGTTCCAGCTCCAGCAGAAGCTGTCGCATGGCCGCATCGTCCGGAATGTCGTCTTCAAGGCGTATTTCCCTCGCCCTGACATTGACTCCCGGAATCCAGACAGGACTTGCCCCGCGCGGAGGACAGCCCTCCAGCTCAAGAGTCATGACGCTGCGCCCGTTCTCGGCCGCCCTGACCCACAGGGCCGGTTCCATGGCCGAAGCATCCAGCGCAAAGGGAGCCCCCTCCCCCGCTCCCAGCACGATATGAAAGGCCTGGGCCAGCCCCTGTCCGGCGGCATATTCTCCCTGAAAGCCCCAGGGGCTGACGCCAATCCTCAGGTCAACGTCCGAAGCCTCGTTTGCCGCAACCAGCACGGCATTCAGCAGAGAAGAGTCAGCTTCCCGGACCTTGGCGGGAAGGGGCGGGAAAAAAACCAGCGCCACGGACAGACCTCCGACCATAAGCCGTCGGGTCACGGGGCTGCCTTCGATCCGGACAAAGCGATCGGGAACGAAATCCCCGAACCAGCGGGCAGCGGCGTCGGAGAGATACCCGGCGTCAGGGCGCAACCCGGCATAAATGCGCCGGACAAGTTCCGGGGAAGCGTTCCCCGTTTCGACGGGATCGGGAATGACCGCATCTGCGCCGAATTCATCCGCGCCCACAATATAGAGAACGGGGACAGCTTCATTCCTCCGCAAATCACGGATTACGGCAGCCCGCCGGGCCATGCCGCCAAGAAGGGTATGCTTTCAGGAAGGACAGGGATACAGAGCGCCGCGCGTATTGGCCGTGTATACCACGCGCAGCAGCGGCCCGCTGGAAAGGCCTTCGGGGGAAGAAAGAAAATCGATTTCGTCTGACCCAGTCTTCGAAAAATTGACGATCGAAGCCGGAGACAAGGCGGTCTCTTCCGCTGCGGTTCCAGGGGGCAGCAGCAAAAGAAACAGCAGCATAAAACAAAGAGTCCCGGGGAAGAGGTTCCCCGGGCCCTTCATGTCATCTTTTCTACGGGAAATAGAACGAACGACGCGCAATCGAAACCCTAGGCGTTGAGATATTCCTTGAGTTCCTTCCCGGCGCGGAAAAACGGCAGCCGCTTGGGCTGAACGGAAACCTTTTCGCCGGTACGGGGATTACGTCCGGCATAGCCGCCGTATTCCTTGACCTTGAAGCTGCCAAATCCGCGGATTTCCACACGCCCCCCCTCGAGCAGCGATTCCTTCATGCTGTCCACAAAGGTGTTCACCACCAGAGTCGCTTCGTCCAGGGAAATATTGGCCTGTTCGGCCAGAGATTTGACCAGTTCGCTCTTGTTCATGACAACTCCGTAAAAAAATGCAGAATTCGTAAATGATGCCGGAATCCGATGTTCGCAGACAGGGCTTTCCTGCGGAATGCATCCGTTGCAGACAATTTTGAGGAGAACCCCCGAAAAATAGCCCGGCGTTCCAATGGTGTGTACAATAACATCCCCTGCCTGACAAGCCGCTAATCGACGAAATCAAGCAAGAACAGGGAGTAGCCTGCCCAGAAGACCGTTTTTGACCTTCTTTTTTGCCATTTCGCCCCAGAAACGAAATAGCCGAACAACACATGAACATCCCGAACACAGGGCGACAACCGGTCCAGATTCCGGAAATTCCATCAGCCTCTGAACTCAGAAGCCGCCCAGACCATTCCCGATACCCACGGGCGGGCCTTCCGAAGCCGGCGTCGGAAGGCCCCCGGCATCAGAAAAATCTGCCTAGCCCCTGTCGTGTCTGGAAAGGAGATACTCTCGCAGCAGCTTGTCGATATGCCCGTCGAGCACGGATTCCACATCGCCGATTTCGCAGTTGCTGCGATGATCCTTGATCAGACGGTAGGGCTGCAGCGTATACGTCCTGATCTGGCTCCCGAAGCTGATCGCGTTCTTGCCTGCATATTCGGCCTGACGCGCGGCGTCCCGCTTGCTCAGTTCCAGATCGTACAGTCGCCCGCGCAGAATGCGCATGGCGGATTCCTTGTTGTGATGCTGCGAACGCTCGTTCTGGCACTGGACGGATATGCCGGAAGGAATATGCGTGATGCGCACGGCGGAATAGGTCGTGTTGACGCCCTGTCCGCCGGGACCGCTGGCGCAGAAGATATCCACGCGCAGATCCGATTCCTTGATCTCAATCTCAATATCGTCCCCGGCGTCCGGGATGACATCGACCGAAGCGAAGGACGTATGCCGCCGCCCCGAAGAATCGAACGGCGAAATACGGATCAGACGATGAATGCCGCGCTCTCCCTTAAGAAAACCGTAAACGTTTTCCCCTGAAATACGCATTGTTGCGCTCTTGAGCCCGGCTTCATCCCCCGGCAGGAAATCCAGTTCCTCAACCTTGTAGCCATGCAGATCGGCCCAGCGCAGATACATGCGCTGGAGCATCTGGGCCCAGTCCTGCGCTTCGGTGCCGCCGGCCCCGGGATGAATTTCGAGGATGGCGTCCATATGGTCCTCTTCCGAAGCCAAGAGGAGATTCAGTTCCGTTTCCTCCAGAAGATCGCCAAGATGCGTGATCTCCGCATCCAGAGATTCCAGAGCTTCGGCGGCCTCGTCGCCTTCCTTGATTTCGGAACCACCGGACAGTTCCTGCGCCATTTCCAGCCATTCCAGCATATTGTCATGACTGGTCCGCAGCGCGGACAGACGAGCCAAATGGGATTCAAGCGCGCTTTTTTCCTTGAGAACAGGAGTCAGCTTTTCTGGTTCGCTCCACGCATCCGGCGCGGACAGCTTCTTTTCTATTTCGGCAAGACGTTCGGCATGACCCGGCTGGTCAAAGCCTCCCCCAGAGCGTTTCAAATTGCTTGGACAAAGCCGCCGTCCGGGCTTTCAGATCAGTAAGCTGAAGCATAATTGCACCTTGTTGTTTACAGTTTGTTTCCGCCGGAAATTCCGACAGGAAAAATCGGCGCGGAACGTCGCCGCTCAGACCCGGGAACGCCGGAAGGAACGCCAGGGGAACAAAACGAACAGGCAGGCCAGCGCGATCCAGGGCAACCAGGGTTCCACATGAAAAAACAACGTCGGCTCATGGAGCGGAACGATTCCACCCGCCACGACCTCCGGTCGGAACAGCTCTCCCCGCACAGAGATCTTCCCTGTCGGGGAAATCAGCGCGGAGATGCCCGTATTGGTGGCTCTGACAAGCCAGCGCCCCTGCTCCACGGCGCGCAGCACGCTCTGTTGCAGGTGCTGTTCGGGAGCGGATGAACGCCCGAACCACGCATCGTTGCTGATATTCACCAGCAGGGTCGCGCCAAGCGAAACCTGCTTGCGGGCCAGTTCGGGAAAGATGGCTTCATAACAGATCAGCGGCCCCTGAACAAGCGGACTGTCCGCAGGCCGTTCCCCGGAAGGCGTCTTCTCCCCAGTGCCGCCCGGTTCCGTGGGAACACGCAGCGGATCGCTACGCTCACCCGGGGTGAAATCGCCGACCCCCTGCAATAGAGGACGCAGAAAGGGGATATCCAGATAGCGCGGCATGTATTCCCCGAACGGCACCAGGTGCTCTTTCTCGTACCATCCGACGTCGGTTCCATCGGGACCGATCAGGTAGGCCCGGTTGAACGCGCTCGCCGACCCGTCGAGATTGCGGCGGAACCCCGGAGCGCCGAACAGGATAGAGACATGTCCCTTGCGGGCCAGCTCCCTGATCTGTTCAGGAAATCCGGGATGCGTTTCGTAGTTGAACGGCATCGCTGTTTCGGGCCAGACCAGCAAAGAGGGCCTGCCGAAACGAGGATCGGGAAAAGCCAGCGCCTCGCGGCTCAGAGTCAGATAACGCTGGACGGTAAGCCGCTGCATGGCCGGTTCCCACTTCACGTTCTGATCGAGGTTGCCCTGAATCAGGGCGACGGAAACCGTCTGTTCCTCCCGGTCCGCTTCCCGCAACATGATGAAGGAATATGTGAACAGCACGAAGCAACACAGCAGCCCGCCCAGAACGTACCCGGCGGAAGGCAGTCCCCGACGACGCAGAAGCCAGGAGAGGAACGCACCGGCCACAAACAGCATGACTACGCCCGCCCGCAGGTCCACCAGCGTGAACAGGACGATGAGCGCCAGAGAAACACCAAAGGCCAGCAGCGGCAGAACCTGTCGTCCATGAGGAACGTCCCGCAGACTTCCCAGAACGAGACAGACGACGCCCGTGTACAGGCCGCCAAGACCATACGCGCCGATGAGCGAAGCGCCCTGAATGAACGCGGGCCAGGGCGCAAAGGCCGACCCCAGCGACAACCAGGGAAATCCCGTCAGGAACCAGCCGCGAAAAACCTCCAGCAGATACCAGGCCAGACCAAGCAGCAGGCTCCGCCGGACCGGGGGAAGTTCGCGAACGACATGGACCAGAGCCGAGAACAGGCCCCCATACAGACCGATATAGGCCCCCATGAACAACGGACACGGCACGGCCAGAGGCCACGGCAGCCCGCCGAAATCGTGCACGGGAATGGCTATCCAGTAGAGGCACGCCGAAGCCCCCGCAAGACCGCAGAGCCACCCGAACCGCAGCGCCTGTCTCCAGCTTGATGCTGTAACCCCGATATGATGAAGAGACGCGGGATAGAGAAGCGCCAGCAGCGGAAGCTGCACCAGAGGATTGGGCATGCCCAGCCAGAGGCCGAACGCGCCGATCAGGAGGGCGGGAATGAAGTTCATGGGTCAGCAAAGCCGCAACCCGGAAAAAAGTCAAGCCTTGCGCCGACCGGCGGAGTACGGCCGCCGACTGGTGCGTCCAGATCTCCCGGAACACGAATTCTATCTGGCCAGCAGCATCCACACTTCACCGCGCCGGTTGAGATGGCCGGCAATGAATGCGGCGCGTTCTCCCTTACCGCAGAAGAGGTCGATACGCCGCCCGCGGATGGCTTCGCCCGTATCCTGAGCCACGCCGAGTCCTCTCAGATCCGAAAAGGCTTCCACCACCCCGGAGGAAGAAAGAGGCGCGGAGGGATCGGGCAACCGGACATCGAACGCCAGCAGAGCACCGAAGGGAAACGTTTCCCGGTCCACGGCCAGAGTCACGAATGGCGTTATCGGCACGCCCATGCTGCCCACGGGACCGGAAGCAGGTTCGGCCTTCCTGAAAAACACATACCGCTGATTCCGATACAGGACGTTTTCCCGCTCTTCCGGATGCTCATGCAGCCATTTGCGGATGCTCTGCATGCTGACGGCGTCCGGCGGGATGATCCCCAGCCCGGAGAGATACTGTCCTATGCTCAGATAGGGCCGCCCATTGGTGCCGGCGTACAGCAGAGCCTTTTCTGAGCCGTCCTCGAAACGCAGCCGCCCGGACCCCTGCACCTGAAGAAAATACGCGTCTACGGGGTCGACCCAGGCCAGCTCCAGCCCCCTGCCGCGCAGAACGCCCGCCTCACCGTCTATCTCGGCACGGGCATAGTAGGGAACGGGTTCGCCCCCAGACATGCGGTAGGCAAGCCTCTGCCCAGTGAGCATGGGCTGAAAACGGCCAAGATCAAGCTGTCTGAGATCGGAAGGCAGGCCATACAGCGGCTGAACATAACCGGCCTTGCGGGTCCGGCTTGCCATGACGACCGGCTCATAGTATCCCGAAAACGAAGCGCCTTCCGTCAGGCGCACCCAACGGAACCGCTGCGCCAGCAGCTCGGGTTCCGCATCCAGACGCGGCAACAGCGCCTCCAGAAGGACCAGCGTGTCCGCCACGTCGCCCCAGGTAATCGCCAGATCCCCATGCGCCACGGCCACCTGTCCGGCCTCACGGGCCTGCGCGTATTTCAGCCCCGCGCGGACAGCCGGCCCGAGGGCCTCCCACGAACGCAATCCCTGCGCAGAAGGCGGCGTAAGCGTCGAGGCCAGCATGTCGGCTCTGGCCTGCGGCTCCTCCGTGTAGAAGGAAACGGAAGCCGGCTCTTCGGCATCGTCAAGCAGGGGAGCGCCGACAGCGCATCCCGCCAGCAGGGCCGCCAGCACGGTCGCGATTGCCATTCCCCTTCCAACTCTCAGCCAAGGATGCTGTACATGCACGATTTTCCCACTCCCGATGTTTGGCTCGCCCACCGCGTCTCCTATGGTGAAACGGACACCATGGGTTATCTTTATTATGCGGAATACCTGCATCTTTTTGAACGTTCGCGCAGCGAGTTCATCCGCAACATGGGCATGAGCTACGCAGATGTCGAACGTCTCGGCATCATGCTTCCCGTCCGGGAGGCGCAGTGCAGGTACAGACGCCCGGCTCGGTACGACGACCTTATCCATATCCGCGTCGGCATTGCCGAGGTCGGACGCGCCTCCCTCAAGTTCGTGTACAATGTGACGGATGAAGAACGCAAGACCCTGCTGGCCGAAGGGATGACCGAACATGCCTGCACCAACAGGGAAGGCCGTCCGGTCCGTCCCCCCGAATGGTTCATTGCGCTCATGCGCGGAGAACATGAGACCGCGCACCCCCAGCGGACGGACTGAATTCAAGGCTGGGTCCGGGGCAGCGACGCCGGACCCGGTCCGACGCTTCCCGACAATTTTTTTTCAAGACGGAGCGAATGAAACGCCGACAGAGCGTTCATCAGACATTCAATCCGCTTGTGATCGCCAAAACGCCTCTTTTCCCCCCTCTGGAAATATACGACTCCGTTTACACATAAATAACGTATAAATTAGGGATGCTATGCGGAGGTCTCCCTGCTGGCAGGGGCGGTACCTTTCTCCGGTGGCGTCCGCTTCCCTTTCTGCCCACGGACAGACGCCTTTGTCACTGAAACGACGCCAGGGCTCTCTCCGGCAGCGTTCCTCCCGCCTGCCGCACTTCTCTCCCCCCGAGAACTCCTATTTGTTCACATATTCTCAAACAGAGACAAAAAATGAACCGTACCGTGACAAGTCCGTCCGCTTCACCTGTTTTTCTTTTCCTTCAGCCCGGTTGCCGTAAATAATCAAATCCAGTATGGTGGAGGGGTGAAGAATGTCCCATGGACAATGAACCACTTCTAATGCCGGGAGAACCATGAAAACACTCAATCTCGAATCCACGCGCGACGAGGCCTTTCTTCGTGAGGTGGAAGCGGAAAGTGGTCAGAAGGTAACCACCTGCTATCAGTGCGGAAACTGCACTGCAGGGTGTCCTTGCGGCCCAGAGTACGACTTGCAGGTCAGTCAGGTTATGCGGGCTGTCCAGCTGGGCAACAGAGAAATGGCCCTTTCCAGCCGTTCCCTGTGGCTCTGCGTTTCGTGCTCCACCTGCACTTCCCGATGTCCCAATAACATCGACGTGGCCAAGGTCATGGATGTCCTGCGCCACATGGCCTGGAGAGAAGGCAAGAGGGACTACGCCATGGCGTCGTTCTGGCAGTCCTTCCTCACCACGGTCCGCCACTTCGGGCGCAGCTATGAGCTGGGCATCATGGCCATGTTCATGGCCCGTACGGGTCGCGTGCTCACCGACGTGGATCTTGCGCCCCGCATCCTTCCCAAGAAGAAGCTGCCCTTCACGCCTCATGCCATCGTGGGCAAGGAAGCCGTGGGCCGGATCTTCAAACGCTTTGACGAACAGCGCAGCGCCCGGGGGGACAAACAATGAAAATCTCGTATTACCCCGGCTGTTCAGGTCAGGGGACTTCCGTCGAGTACGAACGCTCCACCAGGGCAGTGTGTTCGGCCCTCGGCATTACGCTGGAAGAAATCCCGGACTGGAGCTGTTGCGGCTCCACTCCCGCCCATGCCTGCGACCACGTGCTCTCCGCGGCGCTTTCCGCCCGCAATCTCTCCCTCGCAGCAGTGCAGGGCGCGCAGCGCGTGGGGACTCCCTGTCCCAGCTGCCTCGCCAACCTCAAGACCGCCCGTTTCCGGATGAACGACGCGGCCTTCCGGGACAAGGTCAACGCGCTGCTCGACGCGCCCTGTCCCGAGGAACTGCCCGATACCGTGTCCATTCTTCAGGTCCTGGTCGAGGACTACGGCGTGAACGCCATCGCGGAAAAGGTCAGAAAACAGCTCTCGGGAATCAAAGTCGCCTGCTACTACGGCTGTCTCATGAGCCGTCCTGAAGGCGTCATGCAGTTTGACGATCCGGAAAACCCGATGGCGCTCGACAACATCATGACCGCTCTCGGTGCGGAGGCCGTTCCCTTCCCGCTGAAGACCGAATGCTGCGGCGCAGCCATGGGCATTCCCCGCAGGGATCTGACCGCCCGCCTTACCGGCCGCATCCTTGAACGGGCCAGAGCCTTCGGCGCGGACGCCGTGGTCGTGGCCTGTCCGCTGTGCCACATGAACCTCGATCTGCGCCAGGAGCAGGCGGCGAAGGCCAGCGGGACCACATTCAACATGCCCGTTCTGTACTTCACCCAGTTCATGGGGCTGGCCCTCGGTCTGTCTTCCGACGAGCTCGGTCTGGACAAGCTGTGCGTCAGCCCTGAAGGGCTGCTGCGCAAGCTTGAGAGCGCCAAGGAGGCCAAGGCATGAAAATAGGCGTCTTTATCTGCCATTGCGGGTCGAACATCGCCGGAACCGTCGACTGCAGGGCCGTCGCGGACATCGCCCGGACCTACCCCGACGTGGCCTTCTCCACGGATACCATGTACACCTGTTCCGAACCGGGGCAGGAAGAAATCATCGAAGCCATCAAGACGAAAAAACTCGATGGCGTGGTGGTCGCTTCCTGTACGCCGCGCATGCACGAGCCCACCTTCAGGCGCACGCTCGAACGCGCGGGACTCAACAAGTACATGTTCGAAATGGCCAATATCCGCGAGCACGTCTCGTGGATCGGCAAGGACAAGGAAGCCAACACAAACAAGGCCGCGGAACTCGTGCGCATCGCAGTGGAAAAACTTCGCCACAATGCGCCCCTGTTCTCCAAGTCCTTTGAATCGACCAAACGCGTACTCGTCATCGGCGGCGGCGTGGCCGGCATTCAGGCAGCCCTCGACTGCGCGGACGCAGGACTCGACGTGCTGCTCGTCGAACGCGAAACCTACATCGGCGGCAAGATGGCCAAACTTGACAAGACCTTCCCGACGGTCGACTGTTCGAGCTGCATTCTCGGCCCCAAGATGGTGGACGTGGCCCAGCACCCGAAAATCACGCTCATGGCCGCTTCCGAAGTGACCAGGGTTTCCGGATACGTGGGCAACTTCAATGTGGAGATCAAGAAAAAGGCCACCTATGTGGACTGGTCCAAGTGTACGGGCTGCGGCGCGTGCACGGAAAAGTGCCCGTCCAAGAAAACGCCCGACAAGTTCAACGAATTCGTCGGCCCCACCACGGCCATCAATATTCCGTTCCCGCAGGCCATCCCCAAGAAGGCCGCGATCAATCCGGAATTCTGCCGGAAGCTCGTTTCCGGCAAGTGCGGCATCTGTGCCAAGATCTGTCCCACAGGGGCGATCAACTATGAAATGAAGGACGAGACCGTCACGGAAACCGTTGGCGCCATCGTGGCGGCCACTGGGTACGATCTCATGGACTGGACCGTATACGGCCAGTACGGCGGCGGGCGCTATCCCGATGTCATCACTTCCCTGCAGTACGAGCGCCTTATGTCCGCTTCCGGTCCCACCGGCGGGCACATCAAACGGCCCTCCGACGGCAAGGAACCCAAAAGCGTCGTCTTCATTCAGTGCGTCGGTTCGCGCGACAGGTCCGTCGACCGTCCCTACTGTTCCGGGTTCTGCTGCATGTACACGGCCAAGCAGGCCGTTCTGACCAAGGACCATATCCCGGATTCCCAGTCCTACGTGTTCTACATGGACATCCGCGCCAACGCGAAGCTCTATGACGAGTTCACCCGCCGGGCCATTGAGGAGTACGGCACCCAGTACATCCGCGGACGCGTATCGGCCATCCAGCCTGACGGCAACGGACAGTACATCGTACGCGGCGCGGATACACTGCTCGGCAAGCCGGTGGAGGTCAAGGCCGATCTCGTGGTTCTGGCCGTGGGCATCGAAGGCTCCAAGGGCGCGAACAAGCTGGCGGAAACCTTGCATATCTCCTACGACAGCTTCGGCTTCTTCCTGGAATCCCATGTAAAGCTGCGGCCCGTGGAGACCAACACAGCCGGCGTCTATCTGGCCGGCGTGGCGCAGGGTCCCAAGGACATTCCCTCCTCCGTGGCGCAAGGCAGCGCCGCCGCCGCCAAGATCATCGGCCTGCTTTCCAAACCCCAGCTCGAAAGCGACCCGCAGATCTCGTCGGTCAATATCAGCCGCTGCGTAGGCTGCGGCAAGTGCGTGAGGGTCTGTCCGTTCCAGGCCATCGTGGAAACCGAAATCAGGGGAGAAAAGAAAGCGCAGGTCATCGAGGCCGTGTGTCAGGGATGCGGTCTGTGCACCGCCACCTGTCCGCAAGGCGCCATTCAGCTCTCTCACTTCACCGATAATCAGATTCTTGCGGAGGTAGACGCGCTATGTCGGTTCTGACAGGCAAAGAACTCCGGGTCGTGGGCTTCCTCTGCAACTGGTGCTCCTACGGCGGTGCAGATACCGCCGGGGTCGCCCGGTTCACGCAACCTACGGACCTGCGCATCATCCGCGTCCCCTGTTCGGGACGCGTCAACCCGCTCTTCCCGCTCAAGGCGCTGCTCTCCGGGGCGGACGGGGTGCTCGTGTCCGGCTGTCACCCGCGTGACTGCCACTATTCCGAAGGCAACTACTATGCCCGGCGTCGCCTTGAAGTGCTCAAGGAATTCCTGCCCATCATAGGCATCGATCCCCGGCGTTTCGAATACACCTGGGTTTCCGCCTCAGAAGGCCAGCGCTGGCAGCAGGTCGTCACCGCATTCACGGAGCAGATCCATAAACTCGGCCCTGCGCCCCGATTCGACGAGGTGAAGCCGCTCTATGACCTGCCAGCCAATCTAGATCTGCTCACTCCTCTGCGCCCCCTTGGCTGCGGCGTCAATCCCAAGGCCCTGAACGAGCTGAAGGACCAGATCAGAGCCGCGCTCGAAGCCGGGGAAGTGGAGTTCGTCATCGGCTGGCAGCAGGGCTACGATCCTCTGCACACCACGCCCCTGTACATGCGCAGCCCCGAAGACGTGGACAAGCTGGTCTGGGGACCGCTCAATCTGCATTCCCTCGCCACCTTCCTCCCCGGCCTCAAGGGCAGAAAGGTGGGTGTCGTGGTCAAGGGCTGCGATTCTCGCGGCGTCGTGGAGCTCCTGCAGGAAAACCTCATCAATCGTGAGGATGTGGTCATTTTCGGCATGGGCTGCAACGGAACTGTGGATATCGGCCGAGTGCTCGCCAGGCTCGGGGACGTCTCGAACATCGAATCGGTGAAGGGCGTGGCCGCCACCCTCAAAGTGCGCGCCGACGGCAAGGACTACGAATTCCCCATGCAGGAAATCGCACAGGACAAATGCCGTGCCTGTACCGTGCCCAATGCGGTCATTCACGACCACTTCGCCGGGATGCCCACCAAGATTCCGGACGAAGCCAGACCCGAGCTCCCCGCGATCATGAGCTTCCTCGACGGACTCTCCCTTGAGGAACGCATGGGATTCTGGCGTGGACACATCGAACGCTGCATCCGCTGCTACGCCTGTCGCAACGCCTGCCCCATGTGCGTCTGCCGTGACTACTGCGTTGCGGACAGCCGCGAACCTCACTGGCTGACGCAGGAAGACTCCCCCACCCAGAAGATGTTCTTCCAGCTTATCCACGCCATGCACCTCGCCGGACGCTGTACCGGCTGCGGCGAATGCAACCGGGCCTGCCCCATGGGCATCCCCGTGGGCGCGCTCAAGATGCAGATCGGCCGTGTGGTGCAGAAGCTCTTCGAATACGCGCCCGGCATGGACGAAACGGCCGTGCCGCCGCTTCTGGGCTTCCAGCTCGAAGAGAAGAACATTCACGAACACCATATCGAGGGAGCATAAACCATGAGCGCCATACGATTCCTCGCTGCCGACGCGCTGGCCGGATGGCTGGCGGAAGTGGCGGCCACCCGTCAGGTGCTGGCCCCTCGCAAGGAGGGCAAGGCGGTGGTGTTCCGGCCTCTGGTCGCCGGAGAAACGCCGTCGCTGGCCCGCGCCACCGTATCCCCGAAAGCAGCGGTACTGCCCCCCTGCGAAACGCTGATCCGCTTCAAAGGCTCCAAGGATCCGGAAGATCCGGGCAAGCTCAACGTCAACCTTGAAGCCGATCCCGTTGCGGTTCCGACCGTTCTTTTCGGAGGCCGCTCCTGCGACGCCCGCGGTTTCGTCGTTCTGGATCACGCCTTCCTGAAAGGCCGGTTCCAGGACCCCTACTACAAGGCCCGCCGCGACAATCTGCTTGTCGTCACGCAGACCTGCACGGCCCCCTGTTCAACCTGCTTCTGTCACTGGACCGGCGGCGGCCCCACCGACGCCACGGGATCGGATGTGGTCTTCACCCCCGTGGAGGGCGGTTTCGTTCTGGAAGCCGTTTCCGAACGCGGAGAAGCCTTCCTCAACGAATCCGGGCTGGCCGACGGCTCGGACAAGGTTGAAGCCGCCAAGGCGGTCAAGGATCAGGCCGAGGCCATGCTTGCGCCCGCTCCGGATATTTCCGGCGCGCCACGGCGTCTGGAAGCCCGGTTTACAGACCTGAAATTCTGGACAGAGCAGACCGCCAAATGTCTGTCCTGCGGCGCATGCACCTACATGTGCCCCACCTGCCAGTGCTTCAGCATTACGGATGAGGGAAACCAGCTCGACGGACGTCGTCTGCGCAGCTGGGACAACTGCATGTCCCCGCTGTTCACCCGCGAAGCCAGCGGCCACAATCCCCGTGCGGACAAGGCCATGCGTATGCGCAACCGCGTTTCGCACAAGTACTGGTATGCCCCGGACTATGCCGACGGGCAGGTGGCCTGCACGGGATGCGGCCGCTGCATCAGACAGTGTCCGGTCTCGCTGGATATCCGCGAAATCGTTCTCAATGCCATCGCACCCGATGCCGAAGCCGAATAAGGAGCTCTCATGACTTGCACCTGCGGGCATAACCCTTTCCTGCCGGAAATGGCGACGGTCATCGAAACCGTGCAGGAAACGCACAACATCAAGACATTCCGCGTTCGCTTCGATGACGAGGAGAAGATGAAGAACTTCACCTTCCAGCCAGGACAGGTGGGGCAGCTCTCCGTCTTCGGAGTGGGCGAATCGACCTTCGTGATCAACTCTTCGCCGACCCGGATGGATTATCTCCAGTTTTCCGTTATGAAGGCCGGCGAAAATACGGCTGCTCTGCACAAGCTCAACGCGGGGGACAAGATCGGCGTCCGCGCCCCTCTCGGCAACTGGTTCCCTTATGACCAGTGGCACGGCAAGAACGTCTTCTTCATCGGCGGCGGCATCGGCATGGCTCCCATTCGGACCATCCTGATGTTCATGCTGGACAACCGCAAGGATTACGGCGAAATCAGTCTGCTGTACGGCGCCAAGACCCCCGGCGATCTGTCCTTCAAGGAGGACATGCCTGACTGGCTCGGACGCTCCGACCTGAATACGACCCTGACCATCGACAATCCTGCCGAAGGCTGGGAGCACAAGGTGGGACTTATTCCCAACGTGCTGCGCGAGCTCGCTCCGAAGCCCGACAATACCATCGCCGTGCTTTGCGGCCCGCCCATCATGATCAAGTTCACCCTACAGGCTCTCGTCGAGCTGGGCTTCCCGGACGAACAGATCTACACCACGCTTGAAAAACGCATGAAATGCGGCATCGGCATCTGCGGACGCTGCAACATAGGCGGCAAGCTCGTGTGCGTCGACGGTCCGGTGTTCTCCAACAAGCAGCTCAAGGAACTCCCGCCGGAGTTGTAAAAAAAGAGGGGGGAACCGTTCTTTGGAAAGGTTTCCCTTCCTCTGCTCCATCCCTTTTCTTCCCTGAACCGTCAGCCCTGAAAGGTCCGTCCGGAAACGGCGGACCTTTTTCCGTAACACGGCCGGGAACGCAGAAACGATGCGGAAACACGGCTCAGATTCGCTCCCTGAACGGCATGAGCATGCATGGTCTTCGTTCACGAAGCGCCTTCCCGGAATCCGCATCCTCTCCCGAAAACGCCCGATATGCCGCCGGCATCGTATGCAGCAAAGGCCCCCACATGAACACGCTCGCCAGCCCCCACCCTACGGAACGCACCCGACTGCGCCCGTTTACGCAAGACGACAAACTCCTGATCCGGAACCTGTGCGCAGATCCGCGCGTCATGCGCTTTTTCCCGTCACCTCTGGATGAAGCTGCAAGCGACGCCCTGCTTGAAAAAATTCTTGCGCATCAGACTCGATACGGCTTCAGTCTCTGGGCTGTGGAGGAACGCTCCACAGCCATCTTCATGGGCTTCACCGGACTGCTTCATGTCTCCTTTTCCGCCCCGTTTACGCCCTGCGTGGAAATCGGCTGGCGTTTTCTGCCCGAATTCCAGGGACTCGGGCTAGCCTGCGAAGCTGCCCGCAGCGCCCTGCATCATGGCTTCCACAGGCTGAATCTCCCGGAAATCGTCGCCTTTACCGCCGTGGCCAATCTTCCCTCCCAAAGACTTATGCAACGGCTCAGCATGAGTCATGATCCAGCGGACGATTTCGATCATCCCCTGCTTCCCCCCGGGAACGCCCTTCGCCGTCATGTCCTGTATCGCCTGCAAGCCGACCGTTGTTCCTCTCTCGAACCGGACAGCTCTTCCCGAACACCATGAAATCCTTTCCGCTGCGGGCTTCACGGAGGACGGAGCTACGAGACTTTTCGCAGCAAGCGGTTTACGCGACAAGAGGGAATCAATCGAATGCGTCCGGGGAAAAATCGCCGCCAGTTCCGGTGGACTGATGCTGCGTTGCAAGGATCTGCACCATCCCGAACGAGGTTCAAAGAATCTTGCACGGACTGGAAAGCGGTCGAGTTCCTGCAACAGTGCGGCCATGAAATGACGACCGGAGCCGGAGAAGTCGGCCTGTTGCGCGGCCCTGCGGACGGCCCCGCGTGTCTGAAGCTCCGGCCACTCCGGAGCAGACCGGCGTGGAGTACACGTCCGGCAATGCCGGAGGCATGCACGACTGCGGTCATGAAGGCAACCTGACCGTCACTCCGGGAGCGGGGATACCCCGGTCTTCTGCCGGAACGGGTTTCACTGCGCCGCCAAGGCGATTTTTCAGTCCCCAGAAGAAAGTGCGGAATAGCGGCAGGCGGTCCGGGACTCTCCGGGGCGACGCGATTCTTCCTTCCTGTTTTCTCCAGGAATATCTGCCTGTCGGAATGCTGACTTTATGCGAGAGAGTCTCTCGACTCCCTGAGGGAAAGGAAGCGGAAAGGCATCGACACTCCGGCTGTTCCCTCGCAGGGAGCAACGGCCGTCCCTTGCCCAGACCCCACAGGAATCCCCTGCAAAGGGGTAAAACAAACTTTTTCTGCAGGCAATCCGGGGGGGCAAAAAGCCCCCCTCGGGAAAAGAGCTACGCTCTGGCGGCGAGCTGCTCGCGGACATAGGGAACGAGTCCGCCCTTGTCGATCAGATTCTGCATGACGGGGGACAGCGGGGGCACCTTGATCGTTTCCCCGTTGGTCAGATCGCGGATTACGCCGGCTTCAGGATCGATTTCCAGGGTATCGCCGTCGTTGATCTTGTCCACCTCATCCCCGATTTCCAGAAGCATAAGCCCCATATTGAAGGCGTTGCGATAGAATATGCGGGCGAAGCTGTGTCCTACGACAACCTTCATTCCAGCGCCAAGAATGGCGATGGGGGCATGCTCGCGGGAGGAGCCGCAGCCGAAGTTGCGCTCGGCCACCAGAATATCTCCCTCCTGAACACGGTTTACCCAGCCGTGTTCGAGTCCTTCCATGCAGTTCTCACCGAGTTTTCTGGCATCGGTAGTCACCAGAAAACGGGCCGGGATAATGGCGTCCGTGTCTATATGCGCGCCAACCTTATGAACTTTACCAGTAAAGGCCATTGATGCTCTCCTTGTCTGCGGGCCGCGCTTCAAAACGGAAACCGTTCGCGCTGCGCACCCCCAGTCTGCGGCAGGAGAATGTCCTGCCCTGTCTCAAAGCGTCGTACCCGACGGAAACGGACTTTGAAACGCTTTCCCGTTCCCAAACGGCCCGCGCCTCTTCCGGGTTGAATCCCGCATGCGGCGAAAAGAACCGGACTGCCCCGGATCGTTCCGCCGCCGGATTCTACAGCTGATCCGGTCCGGCAATAATGCCGGCCACCGCGGAGGCGGCGGCCACGCAGGGGCTGGACAGGTACACTTCGGCTTCAAGGCTGCCCATACGGCCGCGGAAATTGCGGTTCGTGGTGGCGATGCAGCGTTCTCCATCCCCGAGAATGCCCATATGGCCGCCAAGGCAGGGACCGCAGGTGGGCGGACCCACGATGCATCCCGCATCGGAAAATACGTCGAACAGCCCCTCATGCATGGCCTGACGCCATACGGAAGGCGTCGCGGGCAGCACGATGCAGCGTACGCCCCTGGCGACCTTCCGCCCCTTGAGCACGGCGGCGGCGTCGCGCATGTCGGAAATGCGTCCGTTGGTGCAGGAACCGATGACCACCTGATTCACGGGCAGATCCTTCACTTCGGAAACGGGTCTGGTGTTTTCCGGCAGATGCGGACAGGCGACCTGCGGCTCCATGCCGGATACGTCCATGCGCACCACCCGTTCATAAACAGCACCCTCATCGGGAGCGATCTTCGGCGCATCGGGACGATTGTGTTCGGCGCAATAGGCCAGCGTCACGTCGTCGGACGGGAACAGGCCGCACTTGCCGCCCGCTTCGATGGCCATGTTGGAAATGGACAGACGGGCTTCCACATCAAGCTCGGCCAGCGTGGACCCGGCAAATTCCAGCGACTTGTACAGAGCGCCGTCAACGCCGATTTCCCCGATCAAGCGCAGAATAAGGTCCTTTCCGCGTACCCATCTGGGCATTTTGCCCTCGATATCCACCCGAATGGTCGGAGGCACCTTGAACCACAGACTGCCCATGGCCATACCCGCCGCCACATCCGTGGAACCAAGGCCGGTGGCGAATGCCCCGAGACCGCCATAGGTACAGGTGTGGCTGTCCGCGCCGATGACCACGTCTCCGGGGCCGACAAGACCGAGTTCGGGCAACAGAGCGTGTTCAACGCCGCAATTGCCGCCTTCGTAATAATGGGTGATGCCCATTTCCTCCGCAAACTTGCGGCTGACGAGCACCTGATTCGCGGAATCGATGTCTTTCTGCGGAGTGAAGTGGTCCATCACCAAAAAGACCCGATCCTTGTCGAAAACCCTGTTTGCGCCCATGGCCCGAAACGACTTGATGGCGAGCGGCCCGGTAATGTCGTTGGCAAGGACGCCGGAAAGCTGGCAATTGACGATCTGTCCGGCTTCGCGGATCTCTTCATCCGTGTGAGCCTGAAGAATTTTCTGAGCAAGCGTATGAGGCATGAAAAAGGCTCCGGAAAAGGTTGAAGGTTACAGACCGTCCCGGTCCTGATTTCCGGACCGGGACAGAAAAATCAGTCGCACGTGGGAATGAGGCGTTTGCCTTCCTGCGCCTTGTGATCCAGCCGGTTCAGTGCATCTACGTAGGCCTTGGCGCTCGCGACGATGACGTCGGGGTCGGAACCGTGTCCGGTAGAGGTAAATTCACCCTCATGCAGACGCACGGTCACTTCGCCCTGAGCATCGGTGCCGCCGGTGATGGCGTTGACGCTGAACTGCTCCAGATCAGGCGCGCGCCCCACGATCTGGGAAATGACGTTGAACGTGGCGTCAATGGGTCCTGCGCCGAAACCGGCCCGGCGCAGTTCGTCTCCGGAAGCCTGCAGCACCACGGCCGCAGTGGCGGGCATATTGGACCCCATGGAGGTCTGCACGGTCACGTTAACCAGACGGTAACGATCCGGAATCCGGTACACTTCGGAGAAGACCAGCGCCTCAAGATCCTCGTCGTGCACATTGGCCTTCTTGTCGGCCAGCTCCTTCACGGCCTCGAAAACAATGTTCACCTGATCCTCGTCCAGATGATAACCGAGTTCTTCAAGACGGGTGCGCACGGCGTTGCGGCCGGAATGCTTGCCGATGACCAGATCCGTGGACTTCCGGCCGATGGACTGCGGCGTCATGATTTCATAGGTTTCACGGTTCTTCAGCATGCCGTCCTGATGAATGCCGGACTCGTGCGCAAAGGCGTTGGAACCGACTACGGCCTTGTTCGCAGGGATCGGACGCCCGATGATGTGGGCGAGCAGACGGCAGGAGGGGAACAACTGTTCACAGATGATGCCGGTCTCAAGATCGTAGTAATCGTGGCGGGTCTTCAAAGCCATGACTACTTCTTCCAGAGCCGTGTTGCCCGCACGTTCCCCAATGCCGTTCAGGGTCACTTCGGCCTGGCGCGCGCCACATTTCAACGCAGCCAGCGTATTGGCCACCGCAAGGCCAAGGTCGTCATGGCAGTGCACGCTGAAGACAGCCTTGTGCGCGTTGGGCGTATGCTCGATGATATAACGGATGCGCTCGCCATATTCGAGCGGCTGGGCATAGCCCACCGTATCAGGAATATTGATGGTGGTCGCTCCGGCGTCAATGGCTGCTGTGAACACGCGCACGAGGAAATCGGGGTCGGAGCGGGAAGCGTCCTCGGCGGAAAATTCCACGTTGGACGTATAACGGGCGGCATGCCGCACGGCGGCGGCGGCCATTTCAACCACCTGATCCGGCGTCTTGCGCAGCTTGTACTCCATATGAATGGGCGACGTGGCGATGAACGTATGAATCCTGGGATTTTGTGCGCCGTGCAGAGCTTGCCAGGCGCGATCGATATCGGCCTTGGAAGCACGGGCAAGCGCCGCAACCTGCATTCCACCCTTCACGGCGTTGGCGATGGCGTGCACGGACTCGAAATCCCCGACGCTTGAAGCGGGAAAACCGGCTTCCATAACATCCACTCCCAGAATCTCAAGCTGCCGGGCCATACGCAGCTTTTCCTGCAGATTCATGGTGGCGCCGGGGGACTGTTCCCCGTCACGGAGCGTCGTATCGAAGATAATAACGCGATTAGACATGACTTTTTCTCCTTGAGTCTCGGGAAGTCAGGAACGGGAAACGGAAGGACCGTCGCCATGTACGATCTGTTGTGTCTGCCTGCGTTCCATTTTTCCCAAGACTGGGTATACAGAAGGGGAGAGAAGGGGGCGCTCCAATCAGGTCCCCTTCTCTCCCCTGCATCAAAGCGTCAACAGCCGTCAATTCTGCGCAAGGCTCCCTAGGCGGTTGCGGCGAGGCAGAATGATGAAAGTGTAGACCGGACCGGATAGGATGTAGATCGTGCCGAGAATGAACCCGAAGACCACGGGCTGAGAGAGAATCAGCACGAAAATGAGGAGAGCCACAACCATGTAGCTGAAAGCATGGGCCCGCAGGAACCCGTATTCCTTGAACGCGAAGTAACGAACACGGCTGACCATAAGCAGGGCCATGATAAACGTCACCACGAGAGCGAGGAAAGCGACGCGGGCTTCCAGCCATCCGGGCAGGTAGGAGGAAAAGAGAATGAACATGGCAAGCGCGCAGCCCGCCGCCGGGCAGGGCAACCCGACGAAGAACTTCTTGCTGACCACGTTGACGTTGACGTTGAAGCGGGCCAGACGCAGGGCCGTACAGGCCACATAAAGAAACGCCACGCCGACACCGAGCTTGCCGTAGCCGTTCAACATCCATGCCCAGCATGTAAACGCGGGCGCCACGCCGAAGGCAACGAGATCGGCCAACGAGTCGTACTGAATGCCGAATTCACTGGCCGTATTGGTAAGACGGGCAACCTTGCCGTCCAGCCCGTCCATCAGAGCGCTGAACAGAATGGCAAGGGCGGCGCCTTCCACACTTCCCCGCGTGGCGAGGATCATGGCGAGGAAACCCGTAAACAGGCTTGCTGTCGTAAAAAGGTTCGGGAGAATGTACACTCCGCGCCGAACTGGTTTTTCTGCTTGCATATTTTAGGTACCTGCGGACCAGGTCTGTCCGCCCCTGTTCTGGGAACTAGGAGCGGAACTTTCTGGCGAGAATGCTTTCACCCGCCGAGACAGCATCACCGACAGTGACTACGGCACTATAGTCGGGAGGCAGATAGAGGTCAACCCGAGACCCGAAGCGGATCATTCCGAAACGTTCCCCTCGGGCAAGAGCATCACCCTCTTCCACACGGCAGACGATGCGCCGCGCGATCAGCCCGGCGATCTGCACCATGACCCACGGGCGATCCTCCGCATCGCGCACAAGATAGGCGCACCGCTCGTTGTCCGTGGAGGCCTTATCCAGAGCCGCGTTGAAAAAGGCTCCCGGGAAATAGCGGATGGTCTCCACGCGCCCGGCCACAGGGGTGCGGTTCACATGCACGTTGAACACGTTCATGAAAATGCTGATGCAGGTTCTGCTTTCGCCGGTAATAGGATCGGGACGCGGCTCCACCCGCACGACCTTTCCGTCGGCCGGACACACGGCCACATCCGGTTCGGTTGGCACCACCCGTTCCGGATCCCGGAAAAAGTGCCCGGCGAACCAGGTGGCGATCAGAAGAATCATGGCAACCGGCCAGCAGCCGATAGCCGCGAACACGAGCGAACTCAGACCAAGCAGAAAAAGAAAGGGCATGCCCTCCGGGGCCACTCCAATGGAACCTTTATGCATGGGGAATCCTTGGCATGAAGAGTGAGACGGACCGCGGCAGGCCCGCCGCGGGTGATATGGAATCATGACTGAAAATGAAAACGAACGCAAGCAGCGGCAACCTGCTGGAAAAGACGTCGTCCCGACAGAATTCTGACGACGCGGTGTGCGGCTCCGCCTGTTCCTAACGTCTCCAGAATTCAGGAACGACCAGAACCACAATCGCATAAAATTCCAGCCTGCCCAACAACATGACCAGTGACAGCACCCATTTGGAAAAGTCGGGCATCCAGCCGAAATTGTCCACAGGCCCCACCTTGCCGAGTCCCGGTCCCACGTTCGAAATGCAGGTCAGGCTGGCGGTAAAGGCCGTCATGAGATCCGTGCCCTGCGCGGTGACCAGCAGCGTGCCGAGAATGAGAACAAGCAGATAGAGCAGAAAGAAGCCCACGATGCCCGAAAGCATTTCCGGCAGCACAGGCTGTCCGTCGATCTTCAGACCTCGTACCGAACGGGGATGCAGGAGACGAAAAATTTCCTCATAAATCAGGCGAACGAGCACGACCATACGGAGGATCTTCACGCCTCCTGCCGTGGATCCCGTGCTGGCTCCCATGAAAGTGAACAGCAGCAGAACGCCCAGTGAAAGTGCAGGCCAGCCGATGTAGTTTTCACTTACGAAGCCCGTTGTGGTGCAGATGGAAACCAGCTGGAACATGGCCGCGCGAACGATCTGCTCCATATCCGCCAGGCAATGCAGAGGAAAGACTCCACCCAGGATCAGAACGCTCACAATGACGGCTCCGCCCGCAGCAAGCAGCCCGGCATAGGCAAGGAACTCGGTACTGCGCCGGTATATCCCGAAATCTCCGGATAGAAACCGGTAATGCAACACAAAATTCACCCCCGCAAAAAACATGAACAGTACGAGAATCCACTGGATGACCGGACTGGGAAAGGCCGCGATGGACGCGTTTCGGGTAGAAAAGCCGCCCGTGGCCACGGTGGAAAAACTGTGGTTCACGGCATCGAACCAGTCCATGCCCGCAAGATGGAGCAGTACGATCAGCACCAGCGTCATGAGGCAGTATATCTTCCAGAGCGCGATGGCCGTATCCTGCAAACGCGGCGTGATCTTGTCCGGCCGGGGGCCGGGAGCCTCGGCCCTGTAAAGCTGCATCCCTCCCACACCGAGCAGGGGGAGCACGATCAGCGACAGGACGATGATTCCCATGCCTCCCAGCCAGTGTGTGAGACTCCTCCATATCAGCAGGCCGCGGGGCAGGGCCTCGATATCCCCAAGAACGGTCGCTCCGGTGGTAGTAAATCCGGAAGCGGCCTCGAAAACTGCGTCGGTGACCGTCATCCAGCCGGTGAGGACATAGGGCAATCCCCCCGCGAAACTGGCGACGATCCAGCAGATTCCGACGACGGCGAGTCCTTCGCGCGGATTAAGGCGCAGGGGAGCCAGAGGACGATTGAACCAGGCCAGAACCAGACCGCCCCCGGCGACGATGCCCAGCGAAGCGGCAACCCCGGGCAGAGCGTCGTCCCCATACCCGATGGACACTGCCATGGGTATGATCATCGTTGCGCCGACACAGACCAGCAATGCTCCGACAATAAACAGAATCGCGCGTAACTGCATGCTATTTTGCCTTGTCTCGTTACGTGTTGCTGTGAGGACTAGCCGATCAGTCCGATAAGGGTCCAGCCCAGCCTCAGTCCGTATCCCAGAATGACCACGCCGCAGATTACGTTGATCCAGCGCAGAACGGTCGCGCTGATCCGGCTGCGAAACAGCGTCGTCAGCGTGGTCAGCCCCAGAAACCACAGGCAGGAAGCGAAGACGACGCCGGCCAGAAAGACCGTTGACGCCGCTCCAGGCAGACTGGCCCGGAACGCTCCGAGCAGGAGAGTCACGTCCACGACGGCCTGCGGGTTGAACCAGGTGACGGCACAGGCCATGCACACGACCCGCTTCAGAGGAAGCTCCCGTTCCGCCACCTCGGGGCTTGCCGCCGGAGAACGGATCAGGCGAAGGCCCATGTATATGACGAGCAGACTTCCCAAAAACAGCACTCCCGCCCGAACCAGGAAAAAACGCTCCATCAGGACGCCCGCTCCGAAAAAACCGGCCAGCGCCAGCGTCACATCGAAAAAAATGACGATCAGGGCCGTCCTGTAGGCTTCCGCCCGAGGTCGGGACATGCCCGTATTGATCACGAACATGTTCTGGACGCCGATCGGCGCCGTATAGGCCAGCCCCAGCGTCACTCCCTGCAAAAAATGGAACACGATGATACTCCCTGCTGTGATGCGGTCCGCGCATTCCCGCCTTCGGCAATGCCGCTTTTGTATGGAAGCCATGAATCCCGATGCCGGGAAAACCGGCCACTCGTGATAGGCAAATGCCGATCAGGCGTCGCCGCGTCGGCGCGAAACCAGATCCTCGACGAAACTCATCCGCTTGCGCAGACCAAGAATGACGATACGGTCCTGAGCCGCGATAATCGTGCTTCCCGAGGGTACGAACGTCTCCGGCCCTCGTGTGATGCCAAGCAGAAGAATACCCTGCGGCAATCCGAGATCCTGAAGGGACCTCCCCGCCAGAATGGAATCCTCGCCCACCACGGCCTCCAGCATTTCAGCGGCGTCTCCCCCCACGGAAACGGAAGAGAGGACCTTGCCCTGCCGGATGTACTGAAGAATGCTGTTGACCGCCGAAAGCCGGGGACTCACGCTGTGCCCGATCCCAAGGGTTTCCACCAGAGGCAGGTAGGCCGCCTTGTTCACCCGGACCACTGTTTCGGGAACATGCAGCGACTTGGCCAGCAAGCAGGAGAGAATGTTGGTCTCCTCATCCCCGGTAACGGCGATGAACGCGTCCATGCTGTCCACATTCTCCTCCCGCAGTAATGCCATGTCCGTCCCGTCGCCGTGCAGAATAAGAGTGCCCCCAAGCTCGTTGGCCAGCTGGCTGCAACGTGCTTCGTCCCTCTCGATGAGCTTCACGTCCACGCCACGCGATTCGAACAGCTTGGCCAGCCGCAACCCGATGCTGCCTCCGCCCACGATGCAGGCGGAAGCGGGATAGCCTCCCTTGCGCCGCAGGGTTCGCAGAAGAGCCTGCTGGCTGGAGGGGCGATAGGCGAAATAGACGATGTCCCCCTCCTCGACCGTATCCGAACCGGACGGCACGATCAGTTTCCCCTTGCGGTCGATGGCTCCCACCATGATGCCGTCATCCCCGGTAAGTTCCCGGAAACGGCGCAGGGATTCGCCCGCCAGCGGCCCCTTGTCGATGCGCATGCCCACCATGCGCAGGGAACCGTCCGCCAGCTGACCGTATTCCACGGCGCCGGGCAGGGTGAGCTGCCGCTCGATGCTGCGCACGATTTCATCCTCCGGATTGACCAGCATGCTGATCTGCAGAGATCCGCTGGAAAACACCTGCGGATAGGCGGCGTATTCCGCCGTGCGGATACGGGCCAGCTTGATCGCCCCCGGAGCAATGGCGCTGGCGAACAGGCAGGCGACGATGTTCGTTTCGTCGCTGTCCGTCACGGCAAGAAAAATGGCCGCGTCCTCGACGCCGGCCTCCCTGAGCACTGCCGGACTGGTTCCGGAACCGGCGATGGTCTGGACGTCCATATCGTCCTCTACATCGCGCAGCTTGTCCGGATTCAGGTCGATGATCACGACCTGTCGCTGTTCGTCGGATAAACGACGGGCGATGTGATAACCGACCTCACCTGCCCCCACGATAACGATTTTCTGTTCTATCTTCCGTGAAAGACGTCGAAACAGCATGGCCCCTCCAAAGGCACGTTGCATTCTGAAATGGGCCTGATCCCGCAGCCGACGAAAGATGACGGCGCAGCGCGCATGAACGCCGCGAAGGCTCGTGGAAGGCCACTCTGACTGAAAGGACGATTCCCGCCGCTTGCGAAATGCGGTCACGGTCGGGGTCGATTTTCTCCATGTCTGTAATCCCCCATCTTGCCCCATGCGGGCAAGCACTTTCAACATCTTCCATAACTATACGAAAAAACATTATTAATGAAGTTTCACCTTGCCTTCTTGCCTGAATATCCTTATGGTCGACTTCCGAAAAATGGAGCCTGTTGCGTATGGAAATACCGCTTCTTCCCGATATCGTTAAACTCTTCTGCCTCTCCATCGGCGTCCTTCTGGTCTGTCATAAAATCAGGATTCCCCCGATCGTGGGCTTTCTGCTGACCGGTGTGCTCTGCGGCCCTACGGCTCTCGGTCTGGTGGAGAACATTCATGCCGTGGAACTCCTTTCAGAAGTGGGCGTTGTTCTGCTTCTGTTCACCATCGGCATGGAAATGTCGGGCGAGGAACTGGCCCGGCTGCGCAAACCGATCTTCGTGGGAGGCACGATTCAGGTTCTACTGACCATAGCGGCATCAGCCCTGATCATTTTCGCCTGCGGCGAGACATGGCAGGAAGGCGTCATGTTCGGCTGTCTTGCAGCTCTTTCCTCCACGGCCATCGTGCTCAGCCGCCTGCAACAGAAGGCTCAGTCAGAATCGCCCCACGGGAGGCTTATTCTGGCAGTCATGATCTTTCAGGACATCGCCGTCGTGCCCATGATGCTTGTCATTCCCTTTCTGGCCGGGCACGGAGGCGGCGACGGCAATCTCACCACCCTTCTGCTTTCCGCGGTGCGCACGGCGGCCATCCTTGGCGGCGGCTGGCTGCTCGCCAAGCATGTAGTCCCATGGATCATCAAGCAGGTGCTGTATACCCGCAGCAAGGAACTGCTCCTCATGACCGTGCTGGGTCTGTGCTTCGCCATTGCCATGGGCACAGCCTACCTCGGACTTTCTCTTGCGCTGGGCGCCTTTCTGGCCGGGCTGCTTCTGGCCGGTTCCGAATACAGCCTCAACGCGCTTGAGGGCGTTCTTCCCTTCAAGGAAGTTTTCACCAGCCTGTTCTTCATCTCCGTGGGCATGCTCCTGGACGTGCAGTTCTTCATCGGGCATGTCGGCAGCATCATCTGCTTCGCTGCGGCGCTTATCGTTCTGAAATCCCTGCTCGCTCTGCCCGCCACGTTCGCCGTGGGCTATCCGGTGAAAACGGCCATTCTCGCGGCCATGAGTCTGGCCCAGATCGGAGAATTTTCCTTCGTACTGGCCCGTTCCGCCGTGGATGCCGGCCTGCTCGACACCATGGGCTACCAGATGTTCCTCGCCGCAAGCATCCTGACCATGCTGCTGACCCCGTCGGTCATGGATCAGGCGCCCAGAGCCGCCTCCCTCGTCTATCGCCTCCTCCATCTTCAGGGAGGCTCGGAAGAACCGAAAAAGACCGACGGAGACCTGCGCGACCATCTCATCATCGTCGGCTTCGGCATAGGCGGACAGCATCTCGCGCGGACGGCCAGAGAAGCGGGCATTCCCTACGTCATTCTTGAAATGAACCCGGAAACCGTCACCCGCTACCGGGACAAGGAACCCATCTACGGCGGGGACGCCTCGTTGCCTCTGGTGCTGGAACACTTCGGAGTCCATGCCGCCCGGGTCATCACCGTCGTCATATCCGATCCCTCCGCGGTGCGCGCCATCACGGCTACGGCCCGCAGGCTCAATCCCAGACTCCATATCGTCGTTCGTACCCGTTTCCTCGGAGAAGTGCAGGAGCTGCGACGCCTTGGAGCCAACGACGTCATCTCGGAAGACTTTGAAACCTCCATTGAAATATTCTCCCGCGTGCTGGGCTACTACATGGTACCGGTTCAGACCGTCGAACGCTTCGTCAACAGCATCCGCAAGGAGCAGTACGGCTTTACCCGCAAAATGCACATGCAGGGCTCCAATCTCTCCACACTGACCGACGATCTGCTGACGGGTCTGGAAGTAGTAGCCTGCAAGGTGGAGTCCGGCGCTCCGATCGCGGGACTCAGCCTCATGGAAACGGCCCTTCGTCAGAAATACGGCGTAACTGTGGTCGGACTGCGGCATGGAGGCCTGATTATCCCCTCTCCCGGAGGCACGGCGGTCCTTCACGAAGGCGATACGGCCTTCCTGTTCGCCTCGCAGGACGCCATTACTGAAGTCATGCCCCTGTTCAGGACATGATTCAGGTCTCTTCGTCCGCCGTCGAAGAACCGTCCCGGCTCTGGACTTCGGAGAACGCCGATAGTATTCTCGGAAGCCTGATTCTCCGTCAGAGGGAATCGCAAACCACAAAGGACATTCCGATGAAAACATCACGGGAAATACGGGAAATGATGCGGGGAGGCACTGCGACCATCGGCACCTGGCTGCAGTTTCCTTCCGCGGACGTGGCTGAAGTTCTCGGCGCCTCCGGGTACGACTGGGTCGCCGCCGACATGGAACACGGCGCATTCACGCGGGCCGTGCTGCCCGACGTCTTCCGGGCCATCGAACGCGGCGGGGCCGCGCCGTTCGCCCGTATCGCCCAGGCCGAACTCCGTCCGATCAAGGATGCTCTGGATTCCGGCGCGCAGGGACTCATTTTTCCGATGATAGAATCGCGCGAACAGCTCGACCGTGCCATCAGCCTCGCGCTCTATCCCGATGCTGGCGGCAGCCGCGGCGTGGGATATTCCCGGGCCAACATGTACGGTCGCGATTTCGACGCCTACCGCGAGACTTCGGCCCGGGAAGTACTGCTGGTCGCCCAGATCGAACACATACGCGCCGTCGAGCAGATCGATTCCATTCTGTCCCACCCCAGACTGGACGCCATCATGGTCGGCCCCTACGACCTCTCCGGCTCCATGGGACTCACCGGACAGTTCGACCATCCCGACTTCGTCGCGGTCATGGACCGCATCAACACGGCCTGCATCCGGCATGGCATGGCCATGGGCAACCATGTGGTTCAGCCCGAACCCGAACGTCTGGCCAAATGTATCGCCGACGGATACCGGTTTATCGCCTACGGCATCGATGCCGTATTTCTGCTGCACGGCTGCACCTGTCCCCGGCACTGAGCATTTTCGGAGGAAAGGCCTCCCCAACCCGCCCCGTCCCCCCCTAGCGGGGTACGCCGGGACATGACCATAAGGATTTTTTCATGAATATTGTGCTGTTCGGCGGTTCCGGATTTCTGGGATCCCATGTGTGCGACAAGTTGTCCGATGCCGGACATGACGTCACCATCGTCGATCTGCGCCCTTCTCCCTATCTGCGCGAAGACCAGCGTATGGTCGTCGGCAGCCTGCTTGACGAAGAACTGGTCAACACCGTCGTCAGCGGAGCGGACGCCGTATTCGATTTCGCGGGTCTCGCAGACATCGGGGAAGCCAATCAGAAACCTGTGGAAACGGCCCGCGTCAACGTACTCGGGAACGTGATCCTTCTGGAGGCCTGCCGCAAGGCCGGTGTGAAACGCTATGTCTTTGCGAGTTCCCTGTACGTCTACGGCAAGTCCGGCGGATTCTACAGGTGCAGCAAGCAGGCCTGCGAGCTGTACATCGAAAACTATCACGCCATGTACGGCCTCGAATACACTATTCTTCGCTACGGTTCGCTCTACGGCCCTCGCGCCGACCGCCGCAACGCCATCAACCGCTTTGTAGCCGAAGCGCTGGAAAAGGGCGAAATCACCTACTACGGCGCGCCGACCGCATTGCGCGAATACATCCATGTCGAGGATGCCGCGCTCAGCACAGTGGAAATTCTCCAGCCGGAGTACGCCAATCAGAACATCGTGCTGACCGGGGACCAGCCCATGCGGGTCGGAGATCTGTTCAAGATGATCGGTGAAATGCTCGGAAAAGACCTGAAAATAAACTTCCAGCATGACCCGAACAGCGGACATTACCAGATCACGCCCTACGCTTTCATGCCCAAGATCGGACGCAAGATGATTCCTCATCTGTCCATTGATCTGGGACAGGGCGTGCTCCGGGTCATGGAAGAAATTCATCAGGAGCTGCATCCCGACCTCAAGGAACTGGGCGGCTATCTTCTGGCGGACAAGGAAGACTAGAGCCTGTCGCCTGCGGAAGGCTCCCCTCCGAAAGTTTCCGTCCGGACATCGGAGGCGCGGCAGGCAGACCGGTCATCTCTGCAACACAGCACCATACGCTCCAAAGGAGACGCATCATGAATATCATCGCCATCATTCCCGCCCGAATGGGTTCCAGCCGTTTCCCCGGCAAGCCTCTGGCCGACATTCACGGAGTGCCCATGGTCGGGCACGTGACCTTCCGCACGGCCATGTGCAAGTCCCTTTCCTCCACCTGGATCGCCACCTGCGATCAGGTGGTCATGGACTACGCGGCTTCCGCCGGCCTCAAGGCCGTCATGACAGCGGACACCCATGTGCGCTGCACCACCCGGACTGCCGAGGCCATGCTCAAGATCGAGGAAATGACCGGTCAGCGCGCGGATATCGTGGTCATGGTCCAGGGGGACGAACCCATGATCACTCCGGACATGATCGACGCGGCCGTGGAGCCCATGATCAAGGATCCGTCCATCAACGTCGTGAACCTCATGGCCGACCTTGAAACCGAGGAAGAATTCGAAGACCCCAACGAGGTCAAGGTCGTCACCGACCTCAACGGAGACGCCCTGTACTTCTCCCGCGAACCCATTCCCTCGCGCCGGAAGGGGACTCCTCATGTTCCCATGCACAAGCAGGTGTGCATCATTCCCTATCGCCGCGATTATCTGATCAAGTTCAATGCCATGGACGAATCTCCCCTTGAGATCATCGAGTCCGTGGACATGATGCGCATCCTCGAACACGGCGAAAAAGTTCGCATGGTTCCTACCGACAGGCGCACACTCAGTGTGGACACGCAGGCGGACCTCGACCGTGTGCGCGAAATGATGAAGGACGACACGCTGCGTCTTTCCTACACGAAGTAGAGGGGAGGGCGATCTCCTCCCGAGGTCGCCTCGCATGCCATTCCCGGCGACGTTTCCTCAACCCTTCCGGAACGCACGGTGCGACACTTTTTTGAAGAACTTCTCATCGCGGCTTCAGGCTGGATTCCCACGATCCTTGGCATGGGAGTCCGCCTTGTCCTGTGGCGTCCGCTCTTTGCGGCCTGCGGCAAGGTCCGTTTCGGAAGCGGCCTCGTCCTGCAGGACTGCCGAAACATGCGCCTCGCGGACGGAGTCCGGCTGGGACGCGGATGCCAGCTCTACGCCGGGAACGGCGTTCTGGAGCTGGGGCAGGATACGGCGCTGAGTCCCGGCGTAACGGTGGATGCCTCCGGCGGACTCATCCGCATGGGCAGGCAGGTCGCCGTGGGACCGGGCACGGTCATCCGCGCCGCGAACCACCGTTTTGAACGCCTTGATACGCCGATTATGCTGCAGGGCCATGCCTACGGGGAAATCATCATCGACGACGACGTCTGGATCGCGGCCAACTGCACCATTACGCCTGATGTCCGCATCGGACGCGGGGCAGTGGTCGGAGCCGGGGCAGTGGTCACGCGGGACGTCGAGCCTTATGCCATCGTGGGAGGCGTTCCAGCCCGGGTCATCGGCCGCCGCTCGAACAGATGAACGCACCGTTCCTCGTGCAAACGACACGAAACCATCTCAGGCCATAAGAAGGATGTGCGCCATGAAAATTGCCATCACCACCTCTTCCTTTGCCCGCTACAGCGAAGAACCGCTGGAGCTGCTGCAGCGGGAAGGCATCGAATACGTCCTCAACGACAAGGGCCGTACGCTTACGGAGGATGAAACCATCCAGCTGCTTGAAGGCTGCGCGGGCGTGGCCGCAGGTACGGAATCCTACTCGAAACGCGTTCTCGACGCATTGCCGGAACTCAAGGTCATCTCCCGCTGCGGCACGGGCATGGACAGCATCGATCACGGCTGCGCCCAGGCCAAAGGCGTGACCGTGCGCAATACGCCGGACGGCCCCACCGCAGCCGTGGCTGAACTGAGCATCGGTCTGATGCTCACCCTGCTCCGGCAGGTTCCTCGTCAGGATCGCGATATCCGGAACGGGGTATGGAAAAAACGCATGGGCAACCTCCTGAACGGCAAACGCGTGGGCATCGTCGGCTTTGGCCGCATCGGCCATGCCGTTGCCCAGCGTCTTGAGCCATTCGGCGTCGAAATAGCCTATCACGATCCTTTCGTGGACGACAAGAATTTCTCCAAGCTGGGTCTTGATCCCCTCATGGACTGGGCGGACATCATCACGCTGCACTGCGCCAAGCCCGAAAACGGCGGCGCGCTGCTCGATCTCGGCCGTCTGTCCCTCATGCGTCCGGGCAGTTTCGTGATCAATGTGGCCCGCGGCGGCCTTGTCGATGAAAAGGCTCTGTACGGTCTGCTTACGGCCGGGCACCTCGGCGGCGCGGCTCTCGACGTCTACGCCAAGGAACCCTACGAAGGTCCGCTGAAGGAAATGGACAACGTAATTCTGACGCCGCATATCGGATCCTATGCCCGTGAAGCCCGGATCATCATGGAAACGGACACGATCAAAAACCTGCTCGACGTGTTGCACGCGGGAGAATAGCATGGCCCTTTCGCTTATCGTCTTCGACTGCGACGGAGTGCTGCTGGAATCTGTGGATGCAAAGACGCAAGCCTTTCGTCAGGTTGCGGAACCCTTCGGCGCCGAAGCCCGTGATCGCCTCGTCCTGTTCCATACGCTGCACGGCGGCGTCAGCCGCTACGAAAAATTTCGCTGGCTGTACAAAGAAGTGCTCGGCCGCGAGATCACGCAGCCGGAAATGGACGAGCTTGCCGCCCGATTCGTGCAGTACGCACTCGACAATGTCCTCAACGCGCCCTTTGTTCCCGGGGCGCTGGAAGTGCTCGAAACCTGGAAAGGGCGGGTTCCCATGTATGTCTGTTCCGGCACCCCGCAGTCCGAACTGGAGGCCATTTTCCACAAGCGCAATCTGGACGGCTACTTCGACGGACTCCGGGGAGCACCTCCGGCCAAGGCCGTCATGCTGGGTGAAATCCTTCGTGATTCCGGGGTAGATCCGGCCGAGGCGGTCATGGTCGGTGACGCCTCCACGGACCGCGAAGCCGCCGAAATCAACGGCACCATGTTTTACGGACGCGGCAGAGAATTCGAAGGTTCCCCTCATGCATGGGGAGAGGACCTTACCGGCCTCAACACCTGGCTCATGCAGCAGGCAAGATTGAAGTGACGCGTGAAGACGGGAAAGGGAAGGCTCTCGGGAGTGTTTTCCCTTTCCCGCCCTGGAAGTTCCCACCCTGCAAATTCTCGACGCGAATTTCTTCTACAAGAATCTGTTGTTATCAATTTTCTTACTGCAAGAACATACAGCATAAGACTGCCTTCGCTCTCCCCGTTCCACGACTCATCCAAGACAGTCCCTCCTCATCCGCAACGCCGGGGACAAAACTTTTGTCTTTCGGGACAGGCGGTGTTCTTATACTATGGGCTGCGGAGGCATGAAGTCCATGATCGATATTTCTACCCTGAACCCGGCTCAGCTTGAGGCCGTCACCGCGCCCGACGGTCCCGTTCTGGTCATTGCCGGAGCGGGCAGCGGCAAGACGCGCACCCTCGTCCATCGTCTGGCCTGGCTGGCCGAACAGGGCATTTCACCTGAATCCATGCTGCTGTTGACCTTTACGCGCAAGGCCAGCCGGGAGATGCTCATTCGTGCCACGGATCTGCTTGGGTACAGCCTCGGCGGCGTCCACGGCGGCACGTTCCACGGCTTCGCCTTTTCGATTCTGCGTCAGTACCGTCCGGCGTGGGCGCAGGGACCGGTCACCATCATGGACTCTGCAGACAGCGCATCCGCCATCCAGCAGTGCAAGGAACGCCTGCATCTCGGCAAGGGCGACCGCTCTTTTCCCAAGACGCAGGCCGTGCTCGGTCTGCTGAGCAAGGCCCGCAACAAGGAAATTCCTCTGCTCGACGTGCTGCAGCGCGAATCCCCGCACCTGTTGCCTCATGCGGACGCGCTGAACGATCTGGGCGAAGCCTATCGCGCGTATCGGCGCGAACACGCGCTGCTCGACTACGACGACCTGCTGTTCGAACTGGAGGATCTGCTGCGCGGCGACGGCGAACGCGAAGGGCTGGCTCCCCTGTTCCGGGAACGCTACCGCTATCTCATGGTAGACGAGTATCAGGACACCAACCGGGTGCAGGCCCGCATCGTTCGCCTTCTGGCCGGGGAAAACGGCAACATCATGGCCGTAGGCGATGACGCCCAGTCTATCTACGCCTTTCGCGGCGCGGACGTGCGCAATATTCTCGACTTTCCCAAGCTGTTTCCGGATACGCGGATCATCCGGCTTGAAGAAAATTACCGTTCCACCCAGCCCGTCCTTGATGTAGCCAACGCCGTGCTCGCGCCCGCGACCGAGGGTTTCCGCAAGAATCTCTTCACCAGTAAAAAAATTGACGCGACCACGCCGAAAGTCCGCCTGATGCGGCCGCTGAGCGATCTGACGCAGGCCAGCCTCGTAGCCTCGCGCGTCGAAGAGCTGCTCTCCCGATATCAGGCGAGGGAAATCGCCGTGCTGTTCCGGGCGGGCTACCAGTCCTACCATCTCGAAGTCGCTCTGGCCAAACGGGGAATCAGGTTTCGAAAGTACGGTGGCCTGCGCTATTCCGAAGCTGTTCACGTCAAGGACGTGGTAGCCTTCATCCGGCTCGCCATCAATCCTCTGGACATGCCGTCCTTCCTGCGCGTGGCGGGTCTTTCCAAGGGCGTAGGAACGCGAACGGCCCAGAAAATCTATCTCGTAGCCTGCCAGGGAGATTTCGACGAACTGCGCAAGGCCTGTACGCGCTTTCCCGATCTGTGGTCGGACATGCTGCTGCTGGACAGACTCCGTCAGCACAATCTGTCCCCCGCCGGACTCGTCGAACTGGTCATCGAACATTATCAGCCCCGTCTGCAGGCGCTCTTCCCGGACGACTGGCCGCGCCGCCAGCAGGGGCTTGCCGAACTGGCGCACATAGCCTCCGCCTACTCTGATCTTGAACAGTTTGTGGCGGACCTCTCGCTGGAAACGCCCGAGGAGGAAGCCGAAGAGGCCGACGAAGCGGGACACGTGGTGTTATCCACAATCCATTCGGCCAAGGGACTGGAATGGGACGCCGTCATTCTGCTTGATCTTGTGGAGGAACGCTTTCCCTCCCGCCATGCCATGGTCCGCGAAGATGATTTTGAGGAGGAGCGGAGGCTTATGTACGTAGCCTGCACACGGGCCAGAGAAAGCCTTGATCTGTCCGTGCCCGCCACTCTGTACAGCCGCCAGAACGGAGGCAACGAACCGGCCAGCCCCAGCCCCTTCGTGCGGGAACTCCCGTATTCGGCCATAGAGGAATGGCAGGAGGGCTATACGGGCCGTCTGAGCAAACGAGAGATGCCGGCCCGCATCGATGTGAGCAAACTCCCGGCCTTTGCCGAAGAACGCATGAAACGCCCCATGTTCCGCCGTTCATGGGACAGCGAGGACGATGAAGCTGAAGAATGGCAGGAACGTCGCGCACCCACGGTCTTCGCGCCTCCCGTGTTCAGCCCTGAACCGGCGGAGACGTCCAGCCCCAGGCCGGGGACCGACTGCGGTTTCTGTCGCCACAAGGTCTTCGGCAGGGGCAAAATCGTGGAGCAGCTGCCGCCGGACAAATGCCGGGTCAATTTTCCCGGTTTCGGACTCAAGGTCATCCTCAGAGCCTTTCTGACCATGGAGGAGTAACCCGATGCCCCATGTCCGAACCATTTCCACACCGCTGGGTTCGGAGGACGCCATCCTCGCCCGTATCGCCTCCCATTTCCCCAATACGGGCGAAGAGGTGCTGCTGGGACGCGGAGATGACTGCGCCGTACTCAGGGCGGGTTCTCCTCTCTGCATCAGTACCGATCTGTTCATGGAAGATGTGCACTTCCGGCGCGGCTACTTTTCTCCTCAGGACATCGGGTGGAAAGCGCTTGCCGTGAACCTGAGCGATCTCGCGGCCTGCGGCGCGCGTCCCTCCGGCTTCACCGTGGGACTTTCCCTCCCGCCTGATGCGGACATGGAACTGGTGGACGGGCTGTGCGAAGGCATGGCTAGGCTTGCGGAACAGGCTTCCGCTCCCCTTGTGGGCGGCGATCTCTCCCGGGCGGATCGCCTGCATCTGTGCATCACCGTTTTCGGCCGGGCTGCCGCGCCCCTGCTGCGCGGTGCGGCCCTTCCCGGGGATGCCGTTTTCCTCGTCGGAGAAATCGGACTGGCCCGAACCGGGCTTCAATTGCTTGAGGAGCAGGGACGTTCGGCCATCGCCGACTGGCCCTCCCCCTGCGCAGCCCATCTTCATCCCGTACCCCGGCTCCCCGAAGGTCTGATTCTGGCCGGACTGGCCGCCGAGTGGCATCCCGAAAAACCGGAACAATCCCGACTCGGCCTCATGGACCTCTCTGACGGACTGGCCCGCGACCTTCCCCGTCTGCTTGGTTCCAGCGGGGCCGAACTCAGGCTGCCGCCCCCGCATCCCTCAATCATTCGCCTGATGCGCGAACGGGGCGAAACCGACCCGGAACAGGCCGCCCGCCGTCAGGCCCTGCAGGGCGGTGAAGATTACGCACTTCTGGGAACCTGCCCCAGCGACAGACTTGAAGAAATTCTGACCGCTCTCCCGGAAGCCAGGCCGCTGGGCTTCGTCACCGACGATGATGCAATCCGGATGGACGGCAAACCCGTGTGCGGCGGCTTCGACCATTTCGGCTAGCAAGGCATCCGTCAGGTTCCTTTTCATGCCCGCACCTCAGAAAAGGGACGGACAACACTGTACGCAAGCCGGATTCTCGCGGCGCAGAGTGTTCTGCTCTCCCGCGACATGGCGCAAGAAACGAGCCTGCGACGACCAGACTCGTAAAGACGGGATCAGTCCCTCGCAACGTCTTCGACAAGGACGTCATATGAAAGAACTTTATCTGCTCGCCAACACCGCCTGCCCATCCGGACTGTCTCCAGAAACGACAGTCGCCGTATGGGATCGCGGTCGTGTCCCGGCAGGCCAGCTGTCCATTCCTGCTGAACTGAATGCCCGCCTGCTGCCCATCCGCGATGAACTGGCCGCCTGGACCTATGCTCTGGGACGTCTCGACCATCGCGGCAAACCGCTGGAGCACTCTCTCCGCGCAGGCGATTCCCTGTCCATGTGGTGGCTCTCCACGTTGTATGAAAAGCACCCCAAGGTAACCCGCAATCTGTTTCAGGCGCTCAAGCTCCGGGCGCTGGAACAGATTCTCGAAGAACGGAAAATCACGGGTCTGACCCTGCACGCTTCACGAGGCGCCGAGCCGTGGCTTCCCGAAGTCCTGAAAAAGTTCTGTGAAGAAACGGGACGGACCTTTACCCTCGTGCAGGCGGAACCGCTGAGAACCGTACCGACAGAAGGTCTGAAACAACGTCTTGCGGCCCTTTATCATAAGCTCCCGGCTCCATTGAAGGCGCTGGGACGCTTTCCCGCGTGGCTGTGGATCATTCGACGCAACCTGCCCAGGACCAGCCTGCCCCGCCCGGATCTGCGGGAAAAGCCGGCTACCGTCGTTACCTATTTTCCCAATATCGACATGGATCTCGCACGAAGCAAGGGACGTTTCCGTTCCCGCTACTGGGAAAGCCTGCACGACGCTCTGCGGCCCGCAGAAGGAAGCCCCCACCGTGTCAACTGGGTCTTTCTCTACTACCCCGCGCCTCAGTGCTCCTTCCCCGAGGCCATCCGACTGCGCGACTGCTTCCGTGAATCCGGCAAGGACGGAGCTTCGTTCCATTTCCTTGAAGAGTTCCTCACTACAGGGGACATCTTCAAGAGCCTGTTCCGTTTCATACGACTGGCGTTCGCCAGCATCGACGTGCAGCCCACGGCCCGGAATGGTTTCCATTTTTCCGGATCAAGAATGGATCTGTGGCCCGTGCTGAAGGAGAACTGGTCCGACTCAACACGCGGCTGGCGTGCCCTTGAACGCTGTCTGATGCGCGAAGCGTTCCGCCGTTACGCTGAATGGGCCGGTCCCCAGGACTGGACCATCTTCCCGCAGGAAAACTGTCCCTGGGAACGTATGCTTGCCCAGTCCATGCACGAAAGCAACGCCGGACCGGTATACGGCGCGCAGCACTCCACGGTCCGACCGACCGATTTCCGCTACTTTGATGATCCGCGCCTGTTCACTGAGGACTCCTGCCGCTCCGCCATGCTTGATCTGTGGCTGTGCAACGGCACAGGGGCCCGCGACGCCCTGCTCGCGGGCGGCATGCCGCCCGAACGGACCGACATCGTGGAAGCACTGCGCTATCTGTATCTGACACCCGTTCCGGCTGACGTGTCCGGCCATTCCGCTTCAGAGTCTCCACGCAGACTTCTCGTGGTGACCAGCTTCTTCGTCGATGAAACCGACGCGCACCTCGCCACTCTCGCCGAAGCCGCCAGAGCAGGTGTTCTGGACGGATGGGACGTCGTGGTGAAGCCGCACCCCTATCTCCCGGTCGTCGAACGTCTGAAACGGCTTTACGGTCCTTCCGAGCCGCCGCGCGTAGTGGATGGGGCCATCGGCAATTTCCTCACACCGGGTACGGTGGTCTGGGCCTCCAACTCCACCACAGTGGCGCTTGAAGCGGCCTATCGCAACCTTCCTGTGCTCGTGCAGGCCGCGGAAGACGACGTAGACCTCTGTCCATTGCAGGGCCTTCCCGGCGTAGCGATTATCCGCGGTACAGATGACGTGGCGGCGGCGCTTGCCGATCCCCACGCTCCCGAACTGCCTCCGGAGTATCTGGCTCTCGATCCTGAACTCCCTCGCTGGAAAAAACGGCTCGGTCTCTGAAAACGGGGAAAGATCCGGCCTTGAAATCACGCTTCGTCGACGCGGCGTCCCGAACTGCAGGGATCCACTGATTTCAACATGAACAAGGCCCTTCGGCATCAAGATACCGAAGGGCCTTTACATCATGGAAAAAGTGTTTCCCACTGTCCTTCATTTGCCGGAGAGTCCCTTGCCTTCCTTTCAGGAACCGCCGTTTTCTTCTCTCAACAGTTGCAGAAGCTGCCCGAGCGTTTTCTTGCCGAACGAAACCTTTTCATCATTGATGACGAGGCAGGGCACGCTCATGATCTTATATTTTTCCCGTAATGCAGGGAAATGGTTCACATCATAGGCTTCAGCCCGCACCAGAGGATTGGCGGCGGCGATACGCTGGGCCGCCATGACCAGCTCGGGGCACATGGTGCAGGACAGCGATACCAGAATCTTCAAATCAAGGGGTCTGTCCACCGCCGCGATACCTGCGGCGAGTTCCGGATCAATCGTCTGTCCCGGTCCCGCCGCATTGTACAGCCCCACCACGAAAGAGCTGAACTCGTGTCCGCCGGGAACACCGTGAAAGGCGATACCTGCATCGCTTCCATCAGAGCGGAAAACCGAAACGCAGGGACGATCGGGAGCGTTCGAAACGGGAAGCCACTCCACGTGCAGCTTGTCCGTCAGCGCGTCCAGTTCTTCCAGCATGCTTCGCAGTTCCGCAGAAACCGGACGATTGTCCAGAGCGACGCGCAGAACAAGAGACTGCTCCATGCGTTCGAAAACGACCGCCAGCTGCGCTCTGTTCTCGGCGGTAAGAAGGCCGTCAGTCCGGTCGTCAGCTTCCGTGGAAGCAGTCTGCCGCACGGCGGCCGCGGGCTGTTCCGGTCGTACGCCGGTCTTGCGCTGCATCTCTGCCGCATAACGTTCGATGGACGTTGCGGCTACCGCTCCATCTGACACGGCGGTGACCACCTGACGCAGATTTTTCACGCACACGTCCCCTGCGGCATAAATGCCGTCAGTCGCAGTTTTCTGTTCTCTGTCGACGACGATATAGCCCTGTCCGTCCATTTCCGCAAAACCGCGGGCCAGCGCAGAGGCCGGCCTGTATCCTGCGAAGACGAACACGCCGAAGGTTTCACCGGACGCGGGGACATAGGTTTCGGTCCGTCCAGTGAGCGTATCCCTGAGCACGGCACGGCGCAACGCCGAGTCTCCATCCACTTCCACCAGCTCGGTATTGAAACGCACCCGAATGGATTCATGGGCCATAACCTGTTCGACAACGCTCTCTGCGCAGGAAAAAGCGTCCTTGCGCACCAGAACCGTCACGGAACGGGCGTAGCGGGTGAGGAACATGGCCTCTTCCGCCGCGGCGAATCCCCCTCCCACCACAAAGACGTCCTTTCCGGTGAAGAACTCGCCGTCACAGGTGGCGCAATAGGCAACGCCGCGCCCCTGAAAGGCGTCTTCGCCCGTAAAGCCTACCTTGCGCGGCTGGGCTCCGGTCGCAAGCAGCACAGCAAAACAGCGGAACGTTCCCCTTGAAGTTCTCACGGCTCTGAAATCGCCGTCGGCTTCGATTCCTTCAACTTCGGCGAGCAGAAATTCCGCGCCGAACCGCTGGGCCTGTCTGCGCATGGTCTCGGTCAAACTTTTGCCGTCGGCCACCTCTACCCCTGGATAGTTGACCACCTCCGCCGTGATGGTGATCTGCCCTCCAAAACCTTCCTTCTCCACCACGAGCACTCGATAACGAGCACGGGCGAGATAAAGGGCGGCGGCCAGCCCGGCCGGTCCGCCGCCAACGATCACGGCATCGTAAAGCCGGGCGTCCATTACAGCAGTCCCACGAGGTCAAGGCTGGGCTTCAGAGTTTCCGCACCGGGCTTCCACTTGGCGGGGCAAACCTGATCGCCGTGTTCCGCCACGAACTGCAAGGCCTGCACTCGACGGAACAGTTCATCCGCATTGCGGCCCACGTTTCCGGCAAGAACCTCATAGGCCACGATGCGGCCTTCAGGATTGATGATGAAGGTGCCGCGTTCGGCCATGCCCTCAGATTCGATCATCACATTAAAATCGCGGGCCAGAGCGCCGGTGGGATCAGCCAGCATGGGGTACTGAATCTTCTGGATGGTCTTGGAGGCGTCATGCCAGGCCTTGTGCACGAAGTGACTGTCGCAGGATACGGAGTAGATCTCGCAACCGACGGAATGGAACGCTTCGTATTTTTCCGCAAGATCCTCCAGCTCGGTAGGGCACACGAAGGTGAAGTCCGCGGGATAGAAGAAAAACACAGACCAGCGGCCCAGGATGTCCGCCTTGCTTACCGTTCTGAACTCGTTGTTCTGAAACGCCTGTACGCTGAACTCGCTGACTTCCTTGTTGATGAGGGACATAGGTGATCTCCTGTAGTTATATTGTTGCAGTACGTGATATCTCTATTCTGTATATGAATATTATTATCAAGTATTCATCATCGGTCAAGTATTTTTGATAAATATTATCAATTTTTATCTTGATGTATATCCAATATAAAAATCAATATAGTAAATCAATTATTTTCAGCCATCTTGGCAGAGAACCGACAGCGCAATATGTGCTTCGTGTAGAGAAAACACAATACATTCAAATAAGATACAGAAAAGGCCGTCCCATTTCAGAAAACGGCCTTTTCCACGTATGTACAGCGATCATTCAATCGAGAGGGTATTTCCCGACCGGCAGACCAGACAAAGACTTCCCGGCTCCGCATCGCATCAGAGGCCCGGGCGTCTGACATTCAGACCAGCCAAGAACCCGTCAATCAGATTTCTCGTCTCAGTCCGCAGTCGCGCTTTCCTCTTTCATCCTGTCTACCCTGGGAGTCCGCAGGGTCAGCGTACACAGGGCCGCGACAATGGACAGACAGGCAATGATGAACATCGCCGTGTGCAATCCCCGGTGGTCCGCAATCCAGCCGAGCAGAGGCGACATGACGCCTCCCACGCTGACGGCGAGTCCCATGGTTACGCCCGAAGCCAAACCGATCAGGCGCGGCAGATATTTTTGTCCCAGCACTACAATGGAACTGAACGGCGCACAGACGACAAAACCGATGGCGCACAGGACAAACATGGCGGGCAGTTTGGCATCGAAGGAAATAAACAGGAAAAGAAGCGGGATGAGTACGGCAAAACCGATGCGGATAATCCGGATATAGCCGATGCGGTCCGCGATTCTGCCCCCGGTCAGGGTGCCGATGGCCCCCAGAACGAAGAGCATGGTCAACGCCGTTCCTCCGGCGGCCTCGGATTCATTGAACACACGAATCCAGTACAGGGGAACAAACGTATTCAGTCCGAAGAAGATGACCGAGCGACAGAACACCAACGCGGCCAGCCAGGAAAATGGTTTCCACTCATTGGGGGACGCCCCGGCGGAGACGGAAGCAGTCCCCGCAGCAAGAAAAGCATTTTCGGAACGATGCAGAATCCTTCCATTCTGTACAAGAAGCAGGAGTCCCATGCCTGTTCCGAGCAGAGCCAGAACGGCGGTTCCCTTCATCCCCAGCAACAGCAGAGACGAAGTGGCCACGATGGGACCGAGAGCGAATCCTATATTGCCGCCCACGGCAAAAATGCTGAGTCCTGCGCCCTTTCGCGCTCCGGCGAGTCGACTTGCCATGCGCGCGCCCTCGGGATGAAAAATGGAATTGCCGATACCACTCAGGCTCACAGCCAGAAACAGGGCCCAGTAACTGTCCAGAAAGCCTATGCACCCCATGCAGATGCCGGAAAGAGCGACCCCAAGAGCCATGAGCCAGGGATGAGGATGCCGGTCTGCGAGGTAGCCGACCAGCGGCTGCACAATGGAAGAAGCGCAGTTCGCCGCGAAAACCAGCCCCGCTGCGGAAGCATAGTTGAGATTCCCCTGCGTCATGAGAAACGGCAGGATGGCAGGCAGCGCGCCCTGATTCAGATCCGCGAAGACATGCCCCGCCGAAAGCAGGACCAAATGACCATTTTTCATGCGCAACTCCTCATGCAGCAATGGAAAGCTTTGCATCAGACGACGTGCGCGGCGACGTATGCCGGAACATGGAGGCCTGCCTCATGCGAACGTTCCGCGCACGGATGCGGACATCCATTTCTACGACTTCCGGCGGATACGGCAAGTGGAAAATCCCGCTTGCCGGAAGCAAGCCTCCCTCATGATCGAGAATCACTCTCAACCGTTGCGGCAGGCCAAGATATGGTATAACCTTTTACGCTACTATGAGACTCAAAGCGAGAGGTGCCTTCGCATGCTTGATCCTGAACGCCCCATTTCCGATCCCATAGGCGTCTTCCGCACATTTCTGCGGGGGAAAGGCCTTCGCAATACGCCGCAGCGACAGCGTATTGTAGAAGTTTTTTTCAGTGAAAGCGGACATCTTACAACTGAAGAGGTGTATGATCGAGTTCGCAGCGAGGATCCCTCGCTGGGGCAGGCCACAGTCTATCGAACCATGAAACTGCTGTGCGAAGCGGGATTGGCCAAGGAAGTCCGCTTCGGGGACGGCGTCGCGCGATATGAACATGCCGGCGAAGCTCATCATGACCACCTGATCTGCGAGCGGTGCGGTCGCAATCTCGAAGTCGTGGACCCGCAGATCGAGCTTCTTCAGGACGCATTGACCCGCAAGCACGGGTATATCCCCACCTATCACCGACTGTATCTGTACGGGATCTGCCCCGAATGCCAGAAGGGGAACTGACGAAAAACAGAACGGCAGTCTTCTTCACCGTTTCATCTCCCGCTCTTTTCTGCACGAAAGGCGTCCTGTTCCACAGGACGCCTTTCTGATTCTTTACCGGACGGCAGTTTTCCCCGGCCCGAAAACAACGCTCACCCCCTGCCCCTGAACTGCCGCTTGTCGCCTACCCGGATGGTCACTCGCTCACGGTCGAAATATTCCAGCAGAGGAATGGCGTACTTGCGGCTCAGGCCGCCGGACAGTTCCTTGAAGCCGGCGGGGTCCAGATCGTCATGATCGACGAACCACGCCTCCATGCGGCTTTTCAGCTCCCGCACTATCGGAGCGTGATAATAGAGGTCTTCCTTGATCTTGACCAGTTCTCCTTCCGCGCACAGCAGTCTGTATACAGGCAACGCCGCCTTGGCGTCAGTCTTGCACGCCTCAAGCACTTCCTTGAGTGTGGGCGGCGTGAAGCTTCCGTCGGCATAAAGTTTCAGAATGGCGTCATGCAGACCGGCCTGATCCGAGGCAAGGGACACGGTATGCCCCGCCGTTCGAATAACGTCGCCTTCGGAAACCAGCCTTCCGGAACGCAGAAGGCGCTCCACAATGAAAAAGGCCAGTTTGGGAGGAATGCCCTGATTCCACTTGCGGGACCCGCTTCCTCCCGACATGAGCGTCCCCCGGGCCATTCCCGGCTTGAGCGGTTCCCGGGCATGAAATGCCTCGGCCACCTCAAGACAACGGGAACACAGATCGTCTACCGTGGCCGCGGCGACATAGCCCTTCTCTTCCCGGTCAAAGCAAAAAATCCTGCCCTTGCCGGACAGAGTCTGCAGCACCTTGTCCAGCCTCCTTGAATCCAGATTGGTCAGTACGGACAAAACGGACAGAGAGGCTCCTCTGGCTCCGGCCAGCTCGATCTGCGTCCGCACGAGAGTTTCCTCATCGGCGTCCACCAGCCCGAGCAGCGCCGCCACTCGTTCCGGAAGGGCATCCCGCCGCCGCAGTCCCTCATCCAGCGGATTCAGAACAACGCCCCCAGCCACGGTCCTCAAGGGAGAAAACGTTCTGATCACGCAATGGTCTCCGAATACGCCAACCATGGGCACGTCCATGCGTACCTCACACAGGGCCGTTTCTCCGGGAGCCAGCCTCTCACGGTCAAGGAAATACAGTCTGGCAGGGATTTCCCTCGCCTCGTGATGGAAATGCACCTCGGCCCGATGCCGCAAAGCGCGCGGAGACGAGGACAGGCAGGTCAGACGCACCAGCCAGCGATCCGCGGGGAACAGAGTGCCCGGCAGGGCCAGCACGTCCCCCCTTTCCACATCGGTCACCTCCAGTCCCTGCACGTTGACGGCCGTTCTGTGCCCGGCCTCCGCCCTGTCCACGGACATGCCGTGGCTCTGAAGGCTGCGGGCTCTTGTTTCAAGGCCTCGGGGCAGGAGAACCAGCGGATCACCCACGCGCACAGAGCCGGAAATCATGGTTCCCGTCACCACGGTTCCGTGTCCCTTCAGCGTGAAAACCCTGTCCACGGGCAGGCGGAACAGATCCGTGCGCCTTTTGGGAGCAAGTTTCTTTTCCTGAGCGATGATATAGTCCCTCAGAGCATCCACTCCCTCCCCGGTCTGGGAGGAAACCGGAAACAGGGGAGCTCCTTCAAGAAATGTTCCCTTGAGAAACCCGGTGATATCCTCTACGGCCAGTTCGCGCAGCTCCGGGTCCACCATATCGATCTTGCTCACTGCCACGAGTCCATGTCGAATACCGAGCAGAGAGCAGATCTCAAGGTGCTCGCGAGTCTGAGGCATGACGCCCTCGTCCGCCGCCACCACCAGCATGACGAAATCGATCCCGGAAGCTCCGGCCACCATATTCTTGACGAACTTCTCATGCCCTGGAACGTCCACGATACCGAGACGCCCCCCACCGGGCAAATCGCAGAAGGCAAATCCCAGCTCAATGGTGATTCCCCGACGCTTTTCTTCTTCAAGGCGGTCGCAGTCGATGCCCGTCAGACGTCGAACCAGCGACGTCTTGCCGTGGTCGATGTGTCCCGCCGTACCCATTACGATTGCCATATGCCGCCTCCGAAGACGAACGATGTTCCGGATGATACCAGCGTGTCGGGTCCGGTCCGGACATGTCCGTTGTTGCTCTGCGCGCGAAAAGCCGCTGCCTTGACGAAAAAATATGGGGCCAAGAATCCGCCGTTGCCTGAGTTCCGGTCGGCAACGGGCCGGGCTCCAGCGAAAGCGGCAGCGCGTTCCCGCCGTGATCTTGATCTGTCCTAGAATCCCGTGTCGTCGCAGAGGATATTTCCCAGAGACAATATGCCGGCCTCATTGAAATCCCGTCCGATAAGCTGCATGCCAACAGGGAGACCATCGGCAAGCCCCACGGGGAAAGACAGCCCGGGCAATCCGGCAAGATTCAATGAAACAGTATAAATATCCATAAGATACATCTTCAAAGGATCATCAATGATAGCCCCCCGCTTCCAGGCCGTCACCGGAGAAACCGGGCCGAACAGCGCATCGCAGTTTTCCAGAGCGTCAAGATAATCCTGCCGGACAAGCCGTCGAACCTGCGCGGCCTTGCGGTAGTAGGCATCATAGTAACCTGCTGAAAGGACATAGGTTCCCAGCAGAATACGCCGCTGGGCCTCGGCGCCGAACCCTTCAGTCCGTGAACGGGTATACAGGTCATCCAGACTGGCTGGCGCTTCCGTGCGGTGTCCGTAGCGCACGCCGTCAAAACGGGACAGATTGGAGCTGGCCTCGGCCATGGCGACGATGTAGTAGGCCGCGATGGCATGCTTCGTGGCATGCGGCAGGGAAACATCCACCAGCGTGGCTCCAAGAGCCTCGGCCCTGGCAAACGCCCGTTCGCAGGCTTCGGCCACGGCTCCGTCCAGTCCTTCGGACATGAATTCGCGCGGTATGCCCAAACGCACTCCCTTGAGGTCCCCGCGCGAGAAATCCGTATAGGCATCCACGGGACGCGGGGAAGAGGTGGAGTCGCGTCGATCATGCCCGGCGATGACGGACAACATTATTCCGGCATCCTCCACGGTACGGGTCAGTGGTCCTACCTGATCGAGAGAAGAACCGTAGGCAATGACCCCATACCGGGAGACCCGGCCATAGGTGGGCTTCAGTCCTACGCAGCCGCACAGGGAAGCGGGCTGCCGGATGGAGCCTCCTGTGTCCGTACCCAGAGAGGCATAGCACTGGCAGGCCGCCACACTGGCCGCGGAACCGCCGCTGGAACCACCGGGAACCCGCGAGACGTCCCGAGGATTGCCCGTGGGACCGAAGGCGGAATTTTCCGTGGAGGACCCCATGGCAAATTCGTCCATGTTGTTCTTGCCCACAATGACTGCGCCTGCCGCCTTCAGACGCTCAACGACGAAAGCGTCATAAAACGGGACGAAATTCTCAAGAATCCTGGAACCGGCCGTGGTCCGCGTCCCCCGGACGACGATGGCGTCCTTCACCGTGACCGGCACACCCCACAGAGCCCTGTCCGCGTCCGGTCCCTGAGCATCCAGAGCGCGTGCTTCTTCCAGCGCCTGTTCGCGCACGGAAATCAGCGCATGCACGGAAGGTTCCGTCTCGGCAATGCGTTCAAGGCAGGCGCGGGTGACTTCTTCGGCCGAAATTTCGCGGTCGGCGAGCCGCTTCCTGATTCGGGCAAGAGAAGCCCTTACAACTTCAGACATGGAAAACCTCGTAATAAGAACTGCGGGATGGAGATACTCTCCCCACTATCGGCCTGTTCAGGACAACTTTATCGATAGAGGACAGGGACAAGCTCATACGATACGCGGAACAATAAAGAACTGGCCATCGGTTTCGGGGGCATTGGCGAGAATGGCCTCGCGTTCCCGCCGCTGCTCGGGCTCGTCGGCCCTGTACGGCGTGGCATGTTCCACAGGACTGTACAACGGTTCTATTCCCGTAGTATCCACCTCGGCCAGAATATCCATATAGGAAATGATGTCCGCGCACTGCGCTCCGAATCTGGCCAGCGCATCCTTCTCGGGCGCAAGCCGGGCGAGCCGGGCAAGATGCGCCATGTCGTCGGTCGTAAGCATGAAGAAGATCCTTCATTTTGAAGTTGATGTTCCATCCCCTGACGGATTCCTGCGCGCCCCTGCCGCGCGGCATGTCGTGCAGAGCAACGCTGAAAAAACCTGAAAGGGAGATTTCATCGGCTCCGCTATCTTGTCAAGGCCGCGTCGTCCATACAGGAAGGCGTTCAAGAACGCCTTTTTCAAACGGGACGAAAAAACACGTCCCCCCGATGCCGGGACAGAATGAAGTCACATACAGAGAACCCTTGATCCAAGAGGCTCTCGGGCCACACCAGAACCATCTTTCACGGCAGCCCTCAGTCCTGCGGACAAACCTTCTCCCGTCGCGCCTTTTCAAGAAACGAGCAGTCCCCCTGCTCGCATCCTTCTTCGAAGTCCTTGCAGGCTTCCCCGTCGTTCCCTTCCTTCAGTTGCGCGGCCCCCCGGAAATTCCAGGCCCGATGAGAATCGGGGGCGAGGCTGATCGCCTCATCAAGATCCTGCCGCGCTCCCTTCAGATCTCCCTGCCGCAACAGGGCGAGTCCCCTGTACGCGTAGGCATCGGAAGTGGGATTCAGTCGAATGGCCCGGGTCAGGTCTTCAAAGGCTTCCTCGGCGTAGCCCTGTTCGCTCAGAGCCATGCCCCGCCGCAGATAGGCTTCGGCGTATTCAGGCTCCAGGCGAATGGCCTCGTCAAGATAAATCAGTGCCTGTTCCGGATCAGAGCAGATTTCCCCGCTTCCCCACAAAACACGCGCCTTGCCGTACAGCCGTTCGGCCTCCGGGTTGAACTTCCCGCTTGCTCCGGCGGGGTTGTCCGGCTTCGGGGGTTCCGGCGACGGCTCAAGCAGCGAACATCCCGAAAGCAGCGTCAACGCCAGAAGCAGACAGGGGACCCCACACTTTTTAATCCAATATAGTGGATTAAATCTTGATTCTGAAAACAAATATAAATAAACTGATTTATATTTCAGAAAACACATATCCCCCCCGGAGAAACTATGGTTTGCAACTATATGAAAATACTTTCAGAAGGATACGACTGTCTGGAGAGACTCCCCGCAGAACGCGCCGGTCTCGGCGCACTGGTCCTGAACGGCCTGCGTGCCATACAGGACTCCCCGGCTCTCATGAGCTCCATTATCCACGGAATTAGCCCCTTTACAGAACACTTTTTCCATGAATTGGCAACCCTGCCCCAGTCCGACGAAAGTCACTGGATGAGTCTGTTTGAAGACATGGCCATCCTGTTCAGGGAGCACGCGCTGGGGAACGCCGCACCAGAGATTTCCCTAGAAGGGACCCGGCTGCTCGAATGCTTCGAGACATGCGGCCTGTGGGCACCGGGGGACGGAACACTGGTGAGCCAGTGGTACTGGGAGGAACTTCCCCGGCGCTGCGCGACGGAGGAAAGCCGGGCATGACTCCGGCATGCTATGAAAATACAGCGGGATTGCAGACGTAACATCTTTCACCTATGATCTTCCTCTCCCGTCAGGGAGAGGAGGCATCCCATGCGTCGTACAGCCGCTTTTCTGCTTTTGACCCTGCTTGCCCTGTCCGGAATGGCCACTGCAGGCTGCGGGAGCCGCATCGCCGCTTCGGTTCAGGCCGTTGCGGAACCGGCCATTCCCCAGGGCGTCACATGGACGGCCGTCCCGGGGCCCGGCATGCCCGCCGATGATCCGTCCATTCAGCTCGCCGTGGATCAGACTGCGGCGCCTCTGGCCTCGGCACTATCCCTGTACAACTGGAAGTGGCTTTCCAGCCCGGCTCAGGCAGAAAATGCGGACGTCATCGTCCGCATCCGCTGGAACACCAGCAACCCCCAGTATATCCGGGAAGTGGTGCCCGTCTTTCGTCCTGGCATCGGACTCGGCATGGGGTGGGGGCACGGTCCGTGGCGTCGCGGCCCCTTTTACGGCGGTTACGGGGGCTATTATGCCGAACCGGCCATTCAGACAATCTACACCCGAAGTCTCACCGTGGAAGCGCTGCGATCCGCCGATCTTTCCCCCGAAGTCAGAGCCGCCGTGTTGCACCGCCCGACGACGGGCATGCAGAACGATCCACAAACGCCTGCCGCATCCTCTCCAGCCCGGGAGGATCTCTCGAAGCCTCCCTACGCGCCGGCCCTGAGTCTGGACGGAAGCGTTCCACCGCCTTCCGGCAAGCCCGTCCTTCAGGGGAAAGAAGGTCCCTATGCACCGCCCATTCTGGATTCCGACACGGCCGGAATACCGGCGGAAGCAATTCTCTGGCGCGTGGAAGTCTCGAGCGGCAGCTCGAAATCCAACACACGGAAAATACTTCCGCAGCTTGCGGCCGCGGCGGCTCAGGCTGTGGGCAAGACCATCCGGACGGACGTGTTCGTGGACAGTGACATGCGCGTCACCTACAGCATCCCCTGAGGGTTCCATTTTCAGGCGACCGCCCTTAGCAGTCGCCCTTCACCCCGGGCGTTTATTTCAGGCGTTCGGCTATCTTCCGAGCCGGGATCAGTCCCGTGGCGGCTGCGGAAACAATGTTTCCCGACACGCCGGGGCCGTCTCCGGCGACGAAAAGATTGCCTATCGAGGTCTCCAGACTGGAAGACGTGGCGATCTGCGTGGAAAAGAACTTGATCTCCGGGGCGTACAGCAGCGTCGCATCGTCGGCTATGCCAGGCACGACAAGATTGAGCTGCTCGAGTCCTTCCACAAGATTGGTCACGATCCTCCCCGGCAAGGCCATGGCAATATCGCCGGGCACGACTTCCGTAAGAGTCGGTTCCACATAGCCGTTATGAATGCGCTGCCATGTGGAACGCCGACCCCGGCGAAGATCGCCGAGCCTCTGCAGAATGGGCTTGCCTCCGCCGATAAGGCTGGCCAGCCGGCCTATGGCCACACCGTATCCATGGCTATCCGAAACGGGATCGGTCAGGATCACCTTGGAAAGAAACGCAAAATTCGTATTGTCCGACTTGCGGTTTCGATAGGCGTGCCCATTGACGCATACGAAGTCCTGATAGTTTTCCAGCGTGATGAATCCGGCGGGATTGGTGCAGAAGGTACGGACCTCGTCATCGTAGCGCTGCGTGCGGACAAAAAACGTCGGATCATAAATAATGTTCGTGAGATCCGACATGACGTCGTTATGCGTTTCCACACGCACCCCGACCTCGATGCCGCGCTGGATAAGATCCATGCCGTAGGTTTTCGCCATATGCACCACCCAGTCGGCTCCGACCCGTCCCGGGGCCAGAATGGCAGCCCGACATTCAATTCTGCCCCTGTCGGTTTCCACGCCGCGTACGGCTCCATTCTCGACGATCACGGATTCCACATTTTCACCGGTCCGGATGACTACGCCGCGTTCAAGCAATGCGGCGCACATGCCGTCGATATGGTCAGGCAAACAATCGCTGCCCAGATGCTTTTGCCTGATGAGGAGCAGATCAATGCCGTGCTTCTTGGCTTCCTTGCGGATAGCTTTCGCGCTCTCCATATCCGAAGGGAATACCGGAGCATCCATGCCGAATCTGTTGAAAATCGTTTCAGTATCCTCAATCAGCCGCTCGGCTTCCGAACGCGGCATGAACTGGGTGAGATCCGTCTTGCCGAGCTTGTGAATGAAATTAAGCTTGCCGTCGGAAAACAGACCGCCGCCTCCCATCCCCGTCAGAATATGACAAGGGTCGCAGTGCATGCACTTGTGCGTCTTTCCCATGGGACAGCTCCGCTTTCTGACCAGATTACCTCTGTCGATCAGACAGACCGACAGACTGGAATGCTCGGCCAGCCACCAGGCGGAAAACAGACCCGCAGGCCCGCCGCCGACAATTACGACATCAAACGTATCTGTCATGAAAAACTCCTGAATTGGGCGCAGCATCAGACACGCGCCATCGCCGGAACCCGGATGAATTCCGGAACAAGGGATGCTCTGGAAGAAAAAGCGGAAAGTCGGCACGGAGTTCAAAAAACACCGGAACGCCGAAGGAAGTCGTTTGCCGGTCAGGAGGACTTTCCTGCGGGGAAGTCCGCAAGCCCGGATTCTATGGCAGCATGCCCGCCTTTCCAGAATCTGTCAAACGACCCGCAGGAAAGCCGTAAGGGCGAACTTTCGGGGACCCGCCGACAGAACTGCCCCCGGAAACGCTTGTAGATCCCGGCAACTCGACAGAAGACACACCCACGGGGATTTCCGGACCGAGAACACCTCCGTAGCGATCTGAAAAGCAGATCTAGACTTCAGACAAAGCCCGGACCCATAACGGCAGAACCGGACCCTTGACAGTCAGCGCATGCAGATCCGCCCACTGTTTCCGCGCATCCCTCGTGGTTTCCCACCACCCAGGGACGTCGCTCCAGACGCGGGCGGCCTGTTCCGCAGCCGCTTCCGGAGTATCGTGCAGAATGCCGACCTCACGCAGCCCGTCGAGCAGCGGCAGAACTTCCGGCGTAAAACGCCCGGGATCGGGACGCCAGAACAACAAAAAGGGGATGTTCGCCGCAAGTGCCTGCCCCAGAGTGGTCCCGGCGTGGTCCAGCACCAGCAGACGACACCCGAACAGATGCGGTTCCAGAGGCCCCGTGCACCGTCCCACTTCGGGAAAACGCCGCAGAAGCCATGTCGCATCCGCCAGAGACGACGGAACGTCAAAATAGGGCCTGTACTGGGTTCGTATCCGCATATCCGGATCCAGTGCAGCAAGAAAACGGGCCTTGTCTTCCCTGTAGGCAAAAAACTGACGCCCGCGAAGCATAGATTTCAATGTATAGGGCAGCAGAGCCATTTCCGTTCCCACCAGCAGCAACTGCGGCTTCGTTTCCCTATGCGCGCCCCGGATGGCGGCAAGCTGCGGGTGAGGCAGGGGCAAGAAGTTTCCGGGCATGTCTCCATGCCGGGTCCATCCCCATGTCATGAAACGATGCTGACGATATTCCACCATCGGATAAGCCACAGAGGTACGCACGAAACCATACTCCCCGCCATGCTGGATGAAGATCATCCGGCAGCCTCTTCCCCTTGAGGCGGCCACGCGCAGTCGATAGGCATCGTCCTCGCACGCCGCGACACTGACCACCCGGGTACGAACGGGAGACTTCCGCCCAAGATCTCCCGGAATCCGCGCGACAAGCAGAGACCGTGGCAAAAGTTCAACGGCAAGTTTCAAGGCGTCTGCGGAGGAAAAACCCAGCGGAAGAGGGTGTCTTTCCAGCAGACCGGGAACGGACAACGCAGCCAGAGGAAGCGTATCGTCCCGGGTATTTGGGTTCTTCAGCAGCACGACGGACAGCCGGAGCGATTCCCTGAGGGAAAATCCCTTGATGCGTGGAAAAGGCAGACCAAACACCAGTCTGCGGACCAACCGGCGAAACAGTGATTCCTGATCCTCAGCCTTCGGCTCCCTGACGACAGGAGGCCCTTCCACCCGTTTCCATCCGGATGGCCAACGGCGCTGGAGCAGACGGTCAAGCAGCCAGTGATTCCACTGCGGGTCAAGGATGCCGCCCATGATAAAGTCCTGCGTATCCGCAAAGACAAACCGGCTCCCGGAGGACTGAACCGGAACATTCAGTTCCATTCCGCCGAAGGAACGGAGAATGCCCTCGCTCCGGTGCAGACGGTCGACGAGGACTTCGCAAAAACGCGTCAGCCAGGGGGAAAGAACAAAATCCCAGTAGCGCGCATCATGCGCCACGCCATGCCGGACATTAAGCTCCGCCGCAAGCTGCGGCGCAAGTTCCACTATCAGTTGCCGAGCCTGCCCCGCAGCCAGCTCCAGCATTTCCGAAGATTCAAACGGCTCCGGCGGCATGACAAAGCTTCCGGCATCCTCTTCAAAACCTGCTGCGGCGGAACAGCAGCCGGAATCATCGTTCGGGCCACCCCGGGTTATGCACCAGGGACCGGCCAGAACGCCCTCTTCCGGAGAAAAATCCCCGGGGGCGATTCCAAGAACAAGCAGTCTGCTCATAGATGCGTCGTCTCGCCGGGCTGTTCCTTTTCATACTGGCGCATCTGATCGCGGAACAGCTTCATGGTTTCGTCAAGCATCTGCGGCAACTGATTGTTCAACGTTTCCTCGAGCCTGTCCCCAAGTTCACGGCCGCCCTTGCGCGCCTTGTCCATGGTTTCCGTGAAGCTGTCCTGCCAGCGGGGTTCCCGAGCCGCCTTGTAAAAGGCGGCGGCCACATTTCCTGCCGCTCTTTCGATATCCCGGCATTCTTTCACCGTAATCCTGCCGTCCTTCATCGCTTCCTCGATCAGAGGCAGGAGTTTCGTACGGAACAGGACCGGATCCAGGTCGCGCAGGCCAAGCAGAGCAGAATACTGAAGAGGCGTTATCTCCTCGTCATCCCCGGGACCGAACAGGGAAGCCCGCGCGGACAAGGGAACGACAAGCAGACACAGGAGAATCAGAAAAAAATGTTTCATGGCGAAATCCTTTGCCGTCGAAATGTCTTCAACCGGCTTTTGCCATCATGATAACGGAAGAGCAGTTCGACAGAAAGTATTTTGGCGGTCTGTCCAGGGACTCCCGTTCCCTTTTCGGACCGGCCACGGATGCGTTCCTACTCGAGATGCGACCACTGGAGAACAGTGTCTTCTTCGATATCCGCCCGCGCGACCATGCCGAGAACCTCGTAATAGTTGCGGGGACTGATGCCGCCAGCCGGACGCTTCCAGGTCAGATCTTCCCTGTCGATGACCTTTCCGGCGGGAATATTCCGGTTGGCGACAAGGGAACGACGGGCATTGCGCCGCGCCGGCTCCTCGGAAGCCAAAGCCTCGATCTTCATTTCCCCGATCATGGATATGGTACGCTCGAAATTGGCGCGGAAAATCTGCAGGTCACTGCAGTTCATGGCATGATAGTGGTCATTGCCCGGCAGAGTCTTGTCATGCGTAAAGTGCTTCTCCAGAATCCGCGCTCCAAGAAGCGTAGCTACTTCGAGCACCTTCATGTCTCCGGGCAGGGTGTGATCCGAATACCCGATCACATGCTGGGGGAAGTGCCTGGCCAGAGCGGGAATCATGCCCAGAGCGGCATTCTGGTCATCGGTAGGATAATTGAGCACGCAGTGCAGCAGCGCGAGCGGGTTGCCCTTGGCCTCAATCCAGCTTACGGCCTCGGCCGTCTCCGCCAGACTGGCCGCGCCTGTGGACAAAATAATGGGTTTTTTGAAGTCGCACAGAATCTCGATAAACGGCCGATTGGTTATATCCGAGGAGGAAATCTTGAACACGTCCATCAGATCGTTAAGAAAATGCGCGGATTCCACATCGAACGGCGTGGACATGAACACGATGCCCACCTCATCGCAGTAACGTTTGAGGGTTTCGAATTCATTCTTCCAGAACGAATCGTGTTTCTTGAAAAGTTCGTACTGACTGGGAGTAGGCTCCTTGGACGTGTCCCAGTACGCCGGAGAATGTTTGGAAGCCAGCGTAGCGGCCTTGTAGGTCTGAAACTTGATGGCGTCGGCTCCGCCTCTGGCGGCCTCGTCAATGAGCCGACGGGCTATGTCCATGCTGCCTTCATGGTTTACGCCCGCTTCGGCAATGACATAGGGAGCCTCAATTCGGGTCATGGGCGAAGGATGGCCAGCAATGAGTTCAACGAGATTCATGGGAAACTCCATATTGCGGCTCCTGCCGCAGATCATTCGAGTTGCAAAACGCGATCTCTGCCGATCGCTCCGCGTCGCCTTTTTTCCAGCTGAACGCGAAAAAAGAATACTATCCCCTCCCGCCGTTGTACAGCAGGGAACGAACCATAACGTCCCGGAAGAGCTTTCTGAAGGAAAAGGAAGACCCTGCACGCTTGCCTCAGGACCACGCATACGGTAGATTCTGCCGGATGGACGGCATTCGCCGTCGGAAAGCGTCCCGTTCTCTTTTCAATCCGCTGCGGAAGTGACGCCTATTCTCTCAAAGCAAGGGGGCCCCTCATGAACCCTTCCCGTTGGACTCGGAGCGCTCTGCTCCTCGCCGTCCTTCTCCTCGCCGGAGTTCTGTTCGTTTCCGGCTGCGGGCGAACCATCATCCTGTCGCCTTCCACCACCTCCACAACGACTCCTTCCTCCATGACGGGCAGTTCTCTGGCCGTACAGGCCGATACGGCATGGAGAGCAGGAAACATGACCGGCGCGGCCAGTCTGTACAAAGCTCTGGCCAACGACATTGCGGCCCCGGTAGCCGAACGAAGCATGGCCTGCGAGCGTCTCGCCCGCATTGCCCTGTCCAGCGGAAACAATGCTGCGGCCAGTGCTGCGCTGAATCAATGGAAACAGATCGCACCCGGCGTGGAGCATTCTCCCATGTGGCAGGATCTGCAGCGTCAGGCCTCCGCAACGGCACGCGCACAGGGAACCTATTCCTCCGTCTGCGTCGCCCTTGCCCTGCCGACCACCGGAGATTACGCCCCCTTTGGAAAAAAGATAGCCGCTGGGGCCAGAGTTGCCCAGACCGAACTGGGCAAATCAGGAGCGCAGATAGATCTGCGCATCATCAACAGCGAATCTCCAGACTGGATCGCGCAGCTCCAGCAGTTGCCGTCCCAATGCGTGGCCGTAGGCGGACCTTTGCGCCATGAACGGTACGTCCAGCTCAGAAACGCCGGAATTACGGCCAATCGGGCCGTTTTCGCCTTCATGCCCTCTCTGAACTCCTCGGACGAAGGCACCGTCGCCTGGCGTTTCTTCTCCAGCCCGGAAGATCAGATTCAGGCCGTGCTGCGTTTCACCTCGGATCTCGGCATCAGCAGTTACGGTCTTCTTTCTCCAAGCGACGCCTACGGGCAGCGCATGAGCAATCTTTTCGTCAATGCGGTCAGAAGCAGAGGCGGCACGGTCAAGACGGCCAGCTACGACTCGCAGGCCACCGGGACGTGGAACGACGTCATGAAATCCTTCATCGGCTCCTACATGCGGGGCAAGATTCCCGTCCCGTCCACGACCTTCCAGGCCGCGTTCATCCCGGACAGCTGGGACAATCTCGAACTTCTCGTTCCGTTCCTGTTCTATCAGGGCGAAGATCGTCTCGTCCTCATGGGCACGAGTCTGTGGGAACAGGGACTTTCCAACAGAAGCAGCGTGAATGTGGCCAACCTCGATCTCGCCATCTTTCCCGGAGCGTGGAACGGAAGCTCTCCCAACGCCTCGGCGTCGGCCCTGATCGATGCGCTCGCTGCCTCGGGCAGCGACGCTCCCGAATTCTGGGAAGGCACAGGGTACGACTTCGTGCGTTTCACATCTCTGCTGAGCCTCCGGCAGCCGGCCTCTCCCGCCGAGATCAACCGCCGCATCTCTGCCGCACAACGTATGGAATGGGCCATGGCTCCCATCTCGTGGAACAGCGGCAAGGCTTCTCAGGAACTGTTCATTTTCCGCCCGACCAATACAGGGTTCGAACTCGTGAACCCCGTGGAATTCAAGGCCCGGCTCGATGAAATCCGGGCCCGTCACGCACGGCGCGTAGGCAAAAAATAGCATTCCTTTCAACGAACGACGCTCCACCGGGGGAGTTTCTCCCCCGGTTTCACCAACTCCGCTTCCGGAAACGCAAAACGCTGAACAACGCCGACGCGGCAGGAAACGGATTACTTTCTCCGGCCACGATTATCCAAATGCCATACAGAATCATCCTCTTTGATCTGGACGGAACCCTGACGGACTCCGAACCCGGAATCATCAATTCAGTTCGCCACGCATTGCGCGCATTCGGCATGGACAGAAGCCCCGAAGCGCTGCGGCCGTTCATCGGACCACCTCTGTACGACTCCTTTCGGGAACTGACGGGCCTGAACGATGCCGACGCTCAAAGGGCCATTCAGATCTATCGCGGCTACTTCGCCGACAGGGGCATCTACGAGAATTCCCTTTACCCGGGCATTTCCGACATGTTGTTCCGTTTGAAGAAGACGCAAAGGAAGCTCATTGTAGCCACCTCCAAACCTGAGATCTTCGCCCGCAAGATCATCGTACATTTTGGTCTTGCCGCCTGCTTCGATGCGGTATGCGGCGCCGACCTCGAGGGAAAGCGTTCCTCAAAATCCGACGTCATCCGCTATGCGCTCGAATCATGCGGTATTGCTCCCGAAACGCCGGGCATGGTCATGGTCGGAGATCGACGTTACGATATCATCGGCGCACGGGACAATGGCCTTGACGCCATTGCCGTGCTCTACGGATACGGCAGCCGGGAAGAGCTGCGCGAGGCAGGAGCCGCCCGTTTCGCCTCCAGCGTGGCGGAACTGGAAAAACTGCTCGCCGAAACAGACTGATTCGGTTCCACATCCAAATCCGGCAGCCGGGACGCAACACGGCATCTTCCAGTCAATCCTGAAGCCATCTCCGGCTATTAAAATCTGAAACAGAAAAAGGCGGAAGTCCCGGAAAACGAGGACATCCGCCTTCATGAAAAACACAAGACCGGTTATTGCTTTTCCCGTCTTGCCGCTTCTATCTGGGCAAGATAGTCGGGATTGACCTCAAATCCGAATTCCGCGGCGCGGGAGGCGTACATGGCTGCCTTCTCCACATCGCCCTTCTCAAACCAGGCAAGAGACAAATTGTTCCAGGCAGGAGCGAATTCGGGCTGCTTGGCCAAGGCTTCATCGCTGACCTTGATGCTCTCGTCATATTCGCCGAGCATGTACAGAGCCGCTCCCAGCGTGGAAAGCGCCTGAATAAAGTCGGGATCCCATTTCAGGGCCTTGCGCAGAGCGTCCACCGCCTTTTTGGGTTCTCCCATCTGCAGGTGGACAAAGCCTATATTCGCCCACGGCACAGGGAATTTGGCGCGACAGTTGGCCGCCTCCTCATTGTACCGCATACAGCCCTCAAGATCGCCGCGCTGGAGACAGATCCCCCCCAGCTGAACATAGGCTTCGGCCAGATGCGGGGAATTGCGAATGGCATTCAGAAAGCACGCTTCCGCTCCCATGAAATCCCGCTTGCTGAGCAGAGCCATGCCGAGATTGTAATGATGATTGGCACAGTTGTCGTTCTGAGCTATTTCGGCGCGCAAATCAGCGATATATTCGTCAAGATTGGTGTACTGCTCCTTCATCAAGCAATCCCTCTTTCTTCAGTAGTTCATGGTACCATACACAAAATTCGTACATGCCAAGATAGCGTTCATCCCTGTTTACAATGCCGATGGCACAGTCGAACGCGCCCTTGTTGAAATCATTGCCTTCGGTTCTGTTGCCCAGAGAGTGCATGAACTCGCGAAAAAGCTGCTGGGTGGTCCGCTTGCTCACATCCATGCGAATATCCATGGGATCGTTGGGCTTCTGGAACGGGTCCCACTCATCATAGCCGATACGGTCGATGAACTTGCGCCGCCGCGGATTCATCCGCTCATAAATCTCCCGCTTGAGCTTTTCCTGTTCGGGAGTGAGCACCTGTTTGCTGCCGTCACGGAACATGGTCGCGGAAATCATCACGCATCCTTGGGGGCAGGCCCGATGCCGAGATAGGCATTATCGTAATTGGTGAGCAGAGCCATGGATACAGGAACATAGACCGTGTGCAGTTCCTTGAAGCGAGAAGAAACCGCATCCCGTATGCCCTGACTCAACATGTCGAGACGGTTCTGAATCTTCTCAAGCTGAACCGTGGGATAACCATGCCCGGTGCTGAAAGCGGTTTTGCCGCAGACGTGTGCCTTGCCGCCGATGACCGAGGGAATGCCGTACAGACGACAGGTAATGGGCCGGTACTGGTACAGAATGCAGCGCTCCTCTTCATCCAGAAGAGGACATCGCATCCGTGCCCTGGACGCTTCTTCAAGAACGGCATGAAGAGCCGCCTCGGATCCGCCACCGTCGCGGAGCTCGCGGAAATAGTCCCGCTTCAGCCTGGTCAGCTTGCGGTCGACGTCCGCGGCCCGCTCGAGAATAGCGGAGCGCTTCGGCCCAAAGTCAAAATTTTCCTGAAATCTGAAATTCAGGTACATGGCTTCGACAAGGGAAAGATCAAACGTGGCGTGACAACAGTCGCTGCATCCCGGCTTGCAGGTCACGCAATCGGGATACATGCCGGCAACGCGAGAGAAAACAGCGTCCGTTTCCGCAACGAGTTTCTCGTAGGCCTCAAAGACAGGATCAAGTTCAGGCATGGATAGAGTCATGTCGTCTTCTTATAACAAAAAGACACAAAAAGGAAGGGGTTCCTCCCGGAACACACCTCCCTTCAAAAACAACCGCCCCGGCGGACCGGGGCGGGACGATGACTAGTTTTCTTCAACCGTGATGGCGTTGCTTTCGCACACTTCAACGCAGGATTCACAGCCGAGGCATTCTTCATAGTGGGAAGGGTTGGACTTGCCGTCGTTCATTTCATACACTTCGACGGGGCAGACATCCACACATTCGCCACAACCAATACACTTGTCGGCATCGACAGTCACATTCCAGCTCATCTTCTTTCCTCCAAGAATTTTTGGATCCTTACGATCCGGCGTGTCAGCCTGACGGCCAAAATCATGCCGTCGCCTCAGCCTTAGCGTCCCGATACAAGGGTGTCAAGTCCTCTGCCCTTCGAACCCGGGCAGTCGGATTATTTTCCTGCCAGCCCCAGCCTGTCGGCCACAGCCTTTGCCGCCGCACCGGTAAATTCCTCCGTGGAGAGGCGTTCCTTTTCCGAAGCAGACAGCACCAGAACAGGGGCATTGGAAAGCGAGGCATCAGGAGTGACCTCATATTCCGGCGGAAACGTATTCGTAAAGTACATGTTCTGAAATCCAGAGAACTTAAGCGCATGCGCCGTGGAATCGAGAACCGCCTTCTCATCGGAAGCGATTAATCCAAGTTCCCTGGCCCGCAACAGCCCGGCGAGACATTCTCCACCCTGGGTGCACGCTATATGCCCGTGCCGGTTGGCGGCCACCGTCGCGTCCATGATCCCCTGCTCCGTCACCTGCACAACTCCGAAACTCCCTCCACAGGCTTCATAGGACTCGACAAGAGCACGAACGCGCGGGAACGAAACCGGATTTCCGATCATGGCCGCCTGCGCCACGCTGGGGCGAACAGCCACCGGCTCATAACGCCGCTCCGACTTCGGAGCGCTGTAATAGCGCCATACGGGATCGGCGTGTTCGGACTGCACACCGAACAGCCGCGGCAATTCAGCAATGATGCCAAGCCGATGCATCTTGAGCAGGCCGGACATGATCGCGGTTATGTTGCCCGCGTTCCCCACCGGCACGAACAGAACCTTTCCCGCCAGATCCCAGCTGAACCACTGGGCCACCTCGTAGGCATAGGATTCCTGTCCCAGAATACGCCAGCTGTTCTTGGAATTGAGCAATGCCACGCGATAGCGTTCCGCAAGATATTCCACAATCTTCATGCAGTCGTCGAATACGCCGGGAACTTCGAGCACGGTCGCGCCGCTGCCCAAAGGCTGCGAAAGCTGCTGGGGAGTCACCTTGCCCTCGGGCAGGATCACGGCGGTCTTGATCGGATGCCCCACATAGGCCCCGTACAAGGCTGCGGCCGCGGAAGTATCTCCGGTGGAAGCGCAGATGGTTAGCACTTCGTTCCAGCCGTGCCTGCGCACGAGCGCGCGCAGATAGCTGTAGGCGCACGCCATGCCGCGATCCTTGAAGGAGGCGCTAGGATTCTGCCCGTCGTTCTTGAAGGCAAAGGAAACGCCAAGCTTCTTCTGAAGCTCCGGCGCTCCATCTACGATGGGCGTATTGCCCTCGCCAAGGTACAGGATATCTTCCTGTTCCAGAACAGGAGCCATCAACTCGTAAAAACGAAACACTCCGCGCAGGGCCGTATTCCTGGTGGCGGCCCGTTCATCGAACAGATTGCGCCAGTATGCCCCGTCGCGCTCCTTCAGCGTCTCGAAAGCGGTGTCTTCCAGCAGGAAAACTCCACCACAATCGGGGCAGGTATACAACAATTCATCAATGGGATGCCGGGCTCCGCAGCCGAGGCATACATACTCCATCCGTCCCCTGTACGTGGGAAACTGCTCTGCCATTGCACGCTCCATTTCAAACGCTTCCCTCAAATCGGACCCCCGACCGGATCAGCCCTGAACTCTGTCCGAACCGGTCGGAGACATTGCGTTCTTTTTTCAAGGTGGTAAGAAAAAATCGCCCGGGAAGCAAGCATCCCGCATCCCCTCTGCCGAAATCCACAATGAGAAAAGCGCATTCTCCGTATCCGGTATCTGGATGCGCCTTTTACTGACGCTCCGCTATCCTGTCCCGCATTCGCTTGACGATTTCATTCTGATGCTGTTTCCAGACATCGTCATGCATGCCGGAAACGGAAAGCGCGCCTACGACCTCGTTCTGATAGAAGATGGGAACAGCCACCGCAGCCGTTCCCGCCACTCTGAAATCAAAGCCGAAGACATAGCCATTGCGTGATGAAATATCGAGGGTTTCACGTAATTCCGCCTCACTGCGCAGCAACCGTTTTCGAAACAGGGGCAAGTTGACCTTCAAAATTGCCTCTCGTTCCTCTCTGTCCAGAAAGGCCAGAATACCGAAGGAACCGGCACCGTCCCCCAGATAGCGGATCTCTCCCTGATACGAAGAAAGTATCTGCACGGCGCCGAACCCTTCGGCCCGGGTAACGCACTGGTACGAATAGCCGATACGACTGTACAAGTAACCGGTATAACCGAATTCGTTGACGATGACGGAAGGAAGATCTCCATAGCGATTGTACAGAATATGCTGACGTTCCCAGAGAAAATTCGAACTCCAGGAGTGGCCGGGGGTATACAGGCGTGAATCGGGATCCTGACACACCAGTCCCTTTTCACTGAGCACGGCAAGAATTCTATGCGTTGTTGAAAAAGGCACGTCGGCCTGAGCTGCCAATTCGCGGGCCGACATGCCGTCCCGGCTTTTCAGCAGCAGTTCTATGAGCTCCACGGTCCTGTAAATGGACTGTGCTCCCTTGATCATACGTTTTCTCCTTGCAAGACAAGTTTCGGCTTGCCCCGTTCCGTCACCATTTCCCACCATCGTTTCCTCTATATAATCCGGCTTTTCAAAAACGCGCAATCAGGAGATGAGCCAGAAATGACAAAAGGGCTTGACACTATGATTCTTACATTATAAGAATCATATTACCATAATATGAAAGATTGATTAGAGGAGATGTTCCAAATCCAGCTGCAGTTATATCTATTTACAATATAACTACTTAATTTATTAAGGATTACAGCAAATGACGCGTTCCCGGATAGATGAAGCCTGTCACAAGAGGCTTGCCGGTCCGAAATTGTCGGAGCAGTCCGGTCACGCTGCCCGCCGAAGAACGCATGCAACAAGTACCGCCTTGCATAAACGTCCAATCCTGTCCGGTGCAAGCCCGGAGTCGGCGCAGTGTCCGTTTCATAAGCGCAACAGACTGCTCCGTATCAAAAAAATGAATTAGATACGCATGAACTCCTTCCCGGAATTCATGCGTATTCTGTTTTTTCATACACTCTCCCGGAGCGTTTCCACCGCCCGGAGAAAAATGGCTTCAGCGCAAGTTCGATATCAGGGAGGACAGGATGCGTATTCTTTACCTTGTGCCTGGGGTGGGTATCAGTGATCTCGAGAAAATGCGGCGAGAAAAAATTCTCAATGAAATTGCCGCTCCGGGGACAATCATGGAAGTACGGGCCGTCCCGGAAGGTCCCAGCTCCATTGAAACGACCCGCGACGAATATGAGGCCATGCCCGCAGTTCTCAAATTCATTCTGGAATATCAGGTGGAATATGATGCCGCCATTATTGGCTGCGCCGGTGATGCAGGACTGGCCGGAACCAGAGAAATGGCCTCCATCCCCATTATAGGACCGGGAGAATCATCCCTTTTGCTCGGCTGTCCCGGCGACACGCGCTTTTCAATGGTCACCACGTCCGCGGCCCGGGCGGCCACAAAACGCCGTCTGGTTCGAGATACGGGACTTGCCCCCTACCGCCTGGTTTCCAGCCATTCCGTGGATATTCCCGTTCTGGAGATGGCCAAAGATCCGGAAACCACCCGCCGGGAGCTGGTACGCTGTATCCTTGAAGCCAAAAAATCAGGTTCTCAGGTCATGGTTATCGGCTGCATGAGCCTCGCCTTCATGGATCCGGCAGTACTGCGCCATGCTTCCGAAGAAGGAGGTCTGCCGCTGGTGAATCCCATCGTCAGTGCCGTAAAGATGGCGGAAGCGCTGGTAACCATGCGCCGGAGATAAGGTCCCACTGTCGCCGGTCCTCCTCCCCGCGGCTCGGGACCTTCATCTCCGGGGAACCACGGATTCCCAATCCGGGGCGGAATGACGGTTCCGCCGCAGACTTCATTCTGCGGCAGCTTTGGGAGACGTGAATCCCAGAGTCAACACTCAGATGATCCCGGGCCTGCCGGTCATCCGGCAAGGCGTGCGGAACGCAAAAGGATATTCCATGTCTCAGGCACAGGATACTTCTTTTCTTGCCGGGTTGAAGGCGCGTCTGGGATTTTCCCTCTATCTCCTCAAACAGCGGAAAAGTCCTCTGGTGGGACTTGCCATCATTACCATCATTATCCTCGTCGCCATTCTCGCACCCTTCATAGCGCCTTACGATCCAGACCTGTACTCGCGTACCCGGGTTGTACCTCCCAGCTGGGAACACTGGTTCGGCATCGACCATCTGGGACGCGACGTGCTCAGCCGCGTGATTTACGGTGCGCGCATTTCGCTGATCATCGGCGTGCTTTCGGTGCTCATTGCCCTTGGAATAGGTGTCTTCCTCGGCGTGGTGGCCGGTTACTTCGGCGGAATCATCGATACCGTGATCATGCGCTCCATGGATGTGATGATGGCGCTGCCCTATGTCCTGATGGCCATTCTTATTGCAGCGGTGCTTGGCCCTTCTCTCGAAAACGCCATCCTCTCGATAGGTATCGTCAGAGTGCCACGATTCGCCCGTCTTACCAGAGCATGTACCATTACCACCAAAAAGCTCCAGTATATCGAGGCGTCACGCTCCCTCGGAGCTTCCAGCTGCTGGATCATCACCAGAGATATTCTGCCGAACATCTTCGGCCCCATCATCGTCTATGCCACCCTGAGTCTGGGAGATTCCATTCTGGGCGCAGCAGTGCTGAGCTTCCTCGGTCTTGGAGCCCAGCCCCCTATTCCAGAATGGGGAGCCATGTTGAACGAGGCTCAGCGCTACATCACCCGTGCTCCATATCTTTCCATCTTCCCGGGCATGGCCATTTTCCTCACCGTACTCGGTTTCAACCTTTTCGGCGACGGCCTGCGCGACATTCTGGATCCCAAATCAAGGCAGTAATGCGATGGAATGGCTACTGAACATATCCGATCTCAAGGTCTCCTTCAGCACTTATCGCGGGCTGGTCAAGGCGCTCGACGGCGTAAGCTTCGGCGTCAAGAAGGGAGAGGCACTGGGAGTCGTCGGAGAAACGGGCTGCGGTAAAAGCGTTACGGCAAGAGCCATCATCAGACTGGTTTCCACTCCCGGCAAGATAACCGGCGGCAGCATCATGTTCGATGGACGCGATCTGTTGACTCTGGACAAGGACGCCATGCGGACAATCCGGGGAAAGGAAATATCCTTCGTATTTCAGGAGGCCAAAAAGGCTCTGGATCCGACAGCGACCATAGGTTCCCAGCTTGAGGAAGCACTATGGCTGTCCAAAGGCCTCTCAAGAAACGAAGCAAGGTCCGTCATCCCGGAACTGCTGGGTAAGGTCGGTCTTTCCGACGCGGGCAGACTCATGGACAGCTATTCTTTCGAACTGTCCGGGGGCATGGCCCAGCGGATCATGATCGCTCTGGCCATATGCGGTGAACCGAAACTGATCATCGCGGACGAACCCACGTCGGCGCTTGATGTCTCCGTGCAGGCCCAGATACTGCGTCTTTTCGAGCAACTGAAAAATTCCTTCGACTCTTCGTTGATGATGATCACGCACAATCTGGGTGTCGCCGCCGAAAACTGCGATCGCATCGTGGTCATGTATGCAGGAAGAGTAGCGGAAATGGGACCCGTGGACGCCATTTTCCGCAACCCGGCCCACCCGTACACGGCAAGTTTGCTCAAGGCTCTGCCCTCCTCGGACAGCACCAAGCTGGTGGCCATTCCCGGTCTGGTTCCGGATCTGATAACTCCCCCTCCCGGCTGTCGATTTGCCAACCGATGTTCCCATGCCGCGGATGCATGCGCCCTGTCGGTTCCTCCCATGCATCAGGTTGGAGACGAACATTTTGCGGCCTGCCTTTTCCCAATGATCAAAGGAGAGAAACATGTTTGACACCATGACCGTTTCCTCCGGCAGCGTTGCAGGGAAAACCTCCGGGCAGGAGCCCGTACTGGTCGTACGCAATCTGGTCAAGCACTTCTCTTTGAAGCACGTTGGAGCGCCCTGGGGACCGAAACCGGTAGTGAGGGCCGTCGATGACGTATCTTTTTCCATCGGCAGGGATGAACTGGTAGGACTGGCCGGAGAATCAGGCTGCGGCAAAAGCACGGTAGCCCGCCTCGTCCTGCGCCTCATCCCGCCGACATCCGGAGACATCGTCTTCCGGGGCCGGAATCTGGCCTCATTAGGCGCGCCGGAATTACGCCGCCTGCGCCCGGAGATGCAGATGGTCTTTCAGGATCCCTATACATCCCTGAATCCCCGAGCCACCGTGGAAGAGATCATAACGGCTCCCCTGTCCATTCATACAAAGCTTGGAAGAACAGAAAGACAGCAGCAGATGTTCGCCATGCTTGAGCGGGTAGGGCTGGCCCGCTCCCACTATCAGCGCTATCCGCATGAATTCTCCGGCGGTCAGAGACAGCGCATCGCCATCGCCAGAGCCCTGATCATGCGTCCCAAGTTTCTGGTGCTGGACGAACCCACATCCGCTCTGGACGTCTCGGTGCAGGCCGTCATCATCAACCTGCTGCAGGATCTCCAGAAGGAACTGAAACTGAGCTGCCTGTTCATCACGCATGATCTGAACCTGCTGCGTTTCATGACCGACCGTCTGGCCATCATGTATCTGGGCCAGATCGTGGAACTGGCCGACTCGGGATCGCTCTTCTCCGGACCGCTGCACCCCTATTCCAAGGCTCTCATCGCCTCCACCCCCCAGCCTGACCCGGATCGACGCAGGGAGCGGAATTATCTGGAAGGAGAAATTCCGTCACCCACCAATCCCCCGACCGGCTGCCGTTTCCACAACCGCTGTCCGGAAAAGCTCGATGCCCGATGCGAAACGGTTGAGCCCAGTCTTGTCGAGGCGGGCGGACACATGGTCCGCTGTCATCGGTACTGTTCGTAACCAGCCCTGCAAAGGCGGAGGACCCCTTCATGGCCATCAGCAAAAGCCAAACCCTGGTCTATGTGGGCAAACGCTGCATACACAGCATTTTCGTTCTGCTGGCGCTGTCATTTTTGATATTTGCCTTTCTGCGCGCCATTCCCGGCGATCCGGTCATGACCATGCTCGGCGAGGGCAGCGAAGTGTCCGTGGAGGAATACGAATCCATACGACGCGACCTCGGTCTGGACCGTCCTCTTGTCGTCCAGTACGCCTACTGGCTGGGGCGTATCGCACAAGGAGAATTCGGCACCAGCATTCATACCAAAGAGGCCGTGTTGCCGGACGTACTGACAAAGCTCAAGACGACTCTGGAACTGGCGCTCACGGCCGTCTTCATCGGTTCCATATTCGGCATGATCGCGGGAACGGTATCAGCGGTGAAACGAAACTCCATCTTCGATCATCTGGCCATGGTAACCGCCTTGATAGGCATATCTGTGCCCGTTTTCTGGATGGGCATCCTGCTGATCATCTTCTTCGGGGTGGAACTGAACTGGCTGCCCATCAGCGGACTGGCCTCTCACGATACAGAACTGACCCCCATTCTGGGCTTTCCCCTGATCGACAGCATCCTCAGCGGCAACTGGACAGCGGCTGGAGACATCATCCGCCACATGATTCTTCCGGCCATCACCCTTGCCGTCGTGCCAGCGGCCATTACGGCAAGAACCACCCGGGCCAGCATGCTGGAAGTCATCAATGAAGACTACATCAATGCAGGACTCGCCAGAGGATTGACCTTCATGCAGGTGCTGCGCCGGCATGCCCTCCGCAACGCCCTCATTCCCGTGGTCACGGTCATAGGCCTGCAGATAGGCATTTATCTCGGCGGGTCCATCGTCACCGAAACCGTATTCTCCTGGCCCGGACTCGGACGCCTTGTAGTGGACGCCATCTATAATCGCGACTACCCGGTCGTTCAGGGAGCCATCTTCATTTACGCCATCATGATCGTTGTCGTGAACCTTCTGGTCGATATTCTCTACGCCTATATCGATCCAAGGGTGGAACCGTAACCCGTACTTCCTGCGAAGAAACTTTTTCGTTCTCCCCTTTAAGACGGCTCCCAAACGGAATTCCCCGGTAAGGAATGCGGAGGCGAGGTTCTTTCGCAAGAGCAAATCATGAAAGCTGTCCGCCGCAAGGCCAAAAAGTACAATAACGCATACTGGAGGACCATCATGCGCAGAGGCACAAAAGAACAGCTGGAACTGGAGAGCAAGGGCCGGGAAGAAGTCAACGCGAGCAACCTGGAGGCGCATGTCGCGTACTTCTGCTCACTCGGAGAAAAACTGGCCGGCAATCCCGAAGAAAAAAAGGCTTGCGACTATATCGTGAAAATAGCCCGGGAACTGGGTGCAGAAGCCCAAGTCCATGAATTCGAGTCTTATGTCAGTCACCCCGTCAGCGCGAGCTTCACTGCGATCTTTCCGGAAAGACTTCATGTGGAAGGCGTGGGTGTTTCCTTCGGCATGAGCACCCCGGAAGCGGGACTTTCGGGAGAAGTCGTCTATTGCGGCATGGGAAGTCCCACGGATTTCGCCGCCGTCGACTGCGCAGGCAAAGTGGCTCTTGTCGGACGTCTCCCCAATCCTGAAGTCTGCTCCGAAGCCGCGGCTCATGGAGCCATCGGCCTCGTCACCATGTCCGAAGGGCATATGAAGCACAAAATGATAGCTTCCCCCGTGTGGGGAACGCCCGGAGGAGACGATTACAGGCTGATTCCCCGTATTCCCGTCGTATCTATCAGCGGGGATGACGGCGAAAAGCTGAAAAGGCTGGCCAAATCAGGTCAGATGCGCGGAACGCTGTTTGTCGAAAACAGGGAAGGGTGGAAAACCCTACGGCTGCCCGTTGTGGAAATCAAGGGTTCACGTCCCGAGTATCTGCTGGTCGGGGCGCACTATTGCTCGTGGTTCGACGGCGGCACGGACAACGCATCGGGCGACGCCTGTCTGCTTGAACTGGTCAAGCTTTTTAAAAAATATCAGGAAAATCTCGGCTTTGGCATCCGCTTTGCATGGTGGCCAGGACATTCGCATGGACGCTATTCGGGTTCCGGCTGGTATGCGGATACGTTCTGGCAGGACTTGTATGACAACTGCATCGGCTATTTCAACATAGATTCCCCGGGCGTGCGCGGAGCGCATATCTATGTGCCTCGTCACCAAATGGCTGAGGTCTCCGAGTTCAATGAAGGCTGCGTCGGAGAGCTGACCCGCTGGTCTACCGTCAAGAGCCACGAAGGACAACTGACCATCGGTGCCCGTTTTGGAAAATACGTCAACGCCACCCGCCCCAGTCGGGCCGCCGACCAGTCCTTCTGGGGTGTTGGCCTGACCAGCATCGGCGTGTACAGCATGCTTGCCCCGGATCATCCGGATCGCCGCAAGCATGTGGGCGGCTCCGGAGGCGCATGGTGGTGGCATTCCATTGATGATACCGCGGACAAATGCGATCCGGAAGTTCTTGCTCAGGATACCCGTCTGTACTGGTCGATCATCTTCAGACTGCTGACCTCTCCCGTACTGCCCTACGACTTCACGGCCACCGTGCAGGATTACGAGGATGCCCTCAGGGAATACGACGAAGAATCCGGTTCTATTCTTGATTTCAGCACTCTGAAGGCCAATCTGGGAGAACTGAAGTCGGCGGCTGAACGGTTCAGCAGAAAGTCGAAGGAAATGAATTTCGGCCCCGAGGCAGACAGAGCCACAAGACTCTGCCTCAGACTGGCCAGAGCTCTTAACCCGACGCTGTACACCCGGGTGGAACCCACCGAACAGCAGGCCGCGCTCGGAACCCGTTTTCTTTCGGATCTGGAACCCGCCCTGTCCATCGCCGGTCTGGACCCCGAAAGCTGGCAGTTCAAATTCTCCAGAGCGGGACTGGTCCGCAAGATCAACAAGATCAATCTCACCGTTCTGACTGCCCTGCGCCTGATTCAGGACTGGGAGGCAAGGGCCTGATGCCGTCAAGGCCGTCCCTTCTCCCGGAGGGGCGGCCTCCGTTTCCGCTTCTTCCCACCCCTTACCGCAACAGGAAATATGGAGGTCGTATGTTTTTCAAGAGATTCATGTTTCTCCTGATCATTACGGCGTTGCTGCTGCCTCAGCTTGCCTTCGCGGACACGACTCTGGTCATCGCACGGGAAACCGATGCCAATTCCATGGACCCGGCCGAAGCCGGATCTTTCGAAGCCATCAAGTGTACGGACTGGATGTACGATGGTCTGGTTCGCTTTGACGGAGCCTCCAGCAATATCATTCCTGCTCTGGCCGAATCCTGGACCATGTCTGAAAACGGGCTGATCTGGACCTTCAAGCTGCGCAAGGGAGTCAAATTCCATGACGGTACGGATTTCAACGCCGATGCCGTCGTCTTTTCCTTCGAACGTCAACGTGACAAAACTCACCCCTATTACAGCAAGACCTTCTTCCGCTGGGATCAGAAACTCAAAAACGTGCAACTGACCCGCAAAATTGATGACTATACTGTTGAGCTTCAGCTTTCCGCTCCTCAGCCGACTCTGCTGGTCAACCTGGCCCTGTTCGGCGGGTATATTGTCAGCCCCAGGGCCGTACAGGAACTGAAGGACGGCTTCAGCCGAAACCCCGTAGGCACCGGTTATTTCAAGTTCGTCAAGTGGGTAAAGGACGACTATATGGAATTCGAGGCCAACAGGGACTACTGGGATGGAGCGCCAAAGGTGGATCGCCTGATAGTCAAGGTTATCCCCGACAACGACGTCCGTTTTCTGGCTCTCAAGAAAGGAGAAGCGCATATCGCCTATGGTCTTGATTTCATGACCTACGAGGAAATTCAGGGAGACAAGGAACTGAACCTGAATACGATCAATACACTGGGCACTTCCTTTGTGGCCCTGAACATGGAGAAGAAGCCTCTGGACGACATCCGCGTCCGGAAGGCCATCATTATGGCCGTCAACCGTGAACGACTTTTCGAGACCGTGTTTTACGGATATGGCGAATTCGCCAACCAGACCCTGCCTTCCAACTGGTTCGGCCACAATCCGGATGTGAAATCTCTGCCCTACAACCCGAAGGAGGCCAAAAAACTTCTGGCCGAAACCGGCCTCAGGAACATCAGGCTTGATGTCATCTGCTGGAACGGTTCCCGTCCGTACTGTCCTTCGCCCCGCGATATGGCTACCCTGCTCAAATCGGACCTGCAGGCCGTCGGCATAGATGTGGATATCAAAATTCTGAACTGGGCTACCTACATCGCCGAGCGAGCCAAGGGAGATTATGCGATGGCCATCGGCGGTCTGGTCGCCGGTACACCAGACCCGGATGGGCTGGTACACCAGTTATGGAGTGTGGACTCCATCCGTCCCCCGGTCGAACGAATCAATATGGCCAACTGGCGAAATCCCGAAGGCCAGAAACTGATCTACGAAGCCCGCAGCATTTACGATCAGGAAAAACGAGCGGAACTGTATCGTCAGATCGCCAAACTTTTTGATGACGATGCTCCGGCCGTTTTCGTGGCTCATCCCATGACTGCCATAGCCTCCAGCGCAAAACTGAAAAACGTGGACCTTCACGCCTCGACTCTGGTACCTCTGCACAAGGTTGAATTTGTAAAATAATCCGAATGGGGATTGTGTCCATCGGATGGAATCCCCAATGCCTCCTGACAGTTCGGAAACAGCAGGAGTCGCTGTCCGGTGTTGCAGCATTCCAATGAACAGCAACATGAAAAGGCTGGTTCCCCATGAGGGACCAGCCTTTTTCTCTCTCAGAGAAATTTTACAAAACATATGGTTCAGCTTGCTGGCCATCGTATCTTGCAACGCAATTCTTCTCTTTCCTTTTTCGACGTCAGGGCCCCGTCTGTTTCCGGCCATAAAACAGGAAAGGAGACAGTATTCCGGTCCCGGCATCCTTTCTCTAAAATACAATCGCGAATTTTGCCTCAAGTTTCCAGCGTTCACCAAGAGCCGTTGCCGTGGGATAATCAGTATTGTTGATGCGCACGGCAGCGTCATAATCCTGATACATGCTGAACTGGGCGCTTACGCCAAGCGAAGCGCCGTACTCGGGAAGTTTCAGCGTGACCGAAGGACCGGCAAACCATGTGGTACTGGCGTCGCCATTGCCGCGTCCGTATCGTCTGGATTCGGTGTTGTATTCGAACTGCGTTTCGATTCCCATGTCCCAATAACGACTCAAGGCGTATGTATAGCGCCCATTCAGGCGGAATACGTCGCTGACGTCGACACGGGAAGAGTGCCCTACGCCACGGTACAGGTACATGACCTCACCTTCCAGAAACTGTCGCCCGCCATCAAAGGCATGTCCTACGCCAAGACCTCCCATGACGCCCCATGCTCCCGTGCCCACACCGGTGCTGGACGTATCTCCCGTAGGCGTCCAGATTCCGAGATCCCAAGCCACACTGACCGGCGCGCCCTCCTGCTGACTGATGAACTGCTTGTGCAGAACGAATGTTGTGTCACCAATGCCGTTCTTACTGGCTGCTCCATTGGAGAGGGTGCTTCCAGCACGGAAATTATTCATTACGACAGGCATGGCGAAACGGACATCGTATCCGTCGCCAATCCCGTAGCGCATTTTGAGAACTACCCGATCGTGTCTGTTACGTTGCGTTCCCTTGCCGGGATACCTTGCTTCATGACGGGAACCGTTTTTATACCATGTATGCTTGTCGGCATGGATATAGTTCACGATGGCAGCCAGCTTCCCCTTGGGCATCGTACCTGACGCAGGTCCCATGCTCTCGATCACCACCTGACCGACCTGCGGCTGTTCCGCAGCCTTTCCCTGCGCCGAACCCATCAGCAACAAAACAAATCCAAAGACTCCTCCGAAAATCCTCCAGCACTTCTTCACGAAAGGCTCCTCTCTTCTGAACGCCAATGCGACGCAGCAGCCGCACAATAAATCAGGGGACGACCGTGCCTATAAAAAGGCCTCTTTTCCGAATGAATCCGGATCAAGAGGCCCTGTTTGAGGCGTGCTGATACCATAGCAGAAATATTTTGACAAGTTTCCGTCTTCTTCAGCCGCCCTGTTCGTAAAATCCCTCCAGACTCCTTGCATCCGGGAATAGTTTTTCCTGTCTCAAAAGACGCCTTCTTCGTCCCCTTTTCAAAAGGCCGGGTCTCCCGCAAAGAAGACCCGGCCCATGCATCATCGCCGCAGTTTTCCGGGCACTCCCCGGCCTGCAATGAATCCGCCGCTAGCTCTCTTCTTCTCCGTTTTCCGCATCGACGGTATCAAAGCCCACTACGCGGGCTCCGTCATCAAGCTTTACGAGCCTGACGCCGATTGTGGCCCGACCGACTGAACGGATCTCATCCACGCCCATGCGGATGATCTTGTTGTTGGAAGTCAGCAGCACCAGTGCCTGATCGTCCTGAACAGGCATGGCGCCGACCACCGGTCCGGTCTTGGGGGTGACCTTGAAGTTGATAATGCCCTTGCCGCCGCGGCTCTGCACACGATAAAGATTGACGTTGGTTCGTTTGCCAAAGCCCAGGGCGGACAGCGTCATGATGGCCGGGCTGTCTTCCTTGAGCACAAGACAGGAAACCACGGTATCCCCGTGACGCAGGGCGATGCCCTTCACGCCGGTGGCTCCACGTCCCATGTTGCGCACATCGCGGCAGCTGAAACGGATGGCGATGCCGTCCGCCGTAGCCAGCACGACAAAATCGTCGTCCGTAATCTCGCGCACCATGATCAGCTCGTCATCTTCCCGCAGCCCCACTGCGATAAGGCCGCCCTTGCGGCTTCGGGCGTACAGAGAGGAACTGGACCGTTTGACCATTCCCCGGCGCGTGGCGAACAGAAAATACTTGTCGTCGGAGAATTCACGCACTGTCAGCACGGTGGTGATCCATTCGTCCTTTTCCAGAGGCACAAGGTTGGCGATATGCACGCCCTTGGCCGTGCGGCTGCCTTCGGGAACCTGGTGCACCTTAAGCTGATGCATTTTTCCCTTATTGGTAAACATCAGAATATACTGATGGTTCGTAGTCGCAATAAATTCCTGCACCGAATCGTCATCCGCCGTATGTACGCCGGCGATCCCCTTGCCGCCCCTTTTCTGCTGCTGATAGATGGCGAGGTTGGTGCGCTTGATGTAGCCCCGCCGGGACAGCGTGATCACCACGTCGTCGTCGGGAAGCAGATCTTCGATATCGATGCTGGAGAGGGCTTCCCGGATGACTTCCGTCCGTCTGGGGGAAGAATAGGTATCCTTGATGTACTGCACTTCATCGCGGATGACGCCCCAGAGCACGTCGGAATCTCCAAGTATCGACTGGTACCAGGCGATCTTTGCCGTAAGATCCCGCAGTTCCTCCTCCAGCTTGCCGCGTTCAAGTCCGGTGAGACGCTGAAGACGCATGTCCAGAATGGCCTGCGCCTGCACCTCGGACAACTCGAAGGTTGTCATCAGACGTTCCTTCGCCTCCAGCGGCGTTGCGGAAGAACGGATTAGGGCCACCACTTCGTCGATATGGTCAAGAGCCTTCAGAAGTCCCTGCAGAATATGCGCCCGGGCTTCGGCCTTGCGCAGCTCGAAACGAGTTCTGCGCACGACCACTTCCCTCCGGTGATCGAGGAAACAGGTCAGCGCGCTCTTCAGGTTAAGCAGCACAGGACGATTGTCCACCACGGACAACATGTTGATGCCGAAGGATGTTTCCAGCGGCGTGTACTTGTACAGAGAATTGATGACGATTTCGGGGATGGTGCCGCGCTTGAGTTCGATGACCACCCTGATCCCCCGCCGGTCTGATTCGTCGCGCAGGTCCGAAACGCCGTCGATACGTCTGTCGTTGACCAGAGAAGCGATTTTTTCCACCAGGCTGGACTTGTTCAGTCCAAAGGGAATTTCACGAATAATCAAGGACTGGAAACCTTTCTTGCGTTCCTCGATTTCCACCTTGCCGCGCACTTTGACCGTACCGCGTCCCGTGGTGTAGGCGTCGTACAGCCCCTGCCCCGCATAGACATAGCCCCCGGTGGGGAAGTCCGGTCCCTGCACGCTTTCCATAAGATCGTCGACGGTGCTGTCGGGATCGTCAATAAGCGTCAGAAGAGCATCGCACAGCTCGCTCAGATTATGCGGAGGAATGTTGGTCGCCATCCCGACGGCGATGCCCGAGGAACCGTTCAAAAGCAGGTTGGGCACCTTGGTCGGCAGCACGACGGGTTCGGCAAGCGTATTGTCGTAGTTCGGACGGAAATCGACCGTCTCCTTGTCGATGTCGTTCAGGAATTCGGAAGCGAGGCGGGACATGCGTACTTCAGTATAACGCATGGCAGCGGCAGAGTCGCCGTCGATGGAACCAAAGTTCCCCTGCCCATCCTCCAGAGGATCACGCATGGAAAAATCCTGCGCCATGCGAACCAGCGCGTTGTAGACTGCGGAGTCTCCGTGCGGGTGATATTTACCGATGACATCGCCGACGATGCGCGCGCACTTTTTCGGAGGCCGATTATAGCTGTTGGCCAGCTCCTGCTGAGCGAACAGAATGCGCCTGTGCACCGGCTTCAGTCCGTCCCGCGCATCCGGAATCGCCCGGCCGATAATGACGCTGAGCGAATACTCCAGATACGATTTCCGCATCTCATGTTCGATATTGATATTCTGTGACATACTATCCCCTTGGGTGCCTCCGGCGGCAAGGAGCCTGTCGCCCCTCGACGGGGGTCGGGATCAGCGTACTTCTCCAAACCACCGTCCAAAGCGGCGATTTCCGGTTTTCCCATTGCGTCGCCATCTTCGGATTCGTCGGGAATTCTTTCTGTCCGGAAAGATTCCCACCGCTAAGTACCTGCTTGTCAAATAGGCAGGGATGAAAACGTCCCGGCCGATATGTTGTCCCTTCCCGACATCTTCCGGGAAGGGGGAAAGGGAGTCGCGAAAAGGTTCTTTTCGCGAAGAACACTCTCCGGAATCCTCACTCTAGATATCCAGATCTCTGACGGTCAGCGCGTTGCGTTCGATGAACTCGCGGCGCGGCTCGACCCGGTCACCCATGAGCTGTTCGAACGTATCGCTGGCTGCCTCGGCATCTTCAATGGTCACGCGCAGCAGCGTGCGGTTTTCAGGGTTCATGGTCGTAACCCAGAGCTGTTCGGGGTTCATTTCACCAAGCCCCTTATACCGCTGAATATTGATGCCCTTGCGCGCTTCCTCAAGCGTCAGCGCATGCAACGCAAAGATATCGGATGCCTCATATTCCTGATCCCTGTTGCACAGGGTGAAGGACAGGCCGCCGCATTTTTCCCGAATGGCGTCCAGCGCCTCCCACGAGTTGAGATACATGCGGGAAAGGAAAAACTCCGCGGCCACGCGGGTACGGTGCCCGTTGGCATTCTCGATTACGGCGAACAGACGATCTCCATCCTCGTGGGCTTCAGCCTCCGTAGTCAGGGTGTAGCCGCGATCCCTCAGAAAATCGTAGCAACGCCCGGAATCGGCAAGACAATCCGGCGTAACCCGGTCGTCTACGTCCACAAGCGCAAGAAAAAGATCCCTGTTGATGCCTGCCAGTTCCGCATCCCGCACTCTGTGCGCGATATTTTCGATCTGCTCCATGAGCGTGTTGATTTCCTCACCCCGGAACACCGTGCCGTTGGCAGCGCGGACTTCCATATCGTCGCTGACGCGCTGCATGAGAAATTCATTCAGTTCATAGTCGTCCTTGATGAATTTCTCCATTCTGGAATTATGGGCGCGATACAGGGGGGGCTGCGCGATGTACAGATAACCGCGCTCAATCAGCCCTATATAGTTGCGGAAGAAGAACGTCAGCAGGAGCGTCCTGATATGGGCGCCATCCACGTCGGCGTCGGTCATGATGACAATCTTGTGGTAGCGCAGCTTTTCATAATCGGTGTCTTCCTCGCCGATTCCGGCACCCATGGCCGTAATCAGCGCCTTGACTTCCTTGTTGGCGAGCATCTTGTCAAAACGAGTGCGCTCCGTATTCAGAATCTTGCCGCGCAAAGGCAGAATGGCCTGCGTGTTCGGATTCCGTCCCTGCTTGGCGGAACCGCCTGCCGAATCACCTTCCACGATGAACAGTTCGGAATCGGCAGGGTCCTTGCTCTGGCAGTCTGCGAGCTTGCCGGGCAAAGCATTGTCGGACAAGGCCCCCTTGCGCCGGACAAGTTCCTTGGCCCTGCGGGCCGCATCTCGGGCTCTGGCCGCGTCCACGGCCTTGTCTATAATCAGTCTGGCGTCCTTGGGATTTTCCTGAAAATGCGTATCGAGCTTGGCATAGACGATGCCTCCGACAATACCGGCCACCTCGCTGTTGCCGAGCTTCGTCTTGGTCTGTCCCTCAAACTGGGGCTGAGGCAGCTTGACGCTGAGCACGGCGGTCAGACCTTCGCGCACATCGTCCCCTGACAGGGTCTGCCCTTTCAGTTTCTTGGTCAGATCAGGCTGACTCTTGATATAGCCGTTGATGGCTCTGGTCAGAGCGGTCTTGAAACCGGCAAGATGGGTGCCACCTTCCTTGGTGCGGATATTATTGGCAAAGGTATACATGTTTTCCTTGTAGCCCGCGTTGTACTGCAACGCGAACTCCACGGACACGCCTTCGGAAATGCCTTCCCCGTCGATGATGGGATGGATGACCATTTCGCCGGAATTCAGATCCCTCACGAATTGATGGATACCCCCTTCGGCATGGAAGAGATGGACTTCCCCGGTACGTTCGTCCCGGCATTCGATCTGAAGCCCCCTGTTCAGGTAGGCCAGTTCCTCAAAACGCTTTTTCAACGTCTCATAGGAAAATTCACAGGTTTCAAAGATGGTTTCGTCCGGCTTGAAGCGCACGGTGGTCCCGTGGCTGTCGGATTCGCCCATATACTGCAGTTCTTCTTGCGGCACGCCGCGGCTGTACAGCTGTTTCCAGCGCTTGCCGTCGCGCCTGACGGTCACCTCAAGCCGTTCGGACAGTGCATTGACGCAGGAAACGCCCACGCCATGCAGCCCGCCCGAAACCTTGTAGGCGTCATTGTCGAACTTGCCTCCGGCATGCAGTTTGGTCATGACGACCTGCACCGCAGGAACATGCTCCTTTGGATGCATGTCCACGGGAATGCCTCGTCCGTTGTCCCGGACCGTCACGCTGTTGTCCAGATGCAGCACGATTTCGATGCGCGTGCAGAACCCCGCCATGGCTTCGTCGATGGAGTTGTCCACCACTTCATAGACAAGATGGTGCAGTCCCCGGGCATCCGTGCTGCCGATATACATGGCCGGGCGTTTCCGTACCGCCTGGAGTCCTTCAAGAATGGTGATCGAGTCAGCTGTATAGGCTTTGGCTGTCATAGGCTCATGAATCCGTTTGGTTGAGGTGACCGGAGCCGGCAGGGAAATAACGAACGCCGTCCGCCCGGGGCCAGCCGTCCCGGTGGAGGACGGAAGAGAGGACAGGCGCATCCCGGAAGCCGGTTCATGCTTTGGAACTGCGGCCGCCTGTTCAATGATGCTGTCTGGAAATATGCCGCATTCCGAACTGGAGACACATTCATTCCCCTGCCGCCGTTTCGTCTGAGACGGCGGCACGAATGACTTTCAGAATGGAAAGCGGGCAACCCGCAGGGGAAAAGACGATCCTTCCCCCTGTGAAAGATTCGTCAGTTTTCTTCGTAATAACTTTCTTCGCTGATCTTCATGGGCATGATCAACACGGTATAGTCCGGGTCTTCCCCCCCCGTAATGCCGCAGGGACCCTCCGCTCCCGTCAACGTCAGCAAAAGATCGCCGGACTGATAATGGGTCATGATCTCCATGAGATTTTTGGTCGGAAAGGCGATGCGGGAAATATCCCCTTCATAGGAGGCTTCCAGCGATTCGTTGGCCGATCCTGTATCCTGCCCCTGCGCGGACAGCATGACTTCATTGCCGGTAAGGTCGAAATACGTGCAACGATCGCTTTCCGTATTGAATATGCTGATGCGGTCGAGAGCTTCGAGGCAGTCCTTGCGGTTCAGGGTCAGTCTGGAAGCCCCTGGAGCGGCAAGTCTGGTCATGAAGGGCGAATAATCGGGATAAGCGTAACCCGCCCGGGGCAGACTGAGCATTTCCTGCCCGTTTCCTGAACGGACGAACAGCCGCTTCGGCGTGATGCTTACTTCGATTTCATCTCCTCCCAGCCATTTGCGCAGTTCGGCGACGTATTTGCGCTGAATAAGCACTCCTTCCTCGGGAAGAATGCCGGAAAGATCGTCATGCGTAAACCGAGTCAGAGCGAACTGATGGCCGTTCAGGCCGCAGACCTCGATAGCTCCATCCCCTACGGGTTTCAGATACAGACATGCAATGGCGTCAGAAGCCTCGTCGTCACTTACGCAGAAAAACACACGGTCGATGACTTCCTGAAAGAAATCTCCGGACCAGACTACGGAGCCTTCAGCGGAGAAGCCGGCAAGCTTCTGAAACCAGGTAGGGTCATTGGCCGGAAGTTTGTAGGTCCGTCGCCCCTGTTCAACGACGAGAGAGCTGCCGTCGAGCCTGATCCTGAGATCCCCGGCGGGAAGCCGGCGGATCAGATCCACAAAATTACGTCCGTTGACGCCGACCAGTCCTTCTTCCTTCACCTCGGCGGGATAGGTTCCGGTAAATTCAATATTGGCGTCAGTGGCCATGATGGTCAGAACATCCCCTTTCGCTTCCAGCCAGACGGAACGCAGAAATGCGGCTCCGGAACGGTTCGGAATGATTCCCGCGGCCTTTTGGAGGCCTTCGATGATGTTTTCCTTCTTTACGAGAAATAACATAATGTATTTCCTTGTTGTTGATTATTAAAGAACGCTTTTTGTTCCTTTTTCAGGTAACCTGAAGGAATGTCTCATCATATAACGTACATTCCTGGCGACGCCCAAGGAACTGTCCGCACGTCTCGGAACCTTGCGACCTCAATCGCGACGTTCAAGGCACGCTTTTGTAAGTTCTGTCACCATAGTGTGCGTAATACGATCACTTTCCTGCAATAATTTGATTTTTTTCACGCCATGCATCACCGTGCTATGATCTTTGCCTCCGAACATGCGCCCGATGACGGGATAGGAATGTCCCAGAAGTTCTCTGCAGAGATACATGGCCAGCTGGCGTGCCTGAACCAGATCGGGACGCCTTTTTTCCCCCAGAATGTCTCGAGGAGGAACACCGCAATGTTCCCCGACTATGCTCACTATTCTTTGAGCCGTAAGACTGGAGCTGTCGCCGCTCTGGCGGATGATGTTCAGAATATCCTGCTCGGCGAGATCCCGTCCTACGAGAGAACGATGGGAAACAACTCTTCGGATCACGCCGGAAAGCCTGCGAATATCCGAACAGTGCTGAGCCAGAAGCAACATGTGTTCCCGGGGAAGGGACAGGCGTTTCAGCCGTGTCTGCTGCTGTACATACCGCAGACGAACGTCCAGGTCGGGTTCGGGAAGTTCGGTCCACAGTCCCGTTTCCAGACGGGACTGAAGCGCTCTGTGCAGGTTCCAGTCCCTCGGATGCCCCACCCCGGCGACAACAAAAGGTTTTCCCTGGTCCATGAAGCGGTCGAGAATCAGGCAAAGTTCTTCCTGAAAGCGAACGCCCTGTTCCTCAGGATGTTCCGTTTGACCGATATATTCGGGAATGCTCGACAGATACTGGAAATCATCGAGCAGGATGGCACGTTTTTCCGTCAATTCCCGCCGGACGGCCAGAGGTGGAGCGGAGGCGAAGAGCAGCTCCAGTTCACTGAGCGAGGCGCACAGCAGATCCTCGCCGAAGGTCTGAAACATTTCGTTGCCCATGGCGCGCAGAAGATGCGTTTTTCCCGTACCGTGCGGACCGCACAGAACCAGAATGCCCGGGGCTTCCCCCGATTGTGACGGAAGGCCGACCTGCGTTGCATGGACGGCCTTGCGGACGACTTCTCTGGCCAGACTGACGGCCCATTTATGTTTGCCGTTGGCGATGAAGGTGTCGAACGTGCAGTCCTCGCCGTAGGGAACGGTATTGCCGTTGATTGAGTGCGTTCCCCTGCGGGTTGCGAACAGCACAGGCTGCGCGTGCGCCTGTTTTTCGAAAGCACCAGGCTTCGTGGAAACGTCGGACTCCTCCTCACAGAACGTTTCTGAGATCGTTTCCTTTCTTGCCGCATGTGCAGGAAGAGAAGGGCGAACAAAGGCAAGAAGCGCATTCTGCGCGGCAAGGGAGGAGAGCCGAGATTCCTGCTGCGGCTCAGCGTCGGTTTCCTGCACGCAATGTTCAAAAGGACCATTCCCTGTGGCGTACAGGATGGTCAGATTCTCTCCCCAGACCTGTTCGGCGGCATGTTCCAGTTCCGGCCGGAAGAGCTTCATGAAGCGCAGGCCGAAAAATACATGGGGAAAGCGGACAAACAGCGTGCGGGCCGCCGCATCGAAATGAATATCCAGAGGATCAAACCAGCCCTGAAGAACATCCTCTTTGCGTGCAGAACTTGCGACCGCCGAGCTTCGGTCATCTTTCTGTACCTCACTGGAAAGACAGAAGAACAGGGCATCCCCGTCAGGATGCGTTTCAGAGGTACGGAGCAGATAACGGCGTAAAATGGCTTTGGTCACAACGATCTTCCGCCCTTCCGGTTTCGGGCAGGGCTGCTGGGGAAAAGATGGAAGCGTAACTCCCTTTTTTTCCGAGTCATTGAAGGAAGAATTCTAGCATGGAAAACTTGTTTTTACAAGTTGTGGAACCTGTGGAAACCATGAGAAATAATCCTCTGTTTAAGGGGGGAAAGAAGATATCTTCGACGGTGGATGAGACGATCTGAAAAAGGGGAGAGAGAAGCTGTCGTCCGAAGGATGGAAAAGGCTGAACAGGCTTCCCGAAACGCTTGTTGATTTCGCTTTTGGGATGCTTTCAGGGAGACGATCAAATGTTGGGAATGGATCGCTGCGGGAGGGATGCCTTCCGTTCCGTCGTGTGCCGGATTGCTGTACAAAGAGGCAAGTTCTCCGTATCAGAGGGCGACGCGGCGTTGCGTCGCAAAAATATTTCGAGGTTTGTCCATGTTTTCCGTTCCCTCTTCTGAAGCTGACTGTCTGCTTGCCTCGTATCGCTATGATCTGCCTCTTGATCAGATAGCCCAACATCCCGGAGAGCGGGGAAGTTCGCGTCTGCTTGTTCTTGATCGCGAGCGCGATGAGCGCATCCATACCAGTTTTTCCTGTCTTCCTGATTTTCTGCCGCAGGGCACCTTGTTGATCGTGAACAATTCCCGGGTCATTCCTGCCCGGCTGCTGGGTAAACGTGCGTCCGGGGGCAAACTTGAATTTCTGCTGTTGACGCCGTTGCCTCTGGTCGAGCAGACCGGTGAAGATGAGGGAAGCGGCTGGTACAGGGCTGTGGCCGAAGGTCTGATCAGGCCTTCAAAAAATGTAAGACCCGGTGATTTTCTTGAATTTGGAACGGGCTTGCGGGTTGAGGTTCTGGAAAAGGGAGCCTTCGGCAGGCACCGGGTGCGCCTGCACTGGCGTGATTCCTTGCGTTCTCTGTTTGAAGCGCAGGGGCATCTGCCTCTGCCTCCGTATATCCGGCGCGAGGACTCGCTGGAAGACAGGGGGGCGTATCAGACCGTCTATGCGCGTGACGACAAGGCCGGCTCCGTCGCGGCCCCTACCGCAGGACTGCACTTCACGCCCGAAATGAGACAACGGTTGACAGAGGCCGGATTCGAGTGGGCGGAGGTCACGCTGCATGTGGGGTACGGTACGTTCAGCCCTGTGCGCTGTGCGGATATACGCGAGCATGTCATGCATCCCGAGTTCGTCGAGGTCTCGACGGAAACGGCGGATGCAGTGGCACGGGCCAGGAGGGAGGGGCGTCCCGTTATTGCTGTCGGCACCACTTCGGCCCGGACTCTGGAGGGGGTCGCCGGCATGCACGAGGGCGTCTTTATGGCGCATACGGGATGGATCAATTGTTTTATCCGGCCGGGATATGCGTTTCAGGTCATTGATGGGCTGATTACCAATTTTCATCTTCCTGAATCAACTTTGCTGATGCTGGTTTCGGCGCTGACCGGACGCGAGAGGATGATCTCCGTTTATGAGGAGGCCGTAAGGCGCGGATACCGTTTTTTTTCCTATGGAGACGCCATGCTGATTCGATAATGAAACCGACATGGCATCGTCAAAAAACGGACAGACGGTCATGTCTGTCCGTTTTTTGATGTTTCTGGTCCGTTCATACTTTTTTGTAATTTTATTTATTGGTTATGTATATTACGAACACTATGAAAACAAAATGAATACATAAATAGGAACATATCGAAATTCAAATTTCGACATGTTCCGAAGTCTGCTGTCTGATCCGCTGTTCGTTTTCAGGAAACGCGGAATCGTGCGCGGCTTCAGTGGAGATCTGGAGAGAGCTGAATGGCTGTATTTTGGGGTGTAACGCTGAAAAAAGCTTTTCTGAATCCGCTGAACAGGGGAGAAAAGGGGGCAAATACAGGTAAAAAAGATCTGAATCCGGTACAAAGCGTTTCACCAAAAAAGAAAAATATGCAATAAAATAAATTATACTAATATATTATGTAATGTATGCACAGTTGAATCTGTGTGGTATTCCGAGCCGGGGAACAGATTTGTCTGTAAAAGGGCAAAATGCGCCTTTTTCCGTGGTAGAGGATATGTTCCCGCCTGAAAAGATCCTCAGGGAGGGAGCAGGAAGCCGCGCTGCAGGGGGTAATCAAGGAAAACGGAAAGAAGAACAGAAAGGAAAAGATGAAATAAATGGAATGATCAATTATTTTAATAATTATTTCATATTATTATATGAGTTAAGAACATTTTGGAAACAGATTTGAAAACAATGGCGGCTTCCTTTTTTCAAGAAAGGAAAGCCGCCGTCTTTGTCTGTATATTTAAAATTATTTCTTTATGTTATCATAGTTAAGAACAGATTGCGAACTTTCTTGCGCACATTCGCCACGTTTACCCCACCAGTTGGCATCAGGACCGAGATACCACCAGTCGGTATGATCGGTCCTGAGAATGGTTTCCGCAAGCTCCTTCGCTATGTCCGTGCGCAGCCGTTGAACTGCGTTGGCAAGCCACTTGTCTGCGTAGCGGTTGCCGAGGTCGCTTTCCCGTTTCAGATTGAGGATGAGATCAAGCTGATCGGCGTCATGCGCCAGAATAGATTCAGGAGTGGTGCGAGCGGCATGTTCATCCCAGACGTCAAGGAGTTCGTCTTCAAGCCCCGTGCCCGCGACGGCATCCTGAAGAGCTTCTCTTTCTTGCGAGGTGTCGTAGAGTCTGTTCACATAGTTGAAGTCTCCGGTCCGGGCTTCCGGAAGGTCGTGAAAAAGGCAGAGAAGCATGGTGCGGGAGGGATCGGCGCCTGCTTTTCGGGCGAGTGCGTACCCGATGACGGCAGTTCTGTGCGAATGTTCGGCGACACTTTCCCGGCCGCTTCCCAAAAAGGCGTATCCGCTACGTGGAGTATGCCGCAGCATACCGACTTCATTGAGAAAATCAACAAGGCGCTGCATGGCGTCCCGCTGGCGGATTTGTTCAGTCGACATGGATGTTCCTCGTGTTGGTATGGCGTGAAAACAGAAATATCCTGTTTGCCTACCTGTAACAAATCGAAGATGCAAACAAAAAATACGTAGCAGGAATCTTGTTCCTGCAGAGAGACTTGGAAAGGAGCGGAAGAAGGAGCGCTAGCGCTTGCGGAATGCCTCGCCAACGGCCTTGCCCGACGCCCAGGCCCAGTGCAAATTATAGCCGCCGAGCAATCCGGTAATGTCAAGAACTTCTCCGGCGAAATACATTCCGGGAAACTTGCGGCTTTCCAGAGTGCGAGGGTTGACGTCCCGCGTGTCCACGCCTCCGGCGGCTGCTTCGGCCTTGTTCATTCCCTCGGAACGGAGAGGAACGACTTCGTGGGCATGCAGTGCGTCGGCAATGCGCTTTCGCGCCTGTTTTCCAAGTTGGGCGACCTTGCAGGAGGTCAGCTCTCCTGGAATGAGGCGTTCGGCCAGCCGGTCGGGGAGAACCCGGCGAAACAGATTGAGGGCAGTGACCTTGCCGTTATTCGGCATGTGCATGAGTTCAAGGGCTGACGTTCGGGGCAGGAAGTCGATGTGCAGAGGCTCGCCGTTTCGCCAGAAACATGAGGTCTGCAAAATGGCCGGACCGCTCAGGCCCTTGTGCGTGAACAGCAGAGGGTATTCGAATGTTCTGCCGCCTGTGCTGACGGCGGCGGGAAGGCTGATGCCGGAAAGGCCGCGCAGGGGCCAGGATTCAGGAAACAGCAGAGGAACGAGAACTGGTCGAACCGGAACGATTTTGTGTCCGAAGCGACGTGCGAGACGCATGCCCAGATCGCTTGATCCTGACGTGGGCCAGGATGGGCCGCCGAGCGCGATAACCAGTTTAGGGGATTCAAGAATTTCTTCGGACGTTCGGATGCGGAATAGCCCGCTGACGTAATCGACGTCTTTCAGTTCGCGGCGCAGGAGCAGGGAAACTCCAGCTTCGGCAGCGCTTCTGACAAGCCCTTCAACCAGACGCGCTGCCGGGACCGTGCAGAATATCTGTCCATAATCCCGTTCTTCCCAGGGGATTTCGTATTCCCGGAGCAGGCCGAGAATCCAGTCGGGAGTGCACCGTTGAAGCGCCGTGCGGGAAAAGGAGACATCCTGCCCTACATACCATTCCGGTCCCATGCGCAGATTGGTGACGTTTCCCTTGCCGCCGCCGGCCAGCCGGACCTTGCGTCCGGCTACTGGAGCGTGATCCGCGACAATACAGGAAAAGCCGCGTCGGGCTGCGGTCACGGCGCACAGAAGACCGGCGGCTCCGGCTCCGAGAATGACGACGTCCGCCTGCATCAGGCTACGGGAAGATCGCGCAGCCTGCGGAACAGGGCACGGAAGGCGTGGGGAGGACGACCGTGTTCGCGTTCATTGCGGGCACGGGCTACAAGGTCGCGAAGAGCCGTCTGATCTTCGGAAGACAGCGGTTCAAGCAGCGTATCCAGCTCTGCGGGAGATGCCTGCATGAGCTGGTCGCGCAGGTGTTCCGTCTTTCGAAACGAGGCGGTTTCTCCGGCGTGGCCGAGTCTCAGCCGGTCCAGAGCCTCGCGAATGGCCGAAGCGTCGCCTTCCTCGCGCATGAGCCGCCCCACATATTGCATCTGGCGTCGTCGTCCCTCATGAGAGGAGAGCTGCTGCCATTCCAGCAGCGCATCCCGGATGGCGTCGGAAAGGGGCATGGCCATAATTTGCGAAGGGCTCAGAGCCGCCAGTTCCTCTCCCATTCGCTGCAGAGCCGTACTGTCCCGTTTTTTCTGCGAGCGGCTGGGACGATCATCCTCGTAGGCTTCTTCGGATCCGTTCCATTGATAACGTTTTCTGGGTGGCATAGGCTTGCGGGGTTGATGTGGATGGAAATGACTTGTTCAGCGGAAAAGAGCGGATGGATGGCGGGCTTCCGCCTTTCAGGTCGGCATGTTCTGTAGTTTTCCAACGGATGCCGGGTGCGGCCCCAGTCGATATTTTCTATTATCCAGAAGCTCACGCTGTCTGGCGGTGACGCTGGTCTGTGGTTACCGGCTCGCCTTGTTCTGAGGCTGTTTTTTTGATCTGTCGAGGGGCATGCCGTCCGGGGACAGAAGATGGGAATGCCGGACTCCGGCTTCGACGGAGTCCGGCATTAAAAATGGAATATATTCCTCTCCCGTCAGATCTTCAGCGAACCCCGCAGTTCCTCAAGGCTGTTGATACCGAGCTGCTGGCAAAGATGGGGAATTTCCTCGGCGATCCTGAACGCAGCGTCGGGACGAACGAAGTTCATGGTTCCGATCTGCACGGCATGTGCGCCCACAAGAATGAATTCAAGCACATCCTGAGCGGACGTGACGCCCCCGATGCCGATGACCGGGATTTTTACGGCATTGCAGACCTGCCAGACGCAGCGCAGCGCCACGGGCTTGATCGCGGGGCCGGAAAGCCCTCCCACGATGTTGGCGAGGAGCGGCTTGCGGGTTTTGACATCGACGGCCATGCCCGTAATGGTATTGATGCAGGAAATGGCGTCCGCGCCGGCCTCTTCCACAGCGCGGGCAATAACGGTGATGTCCGTGACATTGGGGGACAGCTTGACGATGACCGGCACGTTGCCGGCCTGCTTCTTGACCGCTTCGGTCACTTCCGCCGCCAGTTTCGGATCCTGCCCGAAAAGAACGCCGCCGCTTTTGACATTGGGACAGGAAATATTCACTTCAAGCCCGGAAATGCCTTCTTCTGCGGCAAGAATACCGGCCAGTTCCCCGAATTCTTCCGGAGAGGTGGCATAGAGATTGGCGATGACGGGAGTTTCCCGCCACGGCAGCCGAGGGAGCTTGCTTTTGATAAAGGATTCCACGCCGTCGTTCTGCAGCCCCACCGCATTGAGCATGCCGCAGGGTGTCTCGGCCACGCGGGGGAGGGGGTTGCCGTCACGCCGTTTCAGGGACAGCCCCTTGACCACGATGCCGCCGAGCTGGCTCAGGTCGCCGTAATAGGAAAATTCCACACCGTAACCGAACGTGCCGGAAGCGGTAAGAACGGGATTCTTGAAGTTCAGAGTCTTCGTTCCGCCATGCTTCTGGGAAATGAGGCGTACTGCGTAGCGATCCATTGCCTAGTCCTCCAGGGAAATCTGATCGGCCCAGAAGACGGGGCCATGATTGCAGGTCTGGACCGGCGTTCCGGCCTTTTCAGGTACGGGGTACTTGTCCGTGGTCTTGGTGACGCAGCCAAGGCAGGCTCCCACGCCGCAGGCCATACGGTTTTCCAGCGAAAGCTGGCAACGGGCCTTGCTTTCCAGCGCATAGCTCTGCACGGCCTTGAGGAAGGGAGCGGGGCCGCAGGCCAGCACCAGCCCGTCACGGGCGGCATATGCCGCGATGCGGGAACGGACATGATTCAGCAGCCACTGCAGGTCGTCCGGGCCATCTTCCTGAAAGGATTCCACGTCGATACGCTCGCCGAGGGTTTCCACTGGGTAGCAGTCTTCAGGCTGACGATGGCTGAAGACCATGGACAGAACTCCCGGGGTGGGATGCCGTTCGGCGTAGCCGACGAAAGGCGCAATGCCGATACCGCCCGCGAGCAACAGGGTCGGCGTGCCTCCTTCGACGGCGAACCTGTTGCCGAGAGGCCCCCAGAGATGAACGCGATCCCCGCGTCGCAGAGCCGCCATTTTTTCCGTACCCCTGCCGGAGACCTGGAAAAAGATGACCAGCTCATTGGTGCTTACGCGACAGATGGAAAAGGGACGAGCCCAGGGCATGTCCAGCGCCCAGCCCTGAGGACGGATCATGACGAACTGACCAGGCGCCCAGGACTTCCAGCCGGGACGCTCCAGGCGCAGGGCAAAGAACCGGCCGTGGGTGCCGGTGAGGCCAAAGGGGACATTATCGATAACTGCCAGGTCGTATAACGAAGACTGACTCATGGATGTTTTTCCTGCCTTGTGAAAAGGAGTGCTTTATCGTTTTGTAGTGTGGATGGCTTTCAGGGTCAAGGGGGGTAGAATAGCATGGGCCGTCGTCGGCAGCAATCCTGAAGAATTGCGCCTGAAAGACAAGCGTGGCATACTTCGTAGCCCCTCTTCTCCTTTTACCAATATGAGGTTTTCCATCATGTCCATAGCTCCCAGGGGATTTCGTTTCGCGACCGTGCAGGCTGGATTCCGGAAAGAAAATCGGGATGACCTGGCTCTGCTCGTAAGTGATGTTCCGGCCGCCGCGGCGGGAACCTTTACCCAGAATCGCTTTCCCGCAGCTCCCGTCGTGGTCGCAAGGGCCATGCTCGCCTCCCGGTCTTCCGCCCGGGCCATCGTCATCAATTCAGGGCAGGCCAATGCCTGCACCGGCGACGAGGGCGTTCGCAACTGCCGTGAAACTCTGCGACTGGTGGCCACCGCAGTCGGTCTTGAGCCGGAAGATATTCTGCCAGCCTCCACTGGCGTCATCGGCAATCAGCTGAAAATGGATCTGTGGAGGAAGGCTGCTCCCGCTCTGGGAGAGGGACTCGGCAAGGCCGATCCCGAAGCCTTCGCCCGCGCCATTATGACCACCGACGCCTTTCCGAAGCTGTCCCACCGGGAAGTGGCGCTGCCCGGCGGAACCGTCAGGCTGGTCGGCATGGCCAAGGGCGCGGGCATGATCTGCCCGAACATGGCGACCATGCTGTCCGTCGTTCTCTGTGACGCCCGGGTCGAGGCTTCTCTGTGGACAGAGATGCTGCGCGAGGCCGTAAATCTTACCTTCAACCGGGTCACCGTGGACGGCGACACGTCTACCAATGATACCCTGTACGGGCTGGCCAACGGCTGTTCCGGCGTATCCGTGGACGACGAGATTTCCCGCGCCGCTCTGTCCTCCGCGCTGGTTTCCGTGCTTGGAGATCTTGCGTATATGCTGGTGCAGGACGGGGAGGGAGCCTCAAAGGTTGCCCGCATTCATGTGACCGGAGCGGCTTCGGATGCCGACGCCGAACGGGTGGCCCGTACAGTAGGACACTCCCAGCTGGTCAAGACCGCGCTGTATGGGCAGGACGCCAACTGGGGGCGCATCGTGGCCGCCGTCGGGCGCAGCGGTGCGGAATTCAACCCCGGGGACGTGCGTGTTTCCCTGTGCGGTGTGGAGCTGTTCCGTAATGGTCAACCTACCGATCTCGACTTTGACGCTCTTCTCAAGGAACCGCTGCAGAGGCGGGATCTTCCCATCGATATCGTCATGGGCGACGGGGAAGGAAGTTATACGTTGCTTGCCTCCGATCTGACGCATGATTACGTCAACGTGAATGCAGATTATCGCAGCTGACGTCTGCTGCCTTCCCTGCCGTTCGTCGCGCAAAACGAGAGCTTCCCGGAACAATCCGGGAAGCTCTTTTTCTGAGGGAAAGAGGAGGTTCCCTCAGAAGAAATTCAGACATGATCCGGCCGGATGGTCAGAACGGGGCAGTCCGCCGTCCGGATGACTTCATTGGCCACTGATCCGAAGAACAACTTGTTGAAGCCTCCACGACCGTGTGTTCCCATGACGATAATGTCCATATCCTTGTTTTCGGCAATTCGAACGATCGTCTCTGCTGGGTTGCCTTCGGAAATGAGTCCGGAAACGCTGCCTTCCGGAAAATGTTCGACGAGAAATTCATCCATGCGCTTTCTGGTCGCTTCCCTGTTGACGGACATGTGCTTGTCGACTTCGCTGGCCACAAGTCCCAGACGTTCATAGCTATCCCGCGAAGATATGACGTGCAGCACCAGAATGGAACTTCCGGACAGGCCCGCGAGCATCTTTGCATATTCCACGGCGGGATGTTCGGGGTCGGCAAAGTCGACCGTGCAGAGAATCTTCTTCAGTTCCATACCGCATCCTCCCTCTTTTTGATCAGATCCAGCAAATTGGAACTTCCTCCATGTTGAGGATAAGGACTCTATTCACAATGTCAAGGAAAAGGGCTTTTACTAAAAGAATATACTTTTCAAATAGATATTTTTTTAACACAAGAGAAGTCCTTTTCAGAACAGAGAAACTATACGGTAGTAATCATCTATCTCATATGAATTAAATGAAATATTCTTGATTTTTCATAGGGAGTAAAAATATATTTGTGAAAATATAAATTTTCTATCGATCCGGATAGGTCGCGCGCAGCAACCGGGATGGAACGGGGCGACAGAAACGAGATATAGCGGGCAAGGAGGTTCAGTGAGGCGCATTCGCCGTGAGGACGTTTTGGGGGAGAGGGCTGTTCCGGGAATGGGCCGTTGTTTGTGGCGTGTTCCCGGTGGCTGGCATGGCGACGCGGATCAGAGTCCGAAATACTGGAAAAGATACAGTCCGGCAGTGCTCAGAAGCACCATGAGCATCATGCCCTTGAGGAGGGATGCCGGAACATGTTTCTGACAGCGTGCTCCCAGATACATGCCCAGCAGACCGCCAATACCGAGCAGGACGGCGATTCCCCAGTCCGGGGTGATGGAAAGCTGCGGAAAGAATGGAGCTATGAGCATATAGAAGCCCACGCCGAGAACGGAGGAAAGACTGGTGGCAATGAGGGTTGCACCGGCTATGGTGTATATGGGCAGGTGGAAGACGGAAACGAGAAAGGGGGAGATGATCGCGCCGCCCCCGATGCCGTAGATGCCTCCCACCAGTCCAACAATGCCGCAGAATGCGAAGAGTTTCGGGACGGAAAAGCGATAGAGACAGCCGTCATAGGTATAGGTGACGGAAGACAGATTCTGTTCCGTGACCTCGACGATCGGGCGTGATGTCGTCTCTGCATCCGGAGTCTGGGCCTGAATACGGGGACGGAAGATATCACGCAGAAGCTGTATGCCGATTCCAAGCAGCACCAGAGCCACGAACAGCTTGAACTGACGGACGTCGGGCAGCCAGCAGACGCGGACAAAGACTCCGGCGAACAGGCCGGGGACCGTTCCGGCGAGGATGATCCACGCCAGAGGCCAGAGCATGCGATGCTCGTGATAATAGCGAAGGAAACCGGCAGGATTGGAAAAGACGTTATAGAGCTGGTTGGTCGGGCTGACCGAAATGTTGGTGTAGCCGAGCACGCTCATCTGAAAAGGCAGAAGCAGAAAGGCTCCGGAGAAACCGCCCATGGACGCGAAAAAGGAGACGATGAAGGCCGCTCCTGCAGGAACAAGGGGAAATACTTCAATTTCCGCCGTAGGAAAATACATGGATTCTCACCTGGTTCGTGTCTTGCCGGAAAGGTTGTCTGTACTGTGGCCATTGTTTCGTTTTTGACGGCTGCTCGGGAATTCAGAGGGTGGTTTCCCTTTGTCGTGAAAGAGAGGGGCATTCGTTCCCCGGATTGTGTGCCCAGCCTCCGGGAGAGGATTGTCCAGCAGAGCTGAAGGAGGAAGCTTCGTCACGCGCCGCTCGCCTTCCCAGTCCGGAAGGGCTTGGTATACACGTCCATTCAGAACCAGACGCGCCGCATGGAGCAGAAGTCCTCCCGCAAGACGTGGGCCGCCGTATTTGACGTCTCCGAGAAGGGGAAATCCGCGCTCGGAAAGCTGTGCCCGGATTTGATGCGTTCGCCCCGTATGCAGACGTATCAGGACAAGGCTGGCCTTGTTGCGCCGGGCCACGCAACAGATGGTCAGACTGGCCTCTCTTTCCTTTTCAGTATCTGTGCCATCCGTTTGCCTGTTGCGGACGTGGACGCGTTCCCGACCGCCGGGTTCCGCCGCATGCTTGGCAAGCCGATCCGCAAGCAGGACCGGCCTGTCCCAGGGACAGGTGCCGGCTACCCAGGCCAGGTATTCCTTGACGACCTGTCCGTCGTGCGACGCAAGCGCATCGGACAGCCTGCGGACGGCTCTATACGTTTTGGCTACAAGAATCAGGCCTGAAGTGTCCCGGTCCAGTCTGTGCACCGGCGTGGGCATGAAATCGGCTCCGGCATACCGGGTTTCAATACGGGTCGTCAGGCTGTCCGTATGCCCTGAGCCGGGATGTACGGGCAGGCCGGACGGCTTGCAGAACACGATGAGATCATCTGTTTCCGCCATGATCGGAGGCAGAGTCCTGTTTGCGGATTGCCTTGGGAAATCACCGTGCGTTTTTTGGGACGGTGGGCTGGGAGCGTTTTTTGCCTGCTCGTCGAACGCGAAGGGGGGAACCCGGATTTCGTCTTTCTCTTCAACCCGGTCGAAAGCCCTGGCTCTGCTTCCGTTGATTCGGACCTGTCCCGTTCTGATCCAGCGATGGAAGACGCCGTGAGGCAGATCGAAACGCCGGGCCAGAAACTGCAGAAGCTTCTGGCCCGCTTCGGCGTGGGTGACGACAAGAGGTTCGGGCATGGCAGACTCGCTTGAAGAAAGCTTTTTCTCATTGCATCACAAGCCGGTCAGGATTGCAATGTGGCCGCGCAATACGTTAGTAACGACTGGTCATGGAAGATGAATTGGCATCGTAACCATGCGCGACAGCGAGCGTTCCCGAAATCGGGAAGGGAGGATCCATGAGCATGACGTTGACGTCGGTTCCCGGGATTCTGGTCGGACATGCCACAGATACGGCTGCCTGCACGGGGTGCACGGCGATTCTTTGTCCATCCGGGTTCACGCCGGGAGTTCATGTTCCCGGTTTTGCTCCGGCGACGCGGGAAACCGAGCTCATGCGTCCAGAGGCTCTGGTAGAAAGCGTGCACGGCCTGTGCCTTGCCGGGGGGAGTGCCTTCGGTCTGGCCGCGGCGACCGGAGTCGTCCGTTTTTTGCGGGAAAGGGGCATCGGTTTTGAAACGCCGTTTGCCCGGGTTCCCATTGTTCCAGGAGCCGCCATATTCGACCTTGATCTGAACAAACGTTCAGGTCTGCTTCCTGATGAGGACATGGGGCACCGCGCGGCGGAGGCAGCATCTTCTTCTCCGGTGGAACAAGGAGCTGTGGGCGCGGGAACGGGTGCCCGCTGCGGCAGAGTGGCAGGATTCGAGCGCCCGGCCAAATCCGGACTCGGTTCGTGGGGAATGCGAATCGGAGACGTCATCGTGGCCGCTCTGGTCGTTCTTAACGCTCTGGGCAACGTTTATGATCCCGATACGGGCGAGTGGCTGGCCGGGGGGCATGACGCGTCCGGACGACGTCTGGAAGGAGAGGCCTTGTACGCCGCGTTGTCCGACGGGCAGAAGGAACGTTCACGGCTGAATACGGTGCTCGTCGTGGTCGCCGCCAACTCACCACTGAGCAAGATGGGAACGTCCAGACTGGCGCGTATGGCCGGAACCGGGCTGCCTCGCGTAGTGCGCCCCGCTCATATGCTTTTTGACGGCGATGTGGTCTTTGCTCTTTCGTCCAAAGAAGGACCCCATGCCGAAGAGGACCTGCTCGGGGTCATGGGCGCGGAGGCCGTAGCGCGAGCGACGGTTTCGGCCATACGCGCAGTGCGGGACCGAGCGGAGCGAGATTCGGGGTATACCGTTATCTGACGCGGCTCGATAACGTCCGGGCGTTGTGCGCTGTTTCCGGAGACGGGGTGCTACCAGTCCACGGGAACGCGGACTGGCTGTCCAGCCTTGTTGGTAAACAGCAGATAGCCGTTTTCATGTCCGTACAGGTAAATATCCCGCGTAATTTCCACATCCTTGCGGCAATATGCGGCTATGTCGGCGATATTGCCTTCCTTCCACCAGCGCAGGGCCTGCAGGCCGTCTGCGCTTTTGGGGGCGTCGAGCGTCGCCTTGCCGAGATTGTCCAGAGAAATGCGGTAGGAAAGGCGGCGTTTGATTTCCGCAAGCATGTCCAGGGTAGGGAGATCACGCAGCGGGTAGGGGGCAAAAGGCTGGAGCACCGCGTAATCAAAGCGCAAGCTGTTGAATCCTACCACCACGTCGGCCTCCTGCAGACGGCGAAACAGTTCGGGCAGTTCGTCCTGCTCGTAGGTGAGGAAGACATCGTCGCCCGCGTCGTACAGCACCGCTATGCTGACGCCCATGCGGTCGGCCCGGTTCCAGCCGCCCACCTCGGCGGCGGAACGGCGGGTTTCCACATCCAGCACCATGTAGCGGGCGGGCAGGGGAGGTCGGAGCGCAACGGGGGAAGCTGGTTGTGGTGTGTTGTCCTGATGAGGCGTGCCCGCGTCGTCAGGATTCCGTCCTGCAACGGGGAGAGCGGCTGCACGGACGTTTTCCGCGTTCGTCTGCCCGTGGGAAGTTTCCGCTTGCAGCCCGCTGATGCCGAGGGGATGGAGCGGTTTGGGTTCCGTAACAAGACGTTCCAGCAGGAACAGGGCACCAGCCTTGTCGATGGGGCGGTTGCCCGAGCCGCATTTGGGAGAGTGTACGCACGAGGGACAGCCCGTTTCGCAGGGGCAGCGTCTGAGCAGATCGCGCACGGCCAGAAACAGTTTTTCCAGCTCGGGAAAGGCGGCTCGGCACAGTCCTGCGCCGCCGGGCAGCCCGTCGTAGATGAAGACGGCAGGGGTTCCCGTCTGGGCATGCATGGGTGTTGAGATGCCACCGAAGTCGTTGCGGTCGGCCATCACCATGAGCGGCATGAGGCCGATGCTCGCGTGTTCGAGCGCATGGATTGACCCCATGAAGTGCATGAGCCCTTCTTCCGTAGCCCGTCGCGGCCCGTCGGGTATGCAGAACCACAGACCTTCCGTTTCAAAGACCAGCGGTGGCAGATCCAGCGGGACCACGCTGATCAGCCTGTTGTCCGTCGTGCTGCGCTGTTCGTATCCGGTAATGGTTTCGGTAACGCGCAGGCGGCCGAACCCGGTGAAAGCTCCGAAGGCCGTTCCCTGTTCCCGTACGTCGATGATGGCCGTTTCCTTATGACTGCGGACCCGGGTATGCCAGTTCACGCGCTGGAGGGGCAGTTCGCAGCGCACCTGCCGTGCGCCTGCATCCAGACTTTTCACGACGTAGGTCCTGCCCCGGTGCAGATAGACTGCTCCGGGATGTGTTTCCCTGAAGGCCTGATGGCCGTCTACGCTGCCGATGGGCCTGTTGTCCGCATCCACGATACTGAACTGTGCCCCGCTTCCCCGCAGATCCACATTGCGCTGCGGGCGTTTGCGGGCGGCGAGCCACTCCCGCCCGTCAGCGGACTTGAGCAGCAACCCCTCATGTTCCAGTTCCGCCAGCGCGACCTTTGCTCCCTCTCCGGCGAGCCACGGTTCGTTGATGCTCAGGGGAAGTTCTGCGGCCCCGCATTCAAGGTGGCGCTTGAGGATGACCTCGTTGTCCGGATTGATCACGGCCCGTTCCGCTTCCCGCGCGAAAAAGGCCTCGGGCGTGTGGATGAAATACTGATCCAGCGCGTCCTCTCCGGCGATGAGCAGCACGGCGGATTCCTGTCCAGAACGTCCCACCCGGCCTCCGCGTTGCAGGGTGGACATGACCGTACCCGGATAGCCGACCAGAATGCAGATGTCGAGATTGCCGATGTCTATGCCCAGCTCCAGAGCGCTGGTGGTGACGATGGCGAGCAGATCCCCGGAACTCATGCGGGCTTCGATTTCCCGTCGTTCCTCGGGCAGAAATCCGGCCCGATAGGCGCTGATTTTTCCGGCAAGACCGCCCGCTCCTCCGGTTTTGTCGGCGGCCCACAGAGCGATGAGTTCGGTCATGCGGCGGGAACGGCAGTATACGATGGTGCGCAGATTGCGGGCCAGCGCCGCTTTCAGCAGCGCGATGGCCGTAGTGGACGGACTGTCTTCCGGGTCGATGAACACGAAGTGACGCTTTCCGACAGGCGCTCCGGATTCGCGAATGACGGGAATGGCTGGGACTGAGGAAGACGTCGGAGAAAAAGGACTTTCCGGCAAAAGGATTCCGTTCTCCGTTCCCCGTTTCACTGTCGGGGAGGGGGGCGTCTGGAAATCCGGTGCGGAGTCCGGCTGCGGAACGGGGGGCGTCAATACGGTGTTTGCGCTGTGTTTGCCGGTCAGACTGGCGGCCAGCTCCTCGGGATTGCCTACGGTCGCGGTGCACAGGACGAAATTGGGACGAGCGCTGTACCGGGCGCAGATACGGGAGAGACGACGGAAAAGCTGGCTGATGTGCGAGCCGAGCACGCCCCGATAGGTGTGGGCTTCGTCCACGACCACGAGCGTCAGGGAGGCGAGGAAGGTGGTCCATTGCTCATGGTAGGGCAGGATGGAGAGATGCAGCATTTCCGGGTTGGTGATGAGCACGCTGGGAGGATTTTTGCGTATCTTGCGCCGGAAGTGGTCGGTAGTGTCGCCGTCGTAGATGGCTGCCGAAGGGCGTGCGGCTTCCGGCCAGTGGGTGGTAAGAGCGGTGAAGGCCGCCAGCTGGTCCTGAGCCAGCGCCTTGAGCGGGAAGAGCATCAGGACACGGCTGTCGCGGTCCTGCAGGTATTGTTCAAGAATGGGCAGACTGTAGCAGAGCGTCTTGCCGCTGGCTGTGGGCGTGGCGACAACGAGATCGCGTCCGGCGCGCAGGATGTCTGCTGCCGCTGCCTGGTGGCTGTACAGCGCGGGAATGCCCTTTTCTTCCAGTACGCCGGCCACGGCCCGGGGCCAGGGGCGTCGGGGTTCGCCGTATACGGCGGAGCGCGCCGGGTCTGTTCGGTGATGGGTCACCTGACGGGCGAAGCGTTCCGAGGCCAGCAGGGCGGCAATGTAGTCCGAGACGTTGTTCCGCATGGTTTTCTGTACGGCAAGGGGCGGCGGACGCGGAAGGCTCAGGCCCCGTCCGTCTCCTTTGCCTGTTTGACGATTTTTGCGGGGACACCGGCGGCGACGCTTCCGGCGGGGATGTCGCGGACAACGACGCTCCCGGCGGCGATGACGGCCCCGTCTCCGATGGTGACTCCCTTGAGAATAAGCGAATTCATGCCGATCCAGACGTGCGCGCCGATGGTCACGTCCGCGTCGCGTTCGAAGGCAGGTTTGATATGCCGGGTTTCAGCGGGCCAGAGCGCGTGGAAATCTGAATCCGTAACGACGCAGTTGGGTGCGATCATGGTGTCATGTCCGATGGAAATGGTCTTCGAACGGGCCGTGATCGCTGTTCCGTTGAGCTGAACGCCTCGGGCAAGACGGATATGAGCCGAGGGGGCGAAGGTCCGGAAGCGCACGGGGGCATAGAGCGTGGCTGCGGTGCAGCGTCGGGCCGAGGAAATGAGGCTGCATTCCGGTCCCATTTCAATACGGCTGCCGGGCCAGCGTCCGAGGATGACGGGACCACAGGCCGTTGTTCCTTTGCCGACGGAAACTCCGAAGAGGAAGGCCTTGGCGCGCAGGGCAAGGGTACCGCGCAAGCACGACCAGCCGCGTTGAATCGTGATGGCTGCGTAGGATACGGCGTCCGCCCAGCTGATCCGGCGCTCGACGGCCTTGCGAAGTTTTTCGATCATGCCTTTTCTCCCCCCGTGCCGGAAACGGCCTGCTCCGCGAGAGCGAGCTGCCATTTGCACAGGGCATTGAACAGGTTTTTTTTGAGCATCTTGTCATCGCCGTGCAGGGTTCTGATTCTGTCATGAAAGACGGCGCGGTTGCTGTGTCCCGCCGAGGGACAGGGGTTGTCCCAGACCACAAGTCCCCATTGCCGGGCGGCCCGGATGATGTCGGCCTTTTCCACCAGCAGCATGGGGCGGATGACCATCAGCTCGCCCCGGAAGAAGGAGTCGGCCATCTTCATGCCGTCCACGCGTCCGTTCTGGATCATGTTCATGAAAAACGTGGTGACGAGATCATCCGCGTTGTGCCCGAAGGCCAGATGGGTCAATCCGTACTGCCGGCACAGTTCGAAGAGGCGGGTTCTGCGCAGCATGGCACAGTAGAAGCATGCGGAATTTTTTCTGTTTTCCGAGGAGTGCCCGCGTGGGCCGAAATCCGTGACCTCGACGTGGCCGGCCACCCCGTACCGTCCGAGATAGTCGATGAGGGGCTGATGGTTGGCGGGATCGAATCCGGGGTTCAGATGCAGGGCCATGATGTCGTAGCGAAAGGGCACGATGCGCTGGCGGCGGCGCAGCACTTCGAGCATGACCCAGCTGTCCACGCCGCCGGACACGGCGACGCCGATACGGGCTCCGGGGTGAATCATGCCCGCCCGCTGCATGGCCTTGCCCGCACTTCTGATGCAGACCTGCTGGGCGTAGGTGAGCTTGTCTTTTCCCATATCAGGACAACCGCGTCTTGAAGTCTTCGTAGGAGAATTCCCGGACCATCCGCACGGCGTCCGTTTTCGGATTCCAGCGGGCGATGGAGGGCAGACGCAGTCCGTTGAAGGTGGTGGTCTTCACCATGCTGTAGATGGCCATGTCGGTGAACATGATTCGATCGCCGGGCCTGAGAGGCTCGTCAAAGGCATATTCGCCGATAACGTCTCCGGCGAGGCAGGACTTTCCGGCCAGCCGGAAGGCATGCCGCTTTTCTCCCGGCTGACCGGAACCGACCACAAACGGCCTGTAAGGCATTTCAAGCACATCAGGCATATGCGCGGAGGCCGACGTATCGAGAATCGCGATGGGCATGTCCGCCTCGATCACGTCCAGCACTGTGGCCACGAGCACGCCTGCATCGAGCGCTACGGCTTCGCCGGGTTCAAGGTAGACCTGAACATCGTATCGGTCGCGTACCCGTTCGATACAGCGGCAGAGCAGATCGAGATCATATCCTTCCTTCGTGATGTGGTGTCCGCCACCGAAGTTCATCCATCGCATTCCCTTGAGGTATTTGCCGAAGCTGGCTTCAAAGACGTCGAGGGTCCTGGCCAGTGCATCGGCACCCTGTTCGCACAGGGTGTGGAAATGAAGGCCGCTGATGCCGTCGAGAGCGTCAGGCTCGAAGTGGCTCAGTCGCACGCCGAGGCGCGATCCCGGCGCACAGGGGTTGTAGATGCCTACGGCGCCTTCGGAATGTTCGGGATTGACCCGGATGCCGCATTCGACGGGCGTCGCCCGGCTGGCGTTCGCTTCAAGAATCAGCCCCCGGAATCGTTTCCACTGATGGAAGGAATTGAACAGAATGTGATCCGCATGGTCGAGCAGGGAGCGCAGATCGTCTTCGCTGTAGCCGGCGGCGAATGCGTGAACCTCGCCGCCGAAATGTTCGCGCGCAAGGCGGGCTTCGTCAGGAGAGCTGGCGCAGCAGCCGTACAGCGGTCCGTCCGCTGCGCGGGAAAGAAGCGGAAAGACGTCCCACATGGCGAAGCATTTGAGGGCGAGCAGAATCTTAGCGCCGGTGCGGCGCTGTACTTCGTCGAGAATGGCCGCATTGGCCCTGAGCCTGCCTTCGTCGACGACGAAGCAGGGCGAGGGAAAGCGGGAAGGATCGGGATAGGTCATGGTCTGCATGGGGTTGAGGTCCGAAGGAAGATAAAGAGTAGGTTTTGTCGTGGTGGAAGTGAAGAGACAAACGTGAAGAAAACCGCATTTTGTTCGAAAAGGGAAGAGTCTCTTCTGACCGGGGAATTCGTCCTGTTGCGGTGTTTCTGTCTTGAGGGACACGGGACCGGAACGAGGCAGTCTCTATTTTCGGGTTCCGGCGGCGTGCGGACAGAATCCGGCCATTTCGCATTCTTCGCAGAGCGGTCTGCGCGCGTCGCACACATGCCGGCCGAACCAGACCAGCCTGTGGTTGACGTTGCCCCATTCCTCCCGGGGAAAGAGCTTCATGAGATCCTGTTCGATATCCACAGGATCGGTATGCTCCGTCAGCCCGAGGCGTCCGGAAATCCGCTTGACGTGGGTGTCCACGGCCAGTCCCTCATTGATGCCGTAGCCGCCCCAGAGGACCACGTTGGCCGTCTTGCGGGCGACGCCCGGAATCTGGATCAGTTCTTCCATGGTCCGGGGCGTCTCGCCGCCGAACTTGTCCCTGACCATACGCCCGGCCGCGATGATATGTTTGGCCTTGTTGCGATAGAAGCCGGTGGGTCTGACCACTTCCTTCACCTCGGCGAGGTCCGCTTCCGCCAGTTCGGCCGGACCGGGCCAGCGCCGGAACAGCTCGGGAGTGACTTCGTTCACCCTCTTGTCCGTACACTGGGCGGCAAGAATGGTGGCGATCATGAGTTCCCACGGGCTGCAGGCCTCAAGATGGGTTTCGGGATGAGGATAACGTTGCTTGAGCAGTTCGAGAACCTTGTGGGCGCGTTGTTTCGGGGTCATGTTTCTTCCTTTGATCTTTGAGTCTGAAACGGCTATCCTTCCCGCCGTGTTTCCATTGCGATGACGCCGGGTTCCGGCAAGCGGGAGGTGTTATGGCCCTGTTCGTGTATATGACCGCCGCCGACGAGGCGGAGGCCGGACGCATAGCCGACGATCTTGTGCGCCGGCGTCTGGCGGCCTGCGTGAATATTCTGCCGCCCATGCGTTCCGTGTACCTTTGGAAGGGGGAGATATGCAACTCCTCGGAAACGCCGCTCATCGCCAAGACCGATGATGACGGTTTCGACGCCTTGGCCGCGCGGGTGCGTGAACTGCACAGCTACGAGACTCCCTGCATCGTGGCGCTTCCCATCGCGCGTGGGACGCCTGATTTTTTGGCATGGATAACTGAATCAACCCATCCCACGGAGGAATAAATGTCCATTTATGTAGCCGGTTCGATGGCCTTTGACCGCATCATGACGTTCAAGGACCGCTTCTCCGATCATATTCTCGCCGACAAGCTGCACATCCTCAACGTCAGCTTTCTTATCGACAGCCTTGTCGAGAAGCGCGGCGGCTGCGCCGGAAACATTGCCTATACACTGTCCCTGATGGGTGAAAAGCCTCTCATTCTGGCTACGGTGGGCAAGAATTTCGGCGAGTACGGGACCTATCTCGAATCGCTTGGTCTGTCGCTGGAAGGCATCCGCGTCATGCCTGACGAGTTTACGGCCGGGTGCACGCTGATTACCGATCGCGACAACAACCAGATCAATGGATTCCACCCCGCGGCTATGGGGTATCCCTGTCTGTACGCCTTCCCTCATGTCGACGCGCGGACGGACTGGGGCATCGTTTCGCCGAGCAACCTTGAGGACATGAAGGTTCTGCCACGGACGTTCCGGGAAAAGGGAATCCGGTACATCTTTGATCCCGGCCAGCAGATTCCCGCACTTGCCGGGGACGAACTGCTCGACGCCGTAACCGGTTCCGCCCTGCTTGTGACCAACGATTACGAACTGGAAATGATTTGCAAGAAGACCGGCCGTACGCAGGCCGAACTTCTTGCCCTGACCGGAGGCATCATCACCACGCTTGGCGAGCGGGGATCCGTGGTGCGTTGCGAAGGCAGGGAAGAGGGCGTGGGCGTGGCTGCTCCTCTTGTTGTGGCCGATCCCACCGGCGCGGGCGATTCCTTCCGTTCCGGTCTGCTCAAGGGACTGGTGCACGGCGTGGACGTGTTCGCCTCGGCGCGGCTTGGAGCGACATGCGCCAGCTACTGCATCGAACACCACGGCACCCAGGAACATACGTTCGCCTATGCGGACTTCGCGGCCAGACACCGGGCCGCTTTCGGTGAAGAACCCACCGTCCGCTGGTAAACGGAGGAATCATGATCAGGATCATCGTTCCCCTCGTCATCATCATGATCGGCGCGGTGATCGTCTTTTCCGTCCTGCGGGGGGGCGGACTCATCCGCGGTGTGGCGGATGGCCTGTTTGTTTCCCCGGCTCGTCCGTCTGTGGCCGTAGTCCCGGCCAGAGGCTTCGAGCTGACGGATACGGCACGGGTTGTCCTTTCTCCCCGGGTGCAGGGAAGCGGACTGCAGAGCACTTCCGTTCCCGTCACATATGCTCTGTTTCGGCATGAGGGAGAAGCGGGGCCGGGCCGTCTGCTTGTCCTGCTGGCCATATCGGATACGGATCGGATGGAGTGGCCAGTTCGGCCTGATGCCGTTTTTCCTTCATTCCGGCAGCGCTCCGTCACTATCGACGGAGAGGAAGGTATTGCCGAAACGTTTGTTCTGCCGGAGAGGAGCGATCCCTGGCGGAGGGAGGCATCATCCGTCCGGAACGGAGAGAGCCTCGTCAGGCGGTTCACGTTCCTGCTCTGGTTCCGCAAGGCCAAGCTGATCGTGGAATATCGCGAGCCGTTGCCTTCCTCTTCTCTTCCTCTGGAGGACAATCTTCCTCTGCTGGCCGCATTTGAGGGACGCGCGAGAGACGCCTTCGCCCTGCGCAGCGGGGATGGGCTGGCCAGACCCGACAGGCAGCCGCCCTATCCTCCGGAAAGCGTCAGCCGGCGGGAGCTGACCCGTTATATCGGGGAGCTTTGGGAGAATTCCCCGAAATAATGTTCTGCATGCGGCCTTGTTCCGTGGCGGCAAACAGAAGCCCGCACCCGGTCATGGGAAGGTATCCCCGCCGGATGCGGGCTTTTCAATTATTCTCGTGAGGTCAGATCTGGCGTTTTCTGATGCGGCGCTTGCCGGTCAGTTCCGTGATTTTCAGGCGGATGATGTCGACCTTGTCCACATAGCCCTGAGCATAGGCCAGCGCGCTTTCGGCGTATTCGGGAGAGTACCGGGCTCCCAGCATGAGCAGGGCCCGCATTTTGGCTTCCGTATCCTCCAGCAGATCTACGGGACCGGAAACCATGACGCTGGAGTATTCGGTAGAGAATTTTTCGGGAATGGTCCGTACGTCCGTGACGACGGTACAGTGGGCGGGGAGATCTGTTTCCTGATGGGCGGCAATGCAGTCGAGCTTGCGCCCCACGCCGCGGGCGGCGTGAAAGAGAAGCGTCTGTTCCGTTTCGTCAAGAACGAAGGAAAGAGGAACACCGTAGGGTTCTCCATCGGGATCGATAAGGGACAACACGGCATAATCGGCGCGTTTGAGAATGGACAGAGCCTGTTCCCGGGAGGTTTGACGCTCGGAACGGCGCATGGGATGGCGCATGATGGAGACTCCTGAAAGCAGGATTGAAGTTTGGGGCGGGGCCTTTGAATCTGATGGTCTTCCCGAACGGCTGGAACGGACGCAGCCCGGCGGGACTCATCAGGAGTAGACACGTTTCCAGGGAGACGTCAAGCGGGGGGGGGGAGCTGGTGAAATCCCGCGGCGCATACAGGAAACCGCCCGGAGCGGGCGGCTCCGGGCGGCAACCAGTGAGGCGAGAGGAGAGGCTTTATTTGGATTCGGTAAAGTCGGCGTCGATAACGTCGTCATCGGGCTTCTTGCCACCGGCGGTTCCCGTTCCGGCTCCGGGCTGGGCGCCTTCGGCCCCGGGCTGTCCCTGAGCCTGCGAGTAGAGCTGTTCGGCCAGTTTGTGCGAAGCCTGGGCGAGTTCTTCGGAAGCCTTCTTGATGGCCGCCACGTCTTCGCCTTCGGCCAGCTTGCGCAGAGAAGCGATCTTGCCTTCAATATCGCTCTTGACCGCGGCATCGAGCTTGTCACCGAGATCCTTGATGGATTTTTCCGTGCCGTAGATCAGGCCGTCGGCCTGGTTACGGGCTTCGATGAGTTCCTGTTTCTTCTTGTCCTCGGAAGCGTTGGCTTCGGCTTCCTTGACCAGTTTTTCGATATCTTCCTTGGACAGGCCGGAGGAAGCCGTGATTTGAATGGACTGTTCCTTACCGGTGCCGAGATCCTTGGCGGATACGTTCACGATGCCGTTGGCGTCGATATTGAAGGCTACTTCAATCTGCGGCACGCCGCGGGGTGCCGGCGGAATACCGGTCAGATCGAAGCGGGCCAGAGTCATGTTGTCGGCGGCCATGGGCCGTTCGCCCTGCAGCACGTGAATGGACACGGATGGCTGATTGTCGGCGGCCGTCGTAAAGGTCTGGCTCTTCCGGGTAGGAATGGTCGTATTGCGGTCGATAAGCTTGGTGAACACGCCGCCCATGGTTTCGATGCCGAGGGAAAGCGGGGTCACGTCGAGCAGCAGCACGTCCTTCACATCGCCCGCGAGAATGCCGCCCTGAATGGCTGCGCCCATGGCGACCACCTCATCGGGGTTCACGGATCTGTTGGGTTCCTTGCCGAAGAATTCGGCCACCTTTTTCTGGACGAGAGGCATACGGGTCATGCCGCCCACGAGCAGAACCTCGTCGATGTCGGAAGCCTGAAGACCGGCGTCGGCCAGAGCCTTGCGGCAGGGTTCCATGGACTTGTCCACCAGATCCATGACCAGCTGTTCAAGTTTAGCCCTGGAGAGCTTGACCAGAAGGTGCTTGGGACCGTTCTGATCCGCCGTGATGAACGGCAGATTTATTTCGGACTCCATGGACGTGGACAGTTCTTTCTTGGCGGCTTCGGCGGCGTCCTTCAGACGCTGCAGAGCCATGCTGTCCTTGGACAGATCAATGCCCTGCTCTTTCTGGAATTCTTCCACAAGATAGTTGATGATCCGCTGGTCGAAGTCTTCGCCGCCAAGGAAGGTATCGCCGTTGGTGGCACGGACTTCGACGACGTTGTCGCCGACTTCGAGGATGGATACGTCGAACGTGCCGCCGCCGAGGTCGAAGACCACGATCTTTTCATTGGCCTTCTTGTCGAATCCGTAGGCGAGAGAAGCGGCGGTAGGTTCGTTGATGATGCGCTTCACTTCCAGACCGGCGATCTGGCCGGCGTCCTTGGTGGCCTGACGCTGGGCGTCGTTGAAGTAGGCCGGGACGGTGATGACGGCTTCGGTCACGGGTTCGCCGAGATAGGCTTCGGCGTCGGCCTTCAGCTTGCTCAGAATGGTCGCGGAAATTTCCTGCGGGGTGTACTGGTGCCCGTCGATTTCGACCATGGCTGCGCCATTGGCTCCGGCGACGATGGCGTAGGGAGCGTGCTGCTTCCAGTGTCTGACTTCTTCCGAGTCGGCCATGCGGCCCATAAGCCGCTTGACGGCGAACACGGTGCGCTTGGCGTTGGTGACAGCCTGCCGCTTGGCGGCGTCGCCGACCAGACGTTCCTTATCGGTAAACGCGACAACGGACGGGGTCGTACGACCGCCGTTGGGATTGGTGATGCACTTCGGGTCCTTGCCTTCCATTACATAGACACAGCTGTTGGTCGTGCCGAGGTCGATTCCGATGATTTTGCCCATTTGTATATTCCTCCTCGCGGCTCACACCCTGAAAAAGAGGTGATGATTTCGTGTTTGAACTGTAAATAAGGCATACTGGAATCTCGTCCAGAGGGGATGCGCATATTTTTTTTACGCATGAGTCGGGAAACAGATTTTTTCTAAAATAAAAAGTATGTTTTTACGCATAATTATAGATAGCAATGTTCACCGGTTCATATGCTTAGAAATACGGGCATTTCCCTTGTGTTTGGGGCGGGACCGGCATAAAATGCGTTTTTTGTCGGTCACGTGCATTCTCTCCGCAGCCCTTCTCAGCGAGTGCTTCATGCCCAGATTTCGTTTTTTTCTGATGAGTCCCCTGAAAATCCTGCTTGTCGCCGGATTTTTTTTTGCGGCTGCGGGCCTGATCGGGGTTCCGGCTGCTGAAGCGGCCAAGGCCATGCTGTTGATGGACGCATCCAGCGGCAGGATTCTGTACTCGCAGAACGCCGACAGGCGGATAGCCCCGGCCTCCCTGACCAAGGTCATGTCCATGTTCCTGGCGCTTGACGCTGTAAAGACAAAGAAGACAAGTCTTTCCAAAAAGGTAAAGGTCAGTCGCAGGGCCGCGGCTCAGGGCGGCTCGCGGATGGGGCTGAAGCGCGGGGAACGGGTATCGCTGCATCGGCTGCTCATGGGCATGGCTGTTTCTTCCGGCAACGACGCCTCCATGGCCGTAGCCGAACACATAGCCGGATCGGGAGAGAAGTTCGTCCGGCTCATGAACCACAAGGCCCGACAGCTGGGCATGCGTTCCACCACGTTCAAGACCCCCAACGGACTTCCCGCGCGGGGACAGGTCACCACGGCACGGGACATGGGAAAGCTGGCCCGCGCCTATTTGCGCGCCCATCCCTCATCCTTGCAAAAATATCACCGGGTCAAGGTGCTGCGGCATAACGGGGCCGTGACGCGAAACAAGAATCCGCTGCTCGGTACCTGCAGCGGCGCGGACGGCCTGAAGACCGGCTGGGTGACCGCTTCCGGCTACAACATCATTTCCACCGTGCGGCGGGGCAAGACGCGGCTCATCGCCGTTGTGCTCGGGGCTGACTCCGGGGCTGCCCGCAGCCAGGAGGTTCGAAAGCTCGTGGAGGCCGGCTTCACGGCCAAAAAACGGGGCGTATCCGTCGCCTCGGTTCTTTCCGGCAAGGCCCACGCAGGAAAAAAACAGTCCGGCAAGATTGCGCGCAAGTCTTCCGCGCAGGCCGCAACATCGCGCCAGACCGTCGTCCGGTCGCAGGAAAGGCGTGTTCAGGTCGAGAAGGCTTCGAGGAACAGGCAGACGGCGGCACGCCACGCGCCTGCCCGCAGCTGACGTTTCTTGCGAGGATAACGGATCACCTTTTCCCGAGTCTGAGGGGACCCGTTGTGCGCGCCTCTGATCGGGAGAGCGTCCTTCCGGACAACCGCTGCATGTATCGGCACCCCGAAAACGGAGTTGAACCTGGCTTTACCTTGCAGGGCAAAACCGATAAAAACGGGAAACCACCGGTCTGGAATACCCTCACGAGGTTACGGCATGCTTACCAGTCGCTCGCATCATCCTCTCTTTTTGCCCTTTTTCATCGCTTTGATCGGCGCGGCCTTTTCCGCCTGGAATGCGCTGGACGCCGCATCGGTTCCCTGCGTGACGACCGGGTGCACGCTGTATCAGAATTTTTCCTTCGGCGGTTTTTCGCTGTGGTGGGTCGGAACGGGCGCGTTTCTCCTGCTCGGACTGCTCGCTTTGGGGGGCTATGGCGGCATCGGTCGTACTCTGGCCGGCATTGCGCTTTTCGCGGACTGTTTCCTGTTGCTGGTCATGATCCTGACGCTGCCCTGTTTTGCCTGCATGCTGGAGGCCGCTTTGCTGGCCGGCTGCTACGGCGCTTTCAGGGCCGTACCGGATCGGGCCGCCGGGGGAAGACGTCCTTCCATCTCCCTTCTGCTTGCCATATGGGGAATTCTTTTTGTGCTGACGGCAGGATTCGCCGTGCGGGGGGAGGTGCGTCCGTGGGCGATGCAGGAGCCGCAATCCATTGAAGGGACGCCCATCCGCGTATTCTTTTCTCCTTCCTGCAGTGCGTGCCGTCAGCTTGTGACCGGCATTTCCGTGGCTGACTCCCGCAAGATCATCTGGTGTCCCGTAGCTGAAGAAGAGAATGATCTTGCCGTGATCCTCAATCTGCAGCAGCGACTGGCCGTCAGCGGCGCGGCTCTTTCCACCCAGTTCGTACCCGCTCTGGAAACACAGCCGCTTTCGGCGCTTGACATGCTGCGCCCGTCCGTACTGCTTCTGCAGTTCCGGCTGTGGTGCAATCAGGCCCATGTGCTGGCATCCGGAGACGGTCGGCTTCCGCTTGTGGAATTCATGGGCGTGCCTTCCGCCTTGATCCGTAATTCCGGCGTCTCCGGAGACTCTCCGACGTCCGGAGATGTTTCGGCGCAAAGTTTCGGAGGGCAATCCACGCTGGGCGGACAGGTTGGAAATGACGCGCATGCTCTGCCTCTGGATCTTGGCGGCGCAGGAAGCTGCGGCGGCCCTGACGCCGTTCCCTGCCCCTGAACGGGCATTTTCCGTGGCGCATATCCGTTAGTATAGAGCGGATGCCGGAAGGACGGAAGCCGGCATGGGCCGGACAAGGACTTGTCGCTTTCCGCAGAGATTCCTCCTCCGACAGATGCCCGAAGTCTGGAGAATGACGGCACGATGGGGACGAAACTGTCCTGAAGGACTGTTTGCGGGAAACGCTGGACGGCGGTGACGGTCCGTTCCTTTCTGTCGAATGGTGGAAATTGTATATCGGCAAAAGGTTCAAGAAGACAGGGAGGAGGGATATGATTATTGCAATCAACGGCAGTCCTCGGAAAAAAGGAAATACCGCCACCTTGCTGGGACATGCTCTGGAAGGGGCTAAGTCGAAGGGTGCGCCTGCCGAGCTTGTTCATCTGCATGACTTGACCTATCGCGGCTGCGTGAGCTGTTTTGCCTGCAAGCACAAGGGCGGCAATCTCGGCCACTGCGCCCTGCATGATGATCTGTCCCCCCTGCTTGAGCGCCTTCGGGAGGCTGAGGCGATTCTTCTCGGCTCGCCGATCTATTTCTGGGACGTTACCGGAGCGATGCGTTCGTTCATGGAACGTTTCCTGTTTTCCAATATGCTCTACAACAGGGAAAACCGCTGGCTCTTCCCGAAGCGCATACCTTCCGCGCTCATCTATACCTGGGGAGCTTCCGAGGAAGCCGTCCGGACTCAGGACAGTTTCGTCCGGGTCACGGAGAAGTATCTGGGCATGATGTTCGGAACGCCGCCCTCCGTGCTCTATAGCGTCATGTCCCTGCAGTTCAACAATTACAGCCGGTATGAAACCGACGCGCTTGATGAGGAGGCCATCAGGCGACAGCGGCGGGAGGTTTTTCCGCAGGACTGCCAAAAGGCCTTTGAAATCGGGGCCTCTCTGGTTCGATAACTGGCGATTGTTCTTTTTTTCGTGATTGATTTTCTTTAAACCGGATGTCCCGGAGGTGCATGAGCCTCCAGGACATCCGGTTTTTCATAAGAAGAAAAAATGATGAATTTCCATAAATTTTACTAAAAAAAGAATGTGCTCCGCAAAGAAAATCCGGACCGGAATCCGTTTTGGGAAGGATTTGTGTGGCGTTATTTCGAACGCCGTTTTATAGCTTCGAAAACCTGAATGGTCCCATAAAATGGGCTTTTTTTCGCAAGGTAATTTTATTTCCTTTTATCATGATGGGTTGCCCGCGATTTGACGGAGCAGGGAGGCGTTTTCTCTGATGATACTCTTGTAACCATCAATAAAATAAGGTAATAATAAAAGAGTATAGATACTTCAGTCCCTAGCCGTGGACATCCTGCGTGCGTTTGACCGGGGATGCCCTGCCGGTTTCAGTGCAGGAGGGACGGAACATTCAAACCCGGATGTGAGCTGCCATGAATTCGGAAGAAGTGCTGACCGCCCGGCGCGAGCAGGCAATCCAGAAATGGACCGATGCGGTCTTTGCCCTCTATCCTTTTGAGACAACTGGCTTTATACGGACGCAGAAGGACCGTTTCGCCAATCCTGTGGGCTATGCCACGCGGAAGGCGGCGGTCGCCGTATTTGATGCCATTTCCGGTCGGGATGTAGAAATGGACGCCGTGCACGCTGCGCTCGGGGATCTGATCAGAATCCGCGCCGTGCAGGACTTGCGCCCCGAGCAGGCCATAGGCGTTCTTTTTCTGTTCAAGCCTGTCCTGCGCGAGCTGTTTCTTGTCGACATGCTTGCCGAAGGGCGGTTGGACAGCTACCTCGAAATGGAGTCCCGGCTGGACTCTCTGGTTCTGGTGGCGTTCAACATGTATCTCGGGGATCGGGAGAGGGTTTATGCCGAGCGTGTGGCAGAGCAGCGCCGGGGAGACGCCTCGTTGAGACGCTGGGCTGCAAAGCACGGCATGACGCAGGACTAGGGCGGCGCGTCTGTCCGGCGCTGCGCTCCGGGGAATGCGGCCGGGTCCGGATGGTTTTCGCACCGTCGGGTTCGCGATTCCGGAGAGGCCGTGAGGGAGATGTCCTTTTCTGTGTGTTTGTCATCTGTCTAACCTTAAGCCTGGAGTGAGGTAGGGAATGATAGTTTCACTCGTGGCAGTCCTGCTTATCGGCATTATTGCCTGGTCGGCAGCGGTCGCCGGGTTCCAGACCCTGCTTGGTGTGGTGCTGCCCCTGTTCGCCGTGGCGGTATTCCTGTGCGGGATCGTCTGGCGCATTACCTGCTGGTGGGCGAAATCGCCCGTGCCCTTCGCCATTCCCACGACTGGGGGGCAGGAGCGTTCGCTGGACTGGATCAAGCCCAGCCGCCTTGACGCGCCCACGAGTACGGCGGGCGTCGTGGGGCGCATGCTTCTCGAAATTCTGTGTTTCCGGTCCCTGTTCCGCAACACTTCCGCGGAAGTCAGTCCGATCGGTCCGCGGGCGACCTATTTTTCGTCCAAGTGGCTGTGGTTCTTCGCGCTGCTGTTCCACTACAGCTTCCTTGTGATCTTCATGCGGCATTTCCGGTTCTTCACCGAGCCGGTTCCGGTCTGTCTCGGCTGGATCGAATTTTTTGACGGCATCATGCAGGTAGGCGTGCCGCGTCTGTTCATGACTGACGTGGCCGTCGTGGTGGCCCTGCTGTTCCTGTTCGGACGGCGCATTGTCAATCCCAAGGTGCGTTACATTTCGCTGGCCAACGACTATTTCCCGCTGTTCCTGCTCCTCGGGCTGGTGGGCACCGGCATCTGCATGCGTTATTTCGAAAAGATCGACGTGGCGCAGGCCAAGGTATTCATTATGGGACTGGTTTCTCTTTCGCCGCAGCCAGCCGGAGATCTTGGCCCCATCTTCTTTGCGCATCTGACGTTCCTGAGCGTGCTGCTCATGTACTTCCCCTTCAGCAAGCTGATGCATATGGGCGGGGTCTTCCTGTCACCCACTCGCAACATGCGCTGCAATACCCGTGAAGTGCGGCACATCAACCCCTGGAACAATCCCAACGCCCCTTTCCGTACCTATGCGGAATATGAGGACGAATTCCGAGACGTCATGGCGGAGGCCGAGTTGCCGCTGGAGAAGCGGCCTGAGGATGTCGCCAAACCCGAAGCCTCGGCTTAAGTGAAGGAGAGACCGCTATGGCCAAACTGCCCAAACCGGAAGAGCTTATCGCCAGCCGTCCCGGCTTTCCCGACAAGTCCTGGATGGAGACGAAATACGTCTTCAAGCCCGGCGCCTACTGTTACCCTGCCAAGGTGGAGGTCATGGAAGGGCTGCACATGCCCCATCCCCACGTCTGGAAGCCCGAGGACGAGGACTGGAACCTGCCCGAAGACTGGGAAAACATCATCTACAACGCCTTGAAAGAACGGCTTGCCAAGCATCGTTCCCTCAAGCTGTTTATGGATACCTGTGTGCGCTGCGGCGCCTGCGCCGACAAATGCCATTTCTTCCTTGGCACCAACGATCCGAAGAACATGCCCGTGCTGCGCGCCGAACTGCTGCGGTCCGTCTATCGCAAGGACTTTACCACGGCCGGGCGGCTGCTCGGCAAGGTGGCCGGGGCCAGGCGGCTCAGCAAGGACGTGATCAAGGAATGGTTCGCCTACTTCTATCAGTGTACGGAGTGCCGCCGCTGCTCGCTGTATTGCCCCTACGGCATTGATACGGCGGAAATCACGGCCATAGTGCGAGAGCTGCTGCATGAGCTTGGACTCGGCATCAACTGGATCATGGAGCCTGTTTCCAACTGCAGCCGCACCGGCAACCACCTCGGCATCCAGCCCCATGCCTTCAAGGAAATCGTCGAATTCCTGTGCGACGACATCGAGGAAATCACCGGCATCAGGATCAATCCGCCCTTCAATGAAAAGGGCCATGAAATCCTGTTCATCACGCCTTCGGGCGACGTGTTCGCCGAACCCGGCATCTACACGTTCATGGGCTATCTGATGCTGTTCCATGAACTCGGTCTTGACTACACCCTTTCCACCTACGCTTCCGAAGGTGGGAACTTCGGTTCCTTTGTCTCCTTCGACATGGCCAAGAAGCTCAACGCCAAGATGTATCATGAAGCGGCCCGGCTGGGTTCGAAGTGGATTCTCGGCGGCGAGTGCGGACACATGTGGCGCGTGGTGAACCAGTACATGGCTACCTACAACGGTCCGGCTCCGGCCTGCATGGCCGACGTTCCTGTTTCGCCGATCACGGGGACCCGCTTCGAGAACGCCCGCGCCACCAAGATGGTGCATATCGCGGAGTTCACGGCCGACCTCATCCATCACAACAAGCTGAATCTGCGTCCGGAGCGCAACAAGGGCATCATCACCACCTTCCATGACTCCTGCAACCCGGCCCGGGCCATGGGACTTCTGGAGGAACCGCGTGAAGTCCTGCGCGCGGTATGCCCGGACTTTGTGGAAATGCCGGTGCATACCATCCGTGAGGAGACGTTCTGCTGCGGCGCCGGTTCCGGCCTCAATACGGAAGAGATCATGGAACTGCGCATGCGGTCCGGTTTCCCCCGCGGCAACGCGCTGCGCTATGTCCAGCAGAAGAACGATGTGAACTGGATGACCTGCATCTGCGCCATCGACCGCGCCACGCTGCCACCTCTGGCGAACTACTGGGCTCCCGGCGTGACCGTCAGCGGGCTGCACGAGCTGGTCGCCAACGCGCTGGTCATGAAGGGCGAAATCCCCCGGACCCTCAACCTGCGGCAGGAAGATCTCGAATGCCCTGATCCTGACCCGGAGTCGGAGGATAACTAGCCATGTATAATGCGAAATATATCATTCCCGGCGTCCTTATCGCCGTGGTGCTGTTCACGGCGCCCTTCTGGCTGAACATCGGCGGGGACGAGTATGTGTATCCCGAGCTTGCCGTTCCCACGGAACCGGGCAAGACTCAGTGCATCGAGCCTCGCGACTGGATGCGGGCCGAACATATGACTCTGCTCAACAGCTGGCGCGACGAGGCGATCCGCGAAGGCAAGCATGAATATGTGGCTTCCGACGGACGGATCTGGAACATCAGTCTTCAGAACACGTGTATGGCCTGTCATACCAACAAGGTGGAGTTCTGCGACAAGTGCCACGACAGCAACAACGTTGACCCGTATTGCTGGGATTGCCATATCGAGCCGAGGGGGAACGAGTGATGAAAGGAAGCAGAAGAGACTTTCTCAAGATCGCCGGTCTTTCCGCGTTTGCGCTCGGCACGGCCGGCATTCTGGCCGGAACGGGGGCCAGGGAGGTCCAGGCCGCCGCTCCGGCAGTCGGAGGAACCTACGAGCGCAATCCCGACGGCCTGTCGGCCCATCGCTGGGCCATGGTCATCGATACCCGCAAGTTCAGGACGCAGGCGGATTTCCGGCGCGTGATCGACGCCTGTCATCGTGTCCACAACGTGCCGGAAATTCCCGGCAAGCAGGAAGTGAAGTGGCTGTGGACCGACAAGTATCCGCATGTCTTCCCCGACGACCTGAACTCGTATCTGCCCGAGCGTTTTCTGGACGGCGATTTCCTGCTCATGTGCAACCACTGCGAGAATCCTCCCTGCGTGCGCGTGTGCCCCACGGGCGCGACCTTCAGACGGGAGGACGGCATCGTGATCATGGACCCGCACCGCTGCATCGGCTGCCGTTTCTGCATGGCGGGCTGCCCCTACGGCGCGCGCAGCTTCAACTTCCGTGATCCGCAGGAGTATGTGAAGGACATCAATCCCGAATATCCCATGCGCACGCGCGGCGTCGTGGAAAAGTGCACGTTCTGCGAGGAGCGTCTGGCCAAGGGACAGCTTCCCGCCTGTGTGGAAGCCTCGGAGGGCGCGATGATTTTCGGCGATCTGAATGATCCCGATTCTCCCGTGCGCAAGGTTCTGGCTCAGAATTACACCATCCGTCGCAAACCTTCCCTGGGCACGCAGCCCGGCGTGTACTACATTATCTAGGAGGCCGCCATGCTCGAACTGATATTCAAAGGCCGGCCGCGCTTCTATTTGTGGCTGTGCTTCCTGGGGGCCGTCATCGGCCTGGGCCTCTGCGTATACATTGCGCAGGCCTACATCGGCCTTGCCATCACCGGCATGAGTCGTGACGTGTCGTGGGGGCTGTACATCGCCCAGTTCACCTATTTCGTCGGGGTCGCCGCGGGCGCGGTGATGCTCGTGCTTCCCGCCTATTTCCATCATTACGAGAAGTTCAAGCGCATCATCATATTCGGCGAATTCATGGCTGTGGCCGCAGTCGTCATGTGCGTGCTGTTCATTCTGGTCGACCTCGGCCAGCCGCAGCGCGCTCTGAATGTTCTGCTTCATCCCACGCCCAATTCCGTGATGTTCTGGGATATGGTCGTGCTTTGCGGCTATCTGCTCCTGAATCTGGTCATCGGCTGGGTGACGCTGGAAGCCGCGCGCAATGATGTGACCCCGCCCAGATGGGTCAAGGTTCTTATCTATGTCTCCATCGTGTGGGCCTTTTCGATCCACACGGTTACCGGTTTCCTGTACGCGGGCATTCCCGGACGCCACTACTGGCTGACCGCCATCATGGCGGCCCGCTTCCTGGCTTCCGCCTTCTGCTCCGGACCGGCCATCCTGCTGCTCCTGCTGCTCGTGGTGCGCAAGTTCACGAAGTTCGAGCCTGGCCGCGAAGCCATGAAGACCCTGTCCACAATCATCACCTACGCCATGTGCATCAACGTCTTCTTCTATCTGCTGGAAGTCTTCACGGCCTTCTACAGCGGCATTCCCGGGCATCAGCACCCCATGGTGTATCTGTTCACCGGGCATGACGGCCATATGGCGTGGATCAACGGCTGGATGTGGACTGCGGTGGTCTTCGCCGTCATGTCTCTCATTCTGCTCATTCCGCCCATGCTGCGGTACAACCACAAGATTCTTCCGTGGGCGCTCGTGATGCTCGTCATTGCTTCCTGGATCGACAAGAGTCTTGGCCTGCTCGTCGGCGGTTTCGTGCCCAACATGTTCGAAACCATTACCGAGTATACGCCGACCCTGCCGGAAGTCCTCATCGCTCTCGGCATCTACGGCATCGGTGCGCTGATTCTTTCGGTTCTGTGGAAGATCGCCATTGAAGTGAAGAAGGAAAACGGCACCTTCGAGCTGAAGGAAGACTAGACCGCCGTTTCGTTCCGGCCTGCAAGCCGATCGGCATCGTAATCAAGGGGGACTTTCGAGTCCCCCTTTTCGTTGCGCTCAGACTGTCGGAACAGGAAAACTTCCTTCAGCGGCATCTGAAATTTCACAGGACAGACAGTGAGGAACTTCTGCAGGAACGCTGGACTGTTCTGCTTGAGATTCGATAGTGTTATTCCGGACAGGCCGTTCCGCACAGACGGGACATAACAGACGGTGAGAGCCGGATTGTTTTCCGTGAGTTTCGAATCGGATGCCGTCAGGGCGACTGCCGAAGAATCGTTGTGGCGGGGCCGGATTATGCAAGGACAGAATCTCCGCCGGCTGGCTGCAGCTCGTTCGGGGACAATATTTCGGAAGCCTCCTGGCTTTACTGTTTCCTGATGGGCTGTTAGCCTCCTCAGGAAAGGAGTCGCGCCATGAATTTCTTTTTTCAGCGCAATCCGCGGCATCTGGTTGAGCAGGCCGGAATGCTCGGCGTTTATGGCCCGGAAGAGGAGAAGATCTTTCTGTCCCGCGTTGAAGCTCTGGACGCGGCTCTGTTGCGGCCTCTGGTACTTGTGGTGGGCGGATTCATGGATCAGGTGCTCGCCAACAGCTATGCCGTAAGCGAGCAGTATCCGGCAGATCTCGCCGCCCGGCATGACGTATGGTTTCGGGAGTACTACGAAGCCCGCTTCATGCGGAATCTGGTGCATTTCTACGCGAAGCGCGGCAAACCTGTAGCCATCATCGGGCACAGCTGGGGCGGAGACGCCGCTGTGAACGCAGTCTCCCGCAAGGTCCCGGATGCCATTGAACTGCTGGTAACGCTGGACCCCGTCTCCCACAAGGGACCGCCCCGCCGCCGACTCTCCAATGTCCGACACTGGCTGAATATTTATATCGACTATGCGTCCACCACATGGCTGGACGTTCCGAATCTCGTCGCCCGTATCGGTGGCCCGTGGGGATATGCGCCCACGGCTGACGCAAACATATCCTGCCCTCCGGAAATGACGCACGCATGGGCCATCGGCATGTTCCGCAAGTATGGAGAGGAGACGTTGCGCAAGAGAATGGAATGAGGGAGTTTTGATAAAATTTTTTGAGAAGAGTCTTGCCATGACTTGTGATAAATTGTCTTTTTAATAGAGATGTTGTATTTTATTTGAGTTACATGTAAAATAAAAATTTGGTGTTATAATGTGTTGATATTTTAGTGAAATATTTTTTTACTTAAAAGTTACAAGTAATATAAATTTAAAAATATTATTGTTAACTTAATATGTTATAGGAAAATGTATGAAAGCTTTAATTACTGGGATTACTGGACAGGATGGGGCATACCTCGCTCAGCTTCTACTTAACAAAGGCTACACGGTTTATGGTGCGTACCGGCGTACCAGTACAAACAATTTTTGGAGAATTGTAGAGCTTGGGATTGATAAAGATCCAAATCTTCATTTGGTTGAATATGAATTAACAGATCTTGGAAGTAATATTCGTATATTAGAAAAGACAGAACCTAATGAAGTTTATAATCTTGCAGCAATGAGTTTTGTAGGTGTATCTTTTGATCAACCAGAATCTACAGCACAAATTACAGCCTTAGGTGGACTTCGATTGTTGGAAGCTATTCGTATAGTGAATCCTTATATTCGTTTTTATCAAGCAAGTACATCAGAAATGTTCGGTATGGTTCAAACTGTTCCGCAGACAGAAAAAACTCCATTTTATCCACGTAGTCCATATGCTTGTGCAAAACTTTATGCACATTGGATAGCTATTAATTATCGAGAGAGTTATAATATTTTTGCTACATGTGGAATTCTTTTTAATCATGAATCCCCATTGCGTGGAAAAGAATTTGTTACGCGAAAAATAACAGATGCTTTTGCAGAAATATCATTGGGAATACGTGATTATATTGAGCTTGGCAATTTAGATTCTAAACGAGACTGGGGGTATGCTCCAGAATATGTTGAGGGTATGTACCGCATACTCCATCATCAAACTCCTGATACATATGTGTTAGCAACAGGACGTACGCAAAGTGTGCGTGATTTTGTAGAACTAAGTGCTAAAGCTGTGGGAATTGAGCTTGACTGGCATGGTGACGGGGTAAATGAAGTAGGCGTGGAAAAAGGGACAAATAATGTTCGCGTGCGTATAAATCCTGATTATTATCGTCCTGCAGAAGTTGATTTGTTACTTGGAGATGCAGGAAAAGCGCAGCGTGAATTAGGATGGAAGTCTAAAACTTCACTTGAACAACTTTGTAATCTAATGATAGAGGCCGATCTTAAACGTAAGAAGGTGTATAAATGAATACATTAAATATTAAGACAAAATTTTATAATTTTTCTACAGCTAGAGCCTATTGGGATAGTTTAAAAAATATATATCCTTCTAAAATTAGTTTTTTTTGTTCCGAATATGATGATTTAGAAAATAACCTATATGATACATATGTATATATTGCTGAAAAAATATATAGAAAAATTTTGGAATATAATACAAAAACTGAAGCAATATTTTCTTTATTGTCTTCAAATATATATATACCAAAGCGACATATCGGTTTAAGTAAAATTATGAAGGAGAGATTTTTTTGTTGGGAATACCTTGATTATACATCAAGTTGTTTAGCTTTACATTATGCACATATTGATTCTAACTTAGAAAAAACAGAGTATGCTTATCCTGAGGATATGATTTGTCAGTTTTGTGACTGTTCTCTATGGATATTTTTTTTATCAGAAAATGTTCCTTTAAATATTTTGCCTATAAAACCGTATCTTGTTATTATACCTGATAATATTATAAATATTAAAAAAAATGAAAAAAATATTTTAAATTCAAGTCATATAATTTGTTTTTCAGAAGAAAATAAAAAAGAAATTGTTAAACTTGATGGCATAGAATTTCAAAAAGTATCAATTATAGATGATTTTTTACAGAATAATAAAAATTTTTTAGATATTATAAAAGATAGTTTATGAAAACAATAGGACTTTATTTTGATTTTCCCTTCTCCACGACAATTACGCGTGAAGGACTAGGTAGAGTTGCTGGATATATGTTAAAGACAGCAGCTGAAGGTGTCCCAAATGTTAAATTTGTTATAGCATGTCCACGGGGAATGCAAAAAAATATTCCATTATTAGAAAAAGAATTTAATTTTGATTCTAAAAAATTAGATATTTTAACATCAAAAAAAATATTTATTCTTGAATATATCTTATCATGTATATTTATGATGTTTTCAGTTATTTTGATGGTTAGTATTATATTTTTAAAAGTATTGAAAAGAATATTTCATATATATAAAAAATATAGAAACAAATTTGATTGTAAGAATGTATCTGAATCTCAAAAAAGAAGAGTGGTAGATCCATACTGGTTATACGTAATAAAGCGTTTAAGCTGTATGTCAATTAATGATGTACACTCAAAAATTATAGGAACTTTTATTCAAAAAAAAGAAAAAATATATTTAATCAATATAATAAATTTAAGACAGGATATTGATTTTTGGTTTTCTCCATGTGTCTTTTGGAAAGAATTTACTCTAATAAATAAAATTAAGATCTGCTGTGTCCCTGATATCTTTCCATATTTGCTTCCGATTCCTTTTTCTATTGAAAAAGCTGCATTATGGGGTGAACGGGTAGCAAGGGATGTTATCAAAAAATGTGATTATTTTATAACATATAGTAATTTTGTTAAATATTATGCGCTTGTAGAAGGGTTTTCAATTGATCCTCATAAAATTTTTCCAGTTCCATTAGCTGCCTTTTGTGGCGCTTCTGGATTTTCACCACAGAAGGAAAAAAGAGAAAATATAAGAAAGTATATATGTAGTATTATAAAAAATAAAGCTAGATTTCCTAATAATTTAAACTTAATAGACTTGGATCGACCGTATATATTTTATGCAACTCAAATACGTCCAAATAAAAATATATTTCAATTAATAAAAGCTTTTGCATATTTAGTGCATGAAAATAAAACAGTGTGCAATTTAATTTTAACAGCTTCATATTTTGATTCTGTAAAAAGAATCATTTATGAAAATAATATAGAAGATAGAATCATAATAGCACCTAATTTGTCATCCTATGAGCTTGATGCTTTTTATTTCTGTGCAGAAATAGCGATTGCTCCAACTCTTACTGAAGGTGGAGCTTTTCCCGCAACATTACCAGAATCTTTAGCAATGGAAACACCAGCTATAATATCTCGGATTCCAATTGTTACAGATGCATTAAATTTTCCAGAAAAATATAATTATATGTTGTTCGATCCATATGATTGGGAAGATATTGCTGAAAAAATTCAATGGGGATTGCAGAATAGGGAAAAACTTTTAAATGTACAACGTCCTTTGTTTAGAGAGATTATGTTTCGTTCATGGAAAGATGTTATTAATGACTATATAGACGTATTTAATTATATCTATAAAATAAAAAATATGGAGCAACTATGAATAATATTCCTGTCGCTAAGCCAACTTTAAATGGTAATGAATTTAAATATGTTTCAGACTGTATTAACACAACATGGATATCTTCTCGTGGTAAGTATATAGATCAATTTGAGAAACAGTTTGCATACTTTTGCAATGTAAAATATGCCATTATGGTTAATAATGGGACTACAGCTTTACACTTGGCTCTGGTTGCTTTAGGGGTAAAAGAAGGAGATGAAGTGATTGTTCCTACAGTAACTTATATAGCAACTGCCAATGCTGTTAGATATTGTGGAGCAATACCTATTTTTGTTGACTCTCTACCTGGAACATTAAATATGAATCCATATGAGATTGAAAAAAAAATAACTAAAAAAACACGTGGGATTATTCCAGTCCATTTATATGGACAGCCTGCTGATATGGGTGCAATAAATAATATTGCAAAAAAATATGGCTTGTGGGTATTGGAAGATGCTGCTGAAGCACATGGTGCATCATATAATGGAAATAAGGTTGGTGGACTAGCCGACTGTGCTGCATTTAGTTTTTTTGGAAATAAAATTATCACAACGGGTGAAGGTGGTTGCATCACCACTAATTCTGATGAATTAGCGGAGAAGATCTATTTATACAGAAATCAGGGAATGGATCCTAAACGGAGGTATTGGTTTCCCGTAATCGGTTATAATTATAGAATGACTAATATTCAGGCTGCTATTGGGGTAGCACAATTGGAGACAATTGAGAGTGCTATTGACGACAGAATGCGTGTAGCACACTGGTATGATGAGTGTTTACATGCGTCTATGGATTATTTGGTTTTGCCTATTCAGGAAAAATGGGCGCAACCTGTTGTCTGGATGTATACAGTATATTTAAAAAGGGGTGGTGAACAAGAAAGAGATGGACTTATGGCTTGGTTAGCCGATGCAGGTATTGAGACTCGTCCTGTTTTTTATCCTCTGCATACAATGCCGCCATATTCTTCTAATGAAAGCTATCCAGTAGCTGTTGATTGGACTAGGCGAGGAATTAATTTACCGACATATCGGGATTTATCATATGAGAATATAAAACAAATAAGCTCATTAATAAATAATTATTTAAAAAAATATTTTAAGGATATTTAGTATGAAGAATATATGGATAATTGGCGATGGTGGATTTGCTGTTGAAGTTTTTTATTGGACAAAACAAACTCTTGAATTACAAAAAGACCAGTTTCAAATGAAGGGATTTTTGACAGATGTTCGTAGTTCTCCAGATATTTTATCCAGATTAGGAGAGAATGAAAAATACTGTAATGTCCTTTCATGCAAGAATTTTGAACCTAAAGACAATGACTATTTTGTATGTGGAATTGGAGATTCACATATAAAAAGAAAAGTAATAAATGAAATTAATATAAATAAATTTAAATTTATAAATATTATTCATCCATCGGCTGTTGTCTCTGATAATGTTCAAATGGGTAAAGGTGTTTTTATTTGTCCACATGCAACAGTTGCAGGTAATGTACAACTTGGCGATTTTGTCATGCTAAATATGGCATCCATTGTGTCACATGATGGTATAGTTGGTAATTTTAGTTCAATTTCTCCTTTTTCTGGTGCAATGGGTTATGTACATATTGGAGAAGAAGTCTTTGTTGGCGCAGGTGCTGTGATTACACCACATATTGAAATTGGAGATAAAAGTATAATTGGTGCTGGTGCCGTAGTAATTAGGAATGTAAAATCAGAAACCGTTATTGTCGGGAATCCTGGAAAGGAGCTTCATAAAAAGTAATAGCAAAGATAAACGTTACATTTTTTTTGATTTATGAAGTAATGTATCCTTAATTAATAATATATAGATTTGAAAGAAAATAATCATTGAAAAATAGTATTTGATTGTTAAATAACTTTAAACAAATTATATAATATAACGTACTATGAAAATGTTAAGACCAATTTATACTATTTTCGTTGAAGATTTTCTTATGGTCTATAAGATTATGCCACGAAATCTTCGGCGGGAGACAATTACAGTTTTAGTAAATATGGTCATATTAGCTGTTTTTGAAGTAGCAAGTTTACTTTCAATTTCTATATTAGCTTTAAGTATCGCTAGCCCTGAAAAAATTTTATCATCCCCTATTTTTCAGGAAATTTTAAAAAAAATTCCTTTTGTTAGTTATTTGTTTACCGACCCAAGATCGATAACCTTATTTGCATCATTGGGTGTAGTTTTACTTATTGGTGTAAAGAATATTATGTCTGCATTTGTTAGTTGTAAAACTGCTTTTTTAGGAGAAAAAATAGCATTATTTACTGGAAAAACAATATTTAAAAATTTTTTATATTCTCCATATATAAAACATTTATCTGGATCAAGTTCAAAAATATTCCAAGCTATGTCTTGGCGTTATATTTTAGGATTGTTTGTTACAAATTTGTTAACAATATATACTTATACGCTAATAACCATTGCTCTTCTTATTACGCTTGTGAGTTCGACTCCTGAAATTTTATTGGGAACAATTTTAGCTTTTGTTACAATATCTTATATAATTTATAAAAGTTTAAAAAAAGTTATTGATTCTGCTGGTATCATGGCAGCCAAGTGTGCGCAAGAAGAAACTGAGACTACGATGAATGCGATGAATGGCATTCGTGAAGTACTTATTTATAGGCAACAAAATGTTTTTCTCAAAAAATATGAAGATATTACTATTAAAGGGATACCTTCTAGAACCTTTTTAACTCTTGCCCCACCTATTCCTTCTTGGATTCTTGAAGTACTTGGCTTTGCGATTATCCCAGTCACTATATGTATAATGTTTTTCTTTTACAACTCTTCTATTGTTCAAATTGCGGCTGCTCTGACAATGATTATGCTGATTTGTTGGAGGATACTACCTGTCTTGAATAGGGCTTTATCTTGTCTCGTTGCCCTAAGAAGTGTTCGCCCTCAAGCAATGGAATGTATTTCCCGTGTCAAAGAAGCATTATCCTCTCCACAATATGCTGAGATTGCACCTGACATAAATTTTTCTATTAAAGGGACTATATCCTTTGATAAAATTAGCTTTTTTTATCCAAAGAGTAATGATGCCAGTCTTAATAATATAAGCTTCTCTTTGAAATGTGGGACTAGAGTCGGTATTGTGGGTCCATCAGGAGCTGGAAAGAGTACATTAGTTTCTATTCTAAGTGGACTTATAGAACCATCTATTGGAAATGTGTTGGTAGATGGTAAAATTCTTAGCCCAGAAGAACGTGCTGCATATTGTATGCAAGTTGGCTATGTTCCTCAGTCACCATACATTATGCCAGGAACATTAGCTGCTAATGTTGCTTTTAGTGAATGGGGTAAACCTTATAATAGTGATCGTGTATATGAAGCTTGCCGGATGGCAGCTTTAGATCTTGTTGATATACATGAAAAAGGCATAGATATCCCTATTGGTGAGCATGGAGCAGGCCTATCTGGGGGACAGGCTCAGCGTGTATCAATTGCAAGAGCATTATATACTAAACCCAAATTACTTATATTAGATGAGGCAACAAGTGCCCTAGATCTTGCTACTGAATCAGCGATAATAGAGACTATTCATAATCTTCCCAATGATATTACTGTAGTTATTATAGCTCATCGCTTATCTACTGTAAAAAACTGTGATTACATTATCTGGATTAATAGTGGAAATATTATTGATATGGGAATTCCTGATATAGTATTACCTCATTATGAACAGGCATTAATGGATTGCTATCATGGGCAAAAAAAATGTTGAACAAACTCTCTCTCTCTCTCTCTCTCTCTTCTGAGGTTTCAGGAGAGAATCGAATAGAATTTGCCAATATTCTCAGAGGAATTGCAGCCTTAATTGTTGTTTTTTCTCATTATTGTGGAGTATTTTGGGGACAAAGAGATGTTGTGGCTTCATTTATTAATGCCTTTCCACTAGCTGAGGATATTATACCTACACCAAAATATATTAAGATGTTTTATACATTACCGTTTATTGATTGGGGATCATATGGGGTTGCATTATTTTTTATAATTAGTGGATTTGTAATTCCTTTTTCTTGTTCTAATAAAAGTCGATTAGCTTTTTTTATTAGTAGATTTTTTCGAATATTTCCAACCTATATTGTCGGATTTTCCGTATCTATTTTGGCAATCTTTTTGTCTAGTATTTTTTGGAATAAACCATATCCATATAGTACATACGAAATTTTTATTCATTATATTCCAGGAATACGGGATATATTTTGGTCAAGAAATATTGATGGGATCATATGGACTTTAGAAGTTGAGATAAAATTTTATATTTTGTGTATTATGTTTAAAAAATATATCTATTCAGTTAAGATATTTTACATACCTGCTGTGCTGTTTATTCTGTCTTTAATGTTTCATGAGGATAGTTTTATTGAAGTATACAATAGGAATCCTATTCTATATAAGATGTTAATAATATTTTATTCTTCATCTCAATATGTGATTTTTATGTTTATAGGAGTTGTGTTTAATTTTATATATAGAAAAAATATTAAAAATATTTATGGATATTATATTATTTTTGTCATTATGATTATGTTTTGTATACATGGGCAGGCTGGTCCTTATACTCAAGGTATAAAGTTTATTTCAAGTTATATATTGGCTGTAATTACATTTTATATGTGTTTTATATTTAAATATAGTTTTTATTCTAGTAATATATTAAAATTTTTATCAAAAATAAGTTATTCTTTGTATATAATACATGGGATATTTGGCTATGTCATCTTGAGAATTTTAATAGAGATTGGTACCCCTGTGTTGCTAGCAATTTTAAGTACATTATGTTGTGTTTTGGGAGTCGCTACTATTTTAAATTATTTTATTGAGCTACCTTCCCAAAAAATTGGGAAAAAATTAGCTAGCCATTTCCAATATTCTGTATAGCAAAAGGCCTTTCCATTTTTGTTTGGAAAGGCCTTTTATATAGGGTTTTAGCCAGTAGGTGGTTTTGATTTTCTGGTGGGCGGTACAAGACTTGAACTTGTGGCATCCGCCTTGTAAGGGCGGCGCTCTACCAACTGAGCTAACCGCCCGGTAGATGGTTAGTTCAACCTAGGCGAAAACGGATTGAAAGTAAAGTCCTGTACGACTGCATCAGGATATTTTCCGGGTTCATGGACGTCTTGCCTGCCGCATCGGCATTTCTGGGAGAAGGCCATGCGAGAAGGCTTCAGTACTTCTTTCCCGAAAGGATGTCCTGCATCTATTGGTGATGAAAACGGATCTGGACGGAGTCTTTTTAGAATCTCAGCATGTTGACCCGGTTCAGCGGGGCTGTACGATACAGGGAGCCTTGTTTTCGGCTTCACCCTTCAGCGCACGATTCCGCCCATGTCCGAAGCTCTCGCTCCCCGTCTGCATAATGCCCTGATCACGGCTCTGGCCCTGGTCTGCACCTATGCGCTGGCCTTTTACTGGAATCTGGACAAACCGTTCTGGGCCGCGTTCGCCGTATTCATTGTCAGTCTGCCGACCATCGGTCAGTCGTTGCAGAAAGGGCTTCTGCGCACGCTGGGGACGCTCATGGGCACGGGGGTCGCCCTGCTGCTGTTCATGCTTTTTCCACAGGAGCGCCTTGCCCTGTTCCTGACTCTTTCCGTTTACCTCGCCGTCATGATGGCGCTTATGTCCGGCAGCCGCACCAACGGCTATTTTTTCTACATGTCCTCCATCGTGACCATGATCATTGTGCTGATGGCCTCGGCCAATCCGCAACGGGAGGCCTTTCATCTTGCCGTATATCGGACGGAGGAGACCCTGTTGGGAATTGCCGTCTATACGCTGATTACTCTGCTGCTTGAACCGCGTTCGGCCTTTGAGAAGCTGAACGGCGGTCTGCATGAGCTTGTTGCGGGACACGGCGAGCTTTTTCGCCTGAACGAGCTTCCGGACCGCCATTCCAGAATGCTTGGAATGTACAAGAAATATAATGAAATGAAAGAACTTCTCGACACCCTGGAACAGCTTGTCCCCGCCGTGCGTCTTGAGAATTATCAGGTTTACCGCAAGGCGGCCTGCTGGAGGGAGGCGATACGCTGCAGCGCGGATTTGCTGGAAATTCAGCGCCAGTGGACGGGCACGCTGACCGCCATGCGCGATCTGAATCTGGAGACGCTTCTGCCGGAATTTGAAGCCAGACGACGGGACGTGGGCCGTCTCATCGCCCTGATCGGTGATCCTGAGGGAACGCTTCCCGAAACGCTGCCGCGTCTGGAAATGGACAGGGAAAAGGTGAACGCTCTGGACCCGTCCCTGCAAGGCCTTGTGTCCACGATCCGGGGGCTGTTCCGGGATCAGGTGGGGCGTTGTCTGGAATTACGCGGACTGGTGGCGCATCTGCTGTGGAACGCGCCCGCGCCGTCTCTGCCCCGTCGTTCCCGGGAGAGGACCATTCCGCTGATTTCAGCGAAGCAGCGTTCGGATATTGCGCAGACCCTGCTGATTTTCTGGAGCGTGGTGCTCATCTGGGTTCTTTTCGATCCCCCGGGCACTGAAAGCGCCTCTTTTCTGGAACTGACCGTCCTGCTCGGGCTTTCCGCGCTGTTTACCGGTCCGGTCGATCCTCTGGCGCAGATTTTTTATTACATGGCGGGCATATTCTGTACCGGTCTGCTGTACCTGTTCGTCTATCCCGCCGTTTCCGATCTCGGTCTGTTCATGCTGCTGACGTTCGTCCTGGCCTTCGCAATCAGCTTTCTGTTTCCACGCCGTGAACAGGGGGCCATGAAGATGGGCTTCATGATGCCGTGGCTGGCGGTAGGCCATTACACCAATGTTCCGGCCTACAGCTTCATGAATCTGGCTGCCGGCTCCTTTACGCTGCTGGTCGGAATCTCGCTTTCCTCCCTGATTCGTTACGTCTTTTTTTCTCCGAACGAAGAGGTCCTCTTTCTGCGCAGGCAGACGGCCTTTTTCCGGGAAGCCGAACGGCTGCTTGCCCGTTTCTGTAATGACTATCATGGTCAGAAACCCGGTTTCGTCACCCGGCTCAGATACGAGCTGGCTCTGCGGCGTCTGCATCTTGTCGTCGACGGACTGAACGGCATGGTGGGCAAGTTGCCGGTGCAGGTCATGGAGCCGGAAATAGCCCGGCTGTTCTGCGCCGAGGCGAAGGATATCGGCGTCGCGCTGCAGCGGCTGTATGCGGACGCCGTGGCACTGGGAGGACGGCTCGAGTGGGAAACGGAGACGAAAGCAGAGGCCGGGGAGCGCCGGGAGACGTCCGGGGATAAGCCGCCGCTTCCTGATCTGCCCGGAGGGGAGGGAATTGGCGGGACGCTGGAACCGGAGAACTCCGTTTCGGACAAGAACGGGCAGCGTTCTGGGTCGGCCCCTGTTTCCGGGCTGGAAAGACGGGTCCGGGCCATGCAGGAAACGACCGAACGGCTTCTGGACATCCTGCATGAGCGACAACGCAGGCTGGAGATGTCTGCTCCGGCGGATTCCGGCCCGGAAGACGCTGCCGGGGAGATGCTGCGTTCCATGTCGGCCCAGTGCGGCAGCATTCTGAAAGGACTGCTGAACACGCTTGGCGTGGCGCGTTCCGCTCCGTGGACGCGGCATGAGGGAAATCATTTCTGAGGTGCATATGCCGCATGAACTGTCTTTGCTCGGGGTATACGTTTCGCCGTTGTTTCTTGAAATTCCGGCGGGAGTCGCCGGGGCCGTGATCACGGCGCTGCTGCTCAACCGTCTGGGCTGGTCGCGTTTTTTCGTCAATCCGCCGTGGGTCTTTGTTTCGTTTGTGGCGATTTACATCTGTCTGCTGGATATCCTTCTCGGGAAGGCGGCCCTGTTGTAGGCGGACTGGTGGAGGAAATGTGCTGGAGCCATGATTCCGGCTCGCTTGGAACAAGGATGGAACTATGAATATTGGAAGTCTTGTCCGCTGGACCCTGACCCTGTGCGTCGTCGCTCTGGCCGCGGCGTTCGTATATGTGCGCTATCATGCCTATTTTCAGAACCCCTGGACGCGCGACGGTCTGGTTCAGGCCGAGGTCATAGAAATCGCTCCTCGCGTTTCGGGGCCGGTCGGCGCCGTGCATGTGGTGGCCAATCAGTTTGTGCGCAAGGGAGATCCCCTGTTCGAAGTCGATGCCGCAACGTATGCGGTGGCGGAGAAACGCGCCGGGGCCGAGCTGCGACGACAGCGCTCTCTGACACTGGAGGCCCGTCAGACTGCGGAGCGGAACGAACGACTCTGGGCCGAGGAGCCGGGCGCGATTTCCGCGCAGACCCTGCGCAATTCTCGCGACGCGCTGGAAGCCGCCGAAGCGGACGAGGCCGCTGCCGCCGCCGCGCTTGAGGCGGCGCGGCTGGATCTGCAGTTTACCCGGATCACGGCTCCGGCGGACGGCTATGTGGTGAATCCGACCGTTCAGCCCGGCAGCATGGCCGTGGCCTATCAGCCGATGCTGGCTCTGATTCGCAAAGATACGTTCTGGGTGGACGCCTTTTTCCGGGAGACAATCATTGCGGACTTCAACCCCGGGGATGAAGCGCTGGTTACGCTCATGAGCTATCCCGACAGGCCGCTCAGGGGACGTGTGGAGAGCATCGGCCGGGGAATCGCCCGGCAGGACGGCAGTACGGGCGAGAAGCTTCTGCCTTCCGTCAGTCCCACCTTTGAATGGATCCGGCTGGCCCAGCGCATTCCCGTGCGGGTCCGGCTGGAAGACGTTCCTTCTTCCATTCAGTTGCGCATGGGGACTACCGCGTCGGTTCTGGTGCGTGTTGATTCGAAGAGCGGTTCCATCTTGCCGCTGCCGTCCCTTTTGCAGTAGGAAGTGGAACGGCATGCCCTCCACGTTCGGGAAAGTTCACTGGAGCCGTCAGGCCATGCGCGTTCCCTGCAGGGGAGGCGAAGATGGCGGCCGCGGGCTGCATGTGCCGGTGGCGCCAGTCATGTTGTGCTTCAGACTGTTGATAAAAGGCGTATGTATCGGCATGGCGGCTTCCGGAAATGGTGGTTTTCCGGCGAGCGAGGGCGGTTGACTGCGGCGGGCTTTTTTTCGAGAGTCCGCTGTGGAACGGTACGAAATCAGGGAGAAGGAATCATGCACGCCGAAACCGAAGCCTGGCTCAGAAAAATGTTGCGGAATGCCCCGAAACCTCTTCCGGCCGGGGTTTTTCCCCACCTGCTCGAAGATGCGGAAAAGGCGGGATTCGAGCATGCGGATCTGGCCGACGTGGTGGACGAATGGTTGAACTACGGCTATTGTCGAATTGTTGACCATGTAGCCAACGATATTGAACTTACGCTCGAAGGAGAGCGGTATTTCGGGGGGCGGCTTTTCGAGGACGACTAAACCGGCTGCCGTTCGCGTCGCAGCGTGGAGGAACGGGTTTTCACCCGTTCGCCGCCTGCGGACGGAAGCGGGCCGGAATGTCCGCGTCATGCAGGAGAGGTCAAGGAGATTCGTCATGCGGTATACCGTTGTTGTGGATAATATGAGCGTCAGCCTGAAACTGCTGGCCGAATGGGGCTATGCCGCGTTGCTGGAAACGCCGGGTGGCAATGTCCTGCTGGATACGGGGCTGCGCGGCTCCACGCTGACGCACAATCTGAGCGAGTTGCAGCTGCCGTCCGAAGTGGCGCACATAGTGCTCAGTCATGGGCATAACGACCATTGCGGCGGGCTTGTCGAGGCGCTGAGGCTGTTCCCGGAGGCACAGATCTGGGGTTCCCCCCATCTGTTCATGGAACGGCATGCGGGCAGGACGCCCGGGCATACCCGGCGCAACGGCGGACCAGTCATTGCGTTGCCGGGACTGAAACCCGTCGCGGACGGCAGCGAGATTCTGCCCGGCGTCACGGCGTTTGTGGTGCCGGAAGAGCTGCGTAATCCTGAATGGATGCATCGCGAAGGACTCTGGGCGGCGGGAGCCGACGGGAAGCTGCATCCCGACGCGTTTCGCGATGATTTGTCCCTGCTGGCGGAGGGAACGCATGGACCGTCCCTGCTGCTCGGCTGCGCGCATACAGGATTGCCCAACATTCTGCGTTATGTGCGCGATCGTTTCGGAATAACGCGGCTGCATGCGGTCATAGGGGGCATGCATCTGGCTCCTGTGCCGGAAGCGGCTTTGCCCGAGTGGATGGAAGCTCTGCTCTGCGTCGATGTCGCGGTCTGGAGGCCGTGTCATTGCACCGGATTCCGCGCTGCGGCGCGTCTGGCCTCGCTGTTTTCCGATGTGGACTGGGCTGGAGCGGGTACCAGTTTCGAACTGTAGTTTTGTGAAGGGTGGTTATCTTCGCACGGCGGGAAACCCCAAAGAAGGCCTGTCGCTGACGCGGCGGGCCTTCTTTCTGTTCTGGCGGAGAGCGGGCTTCAGGCGAACAGCCGGACTATGTTCTCCGGAGTGATGTCCGGCGTAATGTCCAGCAGGGAGAGGTTGATGAAATCTTCCGCTGTGTCCATGTCCAGTTTGAGTTCCGGATGATGAAGTTCGGGGTTCGGCGGATCGAAGGTGCGGATGACGAACCGTTGCGGGTTTTCCACGATATGGTTCATGCAGTGTTCGCGATGCGCGGGGAGCGTCGCTTCGGCGTTCATCCGCGCGAAGAGTTCGAAAGACGTGATCTCCGCGCCGAGTCCGTCGGGGTACAGGTTGTTTCTGGGGATATGATTGTAGGCGTAGTCGCAATTGCCTGCGGCGGATTCGCGCTGGTAAAAGCGGATCAGATTGTCGATTTCTCCTCCCCAGATCAGTGGATTGTCCGCGCAGACGCGCACTACGGCTTCCGCGCCATGAGCCCTGGCCGCATCATGCATGCGGGTCAGCACGTCCTGTTCCGGGCCGCGCCATATGGAGATGCCTCTGGCCTGCAGATGGCGGGCCAGCACCTCGTCCCGTCGGGTGTCCGGCAGCGCGACCACGATGTCGTCGGCCAGTTCCGAACGGGCGCAGCGGTCCACGACCCAGTCGATGACGGGCAGACCGTGCAGCGTGAGCAGCGTCTTGCAGGGAAGGCGGCTGGAGCCGAGACGGGCCTGAATGACGATGACGGTTTTCATGGAAGGCACCTCTTACTTTTCAAGCAACTTCAAAATCTTGTCCACGATCTGCGCCTTGTTGCGTTCAAAGTGGATACGGCACTGGCGCTGGTGCAGATGCCGCCTGTGTTCCGGTTCGGCCACAAGCTGGCTGAAGACCCTGCCCAGCCGGGCGGCATTAAACTCGCGCATGATGCCGAGATAGACGAACCCGTTGCGCGCGCGGGCGAAAGTATGCCGGGCCTCGCGTTCGTGCTGGGCGAGCACGATGGCGGGAATGCGCATGTGCGCCAGTTCGTAGACCGTGCGTCCGGCTGAACAGATCGCCAGATCGACCCCCTCCATCATGCGGGACATGATGTTGGTGGCGTATTCGAAGCGGATGAACGGGTTGTCCAGTTTTTTGATGTGGCTGGCCAGCCGTTCCCGATGAGCGTAGCCCGGGCCGGTGACGACGCGGATGGCGATGCCGCGTTCGCGGCAGACAGGTTCCACCACGTCGAGGGTCTTGCGGGTGTAGTCCGGCATGTCCGTGCCGCCGAAGGTGACGAGAACGCACCCGGGATCGGCCCGGAAGGTATTCTGGGTAGCCTGCAGAAATTCGTCGCGCAGGCAGAAATATCTGTGTCCGTAAAGCACATGACTGCGCGGAGCATCCGCATCCTGCGGACCGCCGTTCTCGTACAGGGCGTTGATGACAAGATTGGCCAGATTCGAGCCGGGGCCTTCGTCCTCGAAGTTGACCACGGGAATGTTCGCGTCCGTAAGATGCTTCATGTATTCGGCGGATGTGTCCAGCATGTCGTTGACGACCAGATCCGGCTTGAGGGCCAGAACATCCTGCCAGAGTTCATTCTGCTGGATGCAGGTTCTGTAGTCGCGGGCCGCGATGCTGGAGGCGGCCAGCTCGCTTTCTCTGGTGCAGATGAAGGTGATCCGGTGATGGGAAATTTCATGGGCCAGCATCAGGGAACGGAACACATGCCCCATGCCGATGGCCGGATAGCCGGCGACCACGAAGACTACATGCCGCCGGGCGAGCAGACGTTCGCACAGCCACCAGTCCTGATAGCCGTTGATCTCCATGGCCCGGTCATTGAGAAAATAGGGGATGGTACGGCGGATCTGACCTGTTTCCAGCGCCCTGGCCCGGAGAATGATCAGCGCCTTGCTTTCCACGACCAGTTCGGACTCGTCCTCCGAAAGCAGGCTTTCAAGGCGTCCCTGCCGAACTTCCCAGATTCTGTGGCGTACGTTTTTTACCGTGACCAGACAGTCGGCCTCGTCTTCAAGAAATCTGTGGTAGGCGTCGTCGATGTCCACCCAGGTCAGGAGAGGGCAGCTGGCCCGATAGATGATGATGTTTTCGTAGTCCGAGCCGAGATCCCGCAGAATGGACTGCATTTCGGCGATGATGTCCAGAGAGGTGAAGCGCAGCCCGGCGTTGTAGTGGAAGCGGACGCCGTTGCGTTCGCAGATCAGGCTGATTTCCTGACTGTCCGTGACTACGATGACGTCCTGCGCCGGAACCACGCCCCGGGCCACGTCGATGGCCCGCTGGATAAGCGTCGTGCCCGCCAGCTTCTTGACCAGCTGGTCCGGGATGACCGCGTTTTTCTTGATCGCCGGAATGACGATGCAGCGTCGCGTTTCTGTCATGAAGAAAATGCCTCCGGCGGTTGCCGCCTGGAAGTTCTCCGGTCCCTCCGAGAGAGCGCCGCGGGGCCGAGTTCGGTCTGTCGGCGCGGGCGGGCCTGAGGAAAAAGGCGGGAAGTCTCCTTCCCGCCGGTTTGCTATCGCAGGCTCTGCAGCACTTCGCGTGTGGATGCGAGCATGTATTCGAAATCTTCCTCGCTCAGCCAGTGCTGGAACGGGAAGGAAACCTGCGCGTCATAGAAGGCGTCGGCATTGGGACAATCGGCGGTGCCAAGCCCTATTTTTTTGTAGAAATCGTATCGGTCGAGAGGAATGTACTGCACCACGCACTTGATGCCCTTGTCCTCGTACATCGCGCGCATGAATTCGTCGCGCTTGCCGTTTTTCAGGCACCCGACCAGCAGATGATAGTTGTGTCTGGGAGAGTCCTCGCGCAGCATCTCCAGTTCGGGGAAGTCCTTCAGGCCGTCGATGAAGCGCATGGCGCGGGCGCGTTTTTCGGCGTTGATGGTGTCGATGCGTTCAAGCAGCTTGGTTCCCAGAGCGCACTCCACTTCACCGAGGCTGTAGTTGTTGGGCCACAGCGGCGTGCCGTCCAGTTCGGGAAGATCCACGTTGCCCATGGCCGGCGTCCAGTAGTTGGGACGGGGTTCCGGGTAGGGGCAATGGCCGTTGTGCCGGAGCATGGGGACCAGCGCGGCGAGTTTCGGGTCCTTGACCACGAGCATGCCGCCTTCGCCCAGCGTGGTGAGGTTCTTGTGGGAATGGAAGGAAAAGACCCCCATGTCGCCCCAGGCTCCGGACTTCACTCCGTCCACTTCGGCGCCGATGGATTGGGCTGCGTCCTCAATGACGATGATGTCGTGTTTCTTGGCCAGCGCCATGATCGCGGGCATGTCGGCCACATAGCCGTAGAGATGCACGGCCACGATGGCTTTCGTCTTCGGCGTGATGCGGGCCGCTATGGTTTCGGCATTGACCACGTGGGTGACGGGATCGACGTCGGCCCAGACGATTTTTGCGCCCTTTTTGACGTAGGGGTAGGCTGAGGCCGTAAAGGTGTGGGAGGGAATGATCACCTCGTCACCGGGCTGGAAATTGCACAGCTGGGCGGACAGCTCCAGCGCGGATACACCGTTCATCACGGCGAAGCAGTGCTCGGCTCCGATATAGTTTCCGAAGGCTTCCTGAAAGGCCAGCATGTGCCTCGCCTGCGTCAGCGGCTCCGCGTTGCGCATGGCGTCCACGACCACCGCGATTTCTTCTTCGGTGTATTTGATCGCTCGACCGCTGAAATTCACTCTGATGTTCATACGGTAACCTCGGTTGGGGAACGTTTTGCCCCGGTTTTCGGCAGGCGCCGGAGAGTTTGGGTTTCCGGGAAGATTGCGCTTCGGAAGGAGCGCGGCAGGTTCGGACGGAAAGGACCGGCCCGGCGGCAGAGTTGCCGCGCCGCGAGGGGGCCGGTCCATGCACGGAAACGCTCCGTGTCTAGATGCTCTTGTACCGTTCGATGAGGTTTTCTTTGGTCAGGATGCTTCTGAACTCCGGACCCAGCGCGTTGGTAAGAGGCTTTTCATGCACGATGCAGCCCTGATAGAGACCGTCGTACTGCTCGTCGGTCAGGTCGCGGCAGATGCCGGTGGGCAGATGGACCTTCTGCCGTTCGACCATCTCCATGAACATGGCGTGTTCCCTGGGGTAGATGTCGCCGAGAACCTTGAGGGCGAGGCAGTTGCCGAGGCCGTGCGGGGTATGGAACACCACGCCGAGACCCGCGGAGAACGGATGGATGACGCCCACGTTGCCTGCGGCCATGCCGCCGATGTACGAGGCGATCATCATCTTCTCCCGGTTGGGTTCGCTCATCATGTCGTCGGAAAGGAAAATCTCCTGACACAGCTGCACGGCGCGCACGGAAAAGGCGTCGATGATGGCGTTGCGGTAGCTGCCCTGCAGGGTTTCGACGCAGTGCATGAACGTGTCGATGCCGGTGTAGAAATACTGGTCCCGGGGCACGGAGGCGGTCAGATCCGGATCAAGCAGGAGCTGATCGAACACCGTGTAATCGCTGTTCATGCCCAGTTTGAGTTTCTTGGGAATATTGGTAAGTACGCAGGTGCGGGAACATTCCGAACCTGTTCCGGACAGAGTGGGAATGCCGATCTTGTACACGGCGGGATTCTTGACCAGTTCCCAGCCCTGATAGTCTTCGGCCCTGCCGGGATTGGTGAGCAGGTTGGCCACGGCCTTGGCCGTATCCAGCGTCGCTCCTCCGCCGATGCCCACGACGCAGCAGGGCAGGCGATCGTCTGCGGCGACCACGGAAGCCTTCAGCTCGTCCATATAGTTGACTTCGGGTTCGGAGCTGGTGTCCACGAAAATGAGCTGGTCTCCCTTTTCCATGGGCAGGCGTTGCGTCAGCTCATGATTCCGGAAAAAATGGTCCACGAAAAAGACTACGGGACCGTCGACGGCTTCCCGGCGCGGCTTGAGCAAATCCGGAAGCTGGGCAAACGAGCCTTGTCCGAAGATGTAATAGGGAACATTCTTTGTATTGCGATACATGATTTTAACCTCGTTGTAACGGTAAAGCGGGCGGAAATGCCCGATATTGGCGTTCATTGTATGTTGAATCGGTTCGGGCCGCAAGGAGCGGTCCGGGGCGTCCGACGGAAATTCCGGGCTGCGGCGCGGCGACGCAGGGAAAATGGAGGGAAGCATGGCGTTTCAGGGAATGCCGGCTGTTTTGGGCGGCGGGAGCTGGGGAACGGCTCTGGCACATCTGCTGGCCCATGCCGGGCGGGAGACCGCGCTTCTGGTGCGCGACCCCGCTCAGGCCGAATATATGAATCTGCGGCACGAAAATGGTCGCTATCTTCCGGGTGAGTGTCTGCACCCCGGGGTGCGCGCCGTGGTCGCCGGCAGCGAAGAGGCGGCTTCCGTTCTGGCTTCCGCTCCCCTGCTGGTTCTTTCCGTACCCTGTCAGGCTCTGCGCGGCGCGTTGCGTTCCCTGCGCGGCGGGTTGCGCCCGGACTGCGTTCTGGTGAATACGGCCAAGGGCATCGAAGTGTCCGAACTGGTCACGGTCGAACGGATGGTGCGGGAGGAGCTGCCGGAATATCTATCGCGTTACGCCATCTTGTCCGGGCCGTCCTTTGCGCTGGAGGTGGTGCGCTGCAAGCCGACCGCCGTGGTGCTCGGCTGCCGTGACGAAGCTCTGGGTGCGGCGTTGCGCGATGTTTTTTCCGCACCATGGTTTCGATCCTACTCCAGCACTGATGTTACCGGCGTGGAACTGGGCGGCGCGGTCAAGAACATCATCGCCATCGCTGCAGGACTCAGCGACGGACTCGGTTTCGGGCTGAATGCCCGGGCTGCGCTGGTCACGCGCGGACTGGCTGAAACGAGTCGTCTCGGGGTCGCGCTGGGTGCCCGTTCCGCCACGTTCATGGGCCTGTCCGGACTGGGAGACCTGCTGCTGACCTGTTCCGGAGACCTGTCGCGCAACCGGCAGGTGGGGTTGCGTCTGGGGCGGGGCGAAACGCTGGACGGGATTGCCGGTTCTCTGCACATGGTGGCCGAGGGCGTGAAGACCACGGATGCCGTATACCGTCTGGCGCGTGCCCATGCCGTGGACATGCCCGTGACGTTCGGGATGTACGACGTGCTGTACCGGGGAGTGCCTCCGCGGGAGGCAGTTCAGACTCTCATGAGCCGGGCTCTGCGCGAGGAATAGCCCACATTCCGGGAGGAGGTCGCGTCTCCGGATGTGCCCCCGGATGCGTCCGGGAGTCCGTGCAGGCCGTAATGCGGACCGGACGTCTGCTTCCCGGAGAAAGATGCGTCTGGAAAATCCGCATGATCGCATATTCTAATAGCGCAGTTTTCTTCGAAAATGCGGACCCGCAGGCGGTCGTGTCCCGTTCCGGTCTTCTGGGGGAGGTTCTTGCAGGAGAAAACGGCGACAGCTTATTGACTTTTCATCCTTTTTAGGTCATGTAAAACAGAATTTCCCCGCAGAGAAGCGGGGTGCGGATGAGAGGGCGGTTCCCTGTCATTCCGGGTGGAGCGGGACAGTTGCGGCACAGGTCGTGGAGCCCGCCGGAGCGGATGGCCTCAACGGGTCCGTTTTTCCGCGGTCGTTGGGCCGTGTCTTTCCCCGGAGCTGGCAAGGGCCGATCTTTTTTTGGGGGATCGGAACCCTGGCTTTCAACCCTGAGAGGTCAAGATACGTGGCGACAAAGCGCACTCTCCAGCAATGGAGTGTGGAGGATTCCACCGAGCTGTACGGTATTCGGAACTGGGGAGCCGGCTATTTCGGCGTTTCGTCCAAGGGCGAGGTGGAGATTTATCCTTCGGGGAAAAAAACGGACATCGCGGTCAGCGTGCCGGAGGTCATCCGGGGAATGCGCGAGCGCGGTTACGATATGCCCGTTCTGTTGCGCATTGAAAACATTCTGGATTCGCAGATTTCCCTGCTGCATGAATCGTTTCGCAAGGCCATCGCCTCGCTCGGCTACAGGGGCGAGTACCGTGGCGTTTTCCCGATCAAGGTCAATCAGCAGCAACATACGGTCGAAAAGATCGCCCAGTTCGGGGAACGGTATCATCACGGGCTTGAAGTAGGGTCAAAGGCCGAACTCATTTCCGCCATTTCCCAGCTGAAGGACGAGGAGGCCTGCCTCATCTGCAACGGCTACAAGGACGAGGAATTCATCGACCTGGGGCTTTCCGCCGTGCGCATGGGGTTCAAGTGCTTTTTCGTTCTTGAAATGCCCGGAGAGCTGGAACTGATCCTTGAGCGCGGCGAAGCGCTCGGCGTCCGCCCTCTGCTCGGCGTCCGGGTCAAGCTGATCACCAAGGGCAGCGGGCACTGGGCCGGTTCCGGAGGCGAGCGTTCGGCCTTCGGCCTGACGACTGCCCAGATCATGGACATCGTGGACCTGCTCAAGAGTCGGGACATGCTCGACTGCCTGCGTCTGCTGCATTACCATCTGGGATCCCAGATCCCGAACATCCGGGACATCCGTACCGCCGTCATGGAGAGCACGCGCATCTATGCCGGTCTTGCCCAGGAAGGGGCGAGGATGGGGTATCTTGATCTGGGCGGCGGGCTGGCCGTGGATTATGACGGCTCGCATACCAATTATGTCAGCAGCCGGAATTACTCCATCGACGAGTACTGTACCGACGTGATCGAGGCGGTCATGGCCATTCTCGACCAGCAGCAGATCCCGCATCCGCACATCGTGACCGAATCGGGACGGGCTACGGTCGCCTATTATTCCATTTTGCTGTTCAATGTGCTTGACGTCAGCATCGCGGAGATCGGAGAGGGCATTCCGGATACGCTGCCGGAAGATACGCCCGAATCGGTGCGCAACCTGCAGGAAGTATTGAATGGCCTGAGCGTGCGCAACCTGCAGGAATGCTACAACGACGCCATCTACTACCGCGACGAGATGCGTCAGATGTTCATCACCGGGCGCGCGACGCTGCGGCAGCGCACGCTGGCCGACAAGTTCTTCTGGGCCATCATGAAGCGCATCGCTCAGGAAAAGGACAAGCTGAAGCACACGCCCAAGGAACTGGCGGACATCGACAGTTCCCTCGCGGATATCTATTACGGCAATTTCAGCGTGTTTCAGTCGTTGCCGGATGCCTGGGCCATCGATCAGCTTTTTCCGGTCATGCCCGTGCACAGACTGAACGAGTGTCCGTCCCGGCAGGCGGTGATCTCGGACATCACCTGCGACAGCGACGGACGTCTCGACAAGTTCATCGACCCTCAGGGCATGCGCAATTCTCTTGATCTGCATCCGCTGATTGAGGGAGAGGAGTACTATCTGGGCGTCTTTCTGGTGGGAGCTTATCAGGAAACCCTCGGGGACCTGCACAATCTGCTTGGGGATACCAACGTGGTGTCCATCCGCATCAGCGAGGACGGCTCCTACCAGTTCGTGCGCGAGATTCGGGGAGATTCGGTGGCCGATATCCTCGACTATGTGGAATACGATCCGCGTCGTATTCTGGAGGATCTGCGGGAAGCCGCGGAACGCGCCGTGCGGGACAAGCGGATCACGCCCTCGGAGCGCTACAAGATTCTCCAGACGTTCGAGGATGGCTTGCGCGGCTATACCTATTTCGAGCGGTAAGCCGTCTGACGGCCTTCCCGAACAGGCCGCGCTTCGGCGTGCGGTTTGTTCCATGCGGGCGGGAGATTCGGAAAACAGAGCATGCTGACGCCGGGGATGCCTCCGGCCCCTTGCTGGGGTGGGCGGCGATCCGGAGAAAAGGAGAAAACAATGGCGCGAGTCCTTATCATCGGTGCGGGAGGCGTCGGGAGCGTTGTAGCGCATAAATGCGCTCAGGCTCCTGAAGTATTTACGGAAATCATGCTGGCGAGCCGGACCCTCGCCAAGTGCGAGGCCATTGCGGCCAGCATCCGGCAGCGGACGGGGCGGACTATCGAGACGGCCCGTGTCAATGCCGACGACGTGCCGGAACTCGTGGCGCTGCTCAGACGTTACCGGCCCGAACTGGTCATCAACGTGGCCCTGCCGTATCAGGATCTGCACATCATGGATGCCTGCCTTGAAGCGGGCGTGAACTATCTTGATACGGCGAACTACGAGCCGCTGGACGAGGCGAAGTTCGAATACAAATGGCAGTGGGCATACCAGCAGAAGTTCAGGGACGCCGGTCTGACGGCGCTGCTCGGCAGCGGTTTCGACCCCGGCGTGACCAACGTGTTCGCCGCCTACGCCCAGAAGCACCTTCTGGACGAGATCCATGTGCTGGACATCATTGACTGCAACGCGGGGGACCACGGCCAGCCCTTCGCCACCAACTTCAATCCGGAAATCAACATCCGTGAGGTGACGGCGCGCGGGCGCTACTGGGAACGCGGCGAGTGGGTAGAGACTGATCCGCTCTCATGGGCCATGACCTATGATTTTCCTGACGGAATCGGTCCGAAGAAGTGCTACCTCATGTATCATGAGGAACTTGAATCGCTGGTGCAGAACCTGAAGGGCATCCGGAGGGCGCGCTTCTGGATGACTTTCTCCGACAACTATCTGAACCATCTGAAGGTTCTCGGCAACGTGGGCATGACCGGCATCGAGCCTGTGGAGTTCCAGGGACAGCAGATCGTGCCCATTCAGTTCCTCGGCAGGCTTCTGCCCGATCCCGCCTCGCTCGGACCGTTGACCAGAGGCAAGACGTGTATCGGCTGCCTCATGCAGGGCGTGAAGGACGGACAGGAAAAGAGCGTCTATATCTACAATATCTGCGATCATGAAGCCTGCTATGCCGAAGTCGGCAGTCAGGCCATTTCCTATACGACCGGAGTGCCGGCCATGATCGGGGCCATGATGCTGGTGACCGGCGCATGGAAGAAGCCCGGGGTCTGGAATATGGAACAGATGGATCCTGATCCTTTCATGGAACAGCTTAACCTGCGCGGGTTGCCCTGGGTTGTCCGCTGACGGTTTCCTATGCCGAAAATCGACGCCGCTCCCTGTTTCAACAGGGAGCGGCGTCTTGCGTTCAGTCCTCAGGTTTTCGTACAGGGTGGCGATACCGATGCCCGGAGCGGCGTGCTTTTCCAGCACGGGGCAGCGGGAACCGCATGACGTGACGGCAGATTTACCCCGCGCCGCTCATACTTTCTCCTGCCCGCCTTGCGTACAGGCCCGTCGGCCAGCCGGCGGGCCGTCGGAACCCGGGGGGATCAGGCGATCCAGATTACGCTGGCCTGACGGCCGCACACGCGTTCTCTTCGATAGGAAAAGAAGTTTTCCGGCAGGGAATATGTGCATAGATCCAGTCCGAAGATGCGGTCCGGGCGCAGTCCGGCTTTCCGGAGCTGGGCACGGGTCAGCTCCCACAGGTTCATGGTCTGCTGGGATCTGTCGAACCAGTCGGCGAATTCAGGCCCCCATTCCGTATCGAAATTGATGAATTCTGATCTGTCTGGCCCCAGACTCGGTCCGCGCACGGCGGACAGGTCCTCGGGACGCAGGGAGTAGCGGGCGCAGAAGGCCGCTATGCCGGACTGGATGAAGGCGATGCGGTTGCCGCGCCAACCCACGTGCAGCGCCGCAATATGCCGCCCGTTCCTGTGCGCGATGAGAACAGGCTGGCAGTCGGCTGTCTTGATGACGAGGCCGAAGCCGGAGTGCATGGTGGCGAGTCCGTCTCCTTCCGGCATGGTCGGGGGAACGGAGGTCCGGCTCAGATCGACGGGATCGGGATCGAAGACAAGCGCATCGCCGTGGACCTGATGCACTTCCGCGAGGCGGGGCAGTTCCAGCGAGGCGGCAAGATCGATGCGGTTTGCCGAGACGGTCAACGGGTCATCGCCTACGGTATAGGCTATGTTGCCTTCACCATAGGGGCCTTGAGACAATCCGCCGATTCTGGTCTGAAATGCGCAGCGGACATTGGCGATTCCGGGAAAGACAAAAGGAATGAAGTTTAAAAGCATAGCAGTTCCTTTTCAGTGATGCAGGCGTTCATCGGCATGTCCCGAGGCTCGGTGGGAAAATCCGCGATCTGGAATCCGTAGGCCAGCGCGATGCGGGGAACGCCGGACCAGCCAGGAAGGGCCAGAAGGCGGTCGTAAAACCCCTTGCCGTACCCGAGTCTTGCTCCTGCCGGGCTGATGCCCACGGCAGGAACGATGATCAGGTCGGGCGGGACACGGACTGGCGGACAGGTATCGTCGGGTTCAAGCAGGCCGAAGGAAGCTGAAACAAGCGTTTTCCGACCGCTGCAGGCCGCGAATTCCATGATACCTTCCCCGTATTCCGGGGGCAGACAGCGGGGTAGAAGGACGGTTTTGTCGTCTTTCCACGCTGCATCGAGAAGGCGTTCTGTGGAAACTTCGCGCCGCACAGCGACATAGAGGGCGACCATGCGCGCTTCTCGCCAGGCGGGCAGGTCGAGCACGCGGGCCTGAATGCGTTCCGAAAGCGCCAGAGCCGTATCCTCCGGCAGGCTGCGCCGAAGCGAGATCAGTTCGCGACGCAGTTCCGCCTTGGAATGGGGAAACGGGTGCATGTCCGAAGCGGATCGGCTGGACGATTTGGAGAGGGGAGTCGAACACATAAGATCTTTCCAAATCCGGGACAATCGGTTAGGGGATAGACAGGTTGCTGGACTTGCGGGGAATTGCGCCTCGGTATACGCTGTCCGGAAGAGTACAAGGAAGTTCCCCTCATGCCAAGTTCCGCTCCCCGCTCTCTGTCCGTTCCGCCTGCTGGCCCGGCTGCGCGCCGCTGGATCGTCATCGGCGATCTTCATGACAAGACCGCGCGGCTGAGGGATATTCCCGGCATTTCCGAGGCCGACGGCATCATCGTCACCGGAGATCTGACGCTTAACGGCGGAACGCATCAGGCCCGCAGGGTTCTGGAGGCGCTGAGACGCTGCAATTCAACCGTGTACGCCCAGATCGGGAATATGGACCGGGGAGAGGTGTCCGACTGGCTTGATGCCGAGGGCTGGAATACGCATCGCCATGTCCGCGAAATTGCGCCGGGCACGGGACTCATGGGACTCGGCGGCTCGACCTTCACGCCTTTCGGCACACCCAGCGAATTTCCGGAATCCCGTTTTGCGGAATGGCTTGAAGACATGTGGCGACAGGCCAGAAATTTTCGGCATGTGGTGTTGTCAACCCATACGCCGCCCTACGACACGCTATGCGACGTCATAGGAAACGGAACCCATGTCGGTTCCACCGCTGTGCGTGATTTTCTTCTGGACGCGCAGCCTGGAGTGTGCCTGTGCGGGCATATTCACGAATCCCGCGCCGTGGATCGTCTCGGCAGAACCGTGCTGGTCAATACCGGCGCGTTCGCCATGGGCGGTTATGCCGAACTGCGGCTTGCGGGGGATGACCTGACTGTGACGTTGCACGTTCTGGGCGAATAAGGCCCATTGTCCTGTTTCAATTGAGGAAGTGCCTGCACGGCAGGTCGTATCTCATGGCGTGGCGTCCTGCTGGAACGATTTTTCAGGCGGTTGGAAAGTGAGTTTCCGCCGGATGAAACCTGCGGCATGCCGGTTTGCATCTACCGTCTTCGGCGCGGGCGCATGAGCGTCTGTCGGCCAAACCGATTTTACGCCGCCTTTGGTGGCAGAACATTTTGCTTTTTTTGAGGAACTCATGATCGATAGTGAAAACGTTTCCGGCTTGCCCGGTCTCGCGTCCGATGTCCGCCCTGAAGGGGAAAACCTTCCGGCGGTCGAATCCGTAACTGAATCCGTTTCCGAAACGCCTGCTCGCCGTCCGCGCCGAAGCAGGAAGGCCGCGCCCGCCGCCAGTGCCGAACCTGCCGCAGGGGAAGAGAGCCAGGTCGAACCGGCCAAGCCCCGCCGCACTTCACGATCCCGTACCCGTGCGGCCAGGAGCGCCGAAACTGCTCCTTCCGTGACGGAGGAATCGTCCGAAGTTTCCGCCGAAGAAAAGCCCAAACGGCCGCGCCGCACGCGGCGAACCGGAACGGCCGCTTCCCCGGCGCCCGTTGAAGGGAATGAAGCTGTTTCCGGTTCTGTTCCCGACGTTTCCTCCGAAGCCGTAGCGACTTCTGCGGGGCAGTCGTCCGGTCAGACCGGTGAAGCCGGTCCCGTTTCGGCCTTGAAGGCGGAACAGGCGGAGAGCGCAGCCCCTTCCGGGGGGGCGGATGATGGCGTTGCAGTCGCTTTTTCCGGCGAGGACATTCCAGCGATCACGGAAGGCAGAACTGAAGCGCCTGCCTTAACGCAGCCCGTGACGCCTGCCGTGGCTGTGCCCGCCACTGTTCCTGCCGTTCTGGAAAAGGAACCTGAAAGCAGAGGGAGCGAGGAACCCGCACCGGACGGAGACGCAGAAGTCTCTTCCGTACAGGAAGGAACAGCCTCAAGGCGGCGCCGTTCCCGGCGCAGCCGTCGCCGTCCCGCTCTGGATGACGGAGAACTGGCAGCGCTGACGGAAGACAGCCCGACTCCGGACTATGTTTCCGACGACGATGACGAGGATAACGATTCCCCCGAATCGTCCGTAACGCCTGCCGAACTGGCTGCCGAGGCTTCTGTTTCCGAGAAACGTTCCCGCCGCTCCCGGAGGGGACGCCGCCGTTCCGGCCCGGAAACCATGATCGAGAAGCAGGACAGCGAACCGGAGGAGCTTGCCGAGGAGCAGACGTTCATGCTGCCCACCGATGTGCTGGAAGAGTTGATGGCCGATGTGCTGGAGAGCGCCCCTTCCGCCCCGCAGACGGAGCCGGGCGAGGCCGGGGAAGCCCTCGAAGAGGGCGAGAGCGATGCCGATGCGGAGGAAGGCGCGGCGCGCCGTTCGCGTTCCCGCCGGACGCGCGGCAAGAAGAAGGCTCCTGAAGCCGGCGAATCCGCCGGAGAGAGCGAGTCTGCGGAAGAAGGCAAAAAGGTGGCGACGAATACGCCGCGCAAGATGCTGATCAGCGTTCTTCCCGGAGATCAGGTGGAGGTCGTGCTCACCGAGGATGGGCAGGTCCGCGAGTATTATGTGGAGATGGCCCATCAGGTCAAAATTCGCGGCAACATTTACAAGGGCGTCATCAACAACATCGATACGAACCTGCAGGCCGCGTTTGTCAATTACGGCAATGTGAAGAACGGGTTTCTCCAGATCGACGAGGTGCATCCCGAATATTACCTTCAGCCGCATGAACCGGCCAAGGGCCGCAAGTATCCCCCTATCCAGAAGGTTCTGAAGACCGGACAGGAAGTGCTGGTTCAGGTAGTAAAGGAGCCCAACGGCAGCAAGGGCGCATTTCTGACGACCTGGGTTTCTCTTGCCGGGCGTTTTCTCGTGCTCACTCCGGGACAGGAGCAGATCGGCATTTCCCGCAAGGTGGAGGATCCTGAGGAGCGCAATCGTCTGCGCGAGCTGATCAAGGGGCTTGAGCCCGGAGAAGGTCTTGGGGCTATTGTGCGCACGGTCAGCGCGGGCACGAGCAAGACCACGCTGCAGAAGGATCTGAACTTCCTGAAACGTGTCTGGAAGGACATCCGCAAACGGGCCACCACGGAAAAAGCTCCCTCGCTCATTTATCAGGAACCGGGACTGGCCAGCCGCAGCGTGCGCGACTATCTTTCCGACGACGTCACCGAGGTCTGGGTGGATGACGAATCCACGGCGACCTCCATCCGGGAAATGGCCACGCTGCTGTTCCCGCGCAAGGCCGACCTCGTGCATCTTTATACGGATCATAAGAAGACCCTGTGGGAACATTTCAACGTACTGTCGCAGATTGAGCAGGTTCATGCCCGCGAAGTAACCATGCCTTCCGGAGGACGCCTCGTATTCGATCAGACCGAGGCGCTCATGGCCATAGACATCAATTCGGGCAAGATCGGAGGCAAGACCAATTTCGAGGCCATGGCCTACCGGACCAATATGGAGGCCGCGCGGGCCATTGCCCAGCAGCTGCGTCTGCGCGACATCGGCGGGCAGGTGGTCATCGACTTTATTGAAATGCGCGATCCCGAGCACTGTCGCGATGTGGAAAAGGAAATCCGCAACGCCATGAAGGGCGACCGGGCCAGACACGACATCGGCAAGATGAGTTCCTTCGGTCTGTTGCAGATCGTGCGTCAGCGGACTGGGTCTTCGGCTATTTCCATCAGCATGGAAACCTGTCCCCACTGCAACGGCACGGGGCAGCGCCGGACCATGGAGTGGCAGGCCATTCAGGCCCAGCGCGAGCTGCACCGCGGATTGCGTTCCGCGGCGGCTTCCGGGCAGGCTTCGTTCCTTTATACCGTGGAGCCGGAACTCGGCCTGTACCTGCTGAACCACAAGCGGGAACAGCTTTCCGCTCTGGAACAGGAATTTCATGCCCGCATCGAGATCAGAATCGACGGCATTTCCCCGGCTTTGCTGCCCGTGCCCGAAAAGAACGGCGGAAAGCAGTCATGAAGAAAATTCTGCTCCACGCCTGCTGTGGACCATGCAGCATCATGTGCATCGAAGCCCTGCGGGAAGAGGGGTATGAGGTGACCGGCTATTTCGCCAATCCCAATATTCATCCCGTTTCCGAGTATTTCCGGCGGCGCGAGGCCATGGAACAGGTTGCCGCCCGGCTGGATCTGCCCATGATCTGGCAGGACGACGTATATAATGTGCCGGGCTGGATCGGCGCAGTGCACGATATGGGCATTGCGGACAATCAGGATCATGCGCGCTGTCGCTATTGCTATGAGACCAGGCTCGCCCTGACCTGTGCCGTTGCTTCCGAGCGGGGATTCGATGCGTTTACGACCAGTCTTCTCTATTCCCGGCATCAGCAGCACGAGGCGATCAGGGAAATCGGGGAGGCGGTCTCGGCATCCGGTGACTATGCCGCTGAAAATGGTCATGGGGCCGCTTTTCTGTATCGGGATTTCCGGCCCTGCTGGCAGGCCGGGATTGACCGCTCCAAGGAGTGGGGGCTGTACCGCCAGAACTACTGCGCCTGCGTGTTCAGCGAGTACGAGCGGTTTGAACGGAAACTGCAGAAGCTGGTTGCCCGTTCCTCATCGGCGGTCTGATTTTGGGAGAGGCGGGGGAAAACCCGCCTTTTCCGCTTGTTCCATCCAGGTTGTCCGTTTTTCTCCCCGTCCGCCTTTCCCCGGAGAGGCGGCTTGCTCGTCAATGGTGAGCAAGCGGCGGCTTTGTTTCCTGCATCCCGAAAGGGCGGAAACGCCGTTTCGACGTTCTTTTGGCAGGGGTGACGGATTTCGGAGGTTCTCATATGAGGGCTGGGGCAATGCCGGGGAACTGTTTCGGTTTCCGGTGTGACCATTCATCGTCTCCGGGGCGGACAGGCCGGAAACGCCGGTCGGAGAGGAAAGGGATGTCGTGTTTTCCGGTGCGAATGCTGTGTTGCCTGTTGGCTTTTCTGTTGCTGTGCCCTGCGGGACAGGCAGCCTTTCCGCGGGATTTGAATCTCACGGGCAGGGCATTTCTGGAAGCGTACGCGCGCGAGGCCGGGAAACTGGATGCGCCTGTCGCCGCGATGCACAACGGCAGCCCGCAGGCGGTTCTGGATGGTATTCTGGCCTCATGGTATCCCCTGGACGATGGTCTGGCTCTTATTCTCTTTCGCCGGGGCGTCTCGCCCCGTCTGCTGGGCGTTGGACTGGCCTTTCAGGAAGAGAAGGTCCCGCAGGAGGACTGGAAACGCAGCGTGCGGGCCGTAGTGGCCAGCCTGACTCCGAGACTGGGCGACAAGTACCGGAACATGCTCAATGAGGAGCTTATTTCCGCTCTGCGACACAGACAGGCCTATTGTTCGTACCGGACGTACGCCGAGCAGCGGCAATTCGTCGTCTGGTCGGACTGGGAGGAGTATTCCGCGGCTCTTTTCGTCTGGCCTGAAGTCATGCGGCCGTCAGGTCTGTACTGGCTGCCGTGAAAAAGGCTCCGGATTGCCCGGAGCCTTATGGAGAATCAGCCGCTGATTTTCTGTTCATGCAGAGAGGATTTCGGAGCTTCGTCCGGTGGAGGCGTCCCGGGAGGCAGCGTGATGTCGCGTTGCCCGGCTTCCACGTCCACCACGGGCAGTTCCGGATCATAGGCAGGCGCATCTTTCTTTTTGCCGGGGGCGGCGGGAGTGACGAACAGCTTGCAGGTTCGGCTCAGACAGTCGTACACGGCGATAAGGCGGGGACGCAGAATGGGAGCGTCCGTTTTGTCCACCACCAGATAATAATCGCGCAAGCCCGTTCCCTGAACGGACTTTACTCGGCAAAGCAGAAGCCAGTCCGGCAGCTCGTCGTCGTTCCAGTCCGTTTCAGCCAGCAGGGTGACGGTGACCCTGTCCAGCCCCTGTTCGAGTACAAAGCCGTCGGGCCGGATTTCCACGGAGTCTCCCGGCGTTCTGGATGCGGCGAAGGTGGCGGGCAACAGGGATGGATCGACCTGAAAGCGGAAGGCCGGCGAAAGCCGCCGAAACAGGTATTCGCCGAATTGCGGTGGCAGAGAAGCGGAGCCGAACAACGGTTGAAGGTAGGCTCCCTGTTCGTCGATGACGCCCCGGTCGCGCAGGACGGGCGCAAGGCGGCGAGCCATGACGAAGAATTCCGTTTCGGAAGAAACGCGGACCTGTTTTCCGGTGCAGCCGGAAAGACAGAAAACGACCGCAAGAATGCAGAGGGCGACTGGGCGGAAAGGCTGCATGAAAACTCCCTGAAAGGGTGAGGATGACGGAAGATTCTCCGCGGGTGATAGTCCCGTCCCGGATGATTGTAAAGAGCGTCTTTTCATGGGGAAACGAAAAGGGACCATCCCGCGGACGGACAAAAGGATGCCTGTTCCATGCGGCGCATTGTCGTTGTACTGGTCGTATCTGAAGGAGAGTTATGAGCAGATCCGGAAAAGTCGAAATGGAAGGCGGTACGGGTTCCGCTTCGAGGGGAGGATGCAGGCGCTGCGGAACCTGCTGCCGTCTTGGCGGTCCCGTGCTGCACGGGGAAGACCTCGCTCGCGTACTGCCCCTGGGAGAGAAAGGGGTGGAAGGTTTCGGACTCGCCGATCTGCTGACCCTGCGCAAGGGGGAACTGGCCCGGGATGATGTGGCGGGCACGCTGACGCCGCTGGAAGTCGAGTGCGTCAAGATAGCGCCTCCCGCCGGAGCCGCGGACTGGAGATGCCGCTTTCTGGACCGGGAAACGGAGGGGCCGTTCCGTCAGAACGCTTTGTGCCGGATTCACTCCCGGAGGCCCGCCCAGTGCCGTGCCCTGCTGTGCACGGATACGCGGAACATTGCGGCGCTGTACGCGCGCGACAGGGTGACTCGCGAGGATCTGTTGCGCGCCGTCGACGCACCTTTGGCTTGGCGGGAAGTGCCCGAGGCGCATGAGGAGAGTTGTTCCCTGAAGATTGTGACTGATCTGGCCCGGGAGGTTCCCGAGGGAGACACTCCGTGCCGGGAGGCGGATGAACTCATGCGATTGCTGCGGTTCGACGAGGCGTTTCGTCGACTGTGCGTTGAGCGTGGACATGTTCCTCCGGAATATTTGCCCTTTCTGCTGGGAAGGCCGCTTGTCGCCCTGCTGGCCGGATTCGGGCTGCGTCTTGAACGGCAAAGTCATGTACAAAGGCTTGTCCGCTTCGGTCCGGGCAGGTATGGTGCCACTGGATCACTGTGTTGATCTGATTCGTTTTGAAAGGAGTTTCGTTCATGGCCACTCCTCCCTGCATTCTTACTGTCGCCGGGTCGGATTCTGGCGGTGGAGCCGGTATTCAGGCCGATCTCAAGACCATGACCGTCATCGGCGGCTTCGGCATGAGCGTCATCACCGCTCTGACCGCCCAGAATGGACTTGGTGTGGACGGCATTCATGCGCCGGAACCGGGGTTCGTTCTGCAGCAGCTGCGGACTGTGCTTGATGGTTTTCCTGTAGCTGCGGCCAAAACCGGCATGCTGTTTTCCGCAGAGATCATTGAAGTCGTGGAAAAGGCGTTGCAGGATCGGCCTTTTCCGCTGGTCGTCGATCCCGTTTGCGTCAGCCAGAGCGGTCAGCGTCTGCTGCGGGAAGACGCCGTCAATGCCCTTAAATATCACATGCTGCCGCAGGCGGATCTTCTGACGCCCAACAGGCCGGAAGCGGAACTGCTGACCGGCATGCCCATCGAAACGGAGGAAGACGTCGACGCGGCGGCTCGTCTGCTGCTGCGGATGGGGGCCCGTGCCGTTTTGATCAAGGGCGGACACTTCGGCGAGGCCGATGACCAGTATACAGACTGGCTGGCCGTGCCGGACGAGCCGTTGCTGGCCCTGAGCCAGCCCGCCGTGCGAACGACCAACAATCATGGAACCGGCTGCACTCTGTCCGCAGCCATTGCCACATGGCTTGGCCTCGGCTGCTCCCTGCGCGAGGCCATCGTGAACGCCCAGCGTTTTCTGAATCACTGCCTGCGGCATGGATATGCGCCCGGACTGGGAGCAGGACCGCCCAATCACGCTTCGTGGATTGTTCGGCGGGTCGATGATTGAATCCTGCCCCTGCAGACTGAACTTTCTCCGGAACCGTCCCGGCGGTTCCGGAGATTTTTTTTGTTATGGCCTTGGCCGGTTGAACGTCTGGGGAGCACGAAACACAAGATATTCTGTAGTGTATCATATGACTATTCCGGCTCGCTGCACCAGGCTTTTCCGGTAAATCTCGAGAGCGGAAACGACGGACTTGTTTCGCATGTTTCCCGGCCTTGTGCGAACTATATGACCAGCAGCTTCCCGACAGAGGAAGGCCTTTCCCGGCGAGTGCGTACGTCCGGTTTCATCTGCAAGATTTGGTTTATGGAACTTTCTGTTCCGTTTTGGAAGGATGCGTCGGCCGCGTTCAGACTTCACGCGTATAGACTTCTTTATATATCGTTCTTCTTACAAAATCGAAATCCCTGTCCTCCTTCAGATCCCCATGGACCATAAGAACCATTTTCAAAAAGTTGTCTTCTGGTCTGTACGGGGGCTGCATATACTCATGGTTCCAGAGTACAAAGTTCTGGCGTTCGTAAAAGCCGATTCGGCGTCTGGCGATTTCTTCCACGGGATATTCGGCTTCCAGAACAAGCGGAGCATGCAGATGAGACTGAAGATGATCGAGGACCTTTTTCCCGTAGCCCTTATTGCGCATTTCCGGGAGGGTCGCAAAGTGCTCCATGAAACAGAAACGCCCCAGTTCCCAGTAGGTGACGAGTCCTACAGGAATATCATCGTAAATCAGATTGTTATGAAATATCTGTTTTGAGCTGGTGAGCAAACGCAACTGGTCCAGATCTCGATATTCCTCTTTGGGGAAGGTACTTGTCAAAAGATGTTCCATGAACTGATATTCCGTTGTATCGGTTGCATGAATGCGGTGTAATCGGATCATGTCTTCTCCTGAAGTGCGGGGTCAGAAATTTCGTAATAATGTGACAAACAGCAAAAAATGCTGCTTGACGAGCTTGGAGGGAAATTGGGGAACGTCCGACAGCCGGCTGTTTCTGTCATATTGTCTTTCAACGTGCGCCGTTCTGCCCGGAGCTGCCGAAGAATGCCGATTTTGTCCATGCAGCTTCCTCATGTCCGAATACACCAATTCGGGAGAACGGCAAAGGTGACTGGTACCGTACATGCTTGCGGGACGTATCGTTCCCGATGGGCCGCGCACGAGCATCTTTGGGGGGACACGATGTCTCCGGTAACCATTTTCAGTAATGGCAGAGTCCGCCCGGTGGGAGTCGTCTTTGGCCCTTTCGTCGTACCTGTGCCGTTTGTCCGCGGTGCTCATGCGTTCGACGGAATGGCGCCCGCACACGACAGGCAGTTTGAATGCCGGACCTGTTCATGTGGCAACTTTTCCATATCATACAGATTGTTATGTTGTTGTTTGCTTGAGAGAAGAGGAGAGTTCGGGATGGAAGCCAGTTGCGTCACGTTGACAGGCTTTCAGCAACCGGATATTTTCTCTTCCGTTCTCAGGGCGGGGTGAAAGTCCCCACCGGCGGTGTACCGCAGCCTTTTGGGTTGCGGGCAGCCCGCGAGCGCCCTTCATGGGAAGGGGTCTGCAGATCCGGTGCAAATCCGGAGCCGACAGTGACAGTCTGGATGAAAGAGAATGGACAGTGCCCGTCCGATCGGGCAAAGCCTTGCGAGTTTCACATCGCCTTTGCGTTGCGTTCCTGTCGTAGCGCCCTGTCTGCCGCCCTGATGCTGCCTTTTTCCGAAGGAGACTCGATCATGAGCCAGCATCAGTTCACCACCACTCCAGAACAACGTGTCGAAGCTGCCCTTGCCGCTGTCCGCGCCGGTCAGGGCGTCCTTGTCGTCGACGATGAAGATCGCGAAAACGAAGGGGACATCATCTTTTCCGCCGAGAAGCTCACCTCCGGGCAGATGGCCATGCTTATTCGCGAATGCAGCGGCATCGTGTGCCTCTGCCTGCCCGAGGAGCGGGTACGCTCCCTTGAGCTTCCCATGATGGTGGCCAACAATACCAATCGGAACCGGACGGCCTTCACCATTTCCATTGAGGCGGCCGAAGGCGTCACTACCGGCGTTTCTGCTTCCGACCGTGTGACGACCATTCGCGCCGCCATCGCTCCGGACGCGAAGCCTTCCGATCTGCATCATCCCGGTCATGTATTTCCTCTGGCGGCGAAACCCGGCGGCGTGCTTGAGCGCTGCGGGCATACCGAGGCCAGCGTGGACATCATGCGTCTTGCCGGTCTTCAGCCGTACGGCGTGTTGTGCGAGCTGACGAATCCCGACGGCACCATGGCCCGCCTCCCCGAAGTCATGGCATTCGGAGAAAAGAACGGCATGCCCGTGCTTCAGGTCCGGGATCTCGTGGAATACCGCCGCGAGCACGGCCTGTAACAGATCAGGAGAAACGGTTTTCCGTTTCCTGACGCCGCACCTCCACTCCCGAACGCAAGGCGCGCGACCGTAAGGCCGCGCGCCGTTTTTGTCGGGATGCGGACGGTCTCTTCCCTGAGTCCCTCCGACCCCACCTGTTCCGTTCGATCCATGCGGTGCCCCGGCAGGGAGGCGAATCAGGCTTCGTTCTGCATTCCGTTCGCCTGAGCCGTCGCGGTGGCCCGCGCCGTTTGATCGGTAAAACTCTCCTTGACCGGGAGAAGGGGGAAATGGCACTTTGAAAAACGGCGCGGTCTTGATCCCATATGGGACTTTCGGCGCCGTGTCCTTGAAATCAATACGCTGGAGCGGAACGCTTTTCCCGCTTCCTTGGGGAGTTTTTCATGAATACACATGGCTTCAGTCTCGTTCGCGAGGCTCAGGTTTCCGAAGTTTCAGGCGTGGTCCGCCTGTGGCGGCATGACGTTACAGGAGCGGAGTTGCTGTCCGTCGTGAACAATGACGAAAACAAGTGCTTCGGCGTCACGTTTCGCACGCCGCCCGTTGATTCCACCGGCGTCGCGCATATTCTTGAGCATTCAGTGCTTTGCGGCTCGGAAAAATATCCCGTGAAGGAACCTTTCGTCGAGCTGCTCAAAGGGTCGCTGCAGACGTTTCTTAACGCGTTCACTTTTCCGGACAAGACCTGCTATCCCGTAGCCAGCGCCAATCTTCAGGATTTCTACAATCTGATCGACGTGTATCTCGATGCGGTCTTTTTCCCGAGCATCACGGAGAACTGCTTTCGGCAGGAAGGCTGGCACATCGAGGCGGACGGCGTCGACGGGCCTTTCAGCTACAAGGGTGTGGTCTTCAATGAAATGAAGGGGGTTTATTCTTCGCCCGATTCCGTGCTGGCCGAACGTTCCCAGCAGGCGCTGTTTCCGGACATGACCTATGGACTTGATTCCGGAGGCAATCCCGAAGTGATTCCCCGGCTGACCTATCGGGCCTTTCGTGAATTTCACGCGTCGCACTACCATCCTTCCAATGCCCGTTTCTTTTTCTGGGGCGATGATCCCGAAGAGGCGCGTTTTGCCAGACTTGATCCTTACCTGTCGCGTTTTTCAGCCCGGAAGGTGGACAGCGTCGTGCCGTTGCAGCCGCGCCTGAGCATCCCTCGCGAACTGGAATTCGCCTATGCCGCCGGAGAGGAAGGAGACAGGGGGCATGTAGCCGTCAACTGGCTGACCTGTGAGTCCGGTGAAACCGAGGAACTGCTCATTCTGGAAATGCTTGAGCATATTCTTCTCGGTCTGCCCGGCTCGCCTCTGCGCAAGGCGCTTATTGAGTCCGGTCTTGGGGAAGATCTGACCGGGAGCGGTCTGGAAACGGATTTGCGGCAGACCTTTTTCTCCGTCGGACTGCGTTCCATCGTGCCCGGAACCGCCGGGGACGTGGAAATGCTGATCATGGAAACACTGGCCGGACTGGCCGAGGAAGGAGTTCCCGCCGCTGCGGTGGAAGCTGCCGTGAATAGTGTGGAATTCGATCTGCGCGAGAACAACTCGGGCCGTTTTCCACGTGGGCTGGCCGCCATGATCCGCAGCCTCGCCACTTGGCTTTATGACGGAGATCCAATGGCTCCTCTGGCCTGGGAAAAGCCGCTGGCCGACGTGAAGGGCCGACTTGCCGCGGGAGAAAAGGTATTCGAGCAGGCCATCCGGCGCTGGTTCTTGGAAAACGAGCACCGCGCCACGGTCATTCTGACGCCTGATTCCGGGCTTGCGGCGCGAACGGAAGCTGAGGAGGCAGCCAGGCTGGAGCGCATCGTTTCGGCCCTGACTCCCGAAGATCGTAAGGAGCTTGTGGCCGAGACCAGAACTCTGCGCGAGGCTCAGCAGGCGTCGGACAGTCCGGAAGCTCTGGCAAGCATTCCCAGTCTGACGCTGGCCGATCTGCCCCGGGAAAACGCACAGATTCCCGTTGCCGTGGTGCGAGGCGAGGATGTGGTCACGCTGACCCATGAACTGGATACATCGGGCATTCTCTATGCGGAGGCGCTGTTCCCGCTGGATGCCGTTCCGGACGAACTGCTGCCTCTGGTGCCGCTGTTCGGGCGCAGTCTGACTGAAATGGGCACGACGCGGCGAAATTTCGTGGAGCTGGGAACCCTGCTGGCTTCCAAGACCGGCGGACTCGAAGCCTCTCCGATGATTTCCACGGTGCGGGAAACCCGCGAGCCTGTGGTCAGGCTCTGCCTTGGTGGCAAGGCTACTGCGGACAAGGTGGACGATCTGTTCGGTCTGATGGCGGAAGTGCTCAACGAAACCGATTTCGACAACCGGCAGCGGTTCACCCAGATGGTGCTGGAAGAGCGGGCCCGGCTTGAGCAGTCGCTCATTCCCGCCGGGCATGGCACGGTCATGAGCCGGTTGCGGGCCTCGTTCTGCAAGGCCGGGCAGATCAGCGAGCGCATGGGCGGTATCACGTATCTGGAAGCCGTACGCGCTCTGGCCGAACGCGTTGCCGAGGACTGGCCTTCCGTGCGCGCTGACCTGGAAATTCTGCGGGGGCTGGTGCTGAACCGGCCCGGCCTTGTCCTGAATCTGACTGCCGACGCGGGGCTTCTGGCCCGGGCCGAACGGGCGGCTGCCGCTCTGGCGAAGTCCCTGCCCAGCGCCTTTTCCGTTCCCGTGACGCGTGAGGGGTTGATTCTGCCCGCAGGGGAAGCCCTTGTCGTACCCGCTCAGGTCAATTATGTGGGCAAGGGCTGCAACATCTTCGATCTCGGCTATGTCTGGAACGGCTCCGCACATGTGATCGCCCGCCATCTGCGCATGGGATGGCTCTGGGATCAGGTCCGCGTGCAGGGAGGAGCCTACGGAGCGTTCTGCGCCCTCGATCGCATGAGCGGCACGCTGACTCAGGTTTCCTACCGCGACCCCAATGTGGAGAAGACGCTGGCCGCCTATGACGGTTCGGCGGACTATTTGCGGTCGCTGGAGCTTTCCGAACGGGATCTGACGCTGGCCATCGTGGGAGCCATCGGGGATCTGGACGCTTATCTGTTGCCTGACGCCAAGGGAGCGGCGTCTCTGGCCCGGTATCTTGCCGATGACCGTGAGGACCTGCGCCAGAAGATGCGTGAGGAAATTCTTTCCACCACGCGGCGAGACTTCGCCGACTTTGCTGAAGTCATGGCCGAAGCTGCCAGAAACGGCAAGGTATGCGCCCTCGGCGGTTCCGCCGTCGAAGAGGCCGCAGCTCGCAACGGCTGGACGGTAAGACGCGTTCTGTAGTCCTGTCGAAACATTCGTCCTGATGAAGGAAATCCCGTCCGGCTTCTGCGGAACCGGACGGGATTTTTGATATGCGCCGGATGCGTTTTTCATTGCAGACGGGCAAATCGAACAGGCAGATCTCTGTCGTCAGCCTTTCGGAATGTCGCGACTTCTGACGTTGTTTCGGGCCGTGAGAAAAACAGCCCGAACAGGTATTCCGTTCCGGAATTGCCTGTTGCGGGGCGTTTCGGATTCACATTTTGGGGCCGGTTCGCTGGCCCCTTGAGGGACTGTTGCGGTCTCCTTGTCGTATGGGCGCAGCGGCTGTTCTGGGGACGGCTCCCTGCTTCAAGCGAGGATATCCTCGGCGGCGCAGGCTCCGAACCAGACGATATTTCTGTAGGTGATGGGCGAGGTGTCCCCTTCTGTGCTGATAAGCAGTGCTGTGGAATCGCCGTTCAGGCCAATGGCGTCGCGCTGCGTCTGCGCGGCGGGATGCTGCATGAGCCATTGGAGGATGCCCGTCGTGACGGCTCCGGATTCCCCGGAGATGATCTGGGGGTCTCCCTTGCAGGGAGCGCCGAGAATGCGCATTCCGTTGGCGGCGATGAAGTCGGGACAGGAGATGTAGGCCGTCGCGTAGTCGCGCAGGATGCCCCAGCTTACGGTGTTGGCTTCGCCGCAGGCAAGACCGGCCATGAGCGTGTCGAGCGCGCCCTTGACGCTGTGCGGCTTGCCGTCGCGAGCCACGGCGGAGGTATAGATGCAGTTGGCCTTGTGAGGTTCCACGATAATGATTTTGGGGGCCTTTTCGCCGAGCGCCGAAATGAGAAATCCGGCGATGCTGCCCGCAAAGGAACCTACTCCGGCCTGCAGGAAAACGTGCGTAGGCAGAACGTCCATGCCGCGCATCTGCTCCAGCGCTTCAAGGGCGAGGGTCATGTAGCCCTGCATGATCCAGGTGGGTATGGTTTCATAGCCGTCCCAGGCCGTATCCTGTACCATGACGTAATTTTCCTGCTGGGCGCGCTGCCAGGACAGACGTACGGTATCGTCGTAGTTCAGTTCGGTGACCCGGCATTCCGCGCCGAGAGAGCGGATATTGTCCACGCGGCTTTGGGCCGAGCCTTTGGGCATGTAGATGATGGCCTTCTGCCCCAGCTGATGGGCTGTCCAGGCCACGCCGCGGCCGTGATTGCCGTCCGTGGTGGAGATGAACGTAATGTTGCCGGTTTTCTTGCGTACTGCCGGGGAACAGAGTTCCTCGCAGCTCAGGGTATCGATGTCCCGGCCAAGCCGGTCGGCGAGAAAATGCCCGATGGCGTAGGAACCGCCGAGTACCTTGAAGGCGTTCAATCCGAAGCGGAAGGACTCATCCTTGACCAGAATGCTGCCGAGGCCCAGCGCTCGGGCCAGCCCCGGAAGCCGCGTCAGCGGAGTGGGAGCGTATTCGCGGAATGTATTGTGAAAATAGCGGACTTTCTGTGCCTTTTCTACGGACAGAGGGGAAAGATCGGTTCCTTCCCCTGCCGCCTTGCGTGCAGGGTTGATGTACATCCGGACTGACATGGGATTGCTTCTCCGTTGCAGATGGTTTGGAGGGCGTTGACCCTGTATTTATGCAAAAAACAATATCAATGCCAGTGTGGCTGTTTTGTTGCAATTTGATAAATACTATTAAAACAGTGTGTTGTGCTTTTGTTCAGCATGGAGAAATACAAAGAAGAATTCTTGTCCCGATAAAGATGTCAACACAGAAATGCTGGCGGAATCCCTGAGGGGCAAGATGGGGCAGGGTGAAAGAATCGTTTTTACCGTTCCAGAAATGAACCTCTGCCTCAGTGCGCCCGGAGAGATCGCCTGCACGAATCTTGGAACCGGAAACGCTTCCCGTCGCTTCGAGGAAGCCGATGCGTTCCCCGGCTGCGTGAAAAGGGACAGGGTCTTGCGATTTTTCATGAGTCGCTATATATTCTTTTTTTTGTGTGCCATACGGGCGAGAGTGGCGGAATTGGTAGACGCACTGGACTTAGAATCCAGCGGCATTGTCCATGCGGGTTCAAGTCCCGCCTCTCGCACCAGCGCCTCCGTCAGGAAGTGTACTCTGGCGGAATATAATGGAATCGTATGCGTTTTTTTATAAAATTCCCACTTTTCGCTCGTCCGCGCCATATGAGGGGCGGCGCCTTTAGGAGGACTCCTGATGGAATGTGTAGTTGAAGCCGTTTCCCCGACCCGGAAAAAACTTGTCATTTCCCTGACCGCGGAAGAAGTGAATGCCGCCGTGAACGCCACCGTGGCCGAATATCGCAGGGATCTTGCCCTGCCCGGCTTCCGCAAGGGCAAGGTTCCTGCATCTGTGGTCGAGCGCCGTTTCGGTGACGAGATTTTTGCTCGTGCTACGCAGGACAAGCTGAACGCCGCAGTCGAGCAGGCCATTGTCGACAACAACCTGACGCCACTTTCCGGCATGGAGTCGGACAACAGCGACGCCTTCAAGCGTAACGAACCCTTCTCCTGCACCATTTCCTTTGAAGTTCTGCCCGATATCGACTTCCCCAAGTATGTCGAGCTTCCCGTGGAGCAGACCAAGGCCGTGGCTACCGATGCCGACCGTCAGGAAATTATTGACCGTCTGCGCGACAGCCTTGCCGAGCTTTCGGATGTGACCGAAGAGCGCCTGCCTGTGGACGGGGATGTCGTCGATGTGGACTACTCCGGCGTGGACGAGGCCGGACAGGCTCTTGACGACGTCAAGGGCGAACATTTTTCGGTGACCCTTGGTCAGGGACAGGCTCTTCCAGACTTCGAGGCTCTGGTGAAAACCGCCAGGGTGGGTGAAGAAAAGACCGGTCCCGTGGTGTTTCCCGAAGATTACGGGCATGAGCCTCTTGCGGGCAAGACGGTGACCTTCACCATCAAGCTGAACGGCATCAAGACTCGCAATCTGCCCGAAGTGAACGACGAGTTCGCCAAGAAGGTAGGGAGCGAAAGCCTCGAAAAGCTGGAAGCCGACATCGCCGAGCACATCATCGGCAACAAGAAGCAGGCCGCCCGTTCCGAAGCCATGCAGAAGCTGCTTGACGGCCTGATGGAAAGCGTTTCCTTCGAGGTTCCTGAGGGACTGCTCAACTCCCGGATTGAACGCATCCTCGGCGAACGTGCCATGCGCCTCGAACGCATGGGCAAGAAGCTCGAGGACCTCGGCAAGTCCGAAGAGGAGCTGCGTGAGGAAGCCAAGGCCGAGGCGCTCGAATCTCTGCGTCCTCAGGTTTTCCTGATGGCTCTCGGACGCAAGGAAAATATCGCCGTCAGCGACCAGGATGTGGAAATGGCCATCTACACCATGGCCATGCGCGCTCAGCAGGACTACCAGAAGGTTCGCGAAGCCTATCAGCGCAGCGGCCTGATTTATGAGCTGCGCGATCGCCTGCTCGCCGACAAGGCCATGGAGTTCATCTACTCCAAGGCCGTTGTCACCGAAGTGGAACCCAAGGACGCCGAGGCCTGATTCCGGTCTGCGAGGGGGATTCCCCCGCCGTCCCGCGGGACGCTTCGCCGAATTCACGGAAAGGGGGGTGCGCCGCACTCCCCTTTTTGTTTTCTGCCCGGGAAGCGGACATGAAAGGCGGCTATTTCCCGCCCGGGCCGCGACAAAATGAAAATCGTGCTTATCAAAGAGAGAGACCCGTCAAAACGGGAATCCTTTCCCTTATGGAGCTTTCATGCAAGATATTTTGAATATGACCGTACCCATCGTGGTGGAAACGTCGGGCCGCTCCGAACGGGCCTACGACATCTATTCCCGCCTGCTGAAGGATCGCATCGTGCTCCTGGGAACAGAAGTGAACGATCAGGTCGCCTCGCTCGTCTGCGCGCAGCTTCTGTTCCTTGAATCGCAGGATCCTGAAAAGGAAATTTACATGTACATCAACAGCCCCGGCGGTTCGGTGACGGCGGGGATGGCCATCTACGACACGATGAACTACATCACGTCCCCCGTGGCCACCATGTGCATGGGCCGGGCCGCCAGCATGGGCGCGCTGCTGCTCTGCGCCGGAGCCCCGGGAATGCGCTATGCGCTCCCGCACAGCCAGATCATGATCCATCAGCCGCTCGGAGGTTTTCAGGGGCAGGCGAGCGATATCGACATCCACGCCCGAGAGATTCTGCGCATGCGCGAAAGCCTTAACGCCATTCTGGCGCGGCATTCCGGGCAGCCTCTCGAGAAGATCGCCCTGGATACCGAACGCGACAACTTCATGACCGCTGAAGCGGCGAAGGAATACGGCATCGTGGACCGGGTGCTTGCTTCCCGTCGCGATCTTTTTGAAACGCCTTCCGCCTGATCCGTTCCGGAAAGGCGGCATGGCCCGCGTCGTTTCCCGTCCGGGACGGCGCGGTTCGCAATGGTGCCGACAGCCATACAAAGTCAAAGCCAATCTGGTTAGGAATACTTTATGCCCAACGACAACAGACCGGCCCCTCTGCACTGCTCTTTCTGCGGCAAATCGGATACGCAGGTACGGCAGCTTATTTCCGGTGGGGACAATGTTCATATCTGCGACGAGTGCATTCGTTCCTGCACGGAGATGCTGGCGCAGCAGGCCGTGGAGATCGAGCGGGACGAGGAACGTCTGCTCACGCCGCAGGAAATCAAGGCCCGGCTCGACGAGTACGTGATCGGGCAGGACTCGGCCAAGAAGAATCTCGCCGTGGCCGTGCACAATCACTATAAGCGCGTGTTCTACGCGGATGCGATCAAGGACGCGCAGGACGCCGTGGAGCTGGAGAAAAGCAATATTCTGCTCGTCGGTCCTTCCGGCAGCGGCAAGACCCTGCTCGCCAAGACTCTGGCCCGCATCCTGCGCGTGCCCTTTGCCATCGCGGACGCCACCACATTGACCGAGGCCGGCTATGTCGGCGAAGATGTGGAAAATATCCTTGTCCAGCTGCTTCAGAATGCGGATTATGACCTGGAAGCCGCAAGCAAGGGCATCATCTACATTGACGAAATCGACAAGATTTCCCGGAAGAGCGACGGACCGTCCATCACCCGCGATGTTTCCGGCGAGGGCGTTCAGCAGGCCCTGCTCAAGATTATCGAAGGCACGGAAGCCAATATTCCGCCCAAGGGGGGCCGCAAGCATCCCCAGCAGGAATTCATCCGTATGAACACTTCGAATATTCTGTTCATCGTGGGCGGTGCGTTCATCGGTCTGGACAAGATCGTGGAACAGCGCATGCGCGGCGGTTCCATGGGGTTCGGCGCCAAGGTGGAGGCCAAGAAGGAGCGCTCCCTCGGCGAACTGCTTGAGGAAGTGCATCCCAACGACCTGGTGCAGTTCGGATTGATTCCCGAGTTTGTGGGCCGTATTCCTGTTCTGACGCATGTGGACGATCTCGGCGAGGATGATCTCGTCCGGGTGCTGACCGAACCGAAAAACGCGCTGGTGCGCCAGTACCAGAAGCTTTTCGAGCTGGACGGCGTGACCTTGCGGTTCACGTCCGATGCCTTGCGGTCCATCGCCCACAAGGCTCTGGAACGCAAGACCGGCGCGCGTGGTCTGCGCAACGTCATGGAGTCCGTCATGCTCGACATCATGTACGAGCTGCCGTCTCTTGTCGACGTGAAGGAATGCGTAATCAACGATGCCGTGATCGACAGGAAGGAAAAGCCGCTGTACATCTACGGCACGGAAGAGCAGATCGTTTCCTGATGTCCCTTTTTGCCGGGCGGCAGCTCCGCCCGGCGTTTCGGTCGGGTGACCTCCGGGGGAAGCCCGCCTTTTTTCGGCTCTGTCTGTCGAGCCGTTCCGTTTCCGGAGGGGGACGGAAGTCCCTTGTCGGAAGCGGCCATTTTTCGCACCGCAAGGAATTGCCATGCTTCAACGTACCAACACGAATCGCGGCGCCGGACGGGAAGGCATCATCCTGCCGCTCATGCCCTTGCGCGAGGAGGTCATGTCTCCTCACGCTGTCCTGCCGCTTTTTGTGGCGCGCGAGGCTTCGGTCAGCGCCGTGGAAAACGCGCTCAAAACCTATGACAGGCGGATTTGCCTGATCGTTCAGAAAGACCCGGCTCAGGAAAGGCCGATGCCCGACAACCTGTACGGGATGGCCGTGGTCAGTCGTGTGCTGCAGTGCACCCGGTTGCCCGAAGGCGCGCTCAAGGTTGTTTTCGAAGGGCTGTACCGGGCGCACTGGGCTCCGGTGACGCCTGCCGACGCGGAGTATCCCTTCGGGCGGGAAAGCTGGCCCATGGTCAGGGTTTCAGCCATGCAGCTGGTGGGGGCGAGAGCGTCTGAAGGGCAGCCTCTGATGCATGCCGTTTTCGAGACACTGAACCGTTACGCCCGTTCCAATCGCAAGTTTACGCCTGATGTCATGGCTTCCATTTCCATGTTGCGGGAACCCGGACAGCTTGCCGACGCGCTCTTGCCCCTGCTCAGGGGGGATTATCGCAAGCGGCAGGAAATCCTTGAAGTCGCCGATCCGCTTCAACGCCTTGAACAGGTACTGGGCCTGCTTGACGAGGAGATGGAACTGCTTTCCATCGACCGGAGGATCAAGGAGCGGGTCAAGGATCAGATGGACCGCAATCAGCGGGAATATTATCTGAACGAGCAGATTAAGGCCATCAACAAGGAAATGGGGCGCGACGACGATCCGCAGGCGGAAAGCGCCGAGCTGGAAGAACGCCTCCGGGCCAAGAATCTGCCTGCAGAAGCTCTGGAGAAAGGGCTGTCCGAAGTTCGCAAGCTGCGGCAGATGGTTCCCGCGTCGGCGGAATACTCAATCATCCGTGGATATATTGACTGGATTCTCGATCTGCCGTGGAACGAGATGAAGGAAACGGCCATTGATATCGCCGAGGCCCGCCGGATTCTTGATTCGGACCATTTCGGTCTTGAGAAGCCGAAACAGCGTATCCTCGAATACCTTGCCGTGCAGAAGCTCACTGGAGGTCTTAAGGGGCCGATCCTCTGTTTTGTCGGTCCTCCGGGCGTAGGCAAGACTTCGCTGGCTCGTTCCGTAGCCAGAGCCACCGGGCGCGAATATGTGCGCCTGTCTTTGGGCGGCGTCCGCGACGAGGCGGAAATTCGCGGGCATCGCAGAACCTATGTGGGAGCCATGCCCGGCAAGATCATCATGGCCCTGAAGCGGGTCAAAAGCAGTAACCCGCTGTTTTGTCTCGACGAGATCGACAAGATGAGTTCGGACTACCGGGGAGACCCCGCTTCAGCGCTGCTTGAGGTGCTTGATCCCGAACAAAACGCCGCATTCGGGGACCATTATCTCGATCTGGATTACGACCTGTCTCATGTTTTTTTCATCACTACGGCGAATTCTCTGCACAGCATTCCGGCTCCTCTTCGGGACCGCATGGAAATCATAGAGATTCCGAGCTATCTTGAGGTAGAGAAAACACATATCGCGAGAGACTTTCTGTTGCCGCGTCAGCTGGAGCAGCATGGGCTGAAACCGGAGAACATGGAGCTTGCCGACGAGGCTCTGCTCGACATCATCCGTTCGTATACCCGGGAGGCGGGAGTCCGGAATCTGGAGCGCGAGATCGCGGCGCTCTGTCGCAAGATCGCCATCAGACTGGTTGAGGACGATGCCCCGAATCGCACCGTTTCCGTGGGCATTGACGACCTTGAGACGCTGCTCGGGGTGCGCAGGTACCGTGAGGACGAAAGCGAAAAGGCCGCTACGGTCGGCGTGGTCAACGGACTGGCATACACGGGTGTGGGGGGCGTGCTGCTTACGGTGGAAACCGTGATCATGCCCGGCAAGGGACATGTTGCGGCGACGGGCAAGATCGGTGAGGTCATGAGCGAATCGGCCAAGGCGGCATTGTCCTATGTGCGTTCCCGTTCGGCGGCTCTGGGGTTGAAGCCGGATTTTCATAAGGAAATTGATATTCATACCCATTTCCCGGAAGGAGCCACGCCCAAGGACGGTCCTTCGGCGGGAATCGCCATTACTGCGAGTCTTGTTTCGGCTCTGCTGGGTATCCCGGTACGGCATGACGTGGCCATGACCGGAGAGGTGACGTTGCGTGGGCGCGTGCTGCCGATCGGCGGTTTGCGGGAAAAATTGCTGGCCGCAAGCCGCGCGAAAATGCGTCTGGTCATCATCCCGCGTGATAATGCCAAGGACCTCAAGGAAGTGCCGGAAGAAATCCTTGATTCTCTGAGCATTGAACTGGTGCGTCATGTGGATGAGGTCTTGCCGCTGGCTCTGGCTGCGGAACGGGAAGAGATTTTTCCGGGTACGGATGACGGCATCGCGCTGACGCAGTCCCTGCGTCTGGGGTCCGTATTCGGGGCAGCCTCTTCCGGTTCCGACGCGCCCTCCGGCTGCGCTCAGTAGTCCGGTCGCTGCGGACGCGCCCTGCCAGGGGTGTCTGAGGTCGGGCGGACAGCCGGGCAAACTGGAAAAAATGGACAGGCCCCCGGGGGACGACCCCCGGAAGGCGAAGCAAACCGGGGACGACCCCAGAAGATTCAGGGGGACGTATGCATTGGTTTCTTCTCGGTCTGGCCGGGCTTTTTGAAATGGGTTGGGCCGTCGGCCTCAAATATGCGGAGGGTTTTACCCGGCTGTGGCCGTCGGTGATTACGCTGGCGCTCATGGCGTTGAGCGTTTTTCTGCTGTCTCTGGCCATGCGCCATTTGCCCGTAGGGACGGCTTATGCCGTATGGACGGGCATCGGTGCGGTGGGGACGGTCCTGCTTGGCATTGTTTTGTTCGGTGAACCGGCTTCCTGGGGACGCCTGCTCTGCATCGGCCTGATTCTTGCCGGCATTATCGGACTCAAGCTGGTTTCGGAGGGCTGACCCATCCGCGAGCGGGAAGGTATCGGGAGGGAGATATGGCGCGTATACTGGTTGTCGATGACGAGGAGCCTATCCGGTTTTCTCTACGGGGAATTCTGGAGGATGAGGGATATGAGGTGCTGGAAGCCTCCACGGCTGAGGAGGGCCTCGCTCTGGCGGATTCCGAGCATCCCGATCTGGTGTTTCTGGATATCTGGCTGCCCGGAATGGACGGGCTTGCTGCGCAGAAGACCTTGCAGTCCACACATCCCGACCTGCCCGTGGTCATGATTTCGGGGCATGGAACCATTGAGACGGCCGTCGGCGCCATTCAGCAGGGGGCCTACGACTTCATCGAAAAGCCGCTTTCTCTGGAAAAGGTAGTAATCGTCGCTTCTCGAGCGCTGGAAGCGGTTTCCCTGCGTCGGGAAAACCGCGTTCTGCGCACGGCTCTGCCGGAGCAGGACGAGCTGATCGGGCAGTCGCCGCCCATGCTGGAATTCAGGCGGCTTCTGGAGCGGGTCGCGCCTACGGACGTGTGGGTCTTGCTTACCGGGGAAAACGGTACGGGCAAGGAGCTTGCGGCCCGGGCGCTGCATGCCGGGAGCAAGCGGGCCAGCGCGCCCATGATCGCCGTCAACTGCGCGGCCATTCCGGAAGAGCTTATCGAGAGCGAGCTGTTCGGTCATGAAAAGGGCGCTTTCACCAGTGCGGACCAGGCGCGGCCCGGGCGTTTCGAGATGGCCAACAAGGGCACGCTGTTTCTTGATGAAATCGGCGACATGAGCCTGAAGACGCAGGCCAAGATTCTGCGCATTCTTCAGGAACAGGCCTTTGAACGTGTGGGCGGCTCGCGCACCATTAAGGTGGATGTTCGGGTGATCGCGGCCACCAACAAGAATCTTGAGGACGCCATCGCCGCCGGGACGTTCCGCGAGGACCTGTATTACCGGTTGCGCGTACTTCCGCTGCACCTGCCGCCGTTGCGCGAACGTGGGGACGACATCCGGCTGCTGCTCGACGCCTTCACCGCAAGATTGTGCGCCGTGCACGCCAGCCGGCCTCCGCTCTATGCGCCGGAAACGCTGGAGCGGCTTCTGGGATACGCATGGCCCGGCAATGTGCGCGAGCTGCGGAATTTTGCGGAACGCATGGTCATTCTTCATGGGGGCCGTACCGTGCTGCCTGCTGATCTGCCTGCCGAAATGCGGCCGATCGAGCCTGTCGTCGGTCCTTCCGGCTGCGGGGAGTCTTCCCCGGTCGCCGGACTGGCCGAGGCGTTCGATCCCGGGCTTGATTTCAAGAAGGCGCGTGCCGTATTCGAGGCGCAGTACCTTGCCGCCAAGCTGCACGAGTGTGGCGGAAACATCACGCGTCTTGCGGAAACCATAGGGCTTGAGCGCAGTTATCTGCATCGCAAGCTGAAAAGTTACAATATTCAGTCATCGGAATAGGAACGGCGGCCGTTTTCGGTGGAGCCGGAAGGAGTTTGGGGTATGGAATTGCGTTTTCAGGCAGGAGGTACGGAGGCCTGGTCGGCCGATGCCATGGTGCTGTTTCTTGCCGAAGGGGAGAAACTGGAGCAGGCGGTTCCGGAGTTGATCGAAGGCGCCGCATGGCTGGCCATTGCGCCCGGCGCGCGGGATTTTCGCGGTAAAAAGGGAGAGGTCGCCGTAGTCTACGGGCCTCCCGCTCATCCTCTTTCCCGGGCTGTTCTGGTCGGCCTCGGCAAGCTTTCGGGCCTGACCGGCGGAGAAATTCTGGATCGCGTCCGGGAGACCTCCGGGATTGCCGCCGTGCGGTGCCGCGAGCTGGGGCTGGAGACCTTCGGCGTTTCGGCTGCGTCGCTGTTCCGGCTGCACGGAGACGGCGAGCGCGTTGTGGAGGAAACCGTATGCGCGGCCATGCTCGGGCTGTGGCGCAACAACAAGTTCAAATCCCGTCGTAATGACGAGTCCGGGCTTGCCGACCCTCGCTGGATGGCCATTTTGGTAAGCGAGAATGCCGTATCTGATGCTGTGCGCATGGCGGCCCGGCGCGGCGAATCCTGTGCCGAGGCCGTTATTCTGGCCAGAAATCTTGCCAATGCTCCCGCCAACTTCCTGACGCCAGAAGATTTTGCGCTTGAAGCGGGCAGACTTGCCCGGAAGCATGACATGTCGTGCGAGATTCTCGGCCGGGATGAGATCATCGGACTCGGCATGGGGGCCTTTGCCGCCGTGGCTGCCGGCTCGGTCAATGAACCGCGTCTGGTGATCCTTGAGCATGCTCCTGCCGGACATGAGGAGGAAGCGCCGCTGGTCGTCGTCGGCAAGGGCATTACCTTCGACAGCGGCGGCATCTGCATCAAACCCGCCGCCGGCATGTGGGAGATGAAGGGAGATATGGGCGGCGCAGCTGCCGTGCTTGGCCTGTTCGAGGCTCTGGGGCAGCTCGACGTGCCCCGGCGCGTGATCGGACTCATGGCCTGCGCGGAGAACATGCCTGATGCCCGCGCGGTCCGTCCCGGGGATGTGGTGACTACACTGGCCGGCAAGACCGTGGAAATCGTCAATACGGACGCCGAAGGCCGGCTGGTGCTTTGCGATGCGCTTGCATACGCCCAGCAGCGCTGGACGCCTTCCATGCTTGTGGATGTGGCTACGCTTACAGGAGCGTGCGTGGTGGCGCTCGGCGACGATGTCGCAGGACTGTTCTGTCAGGATGCCACGCTGGCCCAGCGGATCAAGGATCTGGGCGAGGTAGTCGGCGAGCCGTACTGGCCTCTGCCGCTCTGGGATCGCTATTTCGAGAATCTCAAGAGCGAAACAGCCGATTTCGCCAATGCCGGGGCCAGAGCCGGAGGGGCGTGCAGTGCAGGCGTTTTCCTGAAACAGTTCGTCAAGCCGGAAATTCCGTGGGCGCATCTTGACGTGGCGGGACCGGCCTTCGTGACCCGTAAGGTCGTCAACTGCCCGGCCGGAGCCACCGGCTTTGCCGTGAGGACTCTGATCGAGCTGGCGTTGGCCTAGAAGACGCCTTTTTGAAAAGTGAAACGGCTCATGCCTTATGGGGTATGAGCCGTTTTTTACAGGCGACTTTCGAGTTCCGGCACGCCATGCCCAGGGCCGACCTGTCTCCATTCGGTCCGTGGAGGGAGCAGGCTGTTCCCGAGCAGATTACGCCGTATTTTCCACTGGCTGGGGGCGTTATTTCACACGCAAGCCCCGTGCTCTGGCGACGTTCCGCGCCAGCCGGGAACGGAATCCCTATTTCCGTCCTTCCTGCAGAATGAGTTCGGCGCAGCGTCTGGCTCCTCCGAGACGTGGGGCAAGCCAGTCATGGAAGCGGGCAACAACGGCTTCGGGAGCGTCGTGCGGCCCTGCAACGGTCCGCTTCAGGGCAACAGCGACGGCATGCGCATCCGGACAGCGTTGCAGCAGGCCCCGCGCTTCCAGCGTGTCTTCGGGCCTTTCCTGTGTCCCCTGAAGCGCCCAGGCGAAATTGTCCAGCGAGGGGCCGCAACAGGGAATTCTGCCGAGTCCCAGCGGTTCAAGAAAGTTCTGTCCGCCCAGAGGTGCGAGACTGCCGCCGACGAAAACGGCGTCGGCCAGTCTGTACAGACGACCCAGCTCGCCGAAGGTATCCCAGACAATGACGGCTTCGGCAGGAAACGCTTCCGCGTGACCTGCTCTGGTCAGAGGGCTGATGCCGTCTTTGCGCAGATGTTCAAGCCAGTCCTGAACGCGGTGCATGTGCCGTGGCGCGATGATGATCGTAGGAAGCGTTTCTCCCGACCGTCCTGTGCGCAGATAGCGCAAGACGCTCATGACCGCTTCTTCCTCTTCCGCGCGTACGGAGGCCAGCAGAATGGTTCGTCCGCCATGCACGGCGTCGGGGAGCAGCTCCGCGAGTTCCGGGGATGGTTTTTCAGGGATGTCATACTGTGCGGGCACGGCCCGATCGAATTTGATGTTGGGCACGATCTCTACACGCCCGGAACCGAAAAGCTCCGCGAAACGGTTTCCGTCTTCCGGGGAGATGGCGGCGATACGGTGTGGCGCAACCTGTTTCCAGAAATCTTCCGAGAAGTTTTTCAGACGGCGGTACTGGCGCAGGCTCTTGTCCGTCATGCGGCCGTTGAGAACAAGGATCGGAATGCCGCGTTTCGCGCAGGCCAGCATGAGGCCGGGCCAGAGTTCGGTTTCCAGCAGCGCGACGACCTTGGGTCGGGCTTGCGTCAGCGCGCGATCCATGATGCGAAGCGTATCCAGAGGAAAGAACGTGACCCGAATGGACAGCTCGGGATGGGTCCGCCCCAGCGTCGTGGCCATGGCCTGAAGAATTTCAAGTCCCTGACGTGTCCAGGTGGTCACGAGCAGGCGCAGGGACTCGTCGTCCTTCAGACCGGCCCTGCTGCGCAGTTCCGGAAGACGGGCGACGATTTCCCATGCCAGATAGGCTTCCCCGCCGGAAGCCGCCTGTATCCAGACGTCGGTTTGGGGCAGTTGCTTCGCCGCCTTGCCTGTCGCCGGCGGTGTTCCGGCCCAGTTGTCCGGCACGAGCCGCCAATTGAAGCCGTCGCGCAGGCGGCGGTTCCGGCGCAGAATCGGACGGGCCAGCGTCCACGCCAGCCCGTAGAGACGGATCAGCAAGTTCCCCCTGATCACAGCGAACCCTCCGGGGTTGGGCGGCGAACCGCGGTTATTTTTGAAGCGCAAGCTCCAGCAGCCGTTCGATCAGATCTCCGAAGGACATGCCGCGGACGGCGGCTTCCCGGGGAACGAGACTCGTGGCGGTCATGCCGGGAGTGGTGTTGACCTCGAGAATGAACAATTCCCCGTCGTCCCGCAGAATAAAGTCCGCCCGGCTGTATCCCTTGAGACCGAGAGCCTTGTGCGCGCGCAGGGCGTGTTCCTGCACCTTGGCGGTCAGTTCGGGGGAAAAGGGCGCAGGACAGATTTCCTGCGCTCCGTCAGACGCGTATTTGTTGTGATAGTCGAAATAGGCGCTCTTGGAGACGATGAGTATGGGGGCGAGGGCCTCTTCGCCAAGCACGCCGCAGGTGACCTCCTGTCCTGAAATCGCCGTTTCCACCAGCGCCTCTTCTCCTATGGAGAACAGGGCGTTCAAGGAGGTAGCGAGTTCGTCTTCGTTGGTCACGCGGGAGAGGTGCAGGCTGGACCCCCCTGTATTGGACTTGACGAACAGGGGATAGGCAAGCTCCGGTTTCCAGTTGGGGCCGGGATGCCGGGGCAGGAACACGCCGTCCGGGACGTTTAGTCCCGCCTCGCGAAAAATTTGTCTGGCCGCAGCCTTGTGCAGGGCAAGGAAGGAGCCGGCCGGCCCCGCCCCCTGATAGGGACAGCCTGCACGGTCCAGAAGAGCCTGTACGAGGCCGTCTTCTCCAGGAGCGCCATGCAGGTTGATGAAGGCTACGTCATGCTGGCGGCCCGCTTCCATGAGGCGATCGAAATCCTGAGCCGGATCGAGCAGGGTGACGTAATGGCCGCGTTCACGCAGCGTCGCGGCGATCTGCTCGCCGCCGCGCAGGGAAACTTCACGCTCTGGCGACCAGCCGCCCATCAGCAGCAGTACTTTCATGGAGGGAAAACTCCAGTTGCGTCGAAAGGACGCGTTCAATGGTTTTGGCATGTTCCCAGCCCCGGTATATGGCGGCGCGGGATCGTTCCGATTTGCCGTAGCGGACGAGAAGATCCTCATAACGTTCGTCCAGCGTGACGATTTCGTCGTGCCGGGCGCGTTTGTCCGCGTAGATGACGAAAAAGACGGGATGGATGAGGCTTTCCGGCAGAGGCCAGGGCCATTCGACATGATGGTATACCGCCTGAGCGATACGGTGGTTGCCCGTGGCGGCCACAACCCATGAGGAACCTATCTGCGCGTGGCTGCCCCCGTGCTGCACGGTGTAGGATTTGGCTATGTCGTGCAGAAGACCGGCTGCCCTGCTGATGGCGCGCAACTGGTCGGGCCGGTCTGCCGCGCCGATCTCCGCGGCTCGTGCCGCCAGAGCTTCGGCCATGTTTGCGACCTGACGGCTGTGGCGACCGATATGTTCGAACATACCGTACCGCTGCCAGACTGCGAGGCAGGCCGTTTCATCCGGAACAGGGTCAGCTCCCACCGGGTCTTCCCACAGGCCGGGGAGTTGCGGCAGGGTCGGCGGGTCCCACGGTTTTCCCGTATGCAGCGGGGGCGTTTCAAAATGAATGGAGGGTTGGGACATACTGGTCCTCGATGAAGCTGGAAGAGAGACTGCGACGTGAACTCCGCGCGGGGCGGCGGAACCGACGGGACAAGATGTCGTCCCATGCATCGGGAAGACTGCGATACGCCTCCCATGTATCAATATCCGTGACAGATGCCGTATCATTGCTGGGCACAAGGCGCAAGCCGAATACCGACAGAAGTGTCCGGGCGCCAATGTCCCGGGTTTTTCTGAGCGGCCTGAAAGACCCGGGCCGGAAGAAAGGCAGGATGAACGCGTTTCCATCGCAGACCGGAACCGCGACGCGGAGCGCTGTCCGGTCGGGCATGCCGTTCAGCCGCGCCTGCGCTTCGAGCAGGCGGCCCTGCGTCCGGGCTGGCGTTCATCCCCGTGTTCTTTCCTGCTCTCCATGTCCCGCGTTCGGCGTTTTTCTTCCTTTCGCCGCGGTGTGCGTCCTGCGTCGGCCTGCACTCTCCCGGGGGCGTCCGGCGGGGGCGCGGCGCGACGGAGATCCCGCAGATCCGCGTTGCCCAGCAGGATGTCATGTTGCCGTCTGCGCTCGGCGTCCGTGCGGGCGACGTAGAGCGGAGAACCGTCGGGAGCGCAACCGGAATAATACATGGCCGTGGCCACGGTGCCCGGCGTGGGAATGAAGCATTGCACCTGCCGTGGAGACCAGTGTCTGGCGGCCAGCCAGTCGCGCAGCTCCCGCATGTGCGTGTCGGTACAGCCGGGGAAGGCGCTCATCAGGTAGGGAATGACGTACTGTTCCTTTCCGTTGGCGCGGGAATAGGCCGCAAAGGCCTCGAGGAACGCCTCGAAAGGTTTCATGCCCGGCTTGCGCATGAGCGCGAGGACTGCAGGAGAGCAGTGTTCCGGCGCGATCTTGAGCTGACCCCCAGTGAATTCCCCGGCGTAGGCTGCAAGCGCGGTGGCGTCCTGGAGCGCAAGGTCGAAGCGGACGCCGCTGGCGACGCGGACGTGTTTGACGCCAGGTGTACGCTGGACGGCTCTGAGCAGATCAATGCAGGCCTTTTGATCCACCCGGAAACCCTTGCAGATGGTGGGATGCATGCAGCTGTCGCGTCGGCAGCGGGAGGGATCGAAGACGCATGTCGCTCCCCACATGTTGGCGCTTGGTCCCCCTACATCGGAAATGGAACCGCCGCGCGGCATGGCCGCGATGCGTCCCGCCTCCTCGAGTATCGATTCGCGCGAGCGGGAGGCGATACGGCGTCCCTGATGCAGGGCCAGCGAGCAGAAGGAGCATCCGCCTCCGCACCCCCGGTGGGTCGTGATGCTTGTGGCGATCATTTCCGTGGCCGGAATGGGTTCCCGATAGGAGGGGTGGGGGAGACGGGAGAAGGGGATGGCGTAGAGCGCGTCCAGTTCTTCCTGCGTCAGGGGCGCTGCCGGGGGCGTGACGAGAACGGCTCTGTCGCCGTTGAGCTGGATGAGGGAACGGCGCATCTGATGCGTTTCCCGTTCAAGGAGAAGGCTTCCTTCCAGATAGGCGCGAGGGACGGCGAGCATGGTTTCATGGGATGGCAGTTCGATGTATTCTCCGCCGTCGTTTTTGATCGCGGGGAGATCTTTTGTACGCACGAGGCGGGCAGTTCCATGGATGCCCGACCAGAGATCGGGCCAGAGTTCATCGGCGGGGAGGACGGAAAGATCACCCAGAAGGTCGGCTACAGCGTCCAGCCGGCGGGCCGTTTCCAGAATCGCCCGTTCGCCCATGCCGCAGAAAAGGAGATCGAGCCGGGCGTCGAAAAGCAGAGAGCGACGCAATTCATCCGACCAGAAGTCGTAGTGGGTGATCCGGCGCAAGGATGCCTCGATGCCGCCCGCGGTCAGCGGCAGGCCCGGAAAGGCGCGGCGCACGAGGTTGGCGTAGACGATGACCGCCCGGTTCGGGCGCGCTCCGGCCTTGCCTCCCGGCGTGTAGGCGTCGTCATGTCGTTTGCGCCGAAAGGCCGTATAGTGGGCAAGCATGGAATCCAGCGCCCCGGCGCTGACGCCCGCGAAAAGCCGGGGACGTCCCATGGCCGAGACGGCGGCCACGCCTGCAGCTTCGTCCTTCCATACTGGCTGCGCCACAATTCCCGTGCGATAGCCGTGCGCCACGAGCCAGCGCCCGAGCAACGGCACTCCGAAGGCCGGATGATCCACATAGGCGTCTCCGGTCACAAGCAGAATGTCCAGCTCGTCCCAGTTGAGCGCGTCCATTTCGCCCCTGGTCATGGGCAGGACGGGAGGCTGGGGCAGTGGCGTACGGACGGGGAGGGGAAGGTCGAACATGAGAAATCCGTGGATGAGGTGAGCGACTTTGCCCGGACGGGGAACCTGCCGAAAAGCATAGAAGACGACCGGGATATGTCAATGGGGGCTTCCGGTCCCGCGCGAGAAAAACAACAAAAACGGAAGGCATGCCTTCCGTTTTTGTTGCGATTTCCGATCGGTTCGCGTTTATTCCAGCACAGGGGCCGTCTTCGGATCGGTGAGACTCAGATCCAGAGGATAGGCCACGATGACGGTCTTGCGGTTCTGGAGTCCCAGAGCACCCGGATGGGTGTTCAGGCAGACCACGAGGTCTCTGGTGCCGTCGTTGTTCGGGTCGGAGATGTCGAAGTCGACGACGGATCCCTTGATCCGGCGGGTCTTCCACTGCAGGCTCAGGCCGACGCCGTCCCAGTACAGGTTATGAATTTCGCCCTCGGGGTAGAAACGGTAGTTTTCGAAGAACTGGGCCGAAACCGAGATGGGCTTGTTGACCATGATTTCCCACGTGCCGTCCCTTTCCAGATCGTTGGGGACCATGCGCAGGGGAATGAAGTAGTTGGACGGGATGAGGATATTGTTTTTGCCCATGCCGGGCATATGCGTCTGTTCGGCAATGCCGACGGCCGCTCCGGAGAACTTTTCATCCGTCTGAGACAGCTGCCCTCCGCTGGGCGCGAACACACGCAGATGTTCATCGTCGGTAAGCATGACGAGCTTGTCGGTTTCCTCGCCCGTCTTGCCGGGCAGATAGGCGAAGTTCAGAGCGTTGACGCCGCTGGGAAGAGCGATCTTTTTCACCTGAATGAGGGAGTCGCCCTGCTTGGCCATTTCATAGACGCCAGAACGGGAGAATATGCGGTTGGGATCGCCTTTCTGGCCGACCAGCGTAGGCATGAAGTCCGGCATGACGCGGACGACGTTCACATAATAGGGCGCACGTTTGACCAGTTCGGTGAACTTGTTGCCCTTGAAGCTCAGAATAAAGGCGTAGGGAGTGGTTCCCTCCGCGTCGTACGTGGAGAGCACGATTTCGTCGGTGTTGTCGCGGTCCATGTCGATGCTGCGGACCAGGATGGGCGTCAGACGGGGAGAAATGTCGTATTCTCCGAGAGGGACCAGGCGACCGTTGTCCCAGCGATAGACGTAGAGCCGCTTTTCGCTGAGAACGACGATTTCGTTCTTTCCATCCCCGTTCACGTCGGCCACGACCATGCCGACGGCGGCATAGGGAAGGGTCTGGCTGCGCAGGCGGGTGCCGTCACTGCCCTGATAGCGGAACTGCGGGTTCAGATAGACCTGACGCTGTGTGGTCTCATTATGCATGAAGCTGGGATTCATCTGGTTGACCATGGTCACGCCGTCCGCCGCGCCCTGTCCGCCGCGTCCGAAGACCTCGGCGTTGATGGCGGTGGAGATGTTCTGCAGAGCGGAGATGAGGTCGTTGACCTGCGTCCTGGCCGCCTTGTGCCAGGTCTTGCCGTTTTTGCCCTGCACGCGGACGTCCACGCTGGCTTCCTGCTCCACGATGGTCACGTCGCCCCAGACAACATAGTCCGCGCCCGTAGCGGAGAGCGCTTTGGCGGCGCTTCCGGAATCGGTCACCCGACCCGCCTTGGCGATATTCGCGTCGGAGACGGGCTGAACATGATCTTCCCAGTACAGGCGGGAGGTCAGCATGGAGGGAATGGCCTTCTCAAGATAGGTGAAGCCGCTGGGGCCATTGACCTTGAAGGGCAGCACCGCGTAACTGCTTATATCGGCGGCGAGGGCTTGCGCCGCGAAAACCAGCATTGTACACAGCACGAAGGCCGTACGGAAAAGCAGATGCATTGGTAGTCTCCTTGGAGGTTTGCCGGAGTGGAACACCGGCCTGCATTTTCCATACTACTATACACCAGCCCGTCCCGGCAAGTCGGGAAGAGGCCCTTTTTTTTCAACGTTTACCGATACGGATACAGAAAATCATGTCTGAAACCGCGCCACTCCGCCGTTCGTTCCGCCTCGTCTGCGCGCCGGAGCGGATTCCGCTCGTCGAAGCCCTGCTGGAAGCTCAGGGGTTCGTCTTCGAACCGGAGCCGTTCTCTCCCATGGCCAGGAGGCTCCTTGCGGAACCTTTTCCGCTGGGCGGAAGTCTCGCCGCGACCTGGGGATTCCTGTACATTCAGGACCGTTCGTCCATGCTGCCTCCGCTGGCGCTGGCGCCGGAGCGGGGAGCCTGCGTGCTGGACTGCTGCGCCAGCCCCGGCAGCAAGACGGGATTCCTCGCCCAGCTTGTGGGACCTGAGGGACTGGTCCTTGGCAATGAGCCCGCCAAGCCCCGTCTCGCCACCCTGCGTCGCAATCTTGCGGCCCTGAATCTTTTCCAGACCGTCACCTGCTCATGGCCGGGAGAACGCCTCCCCATGTCAGACGCCTCATGGGATCGCATTCTGCTGGATCCGCCCTGTTCCGGCTGGGGGACCACGGACAAGCATCCGCAGGCGGTCAGAATGTGGCAGGGAGATCGGCTGAAGCCCCTGATCGAGCTGCAGCGCGCTTTGCTTGCGCAGGCGGCGCGTCTGTTGAAGCCGGGAGGGCGGATGGTCTACTCCACATGCACCACAAATGTGGATGAAAATGAAGGACAGGTCCGCTTCGCCGTGGAGGAGCTGGGTCTTGAACTGCATCCTCTGAAGCCGTTCCCCGGTTTCGTGTTTGCGGACCCCGAACTTCCTGGCTGCGAGGGGACGCTTCGGGTGGATGAAGACGCTTCCGGAGCGCAGGGATTTTACATAGCCTGTCTGGTCAGGCCGGACGCCGCGCCGGCTCCGGCCGGGATACGGGAGCACGGGGAAGAGGCCTTCTCCGGACCGGTTTTTGGAAAACGGAGCGGGACTGCGCGCGGACGCGGCAGCGGCAAGCCCGGTGCGCTGGCCTCCCGGCAGAGTCTTCCCTCGTCCATACTGCGCGAATCCGGGCTTGATCCGGACCTGTTGCCTCCCGGAGAACTGGCCGTTTTCAACGGGACGATTCATTTCCTTCCGGAACAGGCCCTGGCCTCGCTGTCCGAAGTCGTTCGCTGGCAGGGAATGGCGCTGGGCAAGGCGGGCGTTCAGGGACCGAACTTTTCCACACGGCTGCGCGAGCTTATTGATCCCGATTCCCGGGGTGCGGCCCGGCTTCAGATTGACGAACTCGGCCCCATCGAGGCCCTGTTGCAGGGCAGGAGTCTGGAGACCGGTCTGCCCGGCCGTGTCGCCAACCTGTTCTGGCAGGATCTGCCGCTGGGGCAGGTTCGTCTCAAATCCGGACGCGCCCTGCTGTAGAAGCGCCGGCGGACCACGGAGTCTGTCCGTTCAGTTTCGGAGTCCCGGATCAAGGGGCAGGGTGGCGCTCAAGTCACGCGGCATTCAGACGTGGAGGACGTTTCCCGCGGTTTTGTCCTGACGAACGCGAGGGTTTCCGGCGCCCGGCCGGAATATGGCGGATGCTTATGACTGATTCCCCTTCTCTGATCGACGGTATGGGGCGTACTGTGCGCTATGTGCGTCTTTCGGTCACAGACCGTTGCAACCTGCGCTGCGTCTACTGCCGCAGCGGTTTTGAGACGTTTATTCCGCATGAGTCCATTCTGCGCTATGAGGAAATGGAAACGCTGGTCGATCTGGCCGTGTCCCTCGGAGTGGAAAAAGTCCGCCTGACGGGGGGAGAACCTTTTGTGCGCCGTGGTTTTCTCGATTTCCTCGAACGGTTGCGCACCAGACATCCCGCACTGGACATAAGGATTACGTCCAATGGAACATTGCTTGCTCCGGCCATTCCCCGCCTGAAGGATATCGGGATCAATGCCGTGAACCTGTCTCTGGATACCTTTGACCGGGATAAGTTTGCGCGCATCACCGGAGCGGACCTGCTGCCGCGGGTACTGGAAAGCATGGACGGGCTGCTGAAGGCCGGGATTCCTTTCAAGATCAACGCCGTGGCCGTACGTGGTGTCAATGATATGGAACTGACAGGCTTTCTTGAATATGCCCTGCACAACCCCGTCGAGGTCAGGTTCATCGAGTTCATGCCGATGGGAGAGAACACCCGCTGGTCGTCCGAGCGCTTCTGGTCGGCGGAGGACATCCTTGCCGAGGTGCGCAAACATTGCCTGGCGGAACCGCTGGCACCGGCCTCGAACGCCGGAGGTCCCGCCCGTTCATATCTGCTTAAGGCCGGAGGAGGCGAGCAGGGGCGGTTGGGTTTGATCACTCCGCTGTCCAGCCATTTCTGCGTGGCCTGCAACCGATTGCGCTTCACGTCCGAAGGTGCGCTGCGGACATGCCTCTATGATGACCGGGAGTACCGGTTGCGGGGCGCGCTGCGTCATTCCCGTCTGGGGCCGGAAGCCGTACGCCGCATCATTGCGCTTGCCGTTCTGCGCAAGCCGTTCGGTTCCCGGCTGCTGGAGGCTCGCACGAACGCCGTGGCCATACGTCGGATGAGCGCCATAGGCGGATAGGCGGCCTGAAGGACGTTTCTTTCCCACCGGATGTGAAGCCCTTGTGCCGATCGGGGATTCGATTGCGCGTCGTGCGCTTCTGTGCTAGGGGAACCAATGGAGTCTGTTGGATAATCCGGTCCCGTGCGGAATGTGCGGGCCGGTCCGTGCCCACAAGAAAGCACGGCCTTCTAACTTTTCGAGAGGAACAAGAATGAAACGGAACATGCTGCAGTGGTTCGGCGCCCTTCTTCTTTCCCTGACACTCGTTCCTTCCGCCTTTGCGGAAGGCAAGCGCTACATCAACGGGATTGACGCCAACTATCCTCCCTTCGCCTATGTGGATGAAACCGGCAAGCCCTCCGGTTTCGACGTGGATTCCATGAACTGGATTGCCAAGAAGATGGGATTCGTCGTCGAGCATAAGCCCATGGACTGGGACGGCATCATTCCGGCTCTGCTCGCCAAAAAGATCGATATGGTCTGTTCCGGCATGAGCGTAAGCCCCGAGCGTTCCGCCCGGGCGCAGTTTTCCGAGCCTTACTGGACTATCCGCAAGGTCTTCGTGGCGAAGAACGGTTCCGAGCTGACTGAAGAGCAGGTGTATAACGGGAAGATCCGTCTGGGCGTTCAGCGCGGTACCAATGAACATGAAATGCTCGAACAGGCTCAGGCCGCCAATAAGTACAACTATACGTTGCGCTTTTACGACTCCGGTCCCATGGCCATCGAGGATCTGCTGAACGGCCGCATTGATGCCGTAGGCCTCGACAGCGCCCCGGCCGAGGACGCCATGCGCAAGGGCAAGCCGATCAAGGAAATCGGGAAGTTCGGCGAAGATCTTTTCGCCGTCGCCATGCGCAAGGACGATGCTGAACTCGCCAAGACCATAAATGAAGGCTACAAGCTGTTGATGGCCGACCCCTACTGGAAGGAACTGCAGGCCAAATATCTTGGCGAAAAGAAGTAGCTTTTCTCCGCGCCGGCGGCCTTGTTCCCCGGCGCGGCACCTTTCCGGGCGTCTGGCTGGGTTCGGGCGCCCGGATGTTTTTTGAAAAAACAGGTTCCGCATGCTTGCCGGGAAAGGGCTTTCTGTGGCAGCCTGTCCGGCGGTTCGCGTCGGCGTAATCTGTAAAGAGTCTGTGAGAGGCAATGCAGGTAATACTGGATAAAATCCCGGTCATTCTCGATGCGCTTCCCTATATATTGCAGGGAAGTCTCGTCACGCTCGTCACCGTGATCGGTTCATTGACGCTGGGGTTGCTGCTCGGCGTGCCGTTCGCCGTGCTTCAGGTGTACGGCCCTGCCTTTGCCCGGCGGCTGGTGGGACTGTATGTCTGGTTTTTCCGTGGCATGCCCATTCTGCTTTTACTGTTTCTTTTCTATTTCGGCCTGTTCGAACTGCTTGGATTGAGTCTTTCAACCATTTCGGCATCATGCCTCGTGCTTGGCATGGCCAGTGCGGCCTATCAGTCCCAGATTTTCCGGGGATCCATTCAGACTCTTCCCGTGGGACAGCTGCGCGCCGCCCGCGCTCTCGGCATGAGTGACGCTCAGGCCATCCGGTCCATCATTCTGCCTCAGGCCATGCGGCTGTCGATCCCTGGATGGTCCAATGAATTTTCCATTCTGCTCAAGGACTCCGCCATGTGTTTCGTGCTCGGAACGCCGGAAATCATGGCCCGCACGCACTTCGTGGCTTCCCGTACCTATGAGCACCTGCCATTGTACATTACGGCGGGCATTCTGTATTTCTGCATCACGCTAGTAGGCGTTTATCTTCTTCGGAAGCTGGAACGCAAGGTTCATATTCCCGGTTATGCCGTCAGCGGCACCATGTGAGGCCCGCCATCATGCAAACGACTCCCATCCTGCGCGCCAGCCATATCTCCAAGAAGCTGGGCGGCCGAACCATTCTCAACGATGTCTCTCTCGACGTGTTCAAGGGCGATGTAAAAGTCGTCATCGGACCTTCCGGGGCCGGTAAAAGTACGTTCCTGCAGTGTCTCAACTATCTGATCCCCCCGGATTCCGGCGAAATATGGATCGAGGAGCGCAAGGTCAATGCCAGAAATACGCGGGAATTGTGCGGCTTCCGCCGTCAGGTAGGAATGATCTTTCAGGATTTCAATCTGTTCGATCATTTGTCCGCCGAAGAAAATGTGGCCATCGCTCTGCGCAAGGTCGCCGGGTACAGCAGGTCCGACGCCCGGGATCGCGCTCTGCAGGAGCTTGGCCGCGTCGGTCTTGCCAAGCGCGCGGGACTGTATCCGGCCCAGTTGTCCGGCGGGCAGAAGCAGCGTGTGGCCATCGCCCGGGCTCTGGCCATGGACCCCAAGGTCATGCTGCTTGACGAACCGACCTCCGCTCTCGATCCTGAACTGGTCGGCGAGGTCCTTTCCGTTATCCGTGATCTGGCGGACGGCGGAATGACCATGATCATGGCGACGCACCAGATGGATTTCGCGCAGGCGCTGGCTACGGAGATTCTGTTCATGGAGCAGGGCCGGATCATCGAGCAGGGCCTGCCCTCCGAGCTTTTGGCCGCGGGTTCCGGGACCCGTACCAGTGATTTTTGTGGACGTCTTTTTTCCATGCGTTCCGAGGCGGAACCAACGATCAGTGAATTGCTGAAGGGGGACGTCTCTCACGACATTACCGGTGATGGAAGTGAAACTTCGCTTCAGGGCTTGGGGCGCAAAGGGGATGCCTGATGGTGGACTGGCTTGATCCCGGATTTCTGACTCAGGAGGTCCTGCCTGCGCTGAACAAGGGCCTCATCATGTCGCTGGCCCTGATTCTGCCCTCCGCCTCCATCGGTTTTCTGCTGGGCGTTCTGACCGGGGTTGCCCGCGTGTTCGGTTCACCCTGGCTGAGGCGGATCGGGGACGGCTTTACGGCCGTATTCCGCGGCGTGCCCCTTGTAGTGCAGCTGATGATCCTGTACTTCGGTCTGCCCAACGTCGGTATTTATCTCGAACCCTATGCCGCATCCGTACTTGGATTCATTCTGTGCACGGGAGCCTATCAGTCCGAGTATGTGCGCGGTGCTCTGCTGTCCATCCGTCAGGGGCAGATCAGGGCCGCGTACGCGCTTGGCTTCACCAGGCTGCAGACGATCTTGTGGATCGTGGTTCCGCAGGCCGCGCGGCGTGCGCTTCCCGGTTGCGGCAACGAGATCATTTACCTGATCAAGTATTCGTCGCTGGCCTATATCGTCACGTGCATCGAACTCACGGGCGAGGCAAAGATTCTGGTATCCCGCTCCTTCCGTCCTACTGAGGTGTATCTCGTGGCCGGAGTGTATTATCTGGTTCTTGTTTCGGCTGCGACGTGGCTGTTGCAGCGTCTGGAGAAGAAATTTGCCATTCCGGGATTCGGCAGGCGCTGATTTTTTGAAACCTTTCGGATGCCGGAGAGGCTCCGAACATGTTCCTGTCAGGAAAGGAGGGCGACGGCGTCCGTGCCGGACATGGCCGTGCAGATCGCGGGATGACACGGCAACTGGAATGCCTTGTTTCCATAGGGAGATTTTATGAGCGACGGCAATCCTCTGGTCAGCGTGGTTATGCCGACCTATAATGCCGAAGAGACAATAGGCGAAGCCCTGGATTCCCTGTTGCGGCAGAAATGGACGGACTGGGAACTGGTCGTTGTGGATGATGGCTCCACGGATTCTACGGGAGACGTCATCCGGAGGTATGATGATCGACGCATTCGTTTGATTTCATTCGAACAGAACATGGGCAATCCGGAAGCGAGCAATGCAGGACTCCGTGAGGCGCGGGGGAAGTATATCGTGGTCATGGATTCTGACGATATATCGTTCCCTGAACGCATTGCGCGTCAGGTTGCCTATCTGGAAGCGCATTGCGACATTGACGGATGCGGCAGCGGGCATGTCATTCTGACGTCTTCCCCTTTGTTTGATCGGGTCAAGAGCTGGATAAAAAGAGCCAGATCTCGCCTTGTATCCGCTGAGGAGATCGCGTGTGCGACACTGTTCGGCGGCGAGGTATACAACCCGACCATGTGTTTCAAACGGGAATTGCTCTCCTCCATTCCGGTTTGGAGAGACCCCGGGTTCCGATCCGGCTCCGACGACATCTTCTATAACCGGCTGATAGCCGCAGGCGCACGTCTGGTTATTCTGCCGGACGTCTTCTTGCGCTATCGCCGTTTGCGCAACAGCAATTCCCGGCGGTTCAGGACCGCGGCGTGGGACAACCGTGCCCGAACCGCTCTTGAAGCCGTACATCGGCTGATCCCGGAGACGACGCCGGAACAGGAGCGCCTGCATGCACTTGTCGTGCACAGGGATTCCGCCCTTGCCCCGGAGCATTTGCCCGGCATTAGGGACTGGTTTTCTCTTCTGGTCAGGACCAATCGGGAAAAGCAGCTTTTTGACGAGGAGGCGTTATTGCGAACCATGGCCCATCACTGGGAACGGGCCTGCGCCCTTGCCGGTTGTCATGATCTGCAGGCAGGTTTTTCAGCGTATACGAGTTTCCCGCTGCTTCGCCCATATATGGGATCGTGGCTTGCCTTTCTCTATGAATGGCAAAAGCGGAAGTTCGGCAAGAAGCGCGGCAGGAAGAGCGACTCCCGATGAACGCTCGGGAGATTCCCCCTTTTTTTCTTTTGGTAAGGACAAGCAATGCCCATACAGGAACATATCAGAAATTTCAGCATAATCGCCCATATTGACCACGGCAAGTCCACGCTGGCTGACCGTATTCTGGAGATTACCGGACTCGTATCCGAACGGGAAAAGCGGGACCAGTATCTTGACCGCATGGATATTGAGCGCGAACGAGGGATCACCATCAAGGCGCAAAGCGTGCGGCTTCCATATACGACAAAGGACGGCAGGCGTTATCTGCTGAATCTTATCGATACGCCCGGCCATGTGGACTTCAATTATGAGGTTTCGCGTTCTCTGGCCGCCTGCGAGGGCGCGCTGCTTGTGGTGGACGCCACTCAGGGCGTAGAGGCGCAGACGCTGGCCAACGTGTATCTTGCGCTGGACCACAACCACGAAGTCATTCCCGTCCTCAACAAGATTGACTTGCCCAGCGCTGATGTGGACCGGGTCAAGGCGGAGATTGAGGAAGACATAGGGCTTGACTGCTCGGGCGCCCTGTCGGTGAGCGCCAAGACCGGCATGGGGGTTCCCGAAGTGCTGGACGCCATCGTGGAGCGCCTCCCCGGGCCTGATGGAGATCCCGAAGCACCGCTCAAGGCTCTTATTTTCGATTCCTGGTATGATTCCTATCAGGGCGTTGTGGTCATGTTCCGCATTATGGACGGTCGTATCCGGAAAGGAGATCGCATTCGCCTGTTCGCTACGCAGAAATCCTATGAGGTCATCCGGCTCGGCGTCTTTTCGCCGGAAGCGGTGGACATGCCGGAGCTGGGGGCAGGTGAAGTCGGCTTTTTGTGCGGGAACATCAAGGAACTGGGAGACGCCAAGGTCGGCGATACCATCACGCTTGATGAACATCCCTGCGCGGAGGCCGTGCCCGGCTTCAAGGAAGTGCAGGCAGTGGTGTTCTGCGGACTGTATCCGTCGGACCCTGCGGATTACGAGCAGCTCAAGTTCGCACTGGAAAAATTGCAGCTCAACGATGCCGCCTTTTCGTGGGAACCGGAAACGTCGCAGGCTCTGGGATTCGGTTTCCGTTGCGGTTTCCTCGGGTTGCTGCACATGGAAATCATTCAGGAGCGGCTGGAGCGTGAATTTCAGGTGGATCTGATCGCCACGGCTCCTTCGGTCATCTATCGGGTTGAAACGACGGACGGCAAGACGACTGAAATCGACAACCCGTCCAAGTTGCCGGACCCGGCCCGCATCGCCAACCTGTTCGAGCCGTACGTCCGGATCGACATTCATGTGCCCAGCGAATATGTGGGCAATGTAATGAAGCTGTGCGAAGAAAAACGCGGACTGCAGAAGAACATGGGGTATCTGTCCCAGAATCGCGTGGTGATTACCTATGAACTGCCTTTTGCGGAGATAGTATTCGACTTTTTCGATCGTCTGAAATCGGCTACTCGGGGCTATGCGTCCATGGATTATGAAGTGGTGGACTACAGGGCCTCCAATCTCGTGCGTCTGGATATTCTGCTCAACGGAGATCCGGTGGACGCTCTGGCCGTCATCGTGCATAAGGACAAGGCCTATGCCTATGGGCGTGCGCTGGCCCTGAAGCTCAAGCGGACCATTCCTCGCCAGATGTTCGAGGTGGCGATTCAGGCTGCCATCGGTCAGAAGGTCATCGCCCGTGAAACCATTTCCGCCCTGCGCAAGAACGTGACGGCCAAGTGCTATGGCGGCGATATCACCCGCAAGCGCAAGCTCCTTGAAAAGCAGAAGGAAGGCAAAAAGCGCATGAAGCGGATGGGCAACGTGGAACTTCCCCAGGAGGCGTTTCTTGCGGCGCTTCAGGTTGGAGACGAGTAAAGGCATGAACATGGCAGCGCGGAGCAATTCTCTCTCTCTCTCTCTCTCTCTCTCTCTCTCTCTCTCCTGTTGGGAGCCGCGCTGCTGTGCATGCTTGCGGGAGAGGCCTTTTACGTTCAGAGCGCAGTTTTCAAGGGATCGGTTTGGAGCGCTCTAGAGTCCAAGGACTTCAGGAGATTGTTGGCTCTGGATGCGGTCGTATCCCTGCTGGTCCTGATTCTGCCTCCCCTGATGTTTCGGATAACAGCCGTCGGTCAATTTTTGATGACGGCTATTATTCTTTCCTATGGGCGGTTATTTCATGCCCCCTTGACGTTCAGCGCGATTTATAACGGCTGGTCGTTGCTCGATGGGGAGCGAATGAATCTTTTTTCCTATGTCTATCCTGAGCTTGTCCTGTGTCCGTTGATGCTGTGCGGAATCAGGGTGGCCTTGCACGGCATGCTTTATCAGAGAATACGGTTCCGCGCAGCCGTTCTGCCTGCTGCCTTGCTGGGCGCGTTTCTCTTGATGCATTCCATTTCCGCGAGAGAGGGGCTTGGCTTTTTCGAGATGCCCCTGCAAAAAAGTCTGAATAATATCACCTACGATGGTATCCGGTTACGCGGATATCTCTGGGGATGGGCTTCAGAAGTCTTTTCCGGAAGCGTGGCCGAGGGCGTCGTGGAAACGGGATGCCTTGCCGCCCGCATAGAAAAACTTCCCGTTTTTCCCGTTCCGCAAAAACGTATCGTTCTGATGCAGGTTGAATCTCTGGACTATGACGTTCTGGACGCGTCGTTTCATGGAACACCTGTCGCTCCAGCTCTGCAGGAGCTTGCCCGAACGGGTTTCGTCCTCAGAATGGAAGGCGTTAAGCGCCTTGGTTCGGCAAATTCTGATTACGAACTGCTGAATGCCCGACAGGCGACTCAGGATATTCTTTACTATTTGCATATCAATAAATTCCCGGACAGTATTCTGCAAGAGTATGTGCAGCGGGGATATACGACTTCCGTTTTTCATGGCTTATACGGAAGCTATATGAACTTACGAAATTCCTATGCTAATATGGGAGTTCGTAATCTGTTTTTTGCAGAAGAAATTGCAGGTGAAGGGGGATTGCCTCGTCATGATCTCTTTATGAGGCAGATACCGGATGGAGATCTGTTTCATTTTGTTGCCAAAAAGCGTGAAAATGGACCAAGATTCGATATGGTTATCACGATTACCATGCATGACGATTCTGTAAAAATGTCCAAATCTTTTCATGGACCTGCTTCTTATTTTGATACTGTACGGTATTTTGATGATAGTCTTCGTCATTTTATATCGACCTTGTCGGATGATGATCTCGTCATTCTTTATGGTGATCACGAATCATATAATGGAAGGCTATGTCACAACAAACAGTTGATAAATAGCCATTTTTATAGGGGAGTATCAGAACTCCCCTACAAACTGTTATTTGCAGTTATCTATACTCATTTGGAATTTCGATATGAAGTGTCTCACACAATAA
>JAEYDL010000038.1 GCA_023403845.1 Pseudomonadota bacterium
CCCTTGGCCCCAAGGGTCGCAACGTCGTGCTTGAAAAGTCCTTCGGCGCTCCCGTCATCACCAAGGACGGCGTCACCGTCGCCAAGCAGATTGAACTTGAAGACAAGTTCGAAAACATGGGCGCCCAGATGGTGCGCGAAGTGGCCTCCAAGACCAACGACATCGCCGGCGACGGCACCACCACCGCCACCGTGCTCGCTCAGGCCATCTACCGCGAAGGCGTGAAGCTTGTGGCCGCCGGCCGCAACCCCATGGCCATCAAGCGCGGCATCGACAAGGCCGTTGAAGCCGTAACCAAGGAACTCGGCAACATCGCGAAGCCCACCCGCGACCAGAAGGAAATCGCCCAGGTCGGCACCATTTCCGCCAACTCCGACACCACCATCGGCAACATCATCGCCGAGGCCATGGCCAAGGTGGGCAAGGAAGGCGTGATCACCGTCGAAGAAGCCAAGGGCCTCGAAACCACCCTCGACGTCGTCGAAGGCATGAAGTTCGACCGCGGCTACCTCTCTCCCTACTTCGTGACCAACGCTGAAAAGATGGTCTGCGAACTCGACAACCCCTTCATCCTGTGCAACGAAAAGAAGATCTCCAGCATGAAGGACATGCTCCCCGTGCTTGAGCAGGTTGCCAAGGTGAACCGTCCTCTGCTGATCATCGCCGAAGACGTCGAAGGTGAAGCTCTGGCCACTCTCGTGGTGAACAAGCTGCGCGGCGCTCTGCAGGTCGTGGCCGTAAAGGCTCCCGGTTTCGGCGAACGTCGCAAGGCCATGCTTGAAGACATCGCCATCCTCACCGGCGGCGAAGCCGTGTTCGAAGATCGCGGCGTCAAGCTGGAAAACATTTCTCTGAACTCCCTCGGTACCGCCAAGCGCGTGGTCATCGACAAGGAAAACACCACCATCGTCGACGGAGCCGGCAAGGCCGACGACATCAAGGCCCGCGTCAAGCAGATCCGCGCTCAGATCGAGGAAACCACCTCTGATTACGACCGTGAAAAGCTGCAGGAACGTCTCGCCAAGCTGGTGGGCGGCGTTGCCGTGATTCATGTGGGCGCTGCGACCGAGACCGAAATGAAGGAAAAGAAGGACCGCGTTGAAGACGCTCTGAACGCGACCCGCGCCGCTGTCGCCGAAGGCATCATCCCCGGCGGCGGTACCGCCTTCGTACGCGCCGTCCGCGTTCTCGACGACATCAAGCCCGCCGACGACGACGAAGTGGCCGGCCTGAACATTGTCCGCCGCGCCCTTGAAGAACCTCTGCGCATGATCGCCAGCAATGCCGGTCACGAAGGTTCCGTGGTCGTGGAAAAGGTTCGCGAAGGCAAGGACGGCTTCGGCTTCAACGCCGCTACCGGCGAATATGAAGACCTGATCAAGGCCGGCGTCATCGACCCGAAGATGGTGGCCCGCGTGGCTCTGGAAAAGGCCGCTTCCGTCGCCTCCCTGCTCCTGACCACCGAATGCGCCATCGCCGACAAGCCCGAACCCAAGAAGGATGCTCCTGCCATGCCCGATATGGGCGGCATGGGTGGTATGGGCGGCATGTACTAGGCCTCCCTGTCCTCAGCGTCTGACGTCTGAACGACATGCCCCCGACGGTTTCGGCCGCCGGGGGCTTTCCATTGCGGAATACGGCAGCTCCGATTTGCGGAAACGACCGCGGAATGATACCTCCTGCGGAGTCCGGCAGGTCCAGCCCCCGGCTCCCGCTTCCCGCGGGACTCGTCCAAGGAGACCATTGCATGAAAAATGCCCTGCTCATCATCGACATGCAGAACGATTTCGTTCTTCCCGGAGCGCCGCTGTGCGTGGCCGGAGCCGCAGCCACCATTCCCGTGATCAAGGCCCTGCTCGATCGGGCGCGCGGAGAGGGCTGGGGAATCTTTCACGTCGTCCGGCATCACTGCCGGGATGGAAGCGATGTGGAAACATGGCGTGTTCCTCTTTTTACCGAAGGCCCCGGCGTCTGCGTTCCGGGAACGGACGGCGCACGCATAGTGGAAGGGCTGGCGCCCATGCCCGGGGAACATGTCATCATCAAACGCCGCTTCAGCGCCTTCTTTCAGACTGACCTCGATCTCCGGCTCAGACGACTCGGTGTCCGCAATGTGCTCATCTCCGGAACCCAGTACCCGAACTGCATCAGAGGAGCCGCCGTGGACGCCATGAGCCTCGACTACCGCGCCATCGTCGTCACCGACGCCTGCTCGGCCCAGAGCGAGGAGGTTGCGGCCGCCAACATCCGCGACATGGGCAACATGGGCATCGCCTGCGTCCGCGCGAGCGAACTGGATCCCGTTCTGGAGCAAACGCATGTCTGAGCTGCCCTCCCGCACCCTGTGGACCCGTTCCGCCGCCAGACTGCTGACCGAGGCGGGCGTGGACTCCCCGCGTCTCTCTGCCGAACTGCTGCTGTTCCACGTATGCGGGATCGACAGGCTGGAACTGACCCTGCATCCGGACCTTCCCCTGTCGCCGGGAGAACTTGATCGCCTGGCCGGTCTGCTCCGTCGCAGAGCCGAGGGAGAACCGGCGGCCTACCTGCTGGGCGAAAAGGAATTCTTCGGGCGAGATTTCAGGGTCACTCCGGCCACCTTGATACCGCGCCCGGAAACGGAACTGCTCGTGGAAACCGCGCTGGCTGCCTTCCCCGCGGACAGCGCCGTGCGTTTCGCCGATCTGGGAACAGGCAGCGGCTGCATCGCCGTGACGCTCTGCGCCGAACGCAGGCGCTGGCGCGGCGTTATGGCCGATATTTCCGGCAGAGCGCTGGCCGTAGCCGAACGCAACGCCGTGCGGCATGCGGTGCGCGACAGGCTTCAGCCCGTGCGTGCAGACTTTACCTCTCCGCTGTTCCTCCCCGGGAGCCTTGACCTGCTGGCAAGCAACCCGCCGTACGTCAGCCGGGAGGAATACGAAAACCTCTCTCCGGAGGTTCGTGATTTTGAGCCGGTCACCGCGCTGGTGCCGGGCTTCGTGGATGACGACCGGGACCGGGAGGCGCATGTTCATGCCGATCCGGTCGGCGGCATCCCCAATGCCGACGGCCGCCAGGGGCTTGAACACCTGCTGGCCGTGGCCGCCGAAGCGGCCGAGGCCCTGCGTCCCGGCGGTCTGTTGCTTATGGAACACGGCTGGACGCAGAGCGGCCCCCTGCGACTGTCGCTAAAAAGTCACATCTGGGAAAACGTTACTGTCATCAAGGACTTGGCTGGGCATGACCGCCTGATTCTTGCCCGCAGGGCAGGGTGACAAAACGCACAGTGTTGTTAAAAACACACGCTGTCTGTCCCAGACCATAAATAATTTTCGTAAATAAATCATATAAGATAGTCAGATTCATCATCTTGGCCCGTTTTTTGCTAGAAAGAAGACGGAGGGATTCAATGAACCAGACTACCATTCAGCGCGTCATGACTTGTTCCGGCATCGGACTGCACAGCGGCAATCAGGTGAACGTCACGCTGCGTCCGGCTCCGGCCAACACGGGCATCGTGTTCGAAATTCATACGTCCGACGGTATCCGGCGCGTCAGTCCCACCCCAGGGGCCGTTCTGACCACGGAGCTGGCCACCACGCTCGGAACCAGCGGAGCCTCCGTATCCACGGTGGAACATCTGCTTGCGACGATCCTCGGTCTTGGAATCGACAATCTGATCATCAGCGTTGAAGGCGGGGAAATTCCGATTATGGACGGTTCCGCTTCTGCGTTCGTGGAACTGTTCGCCCGCGCCGGCATTCGCACGCTTCCCGTTTCCCGCAAGGTCATGCGGGTCAACCGGCCCATGGAATACCGTTCCGGAATGAAGAGCATCAGCGCCCGTCCTCATGCCGGGTTCCGGGTTTCCTATACCATCGACTTTCCGCATCCGGTCATCGGCCGTCAGCATATCTCCATGGACGTGACGCCCGCCACCTTCGCCCGCGTCGCCAATGCCAGGACCTTCGGCTTCTATCGCGACGTCGAATACCTGCACAGTCACGGGCTGGCTCGCGGCGGTTCTCTGGCAAGCGTGATCGTCCTCGACGACAACGGCGTAATGAACCCCGAAGGGCTGCGCTATCGGGACGAATTCGTGCGGCACAAGCTGCTCGACTTCATCGGCGACATGGCCATGCTGGGCACGCCCATTCAGGGTGATTTCGAGGTCCGCTGCTCGGGACACCAGATCAACAACGAATTTCTGCGCAAGCTGGAAGACGAACAGGCCCTGTCTCTGGTAGACACCGCCGAAGAACGTCGTCATGGGCGGCTTGCGCCGGCCTATGAAGGTTCGCTCGCCCTGGCCTGAGTCCGGTTCGCACACGTTTCACCCCCTGCCGGCGTCCGCCCGCAGGGGGATTTCTTTATTACGCAAGGCAGATCCATGTTCGTCGTTCGCCCCGTCCTGTCCAGCCGCAAGGCCCATCTCCATCTGCTTCTGCTCGCCGACCCGGACGAGACCATGCTGGATCGGTATCTTACGGTCGGAGACATGTACGTCGGTCTGGAGGACGATCAGGTCGTCTGCGAAGCGGTCATGCTGCCGCTGTCCCACGGGATATGCGAACTCAAGAACCTTGCCACTGAACCGGACAGGCAGAACTGCGGGTATGCCGGACGTCTCGTGGACGAACTCTCCCGCATGTATGCGGAACGGGGTTTTCAGACCATGCTCGTGGGGACCAGCGTGACGGGAACGGGCTTTTATGAACGACTTGGTTTCGTTCCTTCGCACATCGTACCGAACTTCTTTACGGACAACTATGCCGAGCCGGTTCTGGACGACGGCGTGCTCTGCATCGACATGCATTATCTGAAAAAAAACCTGTCCTGAGGCAGGTTTCCTTCCGCCGCCTAGCGGACACCCCTCAACGGCGGCGGGAACGTCCGGAACGGTTTTTCTTGCCTGAGTTCCCCGCAGCCATTATGCTTTTCCCATGACAGACTCCCATTCTCCTTCCCCGTCTTCCGTGTCGGTTTCCGGAGCAGCATCCCCGGACCATCGGGAAATCAGGCTGCTTTCCCCCGAACTATGCAATCAGATCGCCGCCGGCGAAGTCGTCGAACGCCCCGCGAGCGTAGTCAAGGAGCTGGTCGAAAACAGCCTCGACGCCGGAGCGAAGCTCGTCGAGGTGACGCTTGAAAACGGAGGCCAGAGCCTGATCCGGGTCCGCGACGACGGTTCGGGCATCCCCCCCTCCGAACTGGAGCTGGCCGTAACCCGCCACGCCACAAGCAAGATCTCCAGCATGGACGACCTGTGGAGCATCAGCTCGTTCGGGTTCCGCGGCGAAGCGCTGCCGAGCATCGCTTCGGTTTCCTCCTTCCGCATGGACTCACGGTGCGCCGACAGGGATGAGGCGGCCTTTATCCATATGGAACATGGCCGCATGATCGAACAGGGTCCCAGTGGCCTGCATCGCGGCACGGTTGTGGAAGTGCGCGACCTGTTCGCCACCATTCCGGCCCGGCTGAAATTTCTGAAAACACCCGCGACCGAACTCAAGCGCGCGCAGGAGCTGCTGACCCGGCTCGCGCTCGTACATACCGAGGCCGGGTTTATCTTTCTCGCCGGGGGACGCGAGGCCCTGCGGTTTCCGGCTGGGCAGACTCTCGTCCAGAGGTTGGCCGCCATCTGGCCTCCGGCGATTACAGAATCGCTCGTTCCGTTCGATCGCACGGCGGGCGGTTTCCGGGCGCACGGTCTGACCTCTCCGCCCGGGCAGGCCCAGCCCCGCGCAGACCGTCTGCTCTTCTACGTCAACGGTCGCGCAGTCAACGACAAGCTGCTCATGAAGGCCGTGCGTGAAGCCTACAAGGGCCGTCTGCTGTCCAAAGAGTACCCTCAGACGGTCCTGTTCGTGGACGTGCCCCCGCAGGAAGTGGACGTCAACGTGCATCCGGCCAAAAATGAAGTCCGCTTCCGCGACGAACGGGCCGTCTTTTCCGTCGTCCTGCGGGCCATGGAAGAGGCCCTCGTACGCATTCTTCCCACGGGGGAAGACAGTTCCCTTTCTCTGGAAACGGAAATCCGCCATGCCGCCGCGTCTGCCGCAGGTTCCGTCCACACTCCGAAGCCGCAGGGTTTCTGGGGCAAAGCCGACCGGGAGCGTATTCTCCCTCCTGAATCCCGTTTTCCGCGGCCGGAACCGGAAGAACCGGAGGAATGGAAGGGAACCTGGCCGTCCGTGCCGGTCGCTCCGCAAACGCCCCTCCTGTACGGGGAAGAAGGGCTGCCGTGGGACGGTGTTCCGGATACGCTGCACGAAAAGCCATCCCCCTGGACGAGTTTCCGCCCTGCTGCGTCCCCACAGGAACAGGGGCTGCTGGATGCGCCAGAAACAGGGCGACAGCCCGCCGGGCCGGAGGATGTGCCTTCCAGCGAAACGCAGCGGGACGCTCCGGACATCGAACCGCTGAGCGAGGGGCAGATCCGCGTAGGTTCCTATGTCTATATGGGGCAGATCGGGAACACCTATCTCGTGTTGCGCGATCTGCGCAACGACCGCGAGCATGGCGCGCTGCTGCTTCTGGACCAGCACGCAGCCCATGAGCGGGTCCTTGTCTCACGCATCGAGGCAGGCAGCCTTTCCGGCATGTCCCAGCCGCTGGTTCTGCCTCTGGAATATGCGCTGCACGCCTCGGAGCAGGAACGTCTGGAGAGTCTGCGCGAACCACTGACCGCTATGGGGTTCGATCTGGCCGTACACACCCTTGGACAGGGCGTCGCCCTGGAAGTGCGCGCCATTCCGCCGATGCTCGATCGCGTCGCCGCCGGAGAATTCATCAGAGAGGCGCTCGCCGGGCGCAAGGACGATCTGCACATGCTCTGGGCCACCATGGCCTGCAAGGCAGCCATCAAGGCCGGAGACACGCTCGCTCCCGACGAGGCCGTCAACCTCATCGCCCAGTGGCTGGCTGCGGACAATCGCCATTTCTGCCCGCATGGCCGTCCCTGCGTGCTGGAATGGTCGACGGGAGAGCTGGACAAGATGTTCAAACGGCTGGGCTGAGCGCAGACTCCGGCGGAATGTCTCGGCCCCGCCGGGAGACAGTGCGGAAACGACATCCCGCCCTGCCTGCCCGATTCCGTCCAGATCCCGCACAGCGCCACATTCCGAAGGGGAGTGCGGAGCAACCCGGGACAGGAGTCATCGGCAGGCGTCAGGGGAAATACCGAACCGTTTCAGCTTGACGTACAGCCCGCTGCGGGAAATGCCGAGATCGCGTGCCGCCGCACGGATATTGCCCCCATGCCGGACAAGGGTCTGAATCAGCGTCTCCCGTTCCTGCTCCAACAGAATGCCGCCTGAACAGGATGCGCTTTCCGACGTGCCGTCCCTGCCGGCAGCATACCTCAAGATGTTTTCGGGAAGAATATCCGTATCAATGACGGACGCCCCTTCAGACATGTGCACGATGCGCTCCATGGTGTTTTCCAGTTCCCGGATATTGCCCGGCCAGGGATAGGCCATGAACAGGCTCATTGCCGCACCGGATATTTCCATGGATGGACGCCCGAGCGAATGCGCGAAGTTGTACAGGAAATAACGTACCAGCATCTGGATGTCCCCGCTGCGCTCCCGCAATGGAGGAACCCTCAGGGAAAAGACATTCAGACGATAAAACAGGTCCTCCCGAAAGGCGTTCTGCCTGATGGCCTCCTCCAGATTCCTGTTGGTGGCGGCGATGACGCGCACATTGACGTGCCGGGCCTGCTTGCCGCCCACCCGCGTCACCTCTCCGTTCTGAAGAAGCCGCAGCAGGCTGACCTGAGCGTCCAGAGGCATTTCTCCGATTTCATCCAGAAAAATGGTTCCGTTATCCGCCAGTTCAAACTTTCCCGGCTTCCCGAGACGACTCGCCCCGGTAAAGGACCCTTCATCATAACCGAACAGCTCGCTCTGCACCAGGTTGCGCGGCAAGGCTCCGCAGTTCACCACCACAAAGGGTCCGGAGGCCCGCTTTCCCCCGTTATGGATGGACTGGGCGAACAGCTCCTTGCCGGTGCCGCTTTCACCCAGTATCAGCGTGGTCACGTCACTCTGCGCCGCCAGCCGGGCCATGCGGATGGTCTTTTCAGTAATCGGATCGTTCCCTATGATATTCTCGAAGGTATAGACGGCCTTCGCCCCGGTCACTCTGACGGCGGCCTCCTTGACCCGGCCGCTTTCCCGGAGAGTCAGCACCTGCCCCTTTTCGTTCTCGAGGCGGGACAGGGACAGCATGCAGCCGATCGACCCCTTGCGCAGCTTCAGCTGCGCCTCCTGATCCGTGAACCGGCTTTTTTCCGTCAGCAGAATGCGCAGGATGTCGTGGGAAAAAATGATTTCCTGAATCATGGTCACCGGCGTATCCGGAGAAACGCCGAGCATGGTCCGCGCCTTGCGGTTCATGGACTTGATAACGCCGTCGTCATCCATGACCACGACGCCCTCATCAAGCATTTCAATGGTGGCCCTGTGCTCGTCCAGCAAGCGGCGCAGGTGCATCTGTTCCGAAATGGCGAAGGCGGCGGCTTCCATCATGCCCCGGGTGTGATGATGATAGGAATCCCGGGGCAAGGTGACATTGAGCACGCCCACGATCTGATTGCGCAGCCCCCAAATGGGGGCAGCCGAACAGAACCAGCCGTGGAAGGCCCTGCAGTAGTGTTCCGCACCCAGTGTCTCCACAGGGGAGCGCTCCACCAGACAGGTGCCGATGGCGTTGGTTCCCGAAACATTTTCCGCCGCAAGATTCCCCGGCGCGATATGCGGCACGGGATAGCTTCTCGTCTTGTCCCAGAGCGCATACAGTACCACCCCCTCGGCGTCAGCCAGTGAAATAAGGCTGTTCGAGGTACTGATGGGATTGAACAGCTTTTCCATGATGCTTTTCGCCACGGAAACCAGTTCGGTATTCTTCTCCAGACGCATTCCCAGCAGGCCGGGATCAATGTTGACCTTGGCCACACCGTCGGGATTCACGTTCATTTGCAGGCACCGCTTCCACGAGCGCAGAATCACGGGACGCACCACGCTCTCATCCACTCGTTCCCGGACCTGAAACCGCCGCCATTGCTCGGCTACGTTTTCACATTCATCCAGCCGCATTTTCCCTCCAGATACTGAAACGCGCAGCCTATGCCACAACCCGCGCATCCGAGTGTCCACTCTAGCGTCCTCTTTTAGACATGTCTACAGCACATGTAGATTTTTTGGACATGGACATCAAATTTTTTTCAACAGTCAGTTTATGAATTCAATAAGATAGACACATCCGTCCTTTTTGGTATGACTCTTGCTATAAAGAAAATGTTCCATGGCAGCGACGGTTCGCGAACAGACCATTACGATTCTTCATCGCAATCATGTGCGTGGTCTGACGTGAAGATGTCCACCGTCGTCCCGCCACGGAGCGGAGCGAAAGCTCGACAACGCGGCGGAAGCGAGGCCCACGCTTCCGCCGCACCTTTTTCTCTGGAACGAATCGCGCCCTTCCGGGCTTTCGAAGGCCAACGTCCCGCCGGGCACGCCTCTCATGCATGTCTTGCGACAAGGGCGGCGAAACCTCGTGTTCCGCCGCCCTTCTTCCTTCCCTGAAACGAAAACTAGTTCATCCAGCCGCGCTCGCGGTAATACTTCGCCGCTCCGGGATGCAACGGATAGGAAATTCCCTCAAAGGCCTTTTCCGGAATGAACGTATCCCACGTGGGATTGGCCATGGCGATGCTGTCCCGGCCTTCGCAAAGAGCCTTGGTGATCTTGTAGACCAGATCGTCCGACATATTGGCGCGTACCATGATTTCGGCGGCTGTTCCGGCGCTTTGGATATCTTCTCTGATCATGCCGCGGTACAGCCCCTTCTCGAATCTGACCGGAGTCATGAGGTACTTCTCTCCGAGTCTGGCGACGACTTCATCCGAAACGGGCAGCCAGCGCAATTCCGTACTGGTCGCCATTTCCGTCAGAAACCAGGCTTCCCCGGGACCGCCCCAGAACAGCATATCGACCTGTCCATCCTTGAGCATGTTCGCCACATCATCAAAATTGTTGGCATACAGTTTGCCGCCCCATTTAGTGATGTCCTTGAAGTCGATGCCGTATTCGCCGAGCACCCAGCGCCCGAACACCTCACTGGCCGAACCGCGCGGACCATGCGCCAGACGCAGAGGGATCTTGCGTTCCCGGATCTGTTCGATGGAAGTGATGCCGGAATCGGCTCGCACGACAATGTTCATCCTGGCGGAAGTGCGCAGATTGGCGATGGAAGCCACGTTGGTCACCGGCTTTTTAAAGGGGGCTACGCCCTTGTGCGCCGCCACGCCCAGAGCGATGGTTTCAGCCGCGATTTCCACTTCATTGTTCTGCAGGCGGATGGGGTTTGACATATCGCTGCCGGGAAGCAGCGTAATCGTGAGCTGGGGATCCAGATTATTGATCTCCTTGCCCACAGCCCCCATGCCGATATAGCCGGTTCCAGCCACGGGTCCGGCCACGAGCGTCAGCTTCGTGGGATTGGCCACGTCGGCTCGAACGACGGAAGGACCTGCGGCGACACAGGGCAAAACGACGGCGATCAACATGGCGAGTATACGGCGCGACAACATCAGACTCCCTCCTTATGGTTGCTGACCAAACGATCCCGCTGAACGAAGCGTACGACCGGCACGAAGCCGACCCGGCGACGCTTAGGCGGTCTGCATCGCAATATGTTCACGGATGGCGCTGTCGAGATCGTATCGCGGGTTCCAGCCCCAATCCTCCCGCGCACATGTATCGTCGAGTCCTCGCGGATACGGCATTTCGTTCTGAACGTTCCGCTGCACGAAACGCAGCTTTGCCCCGGGGCATATTTCCAGCGCTCGCAGGGCGAATTCCCGCGCCGTCATGACCGGTGCCCCGATGTTGTATACACGCCGTCCCGGATCGGGCGCGGAATGGTAATCAAGAATGGCCTGCACTGCATTGCGGATATAGAGCCATGACCCCCGGGAATCGGGATCGATGACGTCCACCTCCTCGCCTCTGGCTATGCCGTCGAGCATCTGCGAATAAATGGCGGTGAAGCCGTTGCGCCGTCGTGGCCCGAAGGTGCGGGGAAAACGCAGCGCCCGGGCATCCAGACCGTGTTTTTCAGCATACCAGCGCAACAGATGCTCGCTGGCCAGCTTGGTCTGTCCATAGATATTCGGAGGATTCCTGGGAGCGTCGTCGGCAGCAGGATCACCCGCCTCCACTCCGAAGACGGCAAGGGAACTGAGCATGAAGAATCTGGAAATGCCAAGACTGAGCATGGCCTCCAGCAGCACGTTGGTCGACCGGAAATTGACTTTCCAGGCATACAGGGGATTCCTGTCACAGGAGGCACCGATCATGGCTCCAAGATGAAAGATGTCCGTCGCCCGCGACTCGACCACGGCCCTGTAGACGCCAAGCTCATCCGCCAGATCGCCCTTGATGAAAGAGACTCTTTCATCATCCCGCACGCTTCCCTCGGCGTAATCGAAAAGTGTCACCGTATACCCGCGTTCCAGAAGAGCATCCGTCAGAAAGGTTCCGACATGCCCTGTTCCTCCTGTAACAAGCGCCCGCATACTCATGTTCTCCTTCTCGGCCCCTCAGTCTTCGTGCCGACAAATATGGACAGTTTTCAAAGTATATTAAACTAATAATCTCCTGTATTACACATAGATAGCATCTATTATTCCTGCTGCTGTTCTTTTACAGCATCACATTTTATTTTGTGAATTTTTAAGCAAAAAACATACCATCTCCAGATTTTTCAATACATCTTTCAAACCATGCGTTATTTTTGACAAGTAGTAGTACAGCGCGTCCACCCTTTTCTTGATTTAATGTCTAAAAACAAGACATGTCTGTCTAGACATGTCTATTATACCCGATCCTCCTGCCGGAAAACCCCATGAAACTGACGGGCGGCACACTTCTTCGGAGTTGTCCACGTCAGGCGTGCAGGATTGTCGAAGCGCAAGGGACTCCACGGCATGACAATAACAAAGGGCGGGATGAACAAAATGCATCCCGCCCGTCATTTGCGCCGATGTCCTTGAGGCGCGCAGCCCGGCAGTTCACTGGAAAAGCCCCGGAGCCAAACGCATGTTACCGCCCGTCGAGCAACTCCATGGTATCGGGAGCCGAGGCCTCCACAGTATGCTCGATGGCCATTTTCTTTCCTGCGGGCACGTTCAGGTTCCAGACAAGCACATGGTCCTTTTCTTCCGGCTGCGGCGATGAGGCGGTCGAAACCTTGATGGCCTCGTCAGCGCTCCGGGGGGCAGGATCTTCGATGCGCACATCCACGGGCATGGAATGCCGGTTGGCGACGTCGAGCTTCCATGTCCACACGCGGGTCTGCCGCCTGTCTACAAAACCCTTCCGACCGCTCTGCCGCACATCCAGCTTCATGTCGACCGTGACGCGCGGGTCCGTGCCGAAATAGATCCCGCCATCATGGCCGCTCATGGAGAACAGACCGGACCCCACCGGCGATCCATCCACCAGATACAGAGCCTCGCCGGAAGGCAGCGTCAGCGTCTCCGGCAAAGTGACTTCGGCCATCAGGAACACGGCATTCGGCGATGAGGACGGACGGGCCACACGGACGAAATGCGCTTTCCACGTGCTGTCATCCAGAGACAGACGGACGGGCGTTCCTGCCGGGATCGAACGCGTACCCAGTTCCCATGATGAGTAGGAAGCGCCCTCCTGCTGCGGCACACGGGCGGAAGCCTTCAGCGATACGGCCGCATCGTTGACTTCCATTCCTGCCGCCATGGGAGCCGCACGCAGTTCCGGACGCCGGTAGGGTCTCAGAATCCAGCTTCCGAGCGACTGCGGAGCCAGCCCGTCACCCGGAGAACCCGAACGCAGCGCCAGTTCGACCTGACGCCAGTCACGGCCCGTACTCTGACTGATTTCCGCTTCCTGCACAAAGACGATCTCGTTCCTGTCCGGATGCGCATCCAGCCTGTAAACCGGCCGCCAGCCGCAATTGAAAAGAGTATAGGAGCAGTGCGCCCGCACGACGCCGGAAACGCCGTCCACGCGCGCCGTTACCCGAACTTCCTCCCGATGCTCTCCCTTTTGTTCCAGCATCCGTCTGAGCCGTTCCACCTCTTTGCCGGCCTCCTCGAAACGAGGCTTCAGCGCTGCCAGTTCTTCATACAGCGCGGGCAGGCGTTCCTGCATACGCGCTTCCAGAGCATCCAGCACCTCGGGATTCACGCCAGGTCCCGGATTTTCCCACAAGGCCATGCGGGAACGGATTCCCGCCAAGGCGCCCTCCAGACGGGCGGCCTTTTGTTCCGCCTGCTCCAGTTCTTCCCGCAGCCGGGCCACATCCGGACTGTCCTTGCCCGCGACGGGGATGATCTCCCGGCTGAGCACGCTCCCCTTGTCCAGTACCAGGTTCAGGCTGCCGGCATCGGCCCCCGAAGGAAGCACGAAAGTTATTTCTCCATCGGATATCTTCAGGTCTTCGACCATCTGTACCCTGCCCCCGGCAGGATACAACGTCACCTTCATGGACGCTTCCGCCCCTGCGGTGCCCCAAAGGCAGAACATGAACACCAAAGCCGGAACCACGCTTCGCATGCGCATGGAGGCCTCCCTTGCGATGATTTGCTGCGTGCGGAAGGGTCGGGTTTGAAAACTTCTTCCGCTCTGCGGCGAATGCCGCCTCGTCCTGTTTTTCCTTATACAGGGAATCGCACCGCTTCGGAAGGATAATCCCGTCCCCCAGTCCTGTACGAATCCGCAGGCCCCGCATCCATGCACCGCATTCGCTGCAACGGGCTATCTCCCCCACAGGCAAATGGCCATCCCCCGGGTTCAGCATCCTGGATCACATGTAACTAACACAAGTTCTATTCTCAGATGCCGTATTACAAGATACGAAAAACTGAAAGCGACGCGCAGCCGCACCGGAAGGCGGGTCTCTTTCCTGCCCGGTGCAGGACCTTTCCCACATGGAGTGCACCGTTCGGAGAGTGCTCTGCGCCTTGCGGTCGCTCAAAAAGAAAAGGTCCGGAAAAGCTTCCGGACCCGTGTGCTGCTGAAAAGATCTTATTCCTTTGCGCCGCAGCACTTCTTGTATTTCTTGCCGCTGCCGCAGGGGCAGGGATCGTTCCGTCCCGGTTTGCGGTCGGCCCGCACCGGTTCGGATGCGGCAGCCTCCTCGGGTTCCTGTCCGGAATAGGACAGATTCTGGGGCTGTTCCTTGTGCTGGAACATGGGCTGCGGCGTCGGCGTATGCGCCAGAGGAATCGCCTCGGGTTCCTCCACAGGAAGCTCTTCTTCCGGCTTCTGCTCCACGCGAACGCGAGTAATGGAGCGGAACGCCCCTTCCCTGATCCGCACAAGCAGATCTTGGAACATGTTGAAGCCTTCCTTCTTGTATTCCAGCTTGGGATCGCGCTGCCCGTAGCCGCGCAGCCCTATGCCGTCACGCAGATGGTCCATATTGCGCAGATGTTCCTTCCAGCAGCGGTCCAGTTCTTCCAGCAGGAAATATCGCAGCAGATCGCCGTACAGGGGACCAGCCTCCTGTTGCAACTGCCTGAGGATGTACAGAACCAGTTCCTCCGCCCTTTCGCGATCCGGCAGAGGCTCGCCTGCGGGCAGAACCCGGCCTATGTTCATGACGTCTTCCAGACGGGCGCGGACGCTCTTCTCCTGTTCCTCGTCGACGCCGACGCGGGAGTTGCCGAGCGGCGCGTAGATGTCGTCCAGAACATCCCCGAGATACTCCCGCATAATGGGATCGAGATCGGCTTCCCGCATCAGATCGCGGCGCAGGGAATAGATGACCGTGCGCTGCTGATTCATGACGTTGTCGTAGTCCAGCAGCGTCTTGCGGATCTCGAAGTGATGGCCTTCCACCCTCTTCTGAGCGTTTTCAATGGCCCTGGAAACCATTGCATTTTCAATTGGTTCTCCTTCCTTCATCCCCAGTTTCTGCATCAGGCCGGACAGCTTTTCCGAACCGAACAGGCGCATGAGGTCGTCTTCCAGGGAAAGATAGAAACGGGAGGACCCGGGGTCACCCTGACGTCCCGCACGGCCGCGCAACTGATTGTCGATACGCCGGCTTTCATGACGTTCCGTGCCGAGAATGTGCAGACCGCCAAGCTCGACGACGCCCTCGCCGAGAACGATGTCCGTACCGCGCCCGGCCATGTTGGTGGCGATGGTGACCCTTCCCACCTGACCGGCCTGCGCCACGATCTCCGCCTCCTGCGCATGATGCTTGGCGTTCAGAACGCTGTGCGGAATGCCTTCCTTGATCAACATGCGGGAAAGCAGTTCGGACATTTCAATGGAAATGGTGCCCACCAGAACAGGCTGCCCCTTGGCGTGCAGTTCCTTGATGCCCTCGACGATGGCGTGCAGCTTTTCCCGCCTGGTCCGGAAGATGAGATCCGGATAGTCCTTGCGGATCATGGGCCGGTTGGAAGGTATCATGGATACTTCCAGATTGTAGATCTGGGCGAACTCCACGGCTTCGGTATCGGCGGTGCCCGTCATGCCAGAGAGCTTGTCGTACATGCGGAAGTAGTTCTGGAACGTGATGCTCGCAAGCGTCTGGTTCTCGGCGGCGACGGTGACATGTTCCTTGGCTTCCAGCGCCTGGTGGAGACCGTCGCTGAACCGGCGTCCTGCCATGAGTCGTCCCGTGAACTCATCGACGATGACCACCTGATCGTCCTTGACGATGTAGTCCACATCGCGCTTGAACACAGTGTGCGCCTTCAGCGCCTGAAGCACATGGTGCTGGGCCGTGATGTTGGCGGTATCGTACAGATTGTCGATGCCCAGCAACGCCTCGACCTTGCCCACGCCCTCATCGGTGAGATTGGCCGTGCGTCCCTTCTCGTCCACTGTATAGTCAGTTTCGGCGGAAAGCTGACGGACCACCTCGTCTACCTTGCGGTAGAGATCGGTCGCCTCGTCGGACGCGCCGGAAATGATGAGCGGCGTACGGGCTTCATCAATGAGAATGGAGTCGACTTCGTCGACGATGGCGAAATGATGGCCGCGCTGCACAAGCTGCTCGGCATAAAACTTCAGGTTGTCGCGCAGGTAATCGAAGCCGCACTCGTTGTTGGTGCCGTAGGTGATATCGGCATTGTAGGCTTCCTTGCGCTGTTCGTCGGTCAAGCCCGCAATGATTACACCGCAGGACAGACCAAGGAAATTGTACAGCCTGCCCATCCACGCCGCGTCGCGCTGGGCCAGATAATCGTTGACCGTAACGACGTGCACTCCCTTGCCCTCAAGCGCGTTGAGCACAACGGCGAGGGTGGCGACAAGCGTCTTGCCTTCCCCCGTCTTCATTTCGGCGATCTTGCCCCTGTGAAGCGCCATGGCCCCGAGCAGCTGCACGTCGTAATGCCGCATGCCGAGCACGCGCACGCTCGCTTCCCGCACCAGAGCGAAGACTTCCGGCAGCACATCGTCAAGTGTCCGTTCTCCGGACTGGACCTGTTCACGGTACACGCCCAGACGCTGCGGGAGTTCCTCGTCCGCAAGGGCCTGCATCTCCGGTTCGAGTGCATTGATTTTTGTCACCAGGGGACGAAGCTTTCTCAGAAATCGATCGTTCTTGCTGCCAATGACCTTGCGTATCAAAAAACCTATCATGGGTACTCCCGGCAAAAGAGAAGAAATCGCGGCTTGTAACCGCGTCTCTATACATAAGACATGACTGGCGGATTGGCAAATGCGGCCAAACGAAAAATACCGGTTCCACTTCAGACGAAAGACGTTTTCCCCACTGTCGCGCCGACGAAATCCGGTTTCCGCGGCGAACGATTCCATTCTCCCCAGCCAGAAAGGAAACGGGAAGGGAAACGGCTGCTCCAAAGACCGTCGCCCCGGTCAGGCCGGGGCGATACGATCAGCAGATGCGAGGCAGCTGGTCTCCCTCCAGCATGGACAACAACCGCCTCCCTCCGATGGGCGTCTTCAGAATCACCTGTCCCGGACGGGACGGCGCTTCCGGCGCGAGCACCGTGCCGATACGCACGGCTTCGCGGCCCTGAGGCTCGGAACGCAGTACGGCAAGCGCCGCTTCGGCCTTTTCTTCGGGCAGAAAACAGAGCATTTTCCCTTCATTGGCAAGATACAGCGGATCAAGTCCGAGAACATCGCAGCCCGAGCGGACTGCCTCGTGCACGGGGATGGCCTCTTCTTCCAGCGCGCAGACCACGCCGGATTGTCCGGCAATCTCGTTGAGCGTGGTGGCCAGTCCGCCGCGCGTGGGATCGCGCAGCACATGGATGTCCCCCACTTCGAGCATCAGCCGTTCCACCATCCGGTTCAGCGCGGCACTGTCGCTTTCGACGCCCTGCAAAAAGGAAAGACTGTCCCGCTGTCCGAGTACGGCAAGTCCGTGGTCACCCACCGCTCCGCTGACGAGGATGGCGTCTCCGGGCCGGGCCCTGCTCCCTGAAGGGGCCGGATCGGCAAGAATTTCGCCGACGCCTGCCGTGGTGATGAACAGCTTGTCGCATGCGCCGCGCGGAACCACCTTCGTGTCTCCGGAAACGATGAGCACCCCGGCGTTCCGGGCGGCTTCGGCCATGGACGCCGTCACCCGCTCCAGAAGCTCCAGATCCAGCCCTTCTTCTAGAATGAAGGCGCAGGTGAGATACCTGGGGCGGGCGCCGAGCATGGACACGTCGTTGACCGTTCCGTGCACGGCCAGAGTTCCGATGTTTCCGCCGGGGAAAAACAGCGGAGTGACCGTGTACCCGTCGGTACTCATGGCAATGGGTCCCCTGATGTCGAGCTTGGCGGCATCATCCAGGGTACGCAGGACGGGATTGTCGAAATAGGAAAGAAACAGCTCGTTGATCAGCCGCTGGGAAGCGCGCCCGCCGCTGCCGCAGTCGAGAAGAAGCGTTTTCGTCATGAATAAACCCTTTGCAAATGCGGCCGGGCCGCAATAATGGTCGCAGGAAGCCCAAAGCGGGCGAACGCCAAGATTACGTCCTGAACTCCGATGGGTCAATCATTCGAGAGAACTTCGCCGCGGCCCTTCGTTTCCCGGCAATCGCAAACGCCGGTTCTCCCTCCCCCATTGGTCACTTTCTTCAGACGGGACACGCGGTGGAGAAAGTCCCCTGGACGCCCTGTCCGGTCTGTCCCGTACGGCGCGGAAAGCAGGCAGGCCCAGCAAAACAGCGCGGGGCCGCCGAAAACGCATCCCGTCAGCAGAACGAACAGGCCCTCAGCGCTTCTGCCAGCGTTCCAGCCCACGGCGACGCAAGCCACGGCAGGGACGAAAAAAAGCAGACCGAAAAGCAGACCGAGTCTCCCGAATCCAAAACGATCCGGCGTGCGGCGATGCAGCCACAAACACAGGACCAGAACGGCCAGCGAGGCCAGAAAGGCGTATGCGCCCCATGCCAGAAGCGTTTCCAGGACAGCGGGAACGGGGTCTCCTTCGTTCATATCCGTATCTTCCCTTCCGGGACGCCGCCGGAAGAAGACTCTTCCACGTTTTCCACCACGGTCAGCTCCATGTCTCCCCAGATGCCCACGGCGCTGCCGCACTGCACGTAGACTCCGACAAGACCGGAGGAGGCGAAACCGCGGGCAAGGTCGATCACTTTCTCCACATCGTCGGGTCCATGCAGACGATTGCCCAGCGCCGTGGCCAAAGCGTCGGCGAACGCGCCGTCCGGAGAGCGGACCAGAGCCAGTTCTCCCCGACCGAAGCTCAGGGAATGCCCGATCGTCGCGGAGGAGGAGCACAGGGCCGTAGGACAGCCGGACGCCGCGATCTTCAGCCCCAGCGTCACGCCCGCCTCCGGGTCGGGCAGCAATCCCACGACTCTGTCCCGTCTGGACGCCATATAGATGTCTCCCCCGTTTTCCACGATCAGATCAGGAGACTGCGGAGCAAACCGCTCCACAAGAAGCTGGGCAATGGCTCCGGCCACGGCGGCAAACGGCCCGACACCCGCAGCCAGCGCGGCGGCGCTCATGCGCCGGACTATTTCAGGAACAAGCCCGGCCGGTTCCCGCAGGGGAACGGGAACCAGACTGTCCCGGAACTCGGGGTGAAGCACGATCCAGGCTTCAAGTCTGCCCCGAAGACGTCGCACTTCCTCCGTCATGGCGTCGATGAACGCCGACGAAAGGGGGGCCGCCGCAGTCACCTGCAGATCGGTTTCCCCAACCACGATGCGGAAACGGCATTCGCCCTCGCGCGGAACGCAGCGGTCCCGATATCCGCGCACGGGGTCCAGGTGGACTCTTTTCATGAGACGACGCATCCTTTACATTTAGTGCAATCGGTTTTAGAAAATCCCTCTTGCAAAGTCGAGACTCTCTGCTGCCTGCGGCGGCGTGCAACATTTTTCTCAGGAGAACAACGTGCCCAGACATTTCATGAAAATTCGCGACCTCGGCCACAGCGGCGCCTGGGAAATCATCAGGCGTGCCAAGGAAATGAAGGATACCGGCTTCCGCGGCCACTGCATGGACGGCAAGGTCGCCGCCCTGATCTTCGAAAAGGCGTCCACCCGGACCCGAGTTTCCTTTGACGTCGCGGTGCGCCAGCTCGGCGGCAGCACCATCTTCATGACGCCCAACGAAAGCCAGCTTGGCCGTTCCGAACCTCTGCGCGATACGAGCCGCGTGCTTTCCCGTTATGTGGACTGCCTCATCGTCCGCACCTTCGGTCAGGAAAAGCTGGATGAACTGGCCGAATACGGGTCCATTCCCGTGGTCAACGCCCTTACCGACCAGGGCCATCCCTGCCAGCTCATGGCCGACCTGCTGACCATCTACGAACGGACGCCGGATTTCTCCAAGGTTCGCGTGGCCTGGATCGGCGACGGCAACAACATGGCCAACTCCTGGATCGAAGCCGCCATGTACTTTCCCTTCGAGCTGTTCATGGCCATCGCCCCCGGTTATGAGCCTGACCAGCAGCTTCTGTCCCTCGCCCTGCAGAGCGGAGCGAAAATCTTCCTCACCGACGAACCCCGCCTCGCCGTGGACGGAGCCCACTACGTCTACGCCGATGTCTGGGCTTCCATGGGTCAGGAAGAGGAGCAGAACAAACGCGCCGAAGCCTTCAAGGATTTCTGCGTGAGCAAGGAACTTCTGGCCCACGCGGCTCCCGACGTCAAATTCATGCACTGCCTGCCTGCGCATCGCGGCGAGGAAGTGACCGAGGAAGTCATGGAAAGCGAAGCCTCCATCGTCTGGGACGAGGCGGAAAACCGTCTTCATGCCCAGAAGGCCATTCTGGAATGGGTTTTTTCGGACAACAAATAATACGCCGTCGAACATGAACGCTTGACGGAATACGGCTCACGGGGGAGGATGCAAGGCATCCTTCCCCGCTTTTGCGTCATCTCGAAACTTCAAACGGACACCCCCGTCATTGAGGAACGCCTGTGCAGATTCTGACCTGTAGCCCCCATGCCGGCGGCAGCACGGACACCATCGCGGCCATCGTCTCCGAAAGCGCCGCAGCGTCGGGCGTTCCTTCCGATATCATTTCCCTTCGCGACCATGTGATCCGCCCCTGCACCGGGTGCGGCTTCTGCACGACCCATCCGGACAGCTGCATCCTTGACGGCAATGGGGATGAGGCGCGGAACCTTCTTCGCTCCATCAGCGGAAACGATCTCACGGTTTTCGCCATCCCCGTCTATTTTTACGGACCGCCCGCTCTGTTCAAGGGACTCGTTGACCGGGCGCAACGTTATTGGAGCCAGAGCAAACGGCAGACTGAAAAAGACGCCAGGCGTCCGGCCATGGCCGTCCTCTGCGCAGCCCGGACGCGCGGAGAGCGGCTTTTTGAGGCCAATCTGCTCATTCTACGCTGTTTTCTCGATGCTCTGGGCCTGCGCCTGCAAAATCCTCTGCTTCTGCGCGGCATCGAGACGCCGGCCGACATCCTCGGCAATCCCGAGGTCCTCTCCCGCCTGCACGGCATGGGACACGAGGCAGCCTTGTTCGCCAGGGGAGGACATCATGCCTGAACTCCGTTTTCTCCAGCCTCTCCACGACCTGCTGCACGCAGCCTCTCTGGACGAGCGACGGTGCGTGCTTTGCCATATTCCCTTTTCTCCATCCGACCCCGGCGAAGCCCAGCTTCCCGAAAGCTCGACGCCTTCGGCTCTGCCGCTCTGCCCGGCGTGCCGGGCCTTGCTTCGCCCCCGCACGGGCGGCTATTGCCCCCGGTGCGGCGCTCCTCAGGCCATGTCCGACGCGCCCCCGAGCCTGTGCGGAGAATGCCTGACCACGCCGCCTCCATGGGAACACTTTCGTTTTTACGGCGTGTATGCCAATGCGCTGAAAACCCTGCTCCTGCGCGGGAAATTCGGTGCGGATCCCACGGTGCTGCACCTTCTGGGAACATTTCTGGTGCAGGCCTGCCGCGATCTGCCGCGGCCCGACGCCATCGTTCCTGTGCCGCTGCATGAATCCCGCCTGCGCGAACGCGGCTTTAACCAGTGTCAAGAACTGGCGCGCCCTCTGGCCGAGGCCCTTCAGGTGCCGCTGAGACCTGATCTGCTTCTGCGCCGTCTGCCCACACGACATCAGGTCGGTCTGTCCCGCGAGGAACGACAGGCCAACCTGAAAAGTGCGTTCATGGCGTCCCCCGCCGTGCGAGGCATGCGCGTCCTGCTCATCGACGACACCTGCACCACTGGAACGACCTTGCGCCGGGCGACGCTGGCGCTGCTCGACGGTCATGGAGGCGCGGAGGCCGTGGATGTGGCCGTCGTTGCTCGTACCCCTTCGGAACGGACCGAACTTCTGAACATGCCTCGCCCGGACAAACGCTGAACCGCAGATTTCCGGGCCACACCCGGACGGGACCCAAGGGGCAGGTCCCGCCTGCAAACGCCGCCTTGCGGAGGATCAAGATGCACTTCTCTCGAATCGTATCGACGCTTGGACTGCTGGCCCTGCTGGCCGTGCCGGCTCAGGCGTCCGATTTCGGACTGCTGCTTCCCGACCGGAACATCGTGGACGACCCCGGACAAAAAACGCTCAAGCTGACGCTGGGCGCGGTGGATCCCTTTTTCGGACGAGGAATCCCGCTGGAACGTCCCCAGTCCTTTTCCGTCCTGCACCGCAACGGCGAAGAGATCAACCGCAGCGAACACCTTTCCGTCCTTGAGGAAACGACAGCCTACGGCACAAAGGCATGGACGACCGAGGTAGCCCTCCCCACGCCGGGCGCGTACCACTTCATCATGCAGAGCAAGGCGATCTGGCAGCCAGAGGAAAATCGCTTCACCCAGTATACCGTCAAGGTGCAGGTTCCAGCCCACGGCTCTTCGACAGGCTGGGACATGGCCTCGGGCACGGGACTTGAAATCACTCCCCTGAGCCGCCCGTTCGGCATGTGTGCGGGCATGAGCTTCACGGGACAGGTCATGCGCGACGGCAAGCCCGTCGCCGGCGCCCTGCTTGAAGCGGCCAGACTTGATCCCTCGGCCAAAATCGACGCGCCGCCTCTGCCGAAAGACGGCAAGGACGCCAGGGGGAAAAACAGGAGCAAACCGCCGGTTCCTCTGTCCTCCTTCCAGCCGGTGCAGGAACTGAAGGCCGACTCACAGGGAATCTTCACCTTCGCCTGCCCCACGCCGGGGTGGTGGGTATTCGCCAGCGATGTCGAAAGCGATCCCCTCAAGGACCCGGAAGGAAACCTGAAGCCGCTGCGCTGCAAGGCCGAATTCTGGTTGTATCTTGACGATTGTTCGTCTTCCGGGAAAAAACGGTAACCCGGGCGGGAACAACCCGTTCTTCCGGATCTTCGCAGGCTGCCACCAGCACGCGGCAATGCCGCCGTTCCAGAGAACGGCGGTTTCTTTTTACTGCGCGACACGTCCGGCATGGCGGTTCATATCCCGTATGAATACTTCTCTCGTGGCGTCCTTCCTCCATGAGAGGATCCCGCCGTCCTCAAGCCGGAGCCATCAGCTCCGCTCCAGAATATGCGATCAAGGCGGAACGTCTTTCTCTTGTCCGCCCTTCTTGCAGGAGCGTTTATGTGAAAAAATGCCGGAAGCCTTGCCTTTTGACTTGATCATCCTTATTTTATGACCATACTGACGACCCGATTGCCGAATCGATGCGATTCGGCGGTCCCGTCCGCAACTTTATTCTCAGAGGAACAATCATGCCCAAAAAGATCTCTACCTGCCTCAGTGCCTTTCTGATTCTGGTCATGCTGGCTTTCGCCTATGGCGAAGCGAACGCGGCCCGCATCGGCGGCGGCAGGTCCTTTGGCGGCCGTCCGTCCATGAGCCAGCCATTCACCAAACCCACGCCTCCCGTCGGTTCCCAGAGCATGCGGCAGCAGGCGTCGTCCCGGCAACAGGCGGCGACCGCGGCTACGCCGAATCGCGGCCTGTTCGGCGGCATGGGCGGCATGCTTGGCGGTCTTCTCGCGGGAAGCCTGCTCGGTTCTCTCCTCTTCGGCGGCGGCTTCTCCGGCGGCGGCTTCCTCGACATCATCATTATTGCCGCACTGCTTTACTTCGGCTTCAAGTTCTTCGCCAGACGTCGCGCGGCCTCCCAGACGGCAGCCACCCAGGCCGCCGGCCATGCCCCAAGCTTCGACATGCCCGGACAGCAGCCCGCTGCGGATTCCGTGCATCAGCGCTCCTCCGAACAGCGCGGAGGCTTTGACTGGAGCGCCCTGAGCACTCCCGCGGCCGGTTCCTCCCAGCCTGCCTATCAGGAGGCTGCCAGGGTCCCCGCCGGATTCGACGAAGAAGAGTTCCTGCGCGGCGCCAAGGCCGCTTATACCCGCCTGAACGCCTCCTGGGACAAGCGGGATCTGAATGACATCGCCCAGTTCTCCACGCCCGCCTTTCTTGCGGAACTGCGCAAGCAGGCCGAAGAAGACAAGACTCCGGGCACAACGGAAATCATGCTGGTCAACGCCTCCATCGTGGAAGTGAATACAGTGGGCAATGAGGAAATCGCCCAGGTCTACTTCGACGTCCTGCTCCGTGAGGATCCCTCTCAGGAGTCCCCGGCGGAAGTCCGCGAAGTCTGGCATTTCGTCCGCCCCGCAGGCGGCCAGGGTACATGGAAGCTCGACGGCATTCAGCAGGTCGAAAACATGTAACGGCGCACAACGCACCAAAAGCTATGACCGCCCCTTCAAGGGGCGGTTTCTTTTTGTCCCATGAAAACGCTGTCGCCCGCAGAATCAGATTCGTCCTGACGTTTTTCCGCTCCCGTCCGTCAGGCTCTCAACAGTTCCGAAGCCATGACACGCCGTTCGTTCCGAGGACTCTCTTCCACAGACTCCCGCCGTATTGAGTCAGAATTCAGGACTCGTTACAAGGCAGGGGGACGGTCTTATGACCTCCTCCTTCGTTTACACCCTTCGTCCACGCGGACGCAGGCAGGAAACAGGTTCCGCCAGCAGCATATCAGAATCCGCCTCAGACGGCCGCGTTCTTCTTTCTGTTCCTGATCCTTCTGCCGATCAGGCCGCCGACCAGACCACCGGTCACGACAAGCAGCAGAATTCTGACCGGGAAAAGGTCGAAGAAAGAAGTCCAGGGAACTCCCTGCTTGATGTCCAGTTCTTTCAGGATATTCCGGGCCTGCGCTCTGGCCGCGTTCAATTGTTCGGTCATATCTCTGGCCGGATCGAGAATTTGATACTGATTGATGACAATCACCTTGCCCTGCGCCAGCAGATAGCTGGAAATGGCACTCTGCCTGTCCACGGTATGCCGTCCACCGGCGTCGCTCGCCTGATCCACGACCGCCATGAAGGAAAGGCTGGTATCGCTGACATCGAAAACGCCCAGACCGTCAATGGCATCAATGCTCAAGCTGCCATCTCCGGCATTGCTCAACAACATATTGGCCTTCTGCTTGAGCGTCGTTTTCAACTTTTCCTGTGCCTTGACAAGGCCGTTTTTCAATTCAGCGAAGTCCTTGACGCTCAGCTCCCTGTCCGCGAGCGGACGCAACGTGGATATAAGGAAATAATCCTCCAGACGCTGATTCACCGGGTCCAAAAATCTTTTATGACTTTCCTCGTTCACATAAAGAGCCAAAATCTGCATGCTCTTGGGGGAAATCTCGGTCAGGAAGTCGCGCATGCTGATATAGGGTTCCCTGTCGCCGGCCATATAGCCGTCGGGCACGTTGTAGGCGATGCTCTCATCGCCGATGACCAGTGTCTCGGCGCGTGCGACCGAGGCGAACAGAAGACAGGCGACAAACGTAAACAGCATTTTCCTCATGTGTGTTCCTTTCCAGCACCGCAAGGTGTGCTGCGGAGCGCGACGGGCGTCCCGGCTGTTGTTCGGCGTCGGCAAAATGCCATATCCCATACAGGCTGACCGCGCGACCGACGCTACACGCGCGGAAAGACATCCTCCGGACGGCAGGTCCATGGGGTCGTGGCAAGGAAATGCACATCTCCACCACGCCACATCGCGCCATTCGGGTATGTGGTTCGTTCAGATCGGGGCCACGCAGAACGCGGCATCCCTCATCAGACAGTTTATAGAAGCATTCCGTTCAACAATTTCCATGAAGACGCCATCGAAAACACGCAGACGATGCCAACGGACAAAAATGATTGCAGAAATTTTCATATGATCCATATCCTCGATACATTTTTACCATTGCACTCCGCACCTGAGGGTATGGATAATTCCGCTGACGATGCACGGAGTCGATTCAAGACATTCGGCAGGACACGGGAAAAGCAGATCCAGTACGTTTATTCCGCTACAAAAAATACAATAGCGTATCGTGACACATGGAGCGTGTCACGATACGCTGTTTCAAAAATTTGGCAATCGACAGGCCTGAATCTAGAGAGAGGGTTGCGGTCCCAGTGTTCCCGGCAGGGGGGTCACCCGCACCTCGCCTATGCGCAACCCGTCCATGTGCATGACTTCCCAGTTCCATCCGGCCCAGCGCACATTCTCTCCGGCCACGGGGATATGACCCAGCTCCTTGAGCAGAAGTCCGGCCAGCGTGGAGTAGGAAACGTCTTCGGGAATGTCTATGCCAAGGCTTGCCTCCACATCATCCACCGAGAGTCTTCCCGGCATGAGCCAGCTGCCGTCGGGCTGCCGGAACACGGAAGGATCATCCGCCACTTCGCCCATGTGTCCCGCCAGAGCCGAAAGGATGTCCAGCGGCGTCACAATGCCGATAGCCGTTCCATATTCATCCAGCACGAAGGCCATCTGAGCGGGCTTGAGCCTGAAAGCGTCCAGCATGTCCGGCAGGGGCGTGTATTCGAAAACGGCGGGGGCCGGGCGCACCAGCGAGGCGATGCCCTCGTCGCGTCCCTCCTCGCAGTACCGGAACAGGTCGCCGGTATTGATCACACCCAGAGCTTCGTCTGTATCGCTCCGCTGTACCGGCAGGCACGGCAGTCCTGACGTTCTGGCCAGTTGCAGAATTTCCTCGCGCGAGGCTGAAAGGTCCAGCCAGCGTACCCGGTGTCGGGGCGTCATGATGTAGCGGGCGGTCCGGCCTCCAAGACGAATGACCCGGGCGACCATGTTTCGTTCTTCCGGAGCAAAGACGGCATCGCCCTTGTCTTCCGAGGCAAACGCGGCAATTTCAAGCTGCGCGTCACCTCCGGACGACGCCTTTCCGCCCAGCAGATTCAGGACGATGCGTGCTGTGGACTCGCGCAGATCCTGAGTGGTGATGCGCCGCCGCCGGTTGCGCAGGGCGATCTGGTTGAACAATTCGACCAGAACGGAGAAGCCGATGGCCGCATACAGATAGCCCTTGGGCACATGAAAGCCGAGACCGTCCATGATCAGGCTAAGGCCGATCATAAGCAAAAAGCCGAGACAGAGAATGATCACCGTGGGATGCGCGTCCACAAATGCCGTCAACGGACGGGCGGCAAGCAGCATGACACCCATGGCGATGATGACGGCCAGCATCATCACGGGCAGATCCTTGACCATGCCCACCGAAGTGATCACCGAATCCAGGGAAAAGACCGCATCCAGAATCAGTATCTGCGCCACGACCTGCCAGAAGACGGCATTGTGCGTTTCATGCGTGCCGGCGGCGACGCCTCCCTCCAGCCGCTCATGCAGTTCCATCGTCCCCTTCAGGAGCAGGAACAGGCCACCGAGCACCAGAATGATATCCTTTGCGGAAAAATCTTGTCCGAACAGCGTAAAGAGCGGGTTCGTCAGACTGACGATCCAGGCGATGGTCGACAAAAGAATCAGCCGCATCACCAGCGCGAGACTCAGGCCTGTAGTGAAGGCCCGCCGTCTCTGATTCTCGGGGAGTCTGGAGGAAAGGATGGAAATAAAAACGAGGTTGTCGATGCCGAGAACAATTTCCAGCAGAATCAACGTAAGCAGTCCGATCCATGCCGTCGGGTCATTCAACCAGGAAAAATCCCATACCATAAAAGCAAAAATCTCCGGGGTTAGAGGTGTGCTCCGCCCTTTCCGCAAGGACGGAGGCCGGATCTGAAACACTTCCCAGCGGGAACGACCAGGAGCCGCTTGCTTCAGTCGGCCCGGCTCCAGGCCGAAATCATTCAGAATCCAGCCAGGCTCCTCTCTAACATACCCGGAGAATACAGGAAAGCCTTCCTTGCCGCTGCACGGCGATAATCATCTCTCCGTACAGTCCAATGCGCCGTCCGGAGTGGAGGCGTCCACGCGCGGCGACGGCCCCAGCAACAGTTCCAGCACCGCATCAGCCTCCAGCGCGGCGGCCATGACAACCCGCGGGGCCAGCGGCGGCATGCCCGGTCCCACGGCACGTTCCATGTCCCCCACGACGACGAGCCGTCCCATGCGTCTCCGGACCATATCCGATCCTCCCCAGCCGGCCATGCCCGAGGCGGAAACCACGGCATGTCCGGCCTGCAGCAGCGCTTCCACAAGCATGCGCTTGATTTCCGGAGCGTCTACGGCTTCCACCACGACGTCGCATCCCCTGAACAGCGCGCAGGCCGTGTCAGCATTCTGCCGTTCGCGGCTCAGCGTCAGACCGAGTCCGGGGTTCAGCTCCCGCAACTGTTCCGCCAGAGCCTCGACCTTGGGGCTGCCCAGATGACGGGGGAAAAAATGCTGCCGATTCAGATTGGAAGGAGCCACGGTATCATGATCGGCAAGAACCAGATGCCCTACTCCTGTCCGCGCAAGCAGCATGGCGCAGTTGGAGCCAAGCCCGCCCGCGCCGACGATCCCGACATGAGCCCGCGCCAGCCGATCTCGCTGTCCACAAGTCAGATGCGGCGCGAGCGCGTCGTCCAGACGGAATCCGCTCATGCGCTTCTTCCACAGGCGTAAGCCGTATCCATCGGCTCCCAGCATTTGCATACGGGCTGATAGCCTTGCGCCCGGATGGCCGCCATCATCTCGTCCACGTTGCGTCCGTCGGCTATTTCAAACTGGGCCGTATCGCCTTCCTCCTCGGCGGAGGCGTGTCCGCCCACTGCCGTGGAGACGCCCGCCGAAATGCGAGTGACGCCCAGACCGATCAGTCTGTCGCGCAAAGCCGGTTTTTCGCGGGTGGACAACGTAATGCCCGCAGCAGGCAGGAACAGACGCAACGCCTGAATATACTGCACAAGATCACGATCCGTAACTTCATGCACGTCGTTGAACACGCCTTCGTGGGGACGCATGCGCGGCGTGGAGACGGCGATATCCACGCCGGGGTAGGTCCGCTCGATCCAGTCCGCATGCAGTCCGGTATAGAATGCGTCGCGTCGCCATTCATCAAGCCCCAGCAAGGCCCCTACATTCACCGTGCGCATTCCCGCCTGCGCGGCCCGATCCGGAGCGTTCAGCCTGAACAGATAATCGCGCTTGGGTCCTGCAGGGTGCAGCTTCGGGTACAGTTCCGCGTTGTAGGTTTCCTGAAACATGGTGAAGGCGTCCACGCCCGCCTCCACAAGCAGACGGTATTCCTCTACGGTCATGGAGTAGACTTCCACGCCGATGCTTGGGAACAAAGGGCGCAGCCGGCGCGCGGCCTCGGCGATGTAGTCGGGGCCAGTCTTTGCGGGCGCGTCACCGGTAAGCAGCAGAATGTTGCGCAGTCCTGTCGCGGCGATGGCCCGGCCTTCTGCCTCCACCTCATCCATGCCGAGCATGGAGCGATGAATCCGGTTTCTGGTGTTGAATCCGCAGTAGACACACTGGTTGGTACAGAAATTGGCAAGGTACAGCGGCGTGAAAAGCTGCATGGCCCGCCCAAAATGCCGGATGGAAACCTCGCGGGCCAACCGGGCCATGCGCTCCAGATACGGCGTCGCGACAGGAGACAAAAGGGCCATAAAATCGTACGGAGACAGGCGTCGTCCAGCCTCCGCCGCTTCCAGCGCCCGGACCACGTCGGTTTCGGAGCAGGAAACGATACCGGCAGACACCATCTCAAGAGGCCACTCGGGCATGACGTCGGAGAACTGGCGACTCATTGTCCGGCCCCTTCCATCCCGTCAAGGAATCCCGTCAGCGGTGACGAGGCGGATGCTCCCCCCTGAAGCACGGGACCGGTCTTGGCCAGCCAGGCGCGGCGACCAGCCCGCACGGCCTCTCCGAAGGCGGCGGCCATGCCCACGGGATCTCCGGCCGTGGCAATGGCCGTATTGACCAGACAGGCGGCCGCGCCCATTTCCATGGCTTCGCAAGCCTGAGACGGCTTGCCGATACCGGCGTCCACCACAATGGGCAAGTCAATTTCCTCTATCAGGATGCGCACCATCTCCTTTGTCTGCAACCCGCGATTGGAACCGATGGGCGCGCCGAGAGGCATCACGGCGGCGGCCCCGGCATTGACCAGATCGCGGGCCACATAGAGGTCGGGATTCATGTAGGGCAGCACGGTGAACCCCTCTCTGGCGAGAATCTCCGTGGCTCTGGCTGTTTCATATCCGTCCGGCAGCAGATGCCGCGCGTCGGAAATCACTTCGATCTTGATCCAGTCCCCGCAGCCGGCGGCCCGGGACAGTCGGGCGATGCGCACGGCCTCATCCGCCGTCCGCGCTCCGGACGTGTTGGGAAGAAGCCGCATGGAAGACGGAATATGGGAAAGCACGTTGTCCTTTCTGTTGCCGAGATCCACGCGCCGCAACGCTACGGTGATCACTTCAGCGCCGGAAGCCTCGGCCACAGCCGGAATAAGGTCGTCGGAACCATATTTGCCGGTTCCGATAAAAAGACGGCTGGTCAGTTCCACGCCGCCGATACACAGACGATCAGAAGAAAAATCCATGATTGCATCCTTCCATGATACATCGACTCTGTTCGTTCAATTCCGCTTCCCGCCCCGGCGCCGCCGCATGCGACTCTTGCGGACTGGTTGCGATTCTGCCAGACGCCTCATCTTCATCCGGGAATGGGGCATCGGCATTTCCCAGGCTCATCCCTCACGGGAACGAACACATCACACTGCGGACCAAAAACGTCCGGAAATTACCGGATGCAGAATCGCTGCCGGCGATTGCCTGCCGCGTCCCCTTTCCGGCATGCGGGACTTTCCGAAGAATCAGCCTCCGCCGACGAACTGGAGCAATTCAAGAACATCACCTTCTTCCAGAACCGTCGCGGCAAACTCCGCAGCCGGAACGATCTCCCGGTTGCGTTCCGCCACCAGTTTCTCCACCGGCAAATCGAGCTGACGGGCGAGATCCAGCAAGGTGGATGCCTCGGGACAGACCGTGTCGATGCCGTTGACCATGATATGCATGGCACTTCCTCCAGCGATACGGGAAATAAAAAAACGCCTGTCGGGGAGACAGGCGTTCAATACGCAATACGCACGCTTCCCTCCGGCAGGTTTCCCTGCATCAGGTTCCAAGGGTCTGGGACGAACCCACTCTCAGCCCTTGCGGACTCCCCTAGCGGAAACGACTATAGCCATCCCCGGCCTCAAGCGCAACCGGAGAAATCCACGGGGCGGCGCGGCGTCCGCGCGGCCCCGGCAGACTCACTTTCTGACGATGACCACTTCTTCAAGAGAACGTTTGGGCACATGATGCACCCCCTGTTCGTCCCGCCAGTACTTCACGGAGCCGTCAGCGGGCATGGACTCGATGCACCGCACCTCCTTCTCCATGCCCAGCGCGAGCACAAGCAGCGGAGCGACCCCGTCGGGCAGTTCGAGCATCCGGCCCACGTCACGCGGATTGAACGTCATGAAAATGCAGCAGCCGATTCCCCGACTCGCCGCGGCGAGCTGGATGGTCTGGGCCGCGATTCCCGCGTCGATGGAAGTCACCTGCTCGCGCTTGCCGGCCTCGCCAAGCAGAACAATGTAGCCGGCTGGACGCTCTCCCGCTTCCGGTCCGTCCCAGTCATGATAGTACCCGGCCCACTTCAAAAGCGGAAACAGGGCGGCGCAACCCTCCGGAGTCGCCACCACGGCATAGCGCAGCACCTGAGCGTTGCCCCCGTTAGGGGCCAGACGGGCGCAATCAACCAGCCAGTCAAGGCTTCCTGCCGGAAGCCCTTCCTCTTCCCTGAAGCGGCGACATGTCCGGGCCCTGAACGCAAGCTCGAAAAAATCCATATAAACTCCTTGCCAAGACGGCCTGATTACGGAAAACACTCTTCTGCACAAACAAGATCATCCACGCGGAAAACTCTAGCATCGACCGGAGCGAACCACAATCCGCCTTGCCTCGAACCCTCCGTCACGCTAGGATGAGCCGGGAGAACGACATGAAATACCTTGCCGTGGACTACGGACAGAAACGAACGGGCATTGCCGTGTCGGATGCGGGAGGGCAAATGGCCTTCCCACGCAGGACCATCGTCATGAAAACGCGGGACGCTTTTTTTGCGGAACTGCTCGCGTTCATTGAAGAGGAAAGACCGGATGCGCTGGTGGTGGGGCTGCCCCTCGACCTCGACGGCACGGAAACCCTCACGACCCGACAGGTCCGCAACTTCATGGCCCGTCTGGCCAGACGCACCCCTCTGCCCATCTACGCCATGCCTGAAGCCCTCAGCAGCATGGAAGCTGAACTGGACCTGCGCGCAGCCGGACGCACGACCGCCGCATCCCGTCCGGTGCTCGATCAACAGGCGGCCGTGCGCATCCTTCAGTCTTTTCTTGATCAGCCGGAAAACCAACGGAAGCTGCAATGACTCCAGAAAACGATCTGCCCAAGCGGACCGATCCCGTCGCATCCAATCTCCCCGAACATGGAAAAGAGATGCCGGAAGAACATCCCGTTTCCACGGAAACAGCCCGCTCCTCCCCCGACGCGGACGGCGCAACGAACTCCGGACCTGCCGGGACAAACGAACCGGAATCCCCTCTCCCAGGGGATTCCGACCATCTGAAAAAAAATTTTCGCTGGGGCCGCCTGCTGCTGATCATCCTGCTCATCCTCCTTACAGCCTGCGGTACCGCAGGCTGGTTGATCCACGACTTTCTGCACTCTCCCGGAACGGACCCTGTCGCCAGCCCGGCCCATGATGTGGAAGTCACCATCAGCCCCGGCACCTCCTTCACCGCACTGGCCGAGGAACTGGAACGCCTCGGAGCCGCAAGCGACGCCGACAAATTCGTTCTGCTCGCACGCTGGAAAAAGGTTTCCGGCAAGCTCAGAAGCGGACGCTTCCGCGTCAATACCGGCTGGATTCCGGAACAGGTGCTTGACCAGCTCATCAACGGTTCGCCCGTGCTTGAAAGAGTGACCATCCCCGAGGGCCTCACCTGGTGGGAAACGGGGAGGCGTCTGGAAGCGGCGGGCATGCTGCGCTATGAAGACTTCAAAAAACTTGTTTTCGATCCCCAGTTTCTGCGCCATTGGGGCATTCCCTTCGACAGCGCCGAAGGCTTCCTCTATCCCGATACCTACCTGCTCATGCGGCCTCTGGAGCTGAACGAGGCCACGGCACGAACAGTCGTGGGAAGACTGATCGACACCTTCTGGCGGCGAACGGCCCCGCTCTGGTCCGATGGGAAACGTCCCGGTCCCGGAAAGGCCGACGAGGTGCGCAAGCTCGTCATTCTGGCGTCCATCGTGGAGAAGGAAACCTCAGTTCCCGCGGAACGCGCCACGGTAGCCGGAGTGTACGCCAACCGGCTGCGACTGGGCATGCTGCTTCAGGCTGACCCGACCACGGCCTACGGCGTCGGGGAAGGCTTCGACGGCAACCTGAAACGCAGACATCTTGACGACCCGAACAACATTTACAATACCTATAAACGGCCCGGTCTTCCCCCCGGTCCGATCTGCTCTCCAGGTCTGGCCTGCCTGCGCGCGGCCGCCAGCCCGGAACAGCACAGGTATCTCTACTTCGTCGCCAGAGGAGAAGGCGGCGCGCATGTTTTCAGCACCAATCTTGCGGATCATAACCGCGCAGTCCGCAGTTATGTCAACAAGATCCGAAGCCGGAAATAACTTCCGGAGGAATCTCCCCGCCGTCCGGTGAGCCAGCCGTGCAGCCCCTCAAGATCCGCAGCCTGCTTCCGTTCACGGAAGCAGGCTTTCTCATGCAAGTCCGCCATCTCCCGCGATCCAGTCAGTGGGCACAGCACATGATCCTGTTGTTCTTCCCCATATGATCGGCAATCTGAAATTTCAACCCTGACAGGGCCATTAAAGGCCTATTTTGAACAATTCCACGCAAATAAGATTTTATTCCCAAAATTGTTCCTTTAGACTTGACTGTCTTATATAAGACATATTATATATAAATTATCAACCATCCTTTATCTGATGGTTCGAGCAGCATTCTCGGTTTCACTCAAAAACGCATCTCGCCTTATCGGGTTTGACGGCACACGCCACAGACATGTCTTCCCTTCTTGACCCGAACCAACGTCCATGCTCGCGCCTGACGCGAAGGACCGGTTCCTCCCGCTGGAGACAGCTATGAGAGAGAGAGAGAGAGAGAGAGAGAGAGAGAGAGACCACACGCTAGCAGCCGCTTGCGCTGATTCTGGCTGTCCTTCTTTCGCGTTATTCTTCAAATCCTTTTCCGCAAGTTCGCATCGCCCGCGCCGCTCTTCTCCCTGCGGCATTCCGTTCACGCCCTGTACCTTCCATCCCCTGTTCTCCATTCCCGACCTTGGGCGCCGGTCGCTTCTTCATCCTCTTTTCCCGCTGGATTCCTCCTGCATCGCCCTTTTCGCAGCAGCCTGCACTACGGCCTGCGCCGTTTCGGTCATCCTTCCCCATTTCCTGACTCCATTCCCCCTGACAGATCAAACGAGCACCATACCTGCCCCGGAAACGAAGCATACCGGACGCCCCCGCATGGGACCGGTCTCGTTCATCCGCATCTACTGCCCTGGAGTCCTTCGTCATTTTTAAGATGGCGGTCCCTTACCTGCCGCCAAAAGGAGAATCTGGCATGAAGATCACGTCACTGTTTGACATTACGGGGAAAACGGCGCTGGTGACCGGAGGCAATTCCGGTATCGGCGAGGCCATGGGTCGAGCGCTGGGACTGGCGGGCGCGCATGTCGTCCTCGTTGCCCGGCGAGAGGACGCTCTGACCCAATCCGTGGAAGCCATGCGCCGGGAAGGTATCCGGGCCGACTTTCTCGCCTGTGACCTTTCCACGCCGGAAAAGGCTCTGCATTGCGGCAAAACGGCGCTGAACCAGTTCGGCAACGTGGACATTCTCATCAATGCCGCCGGTGTCAATCTGCGTCAGCCGTTCATGGACATCACGCCAGAAAGCTGGGGCACGCAGATCGCCCTGCATCTGTCGGCCCCGTTCTTCCTGACGCAGGCTCTTGCTCCGGCCATGGCGGAACGCGGCTGGGGCCGCATCATCAATATCGCCTCTCTGCAATCCTTCCGCGCCTTCGCCAACAGCGCCCCCTACGGTGCGGGCAAGGGAGGAATCGTGCAGCTGACCCGCGCCATTGCGCAGGAATGGTCTGCCCGGGGCATCACCTGCAACGCCATAGGCCCCGGCTTCTTCCCCACCGCCCTTACCAGGCCTGTCTTTTCCAATCCCGAACTCGCGAAGCACAACGCCGGCCAGACCTGTATCGGACGCAACGGAGATTTGGAAGATCTCTATGGATGCACAATCTTTCTCGCCAGCCAGGCATCCGCCTACATTACCGGCCAGACGATCATGGTGGACGGAGGGTTTACTGCCCGCTAACGCCTCCGCCCTGCGACGCGCCCGGGGGAATGGACGGCATGCGAAGGCGTCCAGGAAAGAACTTTCCTGGAGAGCTTTCATCCACTGTGCCCCGCCTCAGTTCAGCGATCGCGTCAATATTACATAATTATGTGAAAACATAGTTGAATTTATTCACTTCACCGCGCACTCAACCGGAGCAGAAGTTCTGCCCGCACGCAACAGGAGGCCGTTTGATGAAAGCTCTGGTCTATACGAAGCCCGATGAAATTCAACTGCAGGATTATCCGGATCCGGTTCTGAAACCAGGTGAAGTCATCATCAAAATCAAGGCTTCCGGTATCTGCGGCTCGGACATGCATGCCTATCACGGGCATGATCCCCGCCGTAATCCCGGTCTGGTCATGGGACATGAGCTGTCCGGCGAAATCTGGAAAAGCGATTCCCCCCTGTATGGGGTCGGCCAAAAGGTGACTGCGAATCCCCTGATTACCTGCGGCCACTGTTACTTCTGCCGTAACGGTCGGGACAATCTGTGCGAAAACCGCAGCATGGTGGGCATGAGCCGCCCCGGCGCATACGCCCAGTTCATGTCCATCCCGGCATCGTCGGTTATTCCCATCCCGCAAGACATGCCCCACGAGGTGGGCGTGCTCGCCGAACCCGCCGCAACAGTGCTGCACGCACTGAACATTTCCATGCCGCGACTGGCGCGTCCTGTACAGGAACAAAAGGTTCTCGTCATCGGCGGCGGGGCCATCGGTCTGCTCATGACCCTGCTCCTGCAGTCCCGCGGCGTCCGGCATATCGACATGGCCGAAACCAATCCTCTCCGCCGTGCATCCTGCGCGGAACACACCCGGGCCCGGGTCTTCGACCCCGCGACGGCTCCTCCGGCAGAATCGGACTACGGCTATGTGGTGGATGCCGTGGGCCGCAAGGCGACCCGGGACATGGCCGTTCACGCCCTGCGCCCCGGAGGAGTTCTCATGCACATGGGGCTTCAGGACTGGGGCACTGAAGTGGACATGCGCAAAATCACCCTCGCGGAACTGGTGGTGCTCGGCACCTACACCTATACCTACGCCGATATGCAGGCCACGGTCGCGGCCCTGCACGACAACGTGTTCGGCGACCTGAGCTGGGTGGAATACCGCAGCCTCGAAGAAGGCGCGGAAGCCTTCCAGATTCTCGCCCGACAGGAAACGCAATCCGCAAAAATCGTCCTCATACCATAGCCGCCCGCCGGAAGATGCGGTTTCGCGACCTCTTCCGACGTCCGGACAACAAACGACTGAGGCCCCCTCGCAGCCAACCATAAACCAGGAGAGCCTTATGAAAACATCGCTTATCGCCTCCATCGTCGGCGTCTGTCTGTGCGCCATGCTTGCCGTGCCCCAGTTCGCGGTCGCTGCGGACAAGCCGGTAGTGAGAACCAGCGCCCAACCCTGTCTGCACGGCCTGCCCATCTGGTATGCCGAGAAGGCCGGCTGGCTGAAAGACGCTCCGTTCTCCAGCGAATTCATGCTGTTCGCCTCCGGAGCCCCTCAGACCGAAGCTCTGGCCGCGGACCAGTGGGATGTGGGCGCCATGGGCACCGTACCCACGATGATGGCCAGCATGCGCTACGGCTACAAGCTGATCGGCATCTCCAACGAGGAGTCGGAAACCAACGACCTGTGGGTACGTCCGGACTCGCCCCTGCTGAAAACCAAGGGCAGCAATCCCGAATATCCTGCGATCTACGGCTCCACCGCTGACTGGAAGGGGAAAAAAATTCTCACCACCACAGTATCCACCGGTCATTACGCTCTGACCGCCACCCTGAATGCTCTGGGACTGAAGGACAATGATGTGTCCATCGTCCACATGGAACAGGGGCAGGCCTTTACCGCGTTCAACGCGGGCGAAGGTGATATTCTTCAGCTCTGGGCTCCCCTCAGCTACATGGCGGAAGCCAAGGGGTGGAAGAAGGTTTCTTCCGGTGCAGCCGCCAAGGCGGCGATCGTCGGCGGCATCGGCGTGCGCAAGGACTTCGCGGAAAAGCATCCCGAACTTGTAGTGCAGTGGCTGGATTCCTACATGCGCGGCGTGGAATTCATGAAGAATAACCCGGACCAGTGCGTCGACCCCCTGCTTTCCTACTTCAACGACTACTGCGGGCTGGAACTGACCAGGGATCAGGTGAGAAAAGAGTTCCAGTATCGCACGCTGTTCAATGTGCAGGAACAGATCGCCGCTCTGGAAGATCCCGCCAAGCTTGCTTCCTGGGTGCGCGGCGTGGCCGACTTCATGCTCTCTCAGGGACGCATCAGTCAGAAGGAATACGATCGCTACGTCAAGGCAAATTTCAATATTGACCCCTCATTCATGAAAAAACTGGCGGAAGTCCGTGCCGCCCGCTAGGACTCCGCGATACGTTTCATCCTCCTCGATCGGATCGGCCGTGTTCCACACCGGCCGATCCGCCGCCGAACCAAGGAGTCCTTCCATGCAGCACGCAAGCGAAACCGGAAAACAGGCCCATGAGACCTTGAGCCTCGAAATCCAGAAAACCAACTATTTTGCTACAGCCGCCCGCGAGAACTGGATTTCCGTCATCAGCTTCATCATCTTTCTCGTGGTCTGGGAACTGATATGCCGATTTGAAGTCGTCGGCCCCTATCAGCTGGTTCCTCCATCCGAAGTGGTTACGCTGTTCATCGACAAGTTCACCAACGTCAATCCCGACGGCGCGGTGCTTTACCAGCATGCCGCGGCCAGTCTGGCCCTTGCCCTGACCGGCTTCGTAGCCGCCATCATCATCGGCGTCCCTCTGGGACTGTTCATGGGGTGGTATCCCAAGGTCAACATGCTGGTGCGTCCGCTTTTCGACGCCATTCGCCCCATTCCACCCATCGCCTGGATTCCCATCGCCATTCTCTGGCTGGGCATCGGCACGCCGGCCAAGGCCTTCATCATCTTTCTGGCTGCCTTTGTCCCCTGCGTCATCAACTCCTATACCGGCATTCGCCTGACCAACCCCGTCCTTATCCGCGTAGCCGAGATCTACGGAGCCTCCAATTTCGAAACATTCCGCAAAATCGGTGTCCCTTCGGCTATTCCCATGATTTTTACCGGAATGAAGCTGGCTCTCAATGCCGCATGGACCACGCTGGTGGCCGCCGAGCTGCTGGCTGCCTCCGTGGGGCTGGGGTACATGATCCAGCTCGGCAGACGCATCGCCCGGCCCGACGTCATCATCGTCGGCATGCTCACCATCGGTTTTCTGGGTGCGCTCATGTCATGGATTCTTACCAAGATTGAAGCCCGGTTCGCCTCTTCCAGGAGACTTACATGAATGCTTCCAACAAACTGCTTCGCTATCTCGCGCCTGCGGCCTCGATTGGCGTGTTCATTCTGCTATGGGGTCTGATCTCGCTCAACGTCAGCAGGGAATTTCTGCCTTCCCCCCTTGATGTCTGGAACGAGTTTGTCCGCCTGTGCAATGCCCGCGTGGGCGGCACCAGCATCCTCGGGCATGTGGGGTACAGCCTGCGACGCGTGCTTATCGCCTTTGGTCTGGCCATTGCGCTTGGTCTGCCCCTCGGCCTGCTCATGGGCTGGAATCGCGTATGTGAAAAAATCGTGACGCCCATCTTTGAAGTGCTGCGCCCCATTCCGCCCATCGCCTGGATTCCCATCGCCATCCTGTGGCTGGGTGTGGCGGAAGGATCCAAGATCTTCATCTGTTTCGTGGGTGCGTTCGTCATCATGATTCTCAACTCCTACACAGGCATGCGCTACGTGGATCCCCTGCTTATCGACGCCGCCAAATCCTTTGGAGCCTCCCGGTCGCAGCAATTTTTCAACGTGGCCGTGCCCGCCTGCATGCCCTCCATCTTCGCCGGAGTGCAAAACGCTCTGTCCATGGCCTGGATGTGCGTACTGGCCGCCGAAATGGTGGGGGCGCGCGAAGGCGTGGGCTTCATCATCATTCAGGGCATGGACTTGAACAAACCGCCCATGATTCTTGTGGGCATGATTCTCATCGGCATCATCGGTTCCTTTCTGGCGGCCACGCTGCGATGGATCGAGCAGGTTCTGTGCCCCTGGAGGAGGGAACTGGTATGAACAATGAGAAAAAAGTCAAAATCGAGTGCGAAAACATCTCAAAAGTTTTCCACGTTCCAGGACAGGCTCAGCTTCTGCACGTTTTGGACAGAGTTTCCCTCAAGGTGTACGAAAACGAATTTCTTGTCATTCTCGGCCCCGGCCAGAGCGGCAAGACCGTACTGCTGAACTGCATCGCCGGCCTCATTGAGCCGACTGCCGGAGAAACCCGGATCAACGGCGTTCCCATTGACGGTCCCGGACGAGATCGCGGCATGGTGTTCCAGAGATACGCCCTGTTTCCCTGGAAAACGGTGGAACACAACGTGGCGTTTGGTCTGGCCGTGCGCGGCGTCCCGGAAAAGGAACGTCTGGCCATCGCCCGGCGCTATATCGAACTGGTGGGATTGGCGGGATTTGAAAAAGCCTATCCCGCCCAGCTTTCCGGCGGCATGAAGCAGCGTGTCGGCATTGCCCGCGCCTATGCCAACGATCCGGATATCCTGCTTATGGATGAACCGTTCGGCGCTCTCGACGCCCAGACCCGCTACGCCATGGAACAGGAACTTCGGACCATCTGGGAAAAGGAAAAACGAACCGTCCTGTTCGTCACCAACAATATCGAGGAAGCCATCTATCTGGGTGACCGCGTCGTAGTCATGTCCGCATTGCCCGGCAAGGTGAAGACCGAATACACCATCAATATTCCCGAGCCGCGCAACTATACGGACCCGGCCTTCCTGACGCTGCGCAAACAGGTCTCGGAAGACACCGATCTGGTGCTCTAGGCGCTTTCGGAATGAGACGCTCCTTTTGGAATTAAGACGATTTCAAAAGCCCAAACGCTTCAGGAGGACATGATGCGCATTGCAGACAAAGAGCAATACGAGCAAGGCCGGGAAGTCAAGGTATCGGTCAAGAACCTGACCAAATGCTACGGCGATCTGCTTGTATTGAACGATATCAACTTCGATATCTACAAGGGCGAAATGCTCTGTATCGTAGGCCCCACGGGCTGCGGGAAAACAACCTTTCTGAACTGTCTTTCCCGCTTCATCCCCATCACGGAGGGATCCATTCTGGTGGACGGTCAGCCGGCCGATCCCAAGGTCCACAATATCGCCTTCGTATTTCAGGAAGTATCGGCCATCCCGTGGCTTACTGTGGAAGACAACATCCGCTTCGGTCTGCGCATCAAGCGCATCCCCGAGGATGAAATCGAAAGGCGCGTGGAGCGCATGCTCGACATTGTAGGCCTGCGCAAATACCGCACCTATTTCCCGCAACAGCTCTCGGCCAGCATGGAACAGCGAGTGGTCATCGCCCGCAACTTCGCCATCAATCCCGACCTGCTGCTCATGGATGAACCTTACGGCCAGCTTGACGTCAAGCTGCGCTACTATCTGGAAGATGAGCTGATGCGCATCTGGAAGGAACTGGGCAGCACCGTGGCCTTCATCACTCATAACATCGAGGAAGCGGTCTATCTGGCGGAACGGATTCTTATCCTGTCGCCCAAGCCGTCCACCATCAAGGAAGAAGTCATCGTTGACCTTCCGCGCCCCCGTCAGTTCGACGACCCCGAATTCGTCAAGATCCGCGACTACGTCACGGAAAGCATCAAGTGGTGGTAGGCGGACCTGACCGGAAGGGGCCCAACGAATATCTCCCCGCCGGCTTCGGTCCCTCGATTTCGTTTTTGGAACAGGCCCTCTGATCGAGGCCCCAACTCACACAAGGAGTACTGGCAATGGAATACCTGAAAAAAGCTACAAACTCCGCGGAACAGAACAGCAGCGAAGCACGCAAGATCGTGGAAGGCATTCTCGCTGACATCAGGACCAACGGCGAGGATGCGGTCCGCGCGATCGCCAAAAAATTCGACAAATGGGATCAGGAGTTCGTGCTGACTCCCGAAAAGAAAGCCCGCCTCATCGCCAGCGTGCCGGAAGAGGTAAAACGCGATATCCGATTCGCCTACGACCAGATTACCGCCTTTGCCAGGGCGCAGCGTGAAAGCATCCACGACTTTGAAATGATCACCCCGGCCGGGGTACGCGCCGGGCAGAAGGTCGTTCCCATGGATGTCGCCGGATGCTATATTCCCGGAGGCCGCTTTGCCCATACCTGCTCGGCGCTCATGAGCATCGCCACAGCCAAGGTCGCGGGAGTGCCTTTCGTCATCGCCGCCACGCCGCCACGCGGAGACAGCATTGATCCTTCCGTCTGCTACGCCATGGATCTCGCCGGAGCCGACATCATTCTTGAAATGGGCGGCGTTCAGGCCATCGCCACCATGGCCTATGGCCTGTTCACGGGAAAACGCGCCAACATCATCGCCGGCCCCGGCAACGCTTTCGTTGCCGAAGCCAAGGCCTGCCTTGCGGGCGAAGGCGTCTGCGGCATTGACCTGTTCGCCGGGCCTTCCGAAATCGCCGTCATCGCCGACAGCACGGCTGATCCCATGACCGTGGCCATCGACCTCCTTTCACAGGGAGAACACGGACTCAATTCCCCCGTCTGGCTGTTCACGGAATCCCGTGCCCTCGGTGAAAAGGTTCTTGAAATCATGCCCAAACTTATTGCTGACATGCCCGATCCGGCCACTCCCGCAAAATCGTGGGCCGAATACGGGGAAGTCATTTTGTGCGAAAGCAGAGAAGAGGTGGCGGCCGTCAGTGACCATTACGCCCCCGAACATCTCGAAGTGCAGTCCGAGGATCTGGAGTGGTGGCTGGCCAATCTGCGCTCGTACGGCTCTCTGTTCATGGGCGAATTCAGCACCGTTACCCACGGCGACAAATGCTCAGGTCCCAACCATATTCTCCCCACCAAAAAGGCCGCGCATTTCAGTGGCGGCCTTAATGTACACAAGTACTTAAAAATTCTTACCTATCAGGAACCGACATCCAAGGAGGTCTGCAGCCTGATCAGCGAATACGCCTCTCGACTCTCCCGGGTGGAAGGCATGGAAGGACACGCCCGCGCCTGCGACTGGCGTCTGACCAAGTTCAATCCCGACAAGGCGTGGGACTTCAAGGTCTACAGGCATCCTCAGTACTAGTTTCGCAAAGGCCACTCTCCGCTTTCCTTGCGGGATGGCGGAGAGCACACTCCTGTCCGGTGCGGCGGACGCTCGCATCTTCCGAAGATGCGCCGGGCGGATATGTAAACAGTAGGCAGGCGGGCGATCTTCCGCCCGATATGACGGTCCGGACCGGCAACAGCCACAATATCAGCAAGGGGTCGAAGGTCGTGAAATCGCCAGAGACGTCTGCCCGGAAAACCGCATGGAGCCTCCGGTCCCTCAAGCCATCCGCCGAAAAAGGACCTCTGAAGCAGCCTCACTGTAACCATGCGCAACTGCGGAACACGCTCAGAAGCGGGGCCGTCATGCTCTCTACGGCGGACGGCCGCTTCTGCGGCTGCATGTCTGGATTCCCCTAGGAAGAGATTTTTATGCCGGAAAAGCCGGACACGGCTATTTTTCTTTCCAGAAAACGGACGCGGCTCAGCATCAGCACGGCGGCGGTGGAAACGCCTACAAGAAACGCGATCCAGAACCCCTGCGGCCCCATCGGTTCCCCCCATATATGGGTCCGCCCCAGCGAATACCCCAGCGGCAGCGCAATGCACCAGTAGGATACCAGCGTAAAGCACAGAATGGCCCGCGTATCGTTGTATCCGCGCAGGATACCCACGCTGACCACCTGCAGCGCATCAGTAAGCTGGTAGGTTCCGGCAAAAAGCAGCAGGTGCGCCGCGAGTCCAAGCACGACGGGGTCATTGTTGTATACGGCGGCAATCTGTTCCCGAAACAGAATGGTAGTCAAAGCCGTGCAGACGGCGGCGCAGCAACCGAGGGAGAGGGAAGCGCGCCCGGCTATTGCAACCGCCTCGCGGGAGCGGCGGCCCAGAGCGAAGCCCGTCCGGATGGTCGCTGCGGTGCCGATGGACATGGGCACCATGAAAACCAGCGAACTGAAATTCAGGGCCACCTGATGCCCTGCGACCTGAATGGCTCCCAGAGGCGCAATAAGCAGCGCCACCGTCGCGAACAGGGTCACTTCGAACAGCATGGCGAAGGCACCGGGGAAACCGATGGACATGAGTCTGCGCAACGTGCTCCAGCAGGGCAGTTCCCATGCCGAAGGACGCAAAAGTCTGTACAGCCTTTTCTGGCGTATGACGTAGACCAGCATGGTCAGAAACATGACCCAGTATACGAAGGCCGTCGCGACACCTGTCCCGGGTCCGCCCAGAGCGGGAAGGCCGAACTTGCCGAAAATCATGATGTAGTTCGTCGGAATATTGCAGAAAAGTCCCACAAAACCAGCCAACATGGCGGGCCGCATCAACGCCATGCCCTCCATGCCGCAGCGCAGGGAGATGAACAGCAGATAGCCCGGAGCGCCCCAGACGATAAACCGCAAATACGCACCGGTCAGTCCGGCAAGATGCGGTTCCACGCCGAGTTCCTCCAAATGAAAGGACAGAAGAAACACAATGACGATCAGCGGGATGGACAGAATAAGAGCCAGCCAGAATCCCTGCCGGATGGTATGCCCTATCGCCGCATCGTTGCTTCCGTCCGCTCCCCGCAGCTGGGCCACGCTCGGCGTAACCGCGAGCAGCAATCCCTGGCAGAAAAGTACCAGAGGAATCCAGAGCGATCCGGCCAGAGCTACGGCCGCCATATCCACAGGTCCGACCCGGCCCGTCATGACCATATCCACGAATCCCATGGAAACCATGGCGACCTGCGCCAGCAATGCGGGAATGGCCAGCTGTATCTGAGCTCGAAATTCGGTGAGATATGCCTGTCTTCTGGTCGCCATGAATACTCCATTCATACTGATGCAAAATTGAAAGGCCGCCCCGAACAGGGTGCGGCGGCAGCCGAAAAACGGCATCCCGGATACGGGACAAACGTGATACACGAAAGTCTGGTAGCTTTCCAGCCTATATCCCGCATGCAACCTGGCGAGGAACCGGGCAAAAAAGTGCAGCATCCATACGCCTGCGGTTGGATGCCTTTCTCCTGACACATTGTTCGGAATTGCCGAGTCTCCGACAAGCAGGGAAAATACACGAAGATAAACGGTGAAACGATGTTCCTCTGGAAAGAAAGGAGCAATATCCTCTCTCCCTGCGGAACCTGACGGTTCCGAGGACTTTCTTGCCCTGCGCAGGACTGCCGGGAGAGGAGGGACCAGCCTCACAGGGCGATCTTGCCGGAGAGAAATTACGAGATACGGTGATCCTTCTGTCCCGCCGCTTCCGCATGCGCCGCCGTCTTCCCGACCGGCATTCCGCTCACGCGGCTCAGCTTCAGGCCAGAGGATTCTCTTCCTGATTCAGGCTGCGCCCAGGTCCAAGCAGCAGCCCCAGACACAGCAGGGAGACCAGCACGCCAAGCCCTGTCGCCGTTCCTAAAGAAAGTTCCATACCCATTGTGGCATCAAAAAGGATATAGGTCACGCAAACAGTGGTCATGAACATGGCCGGGACAGTAGCCACCCAATGGCACCTTCTGCGTCGGATCAGATAGGCCGCCGCCGTCCACAGCATGATGGAAGCCATAATCTGGTTGGCCAGTCCGAAATAGTTCCAGAGCATGCCGAAGGGCACGATGGTCAGAGCCACGCCCACGGCAAGCAGAGGCACAGCAATCTTCAACCGATTCGAAAGCGGTCGCTGATCAAGCCTCAGGGCATCCGCTATGGTCAGCCTGACGGAACGGAAAGCCGTATCTCCCGTGGTGATGGGCAGAACGACCACGCCCAGAATCGCAAGAGTGCCGCCCCATGCTCCCAGCAGTTCCACCGCGATTTCATTGACTACGAGCACGGCGTTGTTGTCCGGCCCCAAAGCATCATTCAGCGCGGCGACATCAGGATAAAAGCTCATGCCCAACGTTGCCCAGATCAGCCCCAGCACGCCCTCCGCAATCATGGCGCCGTAGAATACGAACCGCCCATGCCGCTCATTATTGATGCAACGCGCCATCATCGGGGACTGCGTGGCATGGAACCCAGAGCAGGCACCGCAGGCAATGGTAATGAACACCAGCGGCCACCACGGCAGGCCGGAAGCGTCCGCATCCTGAAAATGCAACGTCGGATAAAGGGTGTAATTCTGTGAAAACAGCGCGTACAGCAGACTGAAGGCCATGATGATGAGCAGCAGTGCGAAAAACGGATACAGTCTGCCGATAAACTTGTCGATCGGCAACAGGGTAGCGCAGAAATAGTAGCAAAAAATAAAACCGACCAGCAGCATGCCGTCCACTCCCGTGAGGGAGGAAAGCAGTCCTGCCGGTCCGGAGACGAAAACCACGCCCACCAGCAACAACAGAATGACTGAAAAAACGCGCATGGCCTTGCGGACGAAACCGCCCAGCGTCGCTCCCACCACATCCGGCAATGACTTTCCCATATAGCGAAGCGAAAGCATGCCGGAGAAATAGTCGTGCACGGCTCCTGCGAATACGCTGCCGATCACGATCCAGATCAGGGCGATCGGCCCGTACAGCGCCCCGAGAATAGGACCGAAAACAGGACCGGGACCCGCGATGTTCATCAGCTGAATCAGGAAAATACGGGTAGGCGTCATTTCGACGTAATCAATCCCGTCCGCAAGGGTGCATACAGGAGTCCGCCGGGTCGGGTCAGCGCCGAATACACGATCCATTAAACGCCCGTATACAAAATAACCGATCAGGAGACCAAACAGGGCCAGCAAGAAATACGTCCAGGAAGGCATACGAAATCTCGAAAAAGGCTGCGCGGATCATTCCGCTGTTGGCGACGGAGGCACGGCGGAGACTTCGGTGCCTCTCGGGAATCGAATGTTCTGCAACAGTGCGGCATCTCTGGGTTAGAGTATACGTTAGTCTTCCAAATAATGGCAAGGAGAACTTCCCGCCTCAAGCCTTCCCCGTATACGGCTGATGCAATGCCGTCAGTTTCTTTTCCAGACGCAATGTTGCGACAGGGGAAAAACGCCATTTCACCACCTTTCCAGGGAAACACAAAAAACTCCTTGCACCCTTCTTAACCCCGGAGGGTAAAGAAAAGGAGGAAAGATAAGGAGTGTATTGCTGATCCTCGTGGGAAGAATCGATGCGGAGCAAAGATAAAATTTCCCCGCCGCTTGTTTCTGAGGATCAGAGAGTTCCAGCGTAAACCCTGTGTGGTCAGGCAGAAGGAGGGACAGAGCAGCAGGTATGCATACAGAGGGTATGCCACGGATGAACCAACAGGTTCTACTGCGGCGCTCGTGAAGGGGGAGCTGCCGTTTCAGGGGGGGCCGTTCGGGGAAATGGCGGAGAACGGTGGGGAGGGGGGCTGTCCGGGCATTAAAAAAAAGGCCCGCCTGTACAGGCGGGCCTTCGAAATAAAGTCTTGGCACCGTTCTACTTTCCCACACAAGAATATGCAGTATCATCGACGATGGAGAGCTTAACTGCCGAGTTCGGAATGGGATCG
>JAEYDL010000035.1 GCA_023403845.1 Pseudomonadota bacterium
GTCCGGCTCACACCGTACCGCTTGGACAGATCGGACTGGCTCGCCCCCACTTCGTACTCGGCCCGGATGGATTCCCAATCAAATCGTGCCGCCATCGTCGCACCCCCCGTTTGGCCTGCGTTCTTCCCGTTCCCTTAAGAACCTTTCATGCCCCCGTTTCTCCTCTTCCTCCGGCCTTGTGCTGTACGCCAAATCATACTCCCAGGGGGCCCTTTTCCTCTTCAAATGCGGACACCGGTGACCGGTCTGATAGGACACCGGTGGCCGGTCCACTCTTCCAGTACTCTTTCCAGAACCGGCAGCCAAAACCGAGGAGCGCCCGGTTGCCATGGAGGTGAACACCCCGGAGGATACGAGCGCAGCAATGGCCCTGCGCACTGTTCGCACAGACACGCCGCACTCCTGCGCGACGGTTTCCTGCCGCACGCGGATTTTTCCGGTCCGCTTGTCCATATGCAGGGCGAGCGCCATGCCTACAAGCTTTTCCGTTGGAAGAAGTTCCGCCTGAAGAAGCCGGCGCTGGAGCGCGTAGGTGTCCATTACAGTGATGATATTACCGTGCCAGCCTGTCATCCCCACGGCATTCATCTTCACGGAAATGGAGCTTCCTCACACACATGGGGATGTTTCCTGCTTACATCGGGCCGATCAGCTTCATGATGAGCGCACCGAGGCTGCCTGCCGCCGCAGCCACGCCAGCAAGCACAGACATTCCCCCGGTGCGTTTGTTCTCCGCCGCTTCAAGTGCCGAAATACGGACATCCTGCCCGGCGATGCGTTTGCCGTGATCCTTGAGCTGCGTAATCACAATGTCGTCGAGGCGCTGGTTGGTGCCCGCGACTTCGGCCTTAAGCCCGGAAAGTTCGGCCTTTACTTCCCCGATTTCACGGACAAGCTGCACATCGTCGCTCATTGCGCCTCCTCAACGCCCCTGATCCACAAGAGCAGGTTCCCGGCCTCGCCAGCGGGCAGGTGCACCCATTCGCCGGGCTCGGTGAACGTCTCGCCCCGGTAGACGTAGGACCACTCACCCGTCACGACCGCCCCCGGCGTCAAGGGGGCCGGGCTTGCCACGGCGGTCGGTTCCCCCCATCGAGCGCACCCACTCGCCGCCGGCGTCATCACAAACAGCAGCGCGATCAGCCTCACGATCAGCAGCGCGGCGTTCGCCGTACCGTTGGTGAAGCCACATCTTGATGAGTTCAACGCACGAGGTGAGGAAGTCGAGGACGGCCCGCACATCACTTCCCCGTCACTGCTTTGACTTCGGCCTTCACGGTTTCGGATTTTCCGTCGGCCACGGCTCCCCTGTTCTGCCCGAAGTGCAGGGCAAGGGCGTGGACCCAGCGATAGATCACGGCATAGACACCGACGGTTTCAGCGGGCGCGGGCATCCAGATGGTGGCCACGGCACAAAGTCCGCACAGAGAGAGCAGAACGCCCGCGGCGATGGAGATCCAGCCCGCTTCGGGATACAGGGCCACAAGCTGATCCAGCGTGGCGAACAGAAAGTCGATGACACTCGTTTCCATCAGTAGTTACCTCCGTGCTGATAAAAGGCCACATCGCGCGGCTTGTCCGGGTCGTTGTCCACATGAATCCACGTCGGGGCCAGCTCAATACGCCGGAATCCAGCCTCGATGAGGGCGGCCAGCATGACGAAGCGCTCATGAGAAGACACGCAGCGGATATCCACCGCATGACCGCGCGTGTGGGCTGAGTCTTCCACCCCGCCCACGGCCCGGTTGTGTTCCGGGCAGCGGAAGGCGGAGGACAGTACGAACGGAATCCCCGCAAGGCTCCGCGCCTCGTCGAGCATGGCGAGGCATTTTCTGTCCATGCGCTCGATTCCCGCCCCGCAGCCGCACCGGCAGCGAAATTCGGAAGGAGAAAAATAGGTCATAGTAGATTCCTTTTTTCTGCAACTGTGCATAAGCAGCGTCAAAGGTTCCACCGTGAACTCTTTTCATAAGAGGCTATATTGAAATTGAGATAGCCTTGGGCATATATGCGTCTGCCGCGCCAAATATCGGACATACCGGATGGTTACACACAGATCCTCCGCAATGGACTCAGGCCGTTCGCCCCTTTCCAGCCGGGCGAGAATCTCCGGCTTGAGCGGTCCGCCGCGCCGCAAATTCGGAACGATGACGTTCAGCCCTCCCCAGACGGAGCACAGCTTTTGTACCGCATCCTGTCCCAGAATAGCGGAAAGAGCGCACCCCTCCAGCGAACGAGGGATGTAAAGAGACTGCCCCCCCTTGCATGCGCAGAGAACCAGCGCGGCAGGTTCGCCGACAGTATCTACAAGATCAGCCATGCTGATCCATTCGTCGCTCATTTCACCTCCATTTCAAGTAAGAAAGCGACGTTACAAGCAATATGTTCCAGATGCGGCAGTCCGCTCTCGGGGTCCACACCATCAGGTTCACGGAGATACGCGCAGATATGCCGCATGAGGGCATCCCGGTATCGCTCCGGCTCGACCTGCCGCCAGTTCTCGGGATCTCCATATTTCTCGGTTCCGTAGGTCCTGACCCGCCCAACAGCCTCAATGATGGACGGCGGCACGAGTGAGAGCCGTGGCTTTCCGGCGTCGGACTTTGCTTCCTGTTTGTTCATGCTACCCCCACAACTTTCAGTGCATCTTCGATATTTTCCACAATCGTAACATGCCCGCGCCAACTCGTGTGGAAACTCTCTTCATCCGGGGTCAGTCTGCGTTGACTCGGTGGTTTTGAACCGTCTTTGACCTCAAGAAAAAAGTTTTTGCCTCGAAAACCCACGGCCAGATCCGGAAAGCCCCTGCCTACCCCGGCGAGCGACTGTACAGAACATCCTGCACGCCGGAGCGCGGCCACGATCTCGCCCTGATTGTCGTCAACCTTTGCGGCTCTACGCATGACACACCTCGACTCATCAAACACTCCGGCACACGCTCCGGGGCCAAAAATTTCACAGTAACGTGGGCAGTCAGACATGAATCAAACCCAGACCTGACAAAAGCCAATGCACTGCCCTTGGTCCAATGGCTCCATGACATGCCGCCGTCACAATACAGTCTTTCAGTATCCACCGAAGGCGAAGAAGCATCAGCAGTACCTCACAGGAGAAGAGGTTGCGGATTCCAGGTATTGCAGAGAAGCCGGGTCAAACCAGAGCTTGATTTTCCCTTCCCACTCGCCATTGCGCTGCTTGCAACAATACAAGATAGCGTCTGGCCCATCTGCCTGAGCCTGCTGTTTTCCCCAGTCGCTTGTTGCTTCCTGTACTTTCTGTTCCTTTGGCTTGTTTCTCCAGATGATGAAAACATTGTCCACCATGTCGGTAATAGCCCCTGTTCCCTTGACGTCAAACTTATCAGGAACTTCAGCTTCATCATTCCGCTTGCGAGAATGGCAGACGAGATGGACCTGAATATCGTTGTTTCTGGCAAAATCCGAAATCCGGTCAACAAAGGCTTTTTGTTCGTTGTAGGCGTCTTCGCCAAAACCGCACTTAGCAAGCGAATCAATCAAAAAATTGCGAACGCCGTAACGCCGGTAGGCATATTCAAAAACTTCAAGAATCCGTTCAGCCTTTGCTGTTCCCTGCACGTCAAACACCCACAGCCGCTGATTCCAGAAAGTTTCAAGTGCATCTCTGTCTCCTGTTTCCGGTTTATTTGTAGCGCATGTTTGACGCGCCATTCTGGCAAGAAACTTGTATGGTCTGAACTCCATGGACGCGATGCACCAGCGGTTCCCCTTGCTCATGGAATCAACCACGATATGCCCAAGCACCTGACTTTTCCCGTGCCCGTTGATTCCTGCCCAGATGGAGGTTTCGCCATTGCGCAGCCCCACAGTTGTCCGTGTCTTGGGCCACGGAAGGCTTGTACCGGCAAGATCCTGCCCGTTGTGCAGATAGTCGAATACGGAATCGAGATAGGAAGAGGCCATATGGAGTTCTTCCGGATCTATTGTCTTCGACGTTTCAAAAACTGCATGCAGGTCCATACCTGCAATCAAGGCTTCGTTGGCGTCCTTATGCGGACCAAAATCAACGAAATAGCAACGGTGTCGCCCAAGACGACGGGCAATATGCTCCATAGCCTTCTGCCCTTGTTCGTCCCTATCCATGGCCAAATAGATTGTGTCAAAAAGCTGAAGTCTGTCCCATTCCGCCTCTATCCATCCGTCCTGCTTGTCACCTTCCCCGCCACCGCGCGGCACGGATACGGCGCAGATTCCAGCCTGATAAAACGCCATGGCGTCAAGCTCTCCCTCGACGATAACCAGAGCCCGCGCCGTTTCCGGCATTTGATCCCAGCCGAACAGACATGGTTCGGAATCTTTGCTGGTCCACATACCCTTCTTGTCATGCAGTGGGCGGTACTTGATGAAAATCAGCTCACCATTTCGCTGGTACGGAAAGACAATGACCGGCCCCTTTTCGCGGTGGTTGAGCTGACCAATCCGGAACGCCCTGACCGTCTCCGCGCTAATGCCCCGCTTTTCAAACCAGAGCAGCATTTCACGGCCCGGATTCGTCAAACCCGACGGGCGGGAAGGGCGCATGTACTTTTTGCGTTCAGGAACGAATTGGGGGCGTTCTGAGGCTATGCCAAGAAAGTCTTTCGCCTCTCTAACAGCCTCTGCCTTGCTTACGCCATGCACGGCCTGAATCAGGTCAATCAGGTCTCCACCTTTCGCATCGTCCGCAAAATCCCGCCAGACACCAGCTTTTCCGGAGAGATTCACGCCAAGAGAGTTTCCGGTTTCTCCGGAAACCGACCCTGCCCGCCATTCCCTGCCTTCACGTTTTCCGCCAGGCAACAACCATTCGCACACGGACTCCGCGCGTTCCGCCAGCATTTCAGCAATCTGCCGGATGTCGTACTGTTTCATGCCGCTCATATGGCCCCCGCCCACTGGTCAGCTTTTGGTTTCGCCTCTTCGTGCAGCGGGAAAATGCCTTGCCAGCCGCGCTGAATGCTCTGGTTCAGAATCGCAATCTTGAGCGCGTCGTTTCCTTCCGCAAGCTTGTCCAGTTCACAGCACGTCAGCTGCATGGCCCTGTATGTCAGCGGCTTGCGCATTCGTTCCCGCATGGCGCGAAAATCCTCCAAGGCCTGCACAAGTTCGTCATGCTGCGTGTATTCGCGGACAACGGCACGCAGATCGGCAGCAGAATTTTTCCCGGCAGATTCAGGAGCGTCACGGGGAGGTTTGCCCGTCATGCGCGGATTCGTCCCCATGCGGCGGGGGCTGTTTTTTTCTGCCTTCGGGTCCGTTCCGTTTTCGCGAGAAACCCTCCTGCCAGAAGCAGGAATATCCTCGCCGTCGTCTCGCCCCCTCTGTGAGGGGGTGGGGGGAGTATTATTATATTCTTCTTCTTTATCTTCTTCTTTGCTCCGGAGTTTCTCCGGAGAATGTCCGGACTTTCTGTCTTTCTTTTTTGAGTATTCATCACGGTATTTCAACAAGTTAGGTATACTTACCATGATGGAATTTTCAGAAAATTTTACTTCAAAAATTCCAGAATTTTTGAAAATTCCGACAAATTTTTCAAATTTTTTCGCGGAAAATCCGAAAAAATTTCCCCATTTTTTCGCGGAAAACGAGCAGGAACAGTCCCCTGTTTCGTCAAGCTTTTCCGCAACAATTTCCAGAAGCCGCCACCAGAAGCCGTAACCTTCCATGCCCAGCTTATCGACAATGGCAGACAGTCTTTCATCATTGTACGAGCAGGTCATATGCTTGAACCATTTCATGCCCGCTTCTCCATGAAGAAACAGGTGTGGACACGTTCCTTGACATTATTAGTCATTTTGGTATCCTTTTTTTGCTAGTGATACTTTTTTTGAGGCCCTACCGTGTTTGCCCATGGTGGGGCTTTTCTTTTTCCTCAAACACTGCGTTAAGCTCTTCGCAGTACCACAGGCACCACTCCACCGGCTTTGCCTCCCCTGCCCACCGTACCCGCCGGCACACCACGGTCCGTCCGGAACGCAAGACCCGGGCATGGCGACACAGGGGGATGTCAGTCATACAGAAACATCTCATCAATAGAGGTGCTGACCGGAACGTGATACTTTGCTAACCACTTGGCCCGGCATCCCGGGCATCTGTAGTACGGATAATCCACAGGCATGCTCTTGCGGCAATCCGGGCAGATACGCGAACAGGGATCTACCTGCGGCTGCATAGGCTCGGACTCCCGAGTCTGCTCATTGGGTAGAGTTTTTCCCTCACGAAGTAGTCTGCGATAGTATGCGCCTCTATTTCTGCATTTCTCGGAACAATATTCTTTTGTTCGAGCAGTGGGCTGGACAACAAATTCTTGCCCACATATAGGGCAACGTCGCGTTTCTACGATGGTATGACGATGCTTGCTTTTCCATCGCATTGAATCTTCTCTATGGCGCTGGCGGGCACATTCCGGACAAAATTTCTGGGTGGGTGAATTTCTAAGCGTACTTTTGCCGCAACGCCGACAAATTATTTCAGCCATCATCTTCCCCTGAAAAATTTCTGTTGCTGAGCCTTCATTTTCTGGAGCGCCCTTTTGGGATTATATTTTTTCTTCCGCCAGGCCGAAATAATCATCCCTGTATCGCTGAGGATAATTCGTAATCGCCCCCATCCCCATATTGTCATACCTGTTCGCCTCTTCACCGGCTTACCGTGCAAAACAGCTTCTTCCGCCTGCCTCTCTGAAATACCCCGCTCCATCATCCGTCTGACAGCATGACCGGAGTAGCAAAGGACTTGTCGCGAGATATCATTAGGAGTCATGTTCCGCCTGTCGAACCGCGCTTTCTGTCTCCATCAAATCAATAAAGACCTCGCCAAGGATTAAAGCCCGCTCTTTGCGAGGAACCTTCCTTTCAATCGCGTCCTGATACCGCGCAAGCTTTTGCACATCATCAAGCTGTTCTCCTTGGACATCATGATTTGGTGATGCGCTCATCGGCAGGAGCGAAAAACCAAATTCTGCGGCAAGAAGCTGAAGTGCGGAATAATCCCCGGTTGTTCGCATAATAAACGCGGCCTGCTCCAAACCGAGCTTGACCGAGGCGCGATCCGCGTAAGGGTTGAGGACATTACCGAGGCTCGACGGCGCCATGTCCATTTCGGCGGCCATCGCACGGACACCGCCCGGATACTTCTTCACCGCCGTCTGCACTGCTTCAATGACGTGTTCCAATGTGGGAATATTCATGACTTCACCATTCATTCTGTACGGCCCACCGCCTATTCTGGCGGCATGAAAATGGTTCATCTACTCATCACCCGGCACGGTGACGTATGGCGCGTCCGCATTCTGATTCCCGGTGAATCCCGTCCACGCTGGCGGGCGTACCGCCTCACAGATTATCCGACGCCGGAGGCCGTGGCCCGACGGTGTGCATCCGGGCTATGCGCGGGAAAAGAGCACGGCGAAAACGAACATCACCACGAGCGCAAGCAGCAGACTACCCATGTTTCCCTCCACGTTCGCTGGGAGTTCTGGATGCATATGTTCTGATGCCTGATTCGTCATATTGGTGTGGATAGAGCCAGTGTAACCGGTGGACACCAGTTACGTTTTCAAGGCGTTCTGCAACCCGGTGTGACGGGGCGCGGCCTCGCAGGATGTCCGACACATATGCCTGTGATATACCAACTAGCTTTGCCAATTCAATTTGAGTTATTTTCTTCATAACAAGGTATTTATATCACCTTATGTGATTCGAGACAAGAGGAGCAAGTCTTGCTTTTTTCATAACTAGGAGTGATAAAATTCCTATGAGCATGAAATCCGAATTACCTGTCATTCTGAAATACTGGCGAGCGAAAAAGGGCCTGACCCAAACCGAACTCGCTAGCGAACTCGGAATCGCACAAAACACTGTATCGTCTTGGGAAAAAGGGATTAGAACTCCTAGCCTAGGAGATATCGAACGCCTATGTGAAGCCTACGGCGTCTCTCTTATTAGTTTATTAACAAAACAAGACAGCGACTTACCTGAATTTTCTCCTGTCCCCCTTCTAGCTGCGCGCCCCAGAGGAGGCACAGGAGGACTTGAGACAGATGATGACGTTCAAAGCTGGTACTCGTTCCACACTGATTTTCTTTTACGCAAAGGGGATCCCGCAAGGATGCGGCTCTTTTTTGTTGCTGGGGATTCTATGAGTCCGACTCTGAATGAAGGCGACATGGTTATGGTAGATATGGGACAACAATCAGTAATTTCAGGAAAAATTTATATGCTCCGCGTTGGAGAAGAGCTGATGATGAAAAGACTGGAAAATCGTCCCAACGGGATACTCCTGATTAGATCTGATAATCCGACCTACGAAGCGATTGAGCTACAAACACATGCGGAAAATGACGTTGAGATTTTCGGTCGCATGGTTTGGAGTTGTCGAGAATATTAACACACGATTATAGACAACCTATTTTTTTAGCAGATTAAGCGATTAAGCCCCCACGCAGGGGGCTTTTTTTATGTCTATTGGCTAGAAAAATAAGTCATGTCTTGAGTTTATAAAATCTCAAAACGTGCTTGACTTAATCACGAGTGGTGATATTATTAGCTCACGACGAACGGAGAAGGCGAACACGGCGCGGCAACGGCCCGCTGAAAGCTGGAACCGAACGGAGGAAGCCCCAGCAAGTACGAGCACGGCAAGCCGCAAGCCCACGGGAGCGGGAAAGCACGCGACGGCAGGAAATGGGGGTGATGGTGAAGACAGGCCGCAAAGGGACGGCGGGGCGGAAAAGCGCGTGAGAAGCGTGCAGGATGAGACATCCACCGACAAAGACGGGGGCCGAGCCGACCAACAGGGCCCATGGTTACGACACAGGGATCGGGCCGTGAAACGTGATGAATGAAAATTTTCTTTCCGGGCGGTCAGTTGGCCTTTCGACAATTCACCGCCCCGCATGAAAGGCGCAGCGGCAATGCGCGTTGCGCCGAACCATGCGTTTAGATGTGCCGCATGGGGAGCGCGTCCCGGCGGGAATTGGCTCCGCCGGGGATTTACAAGACCCGCTGACGGATACCCTTAGTTGGCTGCGAGTCCAAAGGTTCTATTTGCTAATCAGTATGAGGCTTGTTAGAATCAGTGTACCACAAGGTAAAAACTGTTATCCTGAAGGCAGTGAAACAGGCCGAAGGGCTGAGTATTCAAAGGAGGTGCTCAGATGGAAAATGCGCTAGCTGTAGCGAATGAAATTATTAGAACTGCGAACGCTGCCGGGGCACCCCCAACACAAATGAAGCTTCAAAAGCTGTTGTTCTATGCGCATGGCTGGTATCTGGCATTATGCGATGAACCGCTGGTTGAGGGGACATTCCAAGCTTGGAAATACGGCCCCGTTCTTCCGCGTGTATACCATGAATTCAAAACATTTGGTATTACTGGGATTACGAGGGATGGCACGGAACTCGTCTACTCTCCGAATGGAGAGCTGAGCTGGATGGCCCCCGTCTTGAGTCCCGGCAAATCAGAATTAATAAGAAAACTTGTGAAGCGCATATGGGATGTCTACGGGAAGTACAGCGGAGATCAGCTTTCTGCGATGACGCACAGCCGAGGAACTCCCTGGTCGAAGGCCCGTATGGGGCATGATGAAAACGAACGAGATATATTGATCCCAAACAGTATGATCCAAGAGTACTTTAAGGGGTTAGTAAAGACAAATGGCTAACAGCGAAGAGTGTTCTCCCTTTTCATTAATAGACGAACATGCATTACCCTTTCCAGAGACACCTCCCGATCCACGAGGAGGCGATTCTGATACTCTAGGGATTACGCGCGAGCATGATCTCAACGAAGATTCTCGCGAAAAAGATGAACAATTAAGGAACGAGACACTAAAAGATAGGCAGCAAGATCGTGCACAGCGAAAGGAATTTGCTGGAAAAATTTACTGGCTTGTTGCTTTTTGGCTTGGGGGTGTAGGGGTTATCCTCTTGCTTTCGGGTTGGCAACACAGTGCATGGTTTCCATATTGTCGTCCTTTTCAATTATCAGATGGAGTACTGATGACTCTCATAGGAGGAACATCCGCTAGCGTCATCGGCCTTATGGTTATTGTAGCGAACTACCTATTTCCTAAAAATGGAAAGAAGTAGTTGAAATTCAAAGGCGGATTCTTCGGAGCCGCCTTTTTTCATGCCTACAGCGCGGTTCAACATTGTAATCATTTCAATGTGTACAGGTTGCACAAGAACGCAAAAAAGAATCAAAACTTTTTTGGAATTTGAAGTTTCGCGCCCAGCTCGAAAACGGCGTCACAAGCGCGAGAGGATCCTATCCTCAATCCCTCCCCTGTTCACCGCTGGCGGCGAGGTCTGCGTGATGCAGGTGGCGCGGCGTCCGGTGCAGGTTCGTCGGGGCTGGTTGTCAAAGAGCAACTGTTAAGGATTGCTTAACAGTTCAACTATTGAGTAATCCTCAACAGTTCAGTTATTGAGCAATCATCAATAACTCCAATCTCTCTTCCCTAGATTCTCCGGTTTCTGAAAAGCCCCCCTTCCCCCCCATGAAGAGAGGCAGGCGGCTTTCCGAAAGGTGTGGACTCTTCCCTGAGTTCCCACGGCCCCTTTCACGTCCCCGGCTCCATTTAACGTGCGTCCGGTTTTCGCCCTGCACGGTGAAACTACTCGTACTCCGCAACGTGGCTCGCGTTCCCCAGTACACCGGAGGGGAAAGGCCGCTATCAGCAAGGCGCACCCGGCGGCGGTGGGGTTTTACGGAAACTCTGGGGCCGTTCTCGCCGGGTGGCCTTGACCTTTTGTGTATGGCAAATTATTATCCATGTCAAGCTAACTAATAAAAAAGCCTGCGTGGTAATTTTCTTGTGGTACACTGGCAAGAAAAAAAGGAGGACGCAGGTTTGAAGGAGGCCAATATTATTGACATTGAGCGCGTCGCCCTCGATTTTCTACTAAAAGCTAGAAAAGACGCTGGATTATCTGAAACTGAGTTTGGTATTAGAGCTTTCCCCGAAGCATCAAATCCAAGAGCAAAGATTCATGCCATGTGGAGCGCAAAAACATCTGAAAACAAGGCATTACGGCTTCGCTTGGGTGATTTTTGCGCAATGTGTCTAGCCCTTGGGAAAAACCCGGCACAAGAGCTTCTTTTGCTTTGGAACCAAGTAGAGCAAAAATAAGACTAACATTTGTCAAGACAACAATTTTCCATAGGCGGCTTATGGCCGTCTATTTTTTTTGGAAAATATTTTGCCATATTTGTTGACTAATGGCTAATTGTTTGCCATTCTACCTTCGTCAACGGAGACAAGTTGACCCCATGAGGAGGCAGAGCAAAGGCGTGGAGAGCGACCGGGCTGCGGGGTGAGGCGACTAAGCCCCCGGGGTGACAACCCGCAAAAGAGTTCGACAATTCCTGAAAGAGTGGTTATCTTGATGGTGAGGCGAGATATGAAGAAAATTTTGACCGATAAGCGCAAGGACAAACTGGCTGATTACTCGCTGAACATTTCAGTAGCGAGTTTCGCAGTTGCCGCTTATGAAGGAAACTGGTGGGGAGTTCTTCCCGCGTTCTTGTTCCTTGGGGTCTTTTTCATCCTGACGGAGGAAAGCTGATATGGCAATCTGGCTCGTTATTTCTGCTGTGGCCGTGGCCATCGGTGCGCTGGCTCTATACGAGAGCAGACGCAAGCGTTCCTGATTTCCCTAGCCCAACCCATTGACTGAAAAAAGGCGACTCGAAAGAGCCGCCTTTTTTCATGCCATTTCGGCATGGTTTCGCGCCCTGGTCCAAACGCCGTCCAAGCGCGAGAGGATTCCATCCTCAATCCCTTTCTGGAGTAACTATGAAGCCTTACAAATTTATTTGCGTCGCCTCTCTGCTTACATATCTTGCCGGGGCGCTGCTCGGCTCTAGCCTGAACCCTGTCGAATGGCCGGTCATGGTAAAGGTCTTTTTCATCAGCTTTTGCGCCGGGTATGCGGCCCTTGCGCACATCCGGAGATGAAGGTTATTTTTTAAATTTCCCGAAATCTCAAAAAGAACTGAAAAGGAATTTAAGATTCCGTTTTAAGTTTTAGATTCCGTTTTAATTTCTTTAAGGACCAACTGCCGAGATTTCCCCGGCTGTTTCCTCAACTGTTGAGGAATCCTCAACAACTCCCAGAAAATGTCGCACCCCACGCGGGTGCGTGGATTGAAACTACCTAGCCCCGTAGAAGCCCTGATTTATCGGGGCTTTTTTTATCGGGATTGGGAACAACTATCAACTCCAACCAACGAGGACACTATGTCTACGATCTCCCCCTTCCTCGGAAAGAATGTCATCGTCAGAACTTACAGCGCAGGGGTTTTCTATGGAAAGCTCGAACAGATGGACGGGCAGGAAGCCGTCGTCACGAATGCCCGCCGCGTTTGGTACTGGGCTGGAGCGGCAAGCCTTTCTCAGCTTTCCATAGATGGGACGAGCAACCCCGATGGATGCAAGTTTCCCGCTCCGGTCGATGCCCTCCACCTGACCCAAGTGATCGAAGTGCTTCCGCTCACGGAAAAGGCAAAGCTCTCTCTTGATGGAGTGAAGGTATGGCAGGAATAAGAGGCTCCGGCTTCATCGACGGCTCCGGCTACGGCTCTGGCGACGGCTACGGCTACGGCTACGGCGACGGCTCCGGCTACGGCTACGGCGACGATTAAAAATTATCCTAGCCCCATCGAAAAGCCCGAAACAACCGGGCTTTTTCATTGGGATTGGGACAATCCAAACTTCAACGACAGGAGATGTGTCATGCAGTTTGACAGATTCATGGTCATTTCGTGGAACGCAACGGACGGGCTGTTCGCGGATCACTTCGAGACGGTTGAGGAAGCAAACAGTTTTGCCCGGCGGATAGCCGATGAGGGTTTCATAGCCCAGGTCACGGAACAGCGTGCCTTTTATAAAGCCGCCCCCGGAGAGTCAGACGACCACGGCGGCGTTATTCCTGGAGAAGACTTCCCGGCCACGCTCGGAAGGAGGTTCGCGGCATGAAATTCACGCCTGAGGATGTGATGGACGGCCTTGGTCGTCTTATTGTCCTGATGCTGTTTGCGTCCATCATGCTCGCGAGCTGCGCCCCAGAACTCATCGAGGTATGACATGTGGGAAATTGACTGCTACGGAGACGAAATCGAGGCACAGGAAAGAATCGGGGAATACATCGCCCCGGATGATCAAGCATAGTTCCCGGTAATGGCCGGTGAAAGGACGAAATATGGACGCCAAGATCTACAGTGCAATCATTGCAGTTATGCGGGATTGTGGTTCAATCGGCAAGGATAGGCAAACCAGTGGTTTTGCATCGTTTAAGTTCCGAGGAATTGATGATGTCTACAATGCTTTGCACCCAGTTATGTCACAACATGGAGTGTTCTGTGTGCCGGAGGTGCTGGAAACGACACGAGAGGAGCGAGCAAATTCCAAAGGCACAATTATGGCTTACGTGACCGCGAAGGTGCGTTTCACGTTTTACGCTGAGGACGGTTCCAGCGTTCACTGTGTGACAGTGGGCGAAGCGATGGACAGCGGAGATAAAGCGTTGCCCAAGGCTCAGTCTATTGCCATGAAATACGCCATGTTCCAGACGTTCTGTATTCCCACAGAAGAAATGCCCGACCCAGATGCCGAAACGGACCACCTCGCTCCCAAAAATGGGAGCGCACAGCAACGGGCAAAGGCAAAGGCGGAAAATACCAGCCCGATGACACCGGAACAGTCAAAGGCCCTCATGTCGTATCTGACCAAACGACATGGAGACAGTCGAGCGGATTACCTTGCCGAACTTTCACGATTCTTCGGGCGGCCCATTGCAAGCTCCCGTGAATTGACAAAGGCTGATGTTTCCGAATTTTTAAACGCCATCAATGGAGGCCCAAATGGCTAGCCTGAATCGAGTTGAACTTATCGGCAGACTGGGAAGAGACCCGGAGCTGAAATACTCCCAGGCCGGCGCGCCCGTATGCCGTTTTAACGTGGCCACAGACGAATCCTATACGGACAGAAACGGAAACCGTGTGGACAGAGTGGAATGGCATACCGTGATTGCCTTCCAGAAACTCGCAGAAAATTGCAGCCAATATCTCAAAAAGGGGAGCCTTGTTTATATCGAGGGGAGTCTTACAACCCGGAAATGGCAGGACCAGCAGGGGCAGGACCGTTACTCCACTGAAATCAGAGCACAGCGCGTTCAGTTTCTCGACCGCAAGGGAGACGGGCAGCAGGGGCAGCAGCGGGATTCCAGATATGGCGGTTTCCCTTCAGACGCTTCCGGTATTGATGATTGCCCCTTCTGATTCACCCATACTCCATTCCCACTCCCATGCACGGGCGGCTCTTTTCATTTCCTGAGCCGCCCTTTTCTTATTAAACAGGTTTCAATCCACAGTCGCCCCATCCGCCGACTGACTCCGCAGCCGACGGATAGGGGTCGTGCGGATTGCCCCTTCCTTCAGGGAGGGGGTTACGAAAAAGGATTTCATCGGCTTCGTTGCCTTGTCAACTCCTCTTTTCCCCCTGAGGGGGGAGGTCTCAAACCACAAGGGTATTTTTAATGACATTTAATGAAATCCAGGCTGAAATCGCCGGAATGCTTTCCATCCCCGATGAAGAACTCACGCCGGAACAGAAACTGGCCATGGACACCTACATGGATGAACTCGCCAAACTCGAAGCCGACAAGGTGGATGGATTCGGTCAGTTCCTGCGCCTTCAGTCCGATCTTGTAGCCGCCTGCAAGGAAGAGGCGAAGCGCCTCACCGCGAAGGCTGCGGAAAACCGTCTTACATGGCTCAAGGAGCACTACACGACTGCGCTCCGCACAAATGGCCTGAAAAAGGTCTCAGGTCGTGTGTACACCATCAGCGTCAGGGAGTCGGAATCTGTCGCCGTCACGGCACAGCCGGGAGTCCTCCCAGAACTCTATATCCGGAGAAAAGTCACGGAAGAGCCAGATAAGCCGGTCATCAAGGAAGCGCTCAAGGCCGGTATTGCTGTGCCTGGATGCGAACTCGTGAAAACCTACAGCCTGCAGGTAAGATAAACACCACTGCTCGCGTAACAACGGGCCTTTCTGTCGCACCTCCCCGGGTGCGTGGATGAAACCCGGCCTGAACGTCATCGCCTAACCTCCACCCCCGTGGGCCGCGCATACGAATCACGCGGAAAGGACAGGGGCGCGGCTGCATGAACAACGCGCAGGGAATAGAACCAATGACCGCACAAAAATGGATTGACGAACTGGAACGGCTGAGGGATGCGGCAACACCGGGGCCGTGGGCTTATGAGCAGCATGGAGACACGAACGAATGCGGCGTTGGTGTCTTATTAGACAACAATAACGAGCAAGTAGCCGGGGAGAATTCCGACCCCACATTGTTCGTGGCGGAATCCATTGCGCCAGAAGTCAATTCCGTCACGAACGCAGCCTACATCGTCGCCGCGTGCAATGCCGTTCCGAGGCTGGCAAAAATGCTCAGATTTGCCGTGGGCATCATCGAAGCTCAAAGAGAGCAGAGCGTGCGTGGCGGGAAAATCGACACCACATGCGACGTGATGCAGGCTCTTTTTACCATGACGGAGCCGAAAGAATGAGCGCCATAACTATTGAAGGAGTATGTATGCCCGGGAAAATAAAGCCGCTGGTCTGGACGCACGAGCCACCGAAGGGGCCGGGGTATTACTGGTGCAGATACAAGGGGTCTGACAAGAGCACATGGTCCCCTGCATACATTCCCGACTGTGCAGACCACACAAAGTACAGCATATTATATGAATCGGAAGATATCGAATGGGCCGGCCCCATTCCCGAACCCAGTGAACAGAAATAGCCCCGAAAGGGGCTTTCTTTTTACTCAGAAGAGGTCCCCCATGAAATACACTCCTCACTTCCCGCCGGATGTTCCGGCAAAGCCGTATCCTCCCCAGACCTACCAGTATACCCGATGCCTGCTGGCCGTAGCAGTTATCAGAACCTTCTGCGAAGAAGTCCGCCCCCAGACGTTGCCTGCTGCCATTCAGCGGCGTCTATCCAGCATCAGCAAGAGGCTCGCCCAAGTATCAGCGAGCATGACACTTCCCAAAAACAAAGACCTTTCCGCCGGGGCAAAGCGGGATCTCGATACAGCTTTCCATCTCATCGCTGACCGCTGCACCGTCAAACAGATGATGGATGGAGAAGCGGACATCCTCCATTGGTACGACGCCATTTATCTCGCCCATCTCCTGCTTGCAGATTGTCGGGCGACGTGCCCTGCCTACTACAAGGGAGAGTCATGGGGCTGGCTGTATCATCACGTTGAATGTCTGGCGGATTACCTCGAAGCCCACTATCCCGGCACGGCAGACACGGCTGGGGACATCCATATGGAGGTCGCTGCATGATCATCGAAGTCACACTGAATCGTATCAACGGAAATGAAATCCCTGCCGTCACGTCCTTACAGGTTGCTGAACATTTCAGGAAGAATCACAAGGATGTTTTAAGAGATATTCGCGTAACTATTGAAAAATGTTCACATGAGTTTAACGAGCGCAACTTTGCGCCCGTTGAATACACCGACGCCAAGGGTGAAAAACGCCCCATGTATGTCCTTTCCAAGGATGGCTTCATGATGGTGGCTATGGGCTACATCACACCGGAAGCTATGGCCATCAAAGAAACTTACATTGCCCGCTTCAATGAGATGGAGGAAAGGCTTCGTAACTCTATCCCCGGACTACCCAACTTCCAGAATCCTGCTCTTGCTGCTCGTGCGTGGGCTGAACAATACGAACGCCGCCAGATTGCTGAGAAACAGCGTGATGAAGCGATCCGCACCAAGGCATGGATCAACGATAAAAAGACCGCTACCGCAATGGCAACAGCTTCCGCAGCTGTCCGCAAGGCCAATGCCCTTGAGAACGAACTCGGACGCGGGAAACGCTATAAGGCCGTGAAAGCCATCCCATGGTTACTGACTGAATTTATTGAAAGTCGGGGAATGTATTCCATCGTTGGGAAAGCCCTCAAGCGCATGTCTACCGATCTCGGTTACTCCATAGAGAAAATCGCAACTCCTGAGTATCCCGACGGCATCAACGCCTACCATGCGGACGTGATTGCTGCATTCCGCACTGAGCTTGCTCAAAATCCCGGTATGCTCGACAGATACAGAAGGGGATGAGCTGCATAGGGGGGAGATATGAGTGAAAATGAAAAAATCAAAGAGATAGCCAGACTCATACAGGAAAAAGAAAGTGCTGAAAAAAAAGTGGCAATAATTAACAAAATGATTGCCGAAATTGTAGATGCTTATCCATCAGTACAGCGAAAACAAAAGAGAATTTCCCCTAAAGATTTCGCAAGGGGGTGTGGCATATAGGAGAAATACAAAATGAGTGTTTCCCAACGTAAAGATGGACGCTGGATTGTCAAATACAAAATACATGGATCAAAGGAATGGAAGCAAAAAGCATTCAGAGACGAACAGACTGCACGAGCATGGGAATCTGAACAGCTTTCTTCCTTAGATACGACAGATGAAAGGCTGACACTCGCAGAACTGGCTATGCTCTATTTCCGTAGCAATCCAGACAAACATCAAAAAACAAAAAAAAATATCGTCTATTTCCTTGCAGGCCATGAAGAAGATAAAAAGCATATTCCAGGAATAGGTGAATTTTTACGTGACAAATATGCTGAATCTTTAAACCGCCAAGATTTGGAACGGATGCGGGAAGGATTCCGAGCAAAAGGAACAAGTAACGGTACTATCAATAAATATCAAGCATATATTCGTGCTATTCTTGCATGGGGTGTAGATCAGGATTTGATACACATCAATCCTTGGAGAGACTACCGACTTCTAAAGCATAGTCGCCCTATCATTAGAGCCAACGTTGATGACCTCAGAAAACTTTACCCATATCTATCTGACTCCTTGCAATGGATGGTAAAAACAGCCTTTTTCCTTGCCCTACGCCCGGGGCAGGTTGAGTTACTCAGCCTTACTTGGGACGCCTTCAATTGGCGGCGAGGAATCGTAATCATACGCCAAGGTAAAAGTGGGAAGTTGAAAACTGTCATTCCACATCAGGATTATCTCGCAGAGGCCCGCCAGAGGTTCAGTCAAGATATGGCAAGGGGAATCCAGTTTGTATGTCATCGTGACAATGGTCAAAAAATAAAATCATTTCGTACAGCATGGGAAAATGCGTGCCAACGTGCTGGGGTATCGATGCGCCCCTATGATATACGGCATATTGCTGCAACCGAGATGCTTTCACGGGGAGCGGACCTCGCCGCCGTCGCCGCACAACTTGGACATAGCAATGTTGCCACTACGGGTGGGACATATGCGCATGTCACTCCCCAAGGTCAACTTTTGGCTGCATCTGTAATGCCAGCCTTAGAAGAAAAAAAGTGCATCAAGTAGTTTGGTGCCATTTGGTGCAAGTTTGGTGCAGGATATTACGGAAAAAAGGGTCTACGCTAACCGCGTAAACCCTTGAATTATTTTTGGTACCGGGAGCGAGACTTGAACTCGCAAGGTGTTGCCACCGGCGGATTTTGAGTCCGCTGCGTCTACCAATTCCACCATCCCGGCGTATTTTTTGAGTATGGCTGACTGCGAACAAAAAGTCAAGAGAAGCCGAGTCTAAAACAAGAGAGGTGCAGATAATAAAAAATATATTTTTTTCAATATATTAAGTATTATCTATTTTGATCGTCTCTGTAGACGAGGTAAAATCTTGACTTGAATGTTATTACATTATATGTACAAACATTAAATATTCCCATAAACAGCTCTGAAATGGAGCTGCAGAAATCACCTGTCTTTTCAAAAAGGCATGGCTGATGTGCAATTCTATATTCTCTGTACTTTTCATAAGATCTCGTATGATTCCAGACTAATGGATTGATGTTGCATTAACCCAGCTCAAGAACAGGAAACTTGTCCATAAACATTTCCCGAAGAAAAATTTTGAAACCCAAAACCAAAAGGGACATCCAAGGCCACGTTCTCTCGAAAACAAGCAGTCCATGGGACGAACTGCCGACCGGATTTCAGGCGTGGTCAACATTACAGTGTGCAGATGCAGAGGGCGTTCATGACGCTTCCATCCCCATGTGTTTTGCCCTTCCGTCATGCTGAAGCACATGTTGCGGTCCCCACAGTCTGTTTCCGCTCAATGATACGGCGGTGAACGCTTCGTGAAAACATTTTCGATATCAGTTCGCAGAAAAAGTCCGGAAACTTCTGACCAGCGATCAGGCAAACCGGTCATGGCAGACATGGCAGATAAGGAGGAACGGCGCCACAGCCCCATCGCTCAGCATGTTTTTCGATAGGCGGCCGTCTCTTCACCAGCAGCGGCGTCAGCGCATTAAAAATGCGGCTGTCGGAAGAAGGCGGAACGCATAATCTGTTCAGGAGGAAAGGATCATGCCGAAAAGTGTCCACAAGAATCTTCTGCTTGCCCTTCTGTTGTTTGCATTGGCCGGCTTCGTCTTCTGGCAGGCCTGTCTGCTGCCGAAGGTGGGAACGGATCTCGCCGTAGTCGATACGGCCTTTCTGCCCAAGACCATAGCCGTCCTGCTTGCCGTTCTGGCCGGCATCCTCCTTCTTCAGAAAAGGAATGAGGAAGAATGTATCGAGCTTCACATCTCTCCCGTTCTGAGGCGGCTGCTTTTATTTGCTGCCATCATCGCCTGTTTTATTCTGCTTCTTCCCATTCTCCGTTTTGAGCTCGCAAGCATCATCTTTCTTTCCCTGACCATGTACCTTCTGGGAATGCGCAGAAAGTGGCTCCTGGCGATACTGCCTGCTGCAGTTACGGCAATCGTCTACATCATCTTCATCCACATCATGTATGTGCCGTTCCCCAGCCTGCTGCCCGGCCTGAGTCTGTAAAACGACGACTCGTCCTTTCATCAGCAGTCCTCTGCGCAAACTCAAGGGGTAAATCTCATGGATGCATTTTTCGTAGCGGCCGGGGAAATCTTTCAGATCAAGGTCATCCTGATTCTGCTGTGCGGCGTTTGCGGCGGAATCGTCATCGGGGCCATTCCGGGCCTGACGGCGACCATGGCCGTCGCCATCATGGCCTCCTTCACCTTCCACATGGAACCGACGACGGCCATCATGGTTCTGCTTGGCGTCTACTTCGGCGGCATTTACGGCGGTTCCATTTCCGCGGTTCTTCTTCACATTCCCGGAACGCCCTCAGCCGTCATGACGGCGCTTGACGGTTTTCCCCTCGCTCGCAAGGGGGAAGGAGGGCGCGCCATCGGCATCGCCACATGGAGTTCGTTCATGGGCGGACTGCTCGGCATGATCCTGCTCATCCTCTGTGCGCCGCTCATTGCAAGCTTCGCTCTGCGTTTCTCCGCTCCCGAATATTTTGCGCTGGCCGTCTTTGGCCTGAGCATCGTCGCGAGTCTGTCGGAAGAATCACTTGTCAAGGGACTCATTGCCGGTTTGCTCGGTCTTCTCGTATGCATGGTGGGAACAGATCCCATGACGGGCATCGGCCGCTTCACTTTCGGCTCCACCGATCTCTATTCAGGCTTTCAGTTCATCCCCGTCATGATAGGTCTGTTCGGCCTTTCCGAAATCTTTGGCCAGCTTTCAACCCAGAAGTATAACTTCGTGCCGCAGAAACTGACACACATCATGCCACGATTCAAGGAGATCACGCAGCTCTGGCCCACCGTTATCCGTTCCATGCTTATCGGCGTAGGCATCGGAGCCCTGCCCGGGACAGGAGGTTCCATCGCCTCGTTCGTGGCCTACAACAGCGCGAAAAACAACTCGAAGGAGCCTGAAGAATTCGGCAAGGGCAAGATTGAGGGCATAGCCGCCAGTGAAACCGCCAACAACGCCGCATGCAGCGGCGCACTCATGCCCATGCTGACGCTCGGCATCCCCGGAGACGCCATCACCGCCATTCTCATCGGGGCCTTCATTCTGCATAACATGCAGCCCGGCCCCATGCTGTTCACATCCAGCCCGGAAGTTGTCTATTCCATTTATATTGGGGGAATCATCGCCAACATCTTCATGGCCCTGGCCGGGTTTCTCGCCGCCGGACTCTTCGCCAGACTTATCAGCTTTCCCTTCTATGTGCTGCTGCCCATCATTCTGTTTCTGTGCATCGTGGGCGCCTATTCCGTAAACAACAACCTGTTCGACGTGGGCGTCATGCTCGGTTTCGGACTGTTCGGCTGTGCACTCGTCAAGCTGGGAGTCCCTCTGACGCCGCTGGTGCTCGGCGTCGTCCTCGGCCCCATTCTTGAGGACAACCTCCGCACGACCATAATCATGTCGCAAGGCGAGCTTTCCTATTTCTTTACTCGCCCGATAGCCATGTTTTTCCTCGCTCTGACCGCTTTCTCTCTGGTCTGGCAGGTGCGTAAACGCCGCCGGACAGCATGACTTCAAACGCAAACGGAAGTTCCCGGTAATCTTCAACCTGTTCAGGAGGAAACATGTTCTCCCTGCCCCTTTCACGTTTCGTCTGCAGTCTCATGTTCGCGGCTGGTCTTGTGCTGAGCGGATTCGCTCCGGCGCAGGCCGTCGACTATCCCGCCAAGCCCATTACCGTATATGTCGGTTTCGCTCCCGGTGGAGGAACGGATCAGGTTGCCCGCTTTCTGTGCGGCATGATCGAACAAAAACTGGGACAACCCGTTGTAGTTTCCAACATTCCCGGGGCAAGCGGCGCGCGCAGCATCAAGGATACCGTCAGGGCCAGACCGGACGGCTATACAGTGCTGTTCATGACCTCCAACCTGTCCACGCTGCAGGCAACGGGGCATTCCCCTTACACATATAAGGATCTGAAGCAGATCGCAGGGGTCAACTTTGATGCCCCTGCTCTGATCGTCCGGACGGATTCTCCCTGGAAAACACTGGAAGACTTCACCGCCGCAGCCAAGGCTTCTCCCAAAAAAATCAATGTCGGCAGCGGAACGCCGGGCGGCCTCTGGCATTTATCCATTCTGGCGCTGGAACATGCCGCAGAAATCAAGGTAAATACCGTCCCCTCCACCAGCGGCGGCGCAGCAGCAGCCATCCGGCTCATGGGCAAGCATCTGGACGCCATCATCGTTCCGCCGAACGAAGCTCTGGCGCAGCTCAAGTCCGGAGAATTCCGCATGCTGGCCATCATGACTGAAGATCGCATCGCCAATTTCCCCGACGTTCCTACGTTCAAGGAAAAGGGGCTTGATCTGGTCATCGCCTCGCATCGCGGTTTCCATGCTCCGAAAAACACCCCCGATGACATCGTACAGAAGCTGGCTGGATTGCTGCAGGAAGCAGTCGCGTCTCCCCAGTATGCGGAATTCATGACCCAGACTTTCTCCAATGCGCTTTTTGAAGGGCCAGAAGAATTCACGAAATATCTGGAATGGGAACTGCCAGCCTATACGGAACTTGTCGAAAAGGCGGGACTCAAGGTCAAATAACTGGCCAGTCAAAAGAGGCCCCTCGTCAATCCCGGTTGTTCAGGAGTCGACGAGGGGCCTATTCGTCAAAGATATCAGGCGACATTCTTCGGTTCGCTGCCGATGACGCAACCAGAGGCGTTCCCGTTACATGGATTCGTAACCACCATCCAGCGTATAAATGGACCCATGCACGTAATCGGCCAGGTCGGAAGCCAGATAAAGCACGCTTCCGGCGACATCATCAGGCTCGCCCCAGCGCTTGCAGGGAATCCGCTCGTAGACCTTCTGCGTGCGGCCCTCATGTGTATGCAGTCCGCGCGTCATGTCCGAACGCACGAAACCGGGGGCAATGCCGTTCACATTGATGCCCCGGGAGGCCCACTCGTTGGCGAGAGATTTGGTCAGACCGCTCAGACCATGCTTGGCCGCAGCGTAGCCGATGCTGCCCGCGCCTCCGGACAAGCCCATCACGGAAATGATGTTGATGATCTTGCCGCGGCTTCCCGTATCCAGCCAGTGTCTGGCGCAGGCAAGAGACAGAATGTAAGGAGCCGTGAGGTCCAGCTCGAGAATGGCGTCCCAGTCCTCTTCCTTGAATTCGATGGCTGACTTCGAGCGCAGAAGCGATCCGGCATTGTTGACCAGAATGTCGGGGTGGCCGATTCGTTCCACGACGGCGGGAACCAGCGCATGCGTCTGCTTGCGAACAGTCAGATCGCAGGGAACAAAGCAGAAACGACGCCCCATGGCCGTAATCCGCTCGCCCAGCTCGGGGTTTTCCTTCCGGCTGCATACGGCGATGTCCGCCCCCGCTTCGGCGAGCGCCAGAGCAATGGCCTGTCCTATCCCTCTGCTGGCTCCGGTAACCAAAGCCAGTTTTCCATCAAGTCGCATCTTTTCGAGAAACATATATCCCTCCATGTTTCCAAAAGTATTTCGGGGAGAGACATAGGACAAGCCTCCCGAAGACGCAAGCGCAGAATTCCGTTTCTCCAAAGTTTGTGGACGATGAGCGGCTCAGGGCATATGGAGCACAGGGCGAGAACGCCAGCGGCTTATGGCCCGGCAAACGTCGCCGCCGTCTCCGGCGGCTCTCATGATGCCGTGCACAAGCCCGAACGCGCCATCTTCTCCGGTCGCCGGAGAGCAGCGACTGGCCAGCGTTTCTCCGGGAAAACATTCCGCACGGAAGGAAACGTCAAGCACGGAAGGAATGATACGAGAACCGTCCTCCGAAGAAATGCCCTCCAGAAGCCAGCCCAGGTAGCGAACATTGTTCACATGTCCATTCATGTCCAGATCATCCTTGCGCACGAGAACAGGAACGGAGGACGCTGCGTCGCGCAGCCGGGGCAGAACGCGGGAGGAAAAGGGTTCACAGGGCAGCGTCTTCAACGGATAGGCGGCCAGCAGCTCATCCGGCATGGTCACAATACGTCGCGTCTGGAGATCCATGACCGTCCATGCACTCGTCGCTCGCACCAGTGGTCTTCCCGTTTCATCCAGCACTTCGTACCCTCGATGCCCGAGATGTTCCATCTTCGCCGGCCAGGTCCGTATCCGAACTGTCTGTCCCACGGCCGGGAGTCCTTCGATATACAGGATCAGCCGCGTGAGAATCCATGTCATGCCCCTGCTGAACACAAGCTCGTCCCCGAATCCGAGGTCGGCCGCGTTCAGCGCCGCCGCCTCCTGAAACCAGTCGGCCACCGAGGAAAGCCTGGCCCTCCCGTCCGTTCCCGTTTCGCTGTAGCGCACCTGCAGTTCCATGTCGAACTGCGGATAGTCCTGAACCATAGTTTTTCTCCCTTTCACCCGTCCCATGCGGAAAACATACCCGGACGAAGATTGACATAGGAAACCGTATTGATACAACCGGGCGAACGATCCATCCATACCGTTACCGGAGCATCCGCCATGGAAATAGAAACGCAATGTCTGTATGCGGGCTACACCCCGAAAAACGGAGAGCCGCAGGCCCTTCCCATCTGCCAGAGCACCACTTTCAAATACGACTCCACCGAGCAGGTAAGCAAGCTCTTTGATCTGGAAGAAGCAGGTTTTTTCTATACGCGCCTCGGCAATCCCACCGTGGATGCCGTGGAGCAGAAAATTGCAGCTCTTGAAGGCGGCATCGGCGCTTTGTGCACCTCTTCGGGACAAGCGGCCAGCATGCTCGCTATCCTGAACATCGCCTCGTGCGGCGATCACTTCATCAGCTCTTCGGCCATATACGGGGGGACGCTCAATCTGTTTGCCGTTACGCTGAAAAAGCTCGGCATTGAAGTCACCTTCGTCGACCCGGAAGCTCCCGACGATGAAATCCGGGCGGCATTCCGCCCCAACACCAAGGCCCTGTTCGGGGAAACCATTTCCAATCCCAGCATCGACGTGCTGGACATCGAACGTTTCGCCCGGCTTGCGCACGAGAACGGCGTACCGCTTATCGTAGACAATACCTTTGCCACCCCCGTGCTGTGCCGTCCCTTTGAATTCGGTGCGGATATCATCGTACACTCCACCACGAAATACATGGACGGACATGCCCTGCAAATGGGCGGCGTAATTGTGGACAGCGGCAAGTTCGACTGGACGAACGGCAAGTTTCCCGAATTCGTCGAGCCGGACGAATCCTATCACGGCATCGTCTATACGCAAGCCTTCGGCAAGGCTGCATACATCACCAAGGCCCGCACCCAGCTCATGCGCGACATGGGAACGTGCCAGACGCCGTTCGGGGCCTTCATCATCAATCAGGGCCTGGAAACCCTTCCTCTCCGCATCGAACGCCATAGTCGGAATGCCGAAGAGGTGGCTCGCTTCCTTGTCTCCTCCGACAAGGTGGAATCCGTGCGCTACCCCACGCTGGACGGCAACCCTTACAAGGAACGGGCCGCCAAATATCTGCCCAAGGGATGCAGCGGCGTCATCTCCTTTACCCTCAAGGGGGGACGCGAAGCCGGAGCCAGGTTCATCGACAGTCTGAAAATGATCTCCCTGCTTGTGCATGTCGCGGATATCCGCACCTGCGTTCTGCATCCAGCCAGCTCCACCCATCGCCAGCTGAGCGACGAACAGCTTGTCAATGCGGGCATTACCCCCGGCATGGTCCGTCTGTCCGTCGGCCTCGAAAACGTAAAGGACATCATCGCCGATCTTCAACAGGCTCTTGAACAGGCCTGAGCTCGCCATTCCGGGAGGTTCAGCCTCCCGGAATGCCCCTTGCCCCTTCTTATTTTCCCCTTTGTCCCGTAAATGTCCTGCGGGGGAGCGGGAACCAGGCACAGACGACAGAAAAACCTCTCCCGCACCTCCAAAAATCATACACAAATCAGGCAACAAGGCGTAAAGACAGGGCAAACAGGATATTTTTTCTCTTCCCTGCGAAAAAACCTGCCCGCCGCCCTTCCCTTTTCGAAAGCCGCACTGACCCGGCGCGGCGGCATCACGCTCATCCGATTTTCCCGGAGTTGCCATGTCAAGATGCCTTTTTCTGCTGTTCCTGCTGCTGACAATGTCCATGACCATTCCCCTTCCATCCGTCGGACAGAACGACATGAAACTTGTCAAACAGGTCGTCTTGTCGCGGCATGGCGTCCGCAGCCCGACCCAGCCCGCAGCCGAACTTCATTCGTGGAGCAGCAGGGAATGGCCAGTCTGGCCGGTAGAACGGGGTGAACTCACCCCCCGCGGCGCGGAACTTGTCATGGCGCAATGGCAACAGGAACGGCAACGTCTGGAAGTACTGCATCTGCTGCCTCCCAAGGCCTGTCCATCCCCTTCCTCTCTCTTCGTCTATGCTGATCTGGATCAGCGTACTCAGGCCACGGCTGGCGCCATTTTGCTCGGTCTGGCGCCTGAGTGCGCCATTCCCTACGCCACGGCATCGACGCGAATGGACCCGCTGTTTCATCCTGTCAAGGCAGGCGTGGAACGCCTTGACCGGAAGGCGGTGGAACGGGACATCCTCGCGACGGCCGGCGGTTCGCTCGCCGTGCTGGAAGAGGAACTCTCATCGGGAATCGAAACCGTCGCCTCCGTCATCGGCCGACCTGGTCCTGGTTTCTGTATGGAAAATCGCAGCCCGGCCCCCTGCAGTCTCATGACCATTCCCTCCCATGTGGCCTTCAGTGAGAAAGGCGATACGGTCACTCTCGAAGGACGACTCGGCATAGCCGGCAGTCTTGCGGAAATTTTTCTTCTGGAATACGGACAATGGCCGGGAAAGCCTTCTGGCTGGGGACTGGCGGACAAGACAGCCCTGCAACACATGCTGCCCGTGCACAGCCGCGTTTTCGACACGATCAACCGGGCACCATCTGTGGCACGGGCACGGGGCGGTCTGCTGCTGGAAGCCATGCATGCAGCCCTGTTCGGCCAGGCCGCCAATCCCGCCGTCAATGCAGCCGATCTGATCGTGTTTGTCGGACACGACACCAACATCGCTACAGTCGGGGCTTTGCTCGGTCTGCACTGGAAACTGCCCGACTATCCGCCGGACGGCATCCCGCCCGGAAGCTGCCTGATCCTGAATTTATGGGAGACCGGCGATACAAAATTCGTCACAGCGGAGTTCGCGGCGTTGTCAATGGATGCCCTGCATGCATCGCGCATCCGCCCCGATGGGCTGCACAGGACAGCTTTGTCGCTCGAACATCTGTCCGGAATGCCGGATATGCCACTTCGCTGCCCGGCAACGACCTTTTCTGCCAGGATTCGTACAGCTCTGAACACCCATTGACCGCCTCGTTCCGCTCCCTGCACTTCCGAACCTCCACACCCGACCACACTTCGCTTTCACAAGGAAAAAGCCATGCTTCCGCTTACCGCTGCCGAACACCGCGTCATCAGGGAAAAAGCCACTGAACCTCCCTTTTCGGGAGCCTACTGGAACCACAGGGAAGCTGGCATCTACGTCTGCCGTAACTGTGGCGCACCTCTATACCACTCCGAGGACAAATTCGACTCAGGTTGTGGCTGGCCGAGTTTTGATGACGCCATCTCCGGAGCTGTCCGCCGAACGCACGATGCGGACGGCATCCGGACCGAAATTGTCTGCGCGGCCTGTGGCGGACACCTCGGGCACGTCTTCGAGGGGGAACGACTTACGCCCAAAAATATCCGTCACTGCGTCAATTCGCTCTCCATGAGCTTCATCCCCGTATGGAAGGAAGCATCCAGCAATAAAAACCACCTTAAATAAGAGAGAGAGAGAGAGAGAGAGAGACGAAAAACAGCAGAGATCGCCGAAGGGAAAAACTTTCAGCCCCCTGAACCCCTTGCAAGCCCGGCAGCAAAATGTCGCAACGCCCCCAGGATGCGAAGAGAACCTTTGTGAAAAGGACGCTTCTGGCAAACGGCATCCTGGACTTCCTAAATCCGGGCATATCGCTGAAAAGGAAAGAATCGCCCCGGCCTTCTGGAAAAGCGATGCCATGGCCCGGAATATTGCGGAACCAATCCTGATTCCATAAGAAATCGCGCCCGGTGCGAGAGCCGCATATAAAAGGAGCGCGTCCAGAAATGAACGCGCTCCGAATCAGCAGGAACAGGCGAAACTATTTGCCAAACTTGTCGATATATCCCTGAATGAACACAAAAAAGACGATGGCCGGCAGTACATACTTGACATACAGCCGCAGACAGCGAGGGAACATGAGTCCCTTTCCGGAGTCGGCCTCGGCGATGAAGTTGTCCCAGCCCCAGCCTTTCTTGTAGCAGCAGAAGAACAGGAAGACCATGGAACCGAGCGGCAGCAGATTGTTGCTGACGATGAAGTCTTCGAGGTCGAGAATGCCCGATCCCGGCCCGAAAGGCTGAATGCCGGACAACTCGCTGAATCCCAGCGCACAGGGGATGGAAAGCAGAAAGATGAGAATGCCGTTGACGACCACGGCCCTTTTGCGGCTCCAGTGCAGCACATCGATGGAATAGGCCACGATGTTCTCAAACACGGCAATGACCGTGGTCAGTGCCGCAAAACTCATGAACACGAAAAACAGGAAACCCCAGAACCGTCCTCCGGGCATGCTGTTGAACACATTAGGCAGCGTGACGAATACGAGTCCCGGTCCGGAATCAGCGTCCACACCGAAGGAGAAACAGGCCGGAAAGATGATCATGCCCGCCATCAAGGCCACGATCGTATCCAGAATCATGATGTTGACGGATTCGCCGGTCAGCGAGCGCTGCTTGTCGATATAGCTTCCAAAGATGGTCATGCAGCCAATGCCGAGACTCAGAGTAAAGAAGGCCTGTCCCATAGCCGCATAAACGGCTTCCCAAAGACCTTCATCTATCATTTTGCCGAAGTCAGGCTTGAGATAAAACGCGATGCCTGCCTCGGCGTTGGGCAACGTGACGGCGCGGATCACAAGGAATCCCATGACTACGAACAGACAGGCCATCATGAGCTTGGTCACTCGCTCCACACCCCGCTGCAATCCGAGCGCGCACACGGAAAGTCCAATCAGGACGGTCAGCGTCATCCATCCCATCTGTCCGGCAGGGTCGGCGAGCGAGGCCCCGAAAAATTCCCCGACCTGCCCCGGAGACAGTCCGGCCAGATTGCCCGAGGCCATATGCCAGCAGTAGGCCATCATCCAGCCCGTGACCGTGGTGTAGAACATCATGAGCACATAGGGACCGATGATGATTCCGTATCCGAACAGATGCCAGCGGGTTCCCCTGGGTTCAAGAATCTGGAACGCCCGGCCCATGCCCTTCTGGGCGGCACGCCCCACGGAGAATTCCATGACCATGATGGGAAGACCGAGAATAATCAGAAACAAAATGTAGATCAGAACGAAAGCCGCTCCGCCGTATTCCCCGGTAATGAACGGGAAACGCCACACGTTCCCCAGACCGATCGCGCAACCAGCCGACAACAGAAGGAAACCCAGACGGCTTCCCAGCATTTCTCTCGTGTCACCCTGACTCAATCTCTTTCCCCTTGTCCGCTTCGCCTCTTCCCCTCGCGATCCCCTGTCGGCATCCAGTATCCGAGAAAAGACGAAACTGATGAAATTGCCTCATGAAAAGAAGACCGCGAAACGCCGGCCTTCCTCCGCCCATCACGGAAATCTCCCGCACGGGCCGAGTCGTCGGTCTCCTTGCCGCAAAACCGGCAATACGGAAGGTTTGTTAACTTATCAGAAAAAGCCCCTGTCCCGCAATCCCGCACGACTCCGGAAAAAGGATATTTTCTCAATAGATGAAGCTAATCGCTTTCAGACAGAGGCTTCCGGTCCGTTTCGCATGGCGTTCCGGCCAAACTTGACGGCATGGCCTCCCTCTTCCCCTACGGGACGGTTCTCTTTGCAGACCTTCAGCCACTGCGACAACAAACGCCGAAAGCCTGCATCGGCAAAACCCTCCATCTTAAATTCATACTGCACCGCCCCGCTCTTCTCAAAGGCTCTCGATCAAGAATTTGGCATTCTCCACAACTTGCTGCCGCTGGCAGAGGCATAGAGAAATAACCCCGCCGTCGAAATACTTGTGGGGTTTCACGTTGGGTTTCAGACTACGGATGTGGGTATCGGTAAGAGGCATGGGCACTCCCTGGCTGTCGTTGGACGAAGAGATACCCACATGGATAAAAATATTTTTGATTCCGCACGGTTATTTATGTATATATCAGAAATGTCGTACCACATTTCTACCTGCGGATATCCCCATAAAATGTTTGGATGCAAGCGGGCGGAACCGGGCGTCGGGAAATCGTACTGGAAAGAAAAAAACAAAGAATGCCAAGGTCTTTTGGACTTTGGCATTCTTCTTTGTACCTAAATTTGGCGTCACCAAGGGGATTTGAACCCCTCTTAGCGGCGTGAGAGGCCGCCGTCCTAACCGGATAGACGATGGTGACGTTTGGTGGACGCAATGTATGCGGATGTTTCCTGACTGTCAAGTGGACGAAATGCAGGAAATAAAAAATCCTCAGACGGACCGATTCGGGGACGACGCTCCGGCTTTCATTCGTTCGGGGGAGCGAGGATTCTTCAAATTACCATGTCGCGTCGCTTCCGACCATACAGGTTCAAGGCCCGTATGCACGGCCTCTCCCCTTGTCCCGGCAGGCATACGGCCCCCCCTCCCTTCCTCAGCCAGACTTCGGCGTGACGTTGCATGAGCCGGGGCGCCGCGGTTGCGCCCCCCACGGCTCTTCGACGCATGAAGGCCGGGGCATGAAGCCTCCGGCCATCACAACCTTTTACCGAATGTTCCGCGTCCCGGCCAGAAATCTCCGTGGCCAGGTTCTTACATGGTCATGCCGCCGTTGACGTCAAGAACATGTCCGGTGATCCATGAAGCGCCCTCCGAACAGAGAAAGGCCACGGCGGGCGTAATATCCGCCGTCGTGCCTGTCCGGCCAAGCGGGATATGCTCCGAGAGCATCTTTTCGCGACCCGGCGTGCTCAGGCTTGTACTTACAGGACCGGGAGCAATGCCGTTTACCCGTATCCCGCGAGGGGCCAGCTCCAGAGCAAGCGACTTCACATAGGAAATCACCGCAGCCTTGCTGGTCGAATACTCCGCCCTGCTGGGGTCCCCCAGTCTGAGCGCCGCGGAACCGGTTCGCCCCGTCCGTGAAGCGACGAGTACGATGCTGCCGGAATCGGCCAGCACCGGCGCAAGAGCCCGGGTAACGAGAAAGGTTCCCGTCAGATTGACGTCGATGATCCGTCTCCAGCGCTCAGGGTCCATTTCCTCTATCCTGACCGTAGGCTGCATCAAGATACCGGCGCAATGGACCAGCACCTCCACCGCCCCCAGCGAGGACGCCGTTCCGGCCAGCCTCTCGCATCCTTCCACCGAACAGACGTCCATGCGCACGCCTGTTCCAGCGACGGGAAGTTCCGCCGCAGCCTGCTCCGCGTTCTTCAGGTCTCCAATCACCACATGATGCGTCCGACTGAACATTTCCGCGCACGCAAGTCCGATGCCGGAAGCGCCTCCGGTGACGACCGCAACCTTTCGAGACTGGCTCATGGGATGCTCCTTTTTCCCGGCATACTTCAGGTTACTGTTTCAGAGCTCCTGTCTCGCGATAATACTTCTCGGCTCCGGGATGCAACGGGAACGGCAGGTTCTGCGTCGCCGTCTCCAGCGTAAAGGTTTCCCAGGTGGGGAAGCCCTTGATAATGTCCTCGCGCCGCTGACAAATGGCCTTCGTGATCCTGTAAACCGTGTCCTCGTCCATGTCCTGACGCACGATAAGCCCCGTGACCTCGGCGACCGAAGGAATATCCTCGCCGCCGACTCTGCCGCTATACAGCTTGCCGGGAACCACGGCGGGGACCATCCCGTACTTCTCGTTCACCTTCGCCACGACTTCCGGCTTGATGGAAAGCCAGCGCATCTTGATATCCTTGGTGATTTCCGACAGGAACCAGCTTTCACCGCGTCCGAGCCAGATGATCATGTCCACCTGGCCGTCCTTGGCCATATTGGTCATATCGTCATAACTGTTGAAGTAAACGGCTCCTCCCCACTCCTTGATCTTGTCCCAGGTGATGCCGTATTCCCCGAGAACCCATGCGCCGTACACGTCTCCGCCGCCACCCCTGTTGCCTACGGCTATCCGCAGCGGAGCCTTGCGGGCGGCAATGTCGTCAAGGCTGGTGATTCCGGTATCTTCGCGAATGACGAAACTCAACGGACTCAAATCACCCCAGCTGACCAGACTGCACAGATTGCCCACCTTGCTCTTGAAGGGGGCCATTCCTTCGCGCGCGGCGGTTCCCAAAGCGACCTGCATGATTCCGAGGTCGGCCAGACCGCGGCTGACTCGAATGGGGTTGGTGCTGGCTGCTCCCGGCAACATGGTGATGGCCACGTCAGGATATTCGCTGCTTATGGCCTTTCCCACCACGCCCATGCCGACATACCAGCCGCCCGTTACCGGGCCGGAAATCAGATTCAGCTTGAGTCCCTCCGCATGGCCGGGACGAACGAGCAGGAGGCTCAAGGCCAGACACAGACCCAGTGCAAGCATTTTTTTCATAAGGACTCCTTGTGGTTGTCAACGCTTTTCGTGGTGCGCCGCCGAGGCGGACCCCGGCGGCCTCCGGATGTATGGCGTACTTTGCCCTAAAGCCCCAGCAGCTCGGCCGCGTTGTCATGCAGCGTGCATTGCAGAGCCTTCGGAGTAAGTCCCCTGGAACTCCATTTCAGGATGCTCTCCTTGAGTCCCCCGACAGGATAGGTGCTGGCGAACAACGTCCGGTACATCATGAAGCCGTTGGCGGCGGTTACCAGATGTTCATGCATGGGCATGTTGTCCGTATAGAAATAGACGTCAGGGCACAGATACACGTTGGGGCAGGCCAGAGAAACGCCGATCATTTCCTCGATGTGCGGCCAGCAGGCATGCGCCACCACAATTTTCAGATTGGGCCATCTGCTGGCCACATGCTGAATGGCCACTGGATCGCTATAGGTCATATCCGGACCGACGACGGCGCTGCACGTTACGGTCACGATGGTTCCGAGCTGGGCGCAGGTTTCATATACAGGGGCTATGCGCTCGTCATCCGCATACATGCAGGGAACGCACCACCCCGGATCAATGCTGATGCCCTTGAAGCCCAGTTCCTTGACGACCCGTTCCACCTGCTTCGCGGCATCGTCGTCCGTGGGGTCGATGCCCGCAAAGGGGATGAAGCGACCGGGATAGGCATTGGCCAGCTCATAGATGTCGTCCGCGGAAACGTTGCCCGCGTTGATGGCCTCCCCCTTGGTACGTCTGCCCATGACGACGCAGGCATCCACCTCAGCCTCATCCATTTCCTGCATGAACAGCTCCATGCTGCCCTGCTCGCAGGAAGGCACGGGGCCGCGACCGGTACCGAAAGCCCCCATCTTTTTCGGATCCGTTTCCGGTTTTGCCCACTTGGTAAAAATACCCAGTTCACGAAATCCCCGATAGGGCGGGCGCACTCTGAAATCAATAACCATTTGAAAAAACCTCCCTCAAATTAGGCCGGCATGGCCGGCGCAATGTTTCTGCGCTTGCGGTTCAACTGCAGCAGGCAAATGAAGACCGTCAGACAGATGCCTATGATGTCGGTGAATCCACCGGTATCGATCAGAAGAAGCCCGCTCGCCAGCAGCACAAGCCGCTCCCACATCCGGGCTCTGGCGATGAAGTACCCCTGAAGCCCGCCTGAAAGCACAAGCACGCCGATGATGGAGGTAATGCAGGCCTGCACCAGCAGCGGCCATTCTCCCTGAAGCAGCAGGGCGGGCTGATAGGTGAACATGTACGGAATGATGAACGCCACGATCCCCAATTTCACGGAAACCCAGCCCGTCTGCATGGGACTTGCCTTGGCGATGGCCGCCCCCGAGAACGAGGCCACGCACACGGGAGGCGTGATTGCCGAAAGAATAGCGTAATAAAACACGAACATGTGCGCCGCGATCACGGGTACCCCAGCCTTGATGAGCGCTGGAGCGCCGAGCGTCGCCACGATGATATAGGCGGGGCTGGTGGGAACGCCCATACCGAGGATCATGCTCGTGATCATCAGGCAGATCATCAGAAGAAGCAGATTATCCCCGGCAATGATGGTGATGAAGTTGATGAACTTGTACCCCACACCCGTGAGGGAAATGACCGCGACCACGATGCCCGCGCAGGCGCATGTCGCCGAAATCATCAGGCAATTGCGAGCGGTCAGTTCCAGCGCACCGCACAGACTGCGGAAGGTGAACCGGGTATCCTTGCGGAACATGCTCAGCACGAGAATCGTAATGATGCCGATGAACGCGCAGGTAACGATGCTCCGTCCCACAAGCATGGTGAAAATCAACGCGACGAGGGGCAGCAGAAAATACAGACGGACGACGACGCTGCGTACGGGCGGAATCTGATCTTCGGGGAGGCTGCCGATATTCTTGTTGACAGCCTCGAAGTGAATCATGGCCAGCAGCGCCAAATAGTACAGAATGGAAGGCAGCAGGGCCGATTTGGCAATCTCCAGATAGCTCGTGCCCACAAGATCGGCCATGATGAAGGCAGCCGCGCCCATGATGGGCGGCATCATCTGCCCGCCGGTAGAGGCGACGGCTTCCACGGCCCCCGCAAATGCCGGCGTATAGCCGACGCGCTTCATGAGCGGAATGGTGAATGTTCCCGTTCCATACACATTGGCCGGGGCCGAGCCGGAAATGGTGCCGAACAGCGCCGAAGCGAAAATGGCGACCTTGGCCGGACCGCCCTTGGATTTTCGCGTCAGCAGACAGGCCAGATCCATGAACAGGGAACTCATATTGGCCCGTTCAAGGAACGCGCCGAACATGACGAACGCGAAAATCATGGTCGAAGCCGCAGCCAGCGGAACCCCATAGATGCCGTCGGTGCTGAGGAACAGCATTTCCAGCAGATCGCTGGTCAGGATGCCGTTATGCCGCAGGCTTCCAGGAAAATGCTGCCCAAAGAAGGCATAAAACAGAAAGAACAGGGCCACGAGCACCAGAGGCCAGCCAGAAGTCCGACGCGTGATCTCAAGAACCAATACGACGGCCGCCGTCCCTACAATCCAGTCCTGCTCCGTCAGAAGATCGACGAAGCGAAGCCTGCCTTCAAGATAATCGCAGTTCAGAATGATCCAGACGCCGATGCCCGCGCTGATCAGGGCCAGCGCAAGGTCAAGCAGAAACAGTGGCAGAGGTTCCTTCTTCCCCTCGCGAAAGGCCTTTATGGGCTTCCAGAGGAAAACGAGCACCATGATGAAGGCCAGATGGGTACCGCGTAATACGGGAGTCGGTACGACGATGAAGCCGCCCGTTGCCAGTACCTGAAAAATGGTCAACGCAATTGCTACAAGCGTTGCCAGATGTATGACGGATTTTCGTGAAAACTGCATAGCCCCTCCTTGAACGACAACCGACAGATCGACGACCGGAACATCATTGCGTGACTGGCCTTGTCCAGTATGGCGCGCCTCTCCTGTGGACGACGATCTTTGCAAAGAGAAAAGCAAAGTTCAGACCAAACCGACTCCCTTCCACGATGGTGCTCTCATTTTGAATGTATCCGCGTCCCGTTAGAAGAAAACGGGATGTGCCTCCCGCGACATCCCGTATCTTTCATCTCTCCGTCCCACCTTTCTCTTGTGTGAAATTCATCACCATATGTGTTTTTTGTCTGATTTAATGTGCTTTTTTTCCTATCAATAGGAAATAAATCTTATCTTTGCCCCCTGTTTGCGCTGGAATACACCCAAGATCGCTCAACTATGCCGGTTTCATTTCTCAACTTATGGATAATGCTCATAGATGCTTTTCATCACATGCAGCGCTCCCGCACTCTCCCCGGTCTGACCCGCGTACAGTCCCTTCTCTCCAAAAACACACCTATTTTTACATATCATATTGTTTTCATTTTATTCTCTTCCATTATCCCAACTTTTCGCCGGTTCATCCGGCAACAACGTCCGCCAGAACAATATGATGAAAATCATATTGTCCCACATACGACTCCAAAGAAAACCGGACGGGGAAAAAGAACCGCATACAAAGACAAGCCAATAATTTTATTAACTATAACTAAAGATTGCGTTTTGAGAACGGAACCATGTGGAAGGGATTTCGCAAGGAATATGCGCCGTGTCACATGCAATTCCGCCCATGCAGGGGAAATTATGGGAAAAACGATACTCTTGAAAGAAGAGCAGCGGCAGGGCGCTGGCTCCGTTCAGTCCGAAGTTCGCGGGACGGAAAGCGCCGCAAGCTATATGAAGAGAGAGAGAGAGACTATCTTTCTTCCTCAATGCGGGAGGATCGCCTTTTCAGCTTGTAAATGTCGTACTTCTGTTTCTTTTTGGTTAAAGTAGAAAGTTCGATGCCGAGCCGGTCCGCCGCCTGACGAAGGCTGCCAGAGCTTTCAACAGCTTCACGAATCACTCTGGCCTCCACGCGCTCAAGGATGGCCTTGAGCGTCCCGCCCTCAGGAAGCGCCGCCGCTTCTCCCAGTACTTCGGGAGGCAGATGTTCACAGCTGATGACGTCCTCCGGACACATGATGACGAGCCTTTCTACAAGGTGTTCCAGCTCACGAACGTTTCCCGGCCAGTCGTAACGCATCAACGCGGATACCGCGCGAGGATCGAAGGAACGGTGTCTGTATTTTTCATTAAATAATTCAGTAAAATGATTAATAAATTCACTAATATCATTCCGCCGTTCACGCAGTGGCGGCATCCGGATTTCCAGAACGTTCAGACGGTAAAAAAGATCTTCCCGGAACTTCTTCTGGCGCACCAGCCCAAGAAGATCCATATTGGTGGCCGCAATCACCCGGACGTTGACCGGACGCGAGTTGTTTCCACCTACGCGCACGAGATTGCGCGTCTGCAGCACAGTCAGCAGTTTGGCCTGCATGTTCAAAGGAAGTTCGGCCACTTCATCAAGATAAAGCGTCCCCTGATTGGCAAATTCGATAAGCCCCATCCTTCCGTGCCTGCCCGCTCCGGTGAAGGCCCCCGGTTCGTAGCCGAATAGCTCGGCCTCGAACAGACTTTCCGGAATGGCGCTGCAGTTCACATGCACGAAGGGACCTTTTTCACGCGGACTGGAATTATGGATAAATTTGGCAAGGTGGTCTTTTCCCGTCCCCGTTTCACCAAGAATCAACAGGGTGGCCTCCACCCGAGCGATGCGCAGAGCGGCTGCATAGACATCATGCATCCCTTTGTCCCGCGCAATGACGCCCTGTTCCCGGAACTGTCCGAGCATGGCCTCCTGCAATTGCCGACGGCTGGTTTCGGAAGCTTCGGTCATTTCATCCAGCTTCCGGCGCAGATTCGAGACTTCCGCCCAGTCCGTCAGCGTATAGATAACCCAGCGCAACCTGCCGTCATCCCCAAACAAAGGAGTCCCTGTGACGCTGATGTCCCGTTCGATATTGAAATCCACCATGCGCGTGATACTGCGCCGGGATCTGCTGACAAGCGAAAACAGAGATTCGGCACCTGCAACCTCGATATTCTCGGCCCGCCCCACCTGTTCGAGATTCTGCCCCATGATGGCTTCAAGCCGGAGTCCGCTGATTTCCGCATAGCGGTGGTTTCCCCAGACCAGACAACCATCGCCGTTGGCAATGGCGATGCCTACCCCCGTGTGCTGGAGAATGGAGAAAATCTCGGAAGACAGTGCGGGATCAATTTCGTGCATGGATTCCTCTCGCATTGTTTGGCGCCATTACTCGAAATGCATTCTCCATGCCATTTCCGATTCCGCGACCGGCCTTTCCAATATTTCCCTGAACCACCAGCTCCGCCCGTCCTGCTCCCAAACCGGTCGTTCATGCGCAGGGCATGTGAACCATGCCCCGCCATTCGTGCAACGCGCCCGGGCAGGAACACATGCCAATTCGCCAGCAAGGACCGCCCTCTCCGATGCCGCGGTTTCGCGGCGCCCCGCTGCCCTGCATCACGAATTCCCGGATAGCTTGCATTTAGATAGATGTACATACTGATACAGATCGCTATGAATATGTTCAGACAGTCTGCGACTCTCTCCTTCTGCACGGCGAGCAAGGCCATCGACAAAGCTCGATTGCGCCATAACCCGGAATCTTCTTTCGGCGACGCATAACTGAGGGGGAGACGCAGATTGTCTTTTTCTCGCGAGCGGAGTAAACTGCGGACAACCTCTTCAGAAACTGCTTCCCTCCAGGGATTGCCTTTTTTCAGGTTGCCGACAGTCCGGTCAGCCGGATTCAGCCCTCCTTTCGAGGTATTCATGTCTTTTCCGCTTTCCTGCACAGGCTTCACCTGACGTGGTCCGCGGTGGGGCTGTATGTCCCGTCACAGACAATAGCGACGTTAGCGGATCCGGTCCTCTCCCTGCTCTTGTCTCCCTGACGGACATTTCTTCATCGCACTTCCCGTATGGTTCCATACGGGATTTTTTGTGTCACTGAACGCGGCAGTATCGGGACCATGTCCTCCGACAGGCTTTCCCTCATGCTGCGTATGAACATGCCGCGCCCGACGCCCGCGAACCCGTAACGGGAATCCCGGTCTTCCGACCGGTCCCCCAAATAAAAAGGATAGACATCATGACCAAAGAGCTCGATTGCCGGGGACTTGCCTGCCCCGAACCCGTCATTCGCTGCCGCAGGTTGCTGGAAGAAGAAAAGCCGTCTGCCCTGCATGTTCTTGTGGATAATGCCGCCGCCTCCGAAAATGTAAGCCGCTTTCTCGGCCGTAACGGCTATTCTGTGGAAGTGAAACAGGAAGACGTCGCCATCTGGAAAATCGCCGCCACCACGTCTGCCTGCTCCTGCAAAGTCACGGAACCTGCGGCTGCCGCACTGACTCCGGGCCGGACTCTGGTGCTTGTCACCACCGAAACGCTTGGACGCGGCGATGATCAGCTGGGCGAAAAACTGATGGGCAATTTCCTGTCCACCCTGCCCGAACTTGGGGAAAGCCTGTGGCGCGTCGTTCTGCTTAATGGAGGCGTGAAGCTCGCCGCGGTTCCAGGCAAGGCCCTGGACAGTCTGAAGGCGCTGGAAGCTGCTGGAACGGATATCCTCGTCTGCGGAACCTGCCTCGACTTTTATGGCCTGCTTGAAGCCAGACAGGTCGGCCAGACCACCAACATGCTGGATGTAGTGACCAGCCTCGCACTGGCCGACAAGATCATCCGCCCATAACCCTCCTTCGCCATTCTTCCGGGAAGGCTTCGGCCTTTCCGGCTCTCCCGGAAACACACGGTTGACGCGGTACAAACGGGCTGCTAAGAACTAATCTTGTTATCCTTTTCTTTTTCAGCCACCCCTTCAGCGCTTACCGGACGAGAGCCCCCTCATGGCGAACATGCATCCCTCCTCCATTTCCGACTGCCTCAGCAAACTGGAAGCTCTTTCTCCATACAGCTGGCCCAAGGGGTCCTTTCTTTCCTGCATCGCCGATCTGTTGATCCGGCTCGAAATCGGCGCGGCGCTGATCGTCCCGCTCGGCGCACACGCCAAGACGTACGAACCGGAGATCTGGAGTACTCTGCCCGAACCGTCCCAGAACCTGCTGCACGGTTTATGCAGCATGCCCGGAGAGAATCCTCTGGAACGGCTCGGAACCGTTTCCCGGCTGAACTCTGCGGACATGGCTCCGCTCTTTCCTTCTGGTTTCATGAAAAACTATCATGCGGCAGCCCTGCCCGTACGTTGCGGGGAAGGACTGTTCGCCGCGCTGTGCTGCATCCGGCCGCGGGAAAAGGGAGACTGGTCACCTGAGGAACAGAGCTGTCTGCATGTCATCGCCCTCTATCTTGGCCTGTTTTTTGCGGGCAAGAATGCCTGCTCGGAACAGGAGATGCAGAATCGAATTCTCAACGCCGCCATGGCACGGGGAAAAATCTACCTGTACATCACCGATCCACGGACCGACGTCATTCTCTACATGAACGAGTCCATGAAAGAAGTCTTCGGCCTCCAGCATCCCGAAGGCCAGATATGCTGGAAAGTGCTGCAGACCGGCAAGACCGAACGTTGCGAATTCTGTCCCGTGGGCCATCTGGAGACGCACCCCGAGGAACAGGCCGTATACCGCTGGGAGGAGTACAGTGCGCTTACGGGCCGTTTTTTTGAAAATTATGACAGTCTGATGCCGTGGACGGACGGCAGGCTCGTGCACCTGCAGCAATCCATCGACGTCACCGACTCCAAACGCCTGTACGAAGAGGCCAGCACGGACGAACTGACCGGTCTGCTTAACCGTCGTGCAGGTCTTGCCCGCCTGCTCAAACAGCTTGATTCTCTCGAGAAGGAACAGGGTGCCCCGTTGACCGTGGCGCTTCTCGACATCAACTTTCTCAAGCGCATCAATGACGATTACGGACATTCCGCCGGCGACAGAGCCATCACCCTGATAGCGAGAGCGGCGCAGGGCTGTCTGAAAAACGGCAACTTCTGTTTTCGTCTCAGCGGGGACGAATTTGTTCTCGTCTTCTGCGAAACAGGCCGCCACGAGGCCATCGAATACCTCGAAAAGGTTCTTGAGAATCTGAAAACCGTACGCCGGGACCGGCGAATAGCCTTCCCTCTGGAGTTCAGCTTCGGCTGTTTCGAAGTCCGGCCAGGGCACGGGCTGAACCTTCAGGATATCCTCGCCAGAGCCGACGAAAGCATGTACGGACAGAAAAAGCTGATGCATATCCGGGACGCGAGACGCCGCCTGGAGGACAACGCGCGGGGCATGCCCCGGACAGCGGAATTCGACTATGACTCGAATCTGCTCTACGACGCGCTCATGAAGAGCACCGACGCCTACATCTTCGTCTCCAACATGAAAACGGGCGTGTTCCGTTACTCCAGGGCCATGGTCGAAGAGTTCGGCCTGCCGCAGGAAATCGTGGAAAACGCCGCAGCGGTATGGGGAGAAAAAATCCACCCGGACGACAAGCAGGCCTTTCTCGAGGCCAATCAGATCATCACCGACGGCCGGGCCGACGCGCACTGCGTGGAATACAGAGCCCTGAATACCCGGGGCGAGTGGGTCTGGGTCCGTTGCCGTGGTCACCTGAAGCGGGACACCGAAGGGACTCCTTCTCTCTTTGCAGGGTTCATCACCAATCTCGGCCAGAAAAACAAGATGGACCACATCACGGGTCAGTACAACAAGATCAAGTTCGGCGAGGACATCGCCGTCACCCTCCGTTACCGTCCCGAACATCCCATGCAAATTCTGGTGCTCGGACTGGACGGCTTCAAAAGCGTCAACGAGCGGTACGACAGGCTGTTCGGCGACGACGTGCTGCGGGTCATCGCCCAGAAAATTCAGAGCCTGCTGCCGAACGACGCCACCATCTACCGGCTCGACGGAGACGAATTCGGCATCATTGTTTCGGGAGGCAGGGCGAGAGCGGAAACAATCTACCGCGCCATAGCCGAGAGCTTCCGTTTTCAGCAAGAATATGACGGAAAGAAATTCTTCTGCACCGTCTCGGCAGGATGCGCAGGCTATCCGGAAGACGGGTCCGGCTATGCCGTGCTCCTCCAGCACGCCAGCGCGGCGCTGGGAGAATCCAAGGCTCTGGGGCGCAACAGACTGACCTTCTTCACAAGCAGCCTGATTGAGGGCCAGAAGCGTTCCCTTGAACTTCTGGAACAGCTCCGGGAAAGCATGGAGCGGGACCATGCCGGCTTTGAGGTGGCCTATCAGCCACAGGTGGTTGCGAGCACTGGCGAAATCATGGGAGCCGAAGCGCTGGCCCGCTGGACCAGTCCGCAATACGGCCCGATCTCGCCTGCCACGTTCATCCCGTTGCTGGAACAGAGCGGCCTCATCGTTCCCTTCGGCAAATGGATTTTCCGGCAGGCCATGATCCGTTGCAAGGAATGGACGAAGTTCCACCCCCGGTTCGTCATGAGCGTCAACCTGTCCTATCTTCAGGTTTCCTCCGGAGACATGGTCCCGTTCATCCGCCGGACGCTGGAGCAACTGGAGCTCAACCCGGCCAATCTGGTGGTGGAATTTACGGAAAGCTGCATCATTCAGGAAAGTGAAAAGCTCCACGGCATCTTCGAGGAGATCCGCGCCCTCGGCATCCGCATTGCCATGGACGACTTCGGCACCGGCTATTCCTCTCTCGGCATGCTGAAGAATTCACCCGCCGACGTGGTGAAGATCGACCGGACCTTTGTCCGCGACATTCTCGACAGCCGGTTCGACGCCACCTTCATCCATTTCGTGGTAGCGCTCTGCCATGATGTGGGTATCAGGGTCTGTCTGGAAGGCGTGGAACGGGAAGAGGAGCTTCGCCGTGTCCGCCCCATGAATCTCGACTACATTCAGGGTTTTCTGTTCGGCCGCCCGGTGAATGCGGAAACCTTCGCCCATGATTTTCTGCGGTCGCCGGATACGGCCTTAACATTTTCTTGACCCCGTTCCACGCATGGTGTGTTCACGCAGCTCACGCCGTTCACAAAATGCAACCACAAGGAGTTTACCATGCGTTACATTCTCGCTCTTCTGCTTTCTCTGTCCCTCGTTCTGCCCGCCTTCGCCGGCTTCTCCGGCCCCTCCGCCGCGGGCGGCTTCTCCGGTCCCGGTCCCAGAGAGATCACGCAGGCCGCACAGGTAAAGGACGCGCTGGACGAAACGCCCTGCGTGCTGATCGGCAACATTACCGAACGGGTCCAGCATGACAAATACACGTTCCAGGACACCTCTGGAACCGTGGTCGTGGAAATCGAAAACAAAATTTTCGGCAATAACGACGTTACGCCACAGACTCGAGTGAAGCTGGTCGGCGAAGTGGACAAAAAAAGAGGACCGCGCCCCAACGAGGTGGAAGTGCGCTATCTTGAAATCGTCAAGTAAGACGGGAAAAGGCCGGGTTCTTCGCCCGGCCCTCGATTTTCTCCGGGACCTGCCGAAACCTTTGGGAAAAACGGCGTCCCGGAAAAAACTACGCGCCGGACCTGTTTCGAGCGACGCTGCCGGCCCAGCCGAGGCAGAGGCGCCTGAGAACAAGGCGGATCCTGGGCAAAACTATTCCTCCGGCCGAACTGAACTTCCCGTCGCGCTTTCCTGCGGGAAAGAATCATGAAACAGGGGCAGAAACGTTCACTCGCCGGACGAGCTTCAGGACGAACCCCCGCTTGGTAACGTTCGATACAGGATGAACGCGGAGGCCAAGAAGGAGCCCATATGGAACAACGGCGATTACGCGCACTGATCGTCGAGGACAATCAGGACATCACGGCCAACCTGTACGCCTTTCTGGAACCGCTCGGGTATGAGCTTGACTGCGCCGCGACGGGAACCGCCGGGCTGGAACTGGCCGCAGGCGGAACCTTCGACGTCATCGTTCTGGACATCATGCTGCCCGGCATGGACGGCCTTGCCGTATGCCATGCGCTGCGCACGCGTTATACCGTGGCAACTCCGATTCTTATGCTTACTGCCCGCGATACGGTGGCGGACCGCGTCACCGGGCTGGATGCCGGAGCGGACGACTATCTCATCAAACCCTTTTCCATGAAAGAACTGGACGCCCGCCTGCGTGCGCTGGTTCGGCGGGCGCAGGGGCGACAAACACTCTCCGTGCTCCGCTGGGGGGACATCGAACTTGATCCGGCGGCGCATAGCGCGAGCCGCAGCGGAACCCCTCTCAAACTCAGCCCCACAGGCTTCACCATTCTGGAAACTCTGCTTCGGGCGGCCCCCCGCATCGTGTCTCGCGCCGAGCTGGAACGCGAAATATGGGGTGATGCGCCGCCGGACAGCGACGCCCTGCGAACCCATATCCATGAACTGCGTCAGAAGCTGGACAAGCCGTTTGCCCATCCCTTGCTGAAAACCGTGCCTCATGTGGGCTACGGGCTTTCCGACTCCCTGTAGCCATGCCTTTCCTCAGCCGCCTTTCCCGCACGCCGCACTGGCTGCAGGAGCAATGCTCCTCTCTGAGGCACCGCATCACGGGAGCCTTTCTGCTGCTCACGCTGGTAACCGGCACCGTGTTTTGTCTCAGCGCCTATCTTACCTATGACCTGGCCCTGACCTACGTCATCCGCTGGCATCTGGAACCGATCATGCGTCTGCTCATCACCGCCGAGGAATCGGGAGTGCTGCACAAGAGCGGCGAACGAATCAACGTCAGCAGCTCGGCGCTGGCCAGGGCGCTGCGCGTGCGCTGGTATGCTGACGACCGCATTCCCGAGGACCTGCGACCGGACCGCTCGCGAGTCCGTGAGCTCGTGCGCATCAAGCGCGACCGCTACGCCCTGACCTATCGCTCTTCGGACGGCAAGGAATACGCCGTGGTGGGCCGGATCAAGGATCTCGACGATCTTGAAGAAATCATGGTCGACCTGGCTCTCGGCTGCGTGCTGGTGAGTCTGCTTGCGACGGCGTTGCTGGCCTTCTGGCTGAGCAGGAGAATGATCGGTCCGCTTCTGGCCCTTGCCAGAAGCGTAAGAGAAGGCAAACCGCTGGAAGACACCCCGCTCTGCAGCCAAAAGGACGAAGTGGGACAGCTCGCTCGCGCCTTCGATGAACGCGAACGCGAGCTGCGCAATTTTCTGAACCGGGAACAGCTCTTTACCGGGGACGTCAGCCACGAACTGCGCACGCCACTGACGGTGATGCAGGGGGGCGTGGAAATTCTTGAAAGTCGCCTTGCCGGCGCCCCCGACACCGCGTCTCTGCTCCCTGTCGTCGACCGCATGCAACGCACCATCGCGGACATGACCGCCACGGTGGGCACCATGCTGCTTCTTGCCCGCAAGCCTGAACAGCTGGAAAGACGTCTTTTCGACATGAGCGCCCTTGCCCGGCGCGAAGGCGAGGAAATGAAAAGCGGTCTGGCCGGACGTCCCATCGAATTCGTCTGCGCCGTGCCGGATCGTCTGGACGTGCTCGCCAACCCTGAAATGGCGGCCATGATCCTGCACAATCTGCTCGACAACGCCCGGCGCTATACCGAGCGAGGTTCCATCACCCTGCGACTGAATGCAACAGGAATCTGCGTGGAGGATACGGCTCCGCCTATTGACCCCGAGGTTCGTGTCCGCATGTTCCAGCGCGGCACGCGCGGCACCAGTTCCACCCCGGGCAGCGGCCTCGGGCTGTCCCTTGTGCAGCGCGGCTGCGAGCATCTCGGCTGGCAGGTCCGCCACGAACTGTGGGAAAAGGGCAATCGCTTCAGGATCATTTTCTGATGCGGCTTCCATCCACGTTCGGGTGGCCGGCCCTGTTCGCGCACAACCTGAAAACGAAAAGGGAAGACTAGGCCGCGGGATGTTCGAAATGCTGCAGGGTCAGTCGGCAGGCGAACGCCAGATGATCCTTGAGCGCCTGCTCGGCTTCCCCGAAACTCCAGCGCGCGATGACGTCGGTAATATTGCGGTGCATCTGCCTGATCTCCGCAAAGGAAAGCTGCCGCAATTCAACGGCGATGCAGCACTGGATCTTTTCTGAAAGACCGTACCATGTGTCGTACAGCACTCTGTTGTCGGACAGCTTGCACAAAAGTCCATGAAAGTCATAGTCGTACTGGACGATGCTCACAATGTCGTCATCGGCGTTCTCATCCATGCCGTCCACCACGTCGTACAGCTTGCGGACCAGAGCCGCATCCTTCTTCTCAATGAGCAGGCGCGCCGCATGGATTTCAAGCAGCTCGCGCACGACGAAAAATTCCTTGATTTCACGAACGCTGAATGAACTGACGAACGCTCCCTTATAGGGAATCACGGTGACCAGACCGGCCTGGGCCAGACTGCCGATGGCCTCCCTGATCGGCAGTCGGCTGATACCCAGAATCTCGGAAAGCTCATGCTCCACCAGCCGTGTGCCGGATTTCAGATCCCCCTGAATGATGGCTCTGCGGAGCTGAATGATGGCCTTTTCCTTCAGGGTCTGTTTCTTTTCGCTTTTCAGAACCGATGTTCCTATCATACTACCCGTCTTGTTTCTTGCCCGAAAGTTGCTTATCTCCGGGCGCTTTCGGTAACGCCCATGACTACCTCCCGTCGCAGCTGTCCCTTTTACGGAAAAAATCCGTCTGTATTTCCATGCCAAGGGCGTAGAAAAAGATCATTTGCACGGGGAGGCCCCCCGTCGAGTCTCATATCGGAAGCGCCTGTTTTTCATGATGCTCACCGTGTGTCGACATTCATACTTTGCCAGAATAACCAGTCTCCGAAAAGAGACATCCAGGCATCATTTTCAATTCCAGTTTTTCAGAATATACAATACGTTAATTATTTTAATAAATTATTAAAAGAACATGTTTCCTGTCATCGGCATTTTTTCTTCTCACCGGGCGTATCTTTCCGCTCCGCTCCAGAAAAATGGAACGGAACAAACAAAAACTGCGACCATTTCATTCAAGATTTTCGTCCTTCACAAGAATCGACCTCATCAAAGTTAGCCTTTCGCCGTCCCGCCGCTCTTCTCCCGGAAAACAGCATGCTGCGGCAGACGCTGCGGGCAGCCCGAAAGACAACGATTCTCCGCCACGAAATTCTCAGAGGGGCGACCGGGCGGATGCTCTCTCTCTCTCTCTCTCTCTCTCTCTCTCTCTCTCTCTCTCTCTCTCTCTGGGTTTCGGCTTGCGCCGCCGGCCCCGGCGCGCGCCCGCACCGGGGT
>JAEYDL010000015.1 GCA_023403845.1 Pseudomonadota bacterium
GGTATTGTGGCCAAAGACCGAGGCTCGCGCCGCGCGTGCGGCGCGAGCCCACCGGACCGTCTTCTCGGATCGTTTCGGCTGGAGTGAACTTGCTCCGAAGAAGCCGGGGTTTTATTACTTTGCGGACTGTGATGAAGACAGGTATGTGATTGTCGAAATGGTGCTGGAGGATGGAAAGCTCGAAGTCCTGTATGCCGGAAGCGACGTAGGTTTTCCTCCAGAATCCATGGACGGCAAGTGGAAGCCGGTCCCCATCCCGTCAGAATGTCTTGAATTATCGGAAGACAATGACAAATCCGAGATATAAGGGTCAACTGGCCGCTTCGGAAACGGAGGCCTCGGCCCTGTCCACCTCCTGACGGATGAAGGAGGCGAGATCATCCGGTCTGTCTCCCTCGAACCAGGCTACCCAGAGGGCCGCATTGTCGTTATAGTCGCGCAGTGATTCATAGAAGCCCACGGCCCGCCGGGAGACGACGGCGAAATGCAGTTCGGGGTGACTTGTTTCGAAGACCAGCTCGGCGTCTTCGAAGGGCGAGGCGTTTACGGCTTTGATTTCCAGCATGGTTGTTCCTTCTGTTTGGGTAAGGGGAGGCGTTTGTCCGCCGCTGGAATAGCATTAAAAAAAGCACAGGGGAATCGCCTTTCCGCCGGGGATGAACCCCCCAAGCGCCGGACTTGAGAATGCACTTTCTTCTGCACCACAGGGGACTGTCCGGGCTGCATCCGGGACCGGCAACGGCGCTGCCGCGGGAGTCCGTTTTCTGCGAAAAGAGGCGGAAGATGTTGCCGCAGGCATTTTCGTTGAGAGATGCAACGCGTTCTGGATCGACTCCGGTTGTGGGGAACGGAACCGTCGCAGCAGATGGGGATTGGCGGTTTTGTTCTTGTCTGTCTCTTTTCGGAAGGCAAAGGAGCGGACTCAGTATTCTGAACAGTGATCGAGACCGTTGCCGGGGGAGATTTTTCCGGATGGTCGTCCTTCGGGGGAGGCATCATGAACAGAGGTTATGTGTTTATTGCTCTGGCGACGCTCTTTTTCAGCACGATGGAGATTGCGCTGAAAAGCATAGCCGGGGAATTTCATCCCGTTCAGATAAACTTTACACGGTTTCTGATCGGAGGGCTTGTGTTGCTCCCTTTTGCGCGGCGTGCGCTTCGGGAACATGGAGCGAAGCTCGATGGAGGTCTTTTGGCCACGTTTGCCTTCCTTGGTTTCGTGGGTATTGTGGTCAGCATGACTTTCTACCAGTTCGCCGTGGAAAACGCCAATGCATCAGTGGTCGCTGTCCTGTTCAGCTGCAATCCCGTTTTCGTTTTCCTGTTCGCCTATCTGATTCTTCGAGCCGACATCCGGAGGCAGCACGTCATTGCGCTGATTCTTGAATGCCTTGGCGCGGCTATTCTGATCAATCCCCTGCATACGGACATCAGCATGGCCGGAATCGTTCTTTCCGCGCTGGCGACCATAACTTTTGCCCTGTATGCCGTATTGGGCACCCGGCCTTGCGCGCGTTGTTCCGGCGTAGTGGTCACCTGCGGCAGCTTTCTGTTCGCAAGTCTTGAAATGCTGGTGCTCATTCTGCTCAGCCATGTCGGGGCCGTCGCCGACCTGTTCATGGCAAACGGACTCGGGCTGTTCGCAAATATCCCTGTTTTTTCAGGGTACTCACTGAGCAATATTTTGACGATGCTGTATATTTGCGTCGGGGTGACCGGCGGAGGCTATGCTTGCTATTTCATGGCGATCGAGGCGACTTCCGCCTTGACGGCGTCGCTGGTTTTCTTCTTCAAGCCCGCGCTCGCGCCGATTTTGGCATTGATTTTTTTGCGGGAACCCATTCCCATCAATATGGTCGTCGGCATTATCCTCATTTTGTTGGGATCGTTGATTTCCCTGATTCCGGCCCTGTCGGTGCTTCCTTCATTGCTCGTGGGGCGGTTCTGGCGCTGGAGGGAATAGACCGTTGAACCCATGTCTCGGCCCGCAGAAATGCTTGCTCGGGAATTTACTTGCAAATCTGAGGCGTCTCTGGGGGGGGCGGAAACTTCATCGGCATGGTTTTCCGCCGGATTGGGATCTTCCTTCCCGGGAAACAGAACAGTTTGATGGTGTTGGTCATATTTGTCCATGCGGCCTGTCGGATAGAACAATCCGGCAGGTCGTTTTCATGACGAGCGTCTCCACCCTGGCTATTTTTTCGGAATGATATAGATGGCGTCGAGAACAAAAATTGACAATTGCAGCTATATTTGAACAAAAGTCAGAAAAAGGACACAGGTCGCGCTTTTCACTTCAAATCATCTTCATCATTTCTCCTTATACTTTTCATTGAATATTATCTTGAAATCAAAGGGAAAAAGATAACAGGAATACAAACTGTCTCTGGCAAGACGTTGTTTGCGCCCAGGGGCACGCAGTTTGCAACAGAAATATACATCCGAGAGACATCGAGTGGGACAGAAGTTTGCGACATGTTCGCATCCTGAGATCTGCCCGACCCTGTGGTTGCGTTCGGACCGGGGAGGATATGACATATCATTCCCTTTATGATGACCGGACGGTCATTCCGGCGGTCGTGTTAACCTTCAATACAGGAGAAGTTCATGATCACGAGATATGGGTTGTTGACGAAGCGGCCTGATGTGGATGCAGAGAAGTTCACCACCCACTGGTTCAATGTTCATGGCCCCATCGCCATGAAAGCCCGGTATATGCGGCATTATTACCAGAATTTCGTAGTCGACGCCCAGCAGAGAGGCGTGAGCTTTCCCCGATGCGAGGTGAGCGCGGATGCCTTTTCCGAACTCTGGTTCGACAGCATGCGTGATATGAATGAAAGCATGACGCCTGAAATTGCTGCCGAACTGGCGGAAGACGCCAAGCTCATCATGTCCGATGTGAAGATCCTCGTCACCGTCAAGAATCATGTGATTCCCATTGCCACGGACAGACCACTGGTCAAGCGCATGTCGCTCATCAAGCGTCTGCCCCATGTAAGCGTTGAACAGTTCAAGCACGAATGGTGGAATGTGCATGGGGATTTCGTGCGTCAGTTCAAGGGCGTGCGCGGTTATTCCCAGGCGCTCATCATCGACCGGATCATCGACGGCAAGCCCGTCGAATATGACGCCTTGCCGGTCGACGGCGTGGTGGAGCTTTACTTCGACGACGTGAAGGCTCTGGAACAGGATTTCGCCTCGGAGGCCGGACAGCAGGCGCAAAAGCACGCCAAGACGTTTATTGAAAAATGCTCTACGTATCTTGTGGAGCGCGCGGTCGTACTTCCCTAGAAACGGCCCCGTACACAAGGAAAAAAGTCCTCTTTCGCGTTTTTTTCCCCGGCATGCTTTTGCCGCAAGAGCATACCGTATCGGAATGTTTACAGGAAAGCGGCAGGAGAACAGTTCTCTCCTGCCGCTTTTTCCCTGTTTGAAACCGTGTTCCTTGTCCGGGAGCGCGCTATTTCGTTTCCTTGATTATCCTGGAGAGTCCGGCCACCAGTCCGGATACGTCCGCAAGATTGGACGGAATGATCATGGTATTGTTGGTTTTGGCCAGCAGGCCGAACTGGGTCAGATAATTTTCCGCAATGCGCAGATTGGCGGCTGAAAGGCCGCCGGGGGCTTCCATTTCTTCGGCTACTCTGCGGAGTCCGTCCGCAGTGGCCTGAGCCACGGCCCGGATGAGGACAGCATCGCCTTCGGCCTGATTTTTCTTGGCCTGCAGCAGGCCTTCGGATTCGGCTATGGCTGCGGCCTTGGCCCCCTCGGCCATATTGATCTTGGCCTGCATTTCACCTTCGGACTGCGCGATCATGGCCCGTTTTTCCCGCTCGGCCCGCATCTGTTTTTCCATGGCCTGCATGACTCCGGCAGGAGGCGTGATATCCCGGATTTCGTAGCGCAGAACCTTGATCCCCCAGGGTTCGGTGGCTACGTCGAGGGCGGAGATCACTTCCTGATTGATGGCGTTGCGCTCTTCGAACGTGCGGTCAAGTTCAAGTTTGCCGATGGCGGAGCGCAGGGCCGTCTGCGCGAGCTGGACGGAACCGACCATGTAGTTGCTGATGCCGTAGGCGGATTTTTCGGGATTGATGACCTGAAGATACAGAATGCCGTCGATATCGACGCTGACGTTGTCCTTGGTGATGCAGGTCTGTTTGGGAACGTCCAGAACATCTTCCTTCAGGGAGCGGCGGTAGGCCACTGTATCAATAAAGGGCACAAGGACGTGGAATCCTGCATACAGTACGGCATGGAACTTGCCGAGGCGTTCGATGACGACGGCCTGCTTGTTGGGCACGATCAGTGCTGTCTTGTACAGGACAAGGACGATGAGCAGAGCAAGCAGACCGAGAACGATGAGGGATGATGGCATGAACGTATCCTTTATGTTTGTCCAGTCAGGCGGAGACTCTTTCAACATGGAACGTCAGATCGTCGTCAGGAAGGCTGCTCAGGATGCGCACGGTTGCGCCTGCCGGGATGGTGGTATCTGCCACTGCCCGCCAGAAGCTCCCGCCGAAGGCAATTTCGCCGATGACGCCCGGTTCAAGAGGTTGGGTGACGGAGGCGAGCCTGCCCGCATAGAGAGGCCGGCCGGCCTCCGCTTCCGTTCCTGATGGGGCGGGGCGGAAATTGCCCCGGAATGTTTTGACCAGCGTGGCGCGCAGCAGGACGAGGGAGGCGACGGAGACGATGCAGAACGTCGTCAGAGAAACGACAAGACTGTCCTGCATGAGGGAAGCAAGACCCGCCGCCCATGCTCCCAGTCCGAAAAAGGCCATGACGAAAACGGGAGAAAACAGTTCCGCAAGGAAAAGGGCGACTCCAATTGCGAACCAGATCATGGGGGCGAGCATGCGGACTCCTTTGTGGATGGGGCAGAGTGGGACGTCAGCCCAGCGTACGCTCGGTGTATTCGGCGAAATTATAGGTGGATTGCGTGTGGTGCTCCTCTTTGTACAAAGTGGAGGAGATGATATAGTCCGCCGTCGCCACGTTGCAGGCCGTGGGCACGTTGTAGAGATTCGAGATTCGGAGCAGAGCCTTGACGTCCACGTCATGGGGTTGCGCCTGCATGGGATCCCAGAAGAAGATCAGAACGTCTATCTTTCCTTCCGCGATGCGTGCGCCCATTTGCAGATCTCCGCCCAGCGGACCCGATTTCAGCTTTTCCAGGCGACATTGCGCAAAGGTTTCCCCCAGTTTTTCCCGGAGAGCCTCTTCCACGAGACGCCCTGTCGTTCCGGTACAGGTCAGGTCGTGCCCCAGCAATGCGGAGGCATGATCGCGAACCCACTGAACAAGCGCCTTTTTGCAGTTGTCATGCGCCACAAGGGCGATCTTGTGTCGGAACGTCTGAGAGTCAGCCATGAGATACCCCCGAAAAGCGTCGTGGAAAACGGTCATAAGCAGTGGGAAACAGCATAGCAGGGGCGGAATCGGTTGTATAGCGCCCTGATGCAAGGGAACTTCGGCCCATCTCAGTTTTCTTCACCGGGGAGCCATTGGAGCCAGATGTTCCGGTTGCGCGGTCCGTCTCCTTCATACAGGTAGATGCTTTGCCAGGTCCCGAGTCGAAGGGTTCCGTCTTCCACGAGCACAAGCAGAGATGAACCCATGAGCGATGCCTTGATATGCGCATCGCTGTTGCCTTCGGCATGGCGATAGGCGTCCGAGCGGGGAGCGAGACGCCCGAAAAAGGCCGTCATGTCCCTGACTACGTCGGGATCGGCTCCCTCGTTGATGGTCAGACCGCATGTCGTATGCGGGCAGTAGAGAACAAGTGCGCCGTTTTGGCGGTTGGCCGTGTGGTTTTGAACATGTTTTTTCACCCTGGCCGTAATGTCGATCATCTCTTCCCGGCAGGAAGTCGTGACGGACAGAATCTGCATGGATTTTCTCCGACATTTTTTCATGCGTTTTTTCATGAAGGAAAAACGCGTACCGCGTGAATCCTTCTGAGATGCCGAACAGGGGCTGAATCTCGTTCCTGTCAGGGCAAGGGCCTGAAGACGTTTATGGTAGGGGGAATCGATCGCAAGGGCAACGCAAAAGACGAAGGTCCGAGGGACGAACCACCTCTGGCGCAATCCGGCGGAGAAGTATATCTTGAGCGCCGGATTGCAGAATAACGCCGCAGGAGGGCGGACATGAATGCAGAAATTATTTCCGTCGGCACAGAGCTGCTGCTTGGGCATACGGTCAATACGGATACGGTTTTTGTCGCGCGGGAGTTGTCGGCCATCGGCATCAACCTGCTTTTTTCCTGTATCGTCGGGGATAATCCCGAGCGTTTGCGGGTGACCGTGGAGCAGGCCCTGGAGCGGAGCGATCTCGTAATCACAACCGGGGGGCTTGGCCCCACGGATGACGACCTGACCAAGGAAACCGTGGCCAGAGCCGCCGGAGTACGGCTTGTTCTGGATGCCGGTTCCCTAAAGCGTCTTGAAGCCTATTTTTCCGGAAGATCCATGAGCGGCAATCAGGTCAGGCAGGCCATGCTGCCTGAAGGTTGTACCGTTTTTGCCAATGACAGAGGGACTGCTCCCGGGTGCGGCTTCAGAACCGCTGGAGGAAAGCTCGTGGTCATGCTGCCCGGTCCTCCCTCCGAACTTGTTCCCATGCTGAAGGGACAGGCAGTACCTTTTCTGATGGGCATGGGAGAGGGCATCATTCGATCAAAAATGATCCGGACGTTCGGAATAGGGGAGGGGGCTGCGGCGGAAAAGCTGGCTGATCTGACCGGCAATGCCAATCCCACGGTGGCCACCTACGCATCCGATACGGAGATGTTCGTGCGCGTTACGGCCAAGGCGGCAACTTCCGAGGAAGCTGAAAGGATGTGCGTCCCTGTGGTGAAGACGGTCCGGGAGCGGCTCGGCGATGTGGTATACGGCATCGATGTGGACAATCTGGAGAGCGTCGTCGTTCAAGAACTCATGCGGCGTGATTTGTGCCTGTCAACTGCGGAATCCTGCACAGGAGGTCTGCTCGCCAAGCGCTTGACGGACATTCCCGGAGCATCATCGGTATTTCATATGGGCGTCGTGACATATGCCAATGAAATAAAGGCACTGCTGCTTGATGTGCCCGAGATGATGCTGCGTGAATACGGCGCGGTCAGCGAACCGGTAGCCCGGGCCATGGCTGAGGGCATACGTCGTCGTTTCGGCAGGGGACTCGGTGTGGGTATCACCGGTGTGGCCGGTCCCGCGGGCGGGACGCCCGAAAAGCCCGTGGGACTCATCTATCTGGCCTTGAGCGATGGCCGGAGCACATGGGTGCGCAGAATGAATCCCCCTGCCCGGGTTCATGGGCGGAGCTGGTTGCGCGAGCGGGCCGTCAGTAATGCGCTGGACATGGTCAGGCGTTATCTTCTGGAATTGCCCATGTTGCGGTGTTCGATCTTTTCAGCGGACGGTATAAGGAGTGATCTGGAGGCTGAGGACAATTCGTGATGCAAGACGAGCGCGTTTCTAGGCAGACATGACTGACCTTGCCGGAGAATTGCTGCGAATTCAGCCCAGAACATTTTTTTGCAGGAGAACCCGAGGGCTTTATCCCGCGGGGGAAAGAGATTCAAAGCGAGGTACGTAAAAAGCCGGAACTATGTTCCGGCTTTTTACGTTTCGCGAAAGAGAATTGCCCGCAGGTCACGAAGCTGCGATGAGGAAGGCCGCCACGACCAGCCAGCAGCCGCCCACGATACGGAACAGAAAATGGTATTGCCTGGGAATTTTCGGCAATTTCCCAAACAGAAAGCCGAAAGCCGGAATACAGCTGCAAACGAGGATAGCCAACCACATATTGGGCGAGATTTCCGACATGATTCCCCCTGATAGGTACGCTTTGCATTATGAAAGGCCCCATCATGGGCCTGTCCTCAGGCAGATATATACGCCCGATACCCAAACGGCAAGAGGCAGAAGATTGATGGCCGTGAACGGTTTTTCTGTACAAGAAATGTCGTATGGAATTGATATGCGAAACATATTTTTCAATACATGGGAAGAAACTTGACATATCACAAAGTAGGGACAGGGGAGGCGTTCTTTTCCCGGCCATTTTTGGGGGGACGATCATGTTTTTTCGACATTTCAAGCGAAGAAAAACGAACCAAGGGTTTGTGCACAGTTATGCGGAACAGCATACTGGATTTGAAGATGCCGCCAGAGCGACAGGGCATATTGCACTCCGGCAGAGTCCTTGAGGTCGCCGGGGCTTTTGGGGTTTCGGTGGAATGTTTGATGAAACCGTTTTAGCGGTGAGAGCTTCTCATGGAGAATGGGTCAAATGATTTTCCGGTTTTCCTGTTTCAGGAAGAGGCACTTTTCTTGTGTACTCTGAAAATGACGTGCTCCAGCATAATGACGGTCAGAGTTCCCATGATGAATCCGTTGCCGATGATTGGACGCAGCAGGGCAGGCAAATGCTCCCAGGTCGAGGTCGGAGCAAAGGCGATGAACAGACCCGTCATGAGAGGGAGGCCGACGATGATTCCGGAATTGAAATCCGTGACGCATTGTTCCGCTGTCAGCATGGAGAGGCCGCTCGCCAGCTGGGATGCCATGAGATAGAGCAGCAGAGCCCCCATGACGGCATTGGGAATTGCGTTGAGTATGACTGCCGCCTGGGGAATGAAGGCACAGGCGATCAGTGCCAGACCGGCAGGGAGCAGCGTATATCGGGACGCGCATCCCGTAGCCGCGACGATCCCGGCACTCATGGAAAAATCGACAGGGCCGATGACGCCCAGACTCCCTGCCGCGATGTTTCCCAGACCCTGCATGCCGGTACCGAGCTTGATGCGCCGGTCCATGTCCGGTACACGCAACATGTGTCCCAGAGCCTCGATGGAACCCAGTTCGTTGATGATGAGAGCCAGAAAGCAAAATAAGAAACAGAGAATTGTTCCAAAGTCGAATACGGGTGCGGCAATGAACAGGTTCAGACCTTCTGCGTTGCCGATTTCGGCCAGTTGAGGAAGACCGAAAACTGCGAAGTAGGCTGCGCATCCACCGGCTATGCCGCATGGGATAGTCATGGATTTCCATATTCCCGGCAGGACCTTGTTGCAGAGTACGAGAGCCAGAACCACGATCAGCGCAAAGAACAGATGGAAGACGGGATGTTCAGGATCTGGAAACGATAATCGCAGAATGGTGGGGGCGAGTGTGAAGGCGATGAGCATCAGAATGACGGTGATGATGCGGGGTGTGAAAAAGAAACGAATGCGCGACAGACAGCCGCTATAGGCCAGAAAGGCAAGGACAAGACCGCCAAGGCAGATGGAGGTGTAGATGGCCTCTACGCCCGCCGCCACCGAGGCCAGAAGCGCTACCAGAAGCGCTGTAGCCGGACCGACAACCAACGGAAGCCGATGTCCGATCAATACCTGAAGTATGGTTACCCCTCCCATGAGGGCGAGCAGCTTGCGCATGTACCACATGTGGGCCGCTGCATCCGGATAGTGAAGTCTGGCCACCACGATGCCCATGATGATTACGCATGGCAACAGAATGATGAACCATTGCACGCCATATAGCAGCAACGGTCCCGCCTTCGGCATGTCGTCCAGTTCGTATTTCATTGAATTGTCCGTACTGATTATGGGAGGGAGAATGACCGGAGCATAGCAGGAAGCATGATGCTTGTCATGTCGGTGAGCTGGTTCAGCGAATGGAGGTCGGTTGGCAGACTGATTCGAGATACCCGATATGCCCTTCCTTCAACCCTCGTTGGGGTATCCCGCTGCGTTGAGCCCTGACAGGGGCCTGCTGCACCGGGGGGGCTTTTCGTAATATCCCAGAAGACTGTGCGAGCTGTGCCGCACCCCAGCAGACTTGAGTAGGGAGGCCGGACGCAATACTCTCACCACCGTGAGCATTTTTTGCTTGAGCAGAAAGGGCAGGAATCTTGAAATCATACAGGAGATTGTAAAGAATAAATGTGAGAGAACCTTTTAAAGTAAATATGTTAGTGAGGCATAGTACGATAAATCATATAGTAAATATAAGACATGCAATATTTGCCATAGGCATTATTGTTTGTATAGGCTGAAAAGCCGTATGTGTATTGATATGTCATGCTTTTCATGCGGTATGAATTGAGGTGTATTTCTGTAATAACATTTTGGATATATTGAATTTGGAGAAAGGATATGAAAATTGCCGCATTCGAAATACGGGAATGGGAAGAACGAGACTTTCGTAATGCCGATGATTCCGGCAAATATGAACTTCGGCTGGATAACGGCCCTCTGACGGCCGAAGCCGCGGAGACCCTTGACGGTTTTGACGCCGTTTCCGTTCTGGACAGTATTCTGGACGGAAACGTTCTGGATATCCTGAAACGGAAGGGGGTTCGTTTCATCACAACAAGGACGATCGGTTATGACCGCATTGATGTGGCGTACGCAAAGTCTTTGGGAATACGGGTGGCCAACGCAAGCTATCCTCCCGATAGCGTGGCGGAATTTGCCATTATGCTTATGCTCCTGTGCTTACGCCGTTACAAGGCGTCTCTCTATCGCGTTGCGACAAATGACTATTCCTTGCGGGGACTGACGGGCAGAGAGCTGGGCAAGATGACTGTGGGAGTCGTCGGAACCGGAGGAATAGGCGGCGCCGTCATCAGGCTGCTGGCCGGATTCGGCAGCAGGATTTTGGCGTGCGGGAGAAGTCGAAATGCGGAACTGGCCGCCTGCGCGGATTACGTCGAGCTGGATGCGTTGTTCCGGGAAAGCGACCTGATAACATTCCATGTGCCTCTGACTGAGGAGACAAGACACATGGTTGACGATAGTTCCCTTGCCATGATGAAGGATGGCGTAATTCTCATCAATACGGCTCGAGGCGAACTCATGAGGACGGAAACGCTGATTTCTGGCATCGAGACGCAGAAGATAGGCGCGCTCGGACTGGATGTCTTTGAGGGGGAACAGGGCATTTACCATCGTTATCGGGCCACGGACATCCTGACCAACCGCAATATGGCCTACCTGAGACAATTTCCCAATGTGACCATGACGCAGCATATGGCCTTTTTTACTGAAACGGATATCAGTTCCATGGTACTGGGTTCATTGGAAAATCTCCTTGCCATGTACGAGGGAGGAGAGGCCAGGGAATTGTAGGAGCGATTGCCAGTTTCAGCTCGCTGGAAAGAAGCGGCGCTGAAACGAGCGTTCATATCAGAAGCAGGCATGCGTCCCGGACGGTCCCTGATTGTTTTGCCGTGGAATCTGGCGGAGGACTCCAGGCATGTCGGTGTCAAAGAGTCCGGGCATCAGATCATATTGTCAATACTGCCTGGATTATCTGGCAGTAAGGGAATTCAAGAATATTGCCGAACAGAACAGTTTGAGGCACCAGAATCTGAAGCCGAGACGCTTTGTGGAGATGAAACGGGGTCAGGATTTATATATAAAAATGACCTGCTGAAACTCAGCAGGTCATTAAAAAATTTCTGGCGGAGAGGGGGAGATTCGAACTCCCGATACCTTTCGGGTATACACGATTTCCAATCGTGCTCCTTCGGCCATCTCGGACACCTCTCCGCGTGCAGCGATATATCTAGCGTAAACCGGGATGACTGGCAAGTCTTTTTTGCAGTTTTGTGGCGATTTCTTTTCTGTCATGCCTTTTCTTCGATCTTGTGGAGAGATATGCGGTTTTTCCATTTTTTGAGAAAACTCGGCGGAGATAGATACGGGCGATCAGGAGGCGCATTAGGGCGATAGCTGTGAAAACATATCGCCGCTTGCCCTGCAAGTGTGGGAAGAGGAATTCCCTTGCGCAGGATCGGGTGCATTTTTATAGTCCTTTTCCGGTGTGAAACACATTCTTGCGAGGAAAACCGATGACGCAGACCATCTTCATGATTGGGGCCAGAGCGGCTGGCAAGACGACCCTTGGCAAGGCTCTGGCGCGGGCGCTTGGGTATCGATTTGTAGATACCGATCTTTATATGCAGGATACGCTTGGCGTTACCGTAGCCGAAATTGTCGCGCATGAAGGATGGAAAGGGTTTCGCCTGCGGGAGGGAACTGCCCTGCGTATGGCCACCGCGCCATCTACTGTTGTCGCCACAGGGGGAGGAATGGTCCTCAGGGAGGAGAATCGCCGTTTCATGCGTGAATCTGGCGTAGTCCTGTATCTGCATGCGCCGGCTGAGATACTGGGAGCCCGACTTGAAGCCGCACCGTGCGCCGACCAGAGACCCACGCTGACCGGGCGGCCTATTGCCGAGGAGATGGCGGACGTGCTCGCCGAACGGGAGCCGTTGTATCGGGAGACCGCGACGTACGTTCTTGACGCTACGGCTTCTCCTTCAGTCATTCTTGCCGAAGCCCGCCGGCTGCTACAGGCGGGCTGAAGGTCCGAGATACCGCAGCGGTGCGGCAATAATCGTGTCGAGCACGTTCAGAGTGCCATTGAACAGGCCGCTCAGAGTTCCCATGATGATGCTCGACGCGCTGATGCTGCGACGTGGGTTGCTCAGACTTCCATAGTAGCGCACAGGGATATCGGGAAGCCCTGATCCGGAGACTGTCAGGTTGTAATCCAGAGTCTTTTTGACCAGATTGATCCAGCCGTATCCCTTGACGTTGAAGCTCGAACCACGAAGCGCCATGTCCCGGCTGGACAGCACGCCTGAAGCGAGCTTGCCGGATGCTCCAAGATGGCTGAAGCGGAAGCTTTTGCCCAGGCCGCCGTTCGTGATGGCAAATTTCCATGTACCGTTCAGGGCGCCCGGAATATCCGCTGAAGATCTGACCCGGCCGCTCGCATCCGCGTCGAAATTTCCCGTGCCTGCAATGAGGTCGGCCTGATGGCGGGCCAGACTCAGACGATACATGTCGCAATCCGCAAGCGTGTAACGAAGACGGACAAGGGCGCCGTCGGATGTGGCTTCCGCTCTGAAGCCCGCGCCTGCCCTGCCTCCGGTAACCGAAGCCGTAATGGGGTCCGCCGTGAGCACGCCGTTTTTCAGCAAGACTGGGATGACGAGCCGTTCATGTGGAATCTGGGCTATGATCAGTTTTTTGGCAGTCAGTTTTCCCTGTGCATCAACGATATTGAGTTTTTCTGCCGGCCAGGGAGAAGACGTCTTCGGGCTGGAACCCTGCGGCAGATAGGTGTCGACATTCAGCGTCTCAAGGTCGAGATTGAAACTCCATTGAGGTCTGTCAGGCCCGTTTTTTTTGCCCAGCTGGCCCGAGAAGAGCGTCTGATCCAGTTTTCCCCTGACCTCCCTGATTTCCAGCGTGTCTCCATTCATGGAAAAACGGGCGCTGGCGGAGAGGTTACGAAGCGCGGACGACGGCAGACCGTCCGGCAGCGCGTCGCATGCTGCAAGAACTCTGCGAAGGTTTCCATTGACGAGCGTCAGATTGCCTTCCCAGCGCGCGGCGTGTCGAAGGTCTGAACCCTTGATCGTGCCGGTCAGGTCGGCTCCATCGGAGCGGCCCTGAATGCCGTTTATTTCCAGCATGCCCTTGTCCGTATCAAATCCCAATATTCCGGAAAGCGTCCCTGCAAGTCCCTTCTGTCCGGCTGAAAGGCTGCTTTTGAGATCTGCTCCGCTGACATGCATTCCCTGAGGGTCCCATGTGAAACGAACAGGACCTTCAATGTTCGCCGTGAGATGGGTATTTTCCTGATCCACTTCTCCGGTCCATTTTCCGACACAGACGAATGCGGTCGGCACATTGCCCTTCTGGCCTCTCCCCTGAAAGGAGAACCCCAGCTTTTTGAAGCTCTGGCGCGCGCCTTTGTCCGCAAGCATGAGGGAACCGTTGTCGAGACGAGCTGTCATGCTCCCCTTGACCGAGGACAGAAAACGGGAGGCATTGCTTCCGTCGGCGCTGAGCGATGCGGCAGCTGTCAGCCTGCCTTTCCAGACTGACGGCTGTCCCAGAGAAACAAGGAGAGGTTCCACGTTCAATCCGGCAAAATTCATGGTCATTTTTATGACGTCGCCGGGGATCAGGCTGCCGGAGAACCTGCCTCCGTACAGGCTGCCAACTTCCAGCGACAGTCGGGGGGTATCCGCTTCCGGGGATATGTTCAATGTGAGATCCTTGCCTGCAATCGAGCGGAAGGAGGCGTTCCGTGCCTGAAGGCGAACGGCATATCCCGGCGTGTCTTCGGAGGGAGGCTCCTGCGGAGTCGTCGAACTGAACAGCGGGGGAGTCTCATACGGGTTCTTGACGGAAGCTCCGTTCAGCTCGGGAAACAGCTTGTCTGCACGAAGGCTTTCCGTCTTCAGGTCTACCTGAATAACGGGGCTGGCGAAGGAGTCCATGCTGCCGGAACCGGAAAAGGGCATGTCCAGCAGATGAATCCGGGCGTCGCTTATGCGCAGGGACTTAGTGGTCAGTGCCAGTTCAAGCGTGCCGGACAGGCTATCCAGGGCATGTTGTAATCCGGCGGGCAATGCCCGCGCAAAGTCGAACCAGCGGGGAAGACTGAAACGGGTTACATCCAGACGGCCTGTCAGTGAAGGGGAAATGCCGGAGTCCTGCACGGCAAGATCGACCTTGCCGTTGAAGGATGCCTCATCCTCGGCCAAAATGAAACGGGCGTTGGAAATGCGCACGAATTCGGGAAGGGCGGGAAGGGTTGTTTCCACTGAAAACGGAATCCGCACGCGGGTCGGTATGGCCTGCCCGTTCAGAACGAGGGGATCCTTGAGCGAGAATTCTCCGTCAAGGAAAAGAGAGGCGTCTTTCTGCATCATGTTTGCCGTACAGGCAAAACGCCCCTGAGATTTTTGAGAGGAGGAAAAAGGCATATCCCCTGAGAGAAGCGCCTTGCCCTGAAATTGCGGATGATCGCCGGGCATGATGCGTACATTTTCCAGTTGCAGGGCTGGGCGGGAGAGAGTGAAGGAGGGCGCGGAAGAGGCTTTCTGATCTGTTTTGGGGTCGTACAGTGATACGGACTCGGCCCGCAGATCAAGCTCGCCCGCCCCGGATTCCTCAAGGGAAGAGGAGCCGTTCAGTTCCGGAAGCCGAAGGGAGCCGTTCAGTCCGGTGAACGTGCAGAGGGGACGTTTTTGCGCTTCATCGGAATGCAGAATCTGAATTTGTCCGTTACGGAGCGTCAGTTTCAGGCCGGAAACGAAGACAAGTGAAGAGGGATCGAACGCATCGCCGTTTCGAGTCGTCCCGGTGGGATCGTTGAGCTCGTAAATGAGAACGGGGTCGTCCAGAGTCAGGCTGGACAGATGAATTCCTCCGGTCAGGAGAGAGAGCCAGCGGGGAGAGGCCGCACAAGACGCGGCAAAGAAAGAAAGTCCGTCCGTGGTCCGGATGACGACTTCCTTCAGTTCGAGAGCCGGACGGGGGAAAATTTGCAGCCCCACGCCTTCCATGGATACGCTTGCCCCGTCAAGCTGGTTCGTGATGCGGACGGAGATATCCCGGGCCAGTCTGGCGGAATTCTGGCCGACGACGTACGCTCCCAGTCCAGACAACAGGATGACAGCCCAGAACAACAGCAATAGGGAGATGATCAGTGTTCTTTTCATGATCAAACCGGAGGTTGCAAATCCAGACGCTTCATATCCAGATAGACGAGAGCTCCGCCGACGGGGAGTCCCGTGCCTTTCGCCAGCAGACGCATGTAGTTCGCGATCTGACTCTTGTGCGCCGCCGTGGGCGCCCCCGTCTTGTACTCCACCACGGTGACGCGCGTTCCGTCGTTCACGACGAGATCGGCCCGGAACAGGTTGCCGTCCTCATCCACAATTTCCTGCTCGGGCGTACCATGCCGCAACCAGTATGCCGTTTGCGGCAACGCCGCATACCAGCCGAGGATATCCTCAAGTTCCCGGGCTACGGCGTCCTGATCTCGAACGGGCAGTGGAAAGGCGCGCAGTCCCTGCGTCACAGCCCGCCGTGCTGCTTCTTCTGTTCCCCCGGCTGTGGTGTTCAACTGCAGAAAAGCCAGGCAATGATGGGTAAGAATGCCACGTCGCTTGCTGCTGAACGCAAATTCCTCCAGAGGATTACGGAAAATTTTCAGACGCGGGAGCCATTGCATGGGACGCCAGGAACCCGCATCCGGCTCCGGAATGCATGGGGCGGGAAAGCTTTCCCGTTCTTCCTGTGCATTCGCCTTCATTATGTGGTCAGCAGCGACAGGCGGGCTTCCCGCAATATGGTCCCCTTCCGGGAACGCGGCGAGCAGGGCGTCCAGAGCATCGGAAAAGGACGCTCGTCCCCGTTTTTCCGTCTTGCGGGACAGGAATGCATGAAGTTCTTCTTCCGGTCGGGTCCATGCGACATACAAAAGGTGGAGAGCCTCACGGGTTTCATCGACGATGGCGCGGTAATGCTCCAGACCGGAGGCCGGACCGCGCGGCGCGAACACGTTGAGGTCCCCGATGGCTGCGGCCTGTGTGGGGGTGTCGCTGTTTAACAGAAAATTGTGCCACGGAATGATGACGACAGGAAACTGAAGCCCCTTGGATTTATGGATGGTCATGACGCGCACGGCATCCAGCGTTTCCGGCATCGGAGCCTTTTCCTGACGCCCTCGTTCATTCCAGTGCTCGAGGAAGGAGGACAGCGACGTGTGTCCCTGCCCCTCTGCTCCGTGCAGGACTTCCAGAAAGCGGCGGACGAAGGCCGTTTCCTTCGGAAAACGTTCCTGGACGCGCAGATGCGCGAGCGCCTCCTGGACGGCGTCATAGGGGGTGAGCAGCCCCGCGTCTGCATGGAAAGGGGCGATCCAGCGTTGCCAGACGGCCGGAAAATCTTCCTGAAACAGCATGAACAGAGGTCTGTTCCGCCTCCTGGCCTGTTGTCTGGTCGCGGCCCACTCATGCAATTGCTGTTCCGTCAGTCCGGTGAGCGGCAACAGCAGCTGCCTTCCGGCAAGGAATGTCCAGAAGGCCAGATCGTCCTGAGGAGAATCAAGAAAGGACAGCAAGGCGACGAGTTCGATGACCAGAGGGTGTTCGGCCAGCAGAAAGCTGTTGTCCGTAACAACGGGAACGCCTTCGGCCATCAGCCAGCTGGCAATCTGCGTCGCTTCCCTGTTGGTGCGGACAAGGACGGCCACATCTCCCCACGGGCGGCGGGAGCCGATGTCTTCCATGCAGGACAACAGGTTCAGGCGAACCTTTTCTTCCAGTTCCTCCTTGTCCGCGCCGTTGAGTCTGTACAGATGAAGATACCCCTCACCCTTGCCCTTTGCCGTTTGCTGACTTCCCTGTTCAAAGCCCTCCCTGAGCTTGCGGCAACCTTCGGTCAGCACGGCTTCACGAATTTCCGGTTTCGTATTGCGGGGAAGCATGGCGTCCAGCACGGCACGGGCCGTACCGGGCTGCACCAGCTGGCCGAAGACCATGTTGTTCGTTTCCACGATGGCCCTGGCACTGCGCCAGTTTGTGGGCAGAGCGTTTGTTTCAGGGGAGGGGGCTATTGCGAGCAGATCCCGGTCGGTCCGGACCGCATCAAAGAGTTCGGCCTCGCCGCCGCGCCAGCCGTAGATGGCCTGTTTGACATCGCCTACCCAGGTCAGAGACCCACCATGGGAAAGGGCTTCGATGACCAGCGGCTTCACGGCTTCCCATTGTTCCGGGCTGGTGTCCTGAAATTCATCCACCAAAATATGGGTCAGTCCCGTTCCGAGACGGCACAGGGCTTCTGAAACGCCGAACCGGCCGGAAAGCATCTGTCTGGCGAGGCCGGGCACGAACGTCGCGGGAAGTGTGCCTTCGCGCTTGAGGAAATCGGGAATGCGTCCGGCCAGTTCGCGCGCCAGTTCCACAAACGGCATGACGGATTGCGCCTGCCGCAGCAAGGCACCTTCCCGTTCCAGCGTTTCCACGGCGGAGGTCAGTTTCGCAAACGCGAGCTCTGCTTCTTTCGATCCCTTGCCTTTGAAAGCCTTGAGCAGACAGTCGTCAAGGCATGGCTTGCGCAGCATGGTGGAGTCGGGAGGCAGCTTGTCCGCGGGGGCATTGATGCAGGCTTCCAGAGCCCTGAGAAAATGGGCCGAGGCGGAGAGCGATTCCGCCTCAAGTTTTTCGCGCATGTGTTCGGCGACGGAACGCAGACGGTCAGTCAGAATATTCAGTCGTTCGGCGATCCGGGCGGGACTGGCCAGATTGGCCGCCTCTGGAGCCATGACCGGAAGCGCCAGACCGAGAACCTTTTGCCGCAGGATCGTTCCGGCCATGAAACCGCGCGGACGGGGAAAGGAGTGGAAAAAGACGTTACGGCAGGCTTCGTCCAGCAGTTTGCGCAATTCCGGATCACTGCGTGATTCCTCCAGCATGGCGTCCAGCAGTGGCGCCAGAGCCTCGTCGGTGGAAAAAACGGGTTCGAAGTCAGGGGGAAGATCCAGTTCAAGAGCTGTCAGGCGTACCACAAGGTGAAGCAGGCTGTCGATGGTGCGAACATTGAGCGAACCGTAATGCCGCAAGATGATGCCGATCCAGATGCGTGCCTGTTCCTGACTCCAGCCTGCGGCGGGCTGGCCCGTACCGAGGACAGTATCCTTGAGGCGGCCGATGATGCGTTCCTGCATTTCCGTGGCGGCCCGGTTGGTGAAGGTCACCGCCAGAATTTCCGACCACGCGTGTCCGTCAGGCCGGGAGACCCGGCATCCGGAAACGGGGTCTTCACGCATGGAGGCTCCGGCAAGAAAGTCAAGGAAACATCCGGTGAGTTCGTATGTTTTTCCTGAACCGGCCGAGGCCCGGATCTGGCGGAGTCGCGGTGCCTGTTGCGCCATGCTCAATCCTCGCCCAGCATGCCTGCAAGATGTCCCTGTCCCGTGGATTCCAGCACGGCGCGCCAGAGAGTGGAGCGGATGTTCAGCTTGCGCCGGGCGCGGGTGACCAGTTCCAGAGGAATATGCACATAGCGGTCCATGATTTTGGCCACGACCATTTCTGTGCGCCCGGCCATGCCGGCATGTACTGCATATTGTCCGAGGAAGCCGCAGTAGACCCGGTCGTTGGCGTTGGCGGGAACGGAGCGGATGATGTAGCTCGGGTCGATGTATTTGAGGTTGACGGGCATGCGCCCCGAAAAATATTCGGTGATGGAGCTTCTGAGCAGCGTGCCCACATCGGCGAGCACGGGATTTCCGGAAGCGTCGCGGGATTCTTCATGCGGGATCAGATGCTGTCCCGCGCCTTCTGCGGCGATGATGACCGCGTGTCCGCGCGCCTTGAGGCGTTGTTCCAGAGCCGGAAGCAGCCCCCCTTCTCCGTAGAGCTGAAAGGGTGCTTCCGGAATAAGCACGAAATTGGCTTCGCGCAGGGCCAGAGCCGCCTGTGCCGCAATGAACCCGGATTCACGGCCCATGAGCTTGACGATGCCCACGCCGTTGACCGCGCCGACCGCTTCCACATGGGCGCACCCGATGGCTTCGGTGGCCTTGTCCACCGCCGTGTCGAAGCCGAATGACTGGGGCACGAAGTTGATGTCGTTGTCGATGGTCTTGGGGATGCCGATGACTGAAATGCGAATGTTGCGCCGCCGGACTTCCCCGGCAATGGAGGACGCGGCTTTCATGCTGCCGTCCCCGCCGATGACGAACAGAATGCTGACGTTGAGACGTTCCAGAGCATCTACAATTTCCTCGGGGGCCTGTGGTCCTCTGGACGAACCGAGCAGGGTTCCCCCGAACTGATAGATATGTTCCACGGAAGCCGGGGTCAGTTCCATGACGCCATGTCGACAGGATGGGATAAACCCTTCAAGCCCGTAGCGGATTCCAAGCACTGATGGAGCGCGGTAGGCATGGTAGGCTTCGAGAACGATGGCCCGGATGACGTCGTTGAGACCTGGGCACAGACCGCCGCAGGTGACGATGGCGCATTTCGTCTTGCCGGGGTCGAAATAGAGTTCGCGGCGCGGTCCTGCCGTTTCAAAGACCAGCGGTTGAGGGCCTTCCAGTTCGTCGGAATACTCGCGGTCCAGAAACAGCGTGGTCCTGCAGCCGTCCACCATGTCGCGATAGCGCAGGGGGGAGGGAATCTTGGCCGGTCCAAGAACGGAGACGGGGATTTCGTGCATATGGATGCCGGATTCGGATTGTGTCATGGCGTTTCCTTGCTGTTTCCGCTGGTTGTTTCAGTTTTTCGCCAGTCTGTCGCGGGCGAAGCAGCTGACAAGAATGCCCCCGGCCTGCGCTACATTGAGGGAGTCGAAAGCGCGCAGCATGGGGATGTGCAGCAGATGATGGCAGCGTTTGGCGACCTGCGGCCTGATGCCGTGTTCCTCGTTCCCCAGAACGAGAAGGGCGGGCGTATGCAGCCGAGTGGCGAAGGCGTTGATACTTCCCTCTCCGGTGGCCGCGCCGTAAATGACGAATCCGGCCTCGCGGGCTTCATCAAGTGCGCGGGACAGATTCATGACCTTGGCGACGGGCAGCCGTTCCAGAGCTCCGGCGGCCGCTCTTCGGGCTCCCGCGCCGAGATAGGCTCCGTTATGCCGGGGAATGACGAGACCCGCTCCGCCCAGTGCATACAGGGTTCTGGCGAGAGCTCCTGCATTGCCCGGGTCCTGTACCTGATCCAGAACAAGGACGAGGGGCAGGGGCGCGTCGATAACCTGTTCCAGCAGAGCGGAAAAATCGGTGAATCCTGCTTCGAACAGTCTGGCAACCACGCCCTGATGTCCGCCCGAGGGACAGAGGCGGTCAAGGCCCTGCGCATCAGTCAGGGAGAATCTGACCTTGCCCGTACGGCACAGGTCGAGAATGCGTTCCGTATCGCGAGATCTATGCCCCTTGCGCAAAAAGACCGTATCGATACGTTCGGGTTCCCGTTCCAGCAACTCGAGAACGGGCTTGAGGCCGGGAAGAATCGCGGTCTCCTCCTGCCTTTCGTCCGGAACGGAGCTGGATGCGCCAGAGGATGCAGAAGCGTCGGAAACGGCGCGGGGCATTCTGGGAGAGCGGCGGAAGCCATTGATGCTGTCGTTCATGAAAACCTTGTTGTACTGTAAGGTTGAGAAGGATTGCCAAGCCGAAAGCTGTCGAGTATCCTGCCTTCCGGCGTTTCCGGAATCAGTCCGGAAAACCACATGAGGTGAAGATAGTGTACCGTGTTGTTGCTCCAGAGTCCATGTCCGACGGTATGCCGTGCCTCGCCGAAGTGAGGTACGGTTCCTCCTTTTTCCCTTTGCGGCGTCGGTACAGGACTCTTCTCTTGCTTTTCCTTCTTGTCGTCCTGCTGGCTGCGCTCGGCGGTTGCGGCTCCAAACAGATTTCAGGCAAGAATGGTCCGCTGATTGCGGGAACGGGGGAATCTTCCTCCACGGTCTATCTCCCGGCCGACGACGGCATTTCTCTTTCTTCGGCGGAGCGCGAGGCGCTTGCCTCGACGGGCGAACTGGATCGCGGCATTGCTCAGGAAGACATGCGGGACGTGATTCTGCATTTCAAGTATTTCGTGCACAAGGACCGGTATACCGTCGAGAAAAACCTTGAGCGCGCCCAGCCGTACATGCCGTTTATTCGTTCCGTGTTCCGGGAAAAGGGACTGCCCGAGGAGCTTGCCTACATAGCCTTTATCGAGAGTGGTTATGATCCTATGGCCCGTTCGCGGACTGGCGCCACCGGCATGTGGCAGTTTATTTCCAGTACCGGTAAATATTACGGTATGCAGCAGGACTGGTGGATGGACGAGCGCCGCGACCCCTATCAGGCTACTCGAGCTGCGGCTGATTATCTGGCACGGCTTTATAAATTGTTTGACGACTGGTCGTTGGCGATCACTGCCTATAATGCGGGTGAGGGAAAGATCACCCGCGGGCTTGCCGCCACCGGGACCAGAAATTTTTTCGCTCTCCGTCGTCGCAACGAAAGCATATACAGCCAGCGGGATCGTCTGAGTGAGGAAAATCAGCAATATTATCCGAAATTTGTCGCCGTATGCAAGATCATGCGCAATCTGAAGGCTCTCGGTTTTTCCGTTCCTGACCCGTCCCGCAGCCCCAAGGTCGTCGAACTGAGGGCCCGTCCCGGGACGGATCTGAAGGCGCTGGCGCAGTCCGTGGGCATGAACTGGGATGAGTTTTTTGCGCACAATCCGGCCTGTCAGCGCTTTGTCAGCCATCCAGGGAGATTTACAAAGGTTTATGTGCCAAGCCATGCCGCGACGCAGGCACGCAGCTTTCTCAGTCGGCCCCCGGCCTCCCGGCAGTCTCCCGGCTGGACTGCCTACACTGTGGTCCGGGGAGATACCATGACGCGCATTGCCCGGAAAACGGGCGTACCCGTGGCGGAACTGCGGCGACTCAATCAGGTTAACGAACCGTTGCGCATAGGGTACAGGCTCAGAATTCCGGGATCTGCCCGGGGCTATGTGGACACGCGTCTTGCGCTTGTCGAGCCTGCTCCCGTCTCTCGTGCGACGGTGGCGAAAAAGAGCGTTGTCCGTGCGGCTTCTTCCGCCGGCGCGCCGGCGCGCAAGGCATTGATGCACGAAGTGGCGGCGGGAGATACCGTGTATTCGCTTTCCAGACGGTACGGCGTGAGTCAGGAGGCGCTTCTGGCGGCAAACGGCATGACGTCGAATGCGCTGTATCTGGGGCAAAAACTGAAGATTCCGGGCGACAACAGGGGACGGGACGTTTCCGTCGTTTCCGCGCGGAAAGAGAAGCAGGCTGCCGCCGCGCCCGTCAGAACAGGGACCATGATCTCCTCATACCGCGTCCAGCCGGGAGACTCTCTGTGGGCCATCGCGCGCAAGTTCAATATGCCCCCGAGTGAGTTGCTGGCTCTGAACAACATGACTCGGGAAAGTCTGCTCAAACCCGGTGACGTTATTCGTGTGCAGCAATAACCTGTTGCGCCTTTGGGGACCGGCCATCCTGTTGTTTGTGATTCTGGCGCTGGTCATGTTTCTGATGCGCCGTCTGGTGCCGGATCCCGAAATTTTCACCGGATGGGTTGAAGCATGGCTGCCGCATGGCGTTGCGGGATGGCTGATATATGTTTTCGGCGCAGCTTGTCTGATGTGCATCGCGGTTCCACGACAGTTGATCAGCTTTGCGGGTGGGTATGCCTTCGGTGCCGTTGTCGGCACGATTCTGGCGACACTTGGCGTGACGCTCGGATGCGCGCTGGCGTTTTCTCTCGCCCGCTGGGGAGGACAGCGATTTGTGGAGCGAAGGTATGGGGAACGTCTGAGGCGTTTCAATACGTTTCTTGCGAGGAATCCCTTCTGGCTGGCCGTTTTGTTGCGTCTGTTTCCCTCGGGGAACAATCTTCTGTTCAGTGTTGCCGCCGGCGTCAGTCGTATTCCCGCCTTGCCCTTCTTTTTGGGGTCATGTCTTGGCTATATCCCCCAAAACCTGATTTTTTCCCTGTTGGGCAGCGGTGCTCGAGTTGATCCGGTCTGGCGCTTCGGCGTCGGAGGCGCGCTGTTCGTCGTTTCCGGTTTTCTTGCATGGCTGCTGTACCAGAGATTCCGTTTTCCGCTCTCCTGACTGTGGATTTGCCGTACTCGGTCGTCAATTTGTGCTGTACCGGACCTGCATATGGGGTAGGGAGGGGCGGACCGAAAAACTCATGCTTCGAAAGCCGCCCCACCCGGGACGGCTTTCTTTGTTCAAGAAGCTGTTTGCAAAGTCATCCGACAGGGCGTCGCAGGCCGGATCTCTGCGTCTGGTGCTCCGCAATATGGATGTTGCGGAGCACCAGCTCAGTATAAGTCCGGCGCACTGTGCAACCGCCGTTTACGAGCCGAATCACGTTTTCGGCGAAGTGATCTTGATGAGAATACGAAGCATTCAATGTGACATGTATTAGCTGAGCCAGCTGGGTTTGTCTTCGGTCAGAACACCGTCGTGCATGGTGAAGCCTTCGAGGCTGTCCGCCTTGGCCTGCACGCAGATATAGCAGAGCGGAGCATCCTTGGCTGCGGCTATGCCTCGTGCTCCTTTGGGAGCGATGCGGAGGCAGTCGCCTTTCTGTACGGGCTTTTCTTCCCCGTCGATGTAGAACAGCCCCTGTCCTTCAATGATAATGTATACTTCCTCATTTTTCGTGTGCTGGTGCACAAAAGGCACATTCGCCCCCGCCGGCAGGGTATTGATGGAGATTTCCGTTCCCGTCAGCTTGAGCAGGTCATGAAGTTCGGTACGGCCGGTAAAGGATACGTTGACAAGGGTGTAGTTGGACATGGGATGCTCCTTTTAGTTTGATATCGAATTAAAAAGATATGCCACGGTCAATCCAGCATCGGTCGGGCCTATCCGTTTTCCAGCATCTTTTGCAGCAGTTTTTCCAGTTGATCGGCTTCCTCTTCAGTGAGACTGCGCTCAACCTGCAATTGCAGGCGGCGGGAAACCGCCTCCAGGACCGGTCGCAGTTCACGCCCCCTGGACGTAAGATAGACCTCAGTGCCGCGAGCGTCGTCTTTTCGTTTGATGCGAGTGACGTATCCTTGGGCTTCAAGTTTTTTGACAAGGGTTGTCACCGTAGATTTGGTCCGGCGGATATGGTCGGCCAGTTCTCCCATGCTGCATCCGTCATTACGGAACAATTCCACAAAAATATCGCCGTGGCTGGGCGCAATGCCCGGGAGTCCGGCTTTTTCAAGCTCGGAAAGGATCAGGCGATTGGCGTTCTCGCGGACTCGACTTGCCAGTGCGAAAATGGGGCGAAATCTCATGGGGAAAATATAGTTTGATGTCAAACTAATGTCAACGGGATTTGACCCAAAAATTTTTCAAATTGAAATGATTTGATAATATGCTGGCATCATCAGGATAATTATGATCGGAAAAAGGTCGCCCGGGCAGGAGCAGCCCTCTGTGTGGTCTGAACTTGTCGTGCAGAAGCGAAGGATATCTGGGACAAGGACGGTTTTAGTGGAGGAGGGGACATGGTGAAGGTCGGGGGGAAAAGGATGGGCTTTTTTCGGTTCTGAACAAAAGGCCGACGTGCATCATTATGACGGACGAAGATCGCTGTCCTTCAGATACTGGCGATGATGGGCATCATGCAAGCGCATGGAGATTGGAGAAACATTTTTATTCTCCTTTTGTTGTGCCTGTTGAGGTTGTTGAAAATGCGTCGATACGCCCGGAGGCCTTGCTGTCTTATTAAGAAAAGAGTGCTGGTCGTGTTGGCGGGTGGAGGGAGGAACGGATGGCGAAGGAACCATGGCGTGATACCTCATATGCTCTGTTCGACGCCTGACGCAAGCCTTCACGAGACGCCCCTGTTTCGTATCGCGAAGGGAAGCGAGTAGTTCAGTGGCATTCCGATGCGGCAAGAGGGATGATTTGCAGGAGGCGGGGCCGGGGTATTCTTTATCAAGGAACTTTGCTAGAACCGTTTTCCGCGTTTCTCTACTTTTTTAACCGGTCTCGTCGCAGCGAGGCTGAATATAACGGATTGCATGGAATGATCGCAGCCCTGCGTTTGCTTGATCGTATCCCTGTTCAGGTGAGGGCCATGCTGGCTCTGCTTGTTGCCGTCATGCTCTGGGGAAGCTCGTTCATGGCTTTGAAGGTCGCCGTGGCCGCCTTCGACCCTGTGGTCATGATTTTTGGGCGCATGGGCTGTTCTCTGATAGTTCTGCTGCTTCTGCGCGTAACGCTCTGGCGTCGTTCGCCTCAGCCCCTGATTCTTGACCGCAGACTTGCCCGGCGCGACTGGCTGTTCATTGTTCTTCTGGCTTTGTGCGAGCCCTGTTTCTACTTCGTTTTCGAAGGATACGGGATTCAGTACACCACGGCATCCCAGGCCGGAATGATCGTCGCCACGCTGCCGCTGGCCGTGGTGATTGCGGCCTGGCTCCTGCTGGGCGAGCGTCCCGGCTTGTGGGTCTGGGTTGGATTCCTGCTGGCCGTATGCGGCGTCGTCTGGTTGAACTGGGGAGCCGTGGCGACGGAAAACGCTCCGAATCCCGTGCTGGGAAACTGTCTTGAGGTGCTGGCCATGCTCTGCGCGGCCTTTTACGTCATCTGCGCCAAGCAGCTTTCTCCCGTGTGTGCCCCCGTTCTCGTCACGACCATGCAGTCGGTTGTCGGTTTTTTGTTCTTCATGCCCCTGCTGGCTCTGCCGGTGGTCAATCTTCCGGATTCCTTTCCCCTGCTGCCTTCTCTGGCCGTAGTTTATCTTGGAGCCGTCGTCACTCTGGTTTCCTTTCTCATGTATAACTTTGCGTTGCGCCATGCGCCGGCTTCCCGGGTAGGCGCGTTTCTCAATTTGACGCTGGTATTCAGTCTGTTTTTCGGGATGCTTTTTCTGGACGAAAGCCTCGCTCCAGGCCAGTGGGCCGCATGCGCGCTCGTTCTTGGAGGAGTGGTGCTGAGCCAGAAGCAAACAGGGGAGGAAGTCTGATGGATGGCTTCACGGCCGTTTTGAAACCGGAGCTTCTTGCTCCGGCGGGAGGACGAGAGCAGTTTGAGGCCGCATTGCTGTATGGCGCCGACGCCGTCTATCTGGGTGGTCCGGAGATGAGCCTGCGCGCGGCCTGTCAGGGATTTTCCGGACAGTCTCTGGCGACGGCGGTACGCGAGGCCCATGCCGTCGGGACCCGGGTCTATTATTGCCTGAACGCCATGCCCTACGATGGCAGCCTTGGCGGTGTGGAGGCTGTGCTGGAATCTCTTCCCGAGCTGGGAGTGGACGGGCTGATCGCTGCTGATCCCGGGGTGATTCTGCTGGCCCGCCGGCTGTGTCCGGCTGTGCCGATTCATCTGTCCACGCAGGCGCATACGGTCAACAGAGCTTCGGTGGCCTTCTGGAAGGAGGTCGGCGTCAGGCGCGTCAATCTGGCTCGCGAGCTGGGAGCCAGGGCCATCCGCGACATGATCGAAGCATGCCGTGGAATCGAGTTCGAGGTTTTTGTGCATGGAGCCATGTGTCTGGCTCTGTCCGGCCATTGTCTTCTGTCCGCATGGGTAAACGGTCGTTCCGCAAATCTGGGGCGCTGTACGCAGCCGTGCCGTTTTGAGTACAGAGGAATGACCCTGACGGTAGAAGAGGAAAAGCGCGCGGGCGAGCCGCTCTGGGATATTCGTCAGGGAGAGGATTTCAGCGGGATATGGGCGCCGCAGGACTTGTGTCTTTTGCGCTGGATGCCGTGGCTTTGTCGATCCGGGGCCCATGCCCTGAAACTGGAGGGACGTACCAAGAGCGGCGGTTATGTGGCGCAGGTAGTCGATGTCTACAGAACCGCGCTGGACGGATGTGCGGGAGGCGGATGGACGCCGTTCCTGTTCCGTTCATGTCTGAGCGAGCTTTTCCATACGGCTTCGAGGCCGCTTTCATCCGGATTCTTTTTGCCGCGTCGCAGGGTGGAGACGCAGCCTGACGCATTTCGTCCGCGCCCTGTGGCGGCCCGTTTGCTGGAAGCTCTGGAGAGCGGAGGCTGGAGAGTGCAGGTTCGTTCGCCGTGGTCGGCGGAACGGGAGGCTTCGGTACTTTTTCCCGGCCTACGGCGTCCTTCCCTTGTTCCCGGTGCGTACGCGCTGGAAAATCATCGCGGCGAGCGGACGACACTTCTGCATCCGGGGATGGAGGGCGTTCTGTATTGTGGACTTGAGGGACTAAGGCCCGGATTGTACGTGCGCGTCTAGCTGGAGCCGTCATCGCGCCGCAGCGTTCGTCAGTCCCTTCTTTCAGGAAAGAAGGGACTATTGTTCGAGCCTGATCCAGGTGAGTTCGTGTTTGTTGCAGGAGAGGTGGAGCACGCGCGAACCGGGGATTGCCGCAAACCTGGCCACGGCGGCGTGGTCGGTTTCAGCCTGCAGCTTGATGGTGCAGACGAAATTGCGACAGCTTCCCAGCTTGATCCAGCGGGAAACTACCTCATAGAGCCGGTCCGGATAGCAGATCATGTCGGAGAAAAACCAGTCCACCTTGCCCGCATGACGGGGGTCCAGTGCAAAACCGCTGCCGATGCAGTGCGAAACTTCGGGCATGGCCTCCACCTGAGGCGCAAGCGGGGCCTTGTCGATGCTGAATACCCGCGCACCGAGGCTGGCCGCGACCCATGTCCAGCCGCCGGGTGCCGAGCCGAGATCCAGACACAAATCTCCCGGACAGGGATATTTCCCCATGAGAGTAAATGTTTCCCAAAGCTTGAGATAGGCGCGACTGGGGGGATCGGTCCTGTTTTCGTGAAATGTCGCAATCCCGTCGGGGAAAGGGGAGGAACAGCTCGGGGCTGCCAGCATGAGATCGGGTTCCCACAGGGTCCATGAACCGAGAGGGGCGGAGGGAGCGGGTTCTCCGAAGGTCAACGGCTTTGACGACACATGGGGCAGCTTTTGCTGAATCAGAGCCGCCCGGCGGTGGTGCGCCACGGAATGAAGATGCCAGTTTCTTTGCATGGCCATGAGTATGCGCGCCGCATCCCCTATGGACTCTATGGGCAGAAACTGGGGATTGTTCCAGATGTTTTGCGCCCATGCCGCCTGTTTTGGCTCTCCGGACGCCAGCACGAGGCGTTCCCTAACTTCCAGAACGGAGGCTCCGAGTTCGGTGAGCAGATCGTCGAGAAAACCATCCGCGGCCAGATAAACGGCAAAAGGGGACTCTGGAAGACCTTGGATACGTCGCGGCGCGACAGGAGCGGGGAAAAGTGACATGTTTTTCATTGCAGAAAATGGGGTAACAGGAGAACTGTGTAAAAAAAGCACAATGTATGATGCCTGTTGCAAAGCCGGTGCCGAGGATTTATACTCTACCTTCACTGCGTAGACAATCACCTGATCGGTCCGATCAGCCAAAGGACGCTTCACATGCCTCATAAAGGTCCGCACATATCCATTGCTCCCGATTTCGTGGTCAACCGTATCCTGCGTATCAACCTGGAGGATTTTGTCGACTGGCCCGAGGCCGTGCGACGTCTGGCCATAGAAATCGCGGAAGAACTTTTTCTTGTAGCCTACAACCCCTTCGTGGACGCCGCGACCGTCAAGGCCAGCGTCAAGGAGCGCTTTGACCGTGAGGTCTTTGCGCTGGCCCATCATTACGCCAACTCCATCGGCGAAGGCATCACCATGTTCTGGAGTGCGCACGAGGCTGAGATGGCCTTTCGCGACGAACTGGTGGAGCGGCTGCGCAAGGTGTTGCCTTCTGATGCGGTAGTGACCCGGCCAGGCGCGTTGGTGGCCTGCGCCACCGACGCCACCGACCTGCGCATGGAGCTTCCGCTTCTTGTGGTGGAACCCGCGGATGCCCGGCAGGTCAGCGAGCTCGTCAAGCTGGCCAATGAACTGAAGTTCGCTCTGATTCCGCATGGCGGCTCGTCGGGCATGACCGGAGGGGCCATTCCTGGCCGCAAGCGGTCTGTGGTGGTGCGGATGACGCGGTTCACCAGAATTTTTCCAGTGGACAGGGAAAACATGAGTGTCACGCTGGACGCGGGCGTCATTACTCAGACTGCCATCGACGCCGTGGCGGCGGAAGGCTTCCTGTTCACGGTTGACCCCGCCTCCAAGACAGCTTCCTCCATCGGCGGCAACGTCGCCGAAAATTCCGGAGGTCCCTTCGCCTTTGAATATGGCACCACGCTGGACAATCTGCTGTCCTGGCGCATGGTCACGCCCACCGGCGAAATCATTACGGTGGAACGCAAGGACCACCCCCGGCACAAGATTTTGCCGGATGAGCTGGCGATCTTCGAGGTCAAGGACCTGAGCGGCGGCGTGCGCAGCGTTGTGGAGCTTCATGGTTCCGAAATCCGTCTGCCCGGATTGGGCAAGGACGTGACCAACAAGGCGCTCGGCGGTCTGCCCGGGATGCAGAAGGAAGGCGTGGACGGCATCATTACCGACGCGACTTTCGTGGTGCACAGAAAGCCCGTGCATTCGAGGGTCATGGTGCTTGAGTTTTATGGGCGCTCCATGCATCAGGCGGCGGTGGTCATCGGTCAGATCGTGGCTCTGCGCGATCGTATCCGGAACGAGGGAGACTACGCGCACCTTTCCGCGCTGGAGGAGTTCAACGCGAAGTATGTGCGAGCCATCGACTATCAGCCGAAATCTTCGGTCCACGAAGGGCTTCCCATCTCCGTCATCATTCTTCAGGTGGACGGGGACGATTCCTATCTGCTTGAAAAGTGCGTGCAGGAAATTTCCGCCATTGTGGCCGAGCAGGATAATGTCGGACTTACCGTGGCCAGGGATGAAAAGGAGGCGGAAATCTTCTGGGAGGATCGGCATCGGCTTTCCGCCATCGCCCGTCGCACGTCCGGGTTCAAGATGAACGAGGACGTGGTCATCCCCATGCAAAGGATTCCGGATTTTGCCCTGTTTCTTGAACAGCTCAATCTGGAATGCGCGGCTACGGCCTATCGGCGGGCTCTTCAGGAACTGGGACGGCTGCCGGGCATGGCGCTGGATGACAAGGACCTCAACCGGGAATTTGTCAATGTCTCCAGGCTGGTGCAGGACGGTGGCAGCGCTCCGGACCTGTCCGATGACGAGCTTGAGGCGCGTGCAGTGACCTTCCTTGAACTGATGGGCGAGCGTTATCCGCGCATCAGGGCCAGGATCCGCAAAATTTCCGATGAAATGAAGGCCAGTCGGGTCATCGTCGCCAGCCACATGCATGCGGGAGACGGCAACTGCCATGTGAACATCCCCGTGAATTCCAATGACCCGCATATGCTGGAGGTCGCCGAGGAGGCCGTAGCCCGGGTCATGGCCGAAGCACAGGAGATGGGCGGCGCGGTTTCCGGCGAGCATGGCATCGGGATCACCAAGATTGCCTTTCTGGGCAAAGAGAAGATGGACGCGATCCGGGCTTTCAAGGAACGGGTCGACCCGCGCGACGTATTCAATCCCGCCAAGCTCACCCAGCGGGAGCTTCCGGTACGGCCCTTTACCTTTTCCTTCAACCGGCTGATCGAGGATATTCGGGAAAGCGGCCTGCCGGACAAGGAACGGCTGATCGGCCTGCTCGCATCCGTGCAGACCTGCACCCGCTGCGGCAAGTGCAAGCAGGTCTGTCCCATGCTGGATCCGGTGAGCTCCTTTTATTATCATCCCCGCAACAAGAACATGGTTCTTGGGGCAATTATCGAGGCCATCTATTATTCCCAGATCAACAAGGGAAAACCGGATGCCTCCATTCTGACCGAGCTCCGTAATATGGTGGAGCATTGCACCGGCTGCGGGCGTTGCACCGCCGTGTGTCCGGTCAAGATTCCTTCTGCGGACGTGGCGCTGGAACTGAGAGCGTTTCTTGAGGAAGAGGGAGCGGGTGGACATCCGGTCAAGTCGCGTGTCCTCAACTGGCTGGTCAGGGATCCGTCCCGGCGTATTCCCAAGGCCGTGAAAATGGCCGCTCTCGGTCAGCGCATGCAGAACCGGATCATAGGCATTGCGCCGCAGACTTTCCGCAGGCACCTGTACAATCCGCTTTTTTCCGGAAAGGGGCCTGAACCTGGATACGCCAATCTTTATGAGGCGTTGCGTCTGGACCACGGGAATATTTTCATGGAACGCCGTGAGCCGGCTGAAGGTCAGACGCAGGATGCGGTTCTTTATTTTCCGGGTTGCGGAGGCAGTCTGTTGTCGCGTACCATAGGCTTTTCCGTCCTCGGATTGCTGTTGCGTACGGGCGTTGCCGTGGTCATGCCGGACAGACATCTGTGCTGCGGTTATCCGCTGTTGTCTGCAGGAGACGACGGCGCATTTCGGGGAAATCTGGAGAACAACCGGAAGGAACTGCGCAGTGTAATAGCCCGGGCCGAGGCCAGGGGGCTGCGGGTGACGCACGTCATTACTGCATGTGGGTCCTGTCGTGAGGGCATTGAACGGCATGACCTGTCCACGCTCCTGCCCCAGACGGAGGACGGGGAGTCGCGCGAACTGATCCATCAGGATGTGATGCAGTTCGTGCTTCCGAGACTGGAAGGTCGCTCGGGTCTGTATGAAGGTCCTCTGCTGTACCATGCTTCCTGTCATCCTGAGTGGGTGGGCGTGCATAAGGTGAAGGGCGTCGTCAAGCAGGCGGGAGCCCTGTCCGCCTTCACCGGCGCGGACGTGATTGTTTCTCCCGGTTGTTGCGGCGAATCTGGGATGGGGTCCATCGCTTCCCCACTGGTGTACAATCCTCTGCGCAAGAGGAAGATGGCCGTGCTGGAACAGGAATTGCGGGACTATCCAGCCCAGCGTCCCATTCTTGTGGGCTGTCCGTCATGTCGGGTGGGCATCGCGCGCAGCCTCATTTCGCTGCGGGTGCGGCGTCCTGTTCTGCATACGGCGGAATGGCTGGCCATCCAGCTTTTCCGGGAGAACTGGGGCGAAAAATGGTTCCGGGTGTTTCGCCGGCGTATCGCCTTGCGGGCGGACGAGCGGGGCATCCGGATGGTTGACTTTGATTGATGGCGCTTTTCGGGATTCCATGTTTCGGGCTTGGATTTCCGAAGGCGCAGCACGTTTCGGCAGGCCGCAGTTCGGATAGTCCGGAAACGCGGCAAGACTGCCGTCCGGGTTATCCGGCGGATGAGAGTCGCGGGGAGCTGACCCTGTGCCGGGAAAGGAGACGCGCGGTCCTGGAAAGGCATCGCACGGAACTCCAGGGTGCCCGCGGAAGATCTGCAACTCTTACCTTGAACAAGGAGCGCCTTACTCATGCCAACCACTATCCTGCATAAGGAATCCCTGATTCCGGGGCGGACGAGCAAGCTGGTGCTTGATGCGCCGCAAATCGCCGCTACGGCCAGGCCCGGTCACTTCGTAATGCTGCGTGTCGACGAACATGGGGAACGTTTCCCTCTGACCATCGCAGATACTGATCCGGAAAAGGGTACGATTACCATCGTTTATCTCGTTATGGGCAAATCGACGATGCTGCTGGAAGCCCTTGGCGAGGGAGACTCCATTCTCGATGTGGCAGGGCCGCTGGGCAAGGCGACGCACATTGAGAAGGGCGATGCCGTCATCTGCGTGGGCGGAGGAACAGGCATTGCCGCCATGCATCACATTGCCAAGGGACATCATAAGGTTGGAAACTATGTGATCGCGATCATCGGCGCCCGCAGCAAGGACCTGCTCCTGTTCGAAAAGGAATTGAAATCATTCTGCGACGAGGTGCTGATTTCCACGGATGACGGCAGCTATGGACGAAAGGGATTTGTGACTCAGCTGCTTCAGGAACGTCTCGAGCAGGACAAGCGGGTGCAGGAAGTCGTGGCCGTCGGTCCCGTTCCCATGATGCAGGCCGTGGCCAAAACCACGGAACCCTTTGGCGTGAAAACCACGGTAAGTCTGAATTCTCTCATGGTGGACGGCATCGGCATGTGCGGCGCCTGTCGCGTGACCGTAGGTGGAGAAACCAGGTTCACCTGCGTGGACGGCCCTGAATTTGATGGGCATCAGGTGGATTTTGCCGAGCTTCGCCAGCGGTTGTCCGCGTTTACTCTTATGGAAAAGCAATCCGTCGAACATCACCAGCACAGGTGCACCTGCCATGACTAATACCGAAAAAACAAAACCCGGCAAGACTCCCCGTACGGAAATGCCCTGCCAGCCCGCCGAGGAAAGGGCGCACAACTTTAATGAGGTGGCGCTCGGATATACGCCTGAAATGGCGCTCGCCGAAGCCGGGCGCTGTCTTCAGTGCAAACGTCCTCTGTGCCGTAAGGGATGCCCTGTGGAGGTACGCATTCCTGAGTTTATTGCGCAGATCGTCAAGGGGGATCTGGACGAAGCCTACAGAATTTTGAAGAGCACGAACAGCCTGCCTGCCGTGTGCGGACGCGTCTGCCCGCAGGAAAACCAGTGTGAAGGACAGTGCATCCTCGGCAAGAAGGGCGAGCCGGTGGCCATCGGTCGTCTGGAACGTTTCGTGGCAGACAGCGCCATGAAGAAGGCTGCCGCCGAAGGCATGCAGGAACCTCCCGTAGCCGTGCGGGAAGAACTGAAGGTTGCGTGTATCGGTTCCGGTCCTGCTTCCATCACTGTAGCCGGCTATCTGGCTGACCGCGGCATCAAGGTCACTGTCTTTGAGGCGTTGCATGAGCCGGGAGGCGTGTTGATCTACGGCATTCCCGCATTCCGCTTGCCCAAGAACGTCGTTGCTGCCGAGCTTGACGGTCTGCGCCGGAATCATGTGGATTTCAGAACAAACTGGATTGGCGGGCGAACCGTTTCGGTGCAGGGACTGCTGGATGAAGGCTATAAGGCCGTATTCATAGGCGTAGGCGCCGGTTTGCCGCAATTCCTCGGCGTACCCGGAGAAAACCTCATCGGCGTTTTTTCTGCCAATGAGTATCTGACCCGGGTCAATCTGGGACGGGCCTATGATTTCCCGAATTACGACACACCCACCTATCCGGGCAGGCATGTGACCGTGTTCGGTGCGGGGAACGTGGCCATGGATGCGGCCCGTACGGCTCTTCGTCTGGGAGCCGAAAGCTCCACCATCATTTACCGGCGTTCCCGCGCGGAAATGCCGGCCAGACATGAAGAAATCGAACACGCCGAGGAAGAGGGCGTAAAATTGTTCGAACTCGTGGCTCCGGTGCGTTTCAATGGGGAAAACGGCGTACTCCGTTCCGTTACTCTGCAGCGCATGGAGCTTGGCGAACCCGACGCTTCCGGGCGTCGGCGTCCCGTGCCCGTGGAAGGAGCTGTCTTCGAGCATGAAACGGATCTTGCCGTTGTGGCCGTGGGGACTCGCTCCAATCCGATTCTGCTTGAATCCACCCCGGGGCTTGAACTGAACAAGTGGGGTTATATCGTTACGGATGAGGAAACTGGTGAGACGTCTATTCCCAATGTCTTTGCAGGAGGTGATATCGTGACTGGCGCAGCGACCGTTATTCTGGCCATGGGAGCCGGAAGACGCGCGGCGCAGGAAATTGCGCGTCGGCTTCTTGGCGAAGAGACTGTGGAATAAACTGATTCCAGACCAGTCGAAGGAGGCTCCTGTCTGTTCGGGAGCCTCCTTTTTTGCGCACCTGATAATATATAAGATGGTATGGTGTGAATATGCCGGGGGTCAAAATATTTTGGATAGTTATTGAAAATAATATTCAATATCTTGACATTTGTTTCAAAAGAACCTAATTCAAATGACAGAAAGCTCATGTCCTTTGCAGTGATAGACCTGTCGGACCGGGGGATCCTCCTCCCCCCGTTCCGGCAATGGCGGCGATGTCCTGAATGGATGCGCCAGGGGAGGGAGAACGCGCACATACGGCGCGTATGCGGAAGCGAGGTGCCGGTATGGACATGGAACTGATTGTCGTGGCAGTCATTATCATAGCCGCAGCGGCTTTTATGCTGCGCAAGGCCTGCAAGGCGCGCAAGGGAAGCGGTTGTTCCTGCGGCTGCGGTTGCAACGGTAGTTGCAAGCCGAGAAAATTGTAGAATGGTTACAAGTTCTGTTTGAAAAGGGCCGCCCTCAAGACGGCCCTTTTTCGTGGAAATGGAATCGGTGACAGACCCGGCACCGACATTGTCCTGATATCGTTCCATACGCAAAAGGTCCCCGCCCAATCGGGCGAAGACCTTTTTGAAGCTGTTTTATGGAGAGCGTTACTGCTTTTTTTCGTGTTCCGGAGAAAGTCCTTTTTTATTATGCCCCCGGGGCTTGGGCAGCACGAGATTCAAAATGACGCCGGTGATGGCCGCGAGACCGATGCCTCCAAGAGGGAATCGGCCGATATTGAAGGTCATGCCGCCCACGCCGAAGATGATGATCAGGGCGACGACAGCCATGTTTCGAGGTTCCATGAGATCCTGTCCGGCCCGGACCAACGTGTTCAGGCCTACAACCATGATTGCGCCGAACAGCAGAATCATGATGCCGCCCATGACAGGTACGGGAATAGAACTCAGAAAGGCACCTAGCTTGGTCACGAAAGACAGGGCAATGGCGCAGATCGCGGCCCATGTCATGATAGCGGGATTGAAGGCGCGGGTAAGGGCCACGGCCCCGGTAACCTCGGAGTAGGTGGTGTTCGGGGGACCTCCCAGAAAACTGGCTGCCATGGTGGCGATACCGTCGCCGAGCATGGTGTTCTTTATTCCTGGATCCTTGAGGAAATCCTTTCCCGTAACCGAACTGATGGCGATAACGTCACCAAAGTGTTCAATGGCGGGCGCGAGGGTGATGGGGATGATGAACAGGATGGCCTCAAGGTTGAATTCAGGGAAGATGAAGGGAGGCATGCCGAACCAGGGCGTGGCGAGAACCTTGCTGAAATCATGCACGCCCAAGACGACTGCGCAGATATATCCGGTACAGATGCCGCAGAGGATGGGAATCAGCCGCAGCAGTCCGCGCCCGAGCAGGGAGACCAGTACTGTGGTGGCGAGAGCGGTCATGGAGATGATGATGGCCGTACCTTCCGGCACAAGGACCATGCTGCCGTCGCCCGTTTTGCCGAGCGCCATATGGACGCCTGAAGGGGCGAGAATCAGGCCGATGACCATGATGACCGGACCTGTAACGATGGGGGGCAGCAGACGCAGGACGATATCGGTTCCGCGCCAGCGAATGAAGAAGCTCAGAATGACGTAAACAACGCCGGCCATGACCATGCCGCCCAGCGTTGCGGGCAGTCCCCAGGACTGGACGCCGTACATGATGGGGGCAATGAAGGCGAAAGAGGAGGCAAGAAAGATGGGAACCTTGCCTCGTGTGCAGATTTGAAAGATCAGCGTGCCGATGCCCGCCGTGAACAGGGCGACGTTGGTGTCCATCCCGGTCAGAATGGGAACGAGGACCAGCGCGCCGAAGGCCACGAACAGCATCTGGGCGCCGATCAGGCAGTCCTTGAGACGAAACGAGTATGCCAGGCCGTCGGATTGCGTCATAAAAAGCTCCGGAGGAAGGTGAAGGTTCGGAAAATGCTTATCTGGTTCCGAATATCCTGTCTCCGGCATCGCCGAGACCCGGAATGATGTAGCCGTTTTCGTCAAGGTGAGAGTCCAGAGAAGCTGTATAGATGTCTACATCCGGGTGTGCATCCTGAACTTTTTTGACGCCTTCCGGAGCGGAGACAAGGGTCAGGGCGCACATTTTCCGGCAGCCGTGCCTTTTCAGCAGGTCCAGAGCGGCGATCATGGAACCGCCTGTAGCCAGCATGGGATCAAGAACAATGGCGAAACGTTCTTCGATCTGTTTGGCGAGTTTTACATAGTACTCCACGGGAGCGAGAGTTTCCTCGTTGCGGTACAGACCGACCACGCTGATTTTCGCCCCCGGAATCATATCGAGCACCCCGTCCATTAGACCGAGTCCCGCGCGCAGAATGGGAACGATCGTGACCATTTTTCCGGAGATATATTCGACGTCTACCGGTCCAGCCCAGCCTTTGATCGTCTTTTTTTCCGTTTTCAGCGTCTTGGTCGCCTCGTAGGTGAGCAGACGGGCAATCTCTTTGGCCACCATGCGAAATTCACTGGTAGAGGTGTTCTCCCGTCGAAGGAGTCCGAGCTTGTGCCTGATAAGCGGATGTTCGACTACATGAATTGCCATGATCGTTTCTCCTGAGATAAGGATGGTCGTGGAAGGAACGGTTCCGAGTTGCTGTGGAATATCGCGCGCCGCAGTCAGATTCTCTGGTATTCAAATTATAATACCGTATTCCGAACCATCTTTTTTGTCAAAGCAAAACAAAGAGGCCGGCTATGGCTTTGCTGCTTTGCGAATGTTATGTTCCCCAATGCCGAATGATGGAGAGAAACGCGAAATCAGGGAGGATACGATATGCTTTTGAAAGACAAGATCGCGATAGTCACCGGAGCGGCCAAGGGGATTGGCGAAGCGACGGCGAAACGTTTGGCTTCCGAAGGTGCGCGACTGATTCTTGCCGACATTGACTCCCGGGCTTGTGAAGTTGCGGAAGAAATCGTCCGAAAGGGAGGGGAGGCCGTATTTTGTCCCTGCAATGTGGGGAGAGAAGAGGATGTCCGGAGCGTTCTGGATGCTGCCGTCCGGCGTGGCGGACTCGACATTGTCGTGAACAATGCCGGCTGGCAGCTCAACAAGTCCTTGCTGGATACCAGCGTGGAGGAATTCAACAGCGTTCTGAACACGAACCTGACCAGCATGTTCATGTTTACAAAGGGGGCTGCCGAAATCCTGATCGCTCAGGGACATGGCGGAGCCATCGTCAATGTCTGCTCCACATTCGCCGTGGTCGGGTCGCCGGGATATGCGGCCTATCACGCTTCCAAGGGCGGAGTGGCGTCCTTTACGCGCGCTGCGGCGATTTCTCTCATGCCGCACAATATCCGAGTGAATGCCGTGGGACCTGGAACCACGGATACGCCCGGTCTGCACGACGGCGCACGAGATACGGGAAACGAGGCCGAGGGGATGCGCAGCTTTTTGGCTCTGCAACCGCTCAGGCGATTTGGCAAGCCTGAGGAAATTGCTGCGGTGATCGCTTTTCTGGCCAGCGATGACGCCAGTTTCGTGGCCGGAGCTTTGTGGATGGCCGATGGCGGATACACCATAATCTGAGGAGAGGTCGTCTGTGCTCCTTCTTCGGGGACGTACAAGGCGGATGTTTTTGTTTTCGTCGGGGATGATCGTTGCTTTTTGCGGGCTGTCTTTGTATTGATGTTGCCTCCGCACGGACGCGTCTGTCATACGGAGACAATTGGGGGCAACGGGGTCGACAAAAGAGAACCAATACACGGGACGTATCATGTTTCAGGCTTGTTTTGCTGTTTTGCCTGTCTTTTTTGTTATTTATCTTGGGGTATTCCTGAGCGATCGGGATATTCTGCCCGAACAGGCCGGGACTATGCTGGGCGTATTTGTGCTCAAGGTAGCCCTGCCTTTTCTTATTCTGCACATCCTTTCCGGAGCCGATCCCGTCAATTTTGCGCGCTGGGGGTTCTGGCTTGGAACCATCGGCTGTCAGGTGCTCGGGTACGCGGCCGTGTACTGGCTGGACAGGATGATCCTGCGCCGGGGCACGGGGCCGGCAACGATTTCCGCCCTGAACGCCTGTTCTCCCAATGCCGCATTTGTGGGCATTCCTATTGTGGCGGGATTGTTGCCTGGCAATAGCGAAGCGCTTCTGATCTCCGGACTTGTTGCCGTCACGCCCAATCTCATCTTTATTTTTGCGCAAATTCGTTTCGACATGCTGGCTGGCTATGCAGCCTGGAGTAAAAAGTCGGGCATGGGACATCTTCTGAGAACATTTCTTATTGGCAATCCACTGCTTTTATTTACTGTTCTTGGACTGGGACTGTCCCTTTCCGGTCTTGGACTGTGGGAGCCGCTTGATCGGACGGTGGCGCTCGTCGGCTATAGCGCCGCTCCCTGCATGCTTCTTTCCCTTGGCCTGGATCTGCGCGAGCGGCTCAGGATGTCCGTCAGGCGGATTCGTATTCGGGGAATGGCCTACCAGTTTTGGCTGGTGCTCTGGAAGCTGCTGTTTCTGCCGCTTCTGTGCTGGGGCATCATGACGCTCATGGGGACGCCTCCCCTGTGGACAGGCGTCAGCGTACTGACCATGGCGACCGGGTCGGGCATGGTGGCTTCGGTTCTGGCTCAGGTCTACAGCACAGTTCCCGAGGAAGCAGCGCTTACAACCATTCTCACCAATGGACTGAGCATGGTGACGCTCACTTTGACCATTTATTTGCTGACCATGTTTGGCTATTTTTCCTGACAGTTCCGGATGAATCTTCGTAAAGGACGGCCTGAGGGATATATTTCCCCCAGGCCGTCTTTCTGCCCTCTTTGTTTTCCCGGGGACGCGGAGGGTTCATCTAGCTCCGTGCGTTCGTCTTCTTCTGCCAGACAAAAAAATGAAGCAGGGCCATGCCTCCATGTCCGAGGAGGTACAGTTCGATGAGCAGGGAAAACCCCTTATGCAGGGAACGCCAGCTTTCCGCCGCCGGGAAACCGTCTTGCCAGAGCAAAAACCATATGAGACCGGACAGAGAAACAAGCAGCAGCGCGCCGAGACCAAGCCCCTGCACGGCTGTCGCCAGGCCTTTGGGGCGGGGGGGAACCATCCTGAAGTGCAGGCTGGCGATGAGATCCTTTTTCAACTGTTCCGTATCGTTCCACAAATAGGGGAAGAAGTAGCGCAGCCCCCGGTTGCTCAGACTGTCGCGCACGAGCAGAAGTCCCAGAACTGTGGTCGCTATCCCGGCAAGGATATGATACCAGGAGAAGAATCGGGCGAACAGGCCGGAGGCCATGACGTCCGGCGTGATAAAGCGCATGCCGAAACTGCTGAGAATCTGCAGCACGATAAGCATGGCGATGGCCGCATGCAGGCGGCGCAGCGCAGGGCGTTGAAAAAAGCCGAGAAAGCGCCAGAGAAGTCTGGCCTGTTCCTTGAGCTGTCCGGCAAGAGACAATGTCGGCATGATGCACTCCTTGTCTGCCTGATGGCAGGTATATGAGATTCGGAATAGCAGGAGGTCGTCTGAAAATCCATGATAGAAACAGGGATGTTTTCCCGTTTTGGGGTCCGTCTCCGGGCGTCGGACAGGTAGGAGGCCGTGGCGAGTGAATTTCCCCGGGACTTGGGCCGCCTTGGACAACCTTAGCCGGGCAGCGGGGGATGCCTTCTTCAGCCGACGGCTTGTCTGTATTTGAATATGCGTGTATCCGTAGAGAGGCGGTTTCGCGCCTGCAGGCGCATGTCGTCAAATTGAAACATGAGGCCCCTTATGGCAGAAAAAAAAGCCCGCGATCTTTTCGCCTCCCGCCTCGGCATTCTGGCCGCGACGCTGGGGTCGGCGGTGGGATTGGGCAATATCTGGAAATTTCCGGCCCTGACTGGGCAGAACGGCGGCGCTTCCTTTCTGCTCATCTATGTTTTATCCACTCTTGTGGTAGGATTGCCGCTCATGATTGCGGAGATGGTCATAGGCCGTTCAACCAGGACCAATGCCTTCAGGGCGTTCACGCTGCTTACGGCGAAACCATTCTGGTGGCTTATCGGGGGAATGGGCATCGTCGCCGCCGCGATCATTCTGGCTTTTTACTCGGATGTCGCCGGGTGGGTTTTCGCCTACATTCCCAAGGCGTTTTCAGGGGCCATTTCTACACAGGATCCGCAGGAGGCCAGCGCCGTTTTCGCCTCTTTGCTTGAAAGCCCTTTGCAATCCCTGTTCTGGCAATGGCTGGTGCTTTGCGCAACAGCGGCCATCATCATGCGCGGCGCTTCGGCGGGTATTGAAAAGGCTACGCGAATCCTCATTCCGTTACTTTTCCTGCTCCTGATTGTCGTCTGCATCCGCAGTCTGACATTACCTAATGCCGTGGAAGGACTGCGTTTCCTGTTCATGCCGGATTTCAGCCGTATCGACAGCTCGGTCATTCTCATGGCTCTGGGACTCTCTTTCTTCAAAATGTCCATCGGATTTGGCTGCATGATTACCTACGGGAGCTACTTCCGGGCTGATACCAATGTGCCCATGCTGGCCACCCGCGTCATGTTCTGCGATCTGCTTGTCTCCATTCTCGCTGGTATCGCCGTTTTTCCCGCCGTGTTCAGTTTCGGATTCGAACCGACGGCAGGGACCAGTCTGCTGTTTCTGACCATTCCCGCCGTTTTTTCTTCCATGCCCGGGGGAACTTTGTTCACGGCCCTGTTCTTCATTCTGTCGGCCGTAGCTTCCACGGGAGCCATGCTTTCGCTTATGGAGGTTCCCGTAGTCTGGGCTGCCGAAACATTCCGCGTTTCCCGCCGCAGGGCCACGCTGTTCATCACCGCAGGAATCATTCTTGCCGGCATGCCGGCGGCTCTGGGCACCAACGTGCTCAGTCACGTCTCCCTGTTTGGTCTTTCACTGTTTGATATGTACGATTTTCTGTCCTCGAATCTGCTCTTGCCCGTGGGGGGGCTGCTTCTGAGCCTGTTTGTCGGCTATGTTTGGAACAGAGACAGCGCTCTTGATGTCCTGAGCAATGGAGGTGCGCTGCATAACAGAACCATGGCCCGTTTGCTTCTGTTCTGCTGCAAGACCATTACGCCGGTGTTGATTGCCTTGATTCTCCTGCATGGTCTGCATGTGCTCTAGGTTCTGCATGCCCTGTAAGCGAAAATAGAAAGAGCCGCCTCATTCGTCGGGCGGCTTTTTCCGTTTGACTGCATTTGCCTCAGACCCTCTTTTCGGAGCAGGTCAGTTGGTAGCCCGCCCAGACAGAGCAAATGCAGAGAACGGCGTTAAGCAGGACATTCAGCCCCGCCAGCAGGAGATTACCGGTGTGAAACAGGTTGAACGTATCGAGGGAAAATGTGGAGAACGTGGTGAAACCTCCGAGAAATCCGGTTCCCAGCAGACTGTACCCCGCGGTGAAGGGCCGGCCGCTGCGTTTTATGGCTCCCTGCAACATCCCCATGAGGAACCCTCCGAAAACGTTGATGCACAGGATGCCGATGGGAAAGGCCATCGCTGTCCCGTGCATGATGACGGCGTTCAGCTTGAAGCGGCAGACCGCTCCGGCGGCGCCTCCGCAGAGTACGGCGACGGCATTTTCGATATACGACATGAAAACCCCCTTACTGGAGCATCAGAAAGAAACCGAAGGCCGTGCCGCAGAGGCACAGGACCATATTGGTGACGATGTTGACAATTCCCTTTACGGGACGTCCGTCCCTGAATGCAGAGAACGTGTCCATGGAGAATGTGGAGAACGTGGTCAGCGCGCCGAGAAAACCTTCGCCGATAAAGTCGTGCCAGGGGATGAGCGGGACCGTACCTGTCCTGATGGCTCCAGCGAGCAGCCCCATGACGAATGAGCCGAGCACGTTGACGAACAGCGTGCCGAAAGGGAAGCTCTTTCCAAACCAGTCGGCGAACCATCCGGAGATCTGGAAACGGCAGAAGGCTCCTATCGCGCCTCCCCCGGCGACCCAGAGCGTTCCTGTGAATTCGGTCATGGTCATCTCCTTGTGAAGGAGGCCGGGACATTACCCGGCCTCTTGCTGAAGGATTACATCTTGTAGGCATCTTCGCCGTGCAGGGATTCGTCGAGGCCAGCTTCTTCCTGTTCTCTGGTGACCCGGATTGGTCCCCAGAGGCTGATGACCTTCAGAATGACGACAGTCATAATGAAGGAATACGCAGCTACAATGATGACGCCGAGAAGCTGCATGAGAAACTGATGGATTCCGGCGCTGACCTTGTCGATGTTGCTGCTGGCAAGAATACCGAGAAGCAGGGCACCGGTGACGCCGCCCATTCCATGGGCCCGCCAGACTTCGAGCGCATCATCGAAGCCGAAGCGTTCCTGAATGTTTTTGGCGAAATAGCAGACGGTGGCGCCAGCCGCGCCAATGACGATCGCAGCCCAGGGTTCCACGTAGCCTGCGCAGGGCGTGATGGTGGCGAGTCCGGCCACCGCCCCGACGAGCACTCCGGAGAAGGAGGGCTTGTGATCATAACGCCAGTCGAGGAACATCCAGACGATCATGGCGATGGAACCCGCGATGGTCGTGTTGGTGAAGGCGTAGGCGGCCAGACCGTCGGCGGCGTAGGCTCCGCCTGCATTGAATCCGAACCAGCCGAACCACAGCAGACCGGCGCCTACGGCGACCAGCGGCAGGTTATTGGGAACGGTAGGTTCTCCGGGTTTCATGTCGTCACGCCGTCCAAGGAAGATGACCGAGGCAAGCGCCGCGAAACCTGCACTCACATGGATCACGATACCGCCGGCAAAATCCACTACACCGATCTTGGCAAGGAAGCCTCCGCCCCAAACCCAGTGGCACACGGGGATATAGATGAAGATCATCCACAGAATGAGGAATTTCAGGTAACCGCGGAAATTGAGCCTTCCCGCGAAGGCTCCCGTAATCAGCGCTGGAGCAATGACTGCGAACATGAGCTGATAGGCAAAGAAGAGGATGAAGGGAACCGTACTCGCATAGGTGGGGCTCGGTGCTATGCCTACATTGGTCAGGGCGAAATGATAGCTGATGTCGCCGAACAGACCGCCTACGTCGGGCCCGAAGGCCAGACTGAATCCGCCGAAGATCCAGATGACGGCGGTTACGCCCATGGAGATGAAATTTTGCATCATAATGGTCAGCACGTTCTTCTTGCGCACCATGCCGCCGTAGAACAGGGCGAGGGCTGGCGTCATCAGACACACCAGTGCGGTGCACAACATGACGAAGCCGGTATCACCGGTATTGAGGGAAAACATGCGAATCCTCCTTTGGGGTTGAATGAATCAATTCTGATGGGTTTTGGGAAGCAGATCGATATTGGGCAGCAGGAATATCCAGGCCGCGATCACGAAGGGGAAGGTCAGAGTGGGAATGCCGTAGACGTTCAGCAGAACGTTGAGGGCTCCCTGCGCCACTACCGTGAATACCGTACCGAGAAAGGCGTAGCAGATAACCCGCCAGTTGGGGTTGTAGAAGGTCGTGCCGAGGCCAATGGCCGTCAGAACGGCGCTGAACTGAAAGAGTCCCGTGATGATGGCCGATGAGCCACCGCCGAGCAGTACAGCCGTACCGATGGCGATGAGGGATCCGGCAAAGGCGAATATCGAAGCCCAGATGGAACTTACAGCGAGTCCGATAAGGAACAGAATGCCCGTGATGACGTTGTCGATGAGAAACACCTGGGAGATGCCGGCGAATGTGGCTTTCCAGAGTTGCTCCAGGTTCAGGGGAAACAGATCGGAAGCCGGGGGCTGAATCGCGATGGCGGGGTGGGGCAGGCTTGTGATCTGAATGTTGCCGAAGTTGTAGGCGGCAAGCATGAGAAACCATGTGGTGATGACGAAAGGACCGGTCATGGCAGATACCTTCCATGTCCGCAGCATGCTGGATACGGCCATCATCAGCACTGTGGAGAATATGGAACCGGCCACGATATACCCCCACAACAACGGGGTCGGAGCGAAAAAGGTGGGCAGGGCGCAACCCACGAGGATGCCGTTGTAACCGTGCAGGCCGATATCGATATTTTCCCTTGGAGCACGCAGCGCGTATGCCGTAAGCGTGCCGACGACGGTCCCGATGATCGCGCCGATGCCCACGGAGAGCATGTGGGCCGAATATGCGCCCCAGAATATGCCCAGAAGAAAGAATAGTCCCGTTAACGGGTTGTTCTGAAACATGACCTGCCCCGCGCCGCGCAGGCATACGTCCATGAAGTGGACGGCCGGATTCCGGGATGCCAGTACGGTCCACGGATTAGAAGTGTCTTTGATGACAGCGTTCATCAGTTCCTCCGGATGATTGCCGGGTTGAGAGGGGACGGTGGGGAGTCGGCCGTGGAGAGACAAGGTTCCGCGGCGAGTTCCCTTCCGCGCCAGACGTCACTGCCACAGGAAGGCTTGCGGCAGATCATGTCCGGTGATTGCTTTGCGGGCGATTTGCCAGAAGTCCCGGATCTTGTCCCTGACCGATTCCGAGGTCATGCCGAGGACCTTGAACACCAGTCCGCATTCGCCGGGCAACAGGGATGCTCCGCAGGCCAGCTGCTCTCTTGGGTCCACCTCCGCCGCCACGGATTCACGCACCTGCATGACCTTTTCCCGGGGGGCCATCAGGATCACGTTTCCGAATACTTCATAGCCGTTCATGATGCCGGCTCCCGAGAGATCCGTTTCCCGGGGATCCACGATGAGCTTTTCCACAAACAGCTTTTCTCCGGATTCCCGGCGTGTTGCCTCAATGGTCGATGAATAGAGCTCGAAGCCGAACAGTTCGTCGGCGTGGTGGTACTTTCGTCCCGGCAGCACTACTTCGCCATAGAGCAGGCTTCCCGTTTTCGCGACGGAAAGACGGGTATGCGAGAGGAAACGGGACGTTCTGTGTGGGATGATCGGAGCGGGCATATACTCCAGATAACCGCCTTCTTCCACGACAATATCCTGCAGCTGTGAGGCGTAGTTGGCGTTCATCATGTGTATTTTGGTCGCCGACTGGGTCGTCACGTGAGCTGTGGCGTTTTGGCCGACCTCAATTTCCAGAGCCATGCGGTCTCCCTGCAGGACGCAGCCCGTCGTGGTGATGATGAACACGCACGGCATCTGGGGCATGGCTTCGTCCCAGTACAGGGCCCGTTGCACAAGGAAGGGGACTCGGCGGTCCATAAAGGCCATGACGCTTCGGTCTCCTTGATTGACGAACTCCAGCCGCAGGTAGCCGTTTTTGCCCACCGTGCCGCTGGGCATTTGCGCTGGTTCATCCTGATAGGCACGCAGTTCCGGAGCCTCCCGCCCCAGTTGCGCGAGCGCGGCGCAGGCTCGTGCCGTACGGGCGGGGCTGCTGAGCTGAGTCATGGGAACCTCCTAGGCCGTCCTTTCGGCGGGTCTGAAGTCGAACAGGGCGTCCCGGATGATCATATCCGTCAGTTCCTCGATGTTTTTTCCGGTCATGCAGTTGGTGAAGATAAAGGGCTTGCCGTCGCGCATCCTTTGGGAATCGCGATCCATGACGGCAAGGCTGGCCTTGACGTAGGGAGCCAGATCCTCCTTGTTGATGACCAGAATATCGGACTGACATACGCCGGGGCCGCTTTTGCGCGGAATTTTGTCTCCGGCGGCCACATCGATGACGTAGATGAAGAAGTCCGCCAGTGCAGGGCTGAAGGTGAGGGTGAGATTGTCGCCGCCGCTTTCGATAAAGATGAGGTCGCTGTCGGGAAACTTGCGCTCCAGTTCTTCCACGGCGGCAAGATTCATGCTCGGGTCTTCACGGATGGCCGTGTGCGGGCAGGCCCCCGTTTCCACTCCCACGATTTTTTCCGCCTCCAGGACTCCGGCCAGTTCGCGCTGAACGTGCTTGGCGTCTTCGGTGGTGACCACGTCATTGGTGACGATGAGGGGCTTGATGCCCCTGCGAATGAGGACAGGAGTGACGGCTTCGATGATGGCCGTCTTGCCGGAGCCGACAGGACCGCCCACGCCGATGCGGGTGATTTTTTTCATTGCGTTTTCCTTTTGCAAAAGAGTCAATTGGGGTGACCGGCCGGCATTCAGCTCATGAACAGGCGTACATGCGCCTGAACATGGGTGGCGGCAAGGATATCGGTCATGGGCGCATAGTTGGACATCTGATCCAGAGGCGTGCGCATGGCCGTGCGGCACATGGCGTCAAAATGGCTGGTCAGGCTGTAGAGCACTCGCTGCATGTCAATATGGCTGATGCGCATAAGTCGCATTGAAGCGTTCAAGATGGTCATGGCGACACCGTACTGATGAACGGCAAGAACTTCTCCGAACATGTCCGATTCGGCTTTCTCCCGCGTGGACAGGCCCATAGCCACGAACTGCACGGCTAGGGATACGGGGTAGGTTCCGGGGGTTCCGTCTTTCTTGATGATATCCAGCCACTTCCCGATCAGGGCGTCTTGAGTGATGTCCACGCCCATTTCCGCCAGTTTTTTGCCCATGCGCGTGGTCATGGTGCGGTTTTCTTCATTGAGCTTGCGGTACAGCACCTCATGATCGATGCGGATCAGTTCCTCCATGTCGGCGTCGAGGGCCGCACGGGTCGCACTGGCGACGGCCACGGCATCACCCTTCGCCGCCTGCTCAAGCGCGGCATGGGCGTACTGACGCAGAGTTTCCACATCGTGAACTACGCCTTTCTGGACGGCGGATTCCAGACCGCTGGAGAAGGCGAAGGCCCCCACGGGCAGCATGGAGTCGCCGAACTGCATCATTCTGGAGAGGGAAAGAATATCGTTCACGGCTACGCTCCGGGGATTCAGTGATGACAATGGGATTGGTCGCAATATCCCGCGTGCTCGTGCATGTGGTGATGATGTCCGTGATGTTGTGCATGTCCGTCGGGAGAGGCATGTGTGTGGCCGCCGTCCATGGGACGTTCCGTACCGCCGAACAGGCGGCGAACCTGCGCGGGTTCAAGCAATCCCACGATTTCGGAACCCGGAACGAAGCGAAAGGTGATGTCCTTGAAATGGTGCGTATTCATGACCGAATTCATGACCAGACTGTTTACGGCCATGGGAACGTATACGAATCCATCTCGCACGATGGCCGGCCAGTGCTGGTTGCCGAGAGCGTGACCAAGCTGAACGCAGCGTTCGATGAGCTGATCGGCCGGCAACGCCTGAAGGCCGGCAAGATTGATGAGCAGCACATCGCATAGATCGATCTTGCAGAGTACGGCGTTTTTTGTCTGCTCGTTCCACAGGAGAACGTCGCCGTCGTGCAGGAATGCGTCGCGGTCGAGGGATACGGCGATGGTCTGCCCGTTGCGCGTATTTTTTCGAAGTCTGTTTTTTTGTGCGTCCCACTGGCTCAGTTCGAGAGTATCGATGGAGGCTCCGGCCAGTCTTGCCTGCCATTCCGGGTCATTGCTGTTGCCGAGTACGGTTTCTACGAGATGCATGTTTTCTCCTGCTTGTTGGTCTGGCGGCCGGGATGCCGCCGAAGGACTTCCCCGGCTCCTTCGAATCCATCGTTCGGGTCATGGTTCTTTCCGACGAGTTCGGAGGAGCAGAGGAACTGATTGCTGCGGGGGTGTCTTGCCCTGCTGTTTTGTCGAGAGACCGGGAAGAACATTTTCAAGAAAAGGCCCTCCCCGGTCTGCAACGTCTAGCTGAAGAAGTAGAGCTGGCCGAGGGCCACTTTCTGGGCCGGCTTGACGGTGGCATGGACGCCGTCGACCTTGACCGCGAAGGTTTCGGGATCGACTTCGATTTTCGGCAGGTTGCCATTGCGCACCATGTCGTGCTTGTTCAGTCCGCGTATGTTGCGGACAGCCTCAAGTCTGCTGCGCAGTCCGAGTTTTTCTCCAACATTGTCGTCCAGGGCCGCCTGAGAGATGAAGGTGAGGCGGGTACGGGGCTTGGCCAGCCCGATGCCGCCGAACATGGGACGGTAGTAGGTCGGCTGGGGCGTAGGCAGGGAGGCGTTGGGGTCACCCATGTTGGCCCAGCTGATCATGCCGCCCTTGATGATCATCTTGGGCTTGGCGCCGAAGAACTGCGGCTCCCAGAGTACGAGATCGGCATATTTGCCTACTTCCACGGAGCCGATGAGATGACCGACGCCCTGCGTGATGGCCGGATTGATGGTCACTTTGGCGACGTAGCGCAGAACACGGAAGTTGTCGTTTCCGGGAGCGTCTTCGGGGAGTTTGCCGCGCGCGGCCTTCATGGCGTTGGCGGTCTGAATCACACGGAGCCAGTTTTCTCCTACGCGGCCCATGGCCTGGGAGTCGCTGGAGATCATGGAGATCACGCCCATGTCGTGCAGTACGTTTTCAGCGGCCACGGTTTCGGCGCGGACGCGGCTTTCGGCGAAGGAAACGTCGGAAGGTACGTTGGGGTTCAGGTTGTGGCAGACCATGATCATGTCGAACAGTTCCGACTGGGTATTGATGCCGAAGGGCAGAGTGGGGTTGGTTGAGCTGGGCAGAACGTTGGGTTGCCCTGCCACCTTCAGAATGTCCGGAGCATGTCCGCCGCCGGCGCCTTCCGTGTGGTACGTATGGATGACCCGACCGGCAAAGGCATCGATGGTGTCTTCCACATAGCCGGATTCGTTGAGAGTATCAGTATGGATGGATACCTGCACGTCCATGTCGTCGGCCACGCTCAGAGCTGCACGGATCATGGAGGGCATGGCGCCCCAGTCCTCATGAATCTTGAAGCCGCAGGCTCCTGCCCGGATCTGTTCCTCCAGAGGGAGCTTGTTGTAGGCGTGCCCCTTGCCGAGAATGCCCATGTTCACCGGCATGGCGTCGATGGATTCGAGCATCTTGGCGATGTTCCATGGGCCGGGGGTAATGGTCGTGCCGTTGGTGCCGTCCGTGGGCCCCACACCGCCGCCGAAGAAGGTAGTCACGCCGTTGGAAAGTGCCGCGTATCCCTGCTGTGGCGAGATGTAGTGCACGTGAGAGTCAATGCCTCCGGCGGTAAGAATGAGGTGTTCGCCGGTAATGGCGTCGGTGGCGTTGCCCACGATGAGTTCGGGATCGACGCCGTTCATCATGGACGGGTTACCGCTTTTGCCGATGCCCACGATCTTGCCGTCGCGGATACCTACGTCGGCCTTGATGACGCCCTGGACTGCATCGATGACGGTCACGTTGGTGATTACGATGTCAAGCACGCCCGCATCACGGGCAAGCCGTGCATCGCCCCCCATGCCGCCGCGAAGGGTCTTGCCCCCGCCGTACATGGATTCGTCTCCGTAGTGGCGGAGATCCTTTTCGATTTCAACATAGAGGTCCGTATCCCCAAGCCGGATTTTGTCCCCGACGGTAGGACCGAAGAGGGCGGCATGCTCCTGACGGGAAATTGTCGGCATATGAAGCTCCTTTCTACCGCGCCGCAGGCGCGGGAATTACAGTTTGGCGTTTCTAAAGCCGAGCTTGTCGGCCCGTTCTTCATTGATGACGCGTTCGTGCTCGTCGCCGGTCCAGCCGTCCACAAGGTTGTTGAAACCATAGGTGCCGGAGGTGCCGCCGATGGAAACGAGCGAAACGGTTTTCTCGTCGCCGGGCTCAAAACGAATGGCGGTTGTGGAAGAGATGTTCAGGCGCATCCCGTAGGCTGCGTGACGGTCGAATTCGAGGGCGCGGTTCACTTCAAAAAAGTGAAAATGGGATCCTACCTGAATGGGGCGGTCTCCAGTATTGCGTACTTTCAGAGTGACTGTCCGACGGCCTACGTTGAATTCAATGGGGTCGTTGCCGAGGACAAGCCCGCCTACTGGGGTCTGTGCTGCTTTGGAATTGGCGCTGGTCATGGGAAAATCCCCCCTTAATTGATGGGATTGTGAATGGTGATGAGACGGCTTCCGTCAGTGAAGACGGCTTCGACCTGTACGGTGGGGATCATTTCGACCACGCCGTCCATGACATCCTTACGGGTAAGAATCTTGCGGGTTTCGGCCATGACTTCTTCAACGGTTTTTCCGGCACGGGCTTCTTCAAGCGCGGCGGCCGAGAGTACGGCGACGGCTTCGGGGTGATTGAGCTTCAGTCCCTTGGCCTTCCGCTTGAGCGCGACGTCGGCAAGGGCATGAATCATGAGTTTGTCGAGCTCTCGGGGAGTGAGATGCATGTGAGCCTCCTTTGCAGTGTTTGGGACACGTGTCTTATGAAGATGGCGTCAATGGTATACTGAAATGCATTGCGTCATACACAGAAGAGAGTACGTGAATTACAAAATCAGAAACAATGATAATGTATTTTATATCGTATAGATATGCATTATTAGATTTAAATGACTGATATATTCTTTATAAATATACACAAGTATTGCATTCATGCAGTGATAAAAAATACAATTTAGATTCATGATTATAATAGAAAACACTGTTCAATACGACATATGTGATATATTCGGCATATGCTGTTCGCTACATGCTTCAAACGTCTGCGAGCTCTGGAGCGGTGAGCGAAGAAAAACGCTTGGCGGAGGCGGCATGAATCGTTTTGGAAAAGGAATTGGAGACGACTGATTGGGAAAAGGAAAACCGGGAGGGAGAGCACTGGCGATGTTGTTCGGTATGCGTCTGCTGAGTGCGATGGGCGTTACGCTGATCCTGCCGGTCATGCCGACCATGGCTCGGACATTTGGCCAGAGTATCGCCGAAACGGGTATGGTCGTGGTCTGTTTTTCATTGACGGAAACGTGCATGGCCCCGTGCGGAGTCATCCTGTTGCTATTGCTGACTGCCCGGCGACTTTGGATCCCTGGTATGAAGGAAAATCCGGGGAGTGCCGGTGTCGTCTTTCAGCATGATGAGGTTGGGGAGGCTTCTCTTGCCGTTATTTTTGTGCCATAGCTCTTTGCGGGAGTTCCCGTCATTAGGAGACCGGAAGCGCCGTGGCGCAAAGGAGCGGATATGCCTCGCAGAATCGTTGATTTTCATGTGCATCTCGCCAAATATTCTCCAAGTAATCCGTCACTGGACGCATTGATGACTCAGACGTTCGGCAGCATGGACATTTTCGAGACCTTTGCTGATCGATTTGATGATCCTGCCGAATTTGTTCGGCATTTTCGAGAACAGGGCGTGGATTATGCTGTCATCCTTGCGGAAAATTGTCCTTTGACGACGGGCGTTGTCACGCATGAGAGAGTGGCCGAGTTCTGCAGAGGCCGCAGAGAGCTGATACCGTTCTGCACGGTCAATCCCCACGAGGATCGAGATCCTGCAGGACTGGTCAGACGGTTGTGCGGAGAAGAGGGGTTCAGGGGTATCAAACTGTATCCGACCTATAATCATTTCTATGTCAATGAGGCGAAGCTGTATCCCATGTATGCGGCGGCTTCGGAACTGGGTGTGCCCGTGCTGATTCATACGGGAACGTCGGTGTTCCGCAATTCGCGCCTCAAATACGGCAATCCAGTTTTTGTGGATGATGTGGCCGTGGACTTTCCTGATCTTTCGCTGATTATGGCGCATGGCGGGCGGGGAGCCTGGTATGCTGAGGCCATGACCGTCGCGCGGCTGCACGACAACGTCTTTATAGATCTGACGGGACTTCCGGTTCGCAAGCTCCCTGGCTATTTTCCGGAACTGGAACGTTTTTCCCATAAATTTCTGTTTGGAACGGACTGGCCCCAGATTGAGCCGGGCAAGAGCCTTGCTGCTTTCGCGGCGCTTGGACTGTCCGAAAAGGCGCTGGACGCCATTCTCGGCGGAAATGCCATGCGCATTCTGCACATGACGGAGTGATAGCTTGAGGAAAACGGTTGAGAGCCGGTTTTGTCCCGAAGGATGCCCAAGAGGCGGCAGAGACTGTGCACGCAGTGTGCGATCCTTCTTCACAAGCAAAAAAGCCGCTTTCAAGCGGCTTTTTTCAGTATCGTTCGGTCAGCGAACTGTCTGAATCGGCGTAAGCTGATAGGGATAGGCCCGAAAGACGCTGCGGGCGACCAGTCTCCAGCGATAGGCCGCAGCCTTGGTTTGGGGGCAGTAGGTAAAGGCGTACCGGGTGCCCACATCGACGGCGATAGTTTCCTGAGGCGAGATTTCTGCCGTCTCCCGAGGGGTGAAGGGACATCCTTCGCAGGTATCCTGCTGTGTCTGAAGTTCCGGAGGCAGGGTTGAATCCAGCTTTGCGGACAACGGCTCAAGTTCAATGGAAAAACCGTCTACATTCTGAGTTGCGCCACCCATCAGGGCTGAGACGGCAAGGCAGCCGTTGGGCGTGAATGCGGCCCGGGAGGATTCCCAGCTGAACTGATTTTTCTGATCCTGTGGAACAGGGTCTCCCTTTTTGCCGCAGGCCGCAGCGAACAGGGACAGAGTCAGCACAAGTGCGATGATAAAAAATTGTTTCATGATTTGGTTCCCCACAGAAGTTTCCATTCAGTCAGTTTCTGGAGCGCTTCCAGAGGCGTCAACGCATTCGGATCCGTGTCGCGCAGAGCGACGATAAGCGGATGCTCCGGTGCGGGCGGCGGCGTTTCTTCCGTTTTGGGTTTGGGTGCGGGAAGGGTGATGCCCGGAAGGAGGTTGGGCACGGCCTGACGCATGGGAGAAGAACTCTTGTTCTGTTCGAGTTGGCCGAGAATCTCACGAGCCCGCTGGACGACGGCATGAGGAACGCCTGCCAGTCGGGCGACCTCGATGCCGTAACTCCTGTCTGAAGGACCGGGAATCAGGCGGCGCAGAAACACGATTTCGCCGTTCCATTCCCTAATGGCAATGTTCATGGTATGAACGCCCGGAATTTTGCCTTCAAGCGCGGTCAGTTCATGGTAATGGGTGGCGAACAGCGTCCGGATGCTGCCGTTGGCTCTTCGGGCGAGTTCTTCGGCCACGGCCCAGGCGAGGGCCAGTCCGTCGAAGGTGCTTGTGCCGCGTCCGATTTCGTCAAGAATGACCAGACTGCGTTTGGTCGCCTGCCGCAGGATGCGGGCCGTTTCCATCATTTCGACCATGAATGTGCTTTGTCCCTGTGCCAGATTATCGGATGCGCCCACACGGGAAAAGATACGGTCGCAGATGCCGAGCCGGGCCTCGCGGGCAGGGACGAACGAACCCATCTGGGCAAGCAGGCAGATCAGGGCCGTCTGCCGCAGAACGGTGGATTTGCCCGCCATGTTCGGACCCGTTATCAGCAGAAGGCGACGCTCCTGATCCATGTGCAGGTCATTGGGCACAAAGGATGCTTCGCCGATAATGGCTTCCACCACGGGATGACGTCCTTCACGGATGGTCATGTCCTGATCCGTGCCCAGAACGGGTCTGGACCAGTTGTACCGCGACGCGGTTTCGGCGAGGGACTGCCAGTAGTCGAGCTGGGCCAGAATATCGGCCATGAACAGAATGCGCGGTCGGGATTCGGCCAGAATGCCGCGCAGGTTCTGGAACAGCCTGTACTCAAGGCTTTTGCGCTTGTCGGCGGCAGAAAGCAGCTTTTCTTCGAGTTCCTTGAGTTGCGTGGTGGTGAATCTTTCGGCATTGACAAGCGTCTGGCGACGGATGAAATGCTCCGGCGGCGTTCCGCCCACGGCCTTGGACAGTTCGAAATAATAGCCGAAGACCCGGTTGTAGCCGAGCTTGAGCTTGGCGAGTCCGGAGGTGCGCTGTTCCTCTTCAAAAAGATTTTTGACCCTGTTTTCCCCATGTTCCACAAGATCGAGAAGTTCGTCCAGCTCGGCATCGTAGCCGGACTTGAACAGGCCGCCTTCCGTAATGAACTGGGGCGGATCGTCCACGAGAGCGCGTTCAAGCGTAGCGGCATGGTCCGCGAGGTCGTCCCAGTGTTCAAGGGCCCGATATAACCCGCGAGGGAGTTTTCCCCGATCTGCGTCCTGTCCGGCAATGGTTTCGCGCACGCGCGGCAGCGAAGCCAGACTTTGGCGCAGCGAGAGCATGTCGCGGGGGGATGTGCGGTTCAGCGCTATTCTTGTGGACAGCCTCTCAAGATCATAGACGGAATTCAGCGCCGCGCGCAGCGCCTGCCGTGCGTCGGGATGCTGGATGAACCATTCGACCGCGTCCTGTGTTTCCGTAATTGGGCTGAGTTCGCGCCACGGATTGCGAAGGCGTTCCTCAAGCAAACGCCCTCCCATGGGCGTTTGCGTACTGTCTACCACATGGCGCAGCGTTCCCAATCCCTTACGTCCGTCCAGACGGCGGAAAAGCTCCAGATTGCGTTCCGTGACTTCGTCGATCAACAGATAGCGCCCGAGATCAAGCGGCGTGAAGGGAGCGAGGTGGCGCGTATCCTGCATCTGCGTCTGTTCAAGGTAGGCGAGCAGCGCGCCGCAGGACTGTACGAGTTCCTTGCTGTCGTTCAGGTCCAGCGTCGCGAGATCCGCCACGGACTGGGCCGCGAGTACGCGTTCCGTGGCGCGCCGGTATTCGAAATGACTGCGAAATGGAACCCGGACGGGCTGGATCTCTTCCAGTCTCGTTGATTCCGGCAGAGTGAACGTATCGGGAAGCAGAAGTTCCCGGGGAGCGATCTTGCGGACCCATTGCCAGAGTTCGGTGGATTTTTTGGCCTGAAGGCCGGTCCAGAATCCCGTAGAGACATCCACCCACGCAAAGCCGCCGCGTCCGGCTTCCTCATCCCAGCAGAGCGCGCCGAGAAAGGTATGTCCCTTGGGTTCGAGGCTTACGTCGTCGACAGCGGTTCCCGCCGTATAGACCCGGGTTACGGCGCGTTCAACGAGTCCCTTGGCTTCGCGGGGATCCTCCACCTGATCGCAAAAGGCGATCTTGTAGCCCTTGTTGAGCAGCTGGCTGACGTAACCTTCCGCCGCATGCCATGGAACGCCGCACATGGGAATGGGAGATTCCGCATTGGGATTGCGGGAGGTCAGAGCGATCTGCAGCTCGCGGGCCGCGACCTCGGCATCCTCGAAGAACAGCTCGTAAAAATCGCCCATCCGGTAAAAAAGCAGGGCGTCTGGATATCCCTCCTTGATCCGGAGGTATTGTTCAAACATTGGGGTGAGGCGGGGAGATGCTGGCTGGGTCATGGATGTACGCACGATGCCCGCGCGCTGTTCCACATGAGGGAAGGCGCTGCGGGCACCGGATGGAATTTACAGGTTAGTCTTCGAAGGAAACGACGGAGGCGGGCTTTTTGGCCTGTTCGAGTTCTTCCGTAAGCTTGGCGATCTTGGCTTCGGCTTCTTCAAGCTTTTTCTGTACGGCTTCAGTGTTCTTGACGGACTTCTGGAGGTCCTTTTCAAAGGTGCGGGCACGCATGTTGGACATGGTCACCTTTGCGGAAAGGGAAAGCCGATCCCACAGCAGCATGGCCAGAACACACAGGCCGCCGAGGACGAAACAGATGACCAGCAGCGTATAGAACGGCAGCGGCGCCGATTCCAGAGGAGCGATGAACAGCAGATCGAGTTTCAGCGGCATGGTCTGGGAGAAAGCACCCTGATTCTGGACGAAGAACATCATGATCAGAAAGAAGAGCACCACCAGCAACAGCACTTTGATATAACGCATACGCCTCTCCTCAAGCGGGGCTACCCGTCAATACGGGCAAAAAGGGGTTTGAGTTTCTTATATGTAGAGGCCAGATGCTCAGGAATGACCCTGGTTTCGCTCATCACGGCCATAAAGGACGAATCGCCGTTCCAGCGAGGAACGAGGTGAAAGTGCATGTGATCCCGGATGCCGGCCCCGGCCGCCTCGCCAAGATTGAGACCGACGTTGATCCCCTGCGGCTTGAAGAATTCCCGCAGGATGGTGGTGCTTTTCTGGAGCAGGGACATGATTTCCGTGGCTTCTTCGTTGTCGAGAAGCGGAAGGTCCATAACGTGTCGCAGGGGCGCTACCATGATATGCCCGTTATTGTAGGGAAACTTGTTCATGATCACAAAGGCTGTCCTGCCCCGATACAGGACGAGACGTTCTTCGTCGTGAGAAAGATCGTCCAGGGGAAGGCACAGCACGCAGGAATCCGGTTTCGGTCCCAGAATGTAGTCCATCCTCCAGGGCGCCCAGAGCGGTTGCGGCATGGTCAAGATCCTTTTCCTGTCGGGAGGCGTTTCCCCGCCTGGGGAAGATCCCGGTTTCGGCAGAAGTTCCGGTCCTGTCCTGCAGACCGGTTTCCGGCCGCTGCATCCGCGCAGCCGGAGAAAATATTCTTCTCTTCTACACCGCAAGGGCTTTCCCGGCAAGTCCCCGCTTTCCGGCCCGTCTGCATGATCGGGAGGCGCGGCAGGCTTCTAGATTTGTGAAGGCTCTGCTGACCGGTTTACTCTGCGGACCAGTCTTCTGGCCAGTTCGAGCTGCTCGTCCCGTGTGACGGCTTCTTCATCCAGCTTGGCTGCCAGCACCTTTCGCATGATGCTTCCGAAAGAGGGACCGGGAGCAAGACCGAGCTGCATGAGATCCTCGCCCGTGACGTCGGCCTTCACCTGTCGCCATTTGTAGATGTACTGTGAAACGAAACGGCTGAGACTTTTTTCGGGAACCCGGGCCATAAGGTACAGCAGACCCTCGAGGGGAAGCGGAGAAAGCAGGGCATGCAGACGGCTGATGCGTCCCTTGCCGTCCCTGTGCCAGTCGACGAGGGACTGGATGGTCGTGCGAACGGTTTCCCGCAGTTTCAGCAGATCTCCGCGCAGGGACATGTTCAGTCCCAGTCGCTGAAAGCTGTCTTCGGTTTCGTGCTGGGGGACAGCGCTGCATAGGGCCAGCAGATACAGCGTCGAGAGATCCGGCGTTTCCCTGAAGTAGAGCAGGCTGTACCAGTCGATGACTCCGGCCAGCGCTTCGAGGAGTTCTGTCTTTTCCGCATTCAGGGACAGCGCGGGATGGATGGCCTTCAGTACGCCGAGGCCGTCCAGACGTTTCAGGCAACTCAGCGGATCGTCTTCGCGAAAGATGAGCTTGAGTTCATGCAGAATGCGGGCTCCCGACAGTTTTTCCACCAGATGCAGGGCCAGCGCGTTCCTGATCAGCTTTTCGCCCTGGAGGCTGATATGGAAACCGTAGCGCTGTTCGAAACGAACGGCTCGAATGATGCGGGTAGGGTCTTCCACGAAGCTCAGGGCGTGAATGACGCGTATGGTCTTGCGCTGGATGTCATTCTGACCTCCGAAGAAGTCGACGACGTTGCCGAATTGCCCGGTGTTCAGGCGCAGGGCCATGGCATTGATGGTGAAGTCTCGCCGGAACAGGTCCATCTTGATGGAGGAAAGCTCCACGGTGGGCAGCGCCGCAGGATACCGATAGTATTCGAGCCGTGCCGTGGCCACGTCCAGACGACGTTCTGTGCCGTCGGCATCCGTATAGATAATCAGAGCGGTCATGAACGCCCGATGCTCCCGGATCCGTCCTCCAAGCTGAGCGGCCAGCTCCCGCGCAAAGAGGATTCCGTCGCTTTCGACGACCAGATCCACGTCGTCATATTCCGAAGCGGGTCGACTGAGCATGATGTCACGAACGAAACCGCCCACGGCGTAGACGTTGATCCCTTTCTTGTCGCCGAGTCTGCCCGCCCGCCGCATGATGTCGAGCATGGAGGCCGGCAGGCGCGTCGTGAGCAGTTTGGCCAGATTGCGTTCGCGGGTGCTGGTGTTGCGGGGAATGGGCATTCCCGCAGGGTCGTCGACGAACATGTTGATGAGATCCGTCCTGGTGACTACTCCGACGACGTCGTTTTTTTCCACCACGGGCACAAGGCGCTGATGCGCGCCCACGATGATCTGCATGAGCTTCTGCAACGGCGCATCGGGCGGCACGGTCAGCACGGTGCGCTGCATATATTCAGCGGTGGGAACGTCACCGAGCTCGTGCGCGACGGCCCGCGCCGCCGTCTGACATTCCATGTATCCGATGCAGTGCCGCGTGCCGCTGCGAAATACTGGAGCTGCCTTCAGGCCGTAACGGTTCATGATATTTTCGGCTTCGCGGATGGGCAGGTGTTCCTCGATGCCTACGGGCGGCGAGGACATAAGGTCCCGTGCTCTCTTGTCCGGATGAACCTGAGCGTAGATCTGCTGAAAGATGACGTCCTTCAGTTCGGGGATTGGACGGTTTTTCACCGAGGCCGAAGCGGCGAAGCGGTGTCCTCCCCCGCCGAGATGCTTGCAGATGATGCCCACGTCGATGGCGTCCACTCTGCTGCGCGCTATGACCTGAACCTTGTCTCCCATGGCTGCGAGAGCGAAAAGAACGCTGCAGGACTCCATTTCCATGAATTTTTGTACGATGTAGGCAAAGTCATCTAGAAATCCGTCCAGAGAAACATCGGCCAGCACCACCGTGGAAGAGCCGATTTCATGGACAGCGGCCGATTCCAGCAGCGCATTCAGCACTCTGATGTGATTGCTGGTCATGCCTGTATGCACGAGTTCCGCAATTTGCGGCAGGTCCATGCCGTAGCGGCGCAGCCAGGCTGCGGCCATGAAGTCCTCGGGGCGGGTGGAAGAATAGGTGAATGCTCCTGTGTCCCCGTAGATGCCGAGGCCGAGCAACGTGGCTTCCTGACAGGCCGGCACATGGCCTCGGCGTTGCAGCTCCTCGCAGATAAGCGTGCAGGTGGAGCCGGTCGTACCTATATGTTCGACATCGGCCCGAATTCGTCTGCCGGGATTATCCTGATCTTCCTCGGGAATCGGGTGATGATCCCAGACCTCCACTTCCACGCCGGGCAAATCCAGGAATTCATGCACCTGCGGCACCCGCGACCGAAGCTGTGTGTCCACGACGACCACGCGGCGCACGCCCGATGGATCGATTTCCTTCGGCGTCCTGAAAAGGTACAGGCTGGAAACTGATTCCGAAAAAAAGGAGTTGAGCGTCTTTTCCATGCTTCCGGGAAAGATCATCACGCTGTCCGGATAGAGCATGGTCATGCCGATCATGGAGGAAAGCGCGTCCCAGTCCGCGTTGCTGTGGCAGGTGATGACGGTGGAGACGGAAGCCGGCTTCATGAAGGTTCTCCTGACATCCGGGAGCGGGGGTGAAAGGCCCTGTGAATCTGCATGAGCCTCCCGGCCTGTATGTGCGTGTACAGTTCCGTGGCGCTCATGTCGGCGTGTCCAAGAAGCATCTGGACGGAACGGAGATCCGCGCCGCCTTCCAGCAGATGGGTGGCAAAGGAATGGCGAAAAGTGTGCGGTGAAATGGGCTTGCCGATACCCGCCGCGAGAGCGTATCGCTTGACCAGTTTCCAGACGCCCTGTCTGGTCAGTCCCTTACCGGAACGGTTCAGGAAAACCTGGTTGCCCACGGGGTGGAAAAGCGGACGCACGTCCCGCAGGTAGGCAGCCATTCCCCTGACTGCGGCGTCATGCAGAGGAACATATCGCTCCTTGCCGCCCTTGCCGAACACGCGTACCACGCCTCGCTGCAGATCGAGATCCAGCGGCTGGAGATTGATCAGTTCGGAAACGCGCATTCCTGCGGCGTAAAGAAGTTCGAGCATGACTCGATCACGCCTGCCGAGGAGAGAGACCTCGTTAGGGGAGGCCAGCAGCGCGAACATTTCCTCGCGGGAAAGCACATCCGGAAGAAGCGACGGAAGTTTGGGGTTTTCGATGAGCGCCATGGGGTTGGAGGACAGCGTTCCTTCTTCCACGCACCACGCGAAAAAGTTGCGCAGGGAAGACAGTCTCCGGGCGAGAGTGCGGCTGACGTCGCCGCGCTGTCGCAGCCAGGCTATGAGCAGCAACGCAGCCTCATCGTCGAAGGCTTCCAGCGGCAGATCGAGTTCCTTGAGAAAGTCGCGCAGAGCATCCAGGTCCTGTCCGTAGGCGGATACCGTGTTGCGGGACAGGCCGCGTTCGGCTATGAGTGCGTCCAGCCATTTCCAGGCCAGAGCCGAGGGAAAGAGTTCCATTTCTTCGGAGTTGCCCGAACGAGTCGAACAGGCGGAGAGTCTGTCGGCAGAAGGAGATGTGGAAGGGACATTCATGACCGGAGCATACACCAGCAGCTCCCGAACCGCAAACGAACTGATATTTCCGGGAGTTTGATCCGGAGGAGGCATGTCATGGAGAGAAGACATCGTGCGTATGTCTGCATGGGGTCCAATCTGGGAGAACCGGAAGAAAACCTTGCCGAAGCGCGAAGAAGGCTCGGGGAACTCCCGGGAGTGGTTGTGGACGGCGTTTCTCCCGTCTATCTGACTGAACCGCAGAACATGCGGGACCAGCCATGGTTTGCCAATCAGGTTCTGAGAGTCCTGTGCCCAATGGACATGACAGCGCCTGCTTTTTTGGATATGCTTCTTGAGGTGGAAAACGGAATGGGACGCCGGCGTGAGTCCGCCGTGCAGGACCCGGCCGTCCGGTTTGGACCTCGGGTTATCGATCTTGATCTGCTGCTTTTTGATAAGGAGCGGCATGAGAACGCCCATTTGACGCTGCCGCATCCACGGATGCTGGAACGGGCATTCGTGCTCGTGCCCCTGCGGGATATCGACCCCTATCTGACCCTTCCCGGTGGCCTGACGCCCGGGGAGGCTCTGCGTTCCCTCGCCCATGCCGTGGAAGGGAACCGCATTCGCCAGTAACGGCAACTGGAGCCATAAACCATGTGGAAGTGGTTGATCCTTGTCCTTGCGGGTTATGTCTTGTACCGCATGTTCATGAATGACCGGAACAAGAAGAGCAAGGATGAAAAGAAGGAAAAGGAAAATCTCGTTGCGACCGGCGAGATGGTCAAGGACCCGGTATGCGGGGCCTATATCGATTCGGACAGCACTATTTCCGTGCGTGACGGAGAAACCGTGCATAAGTTCTGCAGCTACGACTGTCGCGACGAGTTTCTGCGGCGTATCGGCAAGCTGCCGGAAAAGACGACCGACGATTGATCGTGAAGTTGCCATTGGGAGAGAAGACGGCGTCCGGGGATGTCCCGGATGTCGTCTTTTTTAATGGTTCTGTCACAGGAGCAATTGGCGATTGGCGCATGCAGGTTCAGAGGAAATGAGGAGAATTTTCTCATCTGTTTCAATTTTTGCCCAGAGCTTTTTCAAACATGCTTCAAGCTGTCGTATCGCACAAGATCACCAACCGTATGCCATGGCGAGTCTTTTTGCTTTTAGATGCGATTATGCCTGATTGAGCGGCGTGCCCTGGCCGCTGGAGCGGGGCGCTTGGGTCGAATTTTCAGAGGCCTTCCCCGGCAGAAAGACCACATGTCTTTCAAAGCGGGTTCAGGACACCGGAAATGTTCTTCGGCGGTATTTTTTCGTCCGCCGCGGGGATTGATCCCGAAAGGGGGATCGCGCTAAGGAAAGGGAAAACAAGAACTTCGTGCCGGAGTGTGCTGTATTCGGCGTTTCCCTCCAGTATGGTCGGGAGCGGGGCTGAAGAAACCGTGAGAATGCGGGGCGTATCAAAGAAAGTCCGAGGCTGTCTCCGACAGGGCGGCGACTGTGCTCGGGCTTGCTGGGAATCGGCATTCCGGGAGTTTGCTCAGACGGTTTGGTGCGAATGAATGTTTCGAAATATGGCGTGATTTCTTGATGTTGGAGTAACAATGCAGGAGTTTCCTTCTCGTCTGTACGGGATTATCGGCTACCCGCTCGGGCACAGCATGAGTCCGTTGATGCACAATACCGCGTTTCGAACTCTGGGTATTCCCGGCGTCTTTTTTTCCTGGCCGCTGGAACCGGCGCAGCTTCCCGCCTTTGTCGAGGCCGTACGGACCCTGGATATCCAGGGGTGCTCGGTCACTATTCCGCATAAGGTGGCGCTTGTTCCCCTGCTGGACGAGGTTACGGATCGGGTGAGGCTGACGGGCGCGGCGAATACGATTTTTCGGCGTGACGGACGGATCTGCGGCGAAAATACGGATGTGCTCGGTTTTGTGGAGCCGCTTCGGCGGCTGGAACTCACTCCCGATGTTCGTGTCTTGCTGCTGGGCGCGGGAGGCGCTGCGCGCGCGGCTGCCGCCGGATTGTGTTCCCTCGGGCTGACCGACATCATGGTGAGCAGTCCCACGGCAGCTCATGCCGAATCGCTGGCCGCAGCATTCGGTTTGAAAACCCTTTCCTGGGACAGGCGGAACCAGAGGGCCGATCTTGTCGTAAATACAACGCCTCTGGGGATGCAGGGCGCGTATGAGGATGAAACGCCTTATCCGGCAGAGGCGTTTTCCGGGCAGGGCATTGCCTATGATATCGTCTATACACCGTTCAGGACACGTTTTCTGCGGGAAGCGGAGGTGGCTGGCTGGAGTATCGTGTCCGGTCGGGACATGTTTGTCGGACAGGGAGACGCCCAGTTCCATCTGTGGACGGGACAGCGTCTGCCCGAAACTGCCGTGCAGGCCGTGATTCGTGCTCTGGCCGGACGCTGAAGGGAGGAGATGATGACGCAGCATGAACATGCATCAGGAGGAATATTTTTTTTGAAACGAACTGCATCATGCCTGCTGACCGTCATGCTTTGCCTTTCGCTTGCAGGCTGTAGTCTGTTTCAGCCCGGAGTGAAGTCGAGCGGCGGTTCTTCCGTGCGCGGAACAAAGCCGTATACGGTACGCGGCAAGACGTATCGGCCCTACCTGACGGCTGACGGCTACAGGGAAGAAGGCATTGCCTCATGGTACGGAAAGGATTTTCACGGTCGCAAGACGGCCAATGGCGAAACGTACAACATGTTCGCCATGACTGCGGCGCACAAGCTCTTGCCTCTGGGGACGACAGTGCGGGTGACACATCTGAAAAACGGGCGGAGCATCATCGTCCGGGTCAATGACCGGGGACCTTTCGTGGGGAGTCGAATAATCGATCTGTCCTATGCCGGAGCCAGGGAGCTGGGCATGCTGGGAACGGGGACGGCCCGGGTGCGCGTGGAGGCCGTGGGTGGCGTGCGCGGCGCACGGTCGGGAGATTTGGATGGGCGCTTTTATGTTCAGGTCGCCGCGCTCAGCAAGGAAAGCTCGGCCCGTGCACTGGTGCGCAAGCTTCAGGGACAGAATCTGGGAGGTAGAGCCGTATATTCTCCGGATCTGGGACTCTGGCGGGTGCAGGCTGGTCCTTTCTCAAGCCTGTCTCGTGCGGAAGACCTCGTGGATGAGCTTAGCGGTCGTTATCCCGGAAACTTCGTAGTTGCGGACTGAGTTGTCCCCTGGGGGAGAAGAAATTCCGCCGGTCGACCGGGAGAGTCCCTATCCGGCAGGATGTCCGCAAGTACGGCGTTTCGATCATGTGCCGTGAAGCAATGAAATCTGGAGTATGCCATGACGATTGACGAAATCAAGACTCTGCTCAGGAAAAAGGCGATCATCTATCATAGCGAAGGCGGAAAATCGCTGGGAGAGACGGGTGAAAGCTGGATTGGAAGCGTGCGCTGGAAGCAGGCGGGAGAAGGTTTCCCCGTCGACCGCACGGGGGAGACCATGATCCCGCTGGCCACCTTCTTTCTGGACGGATTGCCGTATCGTCCGAAGGCATTGTCCGGAATCGGGCTGGTAACAGTTTTTATGTCCACGGCGATTTGGGAGAATCTTGGGGAGGAGGATCTGAGTCCCTGGTTCGTCATACGCGCTTATACCTCGATTACGGAACTGGTCCCATGCGAGTATTCTTCCTCCATCATCAGGGCGTTTCCCCTGCGTCCCGAACTGGTGGAGAATGATTTTCCGGAATGGGACGGTGGAGGTATTCCGGAGGAACTGGAATCTCGCATTGTTGCGATGGAAGATGCGAAAGGAATCGAGTACTACGAAGATATTCACGAAGGAGGCTATGCGTTTCACAAGATAGGCGGGTATCCCTCTTTTTGTCAGAGCGGGTTCCTGTTCGGCGGGGGGTATGACTTCGTCATGCAGATCGTTTCGGACGACAAGGCTGGACTCAACATCGTAGATGCCGGGAATTTTTATTTTTATTATCATTCTGGGAAAAAAGGCTGGAAAGTGTACTGCGATTTCTATTGAGGCGCGGGAACTGGACTGAGAGAATGACCTTACCGGTTTCTGTCTGGCCAGAATGTGGCATTCCTCTGCAGGGCCGGCCTTGACTTCTCCCGGATTGCAGTTTATTTACACTCCACGTAAAGGGGAGTAACTGGGTCCGTGAGACCCGGGTAGCGTCAACAGCATGGCTTTACGCCTGGCGTTACCGTCAAGTTTCCGCTTGATGAGTGAGACCTTCATGGCAACCTGTTGCCGGAGGTCTTTTTTTTGTTTTCCTCCGGCGACCAAAACAAAGGAGTGAGAACATGGCCCCGACTCTTGTCCGCTTCGTTCCCAAGGGCGTTCCCACCGGAGGTGAGCGCTGATGCTTGGAGAACACTCTCTGACTGAAGTCATTGTTTTTTTCGTCGTCATTGCCGCCTGTCTGTGGTGCGATCTGCATGCGCACAGAGCGGACAAGCCCGTTTCCGCCCGGAACGCCGCCATCTGGACCTGCATCTGGGTGAGTCTGGCGCTGTGCTTTGCCGGGTACGTCGGTTTCAATTTCGGCGCTGAACAGGCGCAGCTTTTTCTGGCCGGCTATCTGCTCGAAGAATCCCTGTCGGTGGATAACCTGTTCGTCATGATGGCCATTTTCGGTTCCTTCTCGATCAAGGACGAAATGCAGCATCGGGTTCTTTATTACGGCATTCTCGGCGCGCTGGTCATGCGACTGTTATTCGTCGCGGCGGGGAGTTCCCTTGTAGCCTTGTTCGGTCCTTACGCCTTGGCTGGGTTCGGCATCTTTGTCCTCTGGACGGCCTGGAAGATGTGGCAGGGAATACGCAATAAGAAGGAAGAACCGGAAGAGGTCGATTATTCCAACCACTGGGCTGTGCGCTATACCAAGCGGATTATTCCCGTGCATCCTCATCTGAACGGGCATGATTTCTTCGTGAAGGTCGAGGAGGGCGGACGGTTTATCTGGAAGGCGACGCCGCTGTTCATGTGCCTTGTGGTGGTCGAACTTTCCGACGTCATGTTCGCGTTTGACTCCGTGCCCGCCATCATCGCCATCACCCACGATCCTTTCCTTGTGTATACAAGCAATATCTTTGCGATTCTTGGGCTTCGTTCCATGTATTTCCTGCTTGCGGCGGCAAAACGTTATCTGCGTCATCTGGAGAAGGCAGTAGTTGTGATACTGGCCTATATTGGCGTCAAAATGATGCTGGACGTAAGCGGCATAGCCCATATTCCTCCGATGATCAGTCTGGCTGTGGTGATGGGATTGCTCGCGTTGGGAATCGTTGCTTCGCTTTTTCCCGACCGCAATGGAAATTCCAAGGCTTAGTCTTTCATTACGAAGAGTTGTTCTGCGTAATCCGGGAGGCGGAAGCTCCTCCCGGATTTTCCGCCCTCAATGACTCATTGCATTTTGGCAAAAAAAGCGTATCCCTTTGCCAATCAAGGGGATAGAGCTTGCCCGCCGCAGAAGGACTGCCGGAGAACGCATGCCTTGCCGCGCGTCGGTGCCTGTCGCTCGTTTCTCCTGTTTCCATTGCCAAGGAGTATTGCATGACTCGTACAAGAACCCTGCTCATTATTGGGGTCTTTATGTTGTCACTGGCGGTTCTCGCCGGGCTTGAATGGCGTATCCAGGATCCGGTGAGAACAGAAGGTCAGATGGTGACCGGGACGCTGGACAGAAACGTTCCGCCCGCCCCTGAAACGGTTTCTTCTCCGCAGGAAGGCTCGCTTGCTACTGGTACGTCATCTTCCAGCGGTGTTTTTGTGCCTCTGGATAACGGAACCCTGCGCGGGGAGTCCGGTTCGTTGCTGGACATGACGGGAACTCGGCCTTCTCCCCTCCAGACGGCCGCCCCGGAAAACATCGGGGCTGCTCCGCTTTCTGCGGAAACGCCGTTTGTTCCTGAAGACCCTTCCGGGCAGATTTCCGGAACGACTGCCGAAGCGCCTGTTTCCTCTCCCATGGTTTCCCGCCCGGAAGGAGTATCTGCACCGTCTGCCCCCTTGCAGGCCGAGGAAGAGCGTTCCCTTTCTCGCGCTCCGGCAGGCAAAAAGAATGTCGTCAGGGCGGAATCTTCTTCAGGCGAGTTTACTCTGACGGCCAGGATTCCTCCGCTTGCCGCGGGGCAGAAGGGAGCCTCTTCCCGGCTTGAAGTCGGCAAGAACGTCGTTTTTCAGATGAAAGGTTCCGGTGCGTTGAAGGTCAGGACGATGCTTCTCAGGGAACCGGATCGTTTTGTGATTGATGTGGAAGGAAACTGGGGAATAGGTATTCCCCGCGTACCCGACGGGTTGTGGCTCAAGGGTATTCGTGTGGGGCACGGCAAGGACACGACCCGCATAGTGTTCGACCTCACGCGCAAGCCGGTATCGGCGACCGCAAAAAATGTGGATACCAAAACTGTGGAAGTCGAAATCCGGTAATGCGGTTTTCCTTATCTGACTCAAGGCCGTGGGGAATGCCCGCGGCCTTTTCTTTTTTGGAGGCATGGTCTCAGGTAATCGACGTTTGGTAAAATTGTAAATATGTATAGTACAACTTGTTTTTATTGTTGTATAAAGAAAAATAAAGCAAAAAATTGCAAAAAAGGAGTTGACAGGAAGGGAGCAGAGGTGCATAAACCGTCTTCGCCGCTGCGGGACGGAAGTTCCGGTTGCAAGAGTGCGGGTCTCCGTGGGAGACTGCTGAGCGACAAGGCGGTTGTTTTTTTGCTCTCTGAAAATAAGTTGTTGACAGGCTGCTCTGGATGGGGCAGGATAGAAAGACGCTTCAAGTTGCCTCGGGGTGGCTGAAGGGTTGGCCGCCGGATTTGAAAAAATCCGGACGGGTTGAAAAAACTGTTGACAAGCTGAGTGAAGCGGAATAGATTCCCGCTTCTGCGCCGCCTGAAGGGAAGCCGAAGGGCGGGGCGCTCCGAAAAAAACTTTTGGGGAACGAAA
>JAEYDL010000027.1 GCA_023403845.1 Pseudomonadota bacterium
CCTTGGTGATGACGGGAGCGCCGAAGGACTTTTCAAGCACGACGTTGCGACCCTTGGGGCCAAGGGTCACCTTCACGGCATTGGCGAGCTTGTCTACGCCGCGGGACAGTTTTTCACGAGCCTGGGCATCAAAAAGAATTTCTTTGGACATGGAAGTTTCCTCCAGAATCTGCGAAATATGAAATGTTGCGGAACAGCGCGATGGGGCGGCTGTTAGTCGATAATGGCAAGAATGTCGTCTTCACGCATGACGAGGTGTTCAACGCCGTCGAGCTTGACTTCGGTGCCCGCATACTTGTTGAAGAGAACCATATCGCCCACTTTTACGGTCATGGGCACGAGCTTGCCGTCATCGGCATGCTTGCCGGGACCGGCGGCCACGACTTCACCCTTGGAGGGCTTTTCCTTGGCGGTATCGGGAATGTACAGGCCACCAGCGGTTCTCTCCTCGGATTCGAGACGCTTCACAAGAACACGGTCATTCAAAGGTTTCAGACTCATGACGACTTATCCTCCAAAAATATTTTTTTGTTGCACTGAACCCGTTCCCCGAGAGGACGCCGTCCTTCAGGGCGGCCGCGTGTCTCTCCGAAAGCTCTCTCCACTCCGGAAAGTGACGCCGACCGGGGTATTAGCCTGCGCTTGGCCGGTTGATCCCGACCTTCGCTGCATAAATAATCCCCCTTGCCGGCTTGGGAAGGGGGAAAAGGGAAAAAATTTGCAAAAATTTTTTTTATCACTCCTAACAATGTGTTTTCAATGGCAATCGAAGGACAAGAAAAATCATGTCGTCGTACCTCTTGCCTTCACATGCCGAATAAGGTTAGAAGAAGAGTTCGCGCCCGGGGACTGCATGCCACCTTCACCCCAGCAACCACACGGGAGCGACATCCGTAAAGTACACCAATCCGCTTGACAGGTTGCGGAGAAGGGGGTACTTAACCCTTCTCTTTTTTCGGAGGTTCTTAATGTACGCGATTATCGAAACGGGCGGCAAGCAGTTCCGCGTTGAAGAAGGCGCCAAGATCCTTGTGGATCGCATGGGTGCCGACGTGGGCAGCGAAGTGTCCCTCGACAAAGTGCTTATGGTCGGTGGAGCCGAACTGAAGATCGGGGCTCCCTATGTTGAAAACGCCAGGGTGACGGCTACTGTGCTGGATCACGTGCGCGGCGACAAGGTTCTTGTCTTCAAGAAGTGGCGCCGCAATGATTCCCGCAAGCTCCAGGGCCATCGTCAGGACTATACCGCCATTCAGGTCAAGGCTATCGAAGCCTAACCCCGGATCGCAAGGAGATATCCTCATGGCACATAAGAAAGCAGGCGGCAGTTCCCGCAACGGTCGCGACAGTAACGCGCAACGCCGTGGCGTGAAGCGCTTCGGCGGTCAGCCCGTACTTGCCGGCAACATTCTCGTTCGTCAGCTCGGCACCGTTATCCATCCCGGCGAAAACGTGGGCATGGGCAGCGATTACACCCTGTTCGCCAAGATCGACGGCACGGTGAAGTACGAGACCTATATTCGCAAGCGTCGCGTCATGAAGCGCGTTCACATTCTGCCCTTTGAAGCTCCCGCTGCCGAATAGCTCGCAGAAAGTGACGATCGATTTTTCAAAAGGGAAGAAGCCGTGAGGCTCCTTCCCTTTTGATTTCAGGGCCGCCTTTCCGCAGCCGGCAGCAGATATCTTCACTTTCCTTCAGGAATAGTACATTTTTCAAGGGTGGTCGCTGCCGGAAGGCGTCTCTGCATCCCGGGCGGCGCGACAGAATTTTTCTGCATGCAACCTTATTTCAGGATAGCGTTATGCGTTTTGTGGATGAAGCCATCATCAGCGTCAAGGCCGGAAAGGGAGGGAACGGCTGCGTGTCGTTCCGGCGTGAAAAATTTATTCCCCGCGGCGGGCCGGACGGGGGCGACGGGGGCGACGGCGGCAGCGTCATTCTGCGGGCCGAGCCGCGTTTGCTGAGCTTGTACGATTTCCGCATCATGCGTCACTATGAGGCCCAGAACGGACAGGGAGGCATGGGGAGCCAGCGTTACGGACGCAAGGGTGAGGATCTTGTCCTCAATCTGCCCGTGGGGACTCTGGTGTTCGAACAGTCGCCGGAGGGCGAGCATCTGCTTGCGGATCTGGCTGAGCCGGGAGACGAATTTCTGGTGGCGCGCGGCGGTCGTGGAGGCAAGGGTAATGAGCATTTCAAGACTTCGACCATGCGCGCTCCCCGCTTTGCTCAGCCAGGAGAAGCGGGAGAAGAACGCAATTTGCGGCTTGAACTGAAAATGCTGGCCGATGCCGGCATCATCGGTCTGCCCAACGCTGGCAAGTCCACGTTCATTTCGCGGATTTCGGCGGCCCGGCCCAAGATCGCCCCCTATCCGTTCACGACGCTGACGCCGAATCTGGGCGTGGTCATTGATGAGTACGACCCCGATCGCCGCATGATCGTGGCGGACATCCCCGGGCTTATCGAGGGCGCCAGCGAGGGACAGGGACTGGGACTCCGCTTTCTCAAGCATGTGGAACGGACCCGTTTCCTCATTCATGTTCTGAGCATTGAGGACGTGGATGCCGAGGGCGATCCGTGGGCCGGATTTGATCTGGTCAATGACGAGCTGAACGCTTTCGACGAGGAGCTTGGCACGCGCAGGCAGCTGCAGGCGATCAACAAGATCGACCTGCGCACCCCCGAGGAGGTGGATGCTCTGCGGACCCGCGCCGCCGCGGACGGGCGGGAGATCTTTTTTATCTCCGCACAGGAAGGGGAAGGTCTGGACGAGCTTCTCGCGGCCATGTGGAAGCTGCGGGATGAGGTGGAGGCCCACGCTCCGCTGCTGCATTTTCAGGAAATGCAGGTTGAGGACGAGGAATTCCCGGATATTGAGGTGGTGTACACGCGGGAGACGGAGTAGTCTCCTGCTTTCGTCAGAATGGGGCCGCCCCGTGAATCGAAACATTCACGGGGCGGTTTCGCATCCGAAAGGAATGTCCGCAGGGAACGGACTGGCGTTCGGCGACGATTTATGATGTAACTCCGACGTGAAGAGGCTCCCCCCTGCGGGAGCTTCCATGATTTTTTCAGGAGTCATTGCCGCATGAACTGGCAGGAAGAACGGGATACGACGCTGCGCGATGCCCGGTGCGTGGTGGTGAAGGTCGGTACCGCCGTCCTGAGCACCGGAACGGCGCTTGATCTGGATGTGCTGGATAACCTTGTGGAGCAGCTGGCCTGTCTGCGCGCTCAGAGCCGCCGGGTCGTGCTTGTCTCGTCCGGGGCCGTGGCCGCCGGAAGGACGGCGCTGAAGCAGCTGGCCGGAGAAACCCCACCCGCAGGGCTGAGCGGCAAGCAGGCCGCGGCGGCCGTGGGGCAGGGGCGGCTCATGCATTTCTATGACAGCGCCTTTGCCGCCAGAGGCATTCCGTCCGCACAGGTGCTGCTGACGCGGGACGACCTCAGGAATCGCACGCGCTTTCTCAATATCCGCAATACCTTCAGCACGCTGCTCGATATGGGAGTCGTTCCCGTGGTCAACGAGAACGACACCGTGTCCGTCAACGAGCTGAAGTTCAGCGACAATGACAATCTGGCCAGTCTGCTGCTCAACCCGGTGGAAGCTGACCTGTTCGTCAATCTGACCACCATCGGCGGCGTGCTGGATGCCAATCCTCTGGAACACGCCGACGCCCGACTCATGCCCTGTATCGAGCGGATCAGGGAACTGGATCTTGGGAGCCTGTGCGGCGGCAAGACGGCGGAAGGAACCGGAGGCATGTATTCGAAGCTCCTGTCCGCGCACCGGGCCGCGCAGCTCGGCGTGCCCACGGCCATTCTTCCGGGCCGGGAACGCGACGTGATCTCGCGTCTGTTCGCCGGGGAGGCGCTGGGAACGTGGGTGCGTCCGGAAGAGCATGTGGTGTCGCGTCGTAAATACTGGCTGGCCTATCAGACGGACCCGCAGGGTACCCTGTTTCTGGATGCCGGAGCCGCCGAAGCTGTCAGAAATCACGGCAAGAGTCTTTTGCCCGGAGGTATCACCGAGATAGAGGGACGTTTTGGAGCCGGGGCGCTGGTCCGTCTGGTTTTCGACCGCAAGACCGTGGGCGTTGGGCTGAGCAACTACGACGCGGCCGATCTTTTGCGCATCAGGGGGCTGAAGCGCCACGAGGTGGCGGCCATTCTTGGCGATGCCCATTACCCGGAAGTGGTGCACAGGGATAATCTGCTGCTGGACGCGGCGCTGTAGCGGCATTTCACGGATGGAGGAACGTATGCTTTCCAGAGAGAGAGAGAGAGAGAGAGAG
>JAEYDL010000028.1 GCA_023403845.1 Pseudomonadota bacterium
CTCTCTCTCTCTCTCTCTCTCTCTCTCTCTGCGTTTCGGCTTGCGCCGCAGGCCACGGCGCAAGCCCGCAACGGGTTCTCTTCCAGCATTCTCAGAAGAACGCCATACAGATCCCCTCGCCGGTGATTGAAGCGAAACTCGCTTTCACGAAGATGCAGCCAGAAGGCGGTCGAGGGCACTCCCCGCGAGGCGATGAGTCTCTCCCTGACGAAGGTCCAGAACAGGTCCAGCACGTCGCGTGGATCGTAGGGGCGTACAAGGCAGTCATCCCAGTTGGCCCGGAACGTCTTCCGAAATCCGAGTATCTCGTAACTTCGCCAGTGCCTGTCCCCGCTCTGGGGACCGCGCAAGGCCACGGCTTCCCAGACTGTCCTTGAGGCAGCGAAAGGAAGGAAGCGCACGCGGACTTCTCCCGTTTCCGGGCACCCGCGCACGGCAAAGGATCTGTCCGCACGTCCCCGCCCTTCCTCTTCCTCGCACCGACGCAGGTCCTCAAAATAGATGTCGTAACTCAGCATATCCCATTGCATTTCCTCAGGGGAGGCGCTTTCGGCGATCCTTTCCCGTATCTGAATGAGATACCTGTTGATTGAATTTCGGTTCATCTTCATGCGCTCGGAAATTCGCGTCGCGCTTTCTCCGTAAACAAACAATTTCACAAGCATGCGCAGCTTGTATTCAGAGATCCGAGCATGGCGCGCATATCTATTTTTTGTTTGCATACCGCCTGGTTACCCCCTCTTTCGCATATCGAAGTAGTCATGATGGTAGAAAAGATATTGTGAAAATATATTTTTCACACCATACAATATACTCAACAAGAGGGACAAAAAGGCAGCTCCTAGCCTCCATTTCTGATTTTTACTGGATGATCAATGAAACATACGTCGATTTGAACGCCTTTCCGGAAGAAATCGCGTTCATGAGTTTAGTGTAAAAAAGAACAAAAAAATATACAATATACTTTTTTAAAAATTTCGTCCCACACGGAAAACACCGGCTCCGGCCGGAATGTCCCGTTCACCTATTCCCAAACAAGGCAGGTTCGTAATGGTAAAAGTGCTGACTCCCGAAGAAGCTGTGGCTCTCATCAAGGACGAGCAGACGCTCTGCGTCGAAGGCTTCAATCTCGGCGTCCATCCGCACGAGCTGATTTATGCGCTGGAGGACAGGTTCCTCAAAACCGGAACTCCGAGAAACCTCACTCTCGTCTACAATGCGGGCATGGGCAACGGAAACGGCCCTGACGGCAAGGGGTACGCAGTCAACCGCATCGCCAAGGAAGGACTGCTGAAAAAGGTCATCGCCGGTCACCTCAATCTGGCTCCCGCCCTCGGCAAGCTGATCTCCGAAAATAAGGTCATTGCCTACAACCTGCCGCAGGGCACCCTTTCCCACATGTATCGTGACGCGGCCGCCCGCAAGGTGGGCACGATCACTTCCGTGGGGCTGAACACATTCATCGATCCCCGGCAGGACGGCGGCAAGCTGAACGCCGTCACCACGGAGAACATCAACGAAGTCATTACCCTCGATGGCAAGGAACAGCTCTTCTACAAGAGGCTTTCGCTTGATTTCTGCCTGCTGCGCGGCACCTATGCCGATGAAAAGGGCAACATCTCCATGGAAAAGGAATGTCTGTTCATGGACAACCTCTCCGTGGCCATGGCCGTGCACGCCAACGGCGGAACCGTGATCGTGCAGGTGGAAGGCATCGTTCAGACCGCATCGCTGCAACCCAAGATGGTCATTCCCGGCGTGCTCGTCGACGCCGTGGTCGTGGTCCCCGCGACCAAGAACATGCCCGAAGTCGATCCCGGGCTTGTTGATCTGCACATCGGGCGCGTCCGTGTGCCCCGCATTGACCTCGGCGCTCCCGCGCCTCTGGACGATCGCAAGATCATCGGTCGTCGCGCGGCCATGGAACTGTTCAAGGGCGCGGCCGTCAACCTCGGCGTTGGCATGCCCGAACAGGTCGCTCTCGTCGCCGGCGAAGAAGGCGTCTTCGAAAACTTCACCCTCACCGTGGAAGCCGGAAACTTCGGCGGCCTGCCCAAGCCTGTTCCCCTCTTCGGCTGCTCCACCAATGTGGAAGCCATCATCCCGCAGGCAAACCAGTTCGACTTCTATGACGGCGGCGGTCTGGATCTCGCCTTCCTCGGCCTCGCCCAATGCGATCAGTTCGGCGACATCAACGTCAGCAAGATGGGTTCCAAGATTCCCGGCTGCGGCGGCTTCCTGAACATCGCCGAAAATTCCCGCAAGGTCATCTTCTGCGGCACGCTCACCGGCAAGGGGCTGAAAACCGAGGTCAGAGACGGCAAGCTCGTCATTGCGCAGGAAGGTCAAATCAAGAAATTCCTGAACAAGGTCGACCAGATCACGTTCAACGGCAGAAACGCCATCGCGCGCAGGCAGCCCGTCATGTTCATTACCGAACGCGCCGTGTTCGACCTCACTCCCGAGGGCCTCCGTCTCCTCGAAGTCGCTCCGGGCATCAACGTGGAAAAGGACATTCTGGCAAACCTCGAATTCCGGCCCATCATCGCCGACGACCTCAAGCTCATGGACGCCCGGATCTTCCGGGACGAACTGATGGGCGGAATCGCCCAGTAACGCGTCTCGAACGCTTGTCATGACGCATCTTCGGTCCGGCGACATCCGCCGGACCGTAACCCCAGCCTGTTTCATCCTGGAGGGACGAAATGGACATTCTTACCGAAGAACAAAAACTGATCCAAAACATGGTTCGGGAATTCGCCCAGAACGAAGTCAAGCCCATCGCCGCGGAAGTGGACAAGAACCATCGTTTCCCCGAGGAGTCGGTCAGGCGCATGGCCGAACTCGGCATCCTTGGTCTGGTCATTCCCGAAGAGCTGGGCGGCAGCGGAGGCGACAGCGTGAGCATGGCTCTGGCCATGGAAGAACTCTCTCAGGTCAGCGCCACCCACAGCACCATTCTTGCGGCCCATCTTTCTCTCGGACTCGGAACCATCATGCACGCCGCCAATGACGAGCAAAAACGGAAATATGTTCCGGAACTGGCTGCGGGCAAAAAGCTGTGCGCCTTCGCCCTTACCGAACCCGGAGCGGGTTCCGACGCCGCCGCTCAGAAGACGGAAGCGGTGCTTCAGGGCGACAAGTACATACTCAACGGCTCCAAGGTGTTCATCACCAACGGCGCCTATGCGGACACCTTCGTGGTCATCGCCATGACCGACAAGAGCAAGGGACTCAAGGGAACTTCCGCCTTTATCGTGGAAAAGAGCTTCCCCGGCTTTGAAGTGGGCCAGAGCGAGGACAAAATGGGTATCTGCGGCTCCTCCACCACCGAAATCATTCTCAAGAACTGCGAAGTTCCGAAGGAAAATCTCATGGGTGAAGAAGGGAAGGGCTTCAAGCTGGCCATGAAGACCCTTGACTCGGGCCGCATCTTCGTTGCCGCGCAGGCCGTGGGCATCGCTCAGGGCGCACTCGCGGCCGCCATCGCCTATTCCAAGGACCGTGTGCAGTTCGGCAAGCCCATCTGCACCAAGCAAGGCATTCAGTGGATGCTGGCCGATATGGCCACCCGCACCGAGTGCGCGCATCAGCTGGTTCTGCACTGCGCCCGCCTGAAGGACGCAGGACTCCCCTTCGGCAAGGAAGCCGCCATGGCCAAGCTGTATGCGGCCGAAACCGCCATGTGGGTCACCACCAAGGCCGTCCAGATTCATGGCGGTGTGGGCTACACCCGCAACTTCCCGGTCGAACGCATGATGCGCGACGCCAAGATCACGGAAATCTATGAAGGCACAAGCGAAGTGCAGCGTATGGTTATTGCGGCCAACCTGCTCGCCTGATTGAAAGGGGGGTGCCCTTCACGCCCACCGGGGGAACGTTCCTCCGGCCCTCCAGGGGCAAAGGCTTCGCGGCGGCTTGAGAGCGACCGCCGCGAATGCCCGAACATGCCGCAACACTCCAGATACGGCATTGACTTGCGCTCGCCGGGGAGCGGCCCTCAAAGACAAGAGGTTCCCGAAGACAAGACGCCTCCCGCGGTTGATCCGGTTTTCCCGCCGCCCGGCTCGACGGCAACCGCCCGCGAGGGGGTTCCATGCTCGCGAAAAAACGCGAACGGGGAAGGCCGCAGACCCGTCTTGCCAATTCATTCTCCCTCTCCGGGGGAAGCCCAAACCAAGGGGAATTTTTGATGAAAAGTCCTGAAGAAATGACTTCGAAGGAAATGCTGGTCCATTACCAGAACCTGCTGGATGAAGAAGCGCGGGAACACAAGAAAAACGGCAAGCTCGTGTGCTGGTCGTCTTCAGTCGCTCCCTCCGAGATATTCGTGAACATGGATATAGCCCTCGTCTATCCTGAAACCCACGCCGCCGGCATCGGAGCCAGAAAAGGCGCGCTGGACATGCTCGAACACTCCGAACAGAAAGGCTATTCCTCCGACATCTGTTCCTACGCCCGCATCAATCTGGCGTACATGGACATGCTCAAGGAAAAGGCCCTCACCGGCAACACACCTGAAAAACTCGCCAATTCTCCGGCCGTGGACGTGCCGCTGCCCGACGTGGTGGTCTGCTGCAACAACATCTGCAACACCCTGCTCAAGTGGTACGAAAACCTTGCCTACGAACTGAACATCCCCTGCATCATCATCGACGTGCCCTACAACCACCACATGCCGGTGGAAGAACACAGACGCAAGTATATTGCCGCTCAGATCAAGGATGCCATCGAACTGCTCGAACGCCTCACCAGCAAAAAGTTCGACTGGGACAAGTTCCTTGAAGTGCAAAAGCAGACCCAGCGTTCCGTGGCCGAATGGCTCGGCGTGGCCAGAATGGCCTCCTACAAGCCTTCCCCTTTGAACGGTTTCGATTTCTTCAACTACATGGCCCTGATCGTCTGCGCCCGCAGCCGCGACTACGCCGAAAAGACCTTCCGCAAATTCCGCGAGGAACTGGAAGCCAAGGAAGCCGCCGGCCAGTACGCCTTCGGCGATAATGAAAAGGTCCGCGTGGCCTGGGAAGGCATCGCCGTATGGCCGCACCTCGCCCACACCTTCAAGACCTTGAAGGCCAACGGCGTGCTGCTGACCGGATCCACCTATCCGAGTGTCTGGAACCTTGAATATACCCCTGGCGACCTTGAATCCGTGGGCGAAAATTATTCCAACGTCTATATCAACTGCTGCCTTGACTATCGTGCCGAAGTTCTCGGAGGCGTGGTGGAAAGCGCCAGATGCGACGGCATGCTCTGCCACATGAACCGCAGCTGCAAGCTGATGTGCTTCCTGAACATGGAAACCGCCAACGCCGTGCAGGCCAAGCACGGAACCCCCTACGTGATGTTCGACGGCGACCAGACCGACCCGCGCAACTTCGCGCCCGCCCAGTATGATACCCGCGTGCAGTCCCTGATCGAAATGATCGAACAGAAGAATTAAGGAGCCGATCATGAGCCGTGTAGATGAAATTCTCGCACAATTGCAGTCTGTCGCGAATAATCCCAAAAAGGCCGTCAAGGACTGGATGGACGAAACCGGCAAGGGGGCCGTCGGCCTTATCTATGTCTATCTTCCGGAAGAAATCGTTCATGCCGCAGGCTACCTTCCCGTCGGACTCTGGGGCGCGCACAAGCCGGTGTCCAAGGCCCGCGCCTTCCTTCCACCCTATGCATGCTCCATCATGCAGGAAATCATGGAACTGGAGGCTTCCGGCACATATGACGACCTGAGGGCCGTCATCTTCTCCGTCCCCTGCGATACCCTGAAGTGCATGAGCCAGATGTGGAAGGGCAAGTGTCCCTCCTTTGTAGTGGCTCATCCGCAAAACCGCAGACTTGAGGCGGCCAACGTCTACCTCGCACAGGAATACCGCAATCTCAAGGCCCGGCTTGAAGAAGTCTTCAACCAGTCCATCTCCGACGACGATATCGCCAAGAGCATCGCCGTCTACAATGAAAACCGGCAGGCCATGCGCGACTTTGTGGAAACTGCCGCCCTCTATCCTGACATCATCGATCCGATCAAGCGCCATGCCGTAATCAAGGCCCGGCAGTTCATGGAAAAATCCCGGCATACAGCGCTGGTTCGCGACCTCATTGCCGAAATCGGCAAGCAGGAGCCGAAACCATGGACCGGCAAAAAAATCATTCTGTCCGGCATCATGGCCGAACCTGACGGTCTGCTCTCCCTGTTCAAAGAATTCGGCTTCGCCGTGGTCGACGACGACCTGGCCCAGGAATCCCGTCAGTTCCGCAATGACGTCCCTGTATGCGACGATCCCGTCTACGGCCTCGCCAAATGGTGGCAAAACCTCGAATTCTGTTCACTGGCAACCGACCCCCGCAAGCCCCGCGCCGAAAAGCTCGTCGAAATGGCGAAAAAACGCAACGCCGACGGCGTGATTCTCTGCCAGATGAAATTCTGCGAACCCGAAGAATTTGACTACCCCATCATCTATCCCGCGCTTGATGCGGCGGGCGTGCGCAATCTGATGATCGAGGTGGATCTCGAAGCCGCTTCCTTCGAGCAGATCAAAACCCGTCTCCAGACCTTTACCGAAATCCTGTCCTGAGTTTCCCCCTCCCCCGCCGGGCCGGTTCCGGCGGGGGCCCACCCTTCCGGGCTTCCGGCGAAGGCGGTTTCCGCCTCCGCATGGAGTCCCCTTTGCCCGAAAAGGTGCGGTTCACAGTTCAAGGCCCTTTCTCAGAAACCATCATGGTCGCAGCAGGAGAGATTGTATGAGCAACAATGCCACAGGTGTCGCGACGGACACGTCGTTCGGGGAAATTTTCGGTATTGCCTGCGTCTGGTTCGGAACCCACGTGGGCGGCGGCTTCGCCACCGGCAATCAGGTCTACCAGTTCTACGTCAGCTACGGCTGGCTCGGGGCCATCACGCCTTTCGTCGCCATGTTCATTCAGGCATGGGTGCTGCGTTCGGCCATCATCATGTCCCGTTCCCAGAACCTTGTTTCCTACAAGGATTTCTTCAATTACCTGTGGAAACCGTACCCCCGGCTTTCCATCACCTTTGAAATCTTCTACTGGATCATCCTGCTGGTCGCCGTGGGCATCGCCATCGCTGGCGCGGCCTCTCTGCTCAATGAGGACGGAGGTCTTCCCTACCCGCTCGCCGCTCTGATCACAGGAGCCATTCTTTTCCTCCTGACCATCTTCGGGGAAAAGCTCATTGCCCGAGCCTCCACCTTCATGTCCGTAGCCATTCTGTGCGCCTGCGCCTGCATCTTCTTTATCGGCATCAGCCAGCGCTGGGACAACCTCGTCGACGTGCTGACCGTGCAGCAGCAGACCCCGCGCGGCGTTCTTTCCCCGTTCGTCACGGCCGTCGTCTACGCCGGGTTCCAGCTGGTCGGTCTGCCCGCCATCGTCGCCTGCTCCCAACGCATGAACTCCATGCGCAGCGTGAACACCTTCTTCTGGCTGGGCTTCCTCATGAACGGCATCGCCCTGACCCTGTCGGCCTGCCTGCTCTTCGCGTGGTCCGGAGATCTCAACTTCGCCACCCTCGCCCTCCCCAACGTGACCATCTGCAACCTGACTGGCGAACCGTGGCTCTACTGGGCCTACGCCATCTGCCTGTTCCTCGCCTTCATATCCACCGGCGTGACCTGCATCTTCGGCCTCGTAGTCCGGCTTGAAAACAGCTTCGGCAAGGACAGGCTCCACCTTACCCTGCGCCGGGCCATCATCTCTCTGGCCATCATGATCGTCTCCGTGGCCCTGTCCCTCACCGGCCTTACTCCTCTCATCAAGTACGGTTACGGGTTCTGCGGCTATCTGGCGGTCTTCGTGGTCATCATCCCCATCGTGATCATCGGCCAGATCAAGAACAACAAGTACCGTGCGGAGCATCCGGAATTCCTGCGTAATTCCTGATAGTCCGTTTCAGGTTCCGTCAAAGGCCCTCCTTCCGGGAAAGCCGGCCCTACTCCCGAGCCAGACTTTCCTGTCATCAAGGCCCCGGCGTCCGTCCCATCGCCGGGGCCCTCAATCTCAACTCGGAGAAAGACAACGTATGCTCACTCTCGGCATCGACATCGGTTCCGCCTCAAGCAAGGCCGTCATTCTGAAAGACGGCAAGGAAATCGTGAAGGCTCTCGTCGTCCAGGCTGGCACGGGCACATCCGGCCCAGGTCGCGTCATGGACGAACTTTTCAGGGAGACGGATCTTTCCCTCAGGACCATGGATTACATCGTGGCCACGGGCTACGGTCGTTTCTCTGTGGAAGAAGCGAACAAGCAGATCAGCGAGATCACCTGCCACGCCAAGGGCATCTTTTTCCTGCATCCCGCCGCCCGCACCATCATTGACATCGGCGGACAGGACGCCAAGGCCATCAGCCTTGACGACCGGGGGGACATCGTAAAATTCTTTATGAATGACAAATGCGCCGCGGGAACCGGACGCTTTCTCGAAGTGATGTCCCGCGTGCTGGAAATCAGCCTGGACAAAATGGGTGAGGAGCACTTCAAGGCCCAAAATCCGGCGAAAGTCAGCAGCACCTGCACTGTCTTCGCCGAATCGGAAGTCATCTCCCTCCTCTCTCAGGGCATCGCCCGCGAGAACATTCTGTACGGCGTGCATGAATCCGTGGCCAGCAAGGCCTGCGCTCTGGCCAACCGCGCCGGCGTGCGGGACGACGTGGTCATGTGCGGCGGCGTGGCCCAAAACGCCGGAGTCGTGGACGTCATCGGCAAAATGCTGGAGCGGACGATCACCGTCGCCCCGAATCCTCAGCTTTCCGGGGCTCTGGGCGCTGCCCTGCTCGGCGCCCATGAACTGGAAAAGAACGCACATTAAGAACATTCGCCGCATAAGAACTCCCGCTCATACCAGTACTCCGGCATGGGCGGGAGTTTTGCGCCCGGAATCTGTCCGCCGTCCACAGGACAGGGGAGCGGACGAAACATGACCGGGGCGGCGTTTCCCGAAACGCCCGATTCTTTGATCCTCCTGCCCCTCGCCCTTCCCATATATGGAGGCAGGAGCATCCGTCCCGCCGGTCGGGCATGATCAGGGCAAGAACGGACCCGACAACGCATCAGGCATGCCCGATGCGCCGTTCAGAGCGGACATCGCGCAACCAATCCTTCACGACTTGCTGCAGAGAAAAGACTCCTGAAACCGCCTGTCTGTTCCGGCGAACTGTCCTGAAAAACTCCTCTCTCATTTGAAAGAACAGCCGGGCCTTTGCCTGGACAGACGAAACGAACTCACTCCGCTTCCGCGCGGGCGGCAGGAACTCCCCGGCCCCATCTGACCGCGAACACAACCAGCAGCAGCGCCGTCCCGAGGTAAACGGCGTCCATTCCCCAGATTCCATTGAGCGTATAGGCGAGAACGGGGCCAAGAGCGGCGCCGAGATCCACGGCGAACGAGTACCACATCATAAACATGCGGCCCCCATGTACGGAAGCGGCATCCGAGGCCACAGCGTCCGCCACAGTGGTCAGAGCCGTGCCCACGAGTTGCGCGGCGAGCAGCAGGACGAGCCAGATCGCCACGGGCAGGTGCAGGCTGATCAGTCCGAAAATGATCACCCCGCATCCGAACGAGGCGGTCAAGACGGCCCGTCGGCTGAAACGCCGGTCGGACAGTACGCCGAACCACGGAGCCAGCCACGGCTCCCATGCCCAGCGCAGCGCCTGAAGCGCGCCGCCCAGCGTGGCAACGCCGACAGCCAGCCCGAGAAATCTGAACTCATCTCCAAGATGCACCTGCAAAAGCTGACTGAGCGTCGAGGCGTACAGCCCCTGATAGATAAGCGCCACTGCAAGACCGGTGCCCATAATCCACAGATCGGCCCGGCCCATTCGCAGTCGTGCCTTTCCGGTTTTGGAAGATGGTTCCGGAACATGACCGCGCGGCACGGAAAACAGACAGACGACCACTGCCAGCGCGGTGCATCCCCCGAACAGAAAGGCGGTCATGCCGAAACCGAGCCAGTCCGCAAACAGCCCGCCGGCCAGCATGCCCACCAGACTGCCCAGCCGGTACAGCCCGTTATACAGTCCCATGAAATAGCCGCGGTCGCTTTCGGAAGAAACGTTGAGTACGCAGTAGAAACCGCCGAGCCGCAACAACGTCCAGGACAAGCCCCACAGGCAGCGCAGCAGAAGCCACATGACGAACCCGGTCGCCACGGCGTAGCCGAGCGTGGTCAGGGTGGCGAGCACAGTGGCGACCAGCAGACCGGTCCGGTCGCTGATATGCCGATACAGCCAGCCCACGGCGGGATTGAGCGGCAGACGCACCAGCCGGTTGACCGAAAGAATGACCCCTACCTGCCACAGCGAATCAAGGCCGGCAGCAGCGAAATGTACGGGGAGCACGATATACAGCATGGAGTCGCCGATCAGACAGGCCGCCGTAATCAGCGCTATAAGCGTAACCTGTCGTGATGCACGCTCCCTGTTCATGTGTTTCCCTGTCCCTCGCTGCTTCTTGTGCATCATCTCTGCCGGGCAGCCTGATCTAATGGACCTCGCACATCCCGGACATGTCCTGCATGAAACGAAAACCTTTCCGGGCGGCAAGACCCGCCCGGAAAAGAATGCCCGCAGCGCGCTCCGAAATCTCCCCGGAAGGATACGGAACGCATCCCCGGGGGCATCAGAATCTGAAGTCTCTCCGGCCCTGCTCGATGGCGGTCAGATTCCTGCGCGCTATTTCCCGTACCCTGTCACTGGCCACATTGTCCAGCTCGCGCAGAATGAGCGCCTCACCAATGCGTTTCGTCTCCGGCGAGGCATAGTCTTCCAGATATTCCTTCAGGGTCATGAGCGCATTGGGATGACAGCAGTTCTGAATCTGGCCGCTCTTGCACAGACTCATAAAGCGATCGCCGGTCCGTCCCTCCCGATAACAGGCGGTACAAAAGCTGGGAATGAAGCCGAACTCCATCAGCCAGCGCACCACCTCGTCGAGTGTCCTCTTGTCGCTCACGTCGAACTGTTCGGAATTATCATCGTCGGCCTCGGGTTCGCAATAGCCTCCCACACTGGTCCGTGACGCGCCGCTGATCTGGGACACACCGAGACGAATGACCTTTTCCCGCACGGCCTTGCTCTCCCTCGTGGAAACGATCATGCCCGTATAGGGTACGGCCAGACGGATACACGCGCAGATTTTGGCGAAAATATCATCGTCGATGCCGTTGTCGAACGCGCCGGGGTCGATATCATCGGCATGCTTGATGCGCGGCACGCTGATGGTGTGCGGCCCCACGCCGTGCACGGCCTCCAGATGTTCCGCGTGCATGAGCAACGCAGCGAATTCATAACGATAGGATTGCAGGCCGAACAGCACACCCAGTCCCACGTCGTCTATGCCGCCTTCCATGGCCCGGTCCATCGCCTCGGTGTGGTAGGCATAGTCGTGCTTGGGGCCGGTGGGATGCAGCGCTTCGTAACTTTCCTTGTGATACGTCTCCTGAAACAGAATGTAGGTTCCGATTCCGGCTTCCTTCAGCTTGCGGTAATTCTCCACCGTGGTCGCGGCTATATTCACGTTGACCCGGCGGATGGCGCCGTTCCTGTGCCTGATCGAATAAATCGTCCGGATGGATTCCAGAATATACTCGATGGGATTCATGGACGGGTGTTCCCCCGCCTCAATGGCCAGCCGCTTGTGTCCCATGTCCTGCAACGCGGTCACTTCGCGGACGATATCCTCCTGCGTCAGCTTCTTGCGCGGAATATGCGCGTTCTGCCTGTGATAGGGACAGTACACGCATCCGTTGATGCAGTAGTTCGAGAGATACAGTGGCGCGAACATCACGATGCGGTTTCCGTAGAGATCCTTTTTGATCTGCTCGGCAAGTTCGCAGATTTCCTGAATCTTGTCCGGCATGGTGCAGGCCAGCAGCACGGACGCCTCGCGATGCGTCAGCCCTTTCCGCTGTTTCGCCTTTTCAATGATGCGGTCCACGGCTTCCGCGTCGGCGGCGTATCTGTCGGCATATTCCAGCGAAGCAAGGACTTCGTCATGATTGATGAATTCCTCGGCCCGCAACGATTTTGGATCATACATGGAGCTTTTCCTCCCAGGAACGGTCTTCACGACCGTATCCAGCATAAGCACGGATTCTCCGTACAGGAATATCTTGCACGCGCCAGCGAACCGCTTTTTGAACTGCCGGCGCGAACCGGTTTTCCGGACGCCTCAGAATGCTCCTTCCCTTTAGCGAAAGCAACAACTTTTATCGTTAAGCCGGGGAGATACCCATAACGCCATGGCTCAAACCCACCTCGCCGGCTCAAAGCTGTACCTGAACATTCCCGCCATGCTCTTCCCCGGCATGGGGGAATGACGGGATCAGGCAATTTTTTGCGGGGATTGTATCTTTAAAAGCATCCCGCTGCGCCGCTAGTATTCAAAACAGCAGGAAGCTCCTCTCCACCCTCTCCATCCAGCGGCGACCTGTGCTGACGGGGCCGTCAGAGACAAGAGGGACATGAGATCCGGGGAACGCTCCCAACACATTTCGAAAACAAGGGGAAAACGATGCGGATACGGATGCCTGCACGAACGATGCTGGATGCACTCATGGCGCTTCTGTTTCTTCTGCTCATGGCAGACCGGCATACGGGAAACGCCGCGCACGAACTCATGGGACTCCTTCTGGCGGGACTGGCGCTGCTCCACGCCCGGCTCAATGCCCGCTGGTACGGGGCGCTGGGCGGAGGATTCCGCACGCCGCACAGAGCCGTTCTCTCCCTCGCCAATCTGGCGCTGCTGGCCGCCTTCATCGGAACGCTGGCAAGCGCAATCCCCATTTCCAGCACGCTGTTCGGCTTCATGGGCTTTCACGGGAGCCTGTCCGACAGAGAACTGCATCTCTTTTTTGCCCACTGGAGCCTTGTTCTCGCGGGAATGCACCTCGGATTCTACTGGAAACGCCTGACCGGAGGTACCGCGATGAGAGGACTCGCGGCCAGCTACGGGAGGTTGTTCACCATATGCACCATTCCCCTCGCCGCCTACGGCCTTCGTGTTCTGGTGGTGCGGGAGTGGCAGTTTCCTCTGACCATGAACAGCGCATTCACCATGTGGAATCCGGAAGACACCCTCGGACTTCTGCTGCTGGACTGTTCCGCGGTTCTCTGTCTGTTCGCATGGCCCGCTCATATTCTTTCCGAACGCATGCGGAACATGGACAAAAGCGCAACGGGACCAGAGCGAAAGCCGGTACGAAAAAAGACTATCGCCGCAGGCAATGCCATACGGCAAACCATCACAGGGAGCGATCGATGAAACTGCGAACCATTTTCCTTGCCGTCTGTCTGGCTGTCGTGCCGCTGATGGCGCAGGCCGGGGAACCGGACAATCTCGTCCTTGTCCGGGGCGGAACCTTCATCATGGGCAGCCCGGAATCGGAAGCGCAACGGGAACGGGATGAAACGCAACATCAGGTCACCATCCGGGATTTCCGCATGGCCACCCGGGAAGTGACCCGAAAAGAATATCGGGAACTCATGGGCACCGTTCCGGGAGCCTCCACTGAGGAGGACAGACTGCCGGTAACCGACGTCAGCTGGCATGATGCCGTGAAATTCTGCAACGCCCGCAGCCTGAAGGAGGGACTGACGCCGGCCTATGTCTTTGTGGATTCCGACGAAGGCGTCGTCTGGAACCGGGACGCCGACGGCTACTGACTCCCGACCGAAGCCGAATGGGAATACGCCTGCCGGTCCGGAACAAGCACGCCGTTCTCCACCGGCGGCAACATCACCGTCGACGAGGCCAACTATTACGGAACCTATCCCTACAATGGAGGTCCCGGCGGCCGTTACCGCGGTCGGGTCGTTCCCGCAGGCAGCTTTCCTCCTAATTCGTGGGGTCTGTACGACATGCACGGCAACGTCTGGGAGTGGTGCTGGGACCGGTATGGAGCCTATGGGGAAACGCCCGTTTCAAATCCTTCAGGCGCGACTTCCGGGGCATACCGCATCAACCGGGGAGGAGGCTGGAACGATTTTGGACGGCACCTCCGCTCCGCCTATCGTGCAGCCTGTCCGCCGTCGAACAGCTCTTTCAACCTTGGCTTTCGGCTGGCCCGCAACGCGCGCTAGTCGCCGTACGGTCAGCAAGGAGGCACACGGCATCCGCCGAAAGGAACATGCGCATTCAATCAGACGTCCTTTCTGTTTCCCCGTCAGAACGGAGAACGGGGGCAAAATCGGCGTACGAATCCGGATACTGCGGAAAACGAACGCATCCCGTCCGCGATGCGCATGCACGAACTCATCAGGCTTCCCTGCGCCGCACTCTTTTCAAGTACCCGTTACGGACATCGTGTCCAGTCAGGAGAAACAGCATGAATCATCATTTTTCCCGTCGTCACTTTCTCCAGAGAACCGCGCTGCTCCTCGGCGCACTGACGCTCCACTCCACATCTTTCGCCCATACGGCCCCTGACGCGGGATCTGTCCTGATCGCCTATTTTTCATGGTCCGGCAACACTCGCGGAATAGCTCGTCTGCTTCATCAAAAAATTGGAGGCGATCTTGTCGAAATCAGACCGGCAGTTCCCTATTCCGAAGACTACAATACCTGTCTGGATCAGGCCAAACGGGATCGGGAGACCGAAGCCCGACCCGAACTCGCTACGCAGATGAACGATATGGAACGTTACGGGACGGTCTATCTCGGCTATCCCAACTGGTGGGCCGGCATTCCCATGCCCGTAGCCTCGTTCCTTGAACAATACGACTTTGCCGGCAAGACCATCATTCCCTTCGTTAGTCATGGAGGAGGACGTCTGGGCCAGAGCCTCACCGACATCGCCAAGCTCTGTCCTTCCTCGAAGCTCGCAGAAGCCTTCTCCGTACGCTATGGCGGCGGCAGTTCCCTGTCCGAAGATATGGATGCGTGGCTGGAACGGCTCGGCATGGCCGGCTGAGGAAGGTCTGTCCCAAAGGCGGCCTGCAGGGGCTGGCGGATCTTGTGGAGATCGAACGACAAACCCGGTGCGTCTCAGGATGAGCATGACCATGCCGAGACGCACCGGGCAACGGCGGAATCCACGGTCATGCCCGAAAGAAGAATGCCCCGGATTCCGCCGATGAAACAGAATCTTCTTCCGGCTGGTCCTTTCCTCCCTGCAGGTCCCCTGAAAGGAGGAACGAACCGGCAAGCCGCAATTTCCAGCCCGTCACCATCTTATGCGCCGCATGCGAATGCCCTGTCCACTCTGGCGAGTTCATCTCTGATCGCAATATGCTGCGGACAGACCTGCTCGCACTTGCCGCACCGGATGCATTCGCCGGCGTTCTTTTTCCCATGTCTGTCAACCAGCCAGTCCTTCTGAACAAGAGCGGCCTCGCGGTTGCCGTACAGAGTCAGATAATTCATGGCCGTAAACGACCCGGAAATACCAATATCGTTCGGACAGACCTTCGCACAGTAATTGCAGGTGGTGCAGGGGATCAGCGGAATCCGGGCCAGAGCCTCCTGCGCTTCGGCCAGCGTGGCCCTCTCTTCCGCGGAAAGCGGAGAAAACCGTTCCATATAGGAAAGATTGTCCTCCATCTGCTTCAGATCGCTCATGCAGGACAGCACGGTGACCACGCCCTCGAGACTCGCCGCGAAACGGATGGCCCACGATGCGCAGGAAGCGTCAGGGTTCGCCTTCCGGAAAATTTCCAGCACGGATTCCGGCGGCGTCGCAAGCATCCCGCCCTTGACCGGCTCCATGACAATCACGGGTTTGCCATGCCTTCTCGCCACCTCATAGCAGGCACGGGACTGAACTGCCGGATTCTCCCAGTCCGCATAGTTTATCTGCAACTGCACGAACTCCATCTCTGGATGAGCCGTCAAGATGGCCTCAAGCTCCTCCGGGGTCGAATGAAACGAAAATCCCGCGTGCCGGATGCTTCCCTGCCGCTTTTTTTCCTGCACGAAATCCCACATGCCGAAATCGTCAAAAGATCGCGTCCGGCTTTCTCCGAGATTGTGCAACAGATAGAAGTCAAAATACCCTGCCCCGGTCTGGCGCAGCGACGTCTCGAACTGATTGATGGCATCTTCCCGGCTCTTGCACTTGATCCAGGCCGCATTCTTGGTCGCAAGCCGGAAAGACTCTCTGGGATACCGCTCCACAAGCGCCTTGCGGATGGCCTCCTCGCTGCCGGGGTAGGCCCACGCCGTGTCGAAATAGGTAAAGCCGGCGGCAAGAAACCGGTCCACCATCTGTTTGACCTGCTCAAGGTCGATGTCGTCACCGACCTTCGGCAGCCGCATCAGGCCGAAGCCAAGTTTTTTGATCTCGCTTTCCAAACAGGACATGGAGTTCCTCCACAGTAGATGCGGCGGCACGCTCGCCGCCTGTTTTGTCTGCGCGGGACGGCACCCGCCATGCCTCCCGCAAAAGGCATGCACCCGAACGGTGCGCCATCTCCCCTCACGACCGCTGGAAACGGGATCGAAGGATGCCGGCGTCGCTCCGGACGCTTTCCTGACGTCCCCGGTTTCCGACCGAAAGAGCCGTCGTTTTTCCCCTGCTGCCGTTTCATTCAGCGCCTGTTCCCGACGCTTCGCCTCGTTGCAGGAGGCCTTTGCGCCGGGCGATATCCCTGTGCGGCGGCTCACCGAACATCCGCTTATATTCGCGATTGAACTGCGTTACGCTTTCATAGCCAACGGCCAGAGCGGCGCTGGAGGCCCTTTCGTTTTCCATCAGCATCAGCCTCTGCGCCTCATAAAGCCGCAGCTGCTTGATATATTGCAGCGGACTAAGGCCGGTAAGACTCTTGAAATGGCGGTGCAGCGTCGACGTGGACATGTTGGCCTGACGCGCAAGCGATTCAACCCGCACCGGCTGCGTCACGTTTTTGCGCAGCCAGTCGATGGCCTGTACAACCTGATTGCTCTGGGTACCCAGCGTATTCAGCTGCCGCAGACTTGCCCCGTAGGGACCGAGCAACAGCAGATAATGCAGCTCGCGCATGAGCATGGGCGCACGGACGGGAATCTGTTCCGGTCTGTCCAGAAGGCCGATCAACCGGGCTACGCCGTCCAGCAATTCCGGGTCCGTATCGGCGACGTTCACTCCCGGACATACCGTGTTCACAGGCGCGGTCTCTCGCGCCATCTCCAGAGACAGATCCGCAATAAGCTGCCTGTCCAGATAGAAAAAGGCGGACAGGAACGGCTCCTCCGAAGTCGCAGGCATGGCCCTGAAGGAGGCGGGCATGTCCAGCCCCGCGACAAGATACTGGTTCTCCCTGTAAAAATAATCCCGTCCGCCAAAGAAGGATTGCTTGCTCCCCTGAATGATAAAGGCGGCCAGCGGTTTCTCGAATGTTTTCTCGGAAATTCCGGCCTCTTCCCGGCGCAGAAGAACCAGTCCTTCCACAGCGGTCTGAAAGTCGCCGGGTCCGGGCATGCGCCGCAGCAGCATTTCCTTCAGCTTCGCATTGCTCTCGCTCAGTCTTTCATGGTCGTTTTCCGGCATGACACGATCACTCCTGCATGGGCTATTCCGCAATACCTCCCGTAACTGTTTCGAAAATACAGCATCTTTTGGGAACTGACCAGACATGCGAGAGAATCAGGCAATTTTTAGACAGGATCGGACTGTTTTCCCGGCAGTCTTCGGCCCGATCCGCGACGATCAGTCCCGGAAACAGCCTGATATGCCGCACACAGAAAATACCAGTTCCGCCGCTGACCGGTTTCGGAAAGATCAGGCACGATTTTGCTTCAGCCTTCCAAAGCGTGTTCGGACGCGATCATGAAAAAAGGGACGCATGACGTCCCTTCTGACAAAATCGTTCTGGAGGGGAACGATTCCTCCGATCTGCCGCGGAGAAATCCCGATGGCTGCGGTGGCAAATCCTATCGCTTCACAATCCTCCCGACATAATGCCGCAGGCGCTTCTCCGAGGCATCCCCAACCAGTTCCCGCTCCACCGTGCCGTCGCGGCGATACAGTATGGTCGTGGGCACGGGCATTCCCGAACGGGCTTCCAGCAGAGCGGAATCACCCAGCAAGGCCGGATACGGAAGAGGATGGCGCTCCAGATAGGTTGCGACCCGCTCCGGGTCCCGGTCCAGAGAAACGCCGAGCATGCGTAGTTCTCCTTCGGGATATTCGGCCCGTATCTTCTCCAGCTTTTCCCGAAAATGACGACATGGAACGCACCATGAAGCCCAGTAGACCAGCACCAGAGGACCTTCACCCTCCCGGATGATCCGCTCAAGGCCGGTCTCGGAAACCGTCTCCAGCGGCGCAGCGGCCCGCGCGGAACGAATCGTCGGGCAGCAGCATGCCAAGACAAGCAGAAAAATGAATACAGCGCGCAAATACGGCATGCTCAACCTCGTCAAAGGGACTATCCACCGGAATCAGCTACGACGGAAAACGCCGGTCCCGCCGTGTATGCACGCCGCCCCAGAGAAATTCCGAACGACGCGCCAGTCATCAGCCGTTTTTGGTGCTCCCGTTCTCCGTCAGCTTGCGGAACCACAGCGGATTGTGATGTCGTACATGTTCCAGAGGCACAAAACCGGTGAACATGGACCGCAGGGCCGGAGCCTCGCCGGGTGCGAACGCGGCCATGTAGATGTGCACGGGCAGAAAGATGGCCATCAGACCGGCACAGCAGAAATGCACGAGCAGGCAGATGCGCAGCAGTTCTTCCGTTCCCGGTCGACCGGAGACGAATACGAGAATCAATCCGGTCAGGGCAAGACCGAGGCTGCACAGAACGGCAATGACCGCCACCAGCTTCTGGCCCGCGTTGTAGAAACCCTGCGGAGGCAGTTCCGGGTCAAGCCCCAGACGGCGCATAAGCCTTTCTCCGAGAACCAGCCACATGCCCTTGCGCATGCACCAGATCATGTCGGAAACGGGGTGAAGATCGGTGATTTCCCGAAGAAAGGGCAAGGCCTCCGAACGGATTCTGAAAATCAGATAAACGGCGTACATGACGACCCACGCCATACCGATGACGACATGCAGCCGGAGCAGGCCGAGGGGACCGAACAGGCCGGTCCACAGCGAACTCCACCATTCACCCACGGGCTGCATGAGAGGGTTGGCCAGAAGGGCGAATCCCGAAAACAGCAGGAGCAGCCAGCAGACCGCATTGTACCAGTGCATGAAGATGGCGGAGGCCGAATGGCGTCTTACATTCATGACCTGTCTCCTTTTTCAGCGGGCTTGCCGTCTTCCGAGGGCAGAAAAAGCTGTTTGACAAATACCCCGATCACGCCGAACAACGTCAGTCCGCCGAGAACCTTGACCACGGAGGAAAGCGGCCCGATGGCGGCCAGCGCCGGAGGCACGTCCTTTTTCTGCGGCCAGTCCGTGGGCGTCGTCCTGTTCAGATAGGTCAGGGTGGGCCGCGTATCACAATCGGGTGGCACGACATACACGTGCTTGTTGTCCGCAAGCACGCGGGAAACGGGATCGTCCGGATTCTGCGCGTCACCGAAGGTACGGCAATGCACGGGACAGACCTGCACACAGGCCGGGATCTGTCCCGGAGTGGCGCTGCGACAATAATCGCACTTGTCCGCCGTTCCGGTCAGGGGATTCTTGTAGCGGGCGTCATACGGACAGGCCTCAATGCAACCGCCGCATCCGATACAACGGTCCGGATCAATGATCACACTGCCATCTTCGGCCTTGTAGGTGGCATGGGTGGGACAGGCCTCCACGCACAGCGGGTTGTCGCAGTGCATGCATGCCCCCGGCTGGTAAGCCATGCCCAGCGGGGCCAGCCGGTCCGGAGTCTCCCGAACCCAGTTGCGGGAGTATTCGTAAGGAACGCCGTTCCGCTGCTGACAGGCAAGAATACAAGCCTTGCAGTCGATGCATCTGGTGGCGTCTATCACCATAATATAACGGGACATGCGGATTCTCCACGGTAGCTCGGCGCACTCACGCCGGATTCATGTCCATTCCCTGCGATACTTTTCAGACCAGCTTGCGCAACCGGCACCCGACGCCGTTATGCTGACAGGAAATACGGTCCCAGTAATTGGGAAGAATGCTGCTGATATGCTCGCTGCGGTTTTCGGCCAGCGGCGTGGTCGCGTTCAGATTCGACGGCGTGAAAATGGTTCCGGGCAGCACATTCTCCGTGATGTCCACCCAGCCCTCGATTCCGCCGGCGATCGTTTCGAGCATCACTCTGTCTCCCTGCTCCAGCCGCAACGCCTTCGCCGTTTCGGGATGCACCCAGATGAAGCGACCATTGGAAAACTGAGCCACGGCTCTGGAAAAATTGGTCAGCGTCTGCTGCCAGTGCCACAGCTGCTTGCCCTGTGTGAGCACCAGCGGGAATTCGTCGGCATGATCCCCGCCCAGCGGGCTGCCCTTGGGGAACGTCCACTTGGAAGGCTGTCCGAACAGGGGATGCACGACCTTCATTCTGCCCGAAGGCGTCAGCAGCTTTCCTTCCGTAAAGACGCTGCCGGAGCGTTCCTTCTCCTCCAGCGAATAGAGCGGCCAGACCAGTCCGTCCGGCGACTCACGCAGCCGTTCGATCGTCATGCCCTTCCAGGATGGAATCAGAGCCGAAAAACGCCGGTACAGATCCTCCGGATCCCGGAAATCAGGATAGCGTTCCGGGTCGAGCCTGCGCCCCACATCCCTGTAGAACTGCCATGAAGGCACACAGGAACCGGGCGCATCCACCATCTTTTCCCGCCAGACCACCTGCTGTTCATTGCCGTATCCCGACCCCTGACTTTCCGGACCGAAGGTGGCGGGCACAAACAGGTCGGCGGCCTCCGTCTCCTCGGTAAGGAAAAATCCGCAATGCACCACGAAAGGCACCTTGTCGATGGCCTTGCGCACGCCCTTGCTGTCGGGATACCGGCGGTAACTCGAATTCAGGAACAGAATGTCCAGCCGGCCCTTTTCCATCGTGTTGCGCAGACGACGGAAATTCATCTTGGGCGTTCTGGTTTCCCCGAAGTAGTGATCAACAAACTCCTCATCCCCGGCAGGCTTGCCGCTCTGGAAGGTCAGCATGCCCTTTCCTTCCCCGATGAGATTATCGCGCAGCGCCTGCATGAGAATGATGGACCGCACACAATTGATCCCGTTTGTATAGCGGCACAGCGAACCGCCAAGCCAGACGATGGTACGCGGGCTTCCCGCCAGCAGTGCATAAAATTTCGCAATCTCTTCCGGAGACAGTCCCGTCGCCTCCGCGACCCGTTCCACGGTGAAGCTTTCCACATCGGGGGCCAGTGCGTCGAAGTCCTCGATCTGAAACCGTGCCCGCTCCTCGTCGTACTCTCCGTTCTCCAGAATATACCGCAGGGCCCCGGCGGCCAGAGCGCCGTCCGTTCCCGGCAGAGGACGAAGCTGCATGTCTGCAAGCAGGCTGGTCCGGGTCCTGCGCGGATCAAGATACACGATCTTCACGCCCTTCTCGCGGGCCTTCTCCAGCCAACGGCTGTACGGTGGATACAGCTCGCAGACATTCGCTCCCCACAAAACCAGCGTCCGCGTTTTGGGCAGCTCGTCCACCTTGGTGGAACCGCAGTTCACGCCGATCATGTCTCCCAGCATGTTGGACGCGCTGGACACGCACGACTCGCCCGGAGGCATGGCATGTACGCTTCCCGCAATCCGCAACGTCATAAGCGCGGCGATCTCGCTTTCGCGACAGTCCCAGAGGGGCATGGTCATGCCCACACGGTTGGCGGCGGCCTTGCCGTGCTTCTTGATGACTGCGGCCATTCGTTCCGCCACCATGTCCACAGCCTGAGCGTAGGAGATGCGCTCCCACCCGCCGTCGGATGTGCGCCGCATGGGTTCGGTGATGCGATACGGACTTCCCATCAGTTCCACGATGGACATGCCCTTGGGACACATGGCACCGCCGGTCCAGTGATTGTCCTTTTCGCCGGTCACGCTGAGAACCTTGCCTCCGCGCACCCGCGCCCGGTAGGTACAACGGACCTGACAAAACGGACAGTATCCCTTGACCTCGTTCACGGGACCCGCGTCCCCGGTTCCGGAAAATCCCATCCCCTGCGCAAGAGGAGCCCCTGCGCTGATCGCGGCGCCTCCGGCCAGCAGGGCCGCGCTCAATTTCAGGAAATTGCGTCTGGAATAACTGTCAGGCATGAGCTGCCCCTCTCGGATAGAAATGAATGGTCCTCATCAGTCCGCAAAGCGCCATGAGCCGTCGGTTCCGTAGCGGGGCTTTCCCGTCAGAAACCAGATTTCCTGCTGGGGCCTTGCGGCATGCAGCAGGTTCCAGGCCCTTTCCGCCCTCTTGCCCGAACGGCAGAGAACAAGAATGCGCCCACCCGGCACATCTTCCATTCTGCGCTCCAGATCGGCCACCGGTATATGCAGCGCGCCGGGCATATGACCGGCGGCGAACTCGCCGTCCGTACGCACATCCAGCACGGTGGGACGCACGACTCGTATCAATTCCGAAGCCGTGGCGGCATCCACGGCCCCTGCAGCGGGCATGTCGAACGCCGCAGCCGGAACGGCAAGAACAAAAACAACGCACAAGGCGAGCATCACGGACCGAAAGGCATACGGCGCAAACATGAAAAACTCCTTTGCCGGCAGGATGACGGAAACGACCGCGCCTCTGCCCCTTTTCAAAAGGAGGCGTGCTCCGGAAGGCTCCCCCTCCGCAACACGCCCGCCAAGAAAAAAAATCCCGGTCATGGTCGCAGGGCGAAACGCGCCCCGCACGGGGATGCTAGCAGTTGCAATCGCTGGCAATGCCCTGAATGGTCGTGTTCCAGCGCAGCTTTTCCATCTGGTCGGCGGGAATTTCCAGTTCTTCAAGGTCTTCATATCCCTGGAAGGAGCCGAGCTGATCGCGCAGCTCCACGATTTTCTTGGCGGTCTCGAGCGGGATGGCTCCGGTGCCGGCCAGTTCTTCGGCGGTGGCGCTGTTCAGTTCAAAACGCTGGGCCACTTCCTGCCGGTTCGGATCGGCGCTGAACGCGCTCGTGGCGCAGAAAGAAACGGCGAACAGGGCTACGAAGACAAGAGAAAGAATCTTTTTCATGGTGGTGCTCCGAAAAATTAATGGGTTCTGCAACTCATTCGTTATGGGCGACAATAACCGATGACTGTAAAGTGCGTATGCAATTTTTGTAAAAAATTGTGAAGAATCCTTTGACCTGCCTCGTGAGCGGGACACGCAGACAGGGTCATTTCCTATTTCCAGTTCACAGGCAGCCGTATTTCCTGGCTGACGATACTCCCGGAAGCCCAGCAGGGCAGAATCATGCTCTTCTCTCCGGTTCCCCCCGCCACGATGATGGGCATGGAGTCCCAGAACGGCTTGTTTACCAGCACATTGGGGTCCGTAATGGCGAAAACTTCCTCGGGCACGCCCTTTCTGGCCTCTCTGGCTCCATGGTATTGCCGGTTCCACTCACCGAAGGGAATGCGTGCGCGTTCCCGGAGATACTGACGGATGCCGTCCCGTGTCCAGCCCTCGCGCGCCAGCATCTGCGCCGTATCCTGCGCGACGAGCACGATGATGTTCCGGCGATAGGGTCTGTCGTGTCCACGCAGCCACGCGGCGATGAGATCCAGAAATTCCGGTCGCGTGTAGCCGATTCCCATGATGCCGGAATAGCCCTCCACCGCCGCGACGGTCACTACGTTGCGCTCAGGCAGAAAACCATATTCCGTATGAAAGGAAGGCCACGGGCTGGCCGCGGCGTTCTCGGCCAGAAACATGACGAATTCGCCCGGCTGGCCGAGTGTGGACATGTCCGTGATTCCGGGACGGCTTCCGCCCACATTGTTGATGATGAGATGCAGCGCCCGGCTGATGCTGGCGTTGGCCCGATTGCCGCGCCCGAAGGTGTTGGTCCCGGCGTTGATGCCGAGCCGATCCACAATGGGACCGCTTGCAATGACGAGCACGGAGTCCGGATTTGTGGTGGTGGACATGCCTCGCAGATCGAATTCCGGCTGGCTCACCGCCTCCACGGCCGCCACGAGCAGAGGCATATGCCGTGGTTCACACCCGGCCATGACAGCATTGACGGCAATCTTTTCCACCGTGGCTACGCCATCCATGGGCGCAAGCGTGGCGATGGGGAAATCGCCGGGCAGATCATAGCCCGCGAGCATGGCTTCCACCCTCTCGGGCGTCGGCGGTACGAGCGGAAGTCCGTCGCCCCAGCCGCGGTAAAGGAACAGGGCGTTGAAGGCCTCCAGCCCGTCACCCTCGACTTCGAGCGTTTCGGTAAACTCGCGCGGAAAGCCGGTCTCGACGCCGGTCGTAGTCTCAAGAACCGTATCCACATAGACACCGTCTTCGCTCTGTCCGGCGGGATTGCAGACCGTAAGAGTCTCCGCCCGCGCCGGGGCCAGAAACAAAAATCCCGCCAAGAATACGGGAAGGACGATTCGCATGAAAGCCTCCTTTTTTACCACCCGGCGCTCGTAACGGATGCACAATGGAATCGCTCCGCCCGGGCCCTTGCGCATTCCCCCGAAACGTTGCCGCACACGCCATCCAAACGTTTCGAACCTATAAGAACGACGGGCTTCCGACAGCATAGGAAAAAATACGGAAAACCAGCAAGCCCCGGCGGGCTTCCTCCCGAGAAGACATGCCGGGGCAGCGACTCGACGGAACCTCCCGGCGATGTGGTCGCGCGTGCGAAAAGGGGACTCCCCTGGACAGAGAGTCCCCAACGGTTACAGGATTATTCTGCGATCTTCGCGGAAACGGGCTTCCATACGTTCACAAACGGTACCCAGATCTGGGACTGCTTGCCCGGCCCTCCGGAAACGATCAGCTTGATGGATTCCGGCTGCGTGAAGCGGGGAATCAGCGTATTGGCGTCGTAGGGACCGAAGGCCTTGGGAGGCATGCAGGTAGCCTTTGTATAAAGTTTGTAGGGAAGAACAGTATTCTTCACCAGATAGTCCTTGATGGCGTCCTTGGACTTCATGTCGCGGAACATGGTGCTCGCGTGCTCCGGAGACAGGATAAGCACCGCATAAGTCACAGAATTGTTCCACTGACTGATGGGACGATTATAGGGACTCTTGGGATCAGGTACATTCACTGTCAGGCAACTGGCAATGCCGGATGCCGTCCCCGCAATGCCGGCGCTGAAAGTGTTCAGCAGGTCTTCACTGGCCACGCTGTCGTGGTCGATGTTGGCATTGGGCGGATAGGACGTGGAGATGGTGACGATGCTGTCGTTACGGGAAAATCCCTGTTCTTCTGCAAACGACTGCTTCCAAGGCGTACTTTCAAAATTTTCGCAAATCACGTTGGCGACTAAATCGAAAGAAGTGCCGTGCGTGCTCTTGTCCATGTTCGGAGGTACGGACCCACCTACCACATCACCGACAAGATTGACGAAATAACCGAGTGCATTGGTAACCGAATTCCCGCCTCCGGCGGTGCCGGTGCCGTCATTGAGCTTCAGCTTTTCAACAATGGGGCCGCTGATGATCACCAGCGGACACGTGGCCGCCGTGGTGGTGGAAGTGCCGCGCCACGCCGCTTCAGGGGCCTTCATGGCCTCGACCATGGCAAGCAGCAGAGGCATGTGTTCGGGCTGGGCTCCGGCCATGACGCCGAGCGTAGCCACCAGTTCGACGGTCAGCATGCCCTGACGGGGCGGAACGACCCACACCACTTCGGCGGGATCACGCTTGGTGCCCTTGAGCATGGCCTGCACCCTGTCCACAGTAGGCGGAACGATGGGCAGAGAGAGCGACCACTTGCGCTTGGCAAACAGCTTGTTCACATCGGCATAGGTGCCGGTGAACTTGAAGGTCTTGGCGGGGTAAGGCTTTTCCTGGGCTGTTTCCTTTTCCCTGGTCGGCTTCCACTGGGTCGCGGCCTTGACGATATCCTCGAAGGCGGCGTCCACCTTGGCTTCCACTTCAGCCTTGGGAAGCATGCCGATAGGATGGGGAACGACGACGAAACACATGTCCGTCAGCCCCTGACTTTTCTGGGTGCCGCGGGCAAGGGTCAAAAACTGGTCGGTTGCGATGGTTACCGTGGGGATGCCCATTTTCTCAAGATTGCACTGGTCAACTACCAGCCATGAGGTGCAGCTGCCTCAGTCGCACTGGGAGGCGATGACCAGATCCGGCTTCACCGAGGCCACAGCCTTGGCGACGCGTTCGGATTCGGAGGCCGAACCGGAGATGCCGATCAGGCTCTTGTCCGTTTCATAGGTCTTGATGATCTTGGCGGTGGGGTATTTCTTGGCCAGCAGACCGGCAAGGTGATCAAGCACCACGTCGCCGTTATGCTTTCCATTCCAGCGCAGGGCAATCGTCTTGCCCTCAAGCGAAGCGATCCGCTTGGCCGGTTCAATGGAGGCTTTTTCAATGATACCTGCCGGATTGACCAGTTCCCACTCCTGCGGTTTCTCCGCAGCCTGCGCCGTGGTTGCCGTCGCCGCCGGCGCCACGAGGCATGCGGCCACGGCGGACAGGACGATTCCTCTGAATGTCCTTTGCATAGACCTGCTCCTTTTCTGATATTCTCCGCCCGACGGGGTTGCCGGGCCGGGTTCCTTGCACCAGTTATAGTGAAACGCCGTTATTTTCGTTTGCAGTTTTTGTAACGTTTGCTTACAGACATTGTAAAAATTTTGTAAATCCATGTCGCCCCGAGGATGCCGCAGCAAGATTCCATGTGCATTCCTCCCCTCTTTCGCTTCCACAGGCTGCCCCCGGTTTCCTCCAGCATAAATTTTCACGCCATGATCTGAAGGGACTCTTCTGTTCTCTCCCGCCCTGCAGAAAATCCGGAAAGGGCGGCAAAGAAAAAAATCCGACCTGAATACAGGATATCATGAATTTGTTAATCGGACATGTTGCCGATGTAAATTTTTTATTTGGAAAATGTAAGTTTTTGGTAAAGAAGACCGGGCTGGCCCAAAGAGGTCATCAGGTGCATCGTCAAGCGCTTGCCGACGCCGGGCATGACAAGAGCCGCCAAAAGGTCTATGCTTTCGTCAGTCTTCCACCGCGCCAGCCTTCCAAAGGAGAGTCCCGTCATGATCGGCGATGCGCCCATCTCAGGCGTCAGAATTCTGCTTATCGACGATGACCCGGAATTCTGCTCGCTTTTGAACGATTATCTGGAGCTGAACTCCATAAGTCTCACTTGCGCCCATGATGCCCGGCACGGTCTGGAAATTCTGGAAACGCAGTCCTTCGACCTGATTCTGCTGGACATGTTCCTGCCCGACATCAACGGTCTGGACGTCCTGCGCCGGATCCGCAAAAGACAATCCCCGCCGGTGGTCATGCTTTCCGCGCACAATGAAGAAACCGACCGCATCATTGCTCTGGAGATCGGGGCGGACGACTATGTGCCCAAGGCGTTCTCCTCTCGCGAGCTGCTGGCCCGCATTCGGGCCGTGCTGCGGCGCTGCGCCCCGGAACAGGAAAAACAGAACAGGTCTGACGGCGGGGAGATCATCCGCGTCCGTGAACTCACCGTGAACAATCACACCAAGGAAGCCTTTTTCTACGGTCAGCCGCTTAATCTGACCGTTTCCGAATTTCAGATCCTCTTCACGCTCATTTCCGACCCGGGAAGTGTCTTTTCCCGCGAAGACCTGCTCCGGGTAACGGCTGAACGCGACTTCAACAAGTACGATCGCTCCATTGACGTGCACATCTCCTCGCTGCGGCGCAAGCTGCACGAAGATTCCGGCTCGCCGCAGTACATCAGAACGCTGCGGGGCATTGGTTATTCCCTGATCCGATGACCGGGGAACGGCATGCTGAAATCCCTGTATTCCAAAATTCTGGCATGGCTCCTGCTCAACATGCTGCTTATCGCGCTGGCAGGCGGCGGTTTCGTGTTCTACGTGCTGTTCAGCAGCAGTCACGGGCTTGTCCCGGCGTCGCTCTTCAGCTCCAACGTGGAAAACGTGTTCCGCGTGCTCAGCACAGAGCTTCAGTATCGTCCCACCCGGCAATGGAGTTCCATTGTCAGGGCCTACGACAAACCGGGTCTGCAATTTCATCTGGTCAGTCTGGACGATCCATGGCTGTACTTCGCCGGCGATTTCGTGCCGCTGAGCATTCTCGAAACGGCGCAGCAGATTCCCCGTACGCCATTCACCCTCTGTCCCGACCCTTCAAAGGTCTTCAAGGACAACGAAATATATCAGACGGAAACAGGACTCGCCCCCACTCCTCCGGCCATTTTCGCACGTCTGGGCAGTCCTACCAGTTACTGGTACGGACGCACGCTTTTCGTCCCCGACTCCAGCCATGAGGCGCATTATCTGCTGCTGGCCGTGGAATCCGACGACTTCACGGGACAGGGGCTTTTCTTCAATTTCCGGCTGATTCTGACCGTGGCGGCTGGCATTTTCGGCCTGTCCTGCATCTGGTGGGTTCCTTTCCTGTGGCATCTGGCGAGGCCTCTCCTGTCCATGGCCAATTATGCCGAGCGCATTGCCGCGGAAGGCAACCCCGGAGACGCTCCTGCCCTGCCTGTCGATCCCTCCCGGCAGGATGAAATAGGCCGCCTGAGCCGGGCGCTCAGCACCATGACCCGCCGTCTGAACCAGCAGATGGCAGGACAGCGGCAGTTTATCCGCCATATAGCCCACGAGCTCAACACCTCTCTCGGCCACTGCGACCTCGGCCTCGCCGTGCTGGAAAAAAAGTCGGAAGGAGAATACCGGGAGCGCGTGCGCCGGATCATGCGCGAACTGGACAATCTGACGCAGCTTACCGACGATGTTCTGGAATTTCTGCGCGCCCAGTCCTCGCCCCAGCCCGCCTCCTGCGAGGAAGTGCTGCTGTCTCCCCTGCTTGCCGACCTGCGGTGCAGTTTCCCGACCGAAGCGGACATCCGCATGAGCATCCCTGATGATCTTGTGGTCTGGGGAGACAAGAGCTGCATTCGCCGCGCCGTAAGCAACGCGCTGCGCAATGCCGTCACCTACGCGGGTTCCAGAGGCCCCATCCGGGTGGAAACCGAATTCAGACCAGCGGACGGCGCAGTCCTGCTCAGGGTGGTGGATTCCGGGGACGGCGTTCCGGAAAACGAACTGCCCTCGCTCGTCGAACCCTTCTTCAGAGGCGCGGAAGCCCAGCTCAAACATCCCGGCGGATCCGGACTGGGACTCGCCATCATCAAAAACAGTCTCGAACAGTGCGGCGGGTCCGTCGTCTGCGCCAATGAACACCCCGGTTTTTCCGTATCCATGATCTTCCCATGCAACCAGCAGGGCACATGAGGGAAATGGCCTGCGGAAACGGCAGCTCCACACAAATGAATCTTCGCCAGTCGGAACAACCAGTTGCTTGAGCGCAACTGACAGAAAGCGCCTTTCCCAAGGCAGAGACAGCCGTGCGCATGAGAGCGGAACGCAAGGACCTCCTGACAACGGAACCGCCTCTCGTCATGCCCGGAACATGACGGAAGTATACGGCTCTCCCCTTTCCATTTCATACCTCCCCTCGGAGATGCGGACGGGGAAAAAACAGGCCCGCCGCGACCCGCTCCCGCCCCCCCCGGTCACACGCACTACCCGTCCGACTCAGAAGACAAGGCATGTTCAGGAGTCTTCCGCGACTCCTGAACATGCCTTGCATCATTGTACTCCCGGAAACGCCCTGCAATCGCGCATCGTCCCTTCCAAGGAACAAGACCGGCCTATATTACGATTCCCAACTTGCGTATCCTGTGCTGGAGGGTGGATCGCGGCACGCCCAAAAGAGCGGCCGCGCCGCGCGGACCGGACAGGCGGCCCCCGGTGAGGCGCAATGCCTCCAGAATATGCGCGCGCTCGTTTTCCTCAAGGCTTGGCAGAACAGCGTTGTCATCCCGACGGTGGGAAGGCAGCGCAGCCTGCCCGGTACAGCCCCCGGAAACGACTGGCTTTGCCGTCGGACCAGAGATGCCGTCCCATTCATGCAGCGTTTCCCGCACCAGCGCGTCGGTGACGGCCCCATCCAGAGAATGCAACAGAAGCCGGCTGACCACGTTGCGCAATTCACGAATATTTCCGGGCCAGTCATGGCTGCAGAGCGCGTCAAGCACGCTGCGGGACAGACGGGGCGGCTCCATCGACCACGAACGGGCAAATTGCTTGACGCAATAGTCGACCAGAACGGGGATATCGCTTTGCCGCTCGCGCAGCGGAGGGAGACGCAACGTGACCGAGGCCAGACGATAGAAGAGATCACGCCGCAGGCTTCCCTGCGCCAGAGCCTTTTCCAGATCAATGTTGGTGGCGGAAAGCACGCGGATATCCACATTGATGGAACGCGCCTCGCCCACCCGCTCGAAGGAGTTTTCCTCCATGACCTGGAGGAGCTTGCTCTGCATGTCCAGTGAAAGCTCGCCGATTTCGTCGAGAAACAGGGTGCCGTTCTGCGCCATTTCAATGCGGCCGATACGTTTCGCGTAGGCCCCGGTGAAGGCCCCCTTGGCATAGCCGAACATCTCGCTCTCAAACAGGGTCGGCGCGAGCGACGGACAGTTCACCTTGACGAAATTGGCCGCCCGCCGGGGGCTGTGCAGATGCAGCCAGCGGGCCAGCATGCTCTTGCCGGTGCCCGTCTCGCCGCAGATGAGCACCGGAATATGCAGCTTGGCCACCTTGCGCGCCACGGACATGACCTTCGCCATGGCCCGGGTTTCCAGCAGGCGGTCTTCCAGCGGGAAAACGCCCGCGCCAGCCTCGTACGCCGAGTCCAGAGCGGCGCGGTCGGCCGCCTTGGTCCGGACGTGCCGCTCTTCGGTAAGAATCACGAACAGAAATGTCGTCAGCACCGGACTCACTTTCAGCAGAACATTCAGAATTTCCACCACGTTGTCGGGCTGATGCACAAAAGAGACGTGCAGAGTGCCGATGACCTCCCGATTGAGAATAAGAGGCAGAGCGATGGTGGAATTGAGACCGGCCGAGGCCAGCGAGGAGGCACCTCCCCAGTTCAGTGAGGCCAGATCCTTGATGACCACAGGCTTGCGCGTCTGGATGGCCTGCCAGGCCACCGTATTGTGGGCAACGCGCGTATTGGAGAAAACCTCCACCACAGTTCCATCGGCCGCCGTGAAAGAATTGAGGAACTCGCGCTCGGCATCATAGAGAAAGATGCTGAAGCGATCATAGTGAAAAAACGAACGAAATTCCTCGGAAAGGAAGGAAAAAAAACCGCTGCGATCCATGCTGTCCGGCACCAGCCTGGACAGACGATAAATAATTTGGGCCGCGACCGCCAACGGATTACCCAAACTGTGGTCATCATGCTGTTCCGGCATAACGTCTTCTCCTGCCCATATAACGCCCTTTTGCTGATATTCGGACTAAAATGCCTAATGTTCAGCTTGTCCATATAAAAGTTATAAAATTCACAATAAATAATTTCATAAGATTAGACGTTTTTTCTCCTTTGGCACGACCATTGCTTATCAATTTGCAGTATCCGTTTTTTGTCCTTTTAGCATCAGGTATGGAGACAATCAAGATTATATCTATGGTATAAACCGACTTCAAAATATTTATTATAGACTCTTTTGATGTCTAATATCATTAGAATGCACTTCTATTTTCTTTAGAATGCATATCTACAGGGTTATTGCGCTCTGACAGTACATACTTATCCAGAGGGTTTTGCCATGTTATCCCAAGCCGACATCTTTATTGCAGTCACAGGTTTTATTTCCGGACTCATCAAAACCGGCGTGGGCGTCGGCGCGGGGCTGGTGCTGTTGCCCACTCTGGCTCTGGTGCTTCCCGCCAAGGTGGCCCTCGGACTGGGCGCACCCATGCTGGTTGCCTCCGATCTCATGGGGCTGCACTACTACTGGAAGCAATGGCTGCCTCGAAAGGATCTGATGCGTCTCTTTCTGGCCATAATTCCCGGTCTGCTGCTGGGCGTCGTCCTGCTCCCGATGATCCCGGGCAACGCCTTTCGTTTCGGAGTAGGCGTTTTCGGCTGCCTGTATGCAGTAAGCATGCTCTGGCCCCAGTTCCCCGTGGCCGTCCTGCTGAAAAAATACTTCGGAAGGCTTGGCGAACGATGTAGCGACAGCCAGACCCCAAGCCACAAGGGCGCGTACATCTATGGTTTTCTCGGCGGCTTTTCCACAGTGCTGGCCCATGCGGGCGGTCTGGTCTGGTCCATGTATCTGCTTACGGCCGCACGCGATCGCCGCGTCTTTGTGGGCACCACGGTCATTCTTTTCTTCGTTACCAACATCTACAAGACGGTCTCATACATCTACATCGACATCATCAGCCCCGAGATGCTGATGCAGGTGGTCCCGGCCATTCCCATGATTCTTCTCGGATCGTACTTCGGCAACGTCATCAACAAGAGATGCAATCAGCTCCTGTTCCGAAAGATCGTTCTCTGTTTCATCTTCCTCACTTCCATTTCGCTCTGTTTCTGATCCACCGCCCCGCGACGGCATGTTCGTTCGCAAAAGCCCGCTGCATGCACCGGGCCTGCCTCAGGCATACCCTATATTGTGAATATTTTATCTTGAAGAAATATTCAAGATAACAACACATAACAATTGGAGAATACTTATGAAAAAAACATAACCGCCCTGCAGCTAAGGCAAACGAACGGCGCATCCGGTTTCGACCAATTTTGGAATAATTTTTAATAATAACAAATTATTATGATGTACTCACGCTTTTTTCAGACTCTATATTGTGAATATTTTCATGTTTTTGTGCGTTCTTTAAAACATAACCTTCACTAACGGGAAATGTCATGAAAAGAATCTGCGCGCTTCTGCTTGCCCTCGTTATCCTTCTGTTGCCTGAAGTGGCCTTCGCCTCGAACATTTCGCCGCCGGCCGCCAATATGACTCACGTCTATATCGTTTTCGGTGTGCTCGTCATAGCCGCGGTGCTCTTCTTTACGGAATGGATTCCTCTGGCCGTCACGTCCATTCTCGTCCCCTGTGCGCTGTCCACCTGCGGCGTCATCACTGTGCAGGAAGCCTGGGTCAGCTTCGGCGACACCAGCATTCTGACCATCGTGGGTCTGTTCATGCTGGGCGAGGCCACCTTCGCTACGGGGTTTGCCCAGCGCGTGGCGACCATGATCATCAGCAAGGCCGGTTCCAGCGAAACCCGCCTGCTGGTCCTTTCCATCCTGCTCATCGCCTTCATGTCCGCCTTCCTGAACAATGCAGGCGTCACGGCCATCACCCTGCCCATGCTCATTTCCATCGCCCGCAAGGCGCATCTTTCCCCCTCGCGCATTCTGCTGCCCACGGCCTATGCGGCCTCCTTCGGCGGCTGCATATCGCTCGTGGGACAGGCTCCGAGCATGGTGGCCAACGGCATTCTGGCCAAAATGGCCCCGGAATACGGTCAGTTCGCCTTTTTTGAATTTGCCTGGTACGGCCTTCCCCTGACTCTGATCGCCACCGTTCTCTTCGGGCTGTTCCCCCGCTACCTGATTCCCCCGGCCCGCGAAGACGTAGCCGAACTCAAGGAAACCGAAATTCCTGACGGCGGCATACACATGTGGATCGCCGGCGGGATCTACTTCCTCGTCATCATCTGCATGGCTACGGGTCTGGTGCCGCTGACCTCCGCCGCCATGTTCGGAGCCATGGCCTGCGTTCTGACCCGTTGCATGAGCCTCAAGCAGGCCCAGGACGGCATCGACTGGACCACCGTCTGGCTCTTTGCCGGCATGCTGTCCATGAGCTTCGCCATGAACAAGTCCGGCGCGGCCGGACTGATCGCCGAATTCGTAGTCAGCCGTGTTTCCGACCCCTACATTCTTTTCTGTACACTTATGCTGGTGACCGGCGTGCTGACCAACATCATGTCCAATACGGCCACCACGGCCATCATGGTGCCTCTGGTCATTCCCATCGCCCTCGGCGCGCATTTGAGTCCGCTGCCCTTCGTAATGGGCATCGCCATGAATGCCGCGGCCTGTTTCATGACGCCCATCGCCACACCGTCCAACACGCTGGTGCTGCGGCCCGGCAACTATACGTTCATGGATTACGTGCGTTACGGCTTTTTCTGGCAGCTTCTGGCCTTCGGGCTTTCTCTGGTGATCATCCCGTTCGTCTGGCCCTTCATGCCCTGACCGGATTCGCGGGCGTTTTCGTCTGAATATGGGCAGTACCGCCCCTATTTGGACAAATACCGTGAGCAAAGATGGGGACGTTTTATAAAATAAATAAAAATCAATATATTATATAAAAAATAAGACTGGCACCATCTTTGCTTTATCAGGAACAGTACAGAGCTACCGCAATTTCTATAGGGGTAAGATGTATGAATGCGGACTACAAGGTTGACTTACTAGTGCTGGGCATGGGAGCCGCTGCGGAACTGGCGGCCATCTATGCACATGACGCCGCCCCTGACCTGAACATTCTCATTGCCACCAAGGCGCTCAAGGGCAAGGGGGGATGCAGTCGCATGGTTCAGGGCGGATTCAATGTAGTGCTTGACCCGGGCGATTCCCATGAGAAGCATCTCATGGATACGCTGAAGGGCGGCCAGTACATCAACGATCAGGATCTGGCCCTGCAGCTGGTTGAACAGGCCACGCCCACGGTCAAGGAACTGGAAACCATCTGCGGCTGTTTCTTCGACCGGCGTCCTGACGGGCACATCCACCAGAAGGCCTTTGCCGGGCAGTGCTTCGACCGCACCGTCCACAAGGGAGACCTGACAGGTATCGAGATCATCAGCCGCACGACCGAACAGATATTCAAGCGGCAGATTCCCGTTCTGGAAGAAACGCGCGCTGTGGAACTTCTGCTGGACACCGAAGGCAAGACCGTCACCGGAGCGCTGCTCTACGACATGCGCCACGCGCGCTTCATCGTCGTGGAAGCGGCGGCTACGCTGGTGGCCACCGGCGGCGGACCTACCCAGTATCGTTTCCATGCCCCGGGACCCGAGAAATCCGCCGACGGCATTGCGATGCTCTATCGGGCGGGCGCGCAGATGCGCGACATGGAAATGATCCAGTTCCACCCCACGGGACTCATCATCCCCGGCAGCGTGGTGGCTGGCTCCCTGCTTGAAGAAGGGCTGCGCGGCGCGGGGGCTCACCTCTATAACGGCGAAGGCGAACGCTACATGCTCCGGTACGCGCCAGACGTGGCCGAACGCGCCACCCGCGACGTGGTCAGTCGGTCCGCCTATCTGGAAATGATGGCCGGACGCGCCTGTCCCGAGGGCGGTGTGCGCATCGACGCGGCCCACCTCGGCGCGGACTTCGTTCTCCGCAACTTCCCGGGCATGGCCGAGCGCTGCGCCCAGTTCAAATACGATCTGGCGCACAGCATGGTGCCCGTTTCTCCCTCGGCCCACTTCTTCATGGGTGGAGCCACCATCGATGTCAACTGCCACGCCACGCTGGACAAGCTCTTCGTGGCCGGCGAGGACGCCGGCGGCGTGCACGGGGCCAACCGTCTGGGCGGCAACGGCATCTGCGACTCCTGCGTCTACGGCCGTCTGGCGGGCAAATCCATCGCAGCTTACCTCTCCAAGACCGAAAACCGCTCCATCAAGGAAACGGCGCCCGGCATGGTCAAGGACATCGTTGCCCGCCTTTCCGCGCCGTACAGCCGTCAGAACGGAACCTCGCCCTTCGCCAACCGGCGGGAGATTCAGGAGACGAACTGGATCAACGTGGGTGTGGTGCGCAAGCAGTCCGGTCTGGAACAGGCCATCACGGATCTGGCCTCCCTGCGACAGGATGTGGAAAGGGCCAGCGTGAGCGGCAACAAAGCCTATAACATGGAATTCAACACCCATCTCGACACACTGAACATGCTTGACGTGTCCATCATGGCGGCGGTTTCCGCCCTTCAGCGCGAGGAAACGCGCGGCGCGCACACACGCGAGGATTTCCCCGATCAGCGCGACGACTACGGCCTGTTCAACACCTTCATGTGGAGGGGCGGCGACGGAATGCCCGTTTTTGAAAAGAAAGACGTGGTGTTCAAGCACAAGTCCCTTGAAGAATGCCAGAAGCACAAGAAGTGATTCAACCAAGCATTGTGCAACCTAACGGGAGAAAAATGATGAATACGTCCGAACTCAACTACCGGAAACCCTTGCAGTGGGGAGAAATTGACCCGTACCGCCGCGGCCGCACCCATGTGGGCATGTGGGCCTGGCTGTTCCAGCGCGTGAGCGCGGTCTTCATCGTGCTGCTGCTGGTGCTGCATCTGTGCTTCACCTACAAGCCGTATCTTCAGTTCCTGCTTCTTCTCGCCGTGGCCTTCCATGCTTCCCTGGGCCTGCGCGTCATCCTGCTGGACTTCAACCTCGCCAAGATATCCTCGGCCCGCCGTCTGGTACCCTGGACGCTTGGCCTCGGCGTCGCCGCCGCGGTCATTGCGTGGTTTGCCATCTACTAAAAGGAGGATGCCATGCAATCGTCGACTACTCGCACAGTACGCATATTCCGCTATGACCCGATCAAGGGCGGCGAGGGGACGTTTCAAAGCTACCAGCTGACCATCGACAACCCCGAAACCACAACCATCCTGGACGTTCTGCTGCGCATCCAGAAAGAGCAGGACCCGAGCATCTCCTTCCGCTTCGCCTGCCGCGTGAACATGTGCGGCTCGTGCGGCATGGTCATCAACGGACGCGAAGGACTGGCCTGTAAGACCAACGTCTGCGACCTTCCTCCCGGACAGGACATTACCCTGCGCCCGCTGAACCACTTCCCCGTCATCAAGGATCTGGTGGTGGACATGGGTCCCTTCTTCTCCAAGTACGAAGATGCCCTGCCCTTCTTCGAACCACGGGAAGACCGTACCGAACCCTACGTCATCAAACCGGATACGCCCGAACGCGTGGACATCGGCATGGCCACCGACTGTATCGCCTGCGGCTGCTGCGTTTCAAGCTGCACCATGGTGGACAATCATGACAGCTATTGCGGCCCCGCCGCGCTCAACCGGGCCTTTACCCTGCTGGCCGACGAACGCGACGGCCTTTTTGAAGCCCGCCTGACCAGAGCGCTGGACAGTTGCTACAACTGCCGCACGGAATTCAACTGCACGGAAGTCTGCCCCAAGTCCATCAGCGGCACGCGGGCCATCAAGTACATTCAGCGACTGGCTCTGAAGAATCTGAAGGATATCAAGCCACTGCCGCCGCATCCTGCCGAACTGGCTCCGCCGAAGCCCAAGCCGGAGGCAAAGGAAGAGGAACATGTCTGTTCCTGTCACCATCATGTCCAGCAGCCCGAACGCCGCGCCTTCCTGAAGAGCGCGACCGGTCTTGTGGGGGCTGGCGTGGTGCTTTCCCTCGGTGCCGTCCTCGGCATCTCGGCCGTGGGCCCCACGCTGGCCAATCAGGCTCCCCAGTGGGTGGACGCCGGGAAAGAAAAGGACTTCCCGGTGGGCGGCATCAAAAGCGTCACCCTCAGCTACCCGCGCAAGCAGGCCTTCCATATGGAAACCAAGGAGATGCCCGTACTGGTCCGCCGCGACTCGGACAAGGATTTCATCTGCTTCAGCAGCAGTTGCCCGCATCTGGGCTGCGCCGTGAGCTGGGACGAACTTTCTCAGCGCTTCAAGTGCGCCTGCCACGGCGGAGCCTTTGACAGAGACGGCAACGTCATTGCAGGGCCGCCTCCGACTCCCCTGGTACGTCTGCCCTGGAAACTGGAAAACGGTATTCTGAAGGTAGAGGTGGTCTGATGAACATACGCAGAGACCTTGGCTGGGACAAATACCTCAAGCCCTTCCTGTATAAGAGACTGCCGGACGGCACCGGCTGGAGTGCGGTGCTGGGCACCATGTGCGCCCTGACCTTCCTGCTGCTCATGGTCACCGGCATGATTCTGGCTTTCTACTACGTGCCGTCACCGGACAAGGCGTGGGATTCGGTGCAGTACATCAGCAACGAGGTTCCCCTCGGGAACATCGTGCGCGGCCTGCATCACTGGAGCGCGGGCCTGATGGTTCTGCTCGTGTTCTGCCACCTGATGGTAACCTACATCCACGGCTCCTACGCCGAACCCCGGCAGCTGACCTGGGTTACGGGCGTCTGCCTCTTTCTCGTCACGCTCGGTCTGGGTTTCACCGGCTATCTGCTGCCGTGGGACATGAAGGCCTACTGGGCCACGGTGGTGGGCGCGAACATCCCCAACCAGTATCCCGGCGTGGGCAACTACATCACGAGATTCATTCTGGGCGGAAACGACATCTCGGGCTTCACCCTCAGCCGTTTCTACTCGGTGCATACGTTGATCCTGCCCGCCTGCCTGCTGCTGCTCATGGCCGTGCACATCTACCTCATGCGCATCCACAACCTCTCCGATCCCCGCGAACGGCTGGCCGGAGAGACGCTGCCGCCGCCGTCAGGAACGCCGTACCGTTTCTACCCCGAACACATCAACCGCAGTACCCTCGCCTTCGGCTGCATCTTCGTGGGACTCCTGCTGCTGGCCTGCTATGCGCCGCCGCATATGGAAGCGAAAGCCGGCACGTTCATCCCCGACTATCTGCCCCGGCCCGAATGGTACTACATGTGGCTCTTCCAGTTGCTGACCTACTTCACCGGATCATGGGAAATGATCGGCAGCCTTGTCCTCTTCGGCGGCGGCCTCATCATCCTCTTCGGTGTGCCCTTCTTCAGCGAAAGCAGGCTCAAGGGCGTGCGCAACCGACCGGTTTCGGTCTGCATCGCCACCACCTTCGTGATCAGCATCGTCTACCTGACCATCATGGCCTATTCCGAAGCGGCTCCCTACAACAAGTTCCTCATCGTGCCCGACAAGCCCATGAGCGAGGCGGCCGCCCGAGGCATGTTCCTCTATGCCGAACGCGAATGCTCCTACTGCCACAATATCCTCGGTCAGGGCGGCCACAGGACTGGCCCCGACATGAGCAACATGGTCAAGAAGGACAGAGACGTCAAATACCTGTCGGACTACGTCAAAAATCCGCTCACTATCGACTCCTCCTCGGTCATGCCCGCCTATGACCTGACGCCAGGACAACTCAAGGATATGTCGGCCTTTCTGCTGAGCCTGGACTTCAGCAAGGCAAAGCCCGTCAAGAAACCCGTGTCCGAGATTCTGGAAACCGGCCGTGCGCAGGCCTCCGCCGATGTGGCGGCCGTGCCCGGCTCATAAGGAGAAAACCTATGGAAACCTTTGATTACGCCATTGTGGAAGAAGCGGCCAAGCAGCTCTACATCAAGGCTCTGTGCGATCTGCCCCCGGACGTGCGTGAAGCGCTGAAAAAGGCCTACCTCAGAGAGACGAAGCCCGCCGCCCTCAGCATCTTCGAGGCCATGTTCAAGGCCATCGAGATCGCGGACACCAAGAAGACCCTGCTCTGTCAGGATACCGGCCTGCCCATCTACAAGGTGAAGATCGGTTCCGGCTATACGTGGAACGGCGCGGCGATCAAGGCAGCTCTCTATGAAGGGGCCAAACGGGCCACGCAGGAATTCCCCTTCCGCAGCAGCTCCACCCACACCATCACGCGAGTCAATCCGCAAACATCGGTGGGACCGGGTCTGCCCGTGACCTACTTCGATTTCGACGCCGACCGTTCCGACCTCGACATTCTGATGATCCCCAAGGGATCGGGGTCCGAAAACATGAGCCAGATGAAGATGTTCTACCCGCAGCATGGCATCAAGGCGGTGAAGAAGTTCATCGTGGACGCCGTGGTGGAAAGCAGCGCCAACCCCTGTCCTCCCGGCATCATCGGCGTGGGTCTGGGCGGAACCGCCGATCTGGTCATGAAGCTGGCCAAGGACGCCATTGCGCGTCCTGTGGGCCAGCGCAACCCCGATCCCATGATCGCCGAGATGGAAGAAGAACTGGAAGAAGCCATCAACGCCACGGGGCGCGGCCCCATGGGGCTGGGCGGCGATGTTTCCTGTCTGGCCGTGCACATCGAGTGCGCATACACCCACATTACCCAGAATCCCGTGGCCGTAAACACCCAGTGCTGGCCCGCCCGCCGGGCCCGCGCGATCATCACGCCCTCCGGCAACGTGGCCTACGGCTACTAACAAGGGAGAAAGAGAAGATGAGCAAGGTCCACTACCTCAAGTCGCCCTTTTCCGAAGAGGTCATCCGCAGTCTGCACGCCGGGGACATCGTCTATTTCGACGGTCCGCTCTTCGGCATCCGCGATCTGACCCAGATTCATATCTTCGACCACAACAATCCCCCGCCAGTGAGTCTGGAGGGCATGCCCTGCATCCATACCGCCCCCAGTCTGCGCAAGGTGGGCGACAAGTGGGAAAAAATCTGCGTGGGTACCACCACCAGTACGCGCATGGACCGCTTTACCCCCGTCCTCATCGGCAAGTACGGGGTTCGGGCCATCATCGGCAAGGGCGGTCTGTATCAGGGAAGTCTTGACGCCATGCAGAAATACGGGGCCGTCTATCTGGCCATCGTAGGCGGCGCGGCGGCTCTGGAAACCGAACAGATCGAAGAAATAGAAGCGGTCTACTTTGAGGAACTGCATCCCGAGGCCCTCTACAGGTTCCGGGTGAAGAACTTCGGTCCACTGACCGTGGCCATGGACAGCCATGGCGTGCATCTCTACGAGCAGGTCAGCGAAAATGTCAGGAAGAAGCTCCCTGAAATATACGCGAAGCTTGGCGTATTATGATGGGACGCCTTCCGTCCAAACATGTGCATGTCAAAGGCATGGGCATAAATCCCATGCAAATCAAACTACAGGAGGTCTCACATGTCCGTGCAATTTCTGGTTCATGAAGACGGCGACAGCGTCGGCGTCGTCACGGTGGAAGGCGTAAAGGCCGGTCAGGAGCTGACCGGTTGGGTCATGAAGGAAGACGTCAC
>JAEYDL010000034.1 GCA_023403845.1 Pseudomonadota bacterium
CCTGAACAACTCCGTCTTATCGAAAAGGTGTTTTTTTAAGTATAACCGTTTTGGGTTCCACCCGCTTAGCGGGTGGTTTTCTGTTTCGGTCGCTTCTGCTCCCTCAACTGCCTGAAGGCATTAACAAAAACGGAACCCTGCCATTCGGCGGGGTTCCGTTCCGGAAGCGAGGCCCGGCGGCTTTCCGCCGGGTAAAAAGGTTAATCGACCGAAACCAGCTTCCTGTTGCCGTCCCAGAGCTGATCGGCCTTGGGCAGAGGCTTCAGGTACTGAAACCACGGGTGGGTCTTCAGATATTCGGGATCCTGCTGGAGCTTGCGGCTCATCTTGAGGATGGGCGGCACGACCGCCTTGATGTCGCCTTCAAGCTGCGGCGCAATGGCATAGCTGGTCGCCTGCAACGCCGAATTGACGGCCTCCTGACTCAGCGTGATGGATGTAGTCAGCGTATCCAGCGCCTTGGCCGGATTATGGAAGCCCACACTGTTTTCGGCGGACACGAAGTCCCAGAACATCTGACCCTTGCGGACATTTTCCTTGGCCCGAATGATCAGCTCGTCGTAATTGGCCGGCTTCACGCCCTGATACTCAATGGCCAGCCGGACGGCCTCATGGGCACGCACCGAGTATTCCTGCGCCACGAGAAGCTGCCTGTAGGTCTTGTCCTGAACATACTCCACCCGACCGCGCAGGTATTCAGCCGTCTTGTCGGCATGGCACTGACGGCAGGCGCGCAGCTCGGGGTCACGCAGAGGAGACGTCCACCAGTGACTGGACATCTTCTTGCCCTCGACGCGCTCGTAGGGCATATGGCAGTCGGCGCAGGCCACGCCCGCAGCCCCATGCGGACCATCTATCCACGTCTCATAGTCGGGATGCTGCATCTTGAGCATGGGCGTTCTGGAAACGGGATGCGTCCAGTCTGCGAACTTGCCTTCAAATCCCGGCATGGTCACATTGCCGTTGTCCTCGTACACCCTGTAGATATCCTCGGGCATGAAGCCGTTCTTCCACGGGAAGGTGGGACGCTTTTCGGGGCCGTGCCCCTTGTCGTTGAAATAATATTCCACATGACACTGCGCGCAGACCAGAGAACGCATCTCACCGCGCGGCAGCCTGGCCGGATCCTTGCCTGCGGACTTCAGATAGTCCTTCAGCGGTTCGCTATAGAGCTGAAGTTCCATGGTTTCCGCGTTATGGCAGGTGGCACAGCCGATGGAGTCGTCATCAGTCACCTCCGCGCGGAACTCATTGAAGTCTCTGGCCCAGAAGGAATCCCCGTACTCCCTGATCCATTCCACCATCTTGGGCGTCTTGCAGTTCCAGCAGGTGGCGGGCATGGCGCCCTTCTCGCCATATCTGTTGATGCGGTCGATGGCGAGAATATCATGGATCGCGTACGTATGTCCGCGGGCCTCGTTATACTCGTACATGAAGGGGTATCCCAGCCACAGATTCTTCAGGTAGGGCTGGGCCGCCTGCGGGTACCCTGCAGGCAACGGATTCACGTCGTCGTTCTTGGCGAAGTTGATCGATCCCTTGTACTTGCTCATGAAGGCCGTTTCATTGTTACGCTGATAGCTGTCGCTCTGCAGCGGGAAATCCTTCTTGAAGGCCGCGGTCCCATTGTAGTCCGCATCCCTGAGGTCCGTCCTGAATACGGGCGTTTTCAGCTCCGCCGTGGACACGTCATCGCACCCGGCGACGAGAGAAAGGGCAGCCAGCATTGCGACCATCCCGAAAAAATTGAAAAATACTCGGCTATTCATCCGCCACCATCCTTGTGCTGATGGGCTTCATGCGCATGTGCTGCATGCCCCTGTGGCAATCGACGCAGTAGGGCTTGGCGTCCATACTGGCGACGTTCACATTGGTCATCGTGTGACAGGCCTTGCAATTCTCGTTGACCACTTCCTTCGTGGCCAGCACGGCCCTGACGGGAAGCTCCGCGTCTCCGAACGTATTCATGAAAAAGTCGCGAGCTCCGGCCTGCGCCTTGAACGGAAGCTTTGCGAGCAGCGCCGCAGGCGCATGGCATTCGTTGCAGGCCAGATTGGCATGGGGGGACAGCTTGTGCGTCCGCGCCGCCTGATCCATGATATGGCAGCTGGAACAGAAGGGACGCGCATCCGTCACCCGCATGCCCCAGGCCAGACCGGCCAGCACGAGCATGCCCAGCGCAACGCCGCCCAGGAGCACTTTCAGCCCTGAACACTTCTTGCGGGGTGCCACCTCTGACATCCTTGCCTCCTCCTTTGACGGTCCGGCGGCCTCTCCCGAAAGAAAAACCGCGACAGGTTCCGTGCCGGTCCTTCTCCGGTACGAAACTTCCTGACAAGGAAATACAAAAAACGTGCCTGAGCGAACGCATGGAGTTTTTGTCAAAAATATATTGTTTTTATTATATATTTTTTAGTGTCAGATTTTCATGACCAAAAGCGGCACGTTTTCCCCTTGTTGTTGTCAGTTTTTCATGACAATAGTCTGAAAAAGAGGACAATCCTGTCTGGTTTTTCTTAACATACTATCAATTCTCATTTTCATCTTGTCGAGACAGCCATGTCCCCAGCCTGGAGAACTCTGAAACTTCCTCTTGCCCTGATTCTGCTGTGGTGCCTGCTTCTCTTCGCCCTGTATCACTGGACCGTGCGACGAGAAGACGAGTACACCCGCGAACTGGCTCTCCTGCAGACAAGAACGCTCTTTTCGAGCCTTGTGGACGTCCGGGCGTGGAACGCCGTCAACGGGGGCGTCTGGGTTCAGGAAGGGGCGGCCTGCCCCGCCAATCCCTGGCTGCCCGAAGCGGAACGCAGACTGTCCACCGCCGATGGCAAACGGCTCGTCAAGGTCAATCCGTCCTACATGACGCGCCAGATCGCGGAGGCCATCTCCTCTCCTCTGGCCAGTTTCCGCATCTCCGGTCTTGCGCCCATGCGGCCTGAAAACCAAGCCGACTCGTGGGAGGCCGCGGCACTGACCGCCTTCATGGGCGACGAGCAGGAACGTTTCGATCTTGTGGAAAACGAAAAAGGCATGGAATACCGCTTCATGGCGCCATTGCGCGCGGATGAAACCTGCCTGCGCTGCCATACGACCAGAACAATCGGGGACGTCCTTGGCGGAATCAGCGTTTCCCTGTCCGCCGAACCGCTACTGAAGGCGTCATCAGAACGCAACCATACGTCGGCACTTGCCTTTTCTCTTGTAGGCATTGTCGGAATCGTGGGCATCGGCGGCGCGACACTCCAGATCAACCGCAAAAAAGAGCTGGCTGAAGCGGCCAACCGCACCAAAAGCGCCTTTCTGGCCAACATGAGCCATGACATGCGCACGCCTCTGGCAGGCATCCTCGGCATGGCCGAACTGCTGGAGCATGAGACGGACAACGCGCGCCACCGCTATCTGCTGTCCAATCTCGCTCAGGCGACGACTCATCTCCTGGACACCGTCGACGGCATCATGCGCTACTCCCTGCTGGAAGCCGAGGGCAAGGAGGTGTCCGAGCGCCCCTTCTCCCTGCGCGAAGAACTGGCGGCCTGCGTCAACACCCTCCTTCCGGCCTGCCAGAGCCGCAACATCCGTCTGCAGCTCGATCTCTCTCCGGCTCTGCCCGACCGGCTGCTTGGCGACGGATTCAGACTGCGGCAGGCTATCGGCAACCTGCTGGGCAATGCGGTCAAATTTACGGATCAAGGCTCCGTAACGCTTCATGCAGACCTGAATCGTACAGAAAGGACGGCACAGGGGACCATCCATGAGTTGAGCTTCCGGGTGCAGGATACCGGCCCCGGCGTGCCGCCGGAAGAACAGAGCCGCATTTTTGAAAGCTTCGAGCAGGGAAGCGGAGCGCGTCCCCTCGACAGTCCGATCAGGGCGGGCGTGGGACTCGGGTTGTCCATCGCCCGGCATATCGCCCGTCGATTCGGCGGAGATCTCACTCTGGTCAGCCAGCCGGGAAAGGGCAGCACGTTTACGCTGACCGGACGGTTCAGGGGGGTGCCTGAATCAGATGATGGGAATGTCGGAAAACAGCCCGTCAGGCAACGGGAACCATTATCAGGGGCCGAGCTTCTTCATCAGACGTCGATGAGCGGCAGACTTCCGGCTGAAACGCCGTTCGAACGGACTCCGCAGGCCGGCGCCTCCATTCCGCTTGTGGTCGTCGAAGATACGCCGATCACCGCCCTGTATCTGCATGAGGTCCTCCGAAAGGCCGGTTACGGCGTCCATGTGGCCAACTGCGGAGAAGACGCGCGCTTTCTGCTGGAAAAAATTCGTCCGGCAGCCGCGTTGCTGGACATTCGCCTTCCGGATATGAGCGGCCTCGACGTCGCCGAACAGATCCGGTCCGGAAAGCTCGACATCCCGGCAGATCTTCCACTCCTTCTGCTCACGGCCACTCTGGATGAACGGGATGCCCGCCGTCTGGCCGAATTGCGGGTTGATGCATGGTTCATCAAGCCCGTGTCGCGTGAACGTCTGCTGGCAGCGCTGAGCGCTCTTGTCGGGACGGCTTCCCTGAAAACCGGCAGGGCTGCCGGCAACAGGACGAATGAGATTCCAGTATCGAGGGAAACGCAGGAGAGAACCGGTCATGCGGCTCCCCAACCCGGACAGGACGCGATCTTCAATCGGGGGAAAGCGCTGGCGGGACTGGAGGAAGAAGGCCGGCTTCGTCGCATGAGCCTTCTGTTCGTGGCGGAAGCGGCGCAAAGCGGTCTGACGCTGCGCGAGCTGTCCGCCGCTCCCGATTCTCCGGAACGAAGAGCCCGGCTGGGACGGCTGGCCCATTCGCTGAAGAACAACGCCGCCGCGCTGTGCCTGCCCCGTCTGCGGGATGCGGCGGCCGCGCTGGAACAGGCTGTTTCCGCCTCGCGGACCTCCGCGACAGACCTGCTGCGCCTGACGGAGACAACGCACGCGGCGCTGTACGAAGCCTGCTCCCTGCTGCGTGAACTGTATGGAGACTGAACATGGCCCGCATTCTCGTCGTCGATGATGAAATTCTGATTCGCACCCTGGTCGCCGAAATCGGAGAGTCTCTTGGACATGAAGTTCTTGGAGCCTCCACCATCGAGCAGGGCCTGAAACTCGGGGAGAAGGGGACGGACATCGTTCTCCTCGACGTGCTTCTTCCCGACGGGGACGGCATAGCCAGCCTGAGCCGTTTTTCCCAACTTCCCGGACGGCCCGACGTCATCGTCATCACGGGCTACGGCAATGCAGACGCCGCCGAGGCTGCCCTGCGCGCCGGCGCCTGGGAATATCTGGTAAAACCGCTGCATGTTCACGATCTGAGTCAGGCCCTCTCGCAGGCTGTGCAGTGGAGAAGCTCCAGAAATACGCATGGGGGAAAGCTCCTGCGTCATCCGGATATCCTCGGCGAGAGCCCTGCGCTTCAGGAAGCGCTCGAGCAGCTGCGCGAAGCCGCCGTCAGCAACGTCAATGTGCTGATCACCGGCGAAACAGGCGTGGGCAAGGAACTTTTCGCCAGCACTCTGCACGCCAACAGTCCGCGCGCCTCCGGCCCCTTCATCACAGTAGACTGCACCACACTGCCGGAAACGCTGGTCGAAGCCAATCTGTTCGGCTATGCCAAGGGCGCGTTCACGGGGGCGGACCGTGCCCGCGAAGGGCTGCTTGCAGCCGCCGATCAGGGGACGCTCTTTCTGGACGAGGTGGGCGACCTGCCCCTTCCCGTTCAGGGAGCCTTCCTGCGCGCTCTGGAACTGCGCCGCTTCCGGCCAGTGGGCGAAGTCCGCGAAGTGGAGAGCAATTTCCGGATCGTCGCCGCCACCAACCGCGATCTTGACGATATGGTCCGCATGGAACTGTACCGCAGTGATCTGCGGTTCCGCCTGCGCGGCATGAACATCCATATCCCGCCGCTGCGCAGACGTCCGGAGGATATTCCTCTGCTCGCCCGCCATTTCGTGACCCGCTACTGTCAGCGGTACGGGCTGCCGCGCAAGGAACTGACAGACAACTGCATGGAAGTGCTGGAAGCCTACCTCTGGCCGGGCAACGTGCGCGAACTGCGCCACGCCATAGAACGGGCCTGTGCGGCTTCCGGGGACGGCGCACGCATCTTCGCCCGCCATCTCCCCACGGAAATGCGCATTGAGCAGGCCCGGGTCCGACTTTTGCGGCAGGCCGCCTCCAAGGCATCGGCTCAACACGCCGCTGAAAAAACTCCCGCTCTTCCCCTCCCGGAGAAAACCGTGGACACGTCCCTCCGGACACGCCCCGAAAACGTCGAATGTTCTCCGGAGCGTTTTCCCTCATTGCGGGAAATGAAAGCACAGGCTGAAGCTGCCTATGTCGCGGGCCTGCTCGCAGCCTGCTGCGGCGATGTCCGCCGGGCCGCCGCCGTTGCCGGTGTTTCGCGAGGACATTTTTATGAACTGCTGAAAAAATATGGACTCTGACCCTCCGAAATGCGGAGATCATGACGTGATCGACGATTTCCGTCCTCCGGGAACCGCACTCGGAGCGCCGTATGTGTACTTCGTTAAAAAACCGACCAGATTTCCATAACGCAAGCCGCCCATCCCGTCCCGTTCCTGAAAGCGGCGGTCGTTCGGGAACGTCTTGTGGAACCGAAACGGTCCCGACCGTAAAAAGCCTCTCTCCTGCCGGAGGGAACAGGGGAAGCGCAACAAGCCATTCTGATGAAAAATCAGGAATGCCGGTCGCGCTTCCTGTTCAGCCTGACAAGAAGACATCCGCTGCGAAACGGCGGTCAGCCGTTCCGCTTCAGTTCATTAAGTCTTCTCCAAAGCGTAGAGGGACTGATTCCAAGCCTGCGGGCGGTTTCCGCCTTGTTGCCGCCGCACTCTTCCAGAACGCGGCGAATAAGCGCTGATTCCTCGACCTGAAGCAGTCCCCTACGGCGCTCTCCTGTCATGCTGAACGAACTTTCGCCTCGTGGCGGGCGCGACGGCGCTGCCGCGGGCGCGACGTACTCGGGCCTGCGCAATGTGGAAAGGGCGTCTTCGCGCCGTACGATCCCCCCGCGCGAAATAACCACCAGCCTCTCCATGATGTTGCGCAACTCTCGAATGTTGCCGGGGAAATAATACTCGACAAGGACTTCCCGGGCCTCGTCGGAAAAGGCGGGACAGGGCAGACCCAGCGACTCGGGCAGAACGCGAAGAAAATGTTCGATGAGGACCGGAATGTCCTCCCGCCGTTCGCGCAGAGGCAGAAGCTCGAGGCGCAGAACATTAAGTCGATAGTACAGATCTTCCCTGAACTGTCCCTCCTGCACCATCTTTTCAAGATTCCGGTTGGTGGCGCAGATGATGCGCACGTCGATGGGGATATTGGTTTCCTGTCCGATACGCATGACGGACTTTTCCTCAAGCACGCGCAGCAGACGGGCCTGAACCGACGTGGGAATTTCCCCGATCTCGTCAAGGAACAGTGTGCCCCGGTGGGCCATTTCAAACAGACCGGGTTTTCCGCCCTTGCGCGCGCCAGTAAACGCGCCCTCCCCATAACCGAACAGTTCGCTTTCCAGCAGGTTTTCCGGCAGGGCCGTACAGTTGATTCCGACGAACGGTCCATCGCTGTGACGGCTTTCCCGATGGATGCTCTGGGCAAAAATCTCCTTGCCCGTTCCCGATTCTCCCTGAATGAGGATGGTCGAAGGGCTCTTGGCGTATTCCCGGGCCGTTTCAATGAGCTGCCGGGTCGCCGGAGAGCGATGGACCACATCGCTGAGACAGTACCGGGCCACATGTCCCTTGTTGTACAAATTCTTGCGGACCTTCTGCTCCAGCTTCTGGAGATGGGAAACTTCCTGGATGAGGGCCACCCCGCCGCAATACACGCCGTCGGTGTACACGGGATTGAGCGTACAGGCGTATTGAACGGCCCCATACTGACGGATTTCACCGGACCAGCGCCGGGCGTCGCGCACTGCGGCGGCCAGTCCGATGCCGTTGAGAAACTCGTCGCTGGGTTCCCGATCCGGGGCCCGCTTTGAAAACAGGCGGGCGGCAAGCTGGTTGTAATGGATGACGCCCCCGTCCGCATCCAGCGAGATGACGGCCTCAGGCATGGAATCGAGCATCACGTCCCGGCGGGCGCTGGTGACGCGTTCCCGGACGATGGTCTGCACCATGCGGTCGGCCTCAAGAATGGCCTGCAGCACGCCGGCCGTACGGGAGCGGATGAGAAAGGCCTTCATGCCCAGCGATTCGCCGACCTTCACGGCCCGTCCGCCGCCGATCAGTACGCGCAGGCCCTCCTCGTACATGCGTCGAACACCCTGCTCCGCGTCCTCGGGGCCGGTGATACGGTAGGTCCGCAGCTCCAGCCCTAGAACAGAGGCAATGCTCAGCGCACCTTCGATCAGGTTGTCAAAAGCGACTACGGCAATACGCGTCGAATGTCGCCGGGCCTGGTCAAGCAGCTCGATGATGTCAAAGCCGGTGAGCGGAATCTCGATAACCGGAACGCCCACTCCGGACATGCGGATCGTGTGCGCGACGCTTCCGCGGCTGACCAGCGCCATGGCTCCAGCGGCGATGGCCTCATGCGCGACACGAGCACAGTCGTCGACGTCCGCGAACAAAACTTCCAGCGGGGTTGTGATCTGATCCCGTACCGATTCTACTTGCGAAAGCACCCGATGGTCGGATACAATAACGCAAATAGGCGCTTTCTGAGTCGATTTTCTGGTCAATGTGTCCATGCGCCTCCCCTTCCGGCATGCGGCCATGAGTCTTTTTCGTATACACGGTTCCGCCCCGTATGGAAAGTTCCCGAATCCGCCGTTGCCGCTTTTTTGCTGCGGCCCCTTTCCGCATGCCTCGTCATAAGATTGTCATGATATCGTAACATCGGATTCAAGGATTTCTGACATATGGTGAAGCCATCCCCCAAGCAACAACAAACCCGCACAAAAGAACAAAAACGGGAAACCCCGCAGGCCGGTCCCCCACGATCCGGCACGAGGAGGAAAAAGAAGGTGCCCGAGTCCGAAAAAAACATCCTGCCGCAGGAGCCCCGCACCTCAGGCCCCCTTTACGCCGGGATGGCGCTCAACGAACTGGATTGTCCGGATCTTTATCTCAATCGTGAAATCAACTGGCTGGACTTCGACGCCAAGGTTCTCGAAGAGGCGGAAGACCAGACCCTACCCCTGCTGGAGCAGCTGAAATTTTTGTCCATTTTTTACAACAACCTTGACGAATTCTACATGGTCCGGGTGGCGAACATCTATCGTCAGTATCGCAGCGGCGTAGCTTCGTCATCCCCTGACGGCCTGTCCCCGGCCAAACAACTGGCCGAAATCAGACGGCGGGTAATGCAGCTGCTCGCACGCGCCCAGGAACACTGGCGCAAGCGTCTCTCCCGCAAGCTCATGGACAAGGGCGTGCGCGTGGTGAGCTACGGCGATCTTTCGGAAAAACAGCGTCGCTTTCTGGACGGTTATTTCAGAAATGAAATCTATCCCGTTCTGACGCCGCAGGCCATTGATCCGGGGCATCCCTTCCCCACCATTTCCAATACCAGTCTCAACTTCATCATCCAGTTGCGCAGCCGGGACGGAATCATCCGGTTCGCCCGTCTGAAATGCCCGAGCAACGTCTCGCGCTTCGTGTTCATTCCCCGCAACAAGGAAGCCAAGACATACGCCTCTCTCGGGTTCAACGCCAACGTTCGCGACGACGACATTCTGCTCATGGAAGACCTGGTACGCGAATACCTCGGCTCACTGTTCCCCGGTCATGAGGTGCTCGGAGCCGGCCTGTTCCGCATCACCCGCAATACGGATGTGGAAATCGAGGAGGACGAGGCCGATGATCTGCTCGAGGCAGTCAAGGATCTGGTGGATCAGCGCAGGTTCGGCGACGTGGTCCGGCTGGAACTTGCCCACGGCATGCCTGTGGAACTCAGCTCGTTCCTCATCAAGCGGCTGGGGCTGCAGCCCTTTCAGGTCTACAAGATCAAAAGCCCGCTGGCCTTTTCCGAAATGATCGCGCTGTACGGCATCGATCGCCCCGGCCTGAAGGAAGCACCCCTCCATCCCCGGGTGCCCGCCGCTCTTCAGGAAGGCAGCCTCTATGCCCAGATTCGCAGGCAGGATCTGTTCTTCCATCATCCCTACGAGAGCTTCACGCCCATTCTGGACTTCATCCGCAGTTCCAGCGAAGATCCCGGCGTCATCGCCATCAAGCAGACCCTGTACCGCGTGGGCAACGATTCGCCCATCGTGGCAGCGCTTATCGAAGCAAGACGGCGCGGCAAGCAGGTGACCGCCGTCGTCGAACTGAAGGCACGATTCGACGAGGAGCGCAACATCACCTGGGCCGAAGAGCTGGAAAAATCCGGCGTCAACGTGGTGTACGGACTTGTGGGCATGAAGATTCACGCCAAACTCTGCCTCGTGGTGCGGCGCGAATCCGCCGGAGTGACCCGCTATGTCCATATCGGCACGGGCAACTACAATCCCTCCACGGCCAAGATGTACACGGACATGGGGTTGATTACGGCCAATCCCGACATCTGCGCGGACGTGACCGATCTGTTCAATGTCATGACCGGCTACGCCTATCGGGAGAAGTACCGCGAACTGCTGGTGTCGCCTGTATCCATGCGCTCCTCCATTCTGGGGCTGATTGAACGCGAAATCGCCATGCATGCCGAACGCGGCGACGGAGCCATCATGTTCAAGTGCAATCAGCTCGTCGACCGCCAGATCATCCGTGCGCTGTACAAAGCGTCCATGGCAGGTGTGCGCATTCGCCTGCTCGTCCGGGGCATCTGCTGCCTGCGCCCCGGCGTGGAGGGCATCAGCGACAACATCGAGGTCCGCTCCATCGTGGGACGCTTTCTCGAACATTCGCGGGTATTCTGGTTCCGCAACGGCGGAGACCCGTACCTGTACATGGGCAGCGCCGACCTCATGCCCCGCAACCTTGACCGGCGTGTGGAAGTGCTGACGCCGATTCTCGATCAGACTCTGCTGGAACGCATCCGCTCCATTCTTGAACTCCAGTTCAGCGACAATCAGCAGGCCTGGCGACTGACCGCGGACGGCTCCTACCAGCGCATCGCGCCCGGAGAAAACGAACTGCCCGTCAATTCACAGGACATTCTGGCCAGCAACGCCCTTGGAGACTAAGCGTTCCGCAGCGGGACAAGAACGACCCCGGCCGCAGGCCGAAAGGGGATTTCTCATGAACAAGATCTCAGATACGACCGAACGAACCGAAGGGAACGGTCGAATGCACAATACGGCTTCCGGACAGGGAGACCAGACGGCTCCGCCGACCGCTTCCGCTCCTTCTCCGGGCATGCCGGAGGAACACGCTCCAGTTCCCGGAAAGGCCACGGAACATGCTCAGACAGGACAGGGATCCCGAGCGGGCCGGAAACTGCGCTCCTCGCGCAGTCGCAATCCGACAGAAGCAAAGGCGAAACAGACCGATGCCGTCGTGGAAAAAACGGCCCCGCAGCCTCCGGGCCGCTCCCCGGCAGCGGGAACAGGAACGAAAGGCGCAGCCCGCAAACCATCTCGAGCCATTGCTGCGGCGGCGCACGCCGCTCCCATGCCGGAAGCCGCCGAATCTTCCGCCGTGAAAGACGGTACAACGGCGGCGACGCGGACCGTCCCCGTGACGGAGGAGACTCCTCGCACCGCCGTTCCCCTCTCCGTCACTGCGGATGGAACGGCCCCAGTCCAGCCGGAGGTGGAGCTGCCGGGGGCGCTCCCCGATTCCCCGGCCCTGCGCGAGATTCTGGCGCACGGTCAGCGCGTCGCGACCTATGCGGATATTCTGTTCCGCGAGCTGGCCCCGCTGCACGGTCTTGCGCCCGAATGGCGGAAACGTCTGCGTATGGCGGCCTGCCTGCATGATCTCGGATGGATGGAAGGCCGCAAGGGACATCACAAGACGAGCATGCGCATCATTGATGAAGATTCATCTCTACCCATCGCCGACGAAGATCGTCCGTGGGTGGCCCTGCTGGCCCGGTATCATCGCAAGGCCGTTCCTTCGCGCAAGCATCCACGCTTTGCCCTGCTCAAACGTCCGGAACAGGAAGCTGTCCGCAAGGCCGCCGCGTTGCTGCGGCTGGCGGATGCGCTGGACTATACCCACAGGGGCGTCGTTCTGAGCTTCACTGTGGAAACGGGCAGGCGCAAGGTCTTCCTGCGGGCTGCATGCTCGGGAGACTGTGCGGAGGAAATCGCCCGCTGCAAGGAAAAGGGCGACCTCTTCGCCCGACTGTTCGGAAAGGAGCCGAAACTCGTATGTCTGCCGCAATAGCGCCGACCGTCCCGGGCAGGGTCATCGGCATCATAGATCTGGGCAGCAACTCGGTCCGCCTGCTGCTCGTGCGCATATTCCAGGACGGAAACGTGGCTGTGCTCAATCAGGTCAAGCACATGGTCAGGCTGGGGGAAGGAGGCTTCCTGCGCAACCGCCTGCAGGAAGAAACCATGAGCCGCACCATTACCGTTCTGCGCGGCTTTGCGGACATGTGCGCGGTGTACGGCGCCGCGGAAATCATCGCCATAGCCACCGCCGCCGTGCGCGACGCGGAAAACGGCCCCGAGTTCATCCGCAGAGTGCAGGAAAAGACAGGCATTCTGCTTACCGCCATATCCGGACGCGAAGAGGCCCGGCTCATTTATCTCGGGGTATCCAGCGGCATGGAACCTGACGGCAGACAGCGTCTCTTCATCGACATCGGAGGCGGCAGCACGGAACTGATCGCGGCGGACAGCGAACTGCGCAGTCTGGATTCCCTGAAACTGGGCTGCGTCAGACTGGCGAATCTGTTTTTCGAAGGCGATCGCGGTCCCGTTTCCGCATACCGCTATGCCACATTGCAGCGGTACGTCCGGAACGAATCCCTGCACGCCCTGCAGCGGCTCGGCGCATTCGACCCTGTGGAAGCCGTCGGAAGCTCGGGAACCATTCAGAATCTCGCGGAAATCGCCGCCGCGCGCGAACAGGAAGACCTCCAGCGCACGGGAAAGAACAAGGGACCCATCTCTCGCACGATTCTGCGTTACGACACCCTGTGCCGCGTGGTGCGGGACCTGTGCGCCATGACGCTGGAGGAACGCCGCTCCGTCCCCGGCATGAATCCCAACCGGGCCGACGTCATCATCCCCGGCGCGGCCATTCTTCAGACGCTCATGGAGGAGCAGGGCTTCGAAAGCCTGCGGGTAAGCAACCGCAATCTGCAAAACGGCATTCTCGCGGACTACCTGATGCGGACCCGGCCCGAAACAGTCCGCAGGGGATCGTCGGTGCGGGAAGACAGCGTCCTTCAGCTGGCGCGCTACTGCCGATTTGAAGAAGTTCACTCGCGCCATGTGACCAGACTCGCTCTGGAGCTTTTCGACAGCGCCCGCGAGCTGGGACTGCACGCGGCGAACGCCGCCATGCGCGAGCTGCTTCGTCATGCGTCCCTGCTGCACGATATAGGCATCTTCATCGCCTTTTCCAAACACCACGCGCACAGCTACTACCTGATCCGCAATACGGAGCTCCTGGGATTCACCGAAAGGGAAATTGAAATCATGGCCGCCACGGCCTATTTCCATCGCAAGCGTCCCTCGCGCAAGTCGGCGCTGTTCCTCAGTCTGGATGAAGGCATCCGCGAGGAAGTCCGTCTGCTCTCCCTGTTCCTGACGCTTGCCGAACGACTGGACCGCAGCCATTGTCAGGTGGTCGAGACAGCGGCATTTCGGCGCGGCACAGGCGGACTCGAACTGCACATGCACGCAGCGACGCCCTGTCCCATCGAAATCGAGGAGGTCGAACGCTGCCGCAAGCTGTTGCGCAAGCGTTTCAAGGAAGCGGTAACGCTGATCGCCCATATCGACAAAGACGAAAAGGACCAGCACCGGTCGGAACCGGACACGGTCTGAGGCAACCCGTCATGCCCATATGGGCGGCCCAATGGCGCTGGAGACAGAACTACCGGTATTTCAATGAAATATTGGTGTAGTTTGAAAAAGTATTCCGGCACGAAAACGGATAGAGACGGATGAAGGAGAACGCTCCCGCCTTTCCGCCGGGGGATGAAATGCAGAAACGGCGTTCCGTTGCGGAGACGCCGTTTCTGCAAATACAGGGCCGAGCAACGCTCGGGGATGCTATACCCCGGCGGCCTTTGTTCCGGTCTGCTTCTCCATGTCGGGTTCGGCATCGGTAAAGGCCCGAGTGTCCACCCCCAGCTCAGGGAGCAGAACGCCCATCAGCGCACGCAGAGTGTACGCGCCGACGATTACGTTCCCTGTCGCCGTCTCATACTGCGTGGACGAACTGAACAGTTCGTTTTCCGCATCAAGAACATCCAGCAGACTGCGTTCCCCAAGATTAAACTGCTCCAGATAGGCATCCAGGGTCTGCCGGTTGTAGCCCATCGCTTCTTCGTAATATTTCTGCTGCTCTTTCGCTGCGAGATACCGCGTCCAGGTATCGTTCATCTGAAGCGAAAGATCGTCCGCGTAGTTGAACACCGTCTGCGAGGCCTGCCGGACCCGGGCGGCCGCGGCCTTGTCGGCAGCGACATCCGCGCCGCTGCTGAATACGTTCCAGCGCATGACCCCCATGATGTCGAAACTGGAAACCCACTGGCTGCCCGGTCCTTCTCTGTCGGAGTAGGCAGGTCCTGTTTCCAGATCAAGCGAGGGCTGATAGGCGGCCTTGGTCAGCTCATGATTGGCCCGCATGGTGCGGACCTGCGCAAGATAGGCGTTGATCTTCGGATTCTCGCGGCTGGCCACCTCCAGCATGTCTTCAAGGTTGCCGTACTCTTTCGGAGGCATGGAAACGGCCTCGAGATGCGCGGGCGCGGGCATGCCCGTAAGCCGGGTGTAGGCGGCCTCTCCTTCACGCAATGAAGCCTCGGCGTCTTCAAGACTGGAAAGTGCGCGTGCCAGTCGCCCCTGCGTCTGGGAAACGTCGGCCTGCGAAGTGGCGCCAAGCCGGACCCGCTCCTGCAGGGAAGCAAGAATCTCCCGATGCTGCTCCACATTCTGCCGCGCCAGCTCGACCAGCTTGTGCCGGCGGATCAGATCCACATGCGCGGTAACGGCATCCAGTCCGAAGGTCGTGGCCGAATCCAGTACATTGAACCGTGCCGCGTCCACTGTGGCTTCTCCCGCGCGCACGCGGCTTCGGGTGGCGAATCCATCCCAGAGCGGCTGAGTCAGCGTCAGAGAAATGCTGTGCGCGCCGTACATGCCGGAATCCGATCCCTGCTGACGAGTGGTATTGTTATCCAGATGATTCGCGCCGACCTTGCCGACGACGTCCACGCTCGGTCCCCATCCGGCCTTGGCCTGTCTGAGGTCATGCCGGGAAGCCTCAAGGCTGGCCTGCACGACCTTGAGACCGCGATGATGGGCCAGCGTCGCATCAATGGAGTCCTTGAGGGTGACCACATCGGGAACATGCGGCGTTTCAACCGTTTTTTCGGTTGCCAGCTTGTCCTGATAACGCCGTTCGGCCTCGCTTGGCGTTTCATTACCGCGAGGAGCGGCGGCGCAACCGACCAACATTCCCAAAACACTGGCTGCAGCGCAAAAAAGAGAAAAAGTACGCATCGGAATGCCCTTGGATAAACATGTCCGGGGGAATACAGGACAACATACGAAAAATCCTGTACAGAGCCGACAGATTCAAAAAAGTTCCGCTCAGGAATACCGGTTCCGAACGCAGGGGGATCACTCCCTGACCTGGAGACCTTATCTCCATGCAATATCCCGAAAACCATTAAAAATGCTATGGGTATATCCTGACAGGTCACTCTTTGCAGGTCAATCTTTTTTCTTTCTTCCAACGGAAACGAAAAACGATATTGCCCTTCGGATATCAGTTTAACCGATTTTCACGACAAAGGCCAGCCGATCGAAGCAGAAGTCCCGGCCCCTCCCCCAAATTTTCTCCACCGGGACACAGAAAAAAGAAAAAAAGGGGCAAAAAAAGCTTGACTGGAAATCCAACTCGGGATAGACCTCTTTTCCGGATGCGGCTGTAGCTCAGCTGGATAGAGCAACAGGCTACGAACCTGTAGGCCGGGAGTTCGAATCTCTCCAGCCGCACCACAAATTTCAAGGACTTGCGAGAAAAGCTTGCGAGTCCTTTTTCTTTTCCTTCCTGACTCTGGAACCGGTATCTTCTCTGACGTTTCCGCAGAGCATCCGCACCGGGCACGATTCACCGGACACGGTTCCGCGACTGAAGAAAGCCATGCGTCCACGGCCTGAGGACAGGCTGCCTCTGACGAACGCGCCGCCCCTGCGCCGCTGTCTCGCGAAAACGCCATCGCAAACGGAAAAGCCCCGCCCTGTGCAAACGCCTGCACAAACGGGGCCTGTTTTTTGATGACAGTCAGCCTGGTTCTGAAATCTCAGTCGCGCACGCGATATGGGATGGCATTTCTGCCTCTCGATTCACGCCGGACCGGTTCGCCCCCGGTCATGCTCTTCCAGCTCGTTGTTCCCGCCTTCTGCATCCTCCCGAACCATTGCGGAGCGATTCCCCATTCCGTCCCGTTCCGGGCGTGGAGCGCAGCGACGCCCGCTTCTTTTCCATACCGGCGCAGAGAAGCGATTTCGGATCGCCTGGCCTGACGCCGCGCTCCACGGCAACCTCCAGCACCTTCCCTGTACGGCGGAACGTTATCCAATCCCTCTGAACAGCGGACAGACTGTCAGCTCTGCCCCGAACCTCTGCAGAGAACCTCTTCACTGCTGAGTTCAACCAGTTCATTTCCAATCTGCACAAGCAGATTGCCCGTGTCCGTGACATCTTTTGTAATTCCTAAAACTTTTTCTCCATTTCTTGAAACATAAACGGGCAATCCCATATGGTCACAGCGTTGCTTCCATAGTGCTATCACGTCCGCCTGCTTTCCAGAAAGCCATTTTTCCGAATACGCCATGACCGCCCTGTTGATGCAGACAGCGATATGTTCAAAGTCAGGAATACTGCCTATATGTCTGTTGAGACATGTAGATCTGTTATATTCACCAATATCGTCCGGACAACTGTTGATATTGATTCCGATACCAATGATGGCTCCTTTGACCACCTTACTGGACGATGAAACGCATTCGATCAGAATCCCGCAGATTTTTTCGCCATCAATCCGGATGTCGTTAGGCCATTTACACAAGGCTCCGGCCCCAAGATCCTGCAGGACATCGGCTACCGCAAGCGAAGGCAGCAGGGAATACCCTGCAAGATTTGAAAAGTCGGTATTCAAATGTATCCATGTGGAAAACAGCAGGTTATCGCCGGGCTTGCTTTCCCAGGTATGGTCATTTCGGCCACGGCCGTCCGTCTGGTAATCAGCGATCAGGATGGTGCCGTTTTCAAGCTCGTGTTCGTGCTGGAGACGCTTTAATTCCAGATTGGTTGAACTGACGGACTTCAGATGGACCAGGGAACTTACGGAAGGCATGGCATCCTCTGGCATGGCATATACGGAATATGGAAACAGTGCCGATAAAAGGAACGGCTGAAAGTTCAACGGGTTTTCTTCATGAGAAAACCCGTTGAAAATATCCGGTCAAATCAGATCAGGAAGCCTGAGGGCGTAGGCACCTGCAATCCAATTTCAAACAAGAGATAAACAAGCACCGTGCCACCCAGCGAGGAAGCCAGAGCGATGGCAAAGCTTCTGAGGGACCTGTCGGGATTGAAAAAATGAACACAGCCAAGGAAATAGAGAAAACTCATCGTATAGAAGCCGATACAGGGAATCAACAAGGCATACAAAAGAGCTGCAACCAGACTTATTCCCAGCTTGATTTTTGCTTTGGATGAAAGTTTCGGCGCGTCGTCCGACTGACCATATTCCTTAAAACATTTATAGGCATGGACCAGCGTGAGAAGGCCCAGTATAACAAGAAGCGTATTGATATAAACCGTTGTCGGATAAACGAATTCTCTGGAATTATACCACAATACGCCAGTTATTATTGCCAGACACAACGTAAATAACGAATGTTTTGCAAACATATATGCTCCACTGCCTATTCAGACTTTGACTTTTTCATAAAGAACGGTGAAAGCGCGGAGACGATGCAGATCGCAATCAACACAAGGCAGATGGGACGCATGATCAGCGTGCCGAGCAGGGAACCTTCGGCCTGAGCCATATAGAGCGAAACGCTCAGGGCTTCTTCCGCGATGCTTCCAAGAACAATGCCGAGCGCTACGGGAGCGGAAGGCAGACCGACCTTGTTGCCCAGAAAAACCGAGATGCCTATGGTCAGCATGATATAGACGTCGGTCATGCTGTTTCTGATGGTGTATGCCCCAAGGAGACACAGCACCATAATCAAAGGCGCGATGTAGAATGCGGGCAATTTCTGAACCTTCGCAATGGGTCTTCCCATGAAAAATCCGACCGCCACCATGATGAAATTCAGCACCACGAGAGCGCAAATGAAGACGAAGGCGATGTCGCCGCTCTTTTCAAGCAGATGGCTTCCCGGAACGATGCCGTGAGTCAAAAATGCGCCCATGATGATCGCTGCGGTAGGACAGCCCGGAATCGCCAGCGCCATCATCGGAATACAGGAACCGCCGATGACCGCATTGTTCGCCGACTCTGAAGCGGCTACGCCTTCCATGCAGCCCGTTCCATACTTCTCGGGATGCTTGTCCCAGCGCATGGCTTCGTTATATCCGATGATCGAGGCAATGGAGGTTCCGGCGCCGGGAAGAACGCCTATGAGCGTGCCGAGGATGGATGAACGCGCGAGGATTATCTTACAGTTTCTGATCAGGTAGGCACCGACGCCGCTCAACAGTTCACGTGCGCCCCGCTGGTGGTATTTGACTTCATAACTCTCGGTATGAAGAATCATCTCACAGAGTTGAGGGAATGCGAACACGCCGATCAGGGCAGGAACAAGATGCACGCCCTGCATCAGCGCAAAGTTTCCGAATGTGAACCTCGGGGTTCCCATAATCGGGTCCATGCCGATGGTTGAAATCAGCAACCCCAGAATGACCGCGGTGACGCCCATCAGAACATTTTTGGCGGAAATCGAGCTGATGGCGGTCAAACCGAACACGCACAGCCAAAAATATTCGGGTTTGCTGAACTTCAGGGAAATTTGGGACAGCGGCACAAACAGGAAGAGAAGAAGGATGGCTCCGACAAGGCCACCGAAGCAGGACGACAGCAGAGCCGTGACGATCGCCATGTCGCCCTCGCCTTTCTGCGTCATGGGGTAGCCGTCGAGCGTCGTCGCCACGGAAGCGGGGGTGCCGGGCACCTTGAACAGAATGGCCGTGATGGAGCCTCCGTAGATGGCGCCGACCCATATCGCCCCCAGAAGAATCATGCCGGTAATGGGGCCCATGGTAAGCGTAAATGGCAGCAAAAGGGCAACAGCCATCGAAGGTCCGATTCCCGGCAAGGCTCCGGCGACGATGCCTCCTGCCATGCCGAGAACCATCAGTCCCAGATGGTATACGGTGAAAAGCTGAGCAAAACCATGTAATGTCAACGAAAGGATACTAACATCAGCTCCCATAATGTCCCTCGGAGTCGTAAAAATTAGAAAAATGCTGACTACCAGTCGTCCTGATAGTCAGCATGCTATTTTAAACTCGTTCGAGAACCATCGCGATGCCCTGACCAGCACCTATGCACATCGTGCATAAGGCATAACGACCGCCGGTTCTGCACAGTTGATACGTGGCCGTGGTGACGAGGCGCGCGCCGCTTGCCCCGAGCGGATGACCGAGGGCGATGGCTCCGCCGAGCGCATTGACGCGGGGATCATCTTCCCTGATTCCAAGGGCGCGCATGCAGGCTACCACTTGCGAGGCAAAGGCTTCATTGATCTCAATGACATCCATCTGGTCGATGGTCATGTGGAGCTGTTCAAGAATTTTTCTGGTCGCGGGAATGGGGCCGATTCCCATGATGCGGGGCGGAACTCCTGCAACCGCGCAGCCCAAAACGCGGACCTTGGGCGTGAGTCCGAGCTGGGCGGCCTTCCTTTCGCTGGCAAGAAGAAGCGCGCAGGCGCCGTCATTGATGCCGGAGGAATTCCCCGCCGTAACCGTGCCATCGGGGCCGGTGATTGCCTTCAACCCGGCCAGGATCTCAAGCGTCGTTTCCGGGCGAAGATGCTCATCCTGGGATACGATGACGGAACCCTTCTTCTGACGCACGGTGACGGGACATATTTCTTCAGCCAGAAGGCCCTGTTCCTGAGCGACCTTGGCTTTTTGCTGGCTCCAGTAGGCAAATTTGTCCTGATCTTCCCTCGAGACATTGAATTCCCGGGCGACATTTTCGGCTGTGATGGGGTTGGCTACGAGACACTCGCGGTCCACCATGATCTTGTTGGGAAACCTCATCGCAATCGTCGTGTCGTACATGACCTGACCGATGTCATAGCCGTTCTGAGCCTTGCCGATGACGTAAGGGGCGCGGCTCATCCCCTCGACACCGCCTGCGATCATGAATTCGCCGTCTCCGAGCAGAATGCAGCGCGCGGCATCCGCGACAGCCTGCATTCCAGAACCGCAAAGACGGCTTACGGTGGCGGCGGGAACGGTTTCCGGAAGTCCTGCGAGAAGAGTTGCCCAACGAGCTACGTTTCTGTTGTCCTCACCCGCCTGATTGACGCATCCGTATCTGAGGTCATCGACTTCATGCCAGTCAATATTCGGGTACTTGTCAACCAGATACCTGATTGGAACTGCCGCGAGATCATCCGTCCGAACGGCAGAAAGCCCTCCAGCGCGACGCCCAAAGGGAGTACGAATCGCATCACAGATAAATGCCTCAGTCATAGCAACTCTCCTTAGAATTCCTTATGGAAATCGGGTTCCCTCTTCTCAAAAAAGGCCTGTACGCCTTCCGCCCTGTCAGGGTGCGTAAAGCACGCGACCTGACACAACGTTTCATATGCCAGACCGGGAGTCAGCCCGACTTCCTGCGAAAGCAATGCCGCACGCTTGCACATCATGAGACTGGTTCTTCCTCGCCTTGCAATCCTGTTGGCAACTTTCATCACAGCATCTCGAAGCTGATCAGGCGGAAAAACGGCATTGACGAGACCGATTCGATAGGCTTCCTGTGCGGATATTGCATCACCAGTAAACAGCATCTGTCGTGCAAGACCTGAACCAACCAGACGAGAAAGCCGCTGCGTGCCCCCTCCGCTCGGAATGAAGCCGAGATTGATTTCCGGCTGGCCCAGCCTTGCATTGTCGCTGGCAAATCGGAAATCACATGCCATTGAAATTTCTAGACCTCCTCCGAAAGCATAACCGTTTATCATTGCGATAACCGGAATGGGAAGCTCTTCAAGGCTTGTGTATAATCTTTGGCCATAGGTATTGCAGAACTCAAACACTTCAAGCGGCGACATCTTGCCAAATTCAGTAAGATCCGTCCCCGCAATGAACGCCTTTTCTCCAGATCCCGTAATAACAAGAACACTGACGGACAAATCGGATTTTATGGTATTGATTACATCTGCAATCTCTCGTCGTGTCGCTGTATTCAGCGCATTATATTTTGCAGGACGATTGACTGTAAGGATCGCTACTGTACCTTCCTTTTCTAAGATTACATTTTCATATTCCATGGGATAATCCTTGCTTAGCTCTTCCTGATTATGTTGCCGTCGGCATCGTAATCGTACCAGCCCTTGCCGGTTTTGCGTCCCAGCTCGCCACGCTGGACCTTCCGGCGAAGAATGGCGGGGGGATAGAACTGAGGATCGCGGGTTTCTTCATACATGGAAAGCAATCCGCCGTAGGTCACATCCAGTCCGACGATATCACCGATTTCGAAAGGCCCCATCTTCCGGCCGCCACCAAGCTTGAGTCCCTTGTCGAGATCTTCAACGGTGACAATCCCCTCTTCGACAAGTCTCATTGCTTCGGCATTGGCGCGGTAATTTATCCTGTTGACCGCAAAGCCCGGAATATCGCGCTGCACACGCACGACTTCCTTGCCGAGGGACCTGATGAAGTCCGCGCCGGCATCAAAGGTTTCATCGGTAGTCCACAGCCCTCTGATGGCTTCAGCCACGGGCATCATGGGCACGGGAGAAAAGAAGTGAAGCCCCATCACCTTCTCCGGGCGTCCCGTTTCCCCTGCCAGCGAGGAGACGGGAATGGAGCTGGTATTGGAGGCCAGAATCGCCTTTTCGGGAGTCACCCTGTCAAGCTGACGGAAGACTTCCTTCTTGATTTCCGCGTTTTCGAAAACCGCTTCAACAGCCAGATCAGCCTGCGCAGCGGCATCGTAACTTGTCGAAACGGCAATGCGGGAAGCTATGACATCGACAGGTTCCGCGACCTTTCCCTTTTCATGGAGCTTGCCGATGGACCATTTGATCTTCCCAATCGCCTGCTCCAAAACATCCTGCTTGATGTCATATAAAGTCACATTATAGCCGGCCTGAGCGCTTACCTGAGCAATTCCGCTGCCCATAAGCCCAGATCCGACGATAAAAATGTTCTTGATGCTCATATGTCTTCTCCTAGTTGATTTCGAGCAGATGATCGCCAGCGTTTACGTTCTGCCCCAATTCAACGAGAATTTTAACGACGGTGCAGTCATTGTCGACGGTAACGGGAATTTCCATTTTCATCGAATCAAGCACGATAGGTTCGTCATCAGGAGTAATGGCATCACCAGGGTTCACATTGATTTGAAAAATCTTGCCGGACATGGGAGATTCGAGAAATGCCATGCTACACCTCATATGGATCTGTTACAGGTTATATGGGAATTGCCTGATTACTGAAGAAAAGCCTGACAGGTTATCAGTCATGCAAGCCGGAGACTATCTGAAACCCTATTCTTAAATGTTATATGCTATCGTAGAATTTCAAGGTAGTAATAATAAATAATATCTCCATAGACATTGCCTATAGACTCAATATATTCATTATTGAACGAATCTTGTTTCCCCACCGGGGAGGATGCCATGTCTCCGACTGCTCGCACCCCTGCAAGAAGGGCGAAACAGGCATCCTTCATTGCGACAATATCTTCGAGGGAAAACGCTCCAGCCCTTTTCAACGCCTGCATGTTCGCAGTCGATGCGATGTTTCCTTCACCGGAAGGCCGCAGCCCCACCGCGTGATGAGGCAGAGCACCGTAGAGCCATCTGGAGCCACTCACTTGCGCGCTTCCTGCCCTTTCCAGATGCATGCAGCGCGGGAAGAGCAAAGAGAGGCTCTTCAGACAGAAGACGCCGGATCGACTCTTTACGGGTTGCGGCGGGAAGCCGGCTCTTTCCTTTCCCGGCAGATATGCCGCGGTCATGGCGCGACTTCGTTCCCTGCCTTCTTTCGGAAAAATGAAGCAAGACGGAATATCAGGGAATTTTGTGGTCTTTTCCGGAGAGAGAACAGCATGAATTCGGCAAGATGGATGCCTCTTGTTCCTTTAAGGATGGGAAAGGGCGGCAGATGCGATCACACCCGAGAAAAAACGAAAAAGGACACACTGCTGCGCGGCAGATCCAGAGTCGCATACGACGATGAAAATCCGGAGAAGCCTGTGGGCCGACTGACGGAATTCCTTTAAAAATAAAACAACCCCGGACAGATGCCTGCCAGTGTGAAGGCATCTGTCCGGGATATGAATGGACGGGCAAAAGTCACGACGTTATTGCCGCCGGACTTTATGGATGTCACTTTCGAAAAGATGAAGTGGATTCGTATATCAGATCAATATAATCTCTGAAAGATCGTTTATAAATATTGGATTGATGGCAGATTGCGGTATAGGTCAGTTTCGGCATGGGCTCTTCAATCGCTACAAAGGCCAGCGTATCGTTATAATACTGCTTATAGGTATTATACAACAGCTTATTGACCATTGCGATTCCCACTTCATGCTTGCACAGATCAAAAAGTATTTGATAGTCTCTTAATGCTACTGATATGTTATCTTGTCTGAATACCGGATAAAAATTTGACAAATAAGATGTAACGCCATTCTTATGCGTTGACATGCCCAGTATTCTTTCATTGCTTATCTGACTTAGTGAACATTTATCTCCAAATTTTTTACTCAAGTTATAAGACATGCATATACCAAGTTCTGTTGACGCCAGAGGCTTCTGATACAGGCTGTCGCTGAATCGAGCATCGTCATGCAGCACAATAACATATTTATCAAAATTATATAAATCATTTATCATCATACTTCGAGGAAATTCATATGTAAGGATAATTCCGATATCAATATCCCAATTAAGAACTCCGGTAATGATTTCATTTGCGCTGCACATTCTGATATCTAAATGCATATTGGGATAATGATTCAAAAATCTTGCGTGCAGTTCAGATTTAAATGTTGAGGATACCGAAGGCAGTGTGGAAATTCGAAGATTTTTTAGATTCAGATCCTTTGAATCACTGAGAGCATAAAAATTTTCCACAGATGAAAGGACCTTCTCCGCGGCAATGAAATATTGCTTTGCCTCCGGCCTCAGGATCGTGCCATTCTTGTTCCGGTCAAAAAGCCTGAAGCCAATTTCCCTTTCCAGATCAGACAAGGCTACGGAAATGCTCGGCTGGGAAATATTCAGATTAATCGCGGCCTGAGAAATGCTTGAACAACGAGCAACCTCGACAAGATACTGGAATTGTTCAAATCTCATAAAACCCTCGAAAAAGAGCATTGATTATGAAACACTGAACAGTCCACCGGCGCAGGTCGGTGGATTCCTTTGCGACTCAAGTCACCGGCTCCGCTGAAGCCGGTCCAGCTCCTGCTCTAGCGACTGAAGCCGTTTTCCCACAACCCAAAAGTTCATCCCACTCCTCTTTCTGCTGCGCCATGCACTCGCCGCCTTTATCCTCCGCATTGCCATTATCGGCGCGCCAGCCCCCGCCCGCTACGCCATCTCTACAAAGTAAGGACAATGAGGTCTTTCATAACAGCGTATAAATATTGATAGTTATCAAAACTAGTTCAGTTTTAATTTAACTTGGACAGTGTCGTCAAGTCAGTCTCTCCGGAAGGACAGGGAAAACGGGGTTCCTGCAACCTCCCCGGTTCACACGCTTCCAGAGGGATACCCGCACACTGGGCGTCTCTGAAAGAAGTCGCCATCCGCCTGTTCCTCCTTCCAGATTCAGGCTGATGGAACCACGGCGAGTTCCTGTCGCTCATGAAACGATTCCTCCTGCCGGTGCCGCGCAAGGGAATCATGTCAGCTCTCCTTTCTCCATCCCCGGGACCATCACGGCATCACGACTGATAACCTTTCATGCCTGATGAATCTTTTTGTGCAACTCTGACTTTTCCATTTCACATGGAACAGACAATTGCAATAACTCTTCAACGTGATTTCTCTATTGCTTTATAATGGCATCATTTTTAACAATATACAGCATTCTGCATCATCAATACATATATATCAATTTTATACTTTATTTTTCAATATGTATATTTCTATTTATTGTCAACATGCAATTGATGTACTTACTATCATGTTCCATATATCATATTCACGACAAATCAATCATAATGCTAATATCAATAACTATTCATTTTTGTATAAATAATTCATGATTTACAAATTATTGAATTTATATTCTGTATTTTTCATGATCTATACATTTCATGTAATACTTCACACAATACTTGATACATATATTACAGATTATGTCTTTCATCCGTTTCAATATTTCCTATTCTGCTAATACTCTTCTGAATACTTTTATCATGATGAAATGCTTCTGCCATTTGCAGAATGGCATATATGAAAACGCGAACAGGTATTTTCTGTTTCAATTCACGCCGGCAATCCTCTGGCAACAATACGAAAGGGAAAAATTACAGAATCAAGACGGATTCCATGCATGTCACAGACTTCCGGATCGGCATCCGGAACAGCTCCCATGTCAGCGCGCAAGCAAGTTTTTTCATCCATAGCCGCAGCCTATAATAAACTAGAAAATACTTATTAGACAGGGTTTCAACTTTTGAGTACCAAGTAATCATCAAAGTAAACCTTAGCCAAGAAGGTAGTATGGAGATCATGAAGCATAAGATTCTTGTCGCCAATCGCGGTGAAATTGCTGTCAGAATTATAGAGGCATGTCATCTCCTTAATATTCCTTTCGCAAGCATATATATGGACGAGGACGCCAGTTCCGAGCATATAAAAATCACCCGTAATTTGGGCGGTGAGCTGTATAAGGTTTCCGCCTACCACGACAGCGATGCCGTCTTTGAAGTAATGGAAAACTCCGGCGCTACTGCCGTGCATCCCGGATATGGCTATTTCTCCGAAGATGCGCAGTTTGCCCGCCGGGTAACAGAACAGGGAAAAATCTTCATCGGCCCTTCCTGGGAAGTGATTCAGGCTCTGGGCGACAAATCCAATACAAAACGAATTGCCAAGCGTATCGGCGTCCCGACGGTGCCGGGAACAGACGTCGCCATACGGGATACAGACGAAGCCGAATCCATTGCCAGAGCGCTCTATGACGATCTGAAAGAGCAGGGAATCGAACATCCCGCCATCCTCCTGAAGGCAGCATCCGGCGGTGGGGGGATGGGAATCGAAGAAGTCCGCGACATGTCGAAGTTCAAGACGATCTTCAACAGGCTAAAAGGATTTGCGATGCGCCTGTTCAAGGATGACGGCATCATAATCGAACAACTGATTACGGATTACAGCCACGTGGAAGTACAGATACTGGCTGACCGCAAGGGACTCCAGCCCGTTCATTTCGGTACGAGAAACTGTTCGATTCAGTCAACGAGACGCCAAAAAAGACTCGAAGTCGCACCGGCATTCGACCCTTCGACCATTGAATATGATTTCGACGCGTCCAGAGTCATGGACGACATCACCAATTACTCCCTTGCGCTTGCAAAAGAGGTCAAATACGACAACGTAGGTACATGGGAGTGGCTTGTCACAAGAACGGGCAGACCATATCTCATGGAAGTGAATACCCGCATCCAGGTTGAAAACGGAATTTCTGCAAGAATTTCAACGATACACGGGAAAGAAGTCAATCTTATTGCGGAACAGATCCGGGTAGGCCTCGGAGAAGATCTGGGATATGGGCAAGACGCCATTTCATTTGACGGATTCTCGATTGAATATCGCATAATTTGTGAAAATCCGGCAAAAAATTTCATGCCATGGACGGGAACCATCGAAAAGTTCGCCTGGAAAAATGAAGACTGGCTCAATGTGCATACGCATGTCCCGTCGGACTGCAATTATGAACTGCCGACCTGCTTCACGCCGAATCTGGCTCTGGCCATAATCTGGGGCAGGAATCTGGCCGAAGTGAAGGAAAGGGGACTGTCTTTCCTGAACAACCTCGTTCTCATCGGCAGAAATCCGGTTTCGGAGATACAGACCAATATCGAATACCTGAAAGAAAAAACGCACCATATCCTTGAAATGTAACATTTCCTGAAACAGTTACAGGACGCTCCATGTAAAAAGGCAATCCTGCCTTGCAAGGCCTATGAGCCGTAACCCCATGAGGAAATGTCCATGTCAAGTTTTGATTATTCCAGCAAGGTGGTGTCGCCTGCCTATGCCGCTTCTCTGATAAAATCAGGCGACAGGATTCTCATGCCTCACGCAAGCGCGCTGCCAAGGCTTTTCCTGAATGCCCTGATGGAAAGAAAGAACGAACTCAGGCACGTGCAGCTGAACCATACGCGGACGGACGGAGCCCTGCCCCTGTATCTTGCCGAAGACTGTCGGGAGTCGTTTTTTCTTAATGCCTTCATGATCGGCAAGGATTCACGGAAGGCGATGCTGGAAGGCCGTGCGGACTATATCCCCTGCGGCTATCTTGATCAGGCCCGCTTCATAAGAAGGGGCACCTATTCTCCGGACTACTGCGTACTGCATGTGACGCCGCCGGATGAAAAGGGATACTGCTCTCTTGGCGTATGCGCATCGTATCTTGTGGCTGCCATTGGGAACGTTCCGAACATAATAGCCGAAATCAATCCGAACATGCCGCACACGTTCGGGGCAAAAGTTCATGTGGACGATATCCAGTACATAATTGAAGCGGATTATGTCCTTCCAGAAGCCAGAATCATGTTGCCCGGCGAAACAGAATCCCGAATAGGGCAGCATATCGCCAGCCTCATAGACGACGGCAGCACCATCCAGACCGGAATCGGGGGGATTCCGAATGCCGTATTCGCATCCCTGCGCAACCACAAGGATCTGGCCGTCCACACGGAAATGTTTTCCGACTCCGTGGTCGATCTTGTTCAGGCCGGGACGGTTACGGGAAAAAAACGCGGTTATCATCCCGGAAAAATCACCGCCACCTTTGTCATGGGAACCAAAAAGCTGTTTGATTTCGTAAACTGGAACCCTGACGTCGAGATCGTCGGAGTCGAAGAAACGAACAGCCCCTCCATCATCGCGCAAAACAACAAGTTCGTGGCCATCAACTCAGCCGTCGAAGTCGATGTTACCGGGCAGATCTGTGCCGAAAGCGTCGGGACCCGCCAGCTGAGCGGTGTCGGCGGACAACTGGATTTCGCATTGGGGGTTCGAGCTTCCAGCGATGGGAAATTCATCATCGCCATGCCTTCCACGGCTCTGGGCGGGACCAGGTCCAAGATCGTTCCTATGCTGGAAACGGGTGCCGCCGTTACGACGCCGCGGACGCTGGTCGACTATATCGTGACTGAATATGGAAGCGTATGTCTGCGTGGGAAGAGCCTTTCCCAAAGAGCAAGGGAAATCATCAAAATCGCCCATCCTGATTTCAGAGAGGAGCTTGAACGCAAGACCGTTGAGAGAAAAGACATTCATTTCAGGTCATGGGACTGATGGAGACGTTTCGCGTACGGGAGCTTATGGTTGCATCCTCCCTCCGGAAGCACGATTTTCCCACAGGGAAACCGAAGGCCATAAGCTCCCGATAATTCTCAATAGCCGACAGCCGGATGTCAGCCCGTAGTCAACTCATCATGACAGGAAACCACGCCTTGCCGAAAAAATGCTGCCGATAAACGTTTTCTGAAAACTGAAGCTTTCGACGATATTCCAGCCATACGCGCGATCAGTTCAAATCGCTCAGAGAGAAGTTCTCAGTCTGCATTGCGGTTCTCCCGATCCAGCAACATTGCGCCGGAAAGGTTTCAGCTTGAATCCGCAACATGGCCTTCGGTTGCGCCATCAAAAAAAGCCAATGCTGATGGCTGAGGAATTTCGCCCGGGAAGCCCCCGCATCAATCAGAAAAAAGACAGAATGCCAGTCAGAAAATCCCGACGCACTCCCGGGCTGCGCCCTGCATGAGGAATCGCACTCTTCCACAGGAATCGGGCATCTCAATGCCGAAGACGCCCTTTCAAATCAAAATGAAACCGCAGAGATCAACCATTGCCTGTCTGCAGGGAGCATATGCATGCCGTATCTGCGTATAATTCATTGCAAGCTGCGTACCAATTCATATCTGGTCTGGAAAGGCAGCGATGCTGTCGTCATTGATCCGCCCCGGAACACAGAGGAGATGGACAGACAAATTGCGAAAGCCCGATTAAATGTCCATGCCGTATTGTGCACGCATCTTCACTTCGATCATGTGATCGGCTGCAGCGTCTGGCAGTCGCGTGGACTTCCGGTCTGTGCATCTGAAGTGGAAATTCCGCACAAGGATTCCATGATGCAACGTTCCTGGAAAATCGGATGTACGATTGATCCCTATGACCCGCTTCCCGTCAAGGAAGGGGAACTGCGCTGGAACGCATTGTCCATGCAGGCGATTCTGACTCCCGGGCACAGTCCCGGCAGTATGTGCTATTATTTTCCCGATGAGAATGTCATATTCAGCGGAGACAGCATATTCTGCGATGTCGACCCGAAAACCGATCTCATCGACTCCATTCCCGGCGTCCTGCTGCCGGCCCTGATCGAAAAGGTCTTCATTCTTCCCCCGGACACCCTGGTTTGTCCGGGACATGGAAGGACCACCACGCTGCGAAAAGAAATACTCCGTCACGGCCTTTCCTGATGCCCTGTCCGGGGATGGGGTTCTCCCCCATCCCCCGAAACCAGACGCCCCTGTCGGCGTTCATTCAGTCGCCCTTCCGCAGGAGATGATTGTCTCAGGCAAATGTCTCTCTCCCGCTTCCACTGTCTTCCCCTGCATGCGTCATGCTTCAGAAAGCCCCGTTTGCATCATTTCTCTGAACGTCGCGCCGGGACTCCCCGTTTCTCTGTCGCTATGCCTGCGTCTTGCCAAAGCGGACGGACGTCACCTCCCGTATCCTGCTCCGTGCTCTGCGCCATGTCGCCTTCCATGCCCTGATCCTCCGTTTCCGCTTCCCCGGCAGATACGGGTTCCCATGCCATGATCTCCAGCGCCCTTCTGCCCTTGCATGCGGCAATTTCCCGCTGCTGTCCGGCATCCCCTCATACGACTTCGTACATGCCGGTCATCCGGCCTCCGGATTGCCCTCCAGCAACAAAGCAGATTCAACATGCTGAAAAGCAAAGACAATTGACAGAAGACCGTTTGTCATAGGTACTATTTATGGAAACATATCGTTTTATTATTAGATATTCCCGATCAACATGGGTAAAGGAGATATAAACGGTAGAAAGATTTTCATGCAATTGCTTCAAAAAACTCAGAGAGGATTATATGCCATACGATTATTCTTCTCAAGTTATCACCGCAGCTGAAGCTGCAGCAATGATCAAGGATAATGATACCATCAAGATATCATTTGCCTGTTCTGGACCGACGGCCTTTCTCAAGGCTCTCAAGGAACGTGCCCATGAATTGCATAACGTGGGAATCCGGCATGGCAGACTGAACTATCCTCCTGAGTTTCTTTTTCATCGGTATCCTGAGTATTGGGATCATGTGGAATACAGGGGCGCAGGCTGCACGATTCCTTTCAAGGACGCCCAGCTTGCCGGCAAGGTTAATAACGCGCCAATGCGGTACAGTGAAGTACCCCATCTCATGAAATGCGGCGACGTCGTCTATGATGCGCTCGTGTTTCAGGTAACGCCCCCGGACGAAGACGGCTATTGCAGTTTCGGCCTTCAGGCTTCGTCATTCCCCGAAACAAGGAACTACGTTCCTCTCGTGATTGCCGAAATGAACGCCAATGCTCCGAGAACGGGCGGCGACAAGGTCCACGTCAGCGAACTGCCCTACATTATCGAATCCAATGAGGCCCTGCCTGAACTTCAGCCTGTCGCGTTCGGACCGCTGGAACAAAAGATCGGCGAAAATGTCGCATCAATCATCGAGGACGGCGCGACTCTTCAGTTCGGCATCGGAACGACTCCCAATGCAATCGCCCAGGCCTTGAGGAACCACAAGAATCTCGGCATCCACACCGAAGTTTTCGGCCAGAACGTTGTCGATCTCGTTGAAAGAGGCGTCATCAACTGCTCCCAAAAGTCCATCAATAACGGCAAGATCACCACGACCTTCATTAACGGGACCAAACATACCTTTGACTGGGTCAACAACAATCCGATGGTCGAAGTCAGAAACGTCGGATACGTGAACGATCCCAGGGTGATCGGCCAGAACTACAAGATGACGGCCATCAATTCATGCGTCCAGGTCGACATTCTCGGTCAAATAAATTCCGAGAGCTTCGGCGATCTCAATATCAGCAATATCGGCGGCCAATTCGACTACGCCGTCGGTTCACAGTGGTCCGAAGGCGGCAAGTTCATTATTGCCATGTCCTCAACCTACAAGGGAAAGGCCTCCAGAATCGTATCGACATTCCCGCCGTATACCACGGTTTCGATCCCCAAGATGGTGGTCGATTATGTCGTTACCGAATATGGCGTCGCCCATCTCAGAGGCAAGACGGTCCGCGAAAGGGTGAAGGCCCTGATCAGCATTGCGCATCCCGATTTCAGAGAACAGCTTGAACGTGAAGCCTGCGAACGCAGGGATATCCATCACCTGTGATGTCCGCAGCCATGCATTCCTTTTGTTCTTTTTTCTAAAAATCTGGAAAGGGGGATTTTTATGCCAACATGGAAAGAGCTCATTGACGAGCTGAAGTTCAGACGGGAGCAGTCTCTCGAACTTGGAGGCGAAGAGCGCGTAAAGAGGCAGCATGACGCCGGCCGTCTTACAATTCGTGAACGCATCAATGCCTTTGTGGACAAGGATTCGTTCATGGAAGTTGGCCAGCTGGCCGGTACCGGCGAATACGACGAGGAAGGGCACCTTCTCAAGGTGACCCCTTCATTTTATGTGACCGGTCTGGCCAAGGTCGACGGCCGTTACATGATGGTCGGCGGCGAAGACTTCACCATCCGTGGCGGCAGCGGCGGCGGTCTTGAAAAGAGAAAGGGCGGTCAGGGCGGCTTCTGCGAAAACATGGCCCATATGTACCGTATTCCGCTGGTGAATTTCGTCGAAGGAGCCGGAGCCAGCCCCAAGGAGGCGGCCAAGGGTTACAAGAGACTTCCCGGCAAGGACATGATGATTCAGTCCTGCGTGCTTACCGGGGAAGTGCCCGTCGTTTCGGCGATCATGGGGCCTTGTGCGGGCGGTCCCGCCGTACGCGCCATGCTCGGCCACTTCAGCGTGATCGTGAATCATACGGCGCAGATTTTCGCTGGCGGACCGCCCCTTGTCGAACGCACCATGGGCATAAAGCTTACCAAGGAAGAACTTGGCGGCGCCGTAAAGGCCTGCAAGGCTGGCGTCATTCACAATCTTGTCGAGTCGGAAGAAGAAGCCTTCGAGACCATCAAGCGCTTCCTGAGCTATATGCCCAACAATGTTTGGGAGCTTCCGCCCCGCGTATGCACCGATGATCCCGTCGACCGCTGGGAAGAGGATCTTCTCAAGGTCGTTCCAACCAACAACAAGCGCGCATACGACATGCGCAAGGTTCTCAATCTTATTCTGGACAAGGACTCGCTTTTTGAAATCGGCGCCCTGTTCGGACCTTCCGTGATCTGCGCTCTCGGGCGCATCAATGGCTACACCGTCGGCATTATCGCCAATCAGCCCATGGTGCTCGCTGGCGCCATCACCGCAGATGCGGCCAGAAAGATGACGCACTTGCAGGACCTGTGCCATGTATTCCATATCCCGCTGATCAATTTCGTCGACTGCCCCGGCGTCATGATCGGTCCGGATGCGGAAAGCGAAGGTACCCTCAGAGCCGCCAGCATCTTCAGACAGGTTCAGTTTACCAGCGATCTTCCGAGAGTCACCGTCGTCATCCGCAAGTTCTACGGCATGGGGGCCGCCCTCACGCACGAACCCAACATCAACTATCATATCGCATGGCCTACCGCCGAATTCGGTTCCCTCCCCGTTCAGGGAGGCGTCGCGGCGGCGTACAAGCATGAAATCGAGGCCGCTGCAGATCCCGCAGCCAAAACTGCCGAAATCGAAGCCATGTTGCAGCGCTTCGCCTCGCCCTTCAGGACAGCGGAGGCCTTCAGCGTGGAAGACGTGATTGATCCGAGAGAGACCCGTATGCGGCTCTGCAAGCTTGTTGAAGCATGTCAGCCGTTTATCCAGTCTACGCTCGGCAAGAATCCTTTCTACGGAGTACGCCCCTAGTTTTCCGGTTCTGGCAGAGTCATACCGGTCCCCGTTTCAAGCCGCGGGGATCTGTGATACGAAGGTAAAACCTGCTCGATTTATAAATGTTTCAACAGGTTGTTTACCATCCCTCAAACCGGGGAGCCGTTTTCCCAAACGGCTCCCCGGAGAGGAAACAGGTAAATGACCATGAAAACGTCAGAGAGGTATTGCGACGCATATACCCGTTTGCGGAAAAGAACGGCATATCTGTCGGGCTGGACATCTCACGCCGCTCATGCACGCCTTCGATTCCGGGTGAAAAACTCCAGCGCCAGTCTTTGGGACACGTCAAACAGCGTGTTGACACACTGTCTTCAGCCTTTTGTCCTTTTCGGCAATGTGCAGTTATATTTGCCAACCTCTAACTGCAGGAGCTTTCATGAAGATTTCAACCGTAATGTGTCATATCATGTCCCTGGCAGTGCTTTGCCTCACGGCTGCCCCCAGTCCCGTATTCGCAGCCTATCCCGAAAAAAATATCACCATGGTCGTCCCCTTTTCTCCCGGCGGCGGCAATGACAGAATTTCCCGGTGTCTTGACACCCACAGCACCAAGGCCTTCGATAAGAGCTTCGTTTTCGAATACAAGGAAGGTGCCGGCGGTCTCATTGGTTCCGTTTACTTGTCGAATTTCAAACCTGACGGCTATGCGCTCGGTAACGTAAACGCCCCCCAGATCTATTCCTACGCCACGCAGGCGGGGTCCCCTTTCAAGCTGGAAAGCCTTACTTATCTGTTCCAGCTTTCCACCGAACCCATGGCTCTTGTGACCCCCAAGGGAAGCGCCATCGAAACATGGGACCAGTTCGTCAAGTTCTGCAAGGACAATCCCGGCAAGATGAGCCTCGGCCTCGGCAGCGGCTTCAACAGTTCTGCGGGCTATACATCCTCCTATCTCCAGCATGAACTCGGCCTCATCTTCAAGCCCATCCCCTTCAAGGGCGGCGCAGACCTCATGGTAAGCCTTCTGGGCAATCACGTAATGGCAGGCATCAGCAACTTCAGCGTCGTGCTGAATGAAAAGGACAAGTTCAATTTTATCGCCATCACCGGTGACGTCAGAGACGAACTGGTTCCCGAAGCCCCCACGCTCCAAGAACTTGGTGTTCCTATCAGCGCGCTTGTACGCAGACTTATCGTCGCCCCTGCCGGCATGAATGACGCCCAGAAAAAGGAAATCATCGATCGTTTCAAGAGCGTCTTCGACACGCCTGAAATGCAGCAGGAAATGAAAGTCAACGGCTGGCATCCGGACTGGCTTGCCGGCGACGAACTTGCCAAGGTGCTCAACGACGAGTTCAAAACATTCGTGGAAGTGATGAGCAAGCAATAATAACTTCTGGATCAGGAGTTCCGGTCCATCCGGACTCCTGATCCCCTCACGGCACAGGCGAATACACTTTCAAAAACTGTTTATGCTGTCAGACGATAGATTCCTGACAGGCACAATCAAAAACAAGTTCTTTGAACATATGCCATTTATTAAATAAATGGTTACGAATATACCTGCTGAATGAAACATTCGGCATATCCTGCCTGCAGTGTTCTTCCAAAAACATCATACAACGGATATTCCCGTTCGCTACATTGACAGATATCCATAATAGTCGGACATAAATACTGAATTTAGTGCACAGGCATATTCACGCCGTTTTCAGGAGGGAACATGAAACAGCATACTGTATCGGTTATAGCTGGTGACGGAATCGGACCAGAAGTCATTGCAGAAGGTCTAAAGGTGCTCAATGCCGTAGCGGACATTGACGGCGGAATGAAATTTGATTTCAAGGAATATCCATGGGGATGCGAATATTACCTGAAAAACGGAAAGATGATGGCGGACGATGGTCTGGACCGTCTGCGTGAAAGCGATGCGATCTTTCTCGGAGCCGTGGGCTATCCCGGCGTGCCGGATCATGTTTCCCTCTGGGGCCTGTTGCTGGCTATCAGAAAGAAATTTGATCAGTACGTCAACTTGCGTCCTGTAAAGCTTCTTGATGGTGCGCCCTGTCCTCTCTCCGGGGTGGAAAGATCCGATATCGACATGACCTTCGTCAGGGAAAACAGTGAAGGCGAATATGCGGGGAGTGGAAGCTGGCTTTACAAGAACAGACCAAATGAAGTCGTCATTCAGAATGGTGTCTTTTCCCGCATCGGCACCGAGAGAATTATCCGGTATGCGTTCGAACTGGCAAGGGCGCAGAAAAAGACCCTGACCAGCGTCAGCAAAGGCAACGCTCTGAACTATTCGATGGTCTTCTGGGATCAGATTTTCAATGAAATGGCAAAAGAATACCCTGACGTCGCGACGAGTTCCTGCCTTGTCGATGCGGCAAGCATGTTCATGGTCAAGAACCCGAAGCGATTCCAGATCGTGGTGACGTCGAATCTTTTTGGCGACATCCTTACCGATCTCGGAGCGGCCATTTCCGGAGGCATGGGGCTGGCCGCAGGAGCCAATCTCAATCCCGAAAGAAAGTACCCTTCAATGTTCGAACCGATCCACGGTTCCGCCCCAGACATCGCGGGCCAGGGCAAGGCGAATCCTCTGGCCACCGTATGGTCCGCAAGCCAGATGCTCGAATTCTTCGGCTATCCGGAATGGGCAAAAATCCTTATCGATATTATCGAAGAAACGCTGGTTGAAAAACGTGTTCTTACGCCTGATCTGGGCGGAAAGGCGACGACTTCCGAACTGGGCGACGAAGTCGTCCGCAAGCTCAGGGCCTGCAGGAAGTAGTCGTCTTCTCCTTTGCCCGTAAATATTCTACTTGTCGCCCCGCTGACGTTGTTCTCAGCGGGGCGATTCTTATGACATGGAGAGGAGCGTTACCCGCAGCATCCCCGTGTTGCTGACCATATCGACGGGCAACCATCCTTCTGAGAATGAATCTTTATCTCGAGACTGATTCTTTTGTACTGTGCGCGGCGCAACCGGATCAGTCAAAACCGTATTACGGAGTTGATTCATAAGCTCAGTCTGAATCCGAATTGGCATTTATCCGCGCACATCAGAACAAAACGGGCACCCTTACGACCGGCGGATTTCAACATCAAGCATTCCACCACCAAAACCTTTTCTCCGGAATTGAACGACGCGTTGGAAAGCTATCAGTTCCCGGGCAATGTCCGCGAACTGGCATATCTGGTTGAACGCCTCATCATTCTTTCACCGGGCAATGTCATTGAGAAACAATATTTTTCCGACAACACTCTTCCGGTAAAATCGGACGCCATCCTTTCGCTGAAAGAGGCCCTGGCCCAAACGGAGCGTGAACTGCTGCTGAAGGCGAAACGGCAATACAAAACCACACGGGCCATGGGCAAGATTCTGGGGGTGAGTCATGTCACCATTGCCCAGAAGCTGAAACAGTACGGCATGGCACAGAAGGACGACTGAACACGCGCCTTGTCGGAGGACTGCATGAAACTGCCGGTTACGCGGGCAGCCTTTTCCCCTGTCAGGCATGAAGCCGCCAGAAGGCGTATCAAGACAAGCACAGTCCTCTCCTGCCTGCGTGCCGGCGAAGCCGGCGTCCCGCGTCTGCGCAGCCGCATCATGAAACGCGGCTCTCCCCGAACCGCAAGGCAGTCGTAACCCGTCTCCTCTTGCCATCAGCATGTTCCCTGTGCAAAATAAAGGAGACTGGAAAAGATGTACGGGCACGGCATGTTGTTCATGACGGTTCGCGGAGAGGAAAGAACATGGAATCTGTCGAAAAAAGGTATCGTATTCTGGTCGTGGATGACGACAGGAAATTGTGTGCGCTGGTCCGGGACTATCTTGCCGCCTACGGCATGGAATGCGAATGCGTCTATGACGGCAGCACCGGGCTGGCCAGAGCCTCCGAAGGCTGCTTCGACGCCGTGCTGCTGGACATGATGCTCCCCGGTCTGGACGGGCTGGCCGTACTGAAGCAGCTGCGCTCCAGAAACGAACATGTGCCCGTGGTCATCATCTCCGCCCAGACGGACGTGAGCGACAGGATCATAGGACTGGAACTGGGCGCCGACGACTATGTCCCCAAGACCTTCTCTCCCAGGGAGCTTCTGGCCCGTCTGCGCGCAGTGATGCGGCGCACGCGTCCCTCCACCGCGGAACCGGAGGAAGAGCACAGTCTTTCCATTCGCGGACTGGTCATGAACAACGACGGCATGGAAGCCAGTCTGGAAGGACGCAATCTGGAGCTGGGCACGATGGAATTTCGTCTCCTGTACCTGCTGGCATCCCATCCGGGACACGTCTTCACGCGGGAAAGCCTGCTGGAAGGGATCGCCGGCCGCTGGTACGACGGGTTCGACCGCTCCATCGACATGCATATTTCCTCCCTGCGCAGAAAACTCGGCGATTCGCCCCGCAGTTCCCGCTGGATACGGACCGTGCGCGGTAATGGCTACATGTTCGTCAAATAAGAGATCTGTCATCCCGACACGATGGACCTTTCGGGCAGCTGCGCGCCCGGGTCCGCAGCCGAGGAAGGGGAATCATGCGTCTCTACTCCAAGTTCATCGTTTGGGCTGCCCTGAACATCGTCTGGCTGGCGACCCTGCTCGGGGCGCTGCTGGCCTGGGGCGTTCTGCGGGCGGATGGGCGATTCCCCCATGCCATCTTTCAGGGCGGCATCAATTCCGCCATGCAGATGGTGGCCGTGAACCTGCAGTACAAGTCCGTGGGCATGTGGGAACGGGTGCTGGAACAATACGGGCGCTCCTACGGAATCAAGTTCATGATTCATTCGCTGGACCCGGAAGATCCGATTCCGGGTACGCCTGAATTTCCGCAAGAGGTTCTGGACACGGCATGGAGGATTCCCCGCCCGCGCATGGAACTCTGCCCCGGCCCGCAGGATTCGGTTCCGATCGACGAACGGATGGAAATAGAGAGCGGTTTCCTGCCTTCCCTGAACGCCCTGTTCCTCAAGAGCGGCGGCGAGTACTGGTACGGGCGGCCCGCCATCATTCCCGACGACATCTATGAGCTGCATTATGTACTGCTGGCGGCTGTCTCCCCTTCCCTGACCGGCAACGGCATGTTCTTCCGCGTGGGCGAGGCTCTTGGCCTGGTGGCCCTCTGTCTGGTGCTGAGTTTTTTGTGGTGGTGGCCGTTCGTACTGTACATCACCAGACCCATGGAGCGAATCACGCGCAAGGCCGAAGACGTCGCGGCCGGCAACTTCTCGCTGACCGAGAATGAACAGGGCGCGGAACAGCCCCTGTTCTCCCTGAGCCGAAAAGACGAAATAGGACGACTGGCCTGCGCCCTGAACAGCATGTCCGGACAGCTTATCCGCCAGATGTGCGGCCAGCGCCGGTTCATCAGGCATATCGCCCATGAGCTGGGCGCGCCGCTGGCCCGGGCCAAGTTCGGCCTCGTGGTGCTTGAAGACCGTCTGGACGGAGAGAACGCATGGCGTGCGGGACAGGTCATGGAAGAAGTGGAACAAGTGACGGAGCTTGTAGAGGACGTGCTGGCCTACCTGCGCTCCGAGGGACTGCCGCGCCGCCCCCGGCTTGAAGCCTTCACCCCCGGAGAAAGCATCCGCAAGCTTGTATCGGAGGAGGCCCGCGGCGTTCCGGTGGAACTGCGTCTTCCCTCCGACCTTCCGCCTATCCTTGCTGACCGGGAATGCTTCCAGCGCGCTCTGGGCAACGCGCTGCGCAATGCCGTGCGCTATGCTTCGGCCTACGGACCTGTTTCCGTATCCGCGGAAACGCGCGACCGCTACCTGCTTGTTCGGGTAGCCGATCACGGTCCCGGCGTATCTCCGGGAGAGCTGGCCCATCTGACGGAACCGTTCTTCCGGGGCAGGAGCGCCGAATCGCATCCCGGAGGATCAGGCCTTGGCCTGTCCATAGTCAAATACTGCGTCGACAGCTGTCGTGGCCGGCTTGAGTTCAGCAACCTGACGCCGCAGGGATTCCGTGTCGACCTCTTCTTTCCCCTTGACGAAACGGATCACTGAGCATGTCTGCGACGGAACGGCAGAGACGGCGCTCCTTCAGGAGAAGGAGCGCCGTCTTCCGTCTCAGGGAATTGTAAAATGAACTAGAGATTTTTTTACAAAAAAATATATGAACATCAAACGGGCTTTACACTGTGATGTCATGATTCGAACAATCTTGAGAAAAACAGCGCAAGAACGTGCTGCCGGATATCCTCCGCAGGGCACGGGCATTTCCTGAAAAAGACAGACCGGTTCCCTTTGGAGAAGCGGCGGCCACTTTTTCAGAATACCCGGCCGAAGAGGCACATTTCGGCATTCGTTAATGGCAGCGACCGCCCAGCCGGTCGCAATCCCGCATCCGATCTTTTCAGAAGGAGGAAAAGATGTTCAGGTCATTCGGAAAAATGATGCTGTCCCTCATGGGCGCAGCGCTGCTCGCCGCGCCGGCCTACGCGGCTCCCGCCGTGCAGCAGTGGGAACTTGTGCGCCCCGACGGGGTCGTCATTACCGATCCCATCAACATCAATGCCCATCCGGCGTCGCTCGACGGCAAAACCGTGGTCCTGCGCTGGTCGAGCAAACCCAACGGCGACATTATGATGAACCGTGTGGGCGAACTTATCCAGCGCGACTTTCCCAAGGCGAAAGTCGTCAAATCCTGGGAAAATCAGCCCAAGGAATCCCTGCTTGCGGCCGGCTGGAGCGCCAACCGCGCCAAGAGCGCCAAAATGGCTTCCGCCATCCGTGATCTGAAGCCCGACCTGGTGGTCGGCGGCCAGGGCGACTGAGGCTCCTGCACTTCATGGCTGGTAGTTGACCAGCTCCAGATTGAAAAACTCGGCATCCCCACCCTGACCATCGTCACCTCCGCCTTCTCCAGCCTCGCCGACAATACGGCTGCCGGGGACGGCGCTTCCAACTGGTGCAAGTCCGTCATCGAACACCCCGTGGGCGGCATCAGCGCCGAACAGGTCCGCGCCAACGTGGACAAGATATGGCCGGACATCAAGTCCAAGCTCGCGGGCTGGAAACCGCAGCCCATCACCCGGGCTGCCCAGCAGAAGCCCTATCCCCTGAAGACGTTCAAGGTGAAGGGAGACGAGGCCAGTGTGAGCGAACTCATGTTCAAGCGTCGCTACACCCTGAGCCTGCCCGTCATTCTTCCCACGAAGGAACGCGTAGAAAAGATGCTTGCCGGAACGACCCGCGCGCCTTCCGAAGTGCTCGGCAAGGTCGGTCCCCGCGACGGCATCCTGACCGTGGAACTCGTGGCCGTTCACGCCGTCATGGCCGGCTGCAAGCCCGAGTACATGCCCGCCATCATCGCCGCCTGCGAGGCCATGCTTGATCCAAAGGTCAACTGGCAGGGCTGCAACACATCCACCGGCTCTCTGGGCATCCTGCTCATCTACAACGGTCCCATCGTGAAGAAGCTCGGCATCGCCAGCGGCATGGGCGCGGCAGGAGCCAGCCAGCCGGTCAACAACCGCATCGGCTACTGCCTCTCCCTGATCGCCGAAGTGGTCGGCGGCTCTCGTCCGGGCGTGGACATGTCCAACCTCGGCGCGCCCAGCGATATTGTCGCCTGGGTCGTGGGCGAAGCCGAAGATCACCTGCCCGCCGGCTGGGATTCCTTCGCCGTATCACGCGGTTTCAAGAAGGAAGACAGCGTGGTCACCGCCGCCGGCGTTTATCCCGGCGTGAACCATATGGACCATACAGCCAGAACGCTGGATGAATACCTGGAAGACTGGCGTACCGTAAGCGGCAACGGCGGCGTCTTCCGCGCCTTCATCGGCTATTCCAATGCGGACAAGGTGGATATCTGCCCCACGATCATCTTCAGCCCCGAGCTGCTGCGCTTCGCCTCGGACAACAAGCTGGACCGCGCGGCTTTCCAGAAGCGTTTCTGGGAAAAGACCTCCCTGCCGCTCAAGTGGGTCAGCGGGCTGCGTGAAGATCAGAAGAAACTGTTCGCCAAGACCTATAACCTGACCCTGACCCCCGATACCATGATCCCCAAGGCCATGGCTCCGGAAAACTTCAACTTCGTCGTTTCCGGCGGCATGGGCAAGCATGCCCATGCGTTCACTCCCTTCGGCGGTTACGCCAGCAGGGTGATCGGAAACTAGCGTTCATACGCAGGGCGTCCCGGCAGCGTGTTGCGCCGGGACGCCCTCCTGTCCTCAATGGAAACGGCGCCCCATCCCGGAGCGTCTTGATCAAGGAGTCTGCCCATGCGCGGCATGAAACTGTTCTGTCTGGTCGGAGCGCTGCTCCTGCTTCCCCTGTCGGCCACGGCCGCGGAAGTGGAAGTGTATAATCCCGCCGGCGTCCGCACCGACGGCAAGCATGTGGATTTTTTCATCCGCAAGAGCATGGATGAACAGAAGATAACGGTCCCGCCGCTGTCCAACCGTTTCACTCCCGGCACAACGGAAAAAATTCAGGTCAAGGACAACGCCGAAACGGAAATCAACCGGCTGTTTCTCCTGCGTGGCTGGAGCGACGGACTGCCCATCATCCTGCCCACGCCCGAACGTGTGGAAAAGATGCTGGAAGGAACCGACTATGCCCCCGAGGACGTCATCGCCACGCTGAAACCCCTCGACGGTCAGGCCACAGTGGAAAAGCTGGCGGTCAACGCGGTCATGGCGGGATGCCGCCCGGAACATTTTCCCTTCCTCATCGCCGCGGTAAGCGCTCTCGCCAGCAACGGCTTCGATCAACTCGGCCCGGCCACGACCACCGGCTATGAAACGCACATGATGCTCATCAGCGGCCCGGCGGCCAGACAGATTGATCTCAATTCCGGAACCGGAACTCTGGGCCGCGGGGTGCACGGCAATGCGGCGCTGGGCCGTGCCTTCCATCTCGCCGTTCAGAACATCGGCGGCAGCGTGCCCGGCGTGACGGACATGTCCAATCACGGCAACCCCGGTGAATTCGCCATGTGTGCGGTGGAAAACAGCGACGCCAATCCGTGGAGTCCCATCCACATGACGGAGGGCTACCCCGAACTGTCCAACGTGGTGAACGTGGCCGCCGTGGGCAGCGTGGTGCAGATCATTCATATCGGCATCACCAACGAGCAGCTTCTTGATCTTGTCGCTCGCGCCATGGAACCCCATCGCAAGTGGCGTCCTGCGGGAATCTGGCTGATGCCGCCGGATACGGCCAAAGAACTGTTCAAGGCCGGCTACACCATTGATTCCCTGATCGCCGAGATCAACAGGCGTCTCGGACCTGACAAGGCCCCGTCCGAGATGAAAATCATGGTGACCGGAGGCCCCGGAGAAAAGAATCTGGTTCTGGAAGGCTGGTATGCCATGAAGAACCTCACCCATAAGGAAGTAGAACTTCCGGCCATGTGGGATACACTTGTCGAAGAGGCCAGGGCCGACCTGACCCCGGGCAGGTAACCATCCTGTCAGATATGCGAAAGGCCCTCATGGACAATGTGAGGGCCTTTCGCATGCGGTTTGCCTGTCCCGCATTTTCTCTCGGTCGGCTCATTCCTCCACAAGGGCGACGGCCCGCACAGGGGAACCGGTGCATCCCGTGAGTCTGAGAGGCAATGCCGTGCAGAAAAATCTCCTGCCCACAAGCGGCTCCGTGTTGGCGACGCCTTCAATAATGGCGATATTCCGTTCCAGGATGGCCCGATGAACAGGCCGCTCGCTTGTCCGGCGGTCATCCACGGTCGGAGCGTTGACCCCGATGGCCCGGGGAGCAAGCGAAGCGAGGAAGGCCACGCAGTCCGGCGTCAGAAACGGCGCGTCGAAATAGGCCGGGGTTCCGGCATGGCGGTCATGCCCGGTGTGCAGGAGGATAAAAGCCCCGGCAGGCACATCGGCCGGAGTCAGCCCGACCGCTTCAAGCGCCCGCCGTGCGGAAGCCTCATCCAGAGCCTGATACGGTCTGCCGGGCGTGAAGTCGAGACAGACTCCGGGCATCATGAAGAGGCTTGAAATATCCACTTCGTCGATGGTCAGTCCCCCGGGAACGAAATGAATGGGGGCATCCATGTGCGTTCCCGTATGATCGTTCATCCCGAACCAGGTCATCTGAAAACTGAGACCGTCCTCGAAGACATCGCCGTGCTTCCTGAGCAGACGGATTTCCGGAGCGGGCAGTCCGGGAGAAGGCGTTTCCGCGTTCAGGGGCAGAGTCAGATCGACCATATGCCAGTTATGGGTCGGAAAGGCGGCGTGCATCCTCAACCTCCCTTGCGATTTGTCCCTCCTCATGATGCGGCCGCCGTTTCGACCGCCGGGGGGAGCGTTCCCCGATTGACATTCGCCACGGATCGGCAAGGCGAACAAGAGAAGCCTTCCGGGATGGCTCCAGCCCGCCCGAAAGGCTTCCTCTCCAAAAAACGGGAATGCGCCGCAAGCGGATGCCGTTCGCGGCGCGTTCGTCTTATTCCATTTCCAGCGTCTTGTAGACGGAGAAGAAGTCGGCCTGACCAAGTCCGGCGTCGGAGGTCTTCTTCAGGATATCGCGGGCCAGCGTGAACATGGGCATCTTCTGGTTGACGGAATCGGCCATTTCCACGCCAAGACGCACGTCCTTGAGAGCCAGATCGACCGCAAACCGGGGCTGATCGAAGATTTCATCATAGACCAGTTCCCCGATCCCCGCGAACTGATAGGAATACGCGCCGGTGTTGGGGCAGTTGGCGATGAAGGCTTCCTTGGAAATGCCCATCTTCTTCGCGAGCTTGATGCCTTCGGTCACGATGATCATGTTGCTCATGCCCATGCAGTTGGTGATGAGCTTGAAGGCCTCGGCGGCGGTCACGGTTCCCATGTAGGTGGGATGCCCCATCTTTTCAAGCAGAGGTTCCCTGAACTTGTCGTAGATTTCCTTTTCGCCGCCGGCAAAAAGCGGCGTATCCCCGGCGGCGGCCACGGCGGGACCCTTGCCCATGGGGATGACCAGATAATGCAGACCGCGAGCCTGAGCTTCCTTTTCGAAACGCACGACGCTGGGGATGTCCAGCGTGCTCAGGTCGAAGTGCGCGGCGCCCGCCTTCATGTTGTCGAACACGCCGTCCTTGCCGAGCAGAACGCCTTCCACGTCCTTGGGCATGGGCAGACAGGTCACGCAGGCATCGACCTGAGAAGCCAGATCCGCAACGGACGTGGCGGCGGAAGCGCCAAGTTCAACGAAACGCTGTACGGTGGCAGGATTGATGTCGTAGATCACTACATCGCCGCCGCGCTTGATCAGGTTGGCGCAGATGCCTCCGCCCATTTTGCCGAGTCCGATAAAACCGAATTTCATGTTTTCCTCCGATGGATACAGGGAATATTCCCTTGTTTGTCGTATTGCGTCCAGACCGAAACGGTCCTAGCCGTTTTCGGACATGAGCAGCCTGTAGACGGCGATATAGTCCTCGCTTCCGTAGCCCCTTTCCGAGGCTTCGCGGTAACGGTCTCGCGCGGCCGTGAAAAACGGGCACGTCTGACCGACGCCGGTCGCCATCTCCACGCCGAATTTCATGTCCTTCCAGGCGTTGTCCAGCGTTCCGCGCATGGGCAAAAACGCTTCGCTGTAGATTTTGCGGCCCGAATTCCCGAACTGATAGGAATACGCGCCGGTTTCGCGTCCGCCTTCAAGGAAGGCATCTTCCTCAATGCCCATTACCTTGGCCAGTCTGATACCCTCGGTCAGCACCACATTCGTGGTGAGTCCCATCAGGTTGGTAATCAGCTTAAAGGCATAGGCCTGTTCCACGTCACCCATGTAGGCGGGCTGCCCCATCTGGCTCAGCAGCGGCAGCCATTGGTCGTAAACGTCTCTGCTTCCCCCGAAGAACAGCGGCGTTTCTCCGGCTTCGGCTGCTTCCGGCCCCTTGCCCATGGGCAGGGCGACATAGGAAACCCCGCGCACTCCGGCCTCGTCTGCCAGTTCTCTGGCCGACTGCATGTCCCACGTGCCAAGGTCGAAAAATGGAGTGTCCGCGCGCATGGCTGCAAAAACGCCCTGCGCGCCGCAGGTCATGGTCTTTTCCGCAGCGATCGAGGACAGACAGAAAAAGACCGCATCCACGTCGGAAGCCGCTTCCTGAGCCGAACGACAGGGAGTCGCCCCCCACTCGGCCACAGTAGCGAGGGGTCCCGGACTGCGGTTGAAAACCTTCAGTTCATGCCCGCGCCGCAGCAGATTCCGGCACAGGCCGCGCCCCATGCTGCCGAGTCCGACAAAGCCTATTTTCATGTGACCTCCGCAGGCGGATTACAGGGTCCGCATAATTCGGGAAACCGCCATCTCGATCTCGCCGAGCATGTCCGCGCTGGTGGGCATGCCCCAGCATACGTCGACGAGATGATCCGACAAAATATCCGCAGCGTCCGCCAGAGGCATGTTGTTCGAAATCACCCCGGAAACATCTACGTCGATATTGTCGCGCAGAATATCCACCGTGTAGGGATTGCCCGAAACCTTGACGACCGGAGCCACGGGATGGCCGGAGCAGTTCCCCTTGCCCGTGGAGAAGATGACGGCATGGCACCCGCCGGCGACGATGGACGTCAGGTTCTCCACACCGGGTGCGGGCGCGTTCATGATGACGAAGCCCTTCTTCGACGGGCGGACGCCAAGTTCGACAACTTCCATAAGTGGACGGCTGCCGCCCTTCTTGATGGCGCCGAGCGCCTTTTCCTCAATGGTGGAAAGACCGCCCGCGATATTGTCCGGAGCGGGATTCGCACCCATAAGGTCAAGATTGTACTTGCCCGCATAATCGAGACAGAACTGCACCATGTCGATGACTTTCTGCCCCACGGCGGGGTCCGGAGCGCGATCCGCCAGCATGCGCTCGCCGCCCAGAAGCTCAAGCGCCTCGCTCATGATGACGGTGCCGCCGGCATCGATGACACGGTCGGCGACCATGCCCGTTACCGGGTTGGAAACGATGCCGGAAGAGCCGTCCGATCCGCCGCACTCCACACCGAGCACGAATTCACTCCACGGCATGGGCTCCGGCCGCAATCTGGCCGCTTCGCGCAGGAAGCGCATGGCCTCGCGTGCTCCCCTGGCGGCGACCTGAACCGTGCCGCCCATATCTTCGATGGACAGACCGATCACGGGCATGCCCGTCTCGGCGATCTTGGCGGTAAGCCTTTCACTGGTCTTGTTTTCAAGCGATACGACGATGGCGGCGTACACGTTGGGATGCGTTGCCGTATTCACGACCACCCTGTCGTGCTGCTCGGCATCGGCGCCGAGCAGGGCGCGTCCGAACCCGGGGCAGAGCGGAACGACGCCCTTGACCATGGACGCGATGCGCCGCACCGTGGGATGCGCATTGTCCATGCTGGCGACGATCGCCACATGATTTCGTATTCCCATCCGGCCATCCGGCCGCCTGTAGCCTTGCAGCGGCTTCAGCATGACAGTCTCTCCTTTGGGCATGACCACCGGCCTGCTCGCGCAGAACGGTCCCAGCCCGCGCTCTGAGGCGGAAACGCAGTCCGCCGTACTTTCGGAAACGAACGGCGACTGCCGGGCGTTTCCCCTTTCAACGAAGACGCTTCCTATTTCACGCGGTGCCGCAGGCTTTCCATATTCTGAACATGCACATGCTCGCCGCTGGCGATATCCCGCGTGGCCGCTCCGACGGCCAGACCATATTTAATGATTGGCTCCCCTTTCATGATGGGCCGCAGCGCCGCCTTGTGCGCGAAGGGAATGTCGCTGCACACGCAAAGAGTCCGCCCCGTGCTCAGAGCAGCCTCCGTACCCCTGGTCAAAGGATCAAGGGCTACCGCGATATTGTCTTTCTCATTCAGAACAATCATCCTCTTCATATGGATATCCTTGCAAAGTCTTTCGCCTCGACCGGCCGGCGAAAACCGCCGCGTCGGCTTCGGGAGCACGTCCTCCCTCGGCTTGTGTCGCGATATTTGCAAAAGGTTTGCCAATCTGTGTTCTCATATGATGATTTTCATTATTTTTTGCTTGTTATCGAAGAGACGACAATAAAAATCCCCAAAATGGCCTTTTCACCACCCGCGCCCTTCTTCAAAGGAAAACGTATGCCTGGAAGACGGGTCGAAGAACGTTCATGCTGAATCATATCATTTTGAACGATTCAAAACAGAACATAATTTCCCTCTCATTGTGAAAAAGAGATAAAGGAAATTTTTTCAGCCGAAATATTTCGTGCCCTCCTTTCCGTTCGGCCCATCCCCCTTATCAGCGACGTTCCAAACGCCCTCTTGAAGAAAAATTCCCCATAATACTGCCGTATGCATCAAAGCATTCATTTTGCACCGCCAGAATGGCTGTATCATTTTGAATAAACGATCTTCGCCATACGTCGGCGAAAACATTCTCGCGAAAAAAGGTGCGACGCTTGCGCCCATGCACCGTCCATTGTATGAAAGTTACAGCTATTTGTCTGTTTTTTTTCATTTTCTAGAAGTTATTGCATATATCGGGGCCTATATCACCAAATCGGGTTGGCCCTTTTTTTGCTTGGACCACGACAAAGAATCCGTCGTGCAGAAAGGAACGATCGTCGTCGGCCATTCCTCGGGAATCAGTCTCCGGCGAGATTCCAATTCATATTCCGAATCTTCAGGAGGCATCATGAAGGATTCCCCGTCATTCTGGAGCAGACTGGACGCCGTCGACATACTGGTCAGCGTTACCTCGCTGGCCATTCTGGTCGTCATCGTATCAGTCCAGGTCTTCTGCCGCTATGTGCTCCAGAATTCTCTGGACTGGACCGAAGAGCTGGCCCGTTATCTGCTCATCTGGGCCGTGCTTTTCGGATGCAGCTACGCGATGAAGGAAGAGGCCCATCTCGAAATGTCCATTCTGCGCAGCATGGTGGGGCAGCGGCTGGAAAAAATCATCCATGTCTTTGCCTGCCTCATGTGTCTCGTCTTCTGCGTCATCATGATCAACGCGGGCATGGAATCCATCGAAAATATCCGCTGGTCCGAACAAACGACGCCCGCCATGCAGATTCCAGCATGGATCATCTGGCTGGCCATGCCTGTCGGCTTCGCCCTCATGGGCATTCATGCCGTTCTGCGCGTGGTCAGGATCATCCGCAGACCGCAGGACCGTCCGACCTTCAACGAAGATCGGGCCGACGCCACGCTCTAGCCCTTTCGCACGGAGATTCATCATGGATCCTGTTCTTCTCGCTACCTTTGGAACGCTTATTCTGCTGCTGATTCTCACAGTTCCCATCGGCGTGGCCATCGGCCTCGGCGTCTTCGCGGGCATGATGGTCGGCGGCCTGCCCCCAGTCTTCCTCGCGCAAAAGGTCTTCGGCGCGCTGGACTCCTTCCCGCTCATGGCCGTGCCTTTCTTCATCCTTGCCGGCGAAATCATGCAGAAGGGCACCATGGCCCACTCCCTGCTTGCCGTGTCCCGATGTCTCGTAGGGCATATTCCCGGCGGCATGGCCCACATCTCCATCGTGACCAGCCTGTTCTACGGCGCGCTCAGCGGCTCGGCGGCAGCCACCGTGGCCGCCGTGGGCGGTATAATGATCCCCGCCATGCAGGAAGAGGGCTACACCAAGGACTTCGCGGCCGCCGTGAACTCCACCTCCGGCTGCCTCGGCATCATGATTCCGCCGAGCATTCCGCTCATCGTCTACGGGACCACGGCGGGCGTCTCGGTCAGCGATCTGTTCATCGCCGCCATCGTCCCCGGCATTCTCATCGCCATCGCGCTCATGATCGTCAGCTACGCCATCTGTCGTCGCAAGGGGTTCGGCAAAGCGGGCAAGCGCGCCTCCGGCCGTGAAATGCTCCGCGCCCTCAACGAGGCCAAATGGGCCTTGCTTGTCCCCGTCATCGTGCTCGGCGGCATCTACGGCGGACTGACCACGCCTACGGAAGCGGGAGCCATCGCCGTGGTATACGCCCTGATCGCCGAAAGTTTCATCACCCGTTCCATGAATGCCAGAAAGCTCCTTGAAATCCTCAAGAGCACGGTCAAGGTCAACGCCGCCATCTTCCTGGTCATCGCCGCTGCCACGGCGCTGGGTCAGATCATGATGTACTACAACATGTCCAACGCGGTACTCGCCTTCCTTATGGGCATCACCACCAACAAGTATCTCCTGCTTGCCCTCATCCTGATCGTGCTGCTCATTCTCGGAACGTTTCTCGAGGCCGTGGCCATCATCCTCATCGTCACGCCGCTGCTTATGCCCGTCATCGGTGCCATCGGCGTTGACCCCGTGCACTTCGGCGTCATCATGCTGGTCAGCTTCGCCGTGGCCGGTCAGACGCCGCCCGTCGGCATGACCCTCTTCGTCGGGTCAAGCATCGCCAAGATCAGCATCGAGCGGCTCAGCGTGGCGGTGGTTCCGTTCATCATCACCCTTATCGTCATGCTGTTCATCGTGGCCTACGTGCCCGAACTGTCCCTGTACATGACCTCGACCATGGTTCACTGATCCGCATTCAGGGGACCGGCCCCGCCGGTCCCATAACTCAATCAGGAGGCTCTTCATGAAACTGTTCCGAAATCTGCTCGGCGCGGCCGCACTGCTCGGTCTGCTCATTCCCGGTCAGGCCCTCGCCGCCGACCCCATCGTGGTGAAGATCGCCCTCACCCAGCCGGCTTCGCACCCCACGACCCAGCTCATCTCGGGCCTGTTCAAGGAAACCATTGAAAAGAAGACCAACGGCAAATATCGCATCGACGTGTTCGACAACTATTCGTTCGGCAATTTCGAAGCGGTGGTGCAGGGACTTCAGTTCGGCATGCTCCAGTTCGCGCAGGAATCTCCTTCCAACCTGTCCATCTACAATCCCGAACTGATGGTTTTCGACCTGCCCTACCTGATGCCCGACTATGACGCCGTAAACCTGGTTCTCGACAGCCCCACCGGCGCCCGTCTGGCCAAGTCGCTTGAAAAGATCGGCATTCAGGGCATGGGCTGGATCGCTCTCGGCACCCGTTACTACTGGATGCGCAAGCCCTTCACGACTCTTGAAGAAGCCAAGGGCATGAAAATCCGGGCCACGGCCTCCAAGGTCCATATCGCCATGACCAAGGCGTTCGGCATGAACCCCACGCCCATGGCCTGGAGCGAAACCTTTACCGCCATTCAGCAGGGCACCGTGGACGGCGTGGACGTGGACATCCACTCCGCCGTGACCGCCAATATGCAGGAAGTGGGAAAGAATCTCGTTCTGACCAGTCATTTCTACACGCCTCACCTGTTCATGGCCTCCAAGAAGTTCATGGACTCCCTGCCTGAGGCGGATCGCAAGCTCTTCGAAGAAACTTTCGCCGAAGTGCAGAAGCTCCAGCGCGTCGCCATCCACGAGGGAGAACAGAAGCTTATCGAAAAACTGCGCTCCGAGGGAACCAACGTCGTCGAGCTTTCTCCGGCCGAGTACGCAAAGTTCATGGAACGCGGCAAGAGCATCTGGAATCAGTTCCCCAAGCAGATCCCGCCGGCTCTGATTCAGGAAATCATGGATATCTACAAGGCCAACGGCAAAACCTACTAGCCTGAAATTCCGGACCGGAAGTTTCCGGAAACTTCCGGTTCGGTCCCTCTTATATTCCGGGTCGCGCTCAGGAGATTTCACCATGAAGAGAGAGAGAGAGAGAGAGAGAGAGAGAGCTTCATTCATTAAAGGCATAGGCAGAGCGGCCGCTGCAGTCGCCCTGTCCTCCGGACTCCTGCTCGGTGCCGGAATTCCGGCTCAGGCCAAACCCATAACCCTCCGCGTAGCCTATACCGCACAGCCAGACTGCGTCATCGCGCACAGTTACGAAGTCTTCAAGCAGGAACTCGAAAAACGCACCGACGGCAAGGTGCGAGTCATCCTCTACCCCAACGCCCAGCTCGGCAACGACGTGGCCACCGCCGAAGCGGTCGCCAAGGGCGCTCTCGACGTCGCCTCCTGCGGCGCCAACAATATTTCTCCCTTCACCAAGCTCTATTACTGGGCCGATCTCCCCTTCATGTTCAGGGATATAACCGACGTCTACAAGGTGTACGGCGGTCCTGTCGGAAAGGAACTGAAGGCCAAAATGCTTGAGCAGACACCCTTCAAGGTTCTGTTCTACGCGGATACGGGGAGCTTCCGGCATCTCATGAACACGAAACATCCCGTGCGTACGCCTGACGACGTGCGGCATCTGAAGTTCCGTACCACGCCCAGCCCCGTGGAAACCGCAGTGGTCGAATCCCTTGGCGGCGTGCCCACTCCCATTCAGCACAGCGAAATCTACATGGCCATGGAACAGGGCGTAGTGGAAGCCGAAATGCAGCAGTACATGTGGAGCGTCGGCACGCGCCGCTATCAGCTTACCAAGTATATCACCGAACTCCCCGCCCAGCATGCCCTGCATCTGGCCGTCATGAACAAGGACAAATTCGCCTCCTATCCGCCGGAAATCCGTACGGCCATCGATGAAGCCGCCGCTGCCGCCGAAGCCTACAACTTCGCCAACGCGCCCAGGGCCAACGAAGAACTTCGGCAGCTCGTCATGAAATCCGGCTGCCAGATCATCACGCTGACTCCGGAAGAAATCGAACCATTCCGCCAGCGTGCCATGAAGGTCTGGGACGCCTACAAGGACGAAGTGGACATGGAGCTTGTCTCCCGCGTTCAGGCCGTCCAGCAATGATTCTCCGCCGCCCGAAACAAACTTTCGGGCGGCACCTCAAAGACACCCCATCCGCGGCTCGCGCGAAACCGCGGCCCCTGTCGTGCCGGGAGATCCGCCATGCATCGTCTCTATCAGTATCTGCGAATGGTCTGCGACAATCTGAGCAGAGGACTCGGGTACATCGTCGCCCTTGTCGTTCTCGTCATGTTCGGCTCCATCTTTTCCCAGGTCGTCTGCCGTTATGTCTTCAACAGCCCCATCAACTGGGCAGAAGAGCTGACCCAGTTCCTCATGGCCTGGATGAGCTTTCTGGGGGCCGGCATCGCCGTGTGGAGCTGGTCGCATGTGGGCATAGACCTGCTCCTGAACAAGCTGAAGGGCCGGGCGCATATTCTGGTCGCCCTCACCATCCGCTGCGCCGTCCTGCCCTTCTCCCTGTTCCTGTTCATCGCCGGGATCGACTTCGTGATCGGCAGTCAGGGCATGGTTTCGGACGGCATGCGCATCCCCATGATCTATCCCCGGCTGGCCGTGCCGGTCGGCGGAGCCACCATGGTTCTGTTCACCCTGACGCACATCCTCGGAGATCTGTGCGCCCTGCGCGATACGGAGGCCCGTCCATGACCGAAGACATCGGCTATCTGCTCATCCCGTTCATCATCACCCTGATTCTCGGCGTCCCCGTGGCCATGAGCCTCGGCCTCGGGGTCATCATCTATCTGTTCCTTACCGACATGCTGCCCTTCAGCATCATGACGCAGCAGATGTACAACGCGTCCTCGTCCTTTCCGCTCATGGCCATTCCTTTCTTCATCTTCGCGGGAGATCTCATGAGCGAATCCGGCATCACCGAAAGGCTGATCGGCTTCTGCAAGATCGTGCTCCAGAGAGTGCGCGGAGGGCTTGCCCACAGCATGGTGGCCACGGGCACCCTGTTCGCCGGGCTTACGGGATCGGCCACCGCCGATACGGCCGCCATCATCAAGATCCTCGGCCCGACCATGACCAGAGACGGCTACGACAGGGACTTCACGGCCGCCGTGGCGGCCTCGACCGGGGTTCTCGGCCCGATCATTCCGCCATCCACGCTCATGATCGTCTACGGCGCGGCAACCAGCGCCTCGGTGGGCAGCATGTTCATGGGCGGCATCATCCCCGGGATACTCATCAGTCTCGGCATCGTGTTTGTGGTGGCGATCATCTCCCGCCGGCGCGGCTACCCCAAAAGCAATTCCCCGCTGACCCTGCGCGTTCTGCTGGTCGGTCTGAAGGACGCCTCCTTCGCGCTGGTCATGCCCGTCATCATCATCGTAGGCATCCGGGGCGGCGTGTTCACACCCACCGAAGGCGGGGCCGTCTCCGTGGCCTATTCCCTGATTATCGGCTTCTTCGTCTATCGCCGCCTGACGCCGGCCAGAGTCTTCCGGAGCGCCGTGGGCAGCGGCGTAACCGCCGCCATCATCATGCTCATTGTATCCGCGTGCGCCCCCTTCGGCTGGGTCATCACCTTCGGACAGGTGCCGCAAATGCTCGCCGAAACCATGCTCGGCTATACCAGCAACCCATACTGCGTACTCCTTATCATGAACATCATTCTGCTGATCGCCGGGCTGTTTCTCGAAAGTGCAGCCGCAGTACTGCTGCTTGCTCCCATACTCGCGCCGCTGGCCGTCAGCGTGGGCATCGACCCGGTGCATTTCGGCGTCATCATGTGCGTCAATCTGTGCATCGGCATGATCACACCCCCGGTGGGAGTGAATCTGTTCGTGGCCGCACCCATCGCGGGCGTCTCCATGACCTCCGTTGCCCGCGCCATTCTGCCCTTCCTCGGCGTGCAGCTGCTGGCGCTCATGCTCATCACCTACATTCCGCCCATCACCCTCTGGCTGCCGTCGCTCGTTCGCTGAAAAAAAGCCACGCATACCACCGATAGCCCGGTACCCGCACCTTAAAAGGTACGGGACCGGGCCTGTTCGTTCCCAGCTTCGCGACAGTACCCCTTCCGGGTCCGGACACAACGCAATTACCCAGCCAAGGCACGACTTTTGCATTTCATTGTCCAGCCAACGTATCAAGACAGAGGGAGTTTTCCGATGACACAACGCAGAACGCAGACAATGGACGGCAACACAGCCGCCGCCTATATCTCCTATCCCTTCACGGAAGTGGCTGCCATCTTCCCCATCACCCCGAGTTCCCCCATGGCGGAACTCACCGACGCATGGGCCGCGCGCGGCAAGAAGAATCTCTTCGGCCAGCCCGTCCGGGTAGTGGAAATGCAGTCCGAGGGAGGAGCGGCCGGGGCACTGCACGGCTCGCTTCAGGGCGGCTCCCTGACCACCACCTATACGGCCTCGCAGGGCCTGCTGCTCATGATTCCCAACATGTACAAGATCG
>JAEYDL010000017.1 GCA_023403845.1 Pseudomonadota bacterium
CTCTCTCAAAGCTCGCTGCCGCTCGGGACTCCGTCGGTTCATGGGGGGTTGGGCCTCGTGAAGATGCTCCGGCGGCAAAGCCGCCTGTGCCCTCGCGCCTCTCTCAAGGCTCGCTACCGCTCGCGACTCCGTCGGGTTCAAGGGGCGAAACAGAGCCTCTTTGCCGTATATTATCCACCGTCGGTTTAAAGACAAAAAGCCGCCTTGAGCATTCTGGAGCATGTCAGCCAGAAATGGCGTGTACACTCCAGCTCCGGATGAAGCCAGACTTGGGATTAAACCTAAATTCACATTCTTTCAAATAGAAATAAAAATATACCTCTGGAAATCGCAAAGGCCGACCAAATGCAAGTTTCATAAATATAAATAATTATATTATATAGTTATAGTAATTTGTCTGATATCGTCAATTCTGACCTCCCTTCTGAATCAAGTCTCCCAAAAAATATTTTTGTTTCAAAAAGGCTCATATGAGTATTCACGGAACAACCTCGTTCGTATGAAATCATGCTCAGGATTTTTTTCATAAACCGTTTTACTCAAGGAGCCGGTCATGATTATCGACTTTCGCGTTCGTCCTCCGTTCAAGGGCTTCGAAAAACTTTCCCTGTTCGGCAAGACCAAGGCTTTTCAGGAATTTCCCTTCGCCACTCCGAATACTCGTTCCATTCCTTCCGCCCTTGAGCACTCCATGCCCTTATTTCTGGAAGAAATGGAAGAAGCCGGCATCAGCAAGGGGGTAGTCCTTCCCCGTTGCTCGACAAGCACCCCATGGGGAGCCGTGACAAACGATGAAGTCGCCGAGGGGACGAAGCAGTACTCCGACAAACTTGTAGCCTTCGGTTCGGTCGATCCGGGCGCCGACGTTCGGGAATCCGTCAAGGAAGTCGAGCGTTGCATAAAAAGTCTTGGCTGCAGGGGCATCGTCGTCGAGCCAGGGTTTTGCGCCACGCCGCTCCGTCCGGATTCCGCCCGGATGTATCCCGTTTACGACCGCTGCGCCGAGCTTGGCGTTCCAATTGTTCTGACATTAAGCGGACTGGCTGGACCTGACATTTCATACGCTCGTCCCGATGCCGTGCACAGGGCCGCAAACGACTTTCCGACGCTGAACTTCGTCATCGCTCATGCGTCGTATCCCTACATCTATGAAGCTGCTACCTTATGCACTTTCCTGAAAAACGTATGGCTTCTTCCCGACCTTTACATGCATGTCGAAACCTTTGTGGGACGTGAAATCTACGCAAAGGTACTGGCAATGACGCAGGGACAGCGCGTCATTTTCGGATCAGCCTATCCCTACAGGGATATGCGGCAAAGTGTCGAAGATGTGAACTCCTATGGCCTGCCCACTGAACTCCATGAAAAGCTCATGTATCGCAATGCCGAGGAATTGTTGAATATGTAAGTCTATCCCGTCATGCCCGGCTATAGTATCATTCAGTAACCGGGCATGACTTTCATTCAATCCACAGCCCTGTCCGGAACAAGAGGAACATCATGAAGAGCATCAAAAAATTCATGAATTCAAAACTGGCTATGATACTGCTCCCTATCATCGTGTTCGCCTGCATCCTCGGCATTCCCACCCCTGACACGCTTTCTGCAACGGGACAAAAGGCACTTGCTCTTGTCGTAATGGGCATCTTGTTCTTTAGTTTTTCTCCAATATCGCTCACCATTCTTGTGCCGCTAATCGTGCTATTGCAGGTTCCCCTCCATATAAGCACCATAAATGAGGCCATGATTCCCTTCACAGGGCCAGTCTTCATATACATATTATCGATGCTATGCCTTGCCGTCTGTTTTGAAAACTCAGGATTGACCAAAAGAATAGCATTATTCGCCGCAATTCATTCACATGGGAATCCGAAAAAACTCCTTTTCCGTTTTATCACTGTCGCAGCATTGTCATCCACTCTGGTTGCCGATATTCCGGTTTTGGTCATGCTTGTGCCGATTTGTCTGGCCATTATTGAGAAAAACGGCATAAATGCCACACAAAGCAATTTTGCCCAGGCCTTGCTTATAGGAATAGCATCGGGATGTTTTATAGGCGGCATGGGAACTCCCGCCGGAAGTGCCGCAAATCCGCTTACACAGCAGATTCTGGCCTCAACCTGTTCCATCCGTTTAAGCTTCATGGAATGGAGCCTTATTGGAATTCCCGCCGTCGTCCTGCTCATCCCGTGTCTGTACTTCAGCCTGACGTTCTTTCTTCCGCCCGAACTCTCAAAAATAGCAGGCATGGAAGAAATGCGGAAGGAGTATGACGAACTTGGTCAACTCTCCAGAAAGGAGAAGAGCTTCTTGATCATTTTCGGATTGACCGTTGTGCTGTGGTTTACCGATCGTATCCACAATATTCCTGTACAACTGATCTCTCTTGTCAGCGTTGCGATCTTTTCGCTTCCATGGCTTTCCATTTTCAACTGGCAGAGGGATCATGCCCGCATAAACTGGGATGTCATCATGCTTGTGGGAGGTGCCGCATCCTTTGGGGAAATCGTATCCAAAACAGGTGTAGCCGCATGGTTCGCGCAAGAATGGCTCGCCCCTCTCGTTCATCTGCCGATTCTTCTCCTCTTTGCGTGCATCGTGCTCATCATGATCTTTTCTCAATTTCCCTTTCCCGCCACCGTGGGCGCAGTAGCCGCCATCGCTCCGGCCCTCATCGTCATTGCCCAGACAAAAGGCATCAATCCCGCAGGTGTACTTCTGACCATGGCTCTGGGGGGAGCCGCCCCCATCCTATCCCCGGCCATCTGTTTCTATCCCATCATCAATGCCACCGGAGTCATTCGCTATCCAAACGTATGGAAAGGCGGCGTACTGGCTTGTCTGGCCGAAGTAATCGTCATCGTCGCCATCATGTTTACGCTTGGCAAGATGCTCGGCTTCATGCAATGAGCAGCTCAAGCTAGTCGTTTTGCGCAAATGCCTTCAGGCGTTCTTTGTCCAGAATACGCAAAGAACGCCTGGTGAATCGTGAAACAATCCCCTTTTCTTTCAAAGCGGTGACAACTCTGGTCATGGAAGCCCTGGAAATTCCCAGGAGCGTCGCGACCTCGCTTTGGGACAACCCGGGTGATATTTCCATTGCCCTGGAATCCATATCACTTAACTTATCAAGATACCATGCGACTTTTTCCAGAGCCGTCTTTTTCTGCATACATTCGAGCAGCGCATCAAACATGATGTACTTTGTTGCTGTGGACCGCAGCACATTGGCGATCAGAAAAGGATATTGTTTCTGAAACTCCGGCAAATGAAGCAGCCGGCCGTCAAAACAGACCATTTCCACATTGGTTTTGGCACGATGCCAGACCAGACGCTCGCATCCCCCTGCCGCACAATAGGAATCATAAATAAGGCAGCCTTCGTCTACAACAAGCTTGAGGCGTTCCGATCCGTCAGGCAAGGGAATAAAAGAATAAAGGCAGCCTTTTTTGACATAGGCGAACTTTCCGATGTAACGCTTTTCTGAAAGAAAGGAAAATTCCTGATTTGCCTTTACATGTTCTGTCACGCCCAGGTGGAGAACGCTTTCCCAGCAGCGAGAAAGACTGGAAATATAGCCCGGCTTAAAAGGCACGATATCAGGCCAGAATAACAACATGTTCTCCCTCCGAAACACGCTGAAGGCCCCATGCCGGCTCACCTCATGACCGTACGAAAAAAGTCGGTCCCGCCACTTCAGGATGCAACCTGAAGAAACACGACAAACTCAAAAAACATCCGTAATGTCAGAAATGAACATATGGCACGCAGAATAAGGGTCGTTCGGCGGCGCGGAACCGCCTCAAGGCTCAATTCAGCCTGTCCGCCTGCCCTTGCGGCACGGGGACCGTTCAGGAGCAGCGCAGCAAAAAATCTCGCGGCAGGCCGCAATCCAGCCAAAGACATACCGCAAAGCGTGAGGGAGGCCAAGGGCGCCGTTCACGGGCTTCCGAGGGATACTCCCATAAATTCACACACCTGCCGACGGAAGAATGACGCGCGGCAGTGCCGCCGGCCTTCGCGAAGCCATGCGCCCGCATCGCGGCAGGCGCAGACCGTCGTCTCCGGTGAAAATCGCCGTGACAGGCTGAAATCCCGGACGGTTTCAGATCAGGCGCGCCGCTTCCCCCTGCTCTCTCTCCGTTCCGCCGAACCCCGCCGGATGGCGCGGGTTCTGTTCCGAAGCATGCGCCTGAAACAGGCGACCGAAACAGGCATCTGAAGCACACGAAAATGCGCGTCGGCTAACGCGGGAACGAAAGCCGCGCGTCTTTTTTGACGCATCTCCAGTACGTTGCAGACGCTTGCCGGACGTTTCCGACCGCAGGGCGGCGTTCGGGCAGAAAGTCCGTCTGGAAAACCGTGGTAGACTGCGTGAGGCCGGTCTTCGCCGAACAGGGAAGACTCCGAAAAACAGCATCACCCTTCCACCGCTACAGGAGAACACCGCATGGCCCGCCCTCATCAGCCAAATCCTTCCACAAGCTCCCCCCTTGAACAGGACGATCCCCGGTCAGAACATCACCCCGTCAGTCTTGATGCCTTTGTCTCAACCGTCTACCTGCCCCATATCCGTCTGCGCAAGCGGAGCTGGCGCGTGGACGAGCGCATCGCCCGGCAGCATCTGTCCTCCACCTTCGGAGACAGGCAGCTTGCGGCAATAAGACGTCACGAAGTGGAAGACTGGCTGCACGGTCTGGCGTCCGGCGGGCTGGCCCCGGCCACCTGCAACCGCATTCTGGCGGTCTTCAAGACAATCTGTTCTCTGGCCGAGCTGCGCGGCGTTCTGTCCGCAGGCCAGTCGCCCTGCGCGGGCGTGTCTCCCTTCAGGATACGCACGCAGCGGGAACGCTATCTCTCGCGGGACGAAGCGCGGCGGCTCATGCGGGCGCTGGAAAAAAGCGACCGTCCGGAAGCCCTTGCCCTGCGCCTGCTTCTGCTGACCGGCGCGCGCAAGAGCGAAATTCTCAGGGCGCAATGGGAAGATGTCCGTCTCGACCTGCGCCTGCTCATCGTGCCCCTGTCCAAGTCCGGCAGGCCGCGCCATATCCCGCTGTCCGACGAGGCCATGGCGGTCATTCGCTCCATCCCGCGCCGGCAGGGGACTCCGTGGCTGTTCCCCGGCCATGCTCCGGGAAAGCCCCTCAGCGATCTCTATCTCTTCTGGAACAGGCTGCGGCGCGGTCTGGGATTCGCGGACGTGCGCATCCATGACCTGAGGCATACCTTCGCCTCCTTTCTGGTCAATGCCGGGCACTCCCTCTATGAGGTGCAAAGACTGCTGGGACACGGCGACCCCAGAACCACCATGCGATACGCCCATCTGGGACAGGCGTCGCTGGTGGCGGCGGCCCAGACCGTAAGCGCCTGTCTTGCCAGACGCGGCGATGAAGGCGCACGCGGAAAACCCGGCTCTCCGATGCCGCATGGAGCATAGACAAAGGGACTGCCCGGCACGATCTCGCGCCTGAGACAGAAAACCGGAGAAGAAAAGGAGACTGGCGAAAAGGGGAAGGCGGCTTTCATGCCGGCCCTGAACAAAAGACGGAGCCATTCCGGCTCCGGACGAGATGCTCATCGACAGACACACTGTCGGTGAACCCTTGGAAATCAATACATTCTAACGGCTGTTTTGGCAATATCACCTCCCCTGGAAAAAATTTTTCCACTCGCCGCATAATAAGGATTTTCCATAAAATTACCCTGTTATTTCTGTACCCCCCTCTTTCCGCACAGAAAAAAATCGACAGTGTGTCTGTCAACTTCCCCTTAAATTTCAATGGGACACTGACAGTGTGTCTGTCGAATACGACAGGGGCGCCGATTCTTCATAAATACAGAGGGATCGAGATGCACCTCTTTTTATGTCCGCAACATGATTCCGGAGAAGGCACAGGGCATGGGTACGCCGCAAAAGAGGGACTTTCAGGAAGCGGAATTCGCCGCAGCCGTTCTGCAACAGGAAGCGCATGCCCTTGCGATGATGGCGCGCGGACTGGACAGCGCATTCTGCAAGGCCGTGGACTGCCTGTACGGGATAAACGGCAGAATTGCCGTTACCGGCATGGGCAAAAGCGGGCATGTGGCCCGCAAGGTGGCGGCAACGCTGGCCTCCACCGGCTCTCCCGCCTATTTCATCCACCCGGGCGAGGCCAGCCACGGCGATCTGGGGATGCTCGCTTCCGACGATGCCGTTCTGGCTTTTTCCAATTCCGGCAATACGGCGGAGCTTTCGGACATCATCCTGTATGCGGCCCGGCGCAACATCCCCCTGATAGGGGTAACGCGCAACGTGGACAGCCTGCTCGGCAAAAACGCCGCGCACATTCTTCTGTTGCCGCTCGTGCCGGAAGCCGACCCGCTGGACTGCGCGCCCACCACATCCACCACCCTGCAGATGGCTCTGGGGGACGCGCTGGCCCTGACGCTGATGCGGCGTCGCGGCTGTTCTCCTGAAGAATTTCACCGCTGGCATCCGGGCGGCTCGCTTGGCCGCAAGCTGATGACGGTCAGGGAAATCATGCACACGGGCGAGGAACTCCCCCTGCTTCCGGCTTCCTCGCCCATGTCGGAAGCGCTCGTGCTGATGACCGGCAAGGGCTTCGGCGTGGCGGGCATTCTGGAAAGGGACCGGCTTGCGGGTATCATTACCGACGGCGACCTGCGCCGCCACATGGGGCCTTCCCTCATGGACAAGACGGCAAGGCAGGTCATGCATCCCGATCCCGTCACGGTCGGTGAAGACACGCTTGCCGTGGCCGCGTTGCGGCTCATGCAGGAAAACAGGATCACCTCGCTGTTCGTCACCTGTGAAGGAAAACCGGTCGGCATTCTCAATGTCCATGACTGCCTGCGCGCGGGGGTGGAATGATGCGGCGGCAATGCCTGACCATCTCCCTCGCTCTCTGCGCCGTGCTTTCCGGCTGCGCCGCGCGTGAATCCGCTGCTCCGAACGCCCCCGTTCCGGAGGAGGCTCCCGCGTTATCGTTCGACGAACGGGTGGCCGCCCTGCCGGAAGGCTCCGCGCAATACTTTGCCGAAAGCCCCTTCGGCCCGGCCAGCATTGATGCAGGCCCGTTCTACCTTTCCGGTCTGGGCGACGCATGCCGTTCGGTCCGCGTCGCGCGCGGAAGCACGAGCCGCAGGTTCGCGCTCTGCAAGGAGAAAGACGGCGCATGGCGCTTCATCCCCACCATCTTTGAGAGCATGCCGCAATGAACGCCGACGCCATTCCAGCTCCATCCGTATCGTCCGCGCTGACCGTGCAGGGAAGGGTGATTTACGCTCTTGTCATGCGGGAAGTGCATACGCTGTACGGCAATACCCGGCTCGGTTACCTCTGGGCGATTATACAAACGGCTTTCAACATCGCGGTATTCTGGCTGTTCCGCGAGTTTCTCGGCGCGCACGCGCCCCACGGCATGGGGATGGCGGTCTTCCTCCTCTGCGGCTTTATTCCCTGGTATATCTTCAGCGATACCGTTTCCCGCTGCATGAAGGCGGCAAGCGCCAATCAGGCCCTGTTGACCTTCCCGCAGGTGACGGAACTGGATCTGATGACTGCACGGTGCATCGTGGTCTGGGGAACGCAGCTCGTCTGCGCCGTCATCATTCTGTCCATCGCCGCCGCTCTGGGCCAGTCCGTGGAACTGCGCCATGTTGACAGCCTTGCTGCTACGCTGTTCTTCGCCCCTCTGCTGGGGCTGGGTACAGGGCTTGTCTTCGCATCTCTGGCCCGCCTCTGGCCCACGCTGGAACGGCTTGTGCCCATCCTGATGCGCTTCCTGTTCTATGCGTCCGGCGTGTTTTTTCAGGTGTCCGAACTGCCCGCCCGTTTTTCCGCTCCCCTGCTGTTGAATCCCGTGGCCCAACTCATTGAGTGGCAACGCTGCGGCTTTTCCGCGTCCTCCTCGGCACCCTTGCACAGCATAGACTATATGGCAGCATGGTGCCTGGGTTCGCTCTGCCTCGGGCTGCTGCTGGAACGCCATGTCCGGGGGAGGGAAATCCGATGATTGAGCTTTCCCGCATCTGCAAGTCCTACCACCTGCCGCACGGCAAGCGAAAGGACGTCCTGCGCGACGTCAGCATCACCTTCCGGCCCGGCGTGAACATGGGGATTCTCGGCCTGAACGGACAGGGCAAGTCCACGCTCATCCGCATCATCAGCGGTTCGGAACGTCCCGACAGCGGAACGGTAATCCGCAGGAGCCGCGTTTCCTGGCCCATCGGCTTTGCCGGAGGCTTCAGCGGCAGCCTGACCGGACGGGAAAACCTGCGTTTCACCAGCCGCATCTACGGCGCGGATATCCGGGAAGTAACGGAATTTGTGGAGGAATTTACGGAACTCGGTCCATACATGGACATGCCCGTGAAAACCTATTCATCGGGCATGCGCTCCAGGCTGGCGTTCGGTCTGAGCATGTCCATCGGCTTCGATTTCTATCTCATTGATGAAGCATGGTCCGTGGGGGACGCCTCCTTCCGGGCCAAGGCGGAAAAACTCTTTGAGGCGCGCAAGGCGCACGCGACGCTGGTTGTGGTGTCGCACAACGTGGCCACCATCCGCAAGAACTGCGACAGGGCCGCCGTGCTGCATGACGGCGTCCTTTCCGAATACGAAACTCTGGGCGACGCCCTGCGCGTCTACACGGGGATTTGCCATGCCGGACATTGAAAAGCCCACCGCACCCGCACCGGACGCAAAGGCGGTTCCAGCAGGGCAGGACGGGAACGCAAGGCCCTCTTCTCCTGCCGCGTCTCCGAAAGCCAAAGAGCAAGCCGCGTCCCCTTCCGGCACGCAGGGAAAGCCTGCGCCGTCCGTACCTGCCGCCTCAGGCAAGCCGGATCCGGTACCTCCAAAGCCCGCTGCCGCCCCAAAGCCGAATGCCGTGTCTGCGCCAAAGCCCCCCGTGCCGGCCGCACCCGTTGAACGTCCAGCGCCTCAGGCCGTCCCCCGTTTGGCTCTGGCCTCGCGCTCCGCTTCTACGGCACTCGGCAAGATAAACGCCCGGCTTTCCCCGGCCATGAAGGCACTGATGACTGCCGTGCTGCTGCCCGCCCTGTTGTCCCTGCTGTACTTCGGCCTGTGGGCTTCGCCCATGTACATCGCCGAAGCCCGCTTTGCCGTGCGCGGGGCGGAAACCAGCGGCGCGGCCGGCGGTCTTGCCTCCCTGCTGCTGCCTGCCGGCGCCTCCGTGGGCGCGGACGCGCATATCGTGGCCGAGTACATCCAGTCCCCGGACATCATGGAGGCCATTGACGGAGAAATGGGCATCTTCCGCCACTTCTCCAGCCGCGAGCATGACTTCATCAGCCGTCTTGCCGCAGATGCCACGCGGGATGAGCGCCTTTCCTTCTGGCAATGGGCGGTGAAACCCTCCTTTGATCCGGAAACCGGCATCATCGCCCTTTCCGTCAAGGCCTATGATCCGGCTACCGCCCAAAAACTGGCGGAAGCCGTGCTGACCAGAAGCGAGGCTCTGGTCAACGCCATGAGCCGCCGCGCGCAGGACGACGCCATCGCTCTGGCCATGAGCGAAGTAAAAACGGCGGAAGCTCGCGTGCGCAAGGCGCAGGAGGCCATGCGCGCCTTCCGGGAACGCAGCGGCATGCTGGACCCGGCCAGCACGGCGGGCGGGCTGCAGGGCATCGTCAGTCAACTGGAAGGCGAGGCCGTGAAAGTCCGCGCCGAAATCGCGGAAGCCTCCACCTACATGAGCAAGGATGCTCCGGCACTGGTGGGATTGCGTGCCCGACTGACAGCCGTGGAAAAACAGCTTGCCTCGGAAAAGCTGCGTCTGGCCGGAGAAGCCCGACCGGACAGCCTGACTTCCGTGGCAGGAGAATATGAGGACTTGCAGACCGAAAGCGAGTTCGCCAGGCAGCAGCTTGTTTCGGCTATGACCTCGCTGGAAACCGCCCGCGTGAAAGCGGAGGCCAAGTCCCGTTATGTGGTGGCCTTCCAGATTCCTGTTCTGCCGGATGAATCCCTGTACCCCCGCCCCTTCCTGTTTACGGCCTATGTCCTTGTCGGTGCTCTGGTACCGGTGGGGCTTTGTTCCCTGATTATAGCCGCTGTGCGCGAGCACGCCGGATTCTGAGACAGATATGAACAGCAGATTTCTTCTTTCCGCAACATTGATTCTGGCAATGACTACACCCGCCCTGGGAGCGGATGCCACGCCGCAGAACGGTTCTTCCTACGGCGGCAGCCTGGGCAAATCCGGCAACCCCAGCCCCGGCGGAAGCGGAGGCATTCAGGGTACGCCTTCGACCCGGCCTCCGTCCTATCTGCCCGGCGGCTATCAGCGGGAAGCCGTCTTTCAGCAGGCCATGTACGGACAGGAATCCTCCCGGCAACTAGAGGAGCGCCAACGCCGGTCCATGCCGGGCCTGCCCGCCTGGGCGCTGGAAAACTATCGCCCGGATATGACGCAGGGTCTGAAACCTTTCGGCGCGAATCTGTTCCGGGGCAATTTCGCGGGCACCTACGGCAGCGGCATGAACGACGAGTACGTCATTCTGCCGGGCGACAGAATCACCGTGCGCGTCTGGGGCGCGAGAAGCTACGATGACGTGCTCTTTGTGGACCAGCAGGGCAACATCTTTCTGCCGGAGGTGGGGCCGGTGCAGGTGGCCGGGCTGACGCAAGCCGCGCTTTCCGGCTCGGTGCGGGCAAAGCTGGCCTCGGTCTTCCCGGAGAACGTCAATATCTATGTGAACCTGCAAAGCGCCCAGCCCGTGGCCGTCTATGTGGCCGGGAACGTGCCCAATCCGGGACATTATGCGGGCGGCCCGCAGGATTCCGTCATGTCCTACCTCGACCGGGCCGGGGGTATCCTCCCGGAACAGGGCAGCTACCGGAACATCAAAATCCTGCGCGGCAAACAGGTCATCGGCCGGGTGGACCTCTACAACTACATGCTGCGTGGAGAGTTGCCGCATATCCGCCTGAAAGATGGAGACACCATCCTGGTGGAGCCCTTCGGCATGTCCGTGGCCGCCTACGGCCTGCTGCGCCAGCCCGCCCGCTATGAGTTCAGAGGCGCGGCCAGCGGCAAGGACCTGCTGAACTACGCCCTGCCCATGAACGGCGTTTCCCACGTCAGCGTGGGCGGCATGCGCAACGGCGAACCGTTCAACGTCTATGTGACCCTGCATGACTTTCGCAGTCTTCAGCTTGCGGACG
>JAEYDL010000018.1 GCA_023403845.1 Pseudomonadota bacterium
AGACTTTTCCCATTTTCATAAAAACAAAAATAAATTCATTATATTATAGAAATAAAATGCTTTGGGTCAGCCTCGGTTTTTTCCCAAATCCAGCCTCGGCTTCTCAAGCCACTGACTTCAAGGCTAAAGGCGTGGATTTGTTTACCTGGGGCGCTGGCGATAAGACCATCAACAAAAATGACAGCACGGATACCTTCTCCGCCACGCAGCGTTTCCGCGGTCAGATCGACATGATCGCCTCCGAGTCCCTCAAGGGCGTTGTGATGTTCGAAATCGGCTTCCTGCAGTGGGGTAACGGCAGCCAGAACGATTTCGCGCTGAACAAGGGTGCTTCTTTCGGTAACGACGGCACCAACGTCAAGACCAAGTACATGTATGTCGACTGGGTGATCCCCCAGACCGAAGTTCAGGTTCGCATGGGTCTCCAGCCCTTCGCTCTGCCTTCCTACGCCATTTCTCATCCCATCCTCGGCGGCGGCAACGCTGACGGCGCCGGTATCACCGTGTCCAGCCAGATCACCGAAAACGTGGGCGCGTCTTTCTTCTGGCTGCGCGCTATGAATGAAAACTTCAGCGCCTATAATTCTCAGTACAAGTACGATCCCAGCGACGCCATGGACTTCTTTGCGCTGACCCTGCCCATCACCTTTGACGGTGTGAAGGTGACCCCCTACGCCATGTACGGCTCTCTCGGTCGTGACAGCTTCAAGGGCGGTTCCCAGTCCGGCGCTCTGGAAAACCTTCTCCCCGTTTATGGGATCGCAGGTGGCGTAGCTGGTTTGATGGGCGGCAATTCCGATGTCGACCGTCATGGCGATGCCTGGTGGGTCGGCTTCGCTTCCGAACTGACCGTGTTTGATCCTTTCCGCATCGCGGTTGACGCTGCCTACGGCGCTACCTCCTGGAATGAAGAAGCTCTGGAACGCTCCGGCTGGTATGCCGCCGCTCTGGCCGAATACAAGCTCGACTTCGCGACCCCCGGTATCCAGTTCTGGTATGCCTCCGGTGATGACAGCAACATTGAAAACGGCTCCGAAATGCTGCCCACCGTGCGCGCTGACATCAACAACAGCTCCTACGGCCATGACGGTGCATTCGTCGACGCTTACAACAGCGCTCTCGGCACGACCATCGCCGGCTCCTGGGGCGTGTATGCCTACCTGAAGGATATCTCCTTCATGGAAGACCTCAGCCACGTGCTGCGCGTCGGTTACATCCAGGGTACCAACAACACTGGAATGGCTGGGTATCTTGGTACGCCGATGCAGGGCAGCTACAACCAGCTGTACATGACCACTTCCGACCATGCCTGGGAAGTGAACCTCGACACCACTTACAACATCTACAAGAACCTGACCATGGTCGTCGAACTCGGCTACATCAATGTCGACTTTGATGAAGGCACCTGGGGTAAAGGCACTGTTGACGGCATCCGTGAAAACAACTTCCGCGGCGCTGTGTCCATGCAGTATGCCTTCTAAGAGCTACTGGGCCTAGCTCTTGTTTTGGGGAGGGAACTTCGGTTCCTTCCCTTTTTTTGCTTTCAATCACATAAAAAGGGGAGAAAACCGCAGTTTTCTCCCCAGAGTATGAATGACATCAAGCCTGTTCTAATGAGCCTAGAAGCTGTAGGTCAGGTACGCACCGGCCTTGTAAGCGTCCTTTTCAAGGTTAGCCTTGTTCCAGACATCGCCGTCGAGGTCGAGGTTGATGTACCCCAGTTCGACAGTCAGCTTAAGATCCTTGTAGATGTTGTAGTCGGTATCAAAGTTGACTTCAAAGGCATGGTCTTTCTTGGTCAGATACAATCCCTGAGAACCAGCGCTGCCAGGAGCGATCATATCAACCGGAGAAGCCTTGCCGAGTTTTCTGACGACGCCCTCGTCGTTGGTACCAGTGTAGTAGGCAAAGCGCAGGTTGTGCTTCAGATCTTCCATGTAGGAGATATCGTCGAAGCGCAGCTGAACGCCCCACAGACCGGCAATGGTGTCGCTGATCTTCACGTTGCTGGAAGCGCCGTAGACGCTGCCATCGAAACCAAAGCTGGAAGCGTTCCAGCCAGCGTCAATGGTAGGAATCTGTTCAGAACCGTCATTGATGTTGTTGTCATCGCCGGAAGCGTAGAAGAGCAGCAGACCGGGGGTGACCATGTCCATTTTGTACTGGGCGATGGCGGACACATACCAGCCGGAACGTTCGAGATCCATGCTTCCAATGGAACCCATATCAGCAGAACCGTAGGCGGCATCCCACGCAATACGGAAGGGGTCGAACATGGTCAGCTCGCCGGTGAAGCCCAGCCACCACGCAGCGCCATTGTTGTCGTCAGAATCTGTCAAGGCTTCCACACCCCAAGCCGGAAGCAGACCGGAAGCAACACGCTTTTCATCGCCGTCTTCGAGGTTCAGACTGTTCTTGCCGGCAAAGGCTCCCATAGTCCAGGGAGTCACCTTCACGCCGTCGAAGGTCAACGGAACGGTCAAGCCGACGATATCAAGAATATCGTGCTGATAGTCGTGATTGTCATCGTTATTGGACTGGTTGGTCGCACGCATCCAGAAGAGGGAAGCGCCCACATTTTCAGTAAACTGACCGGCAATAGTGATGCCTGCGCCGTCAACGGGGTTACCAAGAATGGGAGACTGCGCCACAAAGCCGGGGAGAGCATAGGGCTGCAGACCCATGCGAACCTGAACCTCGGTCTGAGGAATAACCCAGTCGATATAGGCATAACGGGTCTTCACGTTCACGCCGTCGGTGCCAATGGCTCCATCGTTGTTACCCCAGGTCGTCTTGCCGATTTCGAAGAAGACAACGCCCTTCAAATTTTCGGAAGCGATGAAGTCAATCTGAGTACGGAAACGTTGATTTGCCTGGAATCTATCGGAATCATTGTTCTTTTTAAAGTTATTGTCGGTAGCTTCAAAGCCAAACTGATAATTACCCTTGGCCTTGATGTCAACGGCTTGAGAAGCCGATCATTTTATATTTTATAACATATTGTAATAATACAGCTATAAATTAACCTATACTTCTTTTTTCTCTTACACACCGCATTCTTCGCACCGTGACGGACCGGGGTCATTTCCCTCCCGCGGAACGTTTTTCGCCTCCCGCCGCTCTCTCTTGACGGAAGCCGCCAAGTACGCAACAAAGACAGAAACAACTTTCTGGAACAGAAGGATAACACATGGGCTTTTTTTCATCTCTCAAGCGGCTATGGCGGTCCGACAAGACCGATGAGACCGCGCAGGAATCCGTTGCGGCAACGCCCTCCTCTCATGATCTTTCCGAAGAAGCCTCTTCTGACGCGAGTCCCGCGCCCGTCGGTGATGCCGACATCCCGGAAGAACCATCTTCCCGGTCCGCCACTTCCGACGACTGGCGCGAGCCGTTGCTTGTCGCCATGCGCGAAGCCGAACCGAGGCTGTCCGTATGGCTGTCCCTCGCTCTTGAAGGGCTTGGTCCCGACGCGCGAACGGGAGAGGCACTCTGGGAGCGGATCCGTTTCCTGCTCGTATCGCTGGGCGCTCCTGCCGATGAAGCCGACTCCTTCGTCCGGGACTTCGCGTCCTGGGCTGAACGGATGGAATATGAAGAAGTGGCCGACTTCCGTTCGGAGCTGCAGTATCGCCTTGCTCTTGCCCTCGAACTCGAAGACGAGGAGGATGAACGCAACCGGCTGTTCCTGAAGCTGCATGAAGGGCTTGCCCGGACCCGCGAGCATCTGGGCAAGGGGCTGTCCGTTCTGTTTTCCAGTCATGGAGAGTTGAACGAAAATTTCTGGGAAGAGCTGGAAGAAGTCTTCATCATGGCGGATATGGGCGTGGAAGCAGCCACCGGCCTGTGCAGACGCCTCCGCGAACGAGCCAGGACCGCGTCGGCCAGGACGCCGGAAGAACTGCGTCCTCTGCTCGCCGAAGAACTGGAAGAAATCTTCCGCATTCCCCGCCGGGTCGTTGCCGTGAACCCGCCAGAAGTCGTCCTTGTGATCGGCGTCAACGGAGTGGGCAAGACCACGACCATCGCCAAGCTGGCCTACCGTGCGCGCATGCAGGGTAAAAAGGTCCTGCTCGCGGCGGCGGACACCTTCCGCGCGGCAGCCGTCGAACAGCTCGGCATCTGGGCCAGACGCACAGGCTCCGGCTTCCATTCCAAGGGGCAGAACGCCGATCCGGCGGCTGTGGCCTGGGAGGCCATGGATATCGCCATCAGGGAGCACTATGACGTGATCTTCATTGATACGGCGGGGCGTCTCCATACCAAAAGCAATCTCATGGACGAACTGACCAAAATTCGCGACGTTCTTGCCCGCAAACATCCGGGGGCGCCGCATCGCAGCATTCTTGTCGTCGACGCGACCACAGGCCAGAACGCCCTGCAACAGACAAAGATATTCAAGGATGCCGCCGGAATCGACGAGCTTATTCTCACCAAGCTCGACGGAACGGCCAAGGGCGGCGTCGCCGTCGCCGTTTCCATGCAGTACGGCATTCCCATCACCTACGTCGGTCTTGGCGAAAAAATGGAAGATCTGCGCCCGTTCAACGGCGACGACTTCGCAAAGGCCCTGCTGGATCAGGCATAGCCCCAAGCCATCAAGGAACCCATCATGTACGATCTGGAGCCGCTGGAAAATCTGGTAGACATGGCGGCAGGCCGCAAGCCCGCCGATCTGCTGATCCTCAACGCGCGCGTGGTGGACGTCTTCACCGGCGAAATCCTTGAAACGCCGGTCAGCGTCGGGGACGGAAAAATTCTGGGGTTCGCGCCCACTCAGGCTCGCAGGACCGTCGATGCAGAAGGCAAGTACCTGCTGCCCGGCCTGATCGACGCCCATATTCATATCGAGTCGAGCATGGCCAGTCCCTCCCGCTTCGCCGGGCTTGTCCTGCCCTGCGGCACGACGACGGTCGTGGCCGACCCTCACGAGATCGCCAATGTGCACGGCATGGAGGGAATCCGGTACATGCTCGAAAACGGGCGGCACCTTCCCCTCAACATCTTCATCTCCCTGCCTTCCTGCGTGCCGGCCACCTCGTTCGAGGACTCGGGAGCGGTTCTGTACGCAGAAGATCTGGAAGAGCTGATTGACGATCCCCGGGTCAGCGGCATTGGAGAAGTCATGAACTTCCCCGGAGTTGTCGCCGCCGACTACGACGTGCTGGCCAAGATTCAACTGGGCAGCAGTCATGGCAAGACGGTGGACGGCCACGCTCCGGGACTGCTCGGACAGGATCTGGACGCCTATCTCGTCACCGGAATCAGCAATACCCATGAATGCACCACGCTGGAGGAAATGGAAGCCAACCTCCGGCGCGGCTCCTACATTCTGATTCGGGAAGGGTCGGCCGCCAAGAATCTCGCCGCCCTGCTGCCCGGCGTGACCGACGCCAATGCCCGGCGCTGCGCCTTCTGCTGCGACGACCGTCACCCCGACGACATCGCCCGCGAAGGGCATATGGACAACCATCTGCGTCTTGCCGTCGCCATGGGCATGGATCCGGTGCGCGCCGTCACCCTGTGCACCCTGAACGCCGCCGAATGTTTCGGTCTCAGAAACAAGGGGGCTATCGCTCCGGGACGGGACGCCGACTTTATTCTTGTTGACGATCTAAAGGATTTTCGCGTGCGAAGCGTCTATTCCGCCGGGAAACTGGTGGCGGAAGACGGCCGTCTGACCGTGCGCCTGAACGAAGCGGCGGCAGGCGCGCCTTCCCGCTCCGTACATATCGCGCCGCTGACGGAAACCTCCTTCGACATGCCCGTTCCTGCGGGAAAGGCCCGCGTCATCCGCATTCAGCCGCATTCTCTGCTTACGCCGCAGGCGGTCCGCGACATACGCACTGACGAAGCAGGGCTGTTCCAGTGCTCCCTGAATCCGAAGCTGACCAAGCTGGCCGTCATCGAACGGCACAAGGGCACAGGAAAGATCGGTCTCGGCCTGCTCGAAGGCTATGAGCTGTCCGGCGGAGCCGTAGCCACGACCATCGCTCACGACTCGCACAATATCGTCGTGGCCGGAGACAGCGACGCAGCCATGCGCGCGGTCGTCGACGAACTGGAACGGATCGGAGGCGGCATCGTCATGCTCGCCGGAGGAAAGCTCCACAGTCTGTCCCTGCCGGTGGCCGGCCTGCTCTCCAATGCCGATCCGCTGGAAACGGCCAGAACCCTTGGCGAGATGATCCGAATCGCACACGACGTCCTGGGCATCCCCGAAGCCGTCGAACCGTTCATGACCCTGAGCTTCATGGCCCTGCCGGTCATTCCCGACCTCAAGCTCACGGCAAGGGGACTGTTCAGCGTCAACGCATTCTCCTTTGTGGATCTTGCCGTCGAATCCTGATGCGTTTCCATGCAAGGCTCCGTCACGCGGAGCCGCCTGCAGGAAAGCCGCGCCGGAATGGCGCATTACGACCACAGCCAAAAACAAACGACGTCAATCAAAAGGAAACTGACTCCCATGCCCAGACTTCTGCCCGGGACCAGCCCGGAAACCGATCTTTACGCGCTTACCGACGACAATCTGTCTCTGGGGCGCCCTGTCCTTGAAGTGGCACAGGCTCTGCTCGATTCCGGCATCAAGATTCTTCAGTACAGGGAAAAGGACAAGAAAGCGGGGAAAATGCTTGAGGAATGCCTTGCCCTGCGCCGGATGACCAGAGCCGCGGGAGCCTGCTTCATCGTCAACGACCATGTGGATATCGCCATCCTCTGCGATGCGGATGGTGTCCATGTGGGGCAGGACGACCTGCCCCTCCCTGCCGTGCGCCGTCTTGTAGGCCCGGACATGATCGTCGGTCTGTCCACGCACACGCCGGAACAGGCAAAAGAGGCGCTGGCCGCCGGAGCCGACTATATCGGCGTCGGCCCCATCTACCCCACCCAGACCAAGAAGGACGTCTGCGCTCCCGTGACTCTCGAGTATCTGGACTGGGTCGTGGCCAATATCGACCTGCCTTTCGTGGCCATCGGCGGCATCAAGCGACATAACATAGGCGAAGTGATGCGCCACGGGGCGCGCTGCTGCGCCCTCGTCTCCGAGCTTGTCGGAGCGCCGGACATCCCGGCCAGAGTCGCGGAAGTTCGCGCCGCCATGCGCTAGAGCACATGACCGCACGCCCCATATGCTTGACCTTCGGGTCTGGCGGCCCTATTTATACGCCATTCTCCTCATTCCGATCTGTTCGGAATCAATCAGGGCATGATCTTTCGACGAGGGTTCCGGCGAGCCGGTTCAGGCTCAAAAGAACCAGAAGGAACTTGGATGAACGGACGCATTTTCTCCAGTTTGCTTCCGGCATGTCTGTGTGCCCTGCTCATCGCGCCTTCCCCCGCCGAAGCGGTCAGACAGAATGGCGCAGGGCAGACGGACGTCAGCGATCAGAAAGAGGTCGTCTGGGGTGAAATGCCCGCCGGGGCACGTACCGCATACATCGGCATTCATGGAGGCACGGTTCCGGTCAGTCTGCTGAGTGCGGGGGACGGCTCCCCCATGGTCGCTCAGGTCGGTCTGACCGGCAGCGACTTTCTGAATTTCTTGCGCTCCAAGGGCAAACTGGAGGAGGAACTCTTCCTTTCCGACGGCCCCATCCCGGACCCGCAGGGCGCCCTTCCCCCTGAGCCGCCCACTCCGAAGCTGATGCCGCCTGAACCGGCATCTCCCCCGAAACAGCTTCCCGAAGGAGAAATGGCGGCCTCCGCGCAAGAACCGGCGGATACTCCCGCGGATAACGCTACGCAGCCTGTCGAGGCGGGGTCCGATCCCGTTCTCACAACCAGCCCCAATGCCACGCTGGCGCTGGCCGGTTCGCCCAATGGCGACATTCCGGTGATCTATGCTACCGGACGGGCCTTTGAACGAATGAGTCTTGTTCCGGAAAACTGGGCTCCGTTCGGCCTTACTGAAAAGGCTCTTTCCGTGGAAGGCGAGATCAAGGTGCTGGCTACCCCCAAAAAAATGCCGCGCAGTCAGAGAAAGAAACGAAGATAGGTTTCTGTGATGGTCCTTCCATGGCTCCTCAAACATGACGAAAGGGCGTCGTTTCAACTGAAACGACGCCCTTGTCTTTCATGAATCGGCATGAAAGGTCAGCCTCTTCCCGCATGAGGGAGGCCCCTCCGGCGTGAGGCCGAACATTTTCAGGTAGGCGAGATAACAGCGGGTAACGGGAGAGTCCGGGCGCATCTCCCGCAGAGGGCCGCCGAGACCGGGCGGCATGGGCGGCGCGGGCCGGACCCGGGTCCGGGGCTGCATGTCCGGCGGCTGATCAAGCGGTCTGCGCCCCATGACCAGCTGAAGTTCCACCCTTCCGAAGACAGGCGCATCCATGAAGGCGTTGACCCGTTCAAGGATCTCCGGAGTCATAAACGAAAGCTCCTGCAGAGCGAGGTTGTCTTCCCCTCCGACCACAAGAATGTCGTTACGCGCTCCCAGAGGCCATGCCAGCGGCGCCAGCTCCGGTCCCATGACCATATCCCAGTTCTGCCACAGACGCGTGAGCATGGCCTTTTCGCCTGTTCCCAGGGCGGCAAGAACCGAGTCCAGCTTCTCGCGCACGGGAAGCATCTCGTTGGTACGGTTGCCCTTGCGGGCTCTGGGCAGACGATAGGTCATAATGCTCCGGCGTTGCAAACACCCTGTCCGCAAAATCAACGGACACTGCGGCATCGGCAGACGCTGCGGATCGTTCCGGATTGGGGTGAGTCCATATTCACCCGGCGCCTCCGGCAATGAGGCGTCAGGAGGCCATGACGTCAAAACCTCTACACGTCGGATTCACCTTTCGCGCCGACGATTTCGGTTCCCGCGCCCTGATCGGTGAACAGTTCAAGCAGCACGCAGTTCTCCACGCGCCCGTCCACGATGACCACGTTTTCCACACCCTGCCGGATAGCCTCAAGACAGCAGTTCAGCTTGGGAATCATGCCGCCGGAAACCGTGCCGTCCTCAAACAGGCGCGGCGCTTCTTCCACACGGATGGATTCGATGAGCTTCCCTTCGAGATCAAGCACGCCGGCCACGTCGGTCAGCATGAGCAGACGCTTGGCGCGCAGCGCTCCGGCCACGGCTCCGGCCACCTCATCGGCATTGATGTTGTAGGTATGGCCCTCGTCGTCCACTCCCACAGGGGCGATGACGGGAACAAAGCCGTCCTTCATCAGGGACAGCACGAGCGACGTTTCCACTCTGGTCACACGGCCCACGTTGCCAAGATCAATGATTTCCGGCGGACGGTTCTCGCGATTGACCACCATGGCCTTCTTTTCTGCGTGCAGCAGCATGGCGTCCTTGCCGGAAAGCCCCACGGCCCTTGCTCCGGCCCGGTTGATCTGATTCACGATGTCCTTGTTGACCGATCCCACCAGCACCATCTCCACCACATTCATGGTGGCGTCGTCCGTCACCCGCAGTCCTTCCCGAAACTCGGAATGGATTTCCAGCTTTTCAAGCATGCTGCCGATCTGGGGACCGCCGCCGTGCACTACCACGGGATGAATCCCGACAAGCTTGAGCAGAGCCACGCTGCGGGCGAAGGAAGCCTTGAGCGTCTCGTCCTTCATGGCGTGACCGCCGTACTTGATGACGATGGTTTCTCCGCTGAACTTGCGGAGGTACGGCAGACTTTCAACAAGAATCTGGGATTTCAGCTTGGCGTCCTGAACGGGTTCCATGACGTTCCTCGTCTGGTTAGAGAATGAACCGGCTCAATTCCGCATCGGCGCGCACGTCTGCAAGCTGGGACGTTACGTAGTTCCGGTCTACGACCAGCGTAACGCCCGCGCACTCGGACGCATCGAAGGAAATGTCGGAAAGAATCTTTTCCATGATGGTATGCAGCCGCCGCGCTCCGATATTTTCGGTTCTCGTGTTCACATCCTCGGCAAAGGCCGCGATCTCCCGCAGGCCGTCGTCGGTGAACGTCACGCGGACGCCTTCCGTCGCCAGCATCGCTTCATACTGCCGGGTCAGCGCGTTGTCCGGCTCGGTCAGGATACGGTAAAACTCGTCCCGGCCAAGCGAGTTCAGTTCCGCGCGCAGCGGAAACCGGCCCTGCAGTTCGGGGAAGAGATCGGAAGGCTTGGACAGATGAAACGCGCCGGCGGCGATGAACAGAATATGGTCCGTATTCACAAGCCCGTATTTTGTGTTCACCGCGCTCCCCTCCACAATGGGCAGCAGATCGCGCTGGACACCCTCGCGGGAAATGTCGGCGGAACGCTGCTGGGAGCCGCTGGCGAGCTTGTCGATCTCGTCAATGAATACGATCCCCATCTGCTCCACACGCTCGCGAGCCAGATCCACGATCTTGTCCTCGTCCACCAGCTTGGAGGATTCCTCTTCGACAAGGTGCTTCCACGCCGAGCCGACCTTCATCTTGCGGCGATGCGAACGAGACGGGAAGAGCTTGCCGAAAGCGCCCTTCATCTGTTCCCCGATCTGTTCCATTCCCGGAACGCCCATGATGCCGATGGGCTGGGACTGCTCCTTGACTTCGATCTCAATTTCCCGATCGTTGAGGTGGCCCTGCCGGAACAGATTGCGCAGCTTCTCGCGGGTGCTTTCCCGCCCGTCCGCGGAAGGCAGCAGCAAATCCAGCAGCCGTTCCTCGGCGGCGGCTTCGGCGCGTTCCCTGACCTTTTCCGCCTCTTCCGAACGCACGAGACTGACGCCGATCTCCATGAGATCGCGAATCATGGATTCCACGTCACGACCGACATACCCCACTTCGGTGTACTTTGTGGCCTCCACCTTGATGAAAGGGGCCTGACACAGCCTGGCCAGCCGGCGGGCGATCTCTGTCTTGCCCACTCCGGTGGGTCCCATCATGATGATGTTGCGCGGCGCAACCTCGTTGCGCAGCTCCGGCGCAAGACGCTGACGCCGCCAGCGGTTGCGCACCGCCACGGCCACCATGCGCTTGGCCTGCTCCTGACCGATAATGTATTTGTCGAGTTCCGCCACGATCTGGCGGGGAGTCAATTCGCTCATCAAAGTTCCTTTCTGGCAGGGAATTCCCCCCGCGGGCCTGTCTCTCCGCTGAAGGGAGGAATATGGGAAGAGGACGCGCGCGGAACGCTCCCGAGGAACCTAGGCGCCGAGATAGGCTTCCTGAATGCTGGGGTTGGCAAGAAGATGTCCGGCGGTGTCTTCCATCACGACCCGCCCCAGTTCCAGCACATATCCCCGGGTAGCTAGCTTCAGCGCGGCGCGGGCGTTCTGTTCGACGATCAGAATAGTCACGCCCGACTGGTTGATCTCGCGGATCGTCTCAAAAATGGACTTCACCAGCAACGGAGCCAGCCCAAGGGACGGTTCGTCCAGCAAAAGCAGACGCGGCTGCCCCATGAGCGCCCGGCCTATGGCCAGCATCTGCTGCTCTCCGCCAGAGAGCGTTCCGGCCAGCTGATCCTTGCGTTCATGCAGACGGGGGAACAGATCAAAAATCCATTCCAGCGTCTGCTCGGCTCTGGCCTTGTCCTCCACGGTAAACGCGCCCAGCCGCAGGTTTTCCAGCACGGTGAGCACGCCGAACACGCGCCGCCCTTCCGGCGACTGCGTGAGTCCGCGGCGCACCACCTCGTGACTGGGCAGAGTATGCAGCTCTTCGCCGCAAAAGCGCACCGCTCCGCCGGAAGCCCGCACAAGCCCGCTGATGGTCAGCAGGGTCGTGGTCTTTCCGGCGCCGTTCGCTCCAAGAATACTCACGATTTCGCCTTCGTCAACGCGCAGGCTCACGCCATGCAGGACTTCTTCCGTGCCGTACCCGGCATGCAGATCTTCAACTTCGAGAAACATCCGAACTCCCGAATTGTCGCCGGCGATGGCCCGCCCTCGAAAAGACGGACCGTCCCGGCAAAACGTTTCAATCATCCTGTCCGAGGTAGGCCTCGATGACCCTGGGGTCCCGGCGGACCACGTCAGGAAGCCCGTCGGCAATGAGGGAACCGTACTCAAGCACGAGCAGCTTTTCGCAGACCTTCATCACCAGCCCCATGTCATGTTCGATGAGCAGCACGGTCACGCCGCGCTTGCGAATGGCATGGATAAGCTCGATCAGCACCGCGGTTTCAGGATCGTTCATGCTTCCGGCAGGCTCGTCGAGAATAATCAGCTTGGGATCGGACGCCAGCGCGCGGGCCATTTCCAGCAGACGCTGGTTGCCGTAGGAAAGACTGCCCGCCTCTTCCGCATAACTGTCGGCCAGTCCCACGAATTCAAGCTCGGCCATGGCCCGCTCCAGAGCGGCCCGCTCTTCCCGGCGCTGCGTGGGCGTATGAAACATGGAACTCAGGATGCCGCTGTGCATCCGGCAATGTCTGCCGGCCAGCACGTTTTCCACCAGCGGCAGGGTCGGGAACAGACGGATGGACTGAAAGGTGCGGGCAATGCCAAGATTGACGATGGCATGGGGCTTCAGTCCCTTGATGGACTGCCCCGAAAACCGGATGTCTCCGCCGTCGGGAACATAGTTCCCGGTAATCAGATTGAAGACCGTGGTCTTCCCCGCTCCGTTCGGGCCGATCAGCCCGACGATGCTGCCCTGCTCCACTTCGAAGGAGACTTCATTGACGGCGGTCAGGCCGCCGAAAATCTTGGTTACGCTCTGAAGGGAAAGCAGACTCATGCGGCACCATCCTTTCGCGCCGTGCGGGGGGCGACGGGAGCCCCGAAATCCTTGCCCCGTCTGAGCAGCCGCCGCACGTCATACCGCCGGGGCGCAGGGGGGAACAGTCCCTGAGGACGAACGACCATCATGATCATCATGGCAAGTCCGAAAACCAGCATGCGGGCATCCGCGAAGTCGCGAAACACCTCGGGAAGCGCCACGATGAGCAGCGTTCCCACAAGCACGCCGATCTGGCTGCCGCCGGAAAGAATGACCACGGCGAACACCACGACGGACTCCCAGAACGAAAACGAGCTTGGAGAAATGATGGTCATCTTGGTGGCGAACAGATTGCCGGCCATCCCGGCCCAGAACGCGCCGATGACGAACGCCATGAGCTTGAGCTGGGCCACGTCCATACCGCAGCCCTCGGCTGCCACGTCGTCTTCCTTGATGCAGTTCAGCGCCCGTCCGAAACGGGAAACGGACAGCCAGTGGAACAGCAGGACCGTGACGCCCACGATACCCCAGATCAGATAGTAGAACTGCATCCCGGTACGAATCTTCATGCCGAACAGCACGGGGCGGGAAATGCCGAAAATGCCGTTGGAGCCGCCGGTCAGTCCGCCTACGTCGTTGATCAGGGCGATGCGGACGATTTCCACGATGCCTATGGTCACAATCAGCAGGTAGTCCCCGCGAAGATGAATGATCGGCCGGGCCACGATCAGGGCGAACAGCGCAGCGGCAGCCCCGGCCACGGGCAGCAGATAGAGCACGGGAATCTGATACTGCGTGTTCAGAATGGCCGTGACGTACGCGCCCACGGCATAAAAGGCGGCATGCCCCATGTGGAAGATTCCGGCCTGTCCGAGAATAAGATTCAGAGACAGGGAAAGCAGCGCGTACAGCCCTACGCTCACCGCCACTTCGATCCAGTAGGCGTCGAGTCCCAGAGGCAGCAACGCGATGACCAGGGCCAGCAGAAAGGGAGAGTAACGTTTCACGACATCAGTCATAGCTTGTCGGCCACCCTTTCCCCGAGCAGACCTGTAGGCCGGATGATGAGAATGAGTATGAGCACGAGAAAGGCGATGGCGTCTTTCCAGGCCATGGCGAGATAGGAGGCCCCGAGAGCCTCGATGACCCCGAGCAGAAGACCGCCGAGCATGGCTCCGGGAATGTTGCCGATGCCGCCGAGGATGGCTGCCGTAAACGCCTTCATGCCGTAGGTCCAGCCCATGGTGAAGTCGATCTGTCCGTAGTACATGCCCACCATGACCCCGGCCACGCCGCCGAGCCCCGCGCCAAGAAAGAAGACCAGCGAGATGACGCGATCGACATTGATGCCCATGAGCTTGGCCGCGCCCTGATCTATGGCCACGGCCCGAATGGCGGTCCCCATCCGGGTCCGGTTGATGAAGGCGTACAGAGCCAGCATGAGCAGCAATGAACTCACGATGACGATGACCCGCATGATCGGAACCTGAAGCCCGAACAGATCAAGCACCAGAGAAGGCCGAAGCTCTTCCGGATAAACGTAGAACCGCGCGCCGTAAATCAGCATGACCGCATTCTGGAACACGATGGACGCGCCGAGAGCGGAAACGACCGCCGCCAGCCGGTTGGCCTTGCGCAGAGGACGATAGGCCACCCGCTCCAGCGCCACGCCGAGCAGGGCCACCAGACCGAGCACGATGAGCACCACGAGTCCGACGGCCAGCAAGGGGGAAAGGCTGCCGGAAAGACCGCAGGAAACGAGCAGGGTCAGCCCGAGATAGGCTCCGATGGTAAACAGATCCCCGTGCGCAAAGTTGATGAGCTTCAGAACGCCGTACACCATCGTGTAGCCGAGAGCCACAAGGGCGTAGATGCCGCCTACCGCCAGGCCATTGATAAGCTGCTGTAAGAATTCGTACATTGCAAACCTTCAGGAGGGAGTTCCTCCACGAGCCGAAAAGGAGCCGCCGGCTTTTCCGTCCGCACGAGCGAGAAAGAAGCGTGCGACCATCCCCGGAAACTTCCGGAAAAGGCGGGGGAAAAGCTCCCCCGCCGAAACGCGTTACTTCTGAAGAACGAACACGCCGTCCTCGTTCACTTCGTATACCTTGTAGAGATCGCCGATACGATCGCCCTTGGCGTTGAAGCCGAGCGAACCGGTCAGACCGGGATAATCCTTGAGATCCTTCTTCAGGTAGGCGGCGATGGCTTCGGGTTCGGGCTTCACACCGGCCTGAAGAGCGGCGATGATCACCTTGAAGGCGTCTCCGGCCAGAACGGACCAGACCGAACTGGGCAGACTCTGGTACTGGGTCTGGTATCTGGCGAAGAAATCCTTGGCTTCGGGGCTGTCGAAATCATGAGCGGACGGCGGGCTGATGAAGAAATAGCCCTTGGCGGCGGCCTTGCCCGCAATCTTCACAAGGTCGGTGTTGTTGGCGGCGTCGCCGCCCATCATGGGCACGTTCCAGTGCATTTCGGCCTTCTGGCGAAGCAGCATGCCGGCTTCGGGGAAATATCCCGTGAAGAGAATCAGATCGGGAGAAGCGGCCTTCAGCTTGGTCAGAATGGCGGTGTAGTCACGTTCGCTGGGCGTCAGGGCGTCATAGAACACCACGGGCACGCCGGCGGCCTTCAGCCCCTTGAGCGCCTCTTCGGCAAGCCCCTTGGCGTAGGAGGAATTATCGTGCAGGATGGCGACAGCCTTGTATCCCTTGCCGGCGATGACCTGACTGGCCACGCGCCCCTGCTCGTCGTCGCGCGGGCAGGTACGGAAGAACAGCCCCAGCCCCTTTTCAGTCAGACGGACACTGGTGGAGCCGGTGGCGATCTGGATGAGTTCGGATTCGTCGATGATGTTCTGAGCGGCCTCGGTCACGGCCGAACCGTAGGTTCCGATGACGGCGATGACGCCCGCGGAAGCCAGTTTCTGGGCGGCAAGAGACGCCGTGCGCGGATCGCCGGCGTCATCTTCGACAATCAGCTCGATCTTGTGCCCGTTGACGCCGCCAGCCTTGTTCACGTCATCGGCAAGCAACGTGACGATCTGGCGCATATCCTGCCCTTCGCTGGCCCATTTCCCGGTAAGCGGGCACATCAGGCCAATGCGCACGGTATCCGCCAGAGAAGGCGCTGCGGCGACCAGCACCAGCGTGACGGCGACCAGCAGAGATTTCAGCATATTCTTCATGGTTCCCCCTGAAAGGAAAAAGATTGTCTCCGGACGTACCCGAAAGGCAAGGAAAAGGACATTCCGGCCTGCGGACCACGCAGGAACGCCGAAAGTCGTCCCGCAGTGTGCCAAGCCTATACCATACAACAAAATACGGAAAAACGGAACCCGCAATGCCCGGCAGTCCCCGCCCGGAGAAAAGGAAACGCGTCTCCGACCGCGCGTCACGGCTCGTCCCGGCAAATCCGTTTATCATCTCCCGCCCTTGATTTGAGGAAACGGACGCTATACACTTCAACCCAACTTTGCCGCCATAAACAGAGGTGTCCCGTGCTTATCCGCTGCCCCGAGTGCAAGTTCGAACGCCGGATCGACGAAGAGTCCATCCCCGCAAATGCGGTCATGGCCACATGTCCGCACTGCAAATGTCGTTTCCGTTTCCGTAATTCCGATGGAACGCCGGTCGCGGTCGACGAACCGGTCATGCCGGAAACGCCCCCCGTGAAGCCTCCGCTTGCGCCGACGCCTCCGACTTCCGTTTCCGACGAGGACGATCCCCTGCCTCCAGGAGCGGTCGTTCCGCATATCCCTGGAATCAGCGTCGAACCCGATCCCGAAAAGCGGAAAGCCGACGAACCTCGGAGCATGTCTGACGCCAATGTTTCCGACGAGAGGCAGAACGACAGGGGACGGCCGGTCGGAAGTCCGGAAGAGGCGGAGCCGGCGCACGGCTTTCGCGACGTATTCCGCAAGGCCAGACACAGGCTGTCCGGGCAGGAGTCGTTTGAAAACGAGATCGGCGTTCCGTGGGAACAGCCGCGCCGGTACAATCCTCTGATGGGGCTTTACCAGACCATTCTTCAGGTGATGTTCAACGCCCCCCGTTTCTTCGCCGGGCTGCCCGCAAGCTTTGAGGGGCTGGCCCGTCCGCTTGCGTTCTACGTCATCGTCGGCCTGTTCCAGACGCTGGTGGACCGCATGTGGTACCTCACGAGTCTGGAAGCGGCCGCGCCGTCCATCACCGATCCCAAGATGCAGGAATTCATCGGCGACATGGCGCAAAGCCTGAGCCTGCCCATGACAATCATCCTGACTCCGGGCATTCTGGCCATTCAGCTGTTCTTCCTCACAGCGGTCTTCTATCTCATGCTGCGGCTCGTGCAGCCGGATCACGCCCAGTTCCGCACCGTCTTCCGGGTCATCGCCTACAGCGCCGCGCCGACCATCGTCTGCATCATCCCGGCCGTGGGGTCTCCCGTAGGCTCGGTATGGTTCGCCGTCAGCTGTTTCGTGGGATGCAAATATGCCATGCGGCTGCCGTGGTCCCGTGCGGCTCTTGCGCTCGGGCCGCTGTATCTGGTGGCCTTCGCCATCGGCATGCAGCTTTTCCGCCAGCTCGCCGCACTGGCCTGACGCGCAGTCGATCCCGGTCGATCTTTCACAGAGCAGCTTCCCGCGTCGTGCGGGGGGCAGACAGAATGAGGAAGGCGTTGCGCCTTCCTCATTCATTGTCCCCTTCCCCAGACGGAATGTCTCCCCAGCCCCGGAAAACAGGCATGTCCCATCATCCGCATCTTCCCCATTTTCATTTCCGTTCCGTTCCCGTATTGCGGGAAATGCAGAACCTGCGCAACGAGGGAGTGGCGCGGCTTGCCGTACAGGCTGCATTCGTAGGCGGCGGCTCAGGAGCCGTCATCGGCACTTTTCGCCTGCTGTACGACACGGGTAACGCCCGGATCGTCGAAGCGCTCAGACACGCCCCGCATACGCCGGCCACTGCGTTCATCGTTTTCGGCAGCCTGATTCTGCTGGCTCTGGCCGTTGGCTGGCTCGTGCGCAAGGAACCGCTCATCAGCGGCAGCGGCATTCCCCAGATGGAACTTGCTCTGGCCGGACAAATTCCCTTTCCCTGGCTCAGGATCGTCGTGTGCAAGTTCGCAGGCACGCTCATGTCTCTGTCCGGGGGCCTGTCCGTGGGTCGCGAAGGTCCGAGCATCCAGATGGGCGCGGCGGTGGGCTGCGGTTTCGGCCAGCTGTTTCACAGAATTTCCAGCTCAAGGACGGGAAGCGCTCCCCGCTTTCTCATCGCCGGAAGCGTGGCCGGCCTGACGGCAGCCTTCGGAGCGCCCGTAGCGGGCATGCTCTTCGCCTTTGAACAAATAAAGGTCATCATCTCCGTTCCCCTCATTCTGTTCACCAGCATTTCCGCCGTCTCCGCCTATTTTGTAGCCAATGTGCTGTTCGGTTTCGGTCTTTCTTTTCCCTTTGCGAACATTCTTTCCCTCGACTGGATTCAGCTCTGGATAGCTCTCCCTCTTGGAGTGGGTACAGGCATCCTCGGAGCTGCGTACAATACGGGGCTGCTCCTCGTAACCCGCCTGCATGATCGCCAGAAAATACTCCCTGCGCCGCTGAAACCGCTGATTCCCTTTTTACTGGCAGGCATGCTTCTGTACGTTTACCCACAGGTCTTGATCGGAGTGGGCATATCGACCTCCGATCTGGCCGGACTTTCCCCAAATGGTCAGCTTGCCCTTGCCTCCCTTCTTTTTCTGCTTTTCGTCAAGGTGATCTTTTCCATTCTCAGCTTCGCTTCCGGCGTCCCCGGCGGCCTGCTTATGCCCATGCTCGCTATCGGCAGCATGGTGGGAGCCGTCTCCGGCACCCTGTTCATTCATGCCCAGCTTTCTGCCGCCGCGCAGCTCCCGGCCTTTCTCATGCTCGGCATGGCCGGTCTCTTCGCGGGCACGGTACGCGCGCCCCTGACCGGCGCGGCGCTGGTGGCGGAAATGTCCGGGGCCTTCCAGTGCCTGCCCGAAATGCTCCTCGTGGCTCTCATCGCCACGTTCACGGCCAACTTTCTGGGATCTCCTCCCATATACAACTCCCTGAAAGATCGCGTCCTGCAGTTGCGCAACGCCAGTACTCAAATATAACACATTGAAATAAATTATTTTTTCAAAAAGTACTTGCATTTTTTGGATGATCTGGAGTATCCTGTTTCATTCTTATCCTCAAAAGACCCTACGGAGCATGCAGTCATGACCCGCAAAGATCGTACCGAAGGTATTTACAACCGCCGTGAAGTGCTCGACGAGAGCGAACGCCGCCAGTATTACCTCATCCAGCTCAAGGACCTTCTGTCCTATGCCTACCGGTATTCGGAAGACGTGAAAAAACGTTTCGACCGCGCTCAGTTCAACGTCGAAAAATTCAAGACCCTGTCCGACATCAAGCACATTCCGCTGCTCAAGAAGAAGGAACTCATCTTCCTCCAGTCCATCGGTCCCCGGCTCGGCGGCCTCCTGACCAAGGACATCGGAGAGTTGAAGCGCATCTTTCTTTCCCCCGGTCCCATCTTCGATCCCGAAGACCGCATGGACGACTACTGGGGTTACACGGAAGCTTTCTATTCCGTAGGCTTCCGCCCCGGAGACGTGGTTCAGGTGACCTTCAACTATCACTTGGCCCCCGCCGGACTCATGTTCGAAGAACCGCTGCGCAATCTCGGCTGCGCGTCCATCCCGGCGGGTCCCACCGATCCCAGCACCCAGCTGGACATTATGCAGAAACTGCGTGTCTCCGGCTATGTGGGCACGGCGAGCTATCTGATGCACCTCGCCCAGAAGGCCGAGGAAAAGGGCATCAACCTGCGCAAGGATCTCTTTCAGGAAGTGGCCTTCGTCACCGGTGAACGCCTCTCCGAAAAAATGCGCAACCAGCTCGAGAAGAAGTTCGACATCATTTTGCGTCAAGGATACGGCACTGCGGACGTGGGCTGCATCGGCTACGAGTGCTTCCACAAGACCGGTCTGCACATTTCCAATCGCTGCTATGTGGAAATCTGCCATCCTGACACGGGAATTCCGCTGAAGGACGGCGAGGTGGGCGAAATCGTCGTCACCTCGTTCAACAAGACCTACCCGCTCATCCGTCTTGCCACAGGCGACCTTTCCTACATCGACAGGGCCCCCTGCGCCTGCGGGCGGACCAGTCCCCGGCTCGGCGGCATCGTAGGCCGCGTGGACACCACCGCGCGCATCAAGGGCATGTTCGTCTACCCCCATCAGGTGGAACAGGTCATGGCCCGTTTCGAAGACATCAAGCGGTGGCAGATCGAGGTCATCAACCCCGGCGGCATCGACGAAATGATTCTCTATGTGGAAGCCAGCAACTTCACGCAGGAAGACGAACTGCTCCACCTTTTCCGCGAGCGCATCAAGCTGCGCCCGGAACTGAAGATTCTCGTCCCCGGCACGTTGCCTCCCCAGATCAAGCCTATCGAAGACAAGAGAGAGTGGGACTAGCTCAGGCAGCATGACCGTGCCATTGCGCAGGGACGGAGCCTCCACAGGAGCTCCGTCCCTTTTTGACCGCCAGAACGGCGAACGCACTCCCCGCGTACTGTCGACACAAACGGTCTTTCAACACGACGCGGGCCATCTTGCGAACAGGGTCCGGCTCAAAGGCAGCCAGCAGGCTCCGCTGCATCTTCGACGGCGGCGCGTGGAAAGCTCTGACGCAACTGTTTCCCGGGGGCCGGGTCCCTTCTCAAGGGACTACGGATGTTAGATAAAAGAAAATAATTTTATGCGAATAGCATAATTTTGGATTGAAAAGAAACGCCGGATAGGGCATAGTCGACTGACTGTTCGACGTATTCCACAGGGCCGGGAATACCCCTCATGCTCGACACCTCTTTCTCCGGCCAGACCGGAACGAGAGACCCTGCCAGTTTTATATCACCTGCACACATCTCAAAGGATCAGGAGCCAGGAAAAGACATGAACAAGACGGTAACCAAAGCTGATATCGCCAAAAATATTTGCGCCCAGTCCGACATGAAACAGCAGCATGCCAAAAAAATTCTTGATACCATGCTTGCCATCATGAAGGACGCGCTCAAGAATGAAAAGGAAATGCTCCTCAGCGGGTTCGGCAAGTTTGAAGCGTTCACCAAAAAGAACCGCAAGGGCCGCAACCCCCAGACCGGCGAGGAAATCGTGCTCGACGCCCATGATGTGCTGGCCTTCCGCATCTCCCGCAAGTTCAAGGCGGCCATGAATCCCGAAGAATAACCCTGTCCATCATGGACTGTCTCAGGACGATCCTTCGATCGTCCTTTTTTATGGACTTCGCTCAAGGCCCCAACTCAACGGAAGTACCGCCAAATCCGATTCGCCGAGCCTCCCGCTGCCGCCATCTGGCAAATCGCGCAGGAGGCGTCCCGAGCGGATTTCCGGTCAGAAAACGCAAGGGGAGCCGTCGGGATGCCCGCGTCGAAGAATCGCCTCAATTCCCGACCTCGTTCCATCTTGTCCGGTCTGCTTCCCGGACAGAGCGGCTATCCCAGCGCCACATCAAGGCACATCATGATCACGAACCCTGCGACGACGCCGAGACTTGCGGCATCGCCATGTCCAGAAGCATGGGACTCTGGAATAACCTCCTCGACGACCACAAAAATCATGGCTCCAGCGGCAAAAGCCAGAGCGAACGGCAAAACGGGCTGCGCCACACTCACGGCCAGCGCGCCGAGCACGGCCGCTATCGGTTCAACGATACCGGAAAGCTGACCGTAGAAAAATGCCTTTTTCCGACTGAATCCCTCCCGCAGCAAGGGCACGGAAACGGCCGTCCCTTCCGGCAGATTCTGGAGGCCGATACCGAACATCAGCGTCAGGGCTCCGGCAAGACTGGCTTCGGGACCTCCCATGGCCGCCGCACCGAAGGCTACGCCCACAGCCAGACCTTCCGGGATATTGTGGAGCGTTATGGCAAAGACCAGCAATACGCTGCGCGGCAACCTCGTATGAATCCCTTCTTCAAGATTTTCCATCTGATGAATGTGAGGAAGGATCACGTCCAGCAGCCGCAGCGCGGCAGCTCCTGACAGAAATCCGATCGCCACGGGCACGAAGGCCAGCCTGCCCCAGTCCGAAGCCATTTCCAGAGCAGGCTGCAACAGCGACCAGAACGACGCGGCAATCATGACTCCGGCGGCGAAGCCGAGCATCACGTCGAGGCTCAGGCGTGAAAATTCCTTTGCCGCAAAAACCATCGCTGCACCGACAGCCGTGAAGCTCCATGTCACCAGTCCGGCCAGCAGAGCCATGCCGGTCGGGGATGCAAAAAAATCCATATGCGGCGCCTCCTGAAAATTTTACTGATAGTGTTGTCCAAACGGGACGGGATGCGAAACAATACGGGGCGAAGGAAAGACGGCCTGAAAAGTATCGTATGACGCCGGAAGCATATTGATCCGTCGGCTCCGGCCTGTAAAGCGGACATTTCCCATACCGACTAAAAACCGGCCCCCGGTTTCTTCCGGATCAGGGATTCCAGGGGCTGCGGGAAACGGCATCGCGCACCGGCAGCCGCCATCCCGGCAAGACTTTCCCCGGGGATTCTTGAGCATGCAATCCGCCCCGCTCCGATGCCTCGCGGCTCCTCTCTCAAGAACAATCAGATCTCTCTTTCAATACAATGGAAAAGTCATGCCCAGGAAGTTCCTGCGTCAATTTCACGTCGCCGCAGAAATATCTTGACAGCGCAATTCTTTTCAGAGAAGTTTGCCTGAAAGGACGACATCATGAATATGTTTTACACGCACTTCTACTTTTATTATTCGGGTTCGGAATCGCTGGCCCCGGATCGGATGTGCTGCGCGTGTAACTGAGTCGCCAAGCACAAGCGCTATTGAAAGGGATAGCCGCCGACCCTCAGGGGCCGGCGGTTTTTTTGTACCTCATTACGGGAGAAAATCCATGTTCGCGTTTCCCATGGACGGTATCATCACCATCACCCTGCTTTCCATGATCCTCGCCTTCTGCATGTCGCTTGTTCAGCTTCTTCGCGGTGTGCGGGCGCAGAAAAACGCCAAGGAGCGCAATCATGACTAGCGTTCTCATCTGGGTCGTCTACTTCGCCGTCTTCGCCTTTCTCGTGCACAAGGGCAGAAGCAAGGATGCCGTGCTGAGCGGCAGCGTGGGCTTCGGAGTACAGGCCTTCGCCTACGTCTCGACCTACATTTCCGCCGTGGCCCTTGTGGGATTCGGCGGCCTGGCTCACGCCTACGGACTGCAGATGATGATGGTGGCTGCCGGGAACGTCTGGATCGGAACCTACCTTGTATACAAGTACATGGCGTGGCCGACCCGCCAATGGCAAATGAAGCTGGGAGCGCGGACCCCCGCTCAGCTGCTCGGTCTCGGACACGGTTCCCCCATGCTCACCCGCGTCTTCGCCTTCATCTTCGCCCTGTTTCTCAGCGTATACGCTTCTGCCGTAGTCAAGGGCGCGGCTCTCCTGCTTGCGGAAATTCTTCCCCTGCCCATGTGGGTCCTCATCTGGACCGTGGCCGTGGTCGTGGGCATCACCGTATTCGTCGGCGGCCTGCGCGGCGTCCTGTTTACCGAAGCCATGCAGGGCGTAGTCATGCTGCTCGGCATGATCATGCTGGTGGTCGCCGTGCTCGACAAGGTCAACGGTCCCTGGAATGGCCTGCTTGCCCTCGCCGAACTGGAACCTACAAAACTCGCCAACAACGGCTTCGTCTCCGTTTCCGATGGCGGGCAGGGGCTGTTCGTCTGGTCGCTCGTCATCGTCACATCCTTCGCCGTCTGGGCGCAGCCTCAGATGATCCAGCGCCACTTCGCCATCGCCAGCCCTCTCCAGCTCAAAAAGACCACGCCGCTCGCCGTGCTCGTCCTGACCGTGCTGGTCGGCGGAACCTACTTCGCCGCCTCACTGTCCCGACTGTTCCTTCCGGACATGGACAGCCCCGATCAGGTCATGCCCGCACTGGTGCACATGCTCCTGCCCGAATTCGCCCTGCAACTGTTCGTGCTCGCCATTGTTTCGGCTTCACTTTCCACGGCCACGGCCATCTTCCATATCGCGGTGGCGGCACTTTCCGAAGACATGCGCGGACGCCGCAGCACCCGATTCACCTGGCTGCTGGGCATCATCGTCTGTGTTCTCATGAGCGGAGGCTGCGCCCAGATCAAAGGACAACTCGTCTCCATTCTGCATACCACCAGCTGGAGCGTCATCGCCTGCATGGCTCTGGTCCCCTACATTGCGCTGGTCCGCTTCGGACGACAGGACAAGAGGGCCGCATGGGTCAGCGCCACGGCCGGATTCGTCACCTGCCTCGGCTGGTATCTCCTCGCCTACCCGCCGACAGCCGTCTGGGGCCCCCTCTTCGGTTCCACGGCGGCAAGCATTCCGCCCTTCTTCATCGGCTTCGCCTTCTCCGTGGGAGGCTGGTTCCTCGCTGCGGCCAAAAGTCCCATGCCCACCGCAGCCGTCGACTCCAAGTAACCTTTCGGGCCGCCATCTTTCGGATGACGGCCCGACCTCCTTCTGGAGCCGGCACCTATGTTCGCCTGCCCTTTCAGGAAAAACAAGAAAGGGGCAGCTCCACCAGCAAGGGCAGCGCGGCATGACGACCGCATTCCGAACGAAAACCCGGTTCCGAAGGCCCGCCCTCCCAGCGAACGGTCATCACAACCGGAACGCCTCCCGGAAAGCAGACCCGCGGAAAGCAGCTCCCGTTCATACAATCAGGACGCCCGCCAGTTTCCTGACGGGCGTCCCTCATGCGTTCACACGAAACGGTTACAGACGCTCTACAACCAGATCGCCCATGGCGGAAGTTCCGGCGCAGGTCATTCCGGATTCCATAATGTCACCGGTACGGAAGCCGTCACGCAAGACGGCATGAACGGCGTTTTCCACGGCAGCGGCCTCGTCATCCATATCAAAGGCAAGGCGGAGCATCATCGCGGCGGACAGGATAGTGGCCAGAGGGTTGGCCTTGCCCTGACCGGCAATGTCGGGAGCCGAACCATGTATGGGTTCGAACAGACCGGGATTGCCGCTGCCGAGCGAAGCGGAAGGCAGCATGCCGATGGAGCCGGTGATGGCCGCGGCCTCGTCGGAAAGGATATCGCCGAACAGATTGCTGGTCACAAGCACGTCGAACTGCGAGGGATCGCGCACCAGCTGCATGGCGGCATTGTCCACATACAGATGAGAGAGTTCCACATCGGGATATTCCTTCGCCACCTCGCAGACGACCTCGCGCCAGACGCGGGATACGGCGAGCACATTGGCCTTGTCCACAGAGCAGACGCGCCGTTTGCGCTTACGGGCCGTGGAGAAGGCCACATGCGCGATGCGCCGGATCTCTTCCTCATTGTAAATCATGGTGTTATAGCCCACGCGAAGCCCGTCCCGCATCTCGGTTCCGGCGGGCTTGCCGAAATAGATGCCGCCGGTCAGTTCGCGAACGACGATGAGGTCAAGCCCCTTGGCTGCGGTATCCGCACGCAGCAGGCAGGCTCCCGAAAGCTCGGGGAACAGGGTGGCAGGCCGCAAATTGGCAAACAGGCCGAGAGCCGCACGAATGCCGAGCAGACCGCGTTCGGGCCGAATGGAAGGGTCTATCGTATCCCACTTGGGGCCTCCCACCGCGCCGAGGAATACGGCATCGGCAGCCTTGCAGGCCGCGACGGTGGCGTCGGGCAACGGCACGCCGGCGGCGTCAATGGCGGCGCCGCCGATCAGCGCTTCAGTCAGAACAAACGTATGGCCGTATTTCTTTTCGACGGCATGGAGCACCTTTACGGCTTCAGCCACGATTTCGGGGCCGATCCCGTCGCCGGGCAAGAGGCAGATGGTCTTCTGCATTCCTGAAATCCTTATGGACGTTGAAGGTGGAGTCCGCAGGTCAGCCCTGCTGGCAATGCGGACAGAAAACGGTCGTGCGGCCCGCGATACGACAATTCTCCAGAGGAGTCCCGCAGGTCATGCAGGTTTTGCCGGAACGGCCGTACACCCGAAATTTGTTCTGAAAGGCCCCGGCATCGCCACGGGCGGTACGGTAGTCGCGAATGGAACTGCCGCAGGCGGCGATCGATTCCAGCAGAACCTCCTGCAGAGCGTCGTGCAGACGGATCAGACGCCCTTTCGACAGGTTCTGGGCATCAGGACGGATCCCGGCACGAAACAGGCTTTCATCAGCATAGATATTGCCGCACCCGGCTATGACGGTCTGATCAAGGAGCAGACTCTTGATGGCCCCGCGCCGTCCCCGGAAGCAGGCCGCGAACGCTTCGGCATCCACGTCCAGAGGCTCGGGACCCAGCCTGTTCCAGAACGGCCACGTCGCCAGTGAATCCGGAGACAGGACCCGCACGTAGCCGAACTTGCGGGCATCATCAAAAAAAATTCGCGAGCCGTCATCCAGATCAAGAATCAGCCGGGTATGCTTCTCCGGCGGCGTTCCCTCGGGATAGACGAAAACACGACCGGTCATCTTGAGGTGAAAGCCAAGTCCCGTGATGTCGCATCCCGCGCCCGACTCCACGGCGGCGCAGGCCGGACACCGCATCTTTCCGGGGCTGGAGGAAAACTCCAGCGGCAGCAGGAGCAGCTTGCCCCGCCTTCCCGGTGTCCGCAGCGTTCCGCCGCATACGGCCTCCAGCGGGAGCGAACCTTCCAGCGTGGACGGATTAAGCAGGGAGACGTGCCGGATCGTACGACCTTCCACCTGAGGCGCAAGCGTCCTGGCCACTGTCTCCACTTCGGGCAGTTCAGGCATGGATCAGTCCTGTTCCCGGGGCGCAAAGGCCTCGGCCAGTACCTTTTCATCCTCAGGCCGCGCCACGATATCCAGTTCGACGCAACCGCCGTAGCAGTGGAAACTGCCGCCGCGCAGATCCACGTAACCGGCGCCGAGGACACGCCCGTAGGGCAGCTGGTCCCGCATGTCTCCATGATCCACGCGCCTTGGAAACACGAATGTGACAGGACGACCGGAAAAATCTTCCATGATGAGATACTTCATGCCGCTTTCCTTTTTCACGCCTCCGGGAACCGGGACTATCTCCGTTCCCAGGCGCAGACAGCTCTATTGCCGAAGGGGCAGCAAGGCGGCCTCCGCCGTCGCTGATCCCCTTTTCGACTGAAAACACGGGAGGATTCGTTGGTGGAGAGACCCTATCTCCTTTCCGGTCAAAAATCCAGAACAGGCTACGAGGAAAGAGTAATCGAAGCAGCTCGCAGGACTCTCCTGTGGAAACGGGGATACGTGCATCAAATCTTTTCTCATGCGAAGACGCGCAATACGGCTTGACACGACAGGGGATTCCCAGTATCAATAATCATTCCTATCAATAAAGCAACAGGGATTACCCTGCAGGAGGTTCATCATGGCAGACGTTACGCCCGAACTGGTGCTCAAGACGATGCAGGACGCCGGAAAGCCCGTACGTCCCGGCGATGTGGCCAAGGCGCTCGACGTGGACTCCAAAGAAGTTTCCAAGGCAATTGATGCGCTGAAAAAGGCTGGGAAAATCATGTCGCCCAAACGGTGCTACTACGCCCCCGCCGAATAGCCCCTTACCCACACCCCCTTTTCTCACTTCCACCCCCTTCGTGCGTCCCGCGACGGGGGTTCCTTTTTAATTGAGCATAACTCGTTTTACTTGTTGCTTTTTATTTTTATCTCCTCTTATTTCCCAAATAATCATGACTTGTTAACAGAGACACATATTTTTGGGGGATGGTTTTTTGTTCCCCGACACGCTATGCTTTTGCTTCGCATGATGCCCGGAAGGCTCCACGCTCATTTTTCATTCACTACAAAACAGGCAGCAGTCAGCCATGTCAAACATTCCTTCGCACCTCCCCCCACTGACGCTGAACCGCAATGCGGAAATCGTCCTCGGCAAGCGCTATTTTCGAAAGGACGACGACGGTCTCCCTCTGGAGGACGGGCGTGCTCTTTTCTGGCGCGTCGCCTCCTCCATCGCAGCGCAGGAAGCCGCATACGCGGCATCTCCCTGGAACGTGGACAGCCTTTCCCTTGCCTTCTACCAGATGATGACGGACTGGCGCTTTCTCCCCAATTCGCCCACGCTGATGAACGCCGGCTCGCCGCTCGGTCAGCTGTCGGCCTGTTTTGTCCTGCCTGTGGGCGACTCCATCGAGGAAATCTTTGACGCCGTAAAATATGCGGCCATGATCCACAAGTCAGGCGGAGGAACGGGCTTTTCCTTCTCCCGTCTGCGTCCCAAGGATTCCCGGGTAGGGTCCACCGGCGGCGTCGCTTCCGGTCCTGTCTCCTTTTTGCGCATCTTCAATACGGCGACCGAACAAATCAAGCAGGGAGGAACCCGACGCGGCGCGAACATGGGCATTCTGCGCGTCGACCACCCTGACATTCTCGAATTTATCCGTGCCAAGGAAAAAGAAGGCGAATTCAACAACTTCAACCTGTCCGTAGGCATCACGGAAGCCTTTATGAAGGCTGTGGAGGAAGACGAGGAATATTCTCTCGTCAATCCGGTCACGGGCAAGGAACGCAGCCGACTCCGCGCCCGCGAGGTCTTTGATCTGCTGGTAAACAAGGCCTGGCAGAGCGGCGACCCCGGCATCGTCTTTCTTGACCGCATCAACAGGGACAATCCCACCCCCCGGTTCGGCGAAATAGAAAGCACGAACCCCTGTGGCGAACAGCCCCTGCTGCCCTATGAGGCCTGCAACCTCGGATCAATCAATCTTGCCCGTTTCTATGTTCCCGGACACAATCTTGATGCCGATCCCTCGGAATACGGCATAGACTGGACGGAACTCGAAAAAACCATTTTCCTCGGCGTTCGTTTCCTCGACAACGTGATCGACGCTTCCCGCTTCCCGCTGGAACAGATCTCCGAACGGGTCCGCGCCAACCGCAAAATCGGCCTTGGCGTCATGGGGTGGGCCGACCTGCTCTTCCAGCTCCGCATTGCCTATGACTCTCCGGAGGCCGTCGCCCTGGCCGAAAAGGTCATGGGCTTCATCGAAGCCAGAGGAAGACAGGCTTCCATAGAGCTGGCCGCCGAACGTGGTCCCTTCCCGGCCTATGCCGATTCCATCTATCCCGGTCTCGGCATCCCTCCTCTGCGCAACGCCACCATTACGACCATTGCGCCTACGGGAACGCTCTCCATCATTGCCGGCTGTTCCTCCGGCGTCGAGCCGCTCTTCGCCCTGAGCTTTGCCCGCAACGTCATGGACGGCGAACGGCTGGTGGAAACCAATCCCTTCTTCGAAGAGGCCCTGCGCGAGATTGATCGGTACGATCCGGCCCTGCTGGAAAAGGTGGCCCGCACGGGTTCCATTCAGGAAATGGACGAACTGCCGGAAGTCCTGCGCCAGGTTTTCGTCACGGCCATGGATATCGCGCCGGAATGGCACCTGCGCATGCAGGCGGCCTTCCAGCGGCATACGGACAACGCCGTATCCAAGACCGTAAATCTGCCCAACTCCGCTACGCGCGACGACATCTACTCCATCTACTGGATGGCTTATGAAGAAGGCTGCAAGGGTGTCACCGTCTACCGCGACGGGTGCAAGACCACACAGGTTCTGACCACAGGCGCATCGCCCAAAGCGGAACAGACGCCTCAGGTCACCGTCCGCGAACGGCCCGATTTCGTGACTGGCTTTACCCAGAAAATCCAGACCGGACTGGGCGCCATGTACCTTACGGTCAATGAAGTCGACGGCAAGCCGTTTGAAATATTCGCCACCATCGGCAAATCAGGCCACTCGGTCACGGCCAAGGCCGAGGCCATCGGCCGCCTTGTCTCCCTTGCCCTGCGTTCCGGCATTGATGTAAGCGCCATTGTGGGACAGCTCAAGGGAATCGGCGGCGAGCACCCCGTCTTCCAGAAAAAGGGACTGCTCCTGTCCATCCCCGACGCCATCGCCTGGGTGCTGGAGAACCGCTATCTGAAAGGGAAAAGCATCTCGCATCATGTAAGCCTCTTCGACCGTCAGGTCTGCCCCGAATGCGGAACGGAACTGATCTTTCAGGAAGGCTGCCATCATTGCCCGAACTGCGCCTATACAAAATGCTCGGGCTGATTTCCCCCATGGATCGGCGTGATCCGACGGTTTCCCCGCCGGGTCGGCTTTCAAACAGTCGGACAGACGGAAACAAGCATGATCAGAGACGTCAGACCGGAAGATGCCCCGGAAATAGCGGCGATCTATGCCTATTACGTTGTGAACACGACCATTTCCTTTGAACTGGAGGCGCCTTCAGCCGTGGAAATGCGGAAGCGTATCGAGCGGATCACGCCCCGCTATCCGTGGATCGTCCATGAACAGGATGGCAAAATAGACGGATATGCCTATGCCGGCGAGTACAAAAGCCGGAAAGCCTACCGCTACACCACGGAACTGGCCGTCTATCTCAACAGGGATCTGCGGGGAAAGGGCATCGGGAGCCTGCTGACCCGCGAACTGCTTTCACGCCTGCGCGGCATGAATTACTACACAGCTCTGGCCTGCATCACCTGCGGCAACGAACGCAGCGTCGGCATGGTGGAAAAGCTGGGTTTCGAGCGTGTCGGCGTCTCGAAAAACGTCGGACGCAAGTTCGGCAGGTGGCTGAACATCGTCGACTATACGCTTCCCCTGAAGGAATATGCCGATACTCCGCCGGATGAAATCTGATCGGACAGAGCAAAGAGGGACGATCCGTATCCCCGGGAATCCAGACAGGATTCCCGGGAATCTCTTTTTGCATCCTTCCGCCACCGTTCATGCAGCACCGGCGTCCAGCTACAAAATATACTGTCCCTCTAAGAAGACGGCAGCTATTCAGTAAAAAAACACCCGGAATTCCCGGGCCGCAGCGCCATGTCGTTCCCTCTTTTCGCCATGTCGCAAGGCGGATGCACAAGGCCTAGCCTCCGAACAAGGAAAAACACACATGAGCATTCATCAAGAGACGCAATACGAGGCCCTGCGGCGCAAGGGGGTCACTCGCCGGGACTTTCTGAAATTCTGTTCATTGGCGGCCGTCGCCATGGGACTCGGCCCCATGGCGCATCTTGAAATCGCCCACGCCATGGAAACGCGGCCCTATCTTCCTGTAATCTGGATCAATGGGCTGTCCTGTTCCTGTTGTACGGAATCGTTCATCCGCTCGTCCCATCCGCTCGCCTCGGACATCATCCTGTCCATGATCGCTCTCGACTATCAGGACACGATCATGGCCGCCGCCGGAGATCAGGCCAACCAGAACTTCGAGGACGCCATCAGGGAATATGCGGGGCATTACATCCTCGCTGTGGAGGGCAACGCCCCTCTTGAAACAGATGGCATGTTCTGCATCGACGGAGGAAGGCCCTTTCTGGACAAGCTCATGCGCGGCGCTGCCGGAGCCAGGGCCGTCATCGCCTGGGGCAACTGCGCCTCCTGGGGCTGCGTGCAGGCAGCTTATCCCAATCCCACGCAGGCCACACCGGTCCACAAGCTTGTCCACGACAAGCCGGTCATCAAGGTTCCGGGCTGCCCGCCCATTCCGGAAGTCATGAGCAACGTGATCGCCTACATCCTGACGTACGACCGTCTGCCCAAACTGGACAGCCAAGGCCGTCCCGAAGTCTTTTACGGCAAACGGGTCCATGACCAGTGCGTACGACGCGCCCACTTCGACGCCGGGCAGTTCGTGGAGTCATGGGACGACGAGGCCGCCAGCCTCGGCTACTGCCTGTACAAGATGGGTTGCAAGGGACCAAGCACATACAACGCCTGCCCCGCCACGCGCTGGAATGACGGCGTGTCCTACCCCATCCAGTCCGGCCATGGCTGTCTCGGCTGCGCCGAACAAAACTTCTGGGACCACGGGTCGTTCTACGACCGCATCACCAATATTCCGCAGTTCGGCACCAACACGACGGCTGAAACGGTCGGAGTCGGCGTGCTGGCCGGCATCGGAGCCGGCGTGGTCACGCACGGGCTCATCAGCACGGCGGTCCACCTGACCCGGCATCCCGTTCCCGAAAAGGCGGATGACGTGTCGGCGGAAAACGAACCCGAAAAGAATGAAGGGAAATAAATAATGGCTTACGAATATACGACACAAGGCTACACTGTGAAGGATACCGGACGCCGGGTCGTCATCGATCCCGTCACCCGCATTGAAGGGCATCTGCGCTGTGAGGTGAACATCGACGACCACAACGTGATCACCAACGCGGTATCCTGCGGCACCATGTTCCGCGGCCTCGAAATCATCGTGAAAAACCGGGACCCGCGTGATGTCTGGGCATTCGCCGAGCGCATCTGCGGCGTCTGCACCGGCACGCATGCGCTGGCCTCCGTTCAGGCCGTGGAGGATGCTCTCGGCATCGATATTCCCGACAACGCCAACTGCATCCGCAACCTGATGCAGCTGGCCCTGTGGTACCATGATCACCTCGTGCACTTCTATCAGCTTGGGGGCCTTGACTGGATCGACGTGCTCTCCGCTGCCAAGGGCGATCCCGTCGAAACATCGCATCTGGCCCAGAGCCTGTCCCCCTGGCCCAAGTCTTCCCCCGGCTATTTCGCCGGCGTACGCGACAAACTGGTCAGGCTTGCCGAATCCGGCCATCTCGGCATCTTCAAAAACGGCTACTGGGGACATCCCGACTACCGACTGTCCCCCGAAGCGAATCTCATGCTCGTGGCGCACTATATCGAGGCACTTGATTTTCAGAGGGACGTGGTCAAAATCCACACAGTATTCGGAGGCAAGAATCCGCATCCCAACTGGCTGGTGGGCGGCGTGCCCCTTGCCCTCAACGTCGACGCCAAGGGCGGAGCCGACGTCATCAATCTCGAACGTCTTGAACTCGTGCAACGCATCATCACCCGTTCCCGAGAATTCGCCCGGCAGGTTCTGCTGCCCGATGCCGTGGCGCTGGGCAAATTCTATCCCCAATGGTTCCATATCGGCGCGGGCCTCTCCGACAAAGGCGTACTCGCCTATGGAGCCTTTCCCGCCATTGCCAACGACTATTCGAACAAAAGTCTGCTCATGCCGCGGGGAGCCGTCATTGACGGCAATTTCAGCGAGGTCCATCCCGTGGACCTCTCGGCTCCGGACGAAATTCGCGAAGAAGTCGGCTATGCGTGGTATGAATACGAAAACGGAGCCACTTCCCTGCATCCCTACGATGGCGAAACCATTCCCCATTTCGTGCTCGGCCCCGGAACCAAGGGGACCTCCACGAACATCAGGCAGCTTGATGAGCGCGCGCCCTATTCGTGGATCAAGACGCCGCGCTGGAAGGGACACATGATGGAAGTCGGACCTCTGGCCCGGACACTTGTGGCCTACGCGCTCAAGGACCCGGAAACCGTGGAAGACGTCGATATCCTGCGCTCCCGGCTTGACATTCCGGTTTCCGCCCTGTGCTCCACCATGGGCAGAATCCTTTCCCGGACGCGAGAAGCGGCATGGGCTGCGGACAAGATGCAATTCTTCCTCGACAAGTTGATCGCGAATACCAAAAACGGAGACACGGCAACCTCGTTCACGGACAAATGGGATCCCTATTCCTGGCCGGCCGAGGCCCGGGGCATCGGCTTTACCGAGGCTCCGCGCGGTGCGCTGGGGCACTGGCTGACCATCCGGGACCGGAAGGTGGAACACTACCAGTGTGTCGTGCCCACGACCTGGAACGCCGCTCCGCGCAGCGACGACGGTCAGCTCGGCCCCTACGAGGCCGCTCTCATGGGAACTCGCATGGCCGTTCCGAATCAGCCTCTGGAAATCCTGCGCACGCTGCACAGCTTTGACCCCTGTCTGGCCTGCGCCACGCACATACTCGGTCCTGACGGCAGCGAGCTGCTCACCGTACATCTGGACTAGATGAACGGATTGAAGCGCGGGCGACGGGACAGCGAATCCCCCGCCCGCGTCGTTCCTCTGCGGTCCGGCCTTCGCACATGAGCCTGCGGCTCCTTCCCAGAACGACAACCAAGGAAAACAATGATGGAAACCACGCCCGATCCCCAAAAGCCGGTCTATGTGTTCCAGCTGCCGGTACGCCTCTGGCACTGGAGCATGGTCTTCGCCATCGCCGTTCTGATCCCCACTGGCTACATTATCGGCAAGCCGTGGCATTCTCTGGATGGTGATCCGACCTATCTCTTTTATATGGGATACACCCGGCTCGTGCATTTCAGCGCCGGATTCGTGCTGCTGATCGGCCTGCTCTGGCGCATCGCGTACACGCTCATCGGCAACAGGCATTCCCGCGAAATATTCGTCATCCCGTTCTGGCGCAGGGAATGGCGGCAGGATCTGCTCTCCGACATCCGCTGGTACCTGTTTCTCGACGACAGCCCGAAACCGCATCTCGGCCACAACCCTCTGGCCCAGCTTGGCATGGGGGCCTGCGTAGGGCTGATCGTTCTCATGATCATCACAGGGTTCGGCATGTACGTTCTTGACTCGGAATCCGTGATCCTGCATCCCTTCCGCCTTGTTCTTGACTTCATCTACCGGCTTGGCGGCGACGGGCAGGACCTGCACAGTCTGCACCGACTCGGCATGCTGCTGCTTATGGCCTTCATCATCGTGCATCTGTATATGGTCGTCAGAGAGGAAATCATGGGCAGGACCTCCATCGTGACCACTATTTTCAACGGCTTCAGATACGTCCGCTCCGGAAAGGGAGGTTGAGATGGAATCCGTCATCGTCCTCGGACTCGGCAACATTCTCTACGCCGACGAGGGATTCGGCGTTCGTGTGGCGGAACGCCTCCACAATCGCTTCGTCTTCTCCCAACATGTGGAAATCGTGGATGCAGGCACGCAGGGACACCCGCTCCTTGCCTATGTGGAACGTGCCGATCGGTTGCTGCTCCTTGACGCCGTCGATTTCGGACTGGAGCCGGGAACCCTCATCGAACGCGACAGCACGGGCATCCCCGCCTACCTCAGCGCGCACAAGATGAGCCTGCACCAGAACAGCTTTTCCGAAATTCTCGCCCTAGCCGAACTGAAGGATTGCCTGCCGCGGGAGATACGTCTGATTGGCGTTCAGCCCGTTGATCTGACCTATGGACGCTCCCTGAGCGCCACGGCCATGGCAAGGCTCGATGAAGCGGTCGCCCGCGCCCTGACCACGCTTGAACGCTGGGGGATCGTTCCACTTCCCCGCACGACGACGGAAGCCTTTCAGGCTCCCGGCATTTCCCTGCGGAATTTTTGACCATTCGGCAATTGCAGGCGAGGGCGGAACGGCGTGAATCCGTTTCGCCCTCGCCCGCGCTCTACGCCGCCCCCCGAACTCTCCCGACAGGGATTTCTCCTACCTGCGGATCGCTCTCCAGGCGGACGCCGCCCGCGACGACACCACTGACCTTAACGAATCGGCATTTTCATGAAGCCCGGTCGCAGAAAACTTTCGAATGGACGACAAAAAGGAATGACAGGCGAGTGTCCTTCGGCGGAGCCGCATTCCACGCAAACCAGCTTCCTGCCCTCTTCTAGGCCGAGCGAACCTCATCGACTCGCGGCAGCACGAAGCGGTCTTCTGACGTCGCGAAAAAAAGCAGGTAGTGCAGTTCCGCGATCTGGCGAGACGTGAGTCCGATTTCCAGAAGGGCATCCGCATATCCGGAGCGCCGGGACAGCAGGAAGGACAGAAGACGCGCCTCTCCGGCATGCCGACGCAACGGCAGCAAAAGGCGCAGCGCACGCCGCACGGGACGCTCGTTTCCCGCCGCAAACAGCGCCGCCAGATAACGCACAGCCAGACGTGCGACGTCGAGATCCCGCCCGTCGTCCGCTCCGGATTCCAGCAGCGGCGTTACGGGAGGCAGATACCAGAGCATGGGAAAAGTCCGCAGTTCAGGATACAGAGGAAAGGCCAGTTCCCATCGTATCGCCAGCTTGTAGACCGGAGAGCGCGCCGCGGCCTCCAGCGTGCGACGGTCAAGGCCGCACCTGACGGCCTCCCGGACGACTTCCGGATTCTCCGGATTCAGAATCAGTCCCCGCTGCGCGAAAACCAGCTCCCCCGCATCCCGGATCGAGGCGGCATCGGCCACGCGGTCCGCATCATACAACAGCAATCCCGCGTACTGGGCTTCCCGAGGGCATGGTCTGAGCAGGAATTTCCCCGTTCCTTCCGCAATGAATGGAGAACGAAAGGGGCATGGATCTTCTCCAGGACATGGCAGCGCTGCCCCATAGGGGCAGCTTTCCAGACAATATTTCCAGTTCGCGCATCTGGCGGCGTCAAGCAGGACGAGTCCGTCCGCTGGCCGTTTCTGGATAGCCCCGGAAGGGCAGGCAGCCGCGCAGGCAGGATGCAGACAATGCGCGCATGCTTGCGGCAGATGCCTTAGAACGGCCTGCCGGCAGCGCAGATAGGCTCCCCCCTCCGTTCCGGCCAGCCGGGATGCGGAAAGCTCGAAAACATCCTTCCCTTTCAACGAAAAAAGACCAGCATGCCCGGAGAATTTTCCATGAACGACAGTGCGGGGAAAACGCAGGAGAGGACCCTTTTCCACAAGATTCCCAACAGCGGGTGCGCATTCCGGAAACAGTTTCAAAAACCTTGGTCTGCCAGCCCTCAGACGGGGACGGCCTTCTCCCGGTTCCCAGCCGCCCCAATAGCGCTGTCTCGCCTTTTCTGCGAGTGGTCCGTCATCGTTTCCTGTAGTCCCGCCTTCCGGAACCATTCTGAAATCCGCGTGCATCTCACAGGACATACATCTGTCCAGATTGAGAACCATGGCGAGTTGCGCCTGTATCTTCATGTTCCCTCCCTGTCCTGATTCCATGCGGCCAGAAGTCAGGACATGTCCGCGCATCAGCTTCCTTCAGTACAGGGATAAAACGGGGCCGGGCAATGAGTATCACGAAAGTCCCCGGTTAGATATCTTCATTCGGCGACAGGCTGCCTTATACTTTCATACTCTATTTCATGATGTTATTATAAAGAGGCGGCGGGAAGCCCGGATGAGGCCGGGCATGTCCGCAGCCTCGACCGGTTTTCCGCGCTGAAGGCCGACACTCGCCATGCAGTAAGGGCGCGGCCAAAACACGGCCATTCTGTCCGGAGGGACTTGTCTTTTGCGGGTACTGCCGGTATCAATCAAAAAAGAGAAAGTCTTCACTTTTCCGTACAGGAACCACGCTCACGAGCCACGGCGAGCGATGGTCCCCGCCGGCATCGGCGACGGAGGATTCCGATTTTCTGATAAAAAGTCTGGCGTTTTTTGTTTTTATTAAATATGATATTCAATATCTAAAAAGAGAGGACAACACACGCCCGGCTGCACGATCCAAATAATATCATTCTTTGTCCTTTTCTGTTCAGATGGACAAGGCTGCCCCTCAGACCGGAGGCGTCCGGTCGCCGTTTCCACGGGACAGAAAAAACGGAACATGCTGAAGAGGCCGCGCCATCCGGAACGGCCATATCCAGATAGTCATATGCTTATCATATGACCTCAAAAGAGTTGGTCCAGCGTACACAGTTTAACCGTCAACCATGAGGACCGAATATGAGCTACGAATTGACAAAACAGCAAACTCTGGCGCGGCAGCTCTTCCGCGATTTCGCCGAGAACGAAGTCAAGCCGCTGGCCGCCGAGATCGACGAGGAAGAACGCTTCCCCGGGGAAACCGTGGAAAAGCTTGCGAAATACGGCTTCTTCGGCATCCCCTTTCCAAAGGAGTACGGCGGTCAGGGATGCGACGTCCTCACTTATATTCTTTGCGTTGAAGAACTGAGCCGGGTATGCGCCACAACGGGCGTCATCGTATCCGCCCATACGTCTCTCGCCTGCGACCCCATCTTCAAGTACGGTACCCCGGCCCAGAAGGAAAGTTATCTTCCCGACCTGCTTTCCGGCAAAAAACTCGGTGCGTTCGGACTTACCGAACCCGGAGCGGGTACGGACGCGTCCGGCCAGCAGACCAAGGCCGTTCTGGACGGAGACAACTACGTGCTTAACGGCTCCAAGATTTTCATCACCAACGGTGGTCAGGCCGACACCTACGTCATCTTTGCGATGACGGACAAGGCCCAGGGCATCAAGGGCATTTCCGCCTTCATCGTGGATGCGGACGCTCCGGGCTTCTCCATCGGCAAGAAGGAACTCAAGATGGGCATCAGGGGCAGCTCCACGACCGAGCTGATCTTCGAAAACTGCGTCATTCCCAAGGACAACATGCTCTCCAGCAAGGGCAAAGGCTTCGGCATCGCCATGGGCACCCTTGACGGCGGCCGTATCGGCATCGCCGCGCAGGCGCTCGGCATCGCTCAGGGCGCATTCGACGAGGCCGTGCGTTATGTCAAGGAACGCAAGCAGTTCGGAAGGGCCCTGTCCGCCTTCCAGAATACCCAGTTCCGGCTCGCGGACATGAAGGCCCGCATAGAAGCCGCGCGCCTGCTCGTGTACAAGGCCGCGGCCCGCAAGGATGCCGGAGTCGACTTCAGCACGGAAGCGGCCATGGCCAAGCTGATCGCTTCGGAAACGGCCATGAGCGTGACCACCGGCGTCGTTCAGCTTTTCGGCGGCTACGGCTATACCCGCGACTACCCCGTCGAGCGGATGATGCGCGACGCGAAAATTACCGAAATCTATGAGGGCACGAGCGAAGTACAGCGGATGGTCATTGCGAGATCCGTCCTCAACTAGAAGGAAAAAGAACCATGAAAATCATCGTTTGCATCAAGCAGGTTCCCAATACTACCAAAGTCCGCCTGGATCCCGAAACGGGCACGCTGATTCGCAAGGGCATCCCCAGCATCATCAACCCCGACGACAAGGCCGGCCTTGAGGCCGCTCTGCGGCTCAAGGACCAGCACGGCGCCCATGTCACGGTTCTGACCATGGGGCCGGGACAGGCCGACGCCGCGCTGCGCGAAGCTCTGGCCATGGGCGCCGACGAAGCCGTCCTGCTTACGGACAGGGCCTTCGGCGGTGCGGACACCTGGGCCACTTCCTCCACCATCGCCGCCGCTCTTGCGGGCATGGAATACGACCTCATCATCACCGGCAGACAGGCCATCGACGGAGATACCGCTCAGGTGGGTCCGCAGATCGCGGAACATCTGGGAATCCCCAACATCAGCTATGCGGAGGAAATCCGGGTCGAAGGCGACAGCGTCATCGTCAAGCGGCAATATGAAGACCGCTACCATATGATAAAAGCCAAAATGCCCTGCCTCATCACTGCCCTGTCCGAGCTGAACACGCCCCGGTACATGACGCCCGGCGGCATTTTCGACGCCTATGCCCAGGAAGTGAAGGTGCTGGGCCGCAAGGACATCGAAATCGACGACACAAACATCGGCCTCAAAGGCTCGCCGACGCGCGTTTTCAAATCCTTCACCAAAGCGCTCAAGGGCAAGGGTTCCGTCGTCGAACTGGATCCTCAGGAGGCCGGAGACTGGATCGTCGAACGGCTTCAAGAAAAATTCATCCTGTAGGAGGAACAAAAGGTGATCGAAGAATATAAGGGCGTATTTGTCTTCGTCCAGCAAACCGACGGAGCCGTGGCGAGCGTTTCCTATGAACTTATCGGCAAGGGCCGGGAACTGGCGAAGGAACTGGGCACAGAGGTCACCGCCGTTCTGCTCGGCTCCAACGTCGGGGAACTCTGCAAAAATCTGGCCCGCTATGGAGCCGACAGGGTCATTCTGGTGGATGATCCGGCTCTTGAGACCTACATGACCGAACCCTATGCGCGGGGCCTCAGCGCAGTCATCAATCATTTCAAGCCGGAAATCGTGCTCTACGGCGCGACCGCCATCGGCCGGGATCTTGCCCCTCGGGTATCCGCCCGCGTCCACACCGGACTCACGGCCGACTGCACGGGTCTTGCCATTCAGGAAGGAACGAATCATCTGCTCATGACCCGTCCGGCCTTTGGCGGCAATATCATGGCTACGATCATCTGCAAGGAGTTCCGCCCGCAGATGGCGACGGTTCGTCCTGGCGTGATGCAGCGCATCAGCCCCATGGAAGACGCGACATGCCCGGTGGAAAAATTCGCCGTCGCGGAACTGGCCGACTCCAGAAACGTGGAAATTCTGGAAGTCATCAAAAAGGTCAGCGAGAAAATGGACATTCAGGACGCGAAGGTTCTGGTTTCCGGCGGTCGCGGCGTCGGCGGTCCGGAACACTTCAAGCTGCTGGAAGACCTTGCCGAGGCTCTGGGCGGAACCGTTGCCTCGTCCCGCGCCTGTGTCGATGCGGGCTGGGTGGACAAGGAACTGCAGGTGGGCCAGACGGGCAAGACCGTTCGCCCCAATCTGTACATCGCCTGCGGCATTTCCGGTGCGATTCAGCATCTGGCCGGCATGGAAGAATCCGACGTCATCGTCGCCATCAACAAGGATGCTTCCGCCCCGATCTTTGACGTGGCGGACTTCGGCATTGTGGGAGACGTGCACAAGATTCTCCCCGTACTGACGGAAAAGATCAAAAACGCCCGCAGGAGCAAAGCCTCCGCCTGATGCGGAAACATGACATGTATGGAAGCCCGGGTCGAGCAATCGACCCGGGCTCTTTCATTCTCCGCATCCGGAGCGCCTCGCTCCTGCCCCAGCTCCGCACAACGCCTGCCCGCTCAGATACCTGACCTCCATCTTCCCGCGGCGGTCTGTCGCCGGATTCATGCGCGGACACCTTCCGGCGTCAATTTCGCACTCCCGATCGACACGCGGGAAGGCAACCCAGCTTCTCCGGATCCATTCCCGGCTTTCACCGATCCGGATTCGGGAATCCATGCGCGGCAGCTCATGTCGCCAGCGTCATTCCGGCCCTGGCGGAAGACACGACAGCAAATGTCATTCTCCGGCCACCGGGCTTGCAGACATTTCCCGAACCGGGGGACACCTGCATTTCACAGTGACCGTGCCCCTCTGATTGCGAGCACACTTCAAGGCCATAAGAAAGCACGGAACAGACACGCGAGCGCATGAAGATCGCTGAAGGACACGGAGGCGCAATGCCGTCGCAAAAATTTTTTCTGAACAATATTTATTTCACAATAAATTCTGTTGGGAACAACATAGTGGTATCGTTAACTTTTGTAAAAATCATTTCACTTTGGTATGTTATCCTGATTTCTTCTTGCCTGCTCTTTTGGCAGAAAAATGGCGAGCGCCTCTTGCATCAATTTTGATGTTGCTATATACATGTAGCTATATAAATAAAAAAGAACTAATGAATACATGCTATTATTACATAAATAGTAAACAAAGCAAACCGCAAAAGGAGCAACATGTACAAGGTTCTTGTCCTCGGCAATATCCGGGAAGAAGGGTTGAACCTACTTCGTGAATTTTCGAACGTAACTATCCTTCCAGAGCCTGCCGCCAAGGAAGACATCCGTCGTGAGATAGCGGATGCAGATGCCGTGCTCCACAAGATGGCTCCTCTGAGCCGCGATGTAGTAGAGCACCAGACCAGACTGAAGATAATAGCCCGTCACGGTGTCGGTCTTGACGACCTTGACCTCCCCTACATCGAAAGTCTCCGCATTCCCGTATCCACGACAACCACGGCCAATTCCAATGCCGTCGCCGAGTGCGCCGTGGGGCTCATGCTCAGCAGCCTGCGCCGGTTCAGCGCCGGAGAACGCATGATCAAGGTCGACCGCCGCTGGCATCGCGAACAGCTTATGGGCCGCGAACTTGGTTCGGTGGTCGTCGGGCTTGTCGGGTACGGTCGCATCGGCAGCAGAGTGGGAAAGATGCTCAAGGCGTTCGGTACCCGGGTGCTCGTGCATGATCTTATCCCCGGCATTGCGGCCGAAGAGGGCTATGCGCAGGTGAGCCTGCCGGAATTGCTTCGGGAAGCGGACATCGTTTCGCTGCACTGCCCGCTGTCCGCGGAAACGCGCAATCTGATCGACGCGTCAGCCATCGCCCAGATGAAGCAGAACGCCATTCTCGTCAATACGGCCCGCGGGGGACTTGTGGACAAGGAGGCCCTCGCCGACGCGCTGGAAAGCCGTCATCTGGCCGGAGCGGCCATGGACAGCTTCGACCGCGAGCCACCGAACTTCGACGACCGCCTGTTCCGCCAGCCCGAGGCGCTGGTGATTCCCCATGTCGCGGCCATGACCATCAGCGCGCAGATTGCCATGGCGGTCGGAGCCGCTTCGGAAATCCGCAGGGTTCTGGTGGACGGGCTGCCTCCCTCCAACAATGTGGCTCCCTGCGGGGACAAAGGATGAATGGATGAGCGACACAGTTTCCCCTGTTTTTTCCCGTGCGGCCATTGAGAACCTTCGCGTGGACAACGCGCCGCTGCGCGAAGGCCCCGGTCACTCCAACTTCGCGTTCAGAAAGACGGAAACTCCGGACGGCAGTCCTGTAAAGGCGGTCGGCTTCGTCACGCTGGAGCCGGGAAGCCGGCTCAGGATGCACCGCCATGTGGATGAAGGCGAAATGTACTACGTCCTCAGCGGTTCCGGAGAATATTACGACAACGACGGCAGGACCTGGCCCGTTTCCCCTGGCGATGTGGCGCTCTGCCTCAGGGGAGACCGGCACGGCATATGCAATACGGGGTCCGTACCGCTGGTCTTTATGGGCGTCGTCAGCTGACGCCGCGTCATGCCCCGGCAACAGGCCTGGTCCTCAAGGCACCAATCCACCTTATCATTTCAGGGAGTACGCCATCATGCACACCAGAACTCTGGGCAAAACGGGTCTTGAAGTCACTGAAATCGGTTTCGGCACCTACGCCATCGGCGGTTCCGCCCCTCGCGGAGCGGGCAATACGCCCACCGGATACAGCGGTTCCAACGTCTTCGAGTCCCTTCAGACGCTTCGCAAGGCTTACGACATCGGCGTCAACTTCTTCGATACCGCAGACGTGTACGGACGCGGCAAAAGCGAAGTGCTGCTCAATATCGCCCTCCATTACGTGAAGGACAAGGCCATCATCGCCACCAAGGGCGGCAACCCGCTGGCAGGAGCGTCCAAGGACTTTTCGGAAGAATATATTCGCGGCGCGCTCAATGCCTCGCTGGCCCGTCTGGAAATGGAAAGCGTGCCCTTCTACATGCTGCACAGCCCGGCCCTGAAGCACATGACGCCCGAAGCCTTCGACACCATGCGCGCCCTCAAGAAGGAAGGACGCATCCGTTCCTGGGGCGTTTCCGTCAACGGCGTGCCCGAAGCCAAAATGGCCATCGAAAACGGGGCGGAAGCCATTGAGGTAGTCTTCAACATGGTGGAACCTGAAATGGCCGACGAGATATTCCCTCTGGCCGAGAAGAACAACGTGGGCATCATCGTGCGCGAAGCTCTGTGCTCCGGTCTGCTTACCGGCAAGTTCAGGCGCGGCCACGTCTTCCCCGCCAACGACCTCCGCTCGGCCCGTTTCCCTGCGGAACGCGTGAACAACATTCTCAATGTGCTCGATCAGCTCGACTTTCTGCTGGAAGACTGTGCGAACTATACCGAGGCAGCCGTGCGTTTCGTGCTTTCCTACCCTGCCGTCTCCACCGTCATTCTGGGTTGCAAGAACATCGCCCAGCTCGACGCCAACGTCCAGTTCGACGGCAAGCGGCTTTCTCCCGAACAGCTGGCCCGAATCCGCGAAATCGTGGCCAAGAGTCCCAGCTGCGCCATCGACAGCAAGAGCTTAGGATTCAAATAATCGACGGGGAGGGCAAGATGAAAGCACTGCTGCTCAAGGAACCGCATGTTCTGGAAGTCATCGATATGGAAATGCCCGAACCCGGCCCGGGAGAAGTTCGGGTAAAGGTGCTCTGCACGGGCATCTGCGGCTCGGAAATCCTTGCCTACCACGGCAGGCATTTCGCCCGCAAACCTCCGGTAGTCACCGGACACGAGGTCTGCGGTCTGGTAGACAAGCTGGGCGACGGAGTGACGGCTCCCGCCGTCGGTACACGCGTGGCCGCCATGCCCCAGAAATCCTGCGGCACGTGCAAATGGTGCCAATCCGGCGCTCCGAACCTCTGCGGCAAGAGAAGCATGCTGGGCTTCCCGGAATGGCAAGGCTCCTTTGCCGAGTATTTCGTCATTCCTGCCGATCTGCTCTACCCCGTGGAAGACAATGTCTCCTCCACCGTGGGTACGCTCATGGAACCTCTGGCCGTGGGCGTGCATGCCGTGCGCCGCGTGGGCGTCCGTCCCGGCGACTCCATCGTCGTCTTCGGCTCCGGAGCCGTCGGCCTGACCTGCGTGCTGGCTGCGAGAGCCGCGGGCGCGAAGACAATCATCGCCACCGACGTGTTCGACTTCAACCTCGATCTGGCCAGATCCATCGGGGCCACGCATACACACAACGCCCGTTCCGGTTCCGCCGTGGATGCGGTGATGGAAGCCACGGGGGGCGAAGGCGCCCTGCATGCCGTCATGTCCGCCGAGGCTCCCGGGCTGGTGGAACAGGCCCTTCATTCTCTGAGCATTCGCGGTCGACTGGGCATCGTTGCCTCCTACGCGGAGGCAACCCCCATCAATCTGCAATTCGTAAAGTCGCGGGAAATCGAAATCCTTGGCAGCCTCACCTATGATCGGGAAGATTTCCAGAAAGCCGTGAACATGGCCAGCGAATATAACGACGACCTGCAAAAACTCGTCACCCACGTCCTGCCTCTGGAAAAGGGAGCGGAGGCCTTTGCGCTGGCGGCCAACCGCACGGAGGATCTCGTGCGCGTCGCCTTCAGGCTGTAGCGTCCGCAGGCAAGGACGAAAGACAGGAAGCCCCGGCGTCCGGACAATGTCGTAACCCAATCTCTATCCAGTGGATCAAGGAAACGAGTATAAAAAAGAGTTTTCTGACCGCAGCGCTTGCGCTCATGCTCGCCCTGGCGGGCGCACCCGCTCAGGCCGCGTTCCCCGAACAGCCCATCAACCTGATCGTCCCCTTCAGTGCCGGCGGGTCCACCGATCTGGACGCCCGGGCCTTCGCCACCGTGGCCAGCAAGTATATCGGCCAGCCCGTGATGGTGGCCAACAAGCCCGGCGGGTCCGGCATCATCGGTTCTCAGTACGTGAACATGTCCAAACCCGACGGCTACAATATTCTCATCGGTCGTCCCGGAGCGCAGGGCGTGGCCACGGCGTGCTTCCCCGACACGACGCCGTTCACGCTCGACTCCTACACCTTCCTTGGCATGATCGACACTTCGCCCTGCGTGCTTATGGTCCATCCCGACGCCCCCTACAAGACGCTGCAGGAACTCATCGAGTACATCAAGGCCAATCCCGGCAAGCTGAAGTACTCCAGCTCCGGCGTAAGCTCCATCCACAACTTCGCCACCCAGTACATGCTCAATCTCTCGGGCATGAAGCATGACGCTCTGGTCCATGTGCCCTACAAGGGCGGCGGCGAAGCCCTCACCGCCATCATGGGCGGTCAGGTGGACATGATGATCTGCGCCTACAACGAGGCCTCCGGCTACATCAAGGCAGGCACGCTGAAAGCTCTCGTCGTCATGACTAGGGACCCCTTCTCCTTTGCACCCGACGTTCCCACATGCGTTCAGGCCGGAATGCCCGAACTGGAACTCGGCACCTGGTTCGTCCTGCTCGGCCCCAAGAACATGCCGCAGGACGTTCGCGACAAGTACTGGGATACCATCCAAAAGGTCGTGAAGGATCCGGACTATCTGCGCATGATTGGAGACATCGGCTGCGTTCCCATGCTGATGGACCCCGAATCCTCCAAGAAATTCGTCGTCGAGCAGAATGACATCTTCCGCAAGGTCGGCGTCGCCATCGGCATCGTGAAGTAGCTTCCGACAAAACGGGCCGGAGCGTTCCGGCCCGCAACCTCCACACCCCTCGGGGGCTTTCATGACGGCAAAACAAAAAGACATCATTCTTGGGCTGTTCATCGTCATCGTCTTCAGCTTCGTGTATCTGTACATCATCCCCCGGGAAGTTCCGGTGCTCTCCCCGGTACGGATAGCGGCGCTTTCTCCAGACTTCTGGCCCAGGAACATCACCCTTCTCATTATCTTTCTGGGGGCCTTTCAGGTCGTCTACGCTCTGGCGCGCCCCTATCCGCAGCAAAAGATCAGCGCACGAACGCGGGAAGAAAACATCAAGGATCTGCTTCTGGCCCTTCTTCTGGTCGCGTACTGCCTCGTGGTTTCCACTCTGGGGATTCTCCTCTCTTCCGTCCTCTGCATGCTCGCCTGCATGCTGATCTTCGGCGAACGCCGTCCGATCATGCTGATCCTGTTCGCCATCCTTCTGCCTCTCGGCATGCACATGTTTCTGGTCAAGGTCGCCAAAATTCTTATCCCCTCAGGGATACTCCCTTTCTAACAGCCGGAGCGTATAGCTTATGTGGGAACATCTGACTGAAGGCGCGCTTCTCTTCTTCACCATCCAGAATATCATCGCGCTGCTGGGAGGGACGTTCTTCGGCCTGCTTTTCGGCGCCATTCCCGGCCTTACCGCAACCCTGGCCGTGGCGCTGGCTCTGCCCTTCACTTTCTATCTGGACCCGATCACCGCTCTCGTGACGCTGGTGGGCATCTACAAGGGCGGCGTGTACGCCGGGTCCATCCCCGCCATTCTCATCCGCACGCCGGGAACGCCCTCGGCGGCCTGCACCGTGCTCGACGGCTACCCCCTCGCCCAGCAGGGCAAGGCGGGCAAAGCCCTGTACATGGCTCTCTACGCCTCCTGCATCGGCGATGCACTCGCCAACCTTACGCTCATCCTCTTTACAGGCTATATCGCCCAGTTCGCCCTCAAGTTCGGTCCGCCGGAATTCTTCACACTCATTTGCGTCTCCCTGACCGTCATCGCGGGCGTCTCCGGCAACAGCCTGAACAAGGGGCTTATTTCCGCCGGACTCGGACTGCTCTTCACTACCGTGGGCATGGATCTGGTGTACGGTTCCAATCGCTTCGTGTTCGGACAGATCGAACTCATGAGCGGCGTAAGCTTCATCCCCGTGCTTATCGGTCTATTCGCCCTGCCGGAACTGTTCAACGCTCTTCTGGCCCAGAAGAACAAAAGCACCATGGTCACCAGGATCGACGACCGGCTGACCTTCACCGAACTTAAAGGATGCCTGAGAACCATTCTGCGTGGTTCGCTTATCGGAACCATCGTCGGCGCCATTCCCGGCCTCGGTGGCACGCCCGCAGCCTTCATGTCCTACAGTGAAGCCCAGCGCGCCTCAAAGCATCCTGAAACCTTCGGCAAAGGCGCTCTCGAAGGCGTGGCCGCCGCCGAATCCGCAAACAACGCAGCCGCTCCAGGAGCATTGATCCCTCTGCTTTCTCTGGGTATTCCCGGAGACGTGGTGACAGGCATCATCCTCGGCGCGTTCATGTTCCACGGCCTGACTCCTGGTCCTCTGCTGTTTCAGGAGCACCTGAGTCTCGTGTACGCACTCTACATCGCCATAGCCGTCAGCTCCCTGACGCTTCTGGGATCGGGCAAGCTCGCCATCATGGGTTTCTCCCAGATCACCAAGATTCCGGCCAAACTGCTGTTCCCGGCCGTGCTCGTCGTCTGTCTCTACGGCTCATTTGCCGTAAACGGACAGCTGTTCGACGTCTGGATCACCGTAGGCATGGGACTGCTCGGCTACCTTATGGGCCGTTTCGACGTGCCCGCGGCTCCCTTCGTCATCGCCTTCGTGCTGGGACCGCTGTTCGAAGACAATTTCCGGCGTTCTCTCGTCATCTCCGGCGGCGACTACGGTATTTTCATCTCCTCTCCCCTCTGCTGGCTGTTCATCGCGTTAACGCTGCTTTCCCTGTTCATCATCATCCGCCGCAACATCAGAGCGGTACGGCAGGAGAACCGGGCCTAGAAAAAGGAAGCCATCCCGCTCTTCAGTCTGTCTTCCCCAAAACTCCAAACGGGTCCGGCGGGCAATTGCCCGCCGGACCCGTTGCGCTGACGCTCCTGCCATAAACGAAAACCCCGCTCCCAATATGCGTGAAGCGGGGCTGATCGTGTTTTCACGGCGTTTGGCCGAAGGTCCGGAACACCTGGTTTCAGTTCGTCGTATAACCGCTGTCGACCATATAGGTCGCTCCATGAACGTAAGAGGCTTCATCCGAGGCAAGGAAAAGCATGACCGAGGTCATTTCATCAGGACGGGCAAAACGTCCGGCCGCCAGCTTGACCACCCTCTGCTGGTACTTTCCGACATCTGCGCGAATGGCCGAGTTGATCCGGGTGGCAGTCGGCCCGGGAGCTACGGCATTTACCCGGATATTATGCGGCGCAAGCTCCAGAGACATAAGCCGGGTCAGTGAACTGACCCCCGCCTTGCTGGGACAGTAGGCTCCGGTATTGGCGGTAACGCGAGTGGAAAGCATGGAAGAGGTGTTGACGATAACGCCCCCGGTCCCCTGCCGGATCATGGCCCGGGCCACGGCCTGACCGGCAAGCAGCATGCCCGTGAGATTCACGGACAGTACCCTGTTCCAGTCGTCGAGCGAAATATCGAGAAATGAACTGAAACGCGCGATGCCCGCGTTGCAGAACGAGACGTCGATACGGCCATAATGCCCGACGACCGTATCCACGGCGGCATCCACTGATTTCTTGTCGCTCACGTCGCAGGCCACGCCAAGTACCTTTCCCGGCATGTCGGCGCACAGGGTCGCGAGCGCCTCCCGCTCGATATCGGCCACTGCAACGAGCGCCCCCTCATCCACAAGCCTGCGCACGAGATTCTCCCCAATGCCGTTTGCGCCGCCGATGACCAGTGCCGTCCTGTTTTCAAACCGCCTCCGCATCGCTCTGTCCTCCTGCTTGCCTGTCCTGTTCGTTATTGGATGCTGAAACCGCCGTCCACCAGATAAAAGGCTCCGTTTACGAAACTGGCTTCATCCGAAGCGAGGAACAGGGCAACCGCGGCGCACTCCTCGGGTTCCCCGAAACGATGCGCCACCGTGCGCTTGAGAATCATTTCGGAACGGCTGGCCTCGCTGCGGGTCTGGGCCGTCATGCGGGTCGCGGTAGGGCCGGGGCCGAACGCGTTGACCCGGATGCCGTATCTGGCCAGCTCAAGAGCCATGACCTTGGTGAGCTGCACCACGGCGGCCTTGGCCGCGCCGTAGGCCGCTGTCTTGGTAAACACGATCTCCGCGCCGAGGGAAGCCGTATTGACGATGGCTCCTCCATGTCCCTGCTTGACCATCTCTCTGGCTACGGCCTGTCCGACAAGAAACGTTCCCTTGGCGTCCACGGCGAAATTCGCGTCCCAATTGGCCTCTGTTTCCTCAAGGAACAGGCCGTATCGGCATATTCCGGCATTGTTGAAAAGCAGATCTATCCTCCCGTGGCGCTCCATGACCTTCCAGACCATGTCGTCCACGGAAGACTTCCGGGAAACGTCGCAGACGACGCCCGTCACGATGGAAGGATCAAAGCCGTCGCAAGCAGCCTGCAATGTCCCCGCCTCCAGATCGGCGACGACGACTCTGGCACCCTCCTTCACGAGACCGGAAACGATTTCCAGCCCTATTCCCTGCGCTCCCCCTGTAACCACGGCGACTTTGCCTTCGAATCTGCCCATAATTCTCCTCCATCGCCCGACTTTGTTCGGTTCACCCGATTTCCGCATCCTGTTCCAGGTCATCATGCCTGCCCATTCGGTCGAAAGACACCGACCCTCGCATGAAGAGAAAACACAGGGTGCCATATCGCCATTTGAGCAAAATGGAGCATTATTCATACCAGTTCAGGCGTTTCGATCGAAAACCGCTGCGCATAAGGCATTTATCTTATAAAAAACATTTATTTCAATATGTTTAAAAAACAAAGATACCAAATGAATTTCCCTTTTCAGAAAAGAGGCACAAGCCGAAAAAGAATCTGTTCACAAATGAGCATTTTTGTTCAAAGTCTATACTTCATATTTTTGAACGGATTACAATCATAGTACTTTGATATGGTTATTCTAACCGGTGAAAACTATGAAGGTTCGGACCTGTTGAACAAAAGGAAACAAAACACACCGCAAGTCGCTCCAGACCGACCCTCTTTCCCGGCGGGCTGCGCGGCTCGCGCGCGTACGATTCGTGCGGATCCCGATATGCCTGTCTCCCGGCATGGATGCGCCGTTGCCCGCCGCCTCCTTCCGCACTCCGGAAAATCGGGCAGCCGAACTGTTCCGTTTTGTCGCAGCCGCCAGAAAATGGCTATACAATCCCCCATACAGTGCGCTATCATGCAGCCTTTACATTTGTTCTGCGTTTTGTTTTTTCATCGGAAAAAGAAAATCGTCCGGAACGACGCCATTCCGAAAAACGCACGAACAGCAGGAGGACGCGTGTTCCGCTTGTCCGGGCGCGCAAACCGGTTTATCTGGAGGAAAGAACGGTGGAACCCTATTATGCAGACTGGCTTTCGCTGCTGCCGCCCATCATCGCGATTTCGCTTGCCCTGATTACCAAGGAAGTCATCTCTTCGCTGCTCATCGGCATCCTGAGCGGTACGCTCATTTATACGATCGGCTCCGGTTCAGGTTCGCCCATCGTTGGAACGGTGGAAGCGACGTTCACTATCATGACGGCCAAGGTCGACTTCGACATCCTGATCTTCTGCACCCTGCTCGGGGCGCTGGTCTACACCATCTCCATGGCCGGCGGCACCAGAGCCTACGGAAACTGGGCGATCCGGCGCATCAAGAGCAAACGCTCCGCACTGCTTTCCACCGGCGCTCTCGGAGCGGTCATTTTCATTGACGACTACTTCAACTGCCTTACCGTGGGCACGGTGATGAAACCCGTCACCGACTCCTACAAAATTTCCCGCGCCAAACTCGCCTACATCATCGACGCGACTGCGGCCCCCATCTGCATCATTGCGCCTATTTCGAGCTGGGCCGCCGCAGTCGGCAGCAATCTGCGCAGCACGGGAGCCTTCGAGAGCGACTTTGCCGCCTTCGTATCCACGATTCCATATAACTTCTACGCCCTGCTCTCCATAGCCATGGTGATCATGGTGTGCACGACCAACTGCGATTTCGGCCCCATGCTTCGCTCCGAACGGCGTGCCCTGAAGGGTGATCTCGGCGCGGTAGATACGTACAACGCAGACCATCTGGAAGGCGCAGCCAAGGGGACGGTCCTTGACATGCTCATCCCCATCGGCAGCCTCATCGTCTTCGCCGTTCTGGGGCTGCTCTACAACGGCGGCTACTGGGGAGACGATCCGGCCTACCACACGCTGGGAGCCGCCTTCGGCAACTGCACGGCGGCCAAGGCCCTTGTCTGGGCCTCTTTCGGCGCGCTGGTCGTCGCCTTCCTGCTTTTTGTCCCCCGCAGGCTTATGGGTCTGAGAACCTTTATGGACGGCGCGATCGAAGGCATGAAGGCCATGCTTCCCGCCAACGCAATTCTTGTGCTCGCATGGACCATCAGCGGCGTTTGCCGGGATCTGCTCCAGACGCCGATCTTCGTGAAAACGCTGGTCGCCGATGGCGGAGTCAGCGGCGGGCTGCTTCCCGCCGCCATATTCATCATCGCGGGATTCCTCAGCTTCTCCACAGGCACGGCCTGGGGAACGTTCGGCATCCTCATCCCCATCGTGGTCCCCGTCGCGCAGGCCGTCGATCCTGACCTCGTGGTGGTCTGCCTGTCCGCAACCCTCGCCGGGAGCGTCTTCGGCGACCACTGTTCCCCCATTTCCGATACGACCATCCTTTCCAGCGCAGGATCGGGCTGCAATCATATCGAACACGTCTCAACCCAGCTCGGCTATGCCTTCATCGTCGGAGGATGCTGCATCGTGGGCTACCTCGTCGCCGGCTTCACGGAGGCGAATCTCTGGCTGAGTCTGGGAAGCTCCCTCGTGCTGCTTATCGCCGCTGTCGCCGCACTGCATTTCTGGAGCGAAAAACGGAATGCCGCTCTGGCGGACTGAGAACCGGAAGGCCGGCCCCCGTTCAGGCCGTCCCAGAAACTGAACATTCTGAACTGCCCGTGCGTTTTCACGGGCAGTTCACTTTTTCAGTCAACGGCTGCCCGCCGTGCCGCATCTCCCAGCCTCTCCGCAGGCGCCAGAGAATTCCCCCAGCAGACCGGACAGAAAAGCACATTGCGAAACGAGGCGCAGGGAATCCGCCTGTCCGCACCCGTAATCCGAATTAGTGACTGATGCCGCCCGGGAGATCCAAGGCGTGCGCAAGAGAAAGTGTGTGTGAAAATCCTTCATGGCGTCGCCTGCCATGTCAGCTTTTCGATACGGAACGGCATCCCTTCCACAACCGGATCGCCATGTTCCCGGAACCATACGGGCATCCGACGGGTTACATCCCGGCGCAAAACATGATAGGCAAACCAAACATCAGAATGTCCGCCTTCCGGCCATGGAAGGCTCACCCCAAGCCTCTGGAGGAATCATGCTCCGTATTCTCGGCACATCTCTGCTCTCGGCGCTTCTGTGCGCCTCCCTTGCCTTCGCGGCGGAAAAACCGCTGGTAGTAGCCTCCGACCCGACGTTTCCTCCAAATGAAATGCTCGATATGAACAAGGAAATAGTAGGGTTCTCCATTGACTACATCAAGGCCGTGGGCAAGGAGGCCGGTTTCGACGTTCAGGTCAAGAACATCGCCTGGGACGGCATCTTTGCAGCCCTTGCCTCCCGTCAGGCCGACGTCATCGCCGCGTCCGTCAGCATTACGGACAAACGCAAAAAGGCCATGCTGTTCACCGACCCCTATTATGAACTGCATCAGGCCGTCGTCATGCCTCAGGGCAAGAGCATTTCCAGCCTTGAGGAACTTGCCGGAAAAAAAGTCGGCGGTCAGATCGGCACTTCCGCCATCGTGCAGACCATCCCCAAATCCAAGGTAAAAGCTATCGTCAAAACCTACGACGAAGTGGGGCTGGCATTCGAGGATCTTGCCAAGGGCAATCTTGACGCTGTGATGTGCGATGACCCGGTAGCCAAGTATTACGCCAATACGAAAGAGGAATACCGAGACAAATTCCATATCTCCCTCATCACCGGCGATCCCGAATATTACGGATTCGCCCTGCGCAAGGGGGACGACGAGCTGGCCGAAAAACTGAACGCCGCAATCAGGGCCGTCAAGGACAAGGGCATCGAAAAGCAGATCAACCAGAAGTGGTTCGGCAATTGAACCGAACCCCGCTGTGTTCCGATTATTCGCAGAACAAATGAAGAAAAGGCAGGGCATTGTCCCTGCCTTTTAACGTATCCCCGCGCGGGATGCCCTCATGCAGCACAAGCGGAAGTCGGGAATGCCGCTCCAGACCGGTTGCTTGTCATAAAAAGGGTTCTCCCCTCCCTGACGTGACCGTACAGAAAGGCAAAACGTTGCCCATTCGCTGCGTGGCGCCAGACAATCGTGGTCAGTCCTGACCGCGCAATTTCCACTCAGGTCCGGCAACACGCCGCCATGAAACGAAATTGATCCCAACCCTCGCCAGTTCCCCATCGTTTCGCGAAAGCCCATGAATACGACGGCCCTGCTCCTCTTCTCCAGAGCCCTTCAGCAGAAACCCATTTCAACTATTTATATTAATTAATATAATTTTACAGCCTCCAGTCAATGGGGCGTCTCTTTCGACTGGAAGTCCATGCCCTCCTGGCCAGGCAGGGCAGGTGCAATAAAAAGGCCCGGCCAGCTGACCGAGCCTCTGCATGAAATTATTTCTGAATGTTACCAGGCCGCTACACAACCATCGGCGCGGGATTCCGTAGCGCCGACGAGTGTGCCGTCTTCCGTGCGCCAGATGATTTCCCCGCGACCAAAGGATCTGGCCGTGATGTCGTACTTGATGTTATGTCCCATTCGCTGGAGTTTGCGCACGTCTTCGGCGGGATAGTGACCCTCGACAATGATATCCTTGTCGTTGGTCCACTGCCAGCGCGGCGCGTCCAGAGCCTGCTGCGGGTTCATGCCGAAGTCAATGCAGTTCATGAGCACCTGCACATGGCCCTGCGGCTGCATGAAACCGCCCATAACGCCGAAGGGGCCGACAGGCTTGCCGTCCTTGGTCACGAAGCCGGGAATAATCGTGTTGTAGGGGCGTTTTCCAGGAGCCACGGCGTTGGGATGTTCGGGATCCAGAGAGAAGCAGTTGCCGCGGTTGTTCAGGGAAACGCCGGTGCCGGGAACGACCACGCCGGAACCGAAGCCAGCATAGTTGCTCTGAATGAAGGACACCATATTGCCTTCGCCGTCGGCAGTGCAAAGATAGACCGTGCCGCTCTGCTTGAACTTGCCGGCGACGGGCTGCTGGGCCGTATCCGTGATGAGGGCCCGTCTTGCGGATGCGTACTTCCTGGAAAGCATATCCTTGACGGGCACCTTGCTGACCCGGGGATCAGCCACATATTCCAGCGTATCGGCAAAAGCCAGCTTCATGGCTTCAATCTGGATATGGGCGGTTTCCGGACTGCGATGATTCAGCTTATAGCCATCGAGAATATTCAACGCCATGAGAGCCGCAATGCCCTGACCGTTCGGGGGCAGTTCCCAGACGTCATAACCATGATAGTTCACGCTGAGCGGATCTACCCATTCAGGATCAACCTGAGCAAGGTCTTCCGCAGTGATGTAGCCGCCGGTAGCCTTGGAAAACTCCACGATCTTCCTGGCGATTTCGCCGGTGTAGAAAGCATCGGCATTAGTCTGGCCAATAAGTTCAAGGGTCCGCGCGTGATCAGGGAGCTTCCACAGCTGCCCGGCATGGGGCAAAACACCATCTTTGGAGAACGTGTCCTTCCAGCCCTGGAATTCAGGCCCCTGCGCGGCAAGGTAGCCTGCTCCGTCCTTTTTCCAGTTGTAGGCGATGATGGGCTGAACGGTGAAGCCGTCCCGGGCATAGCTGACGGCAGGAGCCAGCGTCTCGGAAAGAGGAAGCTTGCCGAACCGCTGGGAAAGGACGGCCCAGGTCTTGGGCGCCCCGGGAACTGTCACGGCCTTCCAGCCCAGTTCGGGTATGGCTTTCTCTCCCTTGAACACGTCCAGGTTCATGGCCTTGGGGGAACGCCCGCTGCCGTTGATGCCGTACATCTTGCCGTTCACCCAGAGAATGGCGAAGTTGTCACTGCCGATGCCGTTGCTGGTGGGTTCCACAACGGTCAGCGCCGCAGCTGTAGCTATGGCGGCATCTACAGCATTGCCGCCCTTTTTCAGAACATCAAGGCCAGCCTGAGCAGCCAGAGGATTGGACGTGGCCACCATCCCTTTGGAGCCATAAACCACATTTCTCTGAGCAGGATACGGATAATAATGAGGGTCAAAAGACCTGATGGGGTCATCCTTGGGAGCGGCAACGGCGGTGGTGGCGCCAAAGCAAAGCGCCAGAGCAACTGTCGTCAGAACTCCGGACCGTTTTCTGAAGAACGAAAGCATACCTGTCTCCTCCATCCAGTGCCGGACATTTTGTTGTACTCCTGTGAGGACCTGCTGTCCCCGCTCGAAATGATTCCGAGAAATTCCGCCTCACGGTATCCGGCGCTTGCTCCGGGCGGAAATCGGCGGTGATTATTGGACAGTTTCAACATTTTTGCAAGCATGTCGTTCAAAAATGTTATTTCATAAATTTATTTTCTTTTATAGACAGTTATGCATATAGAAAGAGATCTGGAAACGAAACCGGGCCAAAGGTTTTCCTTCGAGGGCCCCGTCCCGTCCTTACGAAATTGTAAACCCCAAATTCCTCTATATGCCCCAGGGAGGGGTACCCACTCATCTCTTTCATCGGTTGCAATCTGCAGCCGTCATCCCGGAAACTCTCTCGAGATCCGGGAACGGAGCGACGATTTCTCGTATCTGTTCTTTCAAAAAGAAAGAAAAAGCCGGCAGACATGGCACTGCTCACCGTGCCTGCCTGCCAGCTTTTTTCCTTGGTCGGAACGAGTCCGGAACGTCAGAGAGGAACCGCAAAAAAGGCGACAATCCTCTGAAAGTCATGACATAACATACCAACACCGCAAAAAATGAAGCCAATGGCATTGCACCATTCGCCCCGTGCAAGACGTTGATATTATCATGCGGGCTGGGTAGAGTCGGCTTGTCACAGCAATTCTCAACCGCCCACAAAACCCTTTTCTACCGTTTTTTGCGTATTGTCAACCGAAAAATGCTAAAGAAAAACCGTTTCACAAATCGGTTCCCTGATGCGCTTTTCGGCTGATAGCGTACTGCGTCCGGGTGAAAATCAGGGTAAAAGTTGGGGCAAGGAACTTTTACTCCATGAAAACGTTCGGAGAACGACTCAAGTCGCTTAGAGGCAAGGCCTCTCAGGCGGCGATTGCCGAAGCACTGGGAATACCTCAAACAACCCTGAGCAACTACGAAAGGAACAAAAACGAACCGAATTTCGCTTTGCTAGACAGAATATGCAGCATATTCAGCGTGAATGTGGAATGGCTGCTCTTCGGGCGCGGTCCCATCCGTTCCGCTCCTTCCGGTCCAGAATCCCATGCCTGTATGGACAGGAACGATTCCACGGTGAACAGGCAATTTGCGGAGATCAAGGCAGAACTGGAACAGGAGCGTCAGGAACGTCGTGAACTGAGTCTCGAAAATCGTCACCTGTGGCGGGAAAATGCCGAACTGCGGGAGCGGACGGCAAGGCTCGAAGAACAGCGCGACAAGTCGGAACATCCTTCGGCGGGTGCGGCCTAGGAGGACGGATCCGCGGTCCTGCGAATGAAGAATGCCGTTTTCCGCCCGGAAAACGGAAAAGAATCCCGCGGTCGCTCTCTCATGATCTTGACCGGAAAACGGGGAGGCATCCTCATCGCGGACCGCGATCCTGTCCTTTCTGCATGTCCGCAACCAGGCCGTTGACCTGTTCACTCCGGGCTACGAAACGATACAGCATTGCGCGGAACGGAAATGCTGGCCGGTGATCCCCGCCGAAACGCTATGCGCTGCATTCCCGGAGGAACGGAAGGGGCAACACCATTCTCCGCACGCGACGCCATCCGTGGCGCGGTATTCCCGTGCTGCTCTTCCCGCGCTCTGCCGGACGATCCTTTCTGGTCGTCTTCCCCGAAGACAGGCTCAGGGTGAAAAACGTCCATTCTCCCAAGGCCGTTCTCCCGGAACAGACAAGAGCAGCGCAGATCAAAAAAGCCCCGGCGTCGAGCGCACGGGGCAAACAGCTTTCCGGGGCGCATCCCGAAAGCGGCTACATCGAGGCCAGCTTTTCCCGGACCCGTTCTTCAAACCTTTCCTTGTTCACGATGGCTCTGACATGCGTTCCCCTGCCGATGAGTCCGGCCTCGTCATAAGCTTCGACCTTAAAGGTCAGAATCTTTCCATTGGGAGCGATTTCCATCAGTTCTGTCTCAAAATGCACCTTCATGCCCAAAGGGGTAGCCGCGACATGGGATACGTCCACATGCGCGCCCACGGTCGTCTGCCCCTCGGCCAGTTCTCCCGCAACCGAAGCAGCCGCCGTACCTTCGATGCCTGCAATCATTGCCGGAGTCGCGTATACGGCCACAAGGCCGCTCCCGGCCCGGCTGGCCAGCAGTTCTTCCGTCACCACCACTTCCGAATAGCCCTTCATGCCAGTCTTCAACATATTCGTCACCTGTAGCGAGAGTTGAGGTTCGAAGGCGGGATATCCCCCGCCGCTACGCCGGCATATCCTGCCGTCCAATTGCCGGTTTCACAATAAGACATGTTTCAACAAAGGCAAATACTCTCACCAGAAACAAATATCATAATTATAATCAATAAATTATAAAAGCAGAATTTTTCCTGAAGTGTTTCCTTGCGCTCCTGATGCCGTCTCATGCGTCATGTTGCAAAATTTTACTTTATGCACAATACTTTTCCCCCTCAATGCACGGGCGGACAGCAGCTTCGGCCCGAAACTCTGAAGAGGAAACCATGGATTGTCTTCTTGCCGCTCTCCTGCTGCTCGCCATTTTCGCGGTCGCAGCGGGAGGCATCGCCCTTTTGCCACTGACGGAACGGACCACCCGGCTGGCCAACTGCATCGGTCCGTTCGGCGCCGTGCTCGGCTGTCTGACAGGTCTGTACGCCGCTGCAGCAGGAGGCTGGAGTTCGTCTCTGACGCTGACCCTGCCGTGGGGGCTTCCCATCGGAACCTGCGTGCTGGGTCTGGACCCCCTGACCCGGCTGTTTCTTTTTCCCGTCTTCGGTTTGGGGGCCGTCTGTGCGCTGGCCGGCGGCATTTCACTGCGCCACACCGAGACGGGTACGCACAATCTGGGAGCGCACTGGTTCTTCTATCTGCTGCTTGTTCTCGGCATGGCCATGGTCATGACGGCGCGCGATGCGGTACTGTTCATCATCGCCTGGGAGCTGATGTCGCTCGCGCCGTTCTTTCTGATCGACTTCAATGACGGAGACAGCCTGGTCCGCGACGCATCATGGGTCTATCTGGTCGCCGCGCATCTCGGAGCCGTTCTGCTCATCGCCTTTTTCGCGCTGCTCTGGCAACAGGGAGGCGATACCTCCTTCGCCCGGCTCTCCATGCTTCCCGCAGGGGCGTATACGCCGGCGCTCTTCATTCTGGCCGTGCTCGGCTTCGGAGCCAAGGCAGGTCTGGCGCCGCTGCACGTGTGGCTTCCCGAGGCCCATCCCGCTGCGCCGAGCCATGTTTCGGCCCTGCTTTCCGGGGCCATGATCAACGCGGGACTTTACGGCATCATCCGGGTTCTCGACTTCCTTGGTCCCAGAGAAGATTTCTCCGCCTGGTGGGGCTGGCTCCTGCTTTTCATGGGGCTTGCCACAGGCGTCATGGGCATCCTGAAAGCCATGGCGCAAACCCATCTTAAACGGATGCTCGCCTACTCCAGCGTGGAAAACATGGGGCTTATGCTCATGGGCGTCGGCATCGGCATCATCGGCATCGCATCGGAAAACGCCTGGATCGCTGTTCTCGGCTTCGCGGGAGCGCTTTTCCATATGCTGAACCATGCGGCCTTCAAGGGGCTGCTGTTTCTCTGCGCCGGGGAAATCCTGCACGCCGTGGGCACGGTTCGCATGGATCAGCTCGGCGGCCTGCAGAAACGACTTCCGCTCGTGGGCTGTCTGTTCGCGCTCGGAGCCGCCGCCATCGCCTGTCTGCCTCCGCTGAACGGCTTTGCCGGAGAACTGGTGCTGATCCTCTCTCTGGTCAAGGGAACGACGCTTTCCGGCGTGGAAAATCAGCTCGGTCTGTTTACGGCGCTGACCGGACTCGCTCTTGTCAGCGGGCTGGCCGCCGCCACCTATTCCAAGGCCTACGGCATGACCTTTCTTGGAGAACCGCGCACCGGCTTCGCCGCTTCCGCAGTCTCGCCTTCCTGGAAGGCGCTCCTGCCGCTGACCGTCCCGGCGCTCATCTGCATTCTGGGAGGACTTGCCGCTCCCGTCCTTTTTTCCGATGTGGCTGCGGCCGCGCTGAAGGTCGCGCATATTCCGACCGCACAGCTGGCGGATGCCGAAAACGGCATTCACAGCGCCGGGGACATTCTGTCCACGACGTCCATGCTCGGCATCGCCTGCATTCTGCTGACCCTGCTGCTCCTCGGCCTGCGCCGACGTCTTCTTCACAACCGCTCCGTCCGCGAATCCGGGACATGGAGCTGCGGCTACCAGTTCGGGACACCCCGCATTCAGTACACGGACGCCTCGTTCTCCGAACCCACGGCCAAGCTGTTTTCCTCCGCCATGGGGCTTCGGGTCCAGGTACAACGTGACGACAGCTACTTCCCCGATCATGGACAATTCGCCATTTCCGCCCCCGACAGACTGCGTACAGGTCTGTTCACGCCGCTTTTCGAAGCCGTGGAAAGGGCCTGCAATGCCTTGAAGATTGTCCAGCACGGCAGAATTCATCTGTATATTCTGTATATCCTCGCCACTGTGGTGGCGCTTCTGGTCTGGGGACTGCACGCATGAACGCATCCACATGGCTTTATGCCCTTCAATTCATTCTGGCTCTGCTGCTCGCTCCGCTCCTGTCCGGGATCATCAACCGGGTGAAGGCCACGGTCGCTGGACGCCACGGCAAGCCTGTTCTTCAACTGTACTTCGACATTGCGAAACTGCTCGGGAAAGGCGAAGTCCTGAGCCGCACCACGAGCTGGGTTTTCAGAATCGGCCCGGCAGTCGCTCTGGCCGCGACTGCATGCGCTCTGGCGCTGCTGCCCCTCGGCGGCGCGGTCTCCCCGTTGCGCGCGCAGGGCGATTTCGTTCTTGCAGCCTACCTGCTCGGCGTGGGGCGCTTTGCCGTCATTCTGTCCGCACTCGACACGGGTTCTCCCTTCGAAGGCATGGGCGCCAGCCGTGAAGCGGCCTTTTCCGCGCTCGCGGAACCCGTGCTCTTCCTCTGCTTTCTGGCCGTCCTCGGTACGGCTTCGGATTTGGGACTCTCCCTCGATCTGTCCCTCTCGACCATGTTCGGCGGCGTTCCCGCCACGGGCTGGATGCTTGGACGGTCCGAACTGTTGCTGATCCCCGCGGTGCTTTTCATTCTGCTGCTTGTCGAAAACTGCCGCATTCCCGTTGACGATCCCAATACGCACCTTGAACTGACCATGATTCATGAGGCAATGATTCTTGACCATTCCGGACCGAACCTTGCCTTCATCCTGTACGGGGCGGCTCTCAAGCTCTGGTTCTTCGCCGCGCTTCTGGCGGGAATTCTGGTGCCCTCCGGCAACCCATGGGTTCAGATCGCGGGCTATTTCGCCGTCATTTTCGCGTCCGCCATCGTGGTCGGCATCGTGGAGTCCGTCATGGCCCGCCTGAGAATGGCCTGGATTTCCCAACTTCTGGGCATGGCGGGCGCGCTTGCCGCCTTTGCCCTCATCCTGACGCAGGTGAGGTAGACAATGTCCGCACTCTTTCAGCTGCTTCTGCTTGTTCTGATGCTCAACAATCTGCTTCTGGCGGGCGTGGACCGATTGCCCTCCCTGATCCGCCAGGTGACCGTCCAGGGAGTTCTGCTCGCCCTGCTGCTGATGTTCCCCGGCGCTCACGGGTCCAGCATCGAGCATCTGTTTCTGGCCTTTGCGGTTCTGCTGATCAAGGGCGTTGCCTTCCCCATGCTGCTGCGCCGGACACTCAGAAAAGTATCCGTCGAGCCGCGCGCAGAAGCCCGGCTGGGATGCGGCCTGTCCGTCGTCGCCTGCATGATCGGGCTGGCCTTTTCCCTGTGGCTCGAAGCGCAGCTTCCCATCCAGCCCGGTCTTTTCCCCTCCCTGCTGTTGCCGGCGGCGCTGATGACGCTTTTCAGCGGACTCATCCTCGTCGTCGGGCGAACCAAGGCCCTGTCTCAGGTCATCGGCTATCTGGTGGCGGAAAACGGCATCTTTCTGCTCGGCATTCCGCTGATGGCCGAAGGGGCCGTGTGGTTTGAACTGACCATTCTGCTCGACGTCTTCGTCGCCGTGTTCGTCATGGGCATCGCCATCAACCATATCAACAAGACGTTCGAATCCATCGACGTCGGCCGCTTCTGCAGCCTCAGGGACTGATGAACCATGCTTGAAATTCTTCTGTTTTTTCCCATAGGCGCTGGCGCGGCCATGCTCCTGATCGGCAATACGGCGCTTCGCCGCGCCCTGCTCATGCTGACGGCCATGCTCCATCTTGTGCTGTCCGCGCTTGTCGCCGCAGCCGTCAACGGGGCGACGAACGCGTTTCCCCTCCAGGGGCTGGGCGGCCTGCTGGCCCCCGACCCTCTGGGTACGCTCTTTCTCGTGCTGGCCAGCCTGCTGACGGTCGCCGCCTCCTTCTATGCGATCGGCTATCTGCGGGACGAGGACACGCGGCACGAGAAGGTGGACATTCAGAACGGGCAGACCTTCACCAATGCTCCCGAACGTCGCTTTACTGCCTGCCTGTGCTTTTTCCTCGCGGCCATGAGCCTTGTCACCACGACGCCCCATCTGGGCGCGCTCTGGGTCGGCATCGAAATAACCACTCTCTCCAGCGCCCCCCTCATCTACTTCCACCGACACCAGCGCTCGCTGGAAGCCACCTGGAAATACCTGATGATCTGCTCCGTGGGCATCGCGCTGGCCCTCCTCGGCAATATTCTGCTCTCCGTGGCCTTCTATGAGACCGGGGCGAAACTTCCCGACACCTTCGATCAGGTGGGCATGTTTATTGCGAAGGCCGCCGCTCTGACGCCGGACAGCCCGCACGCGCCGTGGCTCAAGGCCGCGTTCATCTTCATTCTGGTCGGCTACGGCACCAAAATGGGACTCGCGCCGCTCCACAACTGGCTTCCGGATGCGCACAGCCAGGCCCCCTCGCTCATCTCCGCGCTGCTTTCCGGCGCGCTGCTAAACTGCGCCTTCCTCGGCATTCTGCGCGGCCACCAGATTCTCCTCGCTGCCCATCTGGGCGACTTCAGCAGTTCTCTGCTGATCTTTTTCGGGCTGATTTCCATGTGCACGGCGGCCGTGTTCATTGTTGGCCAGGGGCACTACAAGCGCCTGCTGGCCTATTCCAGCGTCGAACATATGGGCATTCTGGCGCTCGGGGTGGGCATCGGCGGCGTAGCCGTTTTCGGCGCGCTGCTTCATGCCGTCTGCCATTCCCTGACCAAGAGCATGCTCTTCCTGCTCGCCGGGAACATCCTGACCAGGTACCACACGCTGTCGAGCTATGACGTTCGAGGCATGCGCTGGACCATGCCCTTCACTGGAGCTCTCTGGACGGCGGGTTTCCTCGCCATCGTCGGTTCTCCGCCATTCGGCATTTTCGTTAGTGAATTTACTATATTAAAAGGCATCTTTGCGAGCGGTTCCTGGCTTGTGGCTGTCGTCTATCTGGGGGCTCTGGCGGTTATTTTCGTGGGCATGTCCATCCCCGTGCTGCGCATGGTGCAGGGCGCTCGCCCCCGGGACATGCAGGAAACCCTTCCCGAATCCGGATTCAGCGTGCTTCCGCCTCTGGCTCTGGGGCTGCTGGTGTTGTGCCTCGGCATGTATGTCCCCGAATGGCTTTCCGCGTTTCTCAGACGCGGCGCGGTCCTGATTGGAGGCTAGGACATGAAATTCAGCTATCTTGATTCAATCGCTCTGTCCGATGTCCCCGTACTCTCGGCGGAAGGGCTGGCCGATGCCGTCGTCGCCCGCGTCGATGCAGGACAACGTGTTCTGGCCCTGTTCGGCCTTCCTGAAGCGCGAGGCGTCGGGCTGTTCTGTCTGCTGGCCGACGAATCCCACAGACTCACGGCCATGCGGACGACTCCCCTGAACGCTTTCGATTCCATGACGCCGCGCTGTCCGCAAGTGCATCTTTTCGAACGGGAGCTTTTCGAGCAGTGGAACATTCGTCCCGAAGGACATCCGTGGCTCAAGCCCGTGCGCTTCTGTCCGCCGCAGAACGGCGCGACGGAGACCCGGCCCGGCCCCGCGCAAACCCGGTATTACCGAATTTCGGGCAATGAGGTGCATGAGGTCGCCGTAGGGCCGGTGCACGCCGGAATCATCGAACCCGGACATTTCCGCTTTCAGTGCTATGGCGAGAACGTCATGCATCTGGAAATCCAGCTCGGTTTTCAACACCGCGACGTGGAACGCATGGTCAGAACTGGTCCGGCCATGCGGACGCTCCCACTCATGGAATGCGTTGCAGGCGATTCGACGATCGCCCATGCGACGGCCTATTCCCTTCTCCTGGAACGCCTCACCGGCGCCACCGTTCCGGAACGGGGCAGGCTGATCCGCCGTGCGGCCCTTGAGCTTGAACGGCTCGCCAACCATACCGGTGACCTGGGGGCCATCGGCGGCGATACGGGCTTTCTGCCCACCGCCTCCTGGAACGGACGCATCCGAGGAGATTTCCTGAACATGACTGCCTCCCTCTGCGGCAACAGATTCGGACGAGGTCTGGTCTGTCCCGGCGGAACGGCGCAGGATGCGGATACGGAACTGTGTCAGGACCTGATCAGACGGCTGCATGAAGTCCATAGAGACGTGCGCGGCGCGGTGGATATCATGCTTGCCTCGCACAGCGTCCTTGCCCGTCTCACCGGCACAGGAACAGTCTCCAGACGGGAAGCCGTGGAACTCGGCCTCGTGGGCATGGCCGCCCGCGCCTGCGGTCTGGGACGCGACGCGCGGTTCGCATTCCCCACGGACGACCTCTCTACGGAAGGACTCACGCGGAGGGAGGAACGTACCGGCGACGTGCTCGCACGCACGCTGGTGCGCAGCAAGGAAGTGGACGACTCCGCAGCCGCCGTTGAAGCGGCTCTGATGCGGCTGTCCTTCGCCCCCACCGAGGAACGCTGTCGGGCGGAACTTCCAGCGACGCTTCCGGCCAACCGGTGCGCCGTCGGACTGGTTGAAGGCTGGCGCGGAGAAGTCTGCCATGTAGGCATTACCGACGAAAACGGAGCCTTCCGGACCTACAAGATCATTGATCCATCCTTTCATAACTGGATGGGGCTGGCCGTAGCCCTGCGCGGGGAACAAATCTCGGATTTTCCCCTGTGCAACAAGAGCTTCAATCTGTCCTACTGCGGACACGATCTGTAGAGCAGGAACCCGTCCCGGAGTCGCGTAAGCGCCTCCGGCAGTATGTAACGCCATGCGGCGGCAAGCCGCCCGCGATGCGACCGCTGCCGGTCGGGCATTGTGCGGAAGTCAATCACCATGAGGAACCAAGGCCGTCAACGGCCTGCACGGAAGAGCCATGCTGCATATTTTTAAAGAACGCGCGCATCAGCAATACCGTACGCTGGATTACCCCCGAGTTCAGCCGACACTTTCAGCCCGCTATCCGGGCCGCCCTGCGATCCAGCCTTCTCCCTGCGGCGAGTGCCGTGCCTGCGCGGAAGCCTGTCCCACCGGAGCGATCGCCCTCCATCCCGGGGGACCGACGCTGGATATGGGACGCTGCCTGTTCTGTGGAGCATGCCGTCGCGCTTGTTCCCAGGGCAAGATAACCTTTACGGGTGATCATCACGTGGCGTCCTTCTCCAGGGAAGGTCTGCTCGTTACAGGTCCTGAAAAGCCCGCCTCTTCCCCGCAACGGGACCTGTCCCTGTTCTCCCGGTCGCTGAAGCTGCGCGAAGTCAGCGCGGGAGGCTGCAACGCCTGCGAGGCTGATACCAACGTGCTCGGTACGCTCGTGTACGATCTCGGCCGCTTCGGCATCGACTTCGTGGCCTCGCCGCGCCATGCGGACGGCCTCGTGGTCACTGGCCCCGTTACCGAAAACATGCGGCAGGCTCTTCTCGATACGTATGAAGCAGTCCCCGAACCCCGCATTGTCGTGGCCGTGGGTTCCTGCGCCATCTCGGGAGGTCTGTTCCGGGACAGCCGGGAGTGCCACAAGGGACTTTCCGAATTGATCCCGGTCGATGTTTTTATTCCGGGATGTCCGCCGAATCCCTGGAGCATTCTGGACGGGCTGCTTTCGATTATGAAACACGGTTCCTGATTCTTTGCACGTACCCTGCCGTCTTTCCTCCCGGAACGCACCGCCTTCCGCCGCCGTACGCGAAGGAACGAATTCATGCCGGTCAGGAAAAAACGTCGCCGGAAGAGATTCCGTTTTCTCAGGCCGTTCAGCCATCATGGCTTGCCCTTCGCAGGCCCAAAAAGCCCTCTGCGTTTCCCGAACAGGTCGTATGAAGCCCGGACTCCTTTCGCACCTCCCTGCAGGAAGCCTCACGCCACATCCCGGTGTTCCTCTGGTCGCTTTCCGATCCGTGCAGGAACCTCTGTGCCCGAAGCGCAATGTCATGACGCGAGCGGCTGCCGTTTCACCCGGAATTTCATTGATACAACAATCGGATACCTTGATGCATGTGAAAATGCCGCACCGGCTGTGCGAGCAAAACGGAATGTCATGCTGTCATGCGGATGGGAGGAACGACAGGAGTTCCGCATTGACAAGGAGGATTGCCTTGGGAACGTGCCTGAATGCCCCGCATGCCGTCTTGCGGCTTTGCGACCACGAAAGCGTTCTTGAGCAGGCTGCCGCATGGTTCCACCAGAAGTGGGGTGTTCCACAGGAAAGCTACGCGGCAAGCATGACGGAAAGCCTGCGCAAGCTCTCCCCGGTCCCGCAGTGGTACATCGTGACTTTCAGGGACAGGATCATAGCCGGCGCCGGGGTCATCGAAAATGACTTCCATAACCGAAAGGATCTGACTCCCAACATCTGCGCTCTGTATGTGGAAGAAGCGTTTCGCAATCAGGGCATCGCAGGCATGTTGCTTCATTTTATCTGCGAAGAATTTTCGCGGCAAGGCGTGCGCACGCTCTACCTCGTCACGGATCATGTGTCGTTCTATGAACGGCATGTATGAACGGCATGGCTGGGAATTCGTCTGCATGGTTCAGGCGGATGGAGAGGCTGAAGAGCTGAGAATGTACAGCCGAAGATGCGACAAGCCCACCCGACAGGTCTGATTCCGCCCCCCCACATTGCACGAAAAGCTGGCCGGGCATGTCAAAATACAAAAAGGCCGTTACGGCATATTGCTGTAACGGCTTCAAATATGGTGCCGAGGGCGGGACTCGAACCCGCACAGGAATCCCCACTACCACCTCAAGATAGCGTGTCTACCAATTCCACCACCTCGGCGCGAAGAGATGTATAAGCGAAACAGGATGTGCTGGCAAGCTTTTTTTGCGCTTTCAAAAAAAATTATTTCCGCCGGTCTTCCGGGGACAACTTGCCGTTCCTCTCTCCGCTCTTTTTCACTCCTCTCCCAAAACCTCCGCAGAGACTTTTCTCAGCACGAGCAGCGCAACAGGCGGGCTCCGTCGCGGAACAGAATCTGCATCTTGTCAGGCGGCAGCAATTCCTGCACAACGCCGTTTCCAAACTTGGGATGGTCGATCACATCGCCGACGGCAAAACTTTCGTGCATGGAATAGGGACGGGCTTCAGCCAGCGTCTGATTCATGGAACGCTGCCAGGTCTGTTCGATTTCAAGAGCGGCTTTCTGGGCCTTGGCGGCAGTTCCGCGAGGAGCGGAAGGAGTGGAAACGGCAGGTTTGACGGCATTGACCACGCCCTTGCGATCTTCGCCCGGCTTCACCCGGCAGACCGTACTCTTTGCCTTGGGCTGCTTCGCCACACTGGGCGGATAGTATTTGTGGACGCTTCCGCAGGCACAGCATTCAACTTTGACTATTTCGCCTCCCACCAACGCCACAATGACGTGACCGGTAACATCATTGCAACGGGTGCAACGAGCTTCGATGCGATCTCCCGGACCGGGCAAACCAGCCATACAAACTCCTTCTGAACTCTCAACATGAAAAAACCGGACCGGGTCCGGCGTACATAAAAACCTCAAAACGTGTTTGGACGTCAAGCAGGCTTCAACGTCGTGATCGATTATGATACACCCATGAGATTCAGGTGACAAGAGCGGAAAAGGCAGTCCCGGCATCCCCAAAAAAATTTTCCTGGAAAAACGCCGAAAAAATCCGGTTCTCCCGCGTTGAAACGCGCTCTTTTCAATCAGATTTCCCCACGGCGAAGAAACCACGGTTCTTCCAAAGAAAAGACCTAAGTCTCCGCCTTGCCCGGAAGTGCCGCATCTGGAAAAAATCCGGGCAGCTTGCTATAGCAGGACATCAGACAACGCCATAACAGGAGCATGCCCATATGGATGCATTGGAAGCCATCTTTACCCGGCGCAGCATTCGCAAGTTCACCGACGCCCCTGTCTCTCCCGAGGACGTCAGGACTTTGCTGGAAGCGGCCATGAGCGCTCCCACCGCTGCGGGCGTTCAGCCCTGGCGCTTCATCGTGCTGACGGACCGCGCCGTACTGGACGCCGTCCCCTCCGTTCATCGTGCCGCGAACATGATCCGGCAGGCCCCGCTGGCCATTCTGGTCTGCGGCGATACGACTTCGGAACAATACGGAGGATATTGGGTGCAGGATTGCTCCGCCGTAATGCAGAATATTCTTCTTGCAGCGCGTGCACTTGGGCTGGGTTCCTGCTGGTGCGGCATTCACAGCCGGCCCGAACGGGAAGAGGGGGCCCGCAAACTTTTCAACCTGCCTGCGGAAATCAGCCCTCTCGGCCTTGCCGTCATTGGGCATCCCGCAGAACCCTTCACCGCCAAAGAGCGCTACGACGAAAACAAAATTCGCTATAACGTATGGTCATAAACAGACTTTCATAAGGAGAATACCGTGCACGTCATTGCCTTCAACGGAAGCCCCCGCCCTCACGGCAACACATCCCGCATGATCCGGCAGCTCTTCAAGCCGCTGGAAGAAGCAGGCATTTCCACTGAGGAAGTCCTCATCGGCGGCAACAAGGTGCGAGGGTGTCGCAGTTGCTTCAAGTGCTGGGAACGCGACATGCCCCGATGTATTTTCGACGATGATCCGGTCAACGGCTGGATCGACAAGATGGTGCAGGCCGACGGAATCATTCTCGCCTCTCCGACCTACTTCGCCAACCTGACGACTGAAATGAAGGCGCTCATTGATCGTGGCGGACTGAGTCTGCGCAATCGGCTCTACCGCAAGGTCGGAGCCCCCGTGGTCGTTGCCAGACGCGGAGGAGCCATGCAGACCTATAACGCCCTGATGAGCTTTTTCGGCATCAAGCAGATGATCGTTCCCATGTCCAGCTACTGGAACATGGGCTATGGCATGGCCCCCGGCGATGTGGATCAGGATCAGGAAGCTCTGGATACCATGACCAATCTGGGCACGAATATGGCCTGGCTGCTGCAAAGGCTGCATGCCTGAAGTCTGACGGAAACATGCCGCCGCGGCATCGAGCCGAACAGAGCGGGCACACTTCAGAGAGCGCCCCGAGGGACGCTCTCTCTTTTTATCGTTTCCGCCCAGCTCCTGGAACAGGCGGCAGGGAAACCCTGAAGTGCCCATCAGCATCCATGACGACATGCCCCCGGCCTCACGGCTTGTGAAGCGTATCCCCAGTTCCACAGCGTCCGGCAGGATTCCTTCTCTCCTCCCATCGAGTTCAGTTCTCCGCTGATTTACAGATTTAAAAATCCGATAATATCGGACCAACATAGACGATGTCGACGATCACAATACATTACGGTCTGCTCTCCGGAACCTGCTGTGTTTCTCCCTGTTTGTGACATATGGTGCTTACCATGTAGAAAGATTACCCTTTTACTATCATAAAAAACAATTTTTTCTTAACAGTGCAAAAGTATTTGAAAATATATTGACACAAAACATTGTTATGCTATCTACTTAGGGTAACAGGCTCGACACTGATGGGGAATGTCGAGAATCTGGCAGAGGCATCATGCTTTTTTGACCAAACAGATGGCGATGAGGATTGACCGAAATCGCCAGGAGGAGGCTGTATGGCTGAACAAAACGACATTGTCATCGACAGGGCGGAATCCAAACTCTCTGACCTGTGGAAAAAAGAGGACTACTGGGCCATCTGGCTGGGCTTCGCCCTGCTCATTGCCGCCATCATGATCTTCATCAACGGCGCGCCCGCAAGCTACAAGGAAACCATCGACACTTCGAACGCGATCATGAAGGCGGAAGCCGAAAAGGCTCCCTTCAAGACAATAGCCTATATTCAGGCCCAGGACACCAAAAAGAAAATTGCGGGGACGAACCTTCCTGCGGCCAAGGCCATCAAGGATCTGATCGCCACGCCAGCCAAATGGACCAACGATCCCATCGGGGCCTTTTACATCAGCAAGGAAGAGGCCGATGCCAAGAACGCCGCGGCCAAGCCCAAGATCGAAGCGGCCAAGGCCAAGCTCGACGCAAGCTTCGCCGCCGCTCAGGAAGCTGAAAAGCTGGCTGCGGACGCCGGGTTCAAGGATGAATCTCTGAACGCCGCCGCTGAAAGCAGCATCGCCGCGTGGACCAAGGCCAAGGCGGACTATTCCAAGGTCAACACCACGGTCAAGCCCAAGAACCTGTTCACTTCGCTGCCGATGTGCTTTGTGGCCTTCGTCGTCTTCTTCGGTATCGGCGCCGCGGTGATGGGCTGGAATCTGCCCAAGTTCGCAGTCGGTTTCCTCGGCCTGTTCATCGTCGCCGTCATCGCCATGCTGCTCGGCAACCAGAAAACCATGGCCTATTACGGCGTCGGCGTCGAACCCTGGGCCATCATCGCCGGCATGATCATCGCCAACACCGTCGGAACGCCGAAATGGATGATGCCCGCCCTGCAGACAGAATACTTCATCAAGACGGGTCTCGTGCTGCTCGGAGCCGAAATTCTCTTCGACAAAATCGTGGCCATCGGCACCCCCGGCATCTTCGTCGCCTGGGTCGTGACACCCATCGTGCTGATCACCACCTTCATCTTCGGTCAAAAGATCCTGAAGATGCCCTCCAAGACCCTGAACATCACTATTTCTTCCGACATGTCCGTGTGCGGCACCTCGGCCGCCATCGCCGCAGCCGCGGCCTGCCGCGCAAAGAAGGAAGAACTGACCCTCGCCCTCGGCCTGTCCATGACCTTCACAGCCATCATGATGGTGGCCATGCCCGCCCTGATCAAAGCCATCGGCATGCCTGAAGTCCTCGGCGGAGCCTGGATCGGCGGCACGGTCGACTCCACCGGCGCTGTGGCCGCCGCCGGCGCGCTGCTCGGTCAAAAAGCCATGTACGTCGCCGCGACCATCAAGATGATCCAGAACGTGCTCATCGGCGTCACTGCCTTCGGCATCGCCGTCTACTGGTGCACCAGCGTGGAAAAGACCGCCGGTCGCGAAACCAGCCTGATGGAAATCTGGCACCGTTTCCCCATGTTCGTCATCGGATTCCTGCTGGCCTCCATCATTTTCTCCATGTACAGCTCCAGCCTCGGTCCCGACCTAGGTTCCGCCCTCATCAACAAGGGCGTGATCAACGGTCTGGAAAAGGGCATCCGCACCTGGTTCTTCGTGCTTGCCTTCACCTCTATCGGCCTCAGCACCAACTTCCGTGAACTCGCCCCCTACTTCAAGGGCGGCAAGCCCGTCATCCTGTACGTGTGCGGTCAGAGCTTCAACCTCGCGCTCACCCTGTTGATGGCCTGGATCATGTTCTACAAGGTGTTCCCCCAGATCACCGCTCAGATCTAAACCCGACGGCATCCGGACCTGTTCCGAACGGGTCCGGATGCATCCCGGCGACGGGGGCCTTCCGCGCCTCCCCTGCAAGACGCAATCCGCATCTTCTCATTCGGAACCCAAGGAAACGATTCATGTCCACAAAACGTTCTCTTCCCGGATTTGTGAAACTGCTGCTCTGCATGGGCTTTATCTGGCTGCTGCTCTGGGTCATCACGCCCATGTGGGTGAGTCTGAGTCCTCTGCATCAGGAGTTTGCGGAAGCGCAGGAACAATACGACGTTCCGATAGGCGCGCTGTATTACAACGACCTGCCGTTCATTATCGATGCGTCCATGGAAACGCGCGATACATGGCGTTTTCTGCCTCGAGGCCCACTCGCCAGCAGATAGGCTGTCTGAGCTATTTGCAACAGATACGAAAAAGGCGTCGGGTTCGACGCCTTTTTCGTCCGGAATCCTTCACCCGACACTCCCGACTGTACGGACCGGCAACCGCCGGAACACCGGAAGGAAGAACGGAAACAATTCCGTCATGGCTGCTGATTGCCGTCTTGTCCATGAAAATTCAGGAGAATCCTGAAGGGAACGTTCCCACCTGTCCCGATACGCGCCAGCCAGCCTAAAAAAACAGACGTTCACCAGAGTACGCAAGATCGCCAGTCACCCGCCATGACGAAGCCCCCAAAACGCACGACGCCTTTTCCCCACGCCTCGGCAATCAGGCGAAAGGCACAGGCATTCGCCCCCGAAAGAGAAGGCGCGGAGCGAAAAAAAGGGGCCAAAGCCCCTTTTTCGTTCAATGCATTAAAAAATCTAGCCTTCGAAATCATCGCCGGGATACAGGTAGGGGCCATAGTAGATGGCCGCATCGTCCAGCTCTTCTTCGATACGCAGAAGCTGGTTGTACTTGGCCAGCCTGTCGCTGCGGCTCAGGGAACCGGTCTTGATCTGTCCGGCATTGACGCCCACGGCAAGATCGGCGATGAAGCTGTCCTCTGTTTCTCCGGAACGGTGTGAAACCACCGTGGTATAGGCATTCTCCTTGGCGATGCTGATGGCGTCCAGCGTTTCGGTCAACGTGCCGATCTGGTTTACCTTGATCAGAATGGAGTTGGCGATGCCCGCCTCAATGCCTTCGCTCAGGATATCCGGATTGGTCACGAACAGATCGTCGCCTACCAGCTGGAGCGAACTTCCAAGCCGGTCGGTCATCTGACGCCAGCCCTCCCAGTCGTCTTCCGCCAGACCATCTTCGATGGAAAGCAGCGGATACTTGCTTGAGAATTCCCCGAGCCAGTCGATCATTTCCGAAGAAGTCAACGGAGCCTTCAGCTCGCTGATGACGTACTTGCCATCCTTGTGGAATTCTGAAGCCGCGGCGTCGATGGCGAGCATCACTTCGGAACCGGGGTTATAGCCGCTCTCTTCGATGGCCTTGAGGATATACCGGAACGCCTCGTCATGGCTGTTCAGATTGGGGGCGAACCCACCCTCGTCTCCAACGCTTGTAATGTGTCCGTCAGCGGCCAGAATGGTCTTCAGGGTATGAAAAATTTCAGCGCCCATGCGCACGGCGTCGCGGAAGGACTGCGCCCCCACAGGCATGATCATGAATTCCTGAATGTCCAGATTGTTGGGCGCATGCGCCCCGCCGTTGATGATGTTCATCATGGGCACGGGCAGCATCTTGGCGTTTACGCCTCCGAGATACTGATACAGGGGCAGTCCGATGGATTCGGCCGCGGCCCGGGCGGTCGCCAGCGAAACGCCGAGCATGGCGTTGGCTCCCAGCCGGGATTTGTTGTCGGTTCCGTCAAGGTCTATAAGCGTGTTGTCCACTTCAACCTGGCGCAGAGCGTCAAGACCGACCACGGCCTCGGCTATTTCGCCGTTGACGTTCTCCACGGCCTTGCTCACGCCTTTCCCGCTGTAACGGGCCTTGTCGCCGTCACGCAATTCAAGAGCTTCTCTGGTACCGGTGGACGCCCCGGAAGGCACGGCTGCACGGCCGATGTGGCCGGATTCGAGGGAAACTTCGACCTCGACAGTGGGATTACCGCGAGAATCAAGGATTTCACGGGCCCAGACGGAAGCGATCGTGCTCATGGGTTTCTCCGTTCCGCCCCTTGAGGAATACGGACCCGGCGGGGGCAGGGGCAATGTCCCGTCACGGATCTTTCACGCAAGTCAAATCGTCTGTTCATACCATGAAACCCGTAGAACCCGCAATATTTCTCCCCTCATCCAGTTTCCGGCCCGCGCTGCTTTGAAGAGATGATTTTGACGAACGGAACTTGAATCACGCGGAAGGATACGCTACTCTAACGCCACGTCGCGACCGTACGGCGGAAATCCGCCTGCGTCGTTCCGCCATCCGGCGGGTTTCCGGACAAACCAGCTCGGGGCGTCATATGCGGAGGCCCTGCCCGTCCCATCCGGGATGAGGACCCTAAATTCCTGCGAGGAGAAAACCATGCGCAAACTGGTTCTGTCGCTGGCTGTCGCTGTTATGACCGCCGGTCTGTTCGCCGCCTCCGCCATTGCCGCGGATGCCAAAAAAGAAATGAAGGTAGGTTTCATCTATGTGTCCCCGGTTGGCGACGAGGGCTATTCCTACGCTCACGACCAGGGAAGAAAGGCGGTTGAGGCCCTCCCCGGCGTAACGACCTCATATGTCGAAAGCGTGCCGGAAGGGCCAGACGCCGAACGCGTCGTGCTGAAAATGGCCCGGCAGGGATACGACATCATCTTCGGAACCAGCTTCGGCTATATGGATCCCATGATGAAGGTGGCCAAACAGTATCCGAACATTACTTTCATGCACTGTTCCGGCTACAAGTCCGCACCCAACATGAGCAACTATTTCGGTCGGATCTATCAGGCCCGCTATCTTACCGGTATCGTCGCCGGCTCCATGACCAAGAAAAATTCCATCGGCTATGTGGCCGCCTTCCCCATTCCCGAAGTCATCCGCGGCATCAACGCCTTCACCCTCGGTGTGCGCGCCGCCAACCCTCAGGCCGAAGTCCGCGTGGTATGGACCAAGTCATGGTATGACCCCGCCATGGAAAAGGAAGCAGCCAAGGGGCTTCTCGACGTGGGCGTGGACGTGATCGCTCAGCATCAGGACTCCGCCGGTCCCCAGGAAGCCGCCCAGGAACGCGGCGCGCTGTCCATCGGCTATAATACCGACATGAGCAAAATGGCCCCCGAGGCCCACATGACGTCCGCCATCTGGGTCTGGAATGACATGTACAAGAACATCATCGAGCAGGTCCGCGCCGGGACGTGGAAAAATGGTTCCTACTGGTACGGCATGGCCGACGGCGTGGTGGACATTGCGCCCTACGGCCCCATGGTTCCCCAGAACGTGCGGGACCTGACCGACAAGGCCAAGGCCGACATCAAGTCCGGCAAGCTCGTCGTCTTCTCCGGTCCCGTAAAGGATCAGAAGGGCGTCGTGCGCGTGCCCGAAGGTTCGGTTCCCACCGACAAGGAACTGCTGAGCATGGACTGGTTCGTCGAAGGCGTCGTCGGCACCACTGAGTAGCGTTTTCCCGCGCCGGGGCATCCGGGCCGTGCCAATGCCCCGGCGATGATGAAAGAGATCCTCCAGGCCGGACAGGATGCGGCGCGGTCTGAAAGCCGTTCCGGCATGAAACGACGTGCGACCGTGGCGCCGGGCCGGTTCAAGATCCGCTCCGCGGGCGGCGAGTTCAGCAAAATCCACGGCACGGCCGGTTGCGTTTTCTGCGGCCGCCCCTTTGCCCGCAGCCGGCAAGCTTTTTCAGAAACAAGCCCCGACGGCCCCGGTTTTCCGGGAGAAAATCACGCCGGGGCTTCCTGCGTTACTGAGCCCAACAGGAGACGCCATGTCGAGTTTCCGTATCGTTCGACGCCAGAGGCCCCTTCGGGGAGGCGAAGGCCTTATTCTTCTGGGCGGCCTGCTCTTCGCCTTCGCGATCTGCGGCCTGCTGCTGCTCATTCAGGACAAGTCGCCTCTGCAGGCCTTCGGCGTAATCATGGAAGGGGGCTTCGGTTCCTGGGTTTCCCTTGAGGATACGCTTCTCAAGATGATTCCCATCTTTCTGTGCTCGCTGGGCGTCGCCATCGCATTCCGCATGCAGATATGGAACATCGGCGCGGAGGGACAATTCGCGCTGGGGGCAGTGGGAGCGACATGGGTCGTACTCACCTTTCCCGAGCTCCCCATGCCGGTCATGCTGCCCTCCATCATCCTTGCCGCCGCCGTGGCCGGAGGCATCTGGGGATTCATTCCCGGCTTTCTGCGCCTGAAATGCGGCCTCAACGAAATCGTTTCCACCCTGATGATGAACTACATCGGGATACTCTTCCTTCAGTTTCTCATCTACGGAAGCTGGAAAGCTCCGGGCAGCTTCGGTTTTCCCATGACGGAAATTTTCCCCGATGCGGCGATCATTCCCCCCGTTATCGGCCGTATTCACGGCGGCATCATCCTCTGCATTCTGGTCGCCGCAGCGCTGGCGATCTTTCTGCGCCGGACCAGACTGGGCTTCGAGCTGCTGGCCGGAGGCGAAAATCCCCGCGCCGCCCGTTACGCCCGCATGCCCTACGGTTTTCTGCTGGTGCTCGTCATGGCGCTGAGCGGCGCTCTGGCGGGAATCGCCGGCTGCGTGGAAGTTTCCGGCACCTTCAACCGCCTGCAGCCGAACATCGCTACAGGCTACGGCTATACGGCCATCGTCGTCGCCTGGCTCTCCCGCCTGAGGATTTCCTCCATCATCCTGTTCGCCTTTCTGCTTGCGGGATTGCGGGTCGGCGTGGAAAATCTCCAGTTGCTCATGCAGGTGCCCGCCGCATTCGGCGGCATCATGGAAGGGCTTATTCTGCTGGCCGTACTGGCGGGCCAGTTCTTTCACACCTATTCGCTGCGCCGCGCGGGCGAAGTCTGATCCGGCAGCAGGCCGTTGGGAGCGAACCGTATGGATCTCGATATGCTGTCCTTTCTGACCTCGCCGGAAATCATCATTCCTGTCCTCGTCTCGACCGTGCAGGCGGGGACGCCCGTTCTGTACGCCACGCTCGGCGAGATCATCACCGAACGTTCGGGCATTCTCAATCTTGGAGTGGAAGGGCTCATGATCATGGGAGCCTTCTTCGCCTTCATCATCCAGCTGCACACGGGCAATCCCTGGCTCGCCGCTCTCGGGGCGGGCATCGGCGTAGCTGCACTTTCGCTCATTCACGGCGTAGTCTGTCTGCTGTTTCAGGGAAATCAGGTAGTATCCGGTCTTGCCATCACCATTTTCGGCGTCGGCCTCGCGGACTATCTGGGGACTCCCTACGTAGGCACGGTGACCACGGGCTTCCAGCCTTCCGTCACCCCTGTTCTCGGCTCGATCCCCATTCTTGGCGAGATCTTCTTCAGCCTTGATCCGCTGGTCACTCTTTCCCTGTTCGTTGCGCCCCTGCTCTGGATCTTTTTTACCCGCACGCCGTTCGGACTGGGCCTGTGCGCCGCTGGAGAAAATCCCTCGGCAGTCGCCGCGGCGGGCCTAAATCCCGTGCTGCTCCGCTGGATCGGCATTTTCGCCGGAGGATTTCTTGTCGGTGTGGGCGGAGCCTATCTCTCCCTTGCCTACACCCACACATGGACCTTCAATCTTACTGCCGGACGCGGCTGGATCGCTGTGGCGCTGGTTATCTTCGCCTTCTGGCGACCAGGACGGGCCATTCTTGGAGCCTATCTCTTCGGCGGAGTCATGGCGATTCAGCTCAGGCTGCAGGCGCTCGGCGCAACCGTGCCATCCTCGCTGATGATGATGCTGCCATACATGCTCACTCTGCTTGTCCTGCTCTACTCATCGGCCAGAGGCAAGGGCCGCAGCGCCCCCGCCGCACTGGGAGTCAACATTCCCCCGCGCGACTGACGGAAACGATCCGCCCTCCCCTTTTCGATAACCAAAGGACGCCTTCATGAACACTGCCGATACCCCGCTGGTGCGTCTTGAGCATATCTGCAAGAGCTTCGGTCCGGTCAAGGCCAATCAGGACATAAGCCTCGATATCCACGCCGGACGTATCAAGGCCCTGCTCGGCGAAAATGGCGCCGGCAAGTCCACGCTCATGGCCATCCTCGCGGGCAAGTCCCGTCAGGATTCCGGCTCGATTCTTGTCGACGGCAAACCGGTTCGTTTCCGCTCCCCCAAGGATGCCCTCGCCGCCGGAATCGGCATGGTCTATCAGCACTTCATGCTCGTAAACTCCATGACCGTGGCGGAGAACGTCTTTCTCGGACAGGGAGGAGGCTGGTTGACCCCCGCGCGGATCAACGCCCGCGTGGCCGAACTCGCCGAGCGGTACAGTCTGGAAATAGATCCTTCGGCCCGTATCGACGAACTGTCCATGGGAGAGCGGCAACGCGTGGAAATTCTGAAACTGCTCTTTCGGGACAGCAGGGTCCTCATTCTCGATGAACCCACCGCCGTGCTTACCCCTCCAGAAACAGACAGGCTGTTTCTGTCTCTCCGCCGCATGGCCGAAAACGGCAAAGCCATCGTCTTCATCAGCCACAAGATGCAGGAAGTCCTGAATCTTGCCAATGAAATCGACATCCTGCGCAGAGGGAAAATCGTGGACAGCTTTCTGCGCGAGGACGTACCCGGAGAACGGGAACTGGCTTCCCGCATGGTCGGTCGGGAAATGCTGCAAACCGTGCAGGCCGCGCCGCAGGAACAGCATGAATGTGTGCTTCGTCTGGATAATCTTGGCGGCGAAGCCATTCAGGATCTCAATCTGACCCTGAACCGCGGCGGCATCGTGGCCGTTGCGGGCGTAGCCGGCAACGGCCAGCGGGAACTGGTGGAAATTCTGGTCGGTCTGCGCAGACCGACCAGAGGATCGGCGACGTTTCTCGGCCAATCATGGGACACCTTCTTTTCCGGCCCACCCGCCCCGGAAGGCATGGCCTATATTCCCGAAGACAGACAGGGACTGGCCACCTGCCCATCGCTGGATCTGGTGGACAATTTCCTGCTCACCAACCGGCACTGCTTCACTCGAGGCCCCTTTCTCGACCGTATCTCGGCTGAAAAGAGCACCCGGGACATTATCCGGGAATTCGGCGTCCAGCCCGGAAATCCCAACGCTCCCGGTGGTGCCCTGTCCGGCGGCAATCTTCAGAAACTGGTCATCGGGCGCGAATTTTTCCGCTCACCCCGCATCATCATTGCGGAAAACCCAACTCAGGGTCTTGATATCGCCGCCACCGAAGAAGTCTGGCGGCGCCTGCTGGAAGCCAGAACCCATGCGGGCATCCTGCTGGTAACGGGCGACCTTAATGAAGCCTTTACGCTGGCCGACGTTATCACGGTCATGTATCGGGGGCGCTTCATGGACGTGTTCCCCCGTACAGATGAAGACAAGCTGAACAATATCGGTCTGATGATGGCGGGCATCACGCCGGATGCCTGAAAACCCGACGCCCTGTCCTGCATCTCCGGACCTCCCGGTCTGTCAGTCGTGCGGACAACAACCTGAACCGTGGTCAACCCCAAGCAGGCAATATTCCTGAAGTTCTGAATATCCCGCGCATCTCGCACCGTCGAATGCCCTTCTCCATCTGCCCCGCCGGCGACAGACGGAGGAAAGAAAACCGATTTCGTTCCACCCGGAACGCAACCTCCCCCATTTTGAACCGTTCGAAATGAGGGAGGTTGTCCGGAAGACGAAAGCCATCCTCAATCAGAAGAGGAGTACAGGGAGAAGCAATCCTTCCCGTTGCGTTTTGATCTCCAGAGCGCCCTTTCTGCGCGCCGGTACAGTTCCTGTGCGTTATGCCCGTGGTCGGGATACAGGGCGATGCCGATGCTGACCGTCACGGGCATATCGCCCGCACGCAACGTTCGGCAGGCGTCAAGCAGCTGTTCCGCCTTGCGCCAGATGATGTCCTTGGACGGAACCCCGCTCATGAACACGCAGAAGGCGTCCCTGTCCACACGTCCCATCAGGTCGCTCTGGCGGAACTGACTATGCATCAATACAGCGATATTCTTCAGAATATTGTCTCCGGCATCATTCCCCTGCGACCTGTTGACCTCTTCGAAGCCATCCACGTCGAGCATGAGAATCATGTGCCGGCTGCTGGCATCCACTTCCAGCCTCTCCCCGGACTGCTCCAGAAATCCCGACCTGTTGGCAAGCCCGGTCAACGGATCCTTCCATTCGCTTTCCCGCAGAAGCGCCTTCTTGTAGGCGTCGATATCCGAAAGGATACCCACGGCCCAGACAGGATTCCGATTTTCATCAAGAATGACCGACATGTTGTTGCGGCACCAGAAATAGGAACCATCCGCCTTGCGGATCCTGTACTCCCTTTCCAGATTTGATCTGCGCCCGCTCGTCAGTTCATCCACCATCTCGCGGATAACGGGCTTGTCGTCTGCATGAATGATATCCGTCTCAAACAGCATCTCCACGGAAAAATCATGCGGCACGGGATACCCCAGCTTGCTGCTGATGACCGGAGAATGGTGGATAAGATGTTTTTGCACATCCCAGTCGAAAACAATCTCCTGAGTCTGCTCAAAGAGAAAGCGGTACCGGCGCTCGTTCAGCATGGTCTGCAGCTTGGTCCGCCGCTCGTCCGTACTGTCGCGGAGAAGGCACAGAACGAAGTCGTCCATTCCACACACAGGTACGAGTCCGGCATGGACCCAGCGAATGCCATCGGTGCCGGAAATGATGCGAAATTCCAGCACGGGAAACGGCCTCTTCCCCGAACTCAGCAATTCCCTGATCTTCTGAACGACACGATTTCTGTCCTCCACATGAATGAGCACATCATAACGCCCGGTTACAGGTTCCGCCGCAAAGACGTCAGGAGCATAACCCATCTGGCGATAAAACAATGTGTTGGCGTATTCCACCCGTACGCCGTCGTCGCCGATGCGCATCCGCGCCATGCCGACGGGCATGGAATCCACCAGCGCCCGTATGTCGATCTGCTGGTCCGGTCCACCAAAAACGAACTCGGCTTCATCCTCAAAAAACTGGCACAGGACATGATTCTCTTCGCCGGTAACAGCCATTTTCACGCAATGCACCGCCCCGGATACGCTCGTGCCATCCCGCTTCAGCATCCTGCAGCGTCCCCTGGACTGCCCCTTCTCCGCAGCCTGCGCGATGATGGTCCGCATGGTCCCGATATCGTCGGAACAGCTCAGCAGACCAGATTCAGAAGGAGACTCATCCCGAGAATACCCCAGTAAAAGACGAAGCTTTGCATTATAAGACACGACACGAAACGTGGGCAGAGAGATAGTCATCACTCCGCCTGGCATGGAATCCAAAATCGCTTCGGAAAAAGGCATATCTGAATATTTGTTAGTACTGCACATATAATATATGTACAGTAAATTCTAACAGGGATCAAGCAAGCAAAATAATCCGGCATATGCAATCTTAGGCAGAACTCAGGATCATCCCGGCATACAAGGACAATTTTTTATTTTATTCCAGATCGAAGTGAATAGCCATTCATTTGAATATTCCTGATTTCCTTGCTGTGCAATGAGGTTCGGAAAACAGGATGCATTTTTTCGAGCTTTTCCTTACGGCTTCCCGTACCGCCTTACTGTATCCTGAAGCGGTCCCTCATGCTGCGGACGCCTGCGGCCATTTCTCTCCGTTTTCCGTCAGCGCAATTCAGGACATTCCTTATTTTTCCCGCTGCACATTCTTTTTGAATCCGCCGAAACTGTGGCCAGTCCCCGCCCCACATGCCCATATGCTGAATATTCTCTATAAAAAGGCCATCATGGAGCACTCCTTCCTTATCCTTTCTCTTGTCGCTCATATGAAATCCGTGAGAAAGCCGCCCTTCCCCCAGCCAGTATTCTCCCGTTCCTCTTCAGGACATTCCTTGCCCTTTTCTTCGAGTATGCGTAACAGCCTTCCCATGGCCGCTGTTCCGAATCCATGCCTCCCGAGTCCAACGAAAAGCAGATCCTCTTCAGCCCCGGGCAAGCCCCCAAACGACACGACAATCACGACAGGCAATCCAGAACCGGCCAAAAAATTCGGCAGCGCGATCAGCAGCAATCCGTCCGAAAAAGGAGGAATCATGCGCGCCAAATGTTACTTTGAGTATGGAGAAACAGAACTTGCCTGCCTCAAGGCAAAAGACCAGGCCCTGGCCGCAGTGATCGACAAACTAGGCCCTCTGCGCCGGGAAATCATCCCCGATCTGTTCATGGCGCTCATCCATGCCATCATCGGCCAGCAGATTTCAATGAAGGCCCAAAGTACAGTATGGGAACGCATACAGGACATGTTCTCCCCGCTGACGCCGGAACACATCGCGTCCATTCCCGTCGAGACCCTGCGGACATGCGGCATTTCCGCGCGGAAGGCCGTATACATCAAGGAAATTGCCTCAAGCGTCCTTGCGGGAGAACTTGATCTGACTCAGATGCACGAACTGGACGACGACGAGGTCCGCAAGCGGCTGAGCGCAATACGAGGCGTGGGAGTCTGGACGGCGGAAATGTTGATGACCTTCTCCATGCAGCGCAAGGACATTCTGAGTCCGGACGATCTGGCCATCCAGCGCGGTTTGAGGATGCTTTATCGACACAGGAAAATCACTCCGGCACTTTTTGCCAGATACAGGAAACGCTATTCTCCATACGCGACGATTGCCAGCCTCTATCTCTGGGCACTGGCCGGCGGCGCATGCGAAGGCTATACGGACCCCGCTGCCAAAACAGGAAAGGCGACTTTCTCAGCCGCCTCCAGACAACGAAGACGCCCTTGATGCCGATTTCCGCAAGAGAAAACGGCAAAAAGAAGGATGCCCCCCCCTCCTCTGTTCACGATTCTCGACGGCAGGTCATGGAGATCAGGAGCGCGGTCGGCCTCGTCCGGACGACTCTCTGAACAAGAATCCGGAAACGGCGCGAAACCGCTTCCGGATCTTGAAGGGAAAGCCCCGTTCCTGCCTGAAATAGGCAAGCCCTGAGCGAAAGGAATCAGAGGGTACGTTCCAGCATGTAGGTCGGCTGTCTTCCGTTTCCCTCTATTCCGATACGGTAGCGACTGTCGCCGATACGGCTGATGTCCAGAATGGAGAACTGATTGTCCTGCTGCGGGTCAAGCCCGTCGGCCCGGCTGGTAGCGCTCCAGGGACGGGAATCATTGACGCCCACGTTCCCGTTCAGCACGACATAATGGATACCCCTGATATTGGAATAGCCTCCCTGATGGTCGTGTCCCGAAATGACGGCCAGCACGCGACCGCTCTCTTCCAGCAACGCGCGGACGGCGGAAGCGTTCTTGATGTTGTGATCCTGTTCGTCCACGCGATCCAGAGTCTGGTGCGAGAATACGATCACGGGACCGGAACTCTTGCGCAGGTCCTGCTCCAGCCATTTCAGTTCCTGAGGAGGAACGATCGTATCCGTCCAGGTCCAGAACGTATCCTCGGGCGTATTCATGTCGTAGGGGCGGAAACCCTTGGGCGTATAGTCAGCATCCAGCACGATAAAATGAATGCCGTTCGCATCCCATGAATACCACGTCTGTCCCTGGGGGATCCCCGTATTGTCGATGTTGCTCAGGAAGACCTCGCGCCTGAGATTGTCGAAATCGTGATTTCCCAGCACATGATAATGAGGACAGGAAATCGAAACGAACAGTGATTCGATTTCCCTGAGATTCTTCACCGGGTCCGTCCCCCTGGAGAGCGTATCCACAAAATCGCCGAGTTCGATGACGAAAGCGGGTTTCGCGGTTTTCATCGCATCCGCAAAAAAACGCATCTTTTTCAGCGCGGCGGAATACTTGCGCGTGTCGCTGTCCGCCTTGGTAGTATGGTGCATGTCGGTGATGATGCCGGCCCTGAGCAGAGGAATCGTATCGTCCCCGGCCAGCGCGGCGGAAGCCGTATGCAGAACGCCAGCGCCTGCGGCGGCGATACCCATTTTCAGAACGTCACGACGAGCAATCGTATGTCTCATGATGTTTCTCCTTGTACGCACTTCGGCGATGGGAGAAACCTAGACGAATCATATGGCGCATCCGTGTCGATTCCATCACAAAAAACAAAAGAACGAAGATGATGAAAGCGCCCATTGCGGTATGAGGCAGGAGGGGGGTTGACGAATTGTGATTAATTATACAAAAATGCCTTTGCATCCGGATGCCTTCTCAAATTCTTTTTTCATCCATAACGGGCTGTTTTTTTGTCTTGTTGATGGAGTCAAGGAGCGCGTCATGTCGTCCTATAAAGATATTTGTTCTAAAATTTCACTTTGCCAAGAAACTGAAGAAGACTACCGCACGGCAGCTTATGTGCAGTTACTGACCTTTGTGGAACTTTTTGAATTCGCCATCGGGGCCCCGGTGGGCAAGGATCTGGTGGGCTTCCTCAAAATTGACGAGAAAGGCGTTCCCCTGACCGACCAGAACGAGCCTCTCCATGTCCACGACAGGAAGGTTCTCGCGGCCGTATGCCTGTATACGCAGGACAGGCAACAGCATATTTATGTGCCCATAGCCATCAGGCCCACATCCCGGCAGGACTGCTATATTGAAATCGGCTACAGCACCGCAGGCGCCAAGGAGTTTTATGCCAATTTCTCTTACGGGGCTCTCGGCGTCAAAAATTTCCATAGAGAAAATCCGCTCGCGTATCTTGAGCAGCTCTTCATTGATATGGTCAACTTTGTGCCTTTCAAAAAATCGGATCCCAAAAACGCCATCGCCTGACGGCACGGCGATCGACATTGCGACGAACGACCGGCCTGCTCTCGAAGAGCAGACCGGCCGTTTTCATCTCAGGCGAGACTGTTTCCCGGAAGAGTTCAGACGCCTGTCCGGTTCTGCGCCGCCTCCGCCAGAATCTCCCGCAGGAAGCGTGCCGTGCGCAGGATTTCCTCGGGATCGCCCAGCTCGATAAGCCACCAGTCGCAATCCGTATCCGCCAGAGTCCGAATCCGATCCTCGAAGCAGGCCCGATCCCTGGGGGCATGATGCAGAAACTTGCCGGAGACGGGATCAGGCAGCTCGATATCGTAAATATGGGCGCTGCGCAGCCAGGGTCCCACGGCCCGGATATACTCGGGAGCGGAAATTTCCCCGTTGAGGACGCAGGGCGAAGCTGCGGCATGCCCGATGTCGATGGTGGCCGAGGCCCCCGTTTGCTCAAGGATATGCCGGAACGCCTCAGGCGTATTGACGAGGCCGAAGGTCAGATTTTCCAGACAGATTTCCATCCCCAGACCACGGGCATGGGCGGTCACGTCGGCCAAAAACTCCACGGCATGGGCAAGATGCATCATTTCCGGTTCCCGACGATACCCGAGACACAGGTGCATGATAATCGACTTGCCACCGATTTCATGCAGAAAGTCGAGACATTCCTTCAGATAGACCGCCGATGCCGCGGCAAAGTCGCGATCACGGTGCGCCAGTTCCACCTTGCGGAACTGCAAATGGTAGCGGATTTCCACCCCCGAAGCCGCCAAAACGCGCATGGTCGGCTTTTCTTCCTCCAGAGCGGCGACATCCTCCGCCCATATGGTGTATTCGATCCCGTCCAGATCGTGTTCCCTGACGAACGCAAGCAGTTCGTCAGCTGAACGGCTGTACCGGGAACTCAGGGCTATCTTGGGTGCCTGCATTCAGTCCTCTCCTCAGTTGCCGGGCGTGCCCGGCGTCGGCATCATTCAAATGATGCGTTTGCGTATCCGGCTGGCCAAAAAATCAACCAGCGCCACAAAAGCCAGAATCAGCAGAATGATCGTGGTCATTTCCTGATAACGGAACAGTCGCATGCTGGTAATCAGTTCGAATCCCAGCCCTCCAGCGCCCACGATACCGAGAACGGTCGAGGAACGGAAGTTCATTTCCCAGCGGAACAGACAAAGTGACACGAACTCGGGCAGAATCTGGGGAACCACGGCATAGGCGAAAATCTGTCTGGAGCGCGCTCCGGTCGAGACAAGTGCCTCCATCGGTCCAGGGTCGACGTTTTCGATGGAATCAGCAAGGAACTTGCCGAGCATGCCCGTGGAGTGAAAGGCGACGGCAAGCACGCCGGGAAAGGGGCCGAGTCCGACCGACGCCACGAAGATCAGGGCCATGACCATTTCCGGAATAGCCCGCAGCAGATTGAGGATCTGCCTGCCAAGAACGTAGGTCAGGCGATTGGGCGTCACGTTCTTGGCGGCCAGAATGCCAAGGGGGATGGAGAACAGGACGCCCAGCGTAGTCCCCCAAATGGAGATCTGAACAGTTTCGACGGCGGGATCGACGAGCTTCGGCAACACGTCCAGCCGGGGAGGAAACATGCGGACAAAAATATCGCCGACGCCGTGCAGCCCTTCCAGCAAGCTATAGACGTTGAGCCTTGTTCCTTCGGCGCTCCACCAGTACAGGGCCAGAACGGCCACGGCCCAGCCGATCCATCTGATTCTGGCGGACAGGGTTGCCGGAGAAGAGGAGACATGAACAAGACGGGAGGAACCGCGTTCATCGCTCATCGGACGCCTCCCCGTACAGATCCCGCAACATGGCATCGTCGACGGCGCTCATCAGGGAATCGAACACGAGCACGCCGTCCTTCATCCCCACCACGCGCGAGCCGAACTCGCGGGCAAGCTGCATGTTATGCAGACTGACCACCACGGTGATTCCATCCTGTTCGTTGATGTCCTTCAGAATTTCGAGAACAAGCCGGGCCGAACGGGGATCAAGGCTGGAAACCGGCTCATCCGCCAGAATGATATCCGGCTGCTGGGCAAGCGCCCGGGCGATGCCCACCCGCTGCTGCTGTCCCCCGCTGAGCCTGTCTGCACGACTGTCAGCCTTGTCGGCCAGCCCCACGCGGGCAAGGCAACGCCGGGCAAGCTCCACGTCTCTTCCGGGGAAAAGGCGCAAAATGCTTGCGAGCGTGCCGCAGTGCGCCAGCCTGCCGCACAAGACGTTCTGAAGCACGCTCAGCCTCCTGACCAGATTGTACTGCTGAAAGATCATGCCCGTACGTTCCCGGATGACCTTGAGTTCTGCCGGTACGGAAACGGAAAGTCCGCCCATATGGACGCTGCCCGAAGACGGAGCGACAAGCCCGTTCATGCAGCGCAGCAGGGTAGACTTCCCCGCTCCGCTTGCGCCGAGCAGCGTCACGAATTCGCCTTTTTCCACATCGAGGTCGATGCCGGACAAGGCCGGCACCGTCCCCGAGGGCGCCACGAATTCCCGGCAAAGGGTCCGGATGGCGATTACTCTTGTCATGACGCTACTTGGTCAGGTCGATATTCAGGATGTGCACGGTCTCGCGGAGACTGTCCCAGTCTGAATCCGAGGCTTCCTGATACTTCTCGATCTTGCGCAGGAAATCCTTGAGTTCCGGGCAGGCCTGAAGACTGATGCTGAACATGGCGGCCTTGACCTTTTCTTTCGTTTCCACGGGGAGATCCTTGCGGAAGCACCAGGCCGACCCGGGGAAGGGGTCGGACTTGTGGATGACCTTGAACTGGTCGTCCGGCACTGTGCCGCGATCAAGAAAGGCCTCAAAATTGAAATTCATGACGGCCCCGGCGTCTACGCGCTTGTGAGCCACGGCGAGCGCCACCTGATCGTGGCTGCCGAGATAGGCGGTTTCAGAAAGGTCCTTGTCGGGATCAATGCCGTTTTTCAGCATGTTCATGCGCGGGATCAGATTGCCGCCGGTAGAGGCAGGATCGACGAAGCCGAAGGAACGCCCCTTGAGATCCTTGATCGTGCTGATGTCGCTGTCGGCGCGGGTAATGATGTATCCCGTGTACATGGCGCCCGCCCCCTTGCGGTATTCCTTGGCGAAGGCTTCCGCGCCGGCCATGTCGGCGGCCAGAACATAGGAAAGCGGTCCAAAGCTGGCCACGTCGATCTTGCCCGCGCGCATGGCTTCGATTACTCCCGTATAGTCCGTGGCAAGATACAGCTCGGTCCTGATGCCGGTATGTTTCTGAATGTAGTCGATAATAAGCTGATAGCGATCCCGCGTGACTTCGATGTTTTCACCGGGAGTCGCCCCAACACGCAAAACCGTTTCGGCGGAAGCCGACGCGCCCACACTGAAGGAGAGAAGTCCGACAAGAGAGACGACAAAGGCCGCTTTTTTGAACATCGGGAACCACTTCATACTCTTTACTCCATGAATCGATAAGGATGGCAAAACCACGCGCCGACGGCCTATATCGCGTACGGACGCGCGAGGCCTGATGAATGAAAAACAGACGACAGAAGATGCATCCCGGCCGCAAAAAAGAAACGGCGGGCGCACCGGGGGCGCGCTCGCGAAACCGGCCAAGACAGAACCTGTCTCAAGAGGTGGGAGGTCAGGTGAATCCGGAGACGATCAGGAAGCAATGAGAAAAGAGAACGCTGAAGCCGCCCTGCGGAAAACCGCCAGAGCTGACGGACTGCAGTCCGGGCCGGAACAGAAAGCAACATGCGTTCATGATGAACCTAGTCATAGCCAAAGTCCACTGGAGCGTCAATGGAACCAGCGTCAACATCCCCGGCACGTCACGCGATTCTACCGGCTGGACCGGTTTTGTGGCAAGCCTGCATATCTTGTGGGAAAACGGTGCGGGAAATGCCGATCGCGTCCTCCCGATGCCCAAAAAATTCTCCGAAAAACTTGCAGAATCTGTTCAGCTAATGGAACAGGCTTCCCCCTCCTCGGAGGGGACACAAAAAAGAGGTTGCGGAAACGCTTCCGCAACCTCTTTATATTTTATGGTGGACCCACGAGGACTTGAACCTCGGACGAACCGGTTATGAGCCGGGGGCTCTACCAACTGAGCTATGGGTCCTGTTGATCAGACGTCAAGCAGGGTTTCATCCTGCGCGTCCACCTGCAACGCCCCAACGGGACAGATGCGGATACAACGCGCACACACTGTACACTTTTCCTTGTCGAAATCAAGTCGGCGCGTGACCCTGTTCACAGAAAGAGCTGATGAGGGACATAACGCCGTGCATTCGCCGCACTGCATGCATCGTTCCTCATCATGCCAGATACGCTGGGCTGCCGGAGAAACCTGAATACCCTTTTCGCGCAGATAGGCGATGCCCTGAGCGCAGGCATCCCTCGAACCCAGCAGCTCAAGCGTCATGAACCCTTCCTGACGCGGGGAAATCTGGGCCGTACTGATGCTGAAATCCAGATCGAACAGCCGGGTCAGATTACAGACCACCGGAGTCCCCGACATCGCCGGAGGAAAGGTCAGATGCACGTTGGTGCGGAGGGAGACATCCTGCGTCATGGCCAGCCCTACATCTTGTTGTCTTTCATAAGCTGTCTGGCGCGCGTGGCTTCAGGCGACTTCGGGAACTTCTTGACCAGTTCCTGAAGCCGAATCTTGGCCGCATCCTTCTTGCCAGCCTTGATGAAGCACATGCCCTGCTTCAGGTATGCGGAAGCGACCTTGCCGCTTTTCGGAAACTTGGAGATAACCTGCTCGTAATCCAGCGCTGCGGCGGGGAATTGGCCCAGCTGATACTGACACTCGCCGCGCCAGAACCAGGCATTGGAGATCAGTCTGTGCTTGGGATACGTATCGGTAAAATCGCTGAACGACTTGAGGGCGCCGGAGTAATTCCGGGCATTGAACGCCTGAATGCCCGCATCATAAAGCGCCTTGGCAATGTCGCTCTGGACCGCCGGCTGCTGGGGAGCGGTCGTCTGCGGCGCTTCGACGGGCGGCGTCGTCACATTCTGCGGCGTGGCGGGAACCGTCGGATCGACGCCGGAGGCAGCAGGAATGCCATCGGGGGCGACTTCGTCAAGCTGGAGATCCATCGCGAACTGCGTGCCTATGGACCGCAACGCGGCGTCATGCCGGTTCACCCGCTGGGCAAGACCTGACAATCCCCCAACGGCAGCCGTGGCGTTGTTGAAATCGTCGATCTGACCGCGCACGGAGCTCATTTCCTGCCGCAGGGACTGGACCTGCGCCCATGTGTCGGCCTGCGCGGGCTGGACTCCGGAAAGCTGGCTGTTCAATATGCGGATCTGCTGTTCCTGCTGATCCAGACGCGCCTGCATGGTGTTCATCTGGTTGTTCACGCAGCCGGTCAACGTCAGGCTTCCCAGTACGGCGGGCAAAAGAATCAGAGAAAATTTTTTCATAATGAAACACCGTTGAGTGAAAATTTGCAGGGAAGAACAAAGAGTTCGCTTTTCCACACATACTCTGTTTGCAAGGGGAACTCAAGCCGTCGCGCTCACCGCGCCCGGCGCATTCCGAAAAGGAGATAGGCCAGCCCTCCGATCAGCGGCAGGAAAATACAGGCCATCATCCACAGAATTCGCTCAAAGGGCGTGTCGAAAGCATGCTGGAAAGCATGCCATATTCCCCAGAGATTCAACAGCGCGGGTACGAACAAAAGCGCCAGCTGCCACCATTGTAACGTCAGCAAGGTCATGAGTGCTCCGGAAATGTTCCTGAAAATGGACAGAGGGGCTCCCCGAACCGGAAGAACGCCCCCTGACGGCCTGAAGACCGGACGATCAGCGCCGTTCCCCGTACAGCCACAGGCTCAGGCAAACCAGCCCGGCCCCGCAGCAGATGGCGATATCCGCCACATTGAACGCGGGCCAGTGCCACTGGCCGACAAAGAAATCAAGAAAATCCACGACGGCCCGAAAACGAATGCGGTCGATCAGGTTGCCCGCCGCTCCGCCAAGAACCATGCCCAGCCCTACAAACAGCCATGTCTCGTTTCGGCGCGCCGACCGGGCCAGCATGAATACGACCACGGCGGAAATCGCCGTAGCCGCCAGAAAAAGCCAGAACTGCCACTCGATGTCCGATCGGTTCAGGAAACCGAAGGCGGCCCCCCGGTTCCGGATATTGACCAGATCGAACAGACCGGGAATGACCTCCACTCCTCCATTGAGAGGAATGGAGGCCATGATCCAGAGCTTGGTCAGCTGGTCGAGCACCACCGCCGCGACCCCGGCCCCCAGAAGAATCCGGTAGCGCTTGTCTCCGTCGCTCACTCGACGGCCCCATTCAGACTTTTCATGACTTCTGCGCAACGCGGGCAGAGCGTGGGGTGCGCGGGATCGGAGCCGAGTTCATCACTGTAGATCCAGCAACGTTCGCACTTCTCGCCTCTGGCCTTTTCCACCTCCACGGCAAGCCTGCCGCCGTTGGGCAATTCCACGACCTCGGCATCAGCAGGAGCTTCGGCCAGAGGCGCGAGACGCAGCTGCGAAACGATGCACACGGCGCGCAGATCCGTTCCGATAGTGTTCAGAACGTCCAGCAGCTCCGAAGAAGCGAACACGGTCACGCCGGTATCCAGAGCGTGTCCCACTGTTCCCGCCTTGCGCAGCGGTTCGATGGAGCGGGTGACTTCCGCGCGGACGGCAAGGACCGTTTCCCAGCGTCTGCGGACATCTTCGTCCAACAGGAACGCATCTGTATCCAGAAGCGGAAGCGCGAAGACCGTCGCGGCCTCGGGGTGCAGAGGCGCGGGAATATGCCGGTACGCCTCTTCCGCCGTAAAGCTCATGACCGGAGCCATATCCTGCACCAGAAGGAGCAGAATGCGATAGAGCGCGGTCTGGGCCGAACGCCGCGCGTGGCTGGCCGGGGCCGAGGAGTAGAGCCGGTCTTTCAGAATATCCAGATAGAAAGCCGACAGGTCCGTGGCGCACAGGTTGTGCAGCGCATGGAAGACCTTGTGGAACTCATATTCCGTGTAGGCAGCCTGCACGCGCAGATGCGTCCGGGAGGCCACATCAAGAGCATAGCGATCCAGCGGGTCCATGTCCTGCACGGGCACCAGATCGGCCGGCGTCAGGTCGTTCAGGTTGCCGAGCAGATAACGGCACGTATTGCGAATACGGCGATAGGCGTCCACAAGCCTATTGATGATCTCGGGAGAGATGCGCACGTCCTCGCGGTAGTCCACGGAAGACGCCCAGAGGCGGACGATTTCCGCGCCATGCTTGTCGATGACTTCCTGCAGTTCGATGCCGTTTCCGAGAGACTTGGACATCTTCCTGCCCTCGCCGTCCACCACGTAACCATGCGTCAGCACGGCCTTGTAGGGAGGAACGCCGCGCGTGCCCACGGAGGCGAGCAAAGAGGAATGGAACCAGCCGCGATGCTGGTCTGACCCCTCGAGGTACAGATCGGCCGGGAACCCGAGTTCCGGACGCTTTTCCAGAACGGCCGCAAAACTGGTGCCGGAATCGAACCATACGTCAAGAATGTCCGATTCCCTCTTCCAGTGCTCGCCGCCGCAGTGGGGGCACTTGAGTCCTTCGGGCACGATTTCCTTGAGATCAGCCTCGTACCAGTAGTCGCATCCGGTGGGGTGCCTGGCGAACCGGGACGCGATATCACGCATCCAGTCGGGATCGTTCCACGCCTCGCCGCAGCTTTCGCACAGCAGGGCGATGATCGGCACGCCCCAGAGACGCTGGCGGGAAACGCACCAGTCGGGACGTTGCTCGATCATGTTGTAGATGCGTTCCTCGCCCCAGGAGGGAATCCACTCCACGTCCTCGCGGATGGCCTTCAGAGCCTTTCCGCGCAGCCCGTTGGCTTCCATGGAGATAAACCACTGAGTCGTGGCCCGGAAAATGACCGGCTTCTTGCAACGCCAGCAGTGCGGATAGGAATGCACGATGTCGGCCTGTCCCATGAGGTTGCCGACTTCCTGCACCTTGGCGATGACCGCCGGGTTGGCCTCCTGCACCTGAAGTCCGGCGAAAAATTCCACGCTGTCGAGATACTCGCCGCGATCATTGAGCGGAGAATAGATGTCGATGCCGTACTGGAGACAGACTTCATAGTCCTCGCGACCATGACCGGGCGCGGTATGAACGCATCCGGTGCCCGCATCCAGCGTGACATGGCCGCCGAGAACGAGCGGCGATTCCCGATTGTAGAAGGGATGCCTGGCCTTGAGCAGCTCCAGGGCCTTTCCTTCGGCATGCCCCAGCGTACGCAGGGACGCGCCGTCCCAGCCGCAGGCCCGGGCGACGCCTTCCACCAGTTCCGTGGCCAATACATACTGATCCCCTGCGTACTCCACAAGGGAATAGTCAAATTCCGGATGCAGGGCCACGGCCATGTTGCTGGGCAGGGTCCACGGCGTCGTGGTCCAGATGATCACGTAGGCCCGGGACGGATCGGCCTCCGGGAATACCGTCTTCAGCCGTTCATCATTCAGAGGAAAACGAACGTAGATGGAGGGCGACTTGTGATCGGCGTATTCCACTTCGGCTTCGGCAAGCGCGGTCTGACAGGAGCAGCACCAGTAGATGGGCTTCTTGCTGCGCACCACGTTCCCCTTTTCCACGAAGTTGGCGAGTTCCGTCGCGGTGACCGACTCGTATTCGGGAATCATGGTCTTGTAGGGATGCGCCCAGTCACCCATGACGCCCAGCCGCTTGAATTCCTTGCGCTGGATGTCTACAAACTTGTCGGCATACTGACGGCAGCGTTTCCGCACGGCATGGGGCGGAAGCGCCTTCTTCTTTTCGCCAAGCTCCTGCTCGACCTTGAGTTCGATCGGCAGACCGTGGCAGTCCCACCCGGGCACATATACGGAACGGTATCCCTGAATGTTGCGGGATTTTATGATAATATCCTTGAGGACCTTGTTCAGGGCATGACCAAGATGCAGATGGCCGTTGGCATAAGGGGGGCCGTCATGCAGACGGAAGGTTCCGGCGGCGCCGGATGCGTCCAGCATGGCCTCATATACCCTGTTTTCTTCCCACCAGCGGAGCATTTCCGGCTCGCGCTGCGTAAGGTTGGCCTTCATGGGGAAGGACGTGCCGGGCAGGTTCAACGTTTTTTTGTAGTCGCTCATGAATGCGTCCTCGTACAAGAGTCCCTGCGGCCGGGGAACAACCGCGGATAAGAGTTCGCGAACGGACGAAACGCCGCCCGCGCGAGCCGAATAAGACAAGAGCCGTCAACGGCGGAAAGCGTATCGGCGAACCTCCGCGTCCGCGGCTCAGGCGCAGAACATTTGAAAAGACACATTCCGGCGCACCGGCGGCAGTCAGACATGTGAGACTCACCCCGCACGATCTGTGCGGACTTGGCGAAAACTCCCCTTCGGCTCGCCGTCCGGACGCGAAAAGCGTCCACTTCTTCAAATATGAACGCAAAATTTTGCGTCAAGCCAGAAGTCTTGTCAAGCCGGGAAGCAGACGGAACCCCGTTTCCGACCGGTTCTTTCCCCGACCGAAAACGCCCGACGCAAGCCGTCGCCCGACACAAAGCAGGCCCCCCGAAAACAGATTTCGGAGGGCCTGCCCGCTCTTCTTTCGCAAGATTCAACCGGTTGCGGAAACCTGGGGAAATCAGGCTTCCAGCCAGTTCCAGATGCCCATTTCGCGCTGAACGCCGAACTTCAGACCGTTGTCGTCCGCGTCGATACGCACGTGTTCCCCGTCATGAATCATGCCACCCACAAGCAGTCGGGCCAGAGGCGTTTCCACGTGACTCTGAATATAGCGCTTGAGCGGACGGGCTCCGTAATGCGGATCGTATGCCGCATCGGCGATGAACGTATGCGCGGCTTCGGTCAGTTCCACCGTCACCTTCCGGTCCTCAAGCCGACGGCGCAGACGATTCAGCTGCAGATCCACGATCTGGCCGAGCTGTTCGGGCAGCAGGGGCTTGAACAGCACGATGTCGTCCACCCGGTTCAGGAACTCGGGCTTGAACTGCTGTCGCAGATCTCCCATGACGTCGTCGTATACGTTCGCCGCGAACGTGCCGTCAGGATTGATGCCCTCAAGCATGCGGTACGCGCCAAGATTCGAGGTCATGATCACGATGGTATTGCGGAAATCCACCGTCCGCCCCTGACTGTCCGTGAGTCGACCGTCGTCAAGCAGCTGCAGGAGCGTATTGAACACGTCCGGATGCGCCTTTTCGATCTCGTCGAACAGGATCACGCTGTACGGCTTGCGCCGCACGGCCTCGGTCAGCTGGCCGCCCTCGTCATAGCCCACGTATCCGGGAGGCGCTCCAATAAGTCGGGCCACAGAGTGCTTCTCCATGTATTCGCTCATGTCGAGACGGACGATGTTGTCCTCCGAATCGAACAGGGCTTCGGCCAGCGCCTTGCACAGTTCCGTCTTGCCGACCCCGGTGGGACCGAGGAAAATGAACGACCCCTGCGGACGGGACGGATCCGACAGCCCGGCACGAGTGCGCAGCACGGCGTCGGAAACAACCTGAACGGCCTCATCCTGTCCGATGACGCGCTCATGCAGCTTGGCGGGCAGGCGAAGCAACTTTTCCCGCTCGGATTCCATGAGACGGGTGACCGGAATGCCGGTCCAGCGAGCCACGATATCCGCGATGTCGTCCGGGCGCACTTCCTGCTTCAGGAGACGCGGGGCGTCATCGCCCTGACCGGCCTGCGTAAGCTGTTTTTCCAGCTCGGGGAGTTTCGAATACTTCAGTTCGGAAGCCGTCTGCAGGTCGCCTCTGCGTGTGGCCTCGTCAATGGCGAGACGTGTTTTCTCAATCTCGCCTTTCAGATCGCGCACGGCATTGATGGAACCCTTTTCGGACTCCCATTGCGTCCGCAGTTCGGCCTCGGTCATCTGGACCTGCCTCAGCTCATTTTCCAGCTTTTCCAGCCGCTCGCGGGAGGCTTCGTCGGTTTCCCTGCGCAAGGCCTCGCGCTCGATTTCAAGCTGCGTCACCTTCCGCTTTGCTTCGTCCAGTTCGGCTGGCAGCGAATCGATTTCCGTCCGGATCATGGCCGCGGCCTCGTCGATAAGGTCGATGGCCTTGTCCGGAAGCTGTCTGTCGGTAATATACCGGGTGGACAGCATCACGGCTTCCACGATGGCCGAATCGCTGATACGCACACCGTGATGCACCTCAAAGCGCTCCTTCAGCCCGCGGAGAATGGAAATGGCGTCCTCCACGGTAGGCTCGTCCACCAGCACGGTCTGGAACCGACGTTCCAGCGCCGGGTCCTTTTCGATATACTTGCGGTATTCATCAAGGGTCGTCGCGCCGATGCAGTGCAGTTCGCCCCGCGCCAGAAGCGGCTTCAGGAGGTTCCCGGCATCCATTGCGCCGTCGGTCTTGCCCGCGCCCACGATGGTGTGCAGTTCGTCAATAAACAGAATGATGTTTCCCTCGGACTTCTGCACTTCGGACAGCACGGCCTTCAGCCGTTCCTCGAACTCGCCGCGATATTTCGCCCCGGCGATAAGAGCGCCCATATCCAGAGCGAACAGCGTCTTGCCCTTCAGCCCTTCCGGAACGTCCCCATTGACGATGCGCGAGGCCAGGCCTTCCACGATGGCGGTCTTGCCGACCCCTGCCTCACCGATCAGTACGGGGTTGTTCTTCGTCCGCCGGGACAGGATGCGGATGACGCGGCGAATTTCTCCATCACGTCCGATTACCGGGTCGATCTTGCCCTTGCGGGCATCTTCCACAAGATTACGCCCGTATTTGCTCAACGCCTCGTAGCTTTCCTCAGGGTTGGCCGAAGTCACGCGATGCGGACCGCGCACGTCCATCATGGCCTCGCGGAAGCGCTCGGAAGTCAGTCCTGCTTCGGAGGCAGCCTGCCCAAGGCCGGTCGAGACCGGTTCGCGCAGAAGTTCCGTAAAAATATGTTCCACGCTGACGTATTCGTCGCGCAACTGTTTCGCGAGAGCCTCCGCGTTGGCAATGGCCCTGGCCACGCGCTGCGACACGGCGATGGTCCCCATTTCCGCGCCGGGACCGCGCACGGAAGGACGTTTCCTCAACGCGACTTCAAGCGCCGTGATCAGAGACTGCGGCTGTACGCCCATATGCTCCAGCACACGGGGAACAAACCCCTCCTCCTGACGCAGCAGTGCGAGCGCCAGATGCTCGGCATCGACTTCCTGATGCCCGAGCTGCGCGGCCAGCCCCTGAGCGGCGCCCAGAGCCTCGCGCGATTTTTCCGTGAATCTGTTGATATCCATAAAATCACCTCATTGCCTGACGTAAGGGGGAACGTCGGGGAGGCTCGCCTCGTACCGATCATTCCCGGAGGAACTGCTTCATCCTCTCAATTCCTACAATAATGCTTCCTAACTGTTCGTCAATTCCCTTAGACGCAACTCAAGGGCATCAATACGATCCAGAAGATCGACCACAATGGAACCGCCGAGCGTATGCAGCTCGAAATCGGCGCACAGGCGTTCCAGCTTGCGGATACGGTAAATATCGTTGCGCCGGAACAGCAATACGGAGTCGGCGGTACGGGTGGGTGTAACCCAGCCCATATCCACCAGTTCGTGCAGCCTTTCCGGCGTAGTCCCCGTCAGTTCGATAAATTCGGCCCATACGATCAGCGTTGAACGAGCCGGCATTTCATTTTTCTGTTGCAGCATGTCTTGCCTCCGCAAACCGTCTTATTTCACTGCTTCGGCGGCCAGAGCCTCCCACAGCTCGCGCTGTCTGTCCGTAAGTCGGGAAGGAACACGGATGCCGACGCGCACATACAGATCTCCCCGCGCGTCTGCAGGGCCAAGCCCCTTGCCGCGCAGGCGCATTCTGCGCCCGCTGCTCGTGCCGGCGGGAATGGTCAGCTCCACGCCGCCGTCGAGCGTGGGAACCCCGATCTTCGCCCCGAGCACGGCCTGCCACGGATCGAGTTCGGCCTCATAGGTGAGATCCTTGCCGTCCACATGGAACAGGGAATGCGGCGCAAAGCGGACGCGCAGGTACAGGTCGCCACGTGGGCCGCCGCTGGGCGACGCGTACCCCTGCCCGGCCAGACGGAGACGTGCGCCATCCTTGACTCCGGCGGGAATGTTGACCTTGAGATTCTTCGTGCCCTCTCCGGTCTGAAGACTGATGCTGCGTTCGCCGCCCTTCACCGCGTCTTCCAGCGTGATCTGAACGTCTGCCTCCACATCCCGCCCGGCCTGCGGTTGCGAAGAAAAGCCGCCGAAGGGATCACCGCCGAAACCGCTGCGCCCGCTACGGCGTCCGCCGCCGAACAGCGTTTCGAAAAAGTCGCTGAACTGCGACCCGTCAAAGGACTGGCCGTTAAAGGTATACGACGTTCCGCCGCCGAACGGATTGCCACCTCCGAAACCTCCCTGCTGCGCCTGCTGCCAGTTGGGTCCAAGCTGATCGTACAGCTTGCGCTTCTCATCGTCCTTGAGAACCTCATAGGCCTCGGTCACTTCCTTGAACTTTTCCTCGGCCTGCGCATTCCCCGGATTCAGATCCGGGTGGTACTTGCGCGCCAGTTTCTTGTAGGCCCTGGAAATTTCGTCCTTGTCCGCCTCTTTTCCGACGCCCAGTATTTTATAGTAATCTTTATATTCCACACTCATGTATCATGGCCTCCTCATGACTCGCATGCCGGCCGGATGCGCCGGAACCGTCGCGAGAAGTCCGGACCGCCCAGAACAGGGCTTTCCGCTCTTTCTCTAAGTAAAGCCGATCCGATTTGAGTCAAGGCAGTTAGAATCGAAAGCCACGGTCCGGCCCCGTTGAAAAAAAAAGGCGATCCGGCTAGGCTCGAAGAAGCTTCCCCGTTCCGGAACGTCCGTGCCGAAACGCACGAATCCGATTGCTGCGGGCATGGACCACCCCGTCCGAGAGAAGCGTCCGTCTTGACGAGGACTCTTCGTTCAAAGTCAATCTGCTCTATAAGGAGCGCTCATGTCCTCTCCCTCCGAATCCATGCTTGCCCTGCTTCCCCAGCCCCTCCAGCCCATTCCCGGAGATTCGTTCAACGACCGCATTCTTCTGCTGCTGGCCGCCGTGGCCACCTCGGACGGCCTGCTCACCTACCGAGAATACCAGCTTGTTCAGGAGGCGGCCTCGGCCATCTTCGGCGACCGAGCCTTTCATGCCGAAGTGCAGGCCAAGCTGCACTACGCGCTGCTCAATCCACCGGCCAATCCTGCAGAAATAGCCCGGGACATGGCACATCAGGCCGAAGCGCAAAAGGTATCCGCAGCCTTCGTGGACACCATGCTCAAGGCGCTCGCCTCCATCGGCGCGCACGCCGAGCGCATCGACGAACGCTCGCGTTCCCTCATGGGGGACATTGAGCTGGCCTTCCGCAACTCCGACCTGCGCCGGGCGGGGTTCGGCCTGGGGGTCAGTGTGAGCGAAAGTCTCGGCGGACTCTATCGGCTGGCCACGGGCATCTTTCCGTCGCGCAAGGAGCTGGGCCGCTGGTTCGCTCCTGAAACCAGCGTCTTCAACGCGGACATGAACGGCTTCGTGACCTCGCTTGAGCGCATCGCCTGGACGCTGGACGATACGGAACTTCAGACCGAACTGCACGCCCTGCGCAAGATGCTGCACGAACAGCCGTTCAAGATCGTCGCTGTAGGAGAACGCAAGCGCGGCAAGAGTTCCGTGGTCAACGCCGTCATCGGTCAGGAACTCTCCCCAATGCGGGAATCCACGCCCGAGACGGCCACGGTGGTCGCGTTCCGCTATGCGCCCACCCCGGACTACAGCGTCCGCTTTCTGGACTCCAGCCAGTTCGCACGCCTGGAGGAGTACCTCGAAAATGAAGAGGACAACCTTCTGCTGCGCCGCAAGATCGAAAACATCCGCAAGGGAGTACAGGACGGCACCTTCATTCCCGGCAGGCTTCTCTCAGGGATCACCTGCTGGGACGATCTCGCGGACTACGTCAGCGTGGAAGGCCGTTTTGCCGGATTGGTGGCCCGGGTGGACATCGGACTTCCACTGGACATGCTGCGCGGCGGCGTGGTCATCGTGGATACGCCCGGCCTCAACGATACGGATCAATTCCACGATTATCTGTCCTACGAGGAAAGTCTGGAAGCGGACTGCGTGCTCTTCGTCATGGACGCGCGGGACCCCGGTTCCCATTCAGAGCTGAGCCTGTTGCGCAAGCTGGCCCGTTCGGGGCGTTCGGTGGCCGTCGTCGGCGTCCTCACCAACATCGACAAGCTTAACGATTCCGGAAGCCTCGAGGCGGCCCGGGATCAGGCCCGCACGGTCCTGCTGGAAGCCTGCCGCAGTTCCGAATGCGTGGAACTTGCCGGTGTGGTTGCCCTCAACGCGCGCAAGGCCGTGGAAGAACGCTGTCGAAGCCACAGGATGCCGCGCACGCTGACTTCCGATCCCACAGAGACGGACCGGCTGCTGGATCTGCTGCGCAACGTGATGGACAGGGATCGGGGCAAGGCCGCCTATCGTCGCAAGGTGGCGGAAGCCTGCCTGCGCGTGACCGCGTCCACACGGGAACGCATTCAGCGGCATATGGACGCCTATCGCGCGTCGCTCCCCGGTGAGGATCTGCTCGCCATGCTCGATGCCCATGCGAATCAGCTGGCCGGAGCTGCCATGCGTTCTCTGGAGCAGGCCAGACAGGTGGTCAACGCCGCGGCCAGAGACCTTGAAGGCTGGGACACTTCCACGGAACAGGCTCTGCGACGTTTCCGGGAAACGCTGGTTCTGCGCATCATGGATGCCGTCAACCGCAAGGTCTCGACATTGGGACATCGTTTTGCCAAGGACGCGGAATGGCATGATTTCGACACTACGGAATGCCGGAACATCGCCAGAAAGGCGGTGGACGAGTTTCTGGAGGAACAGCGCAGCGCACTGCGGGTATGGGAAGACAAGCTGCGTCTGTTCTCAGATTCCATGGATGCCTTTTCCCGGGAATGCCTCGAGCGTCTGTCCGCATCCATCGACGGGCTTCAGGACGACCCGGGCGATGCGCCCGGAAGCTCCAGTGCCGCCACGCATTTTCTGGTGCAGACCCACCGGCACATGCGCAATCTCGCCGTCTTCGCCACCGGCATGTCCGTGGGCAGGCTCACTGCACTCGGCCCCATTTCCCTTCTCGTCACGGCGGGAAACATTCTGGCTCTGGCCGCAGCCAGTCCCGTCGCCGCGGCGGTGTTCGCGGCAGTAGCCGGAACGGCAGGACTGCTGTACCATCTGGGCAGGGAGGATCGACGCAGAGCCGCCTTCCTCGAGAGGCGCCGCAAGGAGGCCGAACTCTATGCCGACCGTATCGTCGAGGCACTGCGTCAGGAACTTGGGGAAGTCCGCGGCGAGCTTGGCAAGGCCTACGAATTCGAGATCAGGCGCGGTTTCGCTCCCGCGCTGGAAAGCCTGTTCCTGCAGTCCGTCCACCTGCGCCTGTTCCTCGAGGTGATGAAGAAAATCCGCAACGACGCCACATCGTATGACCGGCATGTGCAAACCCAGCTTCAGGCGCTGGAAGCCGTCCGGCATCGTTACCAGAAGGAAATGCCGGAAACGCCGCGCTCCTGACGTCGCGTTGCGGGAAGCGGAAGCCGCGCCGGTCAATGTCCCGCATACCGGGCCTCGGCACCTTCCCGACCCCCTCGGACACGATGTCAATGAAGCGCCGTTCGCCGGGAAACGGAAAAATTCGGCAGCATGAAGGGCGTCCGGCGCGTGAGGATCAGGGACCGACGCGCCACGCATGGACACGGCCCGGCGACAGGCCGGTCAAACCAGCCGGCAGGCGGTCCTGTTCAGCATGAGTCACCGGGAAATGACCGAGAAGGCGAGGGACATGCCCTCCCATCCGTTTTCCCTTTGCCGGCAAAAGGCGGATCGAGAACCTACCCCCGTACACCGTCTTGAAACGGGCCGGAGCAAACTCCGCCTTGCCCATCCGGTTTTTGTAAGGAGTCCCGATGCATATCAGACAGGCAACGCCTTCCGACTACGACCGCATCCACGCCTTTGTGCGGGAAGCCTTCCGCACTGCGCGCGTTTCCGACGGCAACGAACAGGATTTTGTCCTGCGGCTGCGGGACGGCGCATCTGTTCCGGAGCTGGAGCTCATCGCCGAAGAAGAGGAAAGTCTTCTCGGACACATCATGCTGACCGACGCCGTCATCCGCCACGCTGACGCAGAGATTCCGGCGCTGCTGCTGGCGCCGCTCTCTGTCGCTCTCGAACGGCGTGGGCAGGGCATAGGCGCGGCTCTGGTGCGGGAGGCGCTGAACCGTGCCGCCGGGCTGGGACATGCCCGCGTCGTGCTCGTGGGAGACAGCGCCTACTACAGCAGATTCGGCTTCCGCAAGGCCGCTCCAGTATATTATTCCGGCATTCCGGAAGAACATGTTCTTGCCCTTGAACTCGCCCCCGGCTCCCTGCACGGCGTCAGGGGCGAAATACATCCCGGAATCAGGTCCAACAGCACTCACCAAGGAGATCCTTCATGAATATCAGGCGACTCCCGTTGATTCTTCTTGTCGCTTTCCTCCTTCTGCCCGCATCCGTGCGCGCCGACGACTCTGACGTGGGCTGCGTCACCACGGAATGGAAGCTGCTCGGCTCCAACCATCGCGTCTGTGTGTCGGCCTTCTCCGATCCCGATATTCCCGGCGTGGCCTGCTACATCAGTCAGGCCAAAACCGGCGGCGTGTCCGGTTCGCTTGGACTTGCGGAAGATCCTTCCAACTTTTCGATCTCCTGCACCCAGACGGGTCCGATCGTCATTCCCGACAGCCTTCCGGAAAAGGCCAACGTTTTCCGTGAATCCACTTCCATCTTCTTCAAGGCGACCCGCGTCACTCGTTTCTGGGACAAAAAACGCAACACGCTGGTCTATCTCGCCATCAGCCGCCACCTTGTCGACGGATCCCCCTTCAACGCCGTATCCACGGTTCCTGTGCGCTGACAGTCGAAACGGTCCCGATCTTCCCATCCATAAGGAAGGCCCTCCCCCGCCGGAGAAGGGCCTTCCCTCGGACAGGATGCCTTGTGAATATGCGGAAATTACAGATAATGGGGAGGCACGGTCAAAACGCCGCCGTCCTCGCCGAGCTGTTCCCAAAGGGTTCTGACCTTTTCCTCGGCACGGGCAAGGCGACCTTCCAGGAGATCAAGCTGACGCTGCTGGCCGGTCAACGCTTCATTCAGGGCGGAGATGGTCTGCTCCTGAAAGAAAACCTGTTCCTCCAGCCTCTCCAGCCGGGCAAGCCGGGCCAGCACTTCCATCCGTTCCGCCTCGTTCATGCCTTGTTCCCCGCCCGGTCCGCAGCCAGTTCGTCGGCCAGACCGACAATATCTTCAAAGGCAGCGGCGTCCACCGGCTGTACGGACAGCCGGCTTCCGACCTTCAGAAGCTCCATGCCCGCCAGCGCCGGGCGAAACTTGAGCAGCCCCCGGGGAATGGGCGGATCGAACCGCCGGACCAGCTTCACGTCCACCATGAACCAGCGCGGATTTTCCGGCGTGGCCGCGGGATCAAAATGATCGTTTTCCGGGTCCTGCGCGGTGCGGTCAGGATAGCCCGTGCGGACCACTTCCACGATGCCCACGATTTCAGGTTTCTTCCCGCTATGGTAAAAAAAGCCGAGATCCCCTTCACGCATGTCGTCTCGCATGAAGTTCCGCGCCTGATAGTTGCGCACGCCGTCCCAGCTGGTGGTTCGGTTCGGCGCCTCGGCAAGATCCGTAATGGAATAACAGTCGGGTTCACTCTTGAACAGCCAATGCCGCATAGCACTCTCCAGAATAAAAGGCGTTTCGGGGAAACAGTCTCGCCCGAAACGCCGTATCTTTCAAGTCCGCAGACGGCTACGGCCTGCTGAATCCATACTTGACCAGCACGGCCTGTCCTTCCGGAGAGAGCACGAACTTCACGAACTGCTCCGCCGCCGCACGGTTGGGGCCGGCAGAGGCCACCGCGATGGGATAGCTTACCGGGGTATGGCCTTCGGCCACGGCGGCAATGCGCAGCGCGTCCCCACCGATCAGGGCGTCCGTACGATACACGAACCCGGCTTCCACCTCGCCGCGCCGCACATAGTCGAGGGCCTGACGCACGCTCGCTCCAAAGACATACCTGGGCTGAAGGGTTTCCCAGAGTCCGGCGGAGGTCAGCGCCTCCCGCGCGTAGCGTCCGGCAGGAACGGAATCGGGATTGCCGACGGCGATGCGCCTGACATCAGCGGAAGCCAGATCCCTGATCCCCTTGAGGGGGAGTCTGCTGTCGGCGGGCACGATGAGCACGAGATCATTGAGCGCGAAATCCACGCGAGTCGCCGGATCAATCAGCTTGCCGGAAGCGGCCTTGTCCATGGTGGCCTGATCCGCCGACGCGAATACGTCCACGGGCGCTCCTTCCTGCATCTGCCTGAGCAGCGGGTTGGACGCCGCGAAATTGGTGCGCACGGTGACGCCGGGATGTGTCTTTTCAAAAAGTCCCTTGATTTCGGTAAAGGCATTGGTCAGACTGGCTGCGGCCGAAACCGTCACTTCCTGTGCGGCCCCGGCGGGCGCGACGCAAAGAAGCAACAGGCATGCCGCACCGATCCAGCCGGAAAAACGACGAATCATGACGGTACTCCTGAAGATCGCCCCGGAATCATTTCCGGGATGGCGGAGAAAATATCCCGCTCCAGGGTGAGTGAACAAGACCGTCACCTTTTTGGACGACAACGTGACCGGATTGAACAAGTCTGGAGAACATGAAAATTTTCGGCAGATTTTTTCGTCCTCGTCGTGCGCGGTCGCAGAATCCGCACCGTTCCCAGCCCCCGGAGAGAAATCATGCAGGAAGAAATCAGCGCCCTCGTGCGCACGCTCGACATCACCTCTCTTCGCTTCATCGAAGCCTGCGTCCGTGAAGAGCAGGCGCGTCGCCATGCCCCTGTTTCGGAACTTCCGGAAGTCCCCGTCCGCTCGAAGGAGACGCCGGGATCCAGCTTCACTGTTCCTGAAACGGTGCGCTACCTGACCACCGAACAGATCGATGGCTTCTCGGACGCATTCCGCCGCTGGCATGCCGAGGCCGGGACGGCGGGACAGAAACGTTCGCGCGGACGGCTGTGGCTGGTCTTCCTGCTCATCCGGCACGCCGCCCTGCGGCTGGGCGAAGCGCTTTCCCTGAACGACATCGGAGATATCGACGCTGGAAATTCACTGATTATCGTACGCGGGCAGACCGAACGCAGGCTCCAGATTTCCCGAAACGCCATGAACGAGGTGCAGCAAATTCTGGAATCTCCCGTCATGTTCAGCCTGCGCGGTTCCATTCTGCATCTGGATCAGGGGTATGTCCGCCGGACCTTCTATGCCCGGGGACGCGAATGCGGACTACCGTCGGGTCTGTCCAGCCCCCGCGTGCTTCGTCACTCGAGAGGCATCGAACTGCTGCGCGGCGACATGCCGCTCAAGCTGGTGCAGACATTTCTCGGACAGCGCAGTCCCGTCCTCGCTGCAAGTTACCTGCATTTTCCCGATGAGGAAGCACGGAGACTCATGCACCGGCACCTGCGCCGCGAGGCCCTCAGGCGGACAAGCGCCCGTAATGCCTTTACCGGCACGGTCAGCCGCGTGACCCGGGGACGCATCATGACTGAAGTGGAACTGACCACGGAAGGCGGCCTGACGATCGTGTCCGTCATTACCACGACCAGTGCCGCCAACCTGGACATTCGCGTGGGAACGACGCTCACCGCCACGGTGAAGGCCCCGTGGATTTTCGTCATGCGGGCAGGCGCGGTCGAGGAACCGAACGCCCCCCGGGACAATCGCCTTTTCGGCGCTGTGGAGACCGTGCGCATGGAAGACGTGGAAGCCGAAATTCTGCTGGCTCTGGATGACGGCACACCGGTCTGCGCGCTGCTGACGCGGCATGATGCGGAAAGTCTCGGCCTCGCGCCCGGCGTCCGGGCGGAAATCCGGTTCAACCCCTTCGCCGTGATCCTGGGAATATGATCCCCGCCTGAAAAGCCCCTTTCTCGAACGCTACTCCCCCACCAGCGAGGCCAGAAAAGCCAACGCGCCGTCTGCGGACGAACGCCGCGCCGGGTAGTCGTCAATCTGTTCAAGGATCATGCCGTCACGATAGACGGCCAGCGCATCCGCGAAGGCATCCACATCCTCGGGGTCGTGGGTGATCAGAACCAGCGGAATGTTCCACTCGTCAAGCAGAGAGCGGATCTCGCGGCGCATGCGCACGCGCAGCAGCGGGTCCAGAGCGGAAAACGGCTCGTCAAGCAACAGCAGGCACGGCTGCACGATCAATGCCCTGGCCAGCGCAGTTCTCTGTCTCTGCCCGCCGGAAATTTCTGCCGGCAGCCGATCCCCGAGATGTGCGATTTCGAAACGCTCAAGCAGAGCGTCCACCGCCCGGCGAACCTCCGTCCGGGCAGGACGGTTCCATAGGGGGCCGCCGTGCTCCAGCGCGAAGGCCACGTTCTTCCGCACGGTCAAATGCGGAAACAGGGCGTAGTCCTGAAAGACGTACCCCAGTCCGCGTCGTCTGGCCGGAATGTCTATTCCGCGCGCGCCGTCGTACAGGACGCGGCCGTCTACCTCCACATGCCCCTCGTCGGGTCGGACCAGACCAGCCAGCGCCTGCAGAGTCAACGTCTTTCCGGAACCGGAGTGTCCGAACAGCACCAGCCTCCGAGCTTCCGAACGCAGCCGGACGTCAAGACGGAACTGTGCTCCGAAACGCTTGCGCAGCTGGAGATCAAGCATCGCCCCGCCCCGCCGTGCGGACGGCGACAGCACGGACCGTCGCGGTCCGCCTCCGGCCAGTGTTCCAGCCGATCAGCCGCTCGGCAAAAATCAGCAATCCCAGACAGACACAGGAAGTCACCACGACCAGAAGCGTGGCCTCTTCATCGTTTCCGGCCTGAAAGGCGTCGTAGATGGCCAGCGCGAGCGTCTGCGTCTTGCCGGGGATGTTCCCCGCAAGCATGAGCGTGGCTCCGAATTCGCCCATGCCCCGGGCAAAGGCCAGCATGGCTCCCGCCATGATGCTGCGCCACGCAAGCGGCAAAGAAACCCGCAGGAAAAGTGTCCATTCGGAAGCGCCCAGCGTGCGGGCGGCGTCCTCGAAACGGGGGTCCACGGATTCTAGGGCGGCTCTGGCGGACTTGTAGACCAGCGGGAAAACGACCACAGTAGCCGCGACCACGGCTCCCTTCCACGAAAAAATCAGATTGATTCCCAGATCGGCCAGCCACGGTCCGATGAGACCACGTCTCCCCACGAACAGAATGAGATAATAGCCGAGAACCGTGGGAGGCAGTATCATGGGCAGCGTGCACAGCGCATCAAGTACGGCGGACAGGGCGGAACGCCGTCTGGCCAACAGCCATGCGGCAAAAACGCCCGTACACAGGGAGGCGGCGGTGGCCAGCCCCGCCACCTTCAGGGAAAGCAGCATGGGCGGCCAGAGAGACGATATTTCGGACAGAGAAAGCATGGCGTTACCCTGCCCCAAAGCGCTCCCTGAAGCAATGCTGTCACGAAATGGAGCAAAAACGATCCGACCAGAGACCGCCCGGCACGCGCCTGCGGAAACTTTCATGGCGGAAACTCCTGTCCCGGAAGGCCCGTCGCGTTTTCCGTTCCGCCGCCTCCGGCGAAATGCCGCTCTGCTGTGCATTTCATTTTCGAAAAAAAGCCCCTTCCATCTGGTCTTTTTTTCATTTATGAATATTTTACGGTTGAAACCGCCTTTTTTCCGGGCTATTCTGCCCTGAGCTTTTCATCCGGATGCCACCCCTTTCCGCCAGAATCTTTCTGCCCGGATCATGCGGCGCGGATCTCATCTTTTCTTCCGGGATGCCAACCAACGGGAGCCCGTCATGCGCGAACTTTCATACTTCACCAGACAACATTACGACGTGGTGGTCATAGGCGGCGGCGCTACCGGCGCGGGCGTGCTGCGCGACCTTGCCATGCGCGGCGTCAAGGCTCTGCTGCTTGAGCAGCGCGATCTCGTCCACGGCACCAGTTCCCGCTTCCACGGGCTGCTGCACAGCGGCGCGCGCTACGCCGTGAAGGACGCCGAAGCAGGCCGGGAGTGCATTGAAGAAAATCGTATTCTGCGCCGGATAGGTCGGCATTGCGTGGAAGAAACTGAAGGCTTCTTCGTGCGCAGTCGCCAGGATCCCGCGGAATTCGAGGACCGCTGGGCAGCCGCCTGCCGCTCCTGCGGCATCGACGCCGAACCGCTCTCCGTTCAGGAAGCCCGCCGCCTCGAACCCAACCTCGCGGAAGACATCGTCTCCGTCTATCGGGTTCCCGACTCCGCCGTGGACGGTTTCCGCCTCGTCTGGCAGAATGTCCGCAACGCCGTCCGGCACGGCGCTTCTTTCCGAACCTATACGGAAGTTGTCTCCATAGCCCATGCCGGCGGCAGGGTGACCGGCGTATCCGTCCGCGATACGCGCACGGGCGAAACCGGCGTAATCCCCTGCGGCTTCGTGGTCAACGCGGCGGGAAGCTGGGTCGGACGGATCGCCGAAACCGCGGGTCTGGCCATCAACGTGAAGCCGGACCGGGGCACTCTCATCGCCTTCAATCACCGTTTCACCAGTCGCGTGGTCAACCGTCTGCGGCAGGCTGCGGACGGTGACATCTTCGTGCCGCACGGCTCCATCACCATTCTCGGGACCACGTCCAAAAAGACGGAAGACCCGGCCGACATCGTTCCCGATACCGCCGAGGTGCTGGCGCTTCTGGATATCGGACGCGTGCTCTTTCCCCGTATCGACGACTACCGCATTCTGCGCACGTTCGCGGGAACACGCCCGCTGTACACGGCGGACTCCTCCGCGGAAGGGCGCGGAGCTTCGCGCAACTTCGTGGTTCTGGATCACGAGTCCGACGGACTGACCGGCATGGCCACCATCTGCGGAGGGAAACTCACCACATACAGGCTGATGGCCGAACGTATGACCGATCTCGTCTGCGGCAAGCTCGGCATGACCGCCCCCTGTCGTACGGCCGAGGAACCGCTGGTGGAGGAAGCCTCTCCCGCACTCATGGAACGCGCGCGCAAGGTCTTTCCTGCAACAGGACTCGACCTTGCCCGCTCCCGCCTCGGTGACAGCTTTGAAGCCGCCGTGCAGAGACTGGAGGCCGCTCCCTGGAAAAAGGCCCTGCTCTGCGAGTGCGAACGGGTGACCGTAGCCGAATTCGAGCAGGTGGCCTCGGAAGAAACCTCGTACACGCTGAACGACATCCGCCGGCGAACCAGAATGGGCATGGGCACCTGTCAGGGCAGCTTCTGCGGCATTCGCGGGGTGGGGACCATCGTGGAGGCGGGGCTGCTGCCCTGCTCCTCCGATACGCCGGCGGGAACGCCCAGCAGCGCGGCTGGTTGCGTCATGCAGGGACCGGAAGTTCCCAGCGCCGGACTGCTGCGCCAGTTCCAGGAAGAACGCTGGAACGGCATCCGCCCGGTCCTCTGGGGCAATGAACTGCGGGAAACCGAACTGGCGCGCAGCCTTTACGGCGCCACGCTCAACATCGACGGAGCCGATGCATGAACACCCGGACCACATACGACGTTCTTGTTGCCGGCGGGGGCTTTGCCGGACTGTGCGCCGCCCTTTTTGCGGCCAGATCGGGAAAACGTACGCTGATCATCACCCGCGGCGCGGGAGTACTCGCCATCGGCGGAGGCACCATCGATGTACTCGGCGCGGACGTGCACGGCAATTTTCTGCACTCTCCCTTCGACGGACTCTCCGAGCTGCCTCCGCGCCATCCCTACAGTCTCGTCGGAGAACAGACGGTGCGCGACGCACTCGAGGCATTTCTCGAACTATGCCTCGAAGGTGACTATGAATATGTCCGTTCCGATGCAGGCAATACCCGTCTGGTCACCGCTCTCGGCACAAGCAAGCCGACCTTCCTCGTGCCCCGAAGCCTCTCCATGCGCGGCTTTGAAGACGCCGATACCGTCTATGTCGCGGGTATCGAGGGACTCAAGGACTTCTCGCCCAGACTCGTAGCTGATGGCCTTGCCGGACGTCCCCTCTGCGCCGGGAAAAAGCTGATTCCCGTCGTCCTGCCCGCCCCGTTCCGCCTCCAGCGTGACCTCGGGACGCTGGATCTGGCCCGTCATCTCGACAGTTCGGAAGGAGTCGAATGGCTGATCCGCGAACTCTCCCGGGCGACGGTCTGTTCGGAAGGGACGCCCACCATCCTGATTCCGCCCATTCTCGGCACGCAGCCGAACAACGCCGTGCATGCCGCCGTGGAAACGGGCGTCGGCATGCCGGTGCACGAGATCGTTGCTCTTGCCCCAGCCGTCACCGGCCTGCGACTGTACTCGATGCTCAACGGTCTGCTCCGGAAATACGGGGTGGACGTGATCGAGCAGGCCGAAATCACGGGTGCTGTCGTGGAGGACGGACGTTGCAGGGCGCTCGTCACCTGTTCCAACGGCAGGGAACGCAGCTATGCCGCCAGAAGCTTCATCATCGCCACAGGCGGCGCGCTGGGTGAAGGCTTCCGGACTACGCCCGAAAGAGCCTGGGAACCGATCTTCAATCTGGATCTTCCGCTTGCGCCATCTTCCCCCGAGTGGTCCCGGCCCGAACTCTTTCCCGCAGCCCCGCTCCGGCACGGGTTCGCCCTGCTCGGCCCTCATGTCGACTCCAGCCTGAGGCCTCTGGGTTCCGATGGCTCCCCCCTGTGCTCCAACGTCTTCTTTATCGGAAAGACCCTGGGCGGCTATGACCATGCAACAGAGAAATCCGGCAACGGCGTCGCGCTGGCCACGGCCTGCTTCGCGGCCCGGAATGCCTGAGGACAGCCTATGAAACCCATCGACAGCCTGGACAAATGCACCACCTGCACGACCTGCGTCGCATACTGTCCCGTCACCCGGGCGACCCGGTCCTTCCGGGGTCCCAAGCTGACGGGACCCGCCTCGGAACGCTTCCGCCTGCTGGACGAGATGACGCCCGGCCCCAGCGGCGAAATCGAGGCGCTGGACTACTGTTCCAATTGCAAGAACTGCGATATTGCCTGCCCGTCCGGCGTCAAGATCTCCACTCTGAACATGATGGCCCGGGGCGACTGGTGCCGTGAGCACAAGCCTCCCCTGCGCGACTGGGTACTCTCGCACGGCACGCGGTTCGGCAGCCTGGCCCGCCTGTTCCCCGCTGCACTGGTGCGCTTCGGCATGACCAATCCGCTGACCCGCAAGCTCCTTGATCTGTTCGGGGTCTCCGAGAAGGCCCCTCTCCCGGTCTATGCGCCGAAAAGCTTCCGCCGTATGTTCGCCGAACATGCGGCCGGGGGGAAGCCGGGCATCAAAAAGGTCGTCTTTTTCCCCGGCTGCTACATCGAGGACTATGATCCCCAGACCGGCATGGACCTTGTCGTTCTGCTGGAGCGCGCGGGCTACGAGGTCATCGTCCCGCAGCTCGGCTGCTGCGGCCTGCCCCTGATCGCCAACGGATTCATGGACGAGGCGGCCGAAGCCGCCCGGATCAACGGCGCTGAACTGGCCCGTCTGTCCGATCCGGACGTGCCCATTCTGACCCTCTGCCCCAGTTGCGGACTCATGCTCAGTCAGGAATACGGAGAATTCTTCCACGAGCTGGAGGATGCTTCCACCATCGCCCCGCGCGTGGAAGACGCCTGCGAATTCCTCATCGGACTCATCGAACGCGGTGAACTAAACATAACACCGCGTCAGGATACTGAAAAACTGATCTATCATGCGCCCTGCCACCTGCGCGCCCAGGGCATAGGCAGGCCGGGACTGGATCTTATGCGCATGGCAGGAACACAGATCGAAGACGCGCAGGCGGGCTGCTGCGGCATTTCGGGCAGCTACGGCTTCAAGAAGGAGAAATACGCCGTGGCCTCGGCCGTAGGAAGCGAGCTGTTCAGGACCGTCAAAAACAGCGGGGCCACCTGCTGCATTTCCGAATGCGGCACCTGTCGGCTCCAGATTTCCCACCATACCGGCGTGCCGAGCATGCACCCCGTCTCCCGTCTGCGCAGGCTGACGGACTGATCATTTCTCGACGAACGGCCGTGGAGACATCCACGGCCGCTTCCTTTCAGGCATTCCGGTCCCCGGGGACCGGCGCAGCCTCTTCTTCCCCGTATCTCTTTTCGCTGTTCGGACGAACAGTCTCCAGTTTGCACTTTACACGAGCCGTAATCCTTGCTTTTATGGACTTGCGCAGGCGCCGAGACAGGCGGAGACAGCCCGGGATACCGTTTCTCCATTCCGGCCTCCTTCCCCGCACCGCCGCCAACGGGTCTCCCGTCCTGGCCCAGACACAAGGCTTTCAGGAACCTTCCGCACCAGACGAATGCCACGTCCATGGACGGACGGGTTCCGTTCAGCGAACGTTTTCAGAGTACAGGAGAAATATCGGGCCATGAACGAATTTCCGCGAATCCACCGTCTGCCCCCCTACGTCTTTTCCGTAGTCGGCGACCTCAAAATGCAGCTTCGCCACCAGAACATAGACATCGTGGATTTCAGCATGGGCAATCCCGACATGCCCACGCCGCAGCCCATCGTGGACAAACTGATCGAAGCCGTGCAGAAGCCGGTCAACCACCGGTATTCCGTATCCAAGGGCATCCCTAATCTGCGGAAGGCCATCTGCGACTGGTATACCCGCAATTTCGATGTCTATCTGGATCCCGAAACCGAAGCCATTGTGACCATGGGCTCCAAGGAGGGCCTTGCGCACCTCTCTCTGGCCATGCTGTCGCCCGGCGACGTCGTGCTGGCCCCCGATCCGACCTATCCCATCCATACCTATGCGCCGATCATCGCAGGCGCGGACGTGCGTCGCGTGCCCATCGGGCCCGGCCGCGACTTCTTCGAGGATCTGACGCTGGCCGTCCGTCAGGCATGGCCCAAGCCCAAGCTCCTCTTCATCTGTTATCCGCACAACCCCACCACCGAAGTGACGAATCTGGAATTCTTCCAGAAAATCGTGGACTTCGCCAAGGAACACAAGATCTGGGTCGTGCACGACCTTGCGTACGCCGATCTGGCCTTCGACGGCTACAAGGCCCCAAGCTTCCTCCAGGCCAAGGGCGCGAAGGACGTGGGCGTGGAGTTTTACACCCTTTCCAAGAGCTATTCCATGCCCGGCTGGCGCGTAGGCTTCTGCGTGGGCAACCGGGAACTGATCCATGCACTGACCCGCATGAAAAGCTATCTCGACTACGGCATCTTCCAGCCTGTCCAGATCGCTTCCACGGTGGCTCTCAACGGACCGCAGGACTGTGTCGACGAAGTGCGGGAAACCTACCGCAAACGCCGCGACTACCTCTGCGAAGGGCTGAATCGCGTCGGCTGGGAAGTCACTCCCCCGAAGGCAACCATGTTCCTGTGGGCACGCATTCCCGAAGAATTCCGAAAGATGGGTTCCGTGGAATTCTCCAAGCTGCTGCTGAAGGAAGCTCAGGTCGCCGTTTCGCCTGGTCTCGGTTTCGGTTCCTATGGCGACGACTACGTGCGTTTCGCGCTCATTGAAAACGAACTGCGCACCAAGCAGGCCATCCGTTCCATTCGTCGTGTACTTTCCGGCTCCGGCTCGGGCCAGCCTTTGGATCAGGAGGACGAAGTTCCTTCAGCCGAATGATGCGGCTCTGCCGCCAAACCTGAGCCTGTCCGCTTTCGAACCGGCTTTCCCATGTGCAAAAGACGCCTTTCCAAATTTGGAAAGGCGTCTTTCCCTTACGGAAATGTGCGGCCGGGCGGCCGCCCCCTTTCAGAGGATCGCCACACCGACGGCGCAATCGCAACAGCGCCCGCGTCCTGTCTCTCCTGCGAAAATCCACCGTTTTCGCACTGTGGAACACACCCCTGTTTTCCGTTTCCTGCCGCCTTTTCGGTCGCGTTCCGTTTTCCGTGTCTAGACCGGGAGCTTCCCGGGACGCCGATCCCCTTTCGCCCAGAGCCTTTTTCCCCGCATGCATGGCAGACGCCGATGCCACAGGGAAGTCGTTCCCTCTCATGGCTGGACATCATGGGCAAGCCAACGTATTTTTCTCTTCCTGTGCCGTTCCGTTCTGAAACGGCAAAACCGTACGACTCTCTCCTCCGGGGACTGCCTCGCGCCATCCCGGACGGATGTTTCCGGAGCCTTCCATATGCCGCACGTCTCATCGACCATTCCCGCCGCCCCGCTGCTGCGCGTGGAAAATCTGTCCGTCCGTTTCGAAACGGAAACGGGACCGATGGACGTGGTGCGTTCAGTCTCCTTTCAGATGAAGGTGGGAGAAACCTTCTGCCTCGTAGGGGAATCGGGGTGCGGCAAGAGCATGACCGCCTTCTCTCTCCTCGGTCTGGTCCCGGAACCGGGAAGAATCGTGGCAGGCAGCGTGACGCTGGATGGCAAGGAACTCTCAGGATTGCCGGAATCGGCCCTGAACGCCGTGCGCGGCAAACAGATCGGCATGATTTTTCAGGAGCCCATGACGGCCCTCAATCCGGTCCTCAGGGTGGGCGAGCAGGTGGCCGAGCCGCTGATGCACCATCTGCGGCTTTCCCGAAAGGACGCTCTGGCCGAAGCGGAAAACCTGTTCCGACAGGTGGGGATTCCTGCTGCCGAGCGTCGTCTCCGTGATTTTCCCCACCAGATGTCCGGCGGCATGCGGCAACGCGTCATGATCGCCATGGCCCTTGCCTGTCGTCCTCGTCTGCTGCTGGCCGACGAACCCACGACAGCTCTTGACGTGACCATTCAGGGGCAGATTCTCGCCCTGCTCCGGGAGCTGTCCGCCAGCCGGGGCATGGGACTGCTGCTGATCACCCACGATCTCGGCGTAGTGGCGGAAATGGCGGATACGGTCGGCGTCATGTATGCCGGTTCCATCGTGGAGAAGGCGTCGGTCAACTCCATTTTCGCGGCCCCCCTGCACCCGTACACCCGTGGACTCATGCGTTCGGTCCCCCTGCCGGGCACGCCCCCATCGCAGCGGCTGGACGCCATCCCCGGAAGCGTGCCCTCTCCCGGTGCTCTGCCGGAGGGATGTCCCTTCAGACCCCGTTGCGACATGGCCCATGAACGCTGCCTCACCGCGCCCCCTCTCGTTCGACTTGGAGAAGGAACAGCGGCGAGGGAAGTCTGCTGCTGGCTGGCTTCCGGATAGAAAAGAAGCGCACCGCAGGAGTTGCCGAACAAGCATTCCGTCCTATATATGTACTGTGCCGCGGGCATGCGCGGCAACGAATTTCGTCTTCAAGGAGCCATCATGACCGATCCACGCGATATCCGTCCCGAAATGGAAGAAACCCCCGAAGCGGACGTACCCGAGGCTGAAGCCCGGACCGAACCGCAGAAAACACTGGAGGAACAGTGTCGAGAGACCGTCTGCCCCTCCTGCGCAGTCAAGGCCGAAGCCGATGACGCCCGGCTCCGGGCTCTGGCCGAAATGGAAAATTTCAAAAAACGGCTTCAGCGCGACCACGACGAACAGATGCGCTATGCCGCCGAATCCGTCCTTTCCGATTTGCTGCCCGCTCTGGACAGCCTTGATCTCGCCATCCAGTACGGAAGCCGGGAGGCCGCCTGCAAGGACCTGCTTACGGGCGTGACCATGACCCGCAAGCTGTTGCTCGATTCCCTCAAGTCCCACGGTTTCTCTCCCGCCGGAGAGGAGGGCGAGCCGTTCGACCCCGAACTTCACGAAGCCGTCTCCTATGAGGAACGGGAGGACATGGAGCCCGGCATGGTCAGCACGCTGCACCAGAGGGGCTATCGTCTGAAGGAACGCCTTCTGAGACCGGCCAAGGTTTCCGTCAGCCGGAAGCCGGAATAAGCATGAGCCGTCCCGAGTCCGCCGCCGTCCCTGATCCGACATCTCCAGCCGGGTTCCCGAAATTGCAGGTCGCCATTTCGGGAACCCGGTTGTGCGTGCGTTTCACAGGGGACTGGCGGCTTGACGCCGTGCCCGGGCCAGCGGCCGAACGGGCGCTGCGCAGCGCCGAACAACAGGCCGTGTCGGCGCTCGCTCCGGGAAGCGGCATTTCCGAACTTGAGCTGGACGGCGAAAAGCTGGGAAGCTGGGACAGCAGCGTTCTGGTTCCCGCCGCCCGGCTTACAGCTCTGGCCAGAGAAACGGGCATCACCGTTCATGACGAAAAACTGCCGCAGGGCGTGCGCAATCTGACCGCTCTGGCCCTTGCGGTTCCGCCCAACAAGAACGCCCGCCGAAAAATCGTTTCCGAATCGCTGTTCTCCCGCATCGGCGGCTTTTTTCTTTCTCTTCCCGCTTCGGTTTCCCGCGTGCTCGCCTTTCTTGGGGAACTGGTGCTCTGTTTCGGACGTCTGGTCAGCGGGCGTTCAGGCTGTACGCGGGCCAACGTCTGGCTGAGCATTCAGGAAAGCGGCGCGGAGGCGCTGCCCATCGTCTCCCTGATCAGTCTGCTGGTCGGGCTGATTCTGGCGTTCGTAGGCGTCATCCAGCTCAGCATGTTCGGAGCACAGATCTACGTCTCCAGCCTTGTGGCCGTGGGCATGACCCGGATCATGGGAGCCATCATGACCGGCATCATCCTCGCCGGTCGTACCGGAGCTTCCTATGCGGCGGTCATCGGCACCATGCAGGTCAACGAGGAAATCGACGCTCTGAACACCCTCGGCGTTCCCCCTTCCGACTATCTGGTCATGCCGCGCCTCATAGCGCTGACCATCATGACGCCGCTCCTCGTGCTCTATGCCGACTTCATGGGCATCGTGGGCGGCTTTCTCGTGGGCGTGGGCGTTCTCGGCCTTGACCCCATGGAATACTATACCTTCACCCAGAAAGGCTTTAATCTGAACAATCTCTGGGTCGGCATGGTCCACGGTCTGGTTTTCGGCATGGTCATCTCGATCACCGGCTGCTATCAGGGGCTGAACTGCGGGCGCAACGCCGAAGCGGTCGGACGCGCGACGACCTCGGCCGTCGTGTATTCCATCGTCGGCATCGTTCTGGCCACAGCGGCCCTTACCCTGCTCTGCAACATACTGAAGATATGAACACCGCCGCTCCCCTCATCACGGTCCAGGGACTGACCGTCGGCTACGGCAGCTACGTCGTCCAGCGGGATCTTGACTTCACCATCAACCGGCAGGACGTATTCATCATCATGGGACCGAGCGGATGCGGCAAGAGTTCGCTTCTGCGCGTGCTTGTAGGGTTGCTGCCTCCTGCGGCCGGACAGGTTCTCTATGACGGCACAGACTTCTGGGCGCAGAATGAGACGCAACGGCAGGCGATGCTCCGCCGGGTGGGGCTGCTCTTCCAGAGCGGAGCTCTCTGGAGTTCCATGACTCTCGCCGAAAACGTGGGGCTGCCCCTGCAACGTTACACAAAACTCTCTCCGGCGGCCATTCGCGAGCAGACGTCGCTCAAGCTCTCGCTGGTGGGCCTTGCCGGATTCGAGGATTTCTATCCTTCGGAAATCAGCGGCGGCATGCGCAAGCGCGCAGGCCTTGCCAGGGCTCTGGCTCTTGACCCCGAAATAGTTTTCTTTGACGAACCTTCGGCGGGTCTGGACCCGGTAAGCGCGGCCCTGCTCGACGAACTTATTCTCGAACTCAAGGAAAATCTCAAAATGACGGTGGTCGTGGTCACTCACGATCTGGACAGCATCTTCACCATCGGCAACAACAGCGTATTCCTCGACGCGGCGACGCACACCATGCTCACCGGCGGGGACCCGCATATCCTGCGCACCGATCCCGCGCATCCGGACGTGGTTCGCTTCCTGAACCGGGGCCGCGAACCCGGAGAAGGCGGGAACCGACAAGGACGCACACCATGAGCAAATCCGCCAACAAGACAGTCATCGGGGCCTTTGTGGCCGGGGCGCTGGCTCTTCTGTTCCTCGCCATCGCCGTTTTCGGCTCCGGACGACTTTTTCAGAGCAGCACGCGCTATGTTCTGTTTTTTGATTCGTCGATCAAGGGCCTTTCTCTGGGTTCCCCGGTCATGTTCAGGGGCGTTCCCGTGGGGCGGGTTGTGGAAATTCAGCTCACCGGCAACCTCCGCGACATGGTCTTTCAGACCCCGGTGTTCATCGAACTGGACCAGAAGTCCGAAAAATCCATCGTGGGAGCCGAAGACTCCATCTCCGACGAGCAGTATCTGGACCGGCTCATCGCTCACGGGTTGCGCGCCAGTCTGGCCAATCAGAGCTTGCTCACCGGCCAGCTTCTGGTGGAACTGAACTTCTATTCTCCCAACGAGCTGTCCTCCCATATCGACAGGACGAGGCGTTACGCGGGGGTGCTGGAAATTCCCACCATTCCCTCCAAGCTGGACGACATCATGCAAAAGGCCTTCAAGCTGCCTTACGAGCAGATCACGGCCAACATTCTGAGCATCACCGAGGAGCTGGACAAGCTGCTGAAATCTTCGGACCTGCTGCAGATCGCCCACAAGACGAATACCCTGCTTGATCAGCTCGACGGACTTGCCCGGGATATGAACGCCACGCTTAAGGATGTGCGCGCCCTGACCACGCCGTATGCCCGACTGGCCGCCACCACGGAAAAACGGGTTGACGCCACGCTGGACGAGGCCACCCGTTTCCTTCAAACCGTAAACGGCGTCGCCGAGGAAGCCAGACGCACGATGGCGGACGCCCGCGCCGTCCTCAACAAGAACAGCCCCACGGTCCTCGAACTGAATCAGGCCATCCGGGAAATCACCGACAGCGCCCGTGCCGTCCGCGTGCTCGCCAACACGCTGGAACGCAACCCTGAATCCCTCCTGCGCGGCAAGTAGGCCGCATGCAAGGATCCGCCATGAAAACAACAGCCCTTTTTCTGCTCTGCCTTGCCCTACTCATCGGGGGGTGCAGCTCTCTGGGACGAAGCCCCCGTCCGGACTTCTACATGCTTTCTTCCCCGGCCGAAGCCCATATTCCGCACGAAAGGAACATCACGACCGGTCCTCGCGTGGCCGTCGGGCCGGTTACCATTCCAGGCTACCTCGACCGTCCGCAGCTTTTCGTCCGCGAAGGCAACAGCGTGAATGTCCGTCTGGAGGAATTCAATCAGTGGAGCGAGCCTTTGGGCGACGGCATAACGCGCGTGTTGTGCGATGCCGCCACCATGCGGCTGGCTTCCCGAAACGGGACAGCCTTTCCCCTGCGAGCCGCCCTGCAGCCGCAGTGGCGGATCTCCGTGGACATAGCCCGGCTGGACGGCGCACCAGGCGAAGACGTCATTCTTGATGCGGGCTGGAGCCTTAACGACGAACAGGGCAACATCGTCCGATCCGGACGGTTTACCCGTCGCATCCCGGCCGGAGACGACCTTTCCAGCATGGTGGAGGCCTGCAGCACGCTGCTTGCCCGCTTCGGGGCCGAGCTGGGAGCGATGATCCCCTGATCCGGACCCCGCACCGCTTCTTCGACCATGCCGCGTTCCGGATTTCGACATGCAGAATCCAGAACGTTCCGTTTCCATCGACGACCTCTCCGGGAAAGTTCCTTCCCGGCCATCCGGAACATGTGACCGGCATCACGGAAACATGTTCATTTTCCCGCCAGTATGGACGTATCATCCACCGGAGGTTGCTATGACTCAATTCCGAGACATCATTGAAATAGACGCCGAACGCTGCGACGGCTGCGGCCAGTGTGTTCTGGACTGCGCCGAAGGCGCCATCGCCATCGTTGACGGCAAGGCGAAAGTCGTTTCCGAGAGCTTTTGCGACGGACTGGGTGCCTGTCTTTCCGGGTGTCCCCAAAACGCGCTGACCATTGTCCGGCGAGAAGCCCCCGCTTTCGACGAAGAGGCGGCCATGCGTCATGTCGCCTCCCTCTCCGGGAAAAAGGCAGGATGTCCGGGAACGACCGTACGCCCATTTTCCACTCCCGGGGAACGGGCGGCCGGACTCCTTGCTCCAGCGGCGCATACCTGGCCGCTGAAGCTCAGACTCGCCCCCGCAGGAGCTCCCTTTCTCAAGGGGGCTGATCTGTTGCTTGCCGCAGACTGCTCGGGAGCTGCCTCTCCCCGCTTTCATGAACTGGCCGAGGGCCGAGTTCCCTTGATCGTCTGTCCGAAATTTGAAGTTCGCGCGGAGGTGGAAGCCAGGCTGCATGAAATTCTTGCAGTCGGTCGGCCACGCAGCCTGACTGCCCTGCGCATGGAAGTTCCCTGCTGCCGTGGGACGGTTGCCCTGAGCGAAACCCTTGCCCGGAAATTCGATATCCCCTTTCAGGAATACATGATGCGCTGCGACGGCACACTGCTTGCCGTCCGGACCGGGGCTTCAGCCTGAGGCGTCCTGCACGTCCGGCATGTTCCCGGTCATACGACGACGCGAGAGTATGACCATACCGCGTTTCGCCGTACGGACGGCGATCCCCCTGAAAGGCAGAAGACCTCCCGAGACGAAAGTCTCGGGAGGTCTTCCTGTCGCCAGAAACGATTTTCTACTCCTTCCATCCGCCCCCAAGGGCCTTATACAGCTGAATCTGGTTCAGCTCCCGGCTGGCCCGGACGGAAATGAGATCAAGCTGCGAATTATACATGGACCGCTGGGAATCCAGTACGTTCAGATAGCTGTCGACCCCCCGGTTGTACCTCTCGCGGGAGAGCCGGTAGGCCTCGGAGGTCGCCTCAGTCAGGGAAAGCTGGGCGTTATACTGATCGAGCAGAGACTTGCGCAAGACCAGTGAATCCGCGACTTCACGGAAGGCCGACTGAATGGCCTTTTCGTAATTGGCCACGGCAATGGCCTTGTCCGTCTCGGATACACGCAGGTTGGCAAGATTCCGTCCTCCCTCGAAAACAGGCAGACTGATCTTGGGAATGAAGCTCCACATGCCGGTACCGCCGTCAAAGAGATCAGACAATTCCGCGCTGCCCGTCCCGTAGGAGGCGCTCAGGGTAATGCGCGGGAAAAAATTCGCCCGCGCAGCGCCGATATTGGCATTGGCGGCCTTGAGCTGATGTTCCGCCTGCAAAATATCCGGTCGCTGGAGCAGAACTTCCGATGGAAGGCCGACCGGGATCTCTCCCCACGGGGGCAGCTCGCTCAATGAGCGGGCGGGCAGCATTTCAGACGTAACAGGTGTGCCCACAAGCAAGGTCAAAGCCGTCGTATCCTGTTCCACCTGACCGGAATAACGAGCGATATTCACTCTTGCCGTATCCACGCTGGTCTGTGCCTGCCTCAGATCCAGCTCCGAGGAAACGCCCACGTCATAGCGGCGTCTGATCATCTCATAGGAGGCTCGCTGGCTGTCCAGCGTCTCCGAAGAAACGGCCAGCAGCTCGCGGTCGGCAACCAGCGTCAGATAGGCCTGAGCCACTTCGGAGACAAGGCTGATCTGGGCGCTCCTGAAAGCCTCCTCGGTGGCGAGGTATTCCTCAAGAGCCTGATCCTTCAGACTGCGGATGCGTCCGAAGAAGTCCAGTTCATAACTGGAGATCCCCACGCTTGCCGTCTGCGTGCGGGATACGGACGCGCGTCCCGTATTGGACAGCCCGGCGGGCGTCCCCTGATTCGAGGACTGGCCCGTTCCTTCCACGCCGGGCAGCAGATCCGCCCGTTGTATCTGATACATGCCGCGCGCCCGTTCGATATTCAGGGCGGCGACGCGCAGATCACGGTTGTTGGCAAGCGCCGTCTCGATTAGTTTCTGCAGGTGCGGGTCCGTGAAGAACACGCGCCACCCGGTATCCGCCGCGGATAGGCTCCCGACCGGGGCCAGGTCCTTTTTCTCAAGCATGGCGGCGGCCGGCCATGTCTGCGCCACTGGAGCCTCCGGGCGCAGATACTCCGGGGCCATGGTGCACCCCGAAAGTATGGCGGCGACCCCCAGAACCGCAAGGGGTTTCATCATCATGAACTTGCTCCTTCGTTTTCAGTCCGGGTCGATTTGGCCCAGCGCCGGCTCCCGCGCTTCTTTCTCCTGAACTTCAGAGAAAAGATGCTGGTCACCACGACGAAAAACACTGGAATGTAGAAAATGCCCAGTGCGGTCGCCATGAACGTTCCGCCCATGACGCCGGTGCCGATGGCGTTCTGTCCGCCCGCGCCGGCTCCAGTGTTGATGGCCAGAGGCAGAATACCGAGCAGGAACGCCAGAGACGTCATCAGGATGGGCCGCAGACGCATGCGCGCCGCTTCCACTGTCGCCTCATAAAGCTCCTTGCCGCTGTCGTGCAGATCCTTGGCGAATTCAACGATCAGAATCGCGTTCTTCGCCGACAGGCCGATGACTGCAAGGAGGCCGATCTGAAAGTACACGTCATTGGACATGCCCCGCAAGTGAGCGGCGAGCAGGGCCCCGAACACGCCCAGCGGCACGACGAGAATGACGGCGAACGGCACTGACCAGCTCTCGTACAGGGCCGCAAGCGAGAGGAAAACAACCAGAATAGACAGGGCGTAAAGCATGGGGGCCTGCGAGCCGGACAAACGTTCCTGATAGGACAGTCCCGTCCACTCGTAACCGATCCCATTGGGCAGCTGGGCGGCCATTTTTTCCATTTCCAGCATGGCGTCGCCCGAACTCACGCCGGGAGCGGGAGCGCCGAGAATTTCCACCGCCGGCACGCCGTTGTATCGTTCCAGACGGGAAGGTGCGTATTCCCACTTTACCGTAGCGAAGGAGGAGAAGGGCACCATTTCGCCCCTGGCGTTGCGGAAATACCATTTTTCCATATCTTCCGGCGTCATACGGAACGGTGCATCGCCCTGAACATACACTTTCTTGACCCGGCCCTTGTCGAGGAAGTCGTCCGCGTAGGAGCTGCCCCATACCGTTGCCAGAGCCGTATTGATATCGCCGAGTGACAGATCAAGCGCTCCCGCCTTTTCACGATCAATGGTGATCCGCAGCTGCGGCTTGTCGTCCTGTCCGTTGGGACGCACGGCCACCAGCTTGGGATTCCTGGCGGCCATGCCCAGAAGCTGATTGCGCGCCTCTATGAGCGCCTCGTGTCCAAGTCCGCCTCTGTCCTGCAGCTCGAAGTCAAAGCCTGTAGCGTTGCCAAGCTCCATGATCGCCGGCGGAGCGAAGGCGAAGACCTGCGCATTGCGGATCTGGGAAAACCGGGCCATGGCTCTGGCGGAAACGGCTCCCACCTTCAGGGAAGGATCCTGCCGCTGGTCCCAGTCCTTCAGCCGGACGAAGGCCATGCCGGCGTTCTGCCCGTTCCCCGCGAAACTGAAACCGATGACGCTCATCATGCTGTCGACGGCATCCTTTTCTTCCTCAAGAAAGTAGCGTTCCACCTGCTCCATGACCTTCAGGGAATCCTCATGCGTCGCTCCGGTGGGCAGCTGAATCTGGGCGAAAAGCATGCCCTGATCCTCATCGGGCAGGAAACCCGTAGGCAGGCGCATGAACATGAACCCGAGCCCGGCAACAAGCAGGACATAGATGAGCATGATTCGCCTGGAGCGACGAATGATCCCCGATACGCCATTCTGATAACGCATGGTGGCGTTGTCGAACCAGCGGTTGAACCAGCCGAAGAATCCGTGTTGCGTGTGCGCGTGCTCCCCGGCGGCAGGCTTCAGAATCGTGGCGCACAGAGCAGGAGTAAGCACGATGGCGACGATCACCGAGAGCGCCATGGCCGAGACGATGGTCACCGAGAACTGACGATAGATGACGCCTACGGAACCGCCGAAAAAGGCCATGGGCACGAATACGGCAGACAGAACCATGGCGATGCCGACCAGAGCGCCCGTGATCTGATCCATGGACTTGCGGGTGGCCTCCTTGGGCGGAAGTCTGTCTTCGCTCATTACTCGTTCCACGTTTTCGACGACCACGATGGCGTCATCCACGAGCAGACCGATGGCGAGCACCACCGCGAACATGGTCAGGGTATTAATGGAATAGCCGAACGCCGCGAGCACGCCGAACGTCCCGAGCAGAACGACGGGCACGGCGATGGTCGGAATAAGCGTCGCGCGGAAATTCTGGAGAAACAGATACATGACCAGAAAGACCAGCACGATGGCTTCGCCCAGCGTCTTCACCACCTCATGAATGGAAATCTCCACGAAGGGCGTCGTGTCGAAAGGTTCGACGAATTTCAGCCCCTGCGGGAAGAAAGGTTCCATCTCCTCAAGGAATGCCTTGGTTGTTTCGGCGGTTTCCAGAGCGTTGGCTCCGGTCGCCAGCTTGACGGCGATGCCGGCGGCGGGAGCGCCGTTATAACGGCTGAACACACTGTAACTTTCGCTGCCCAGTTCCACGCGGGCCACGTCACGCACCCGAATAAGGGAACCATCCGGATTGGTACGCAGAATGATCGCGCCGAACTGCTCCGGTGTCTGCAGGCGTTCCTGCACGGAAATGCTCAGGTTGAGCTGCTGCCCCTCCACAAAAGGCGCCGCGCCGATCTGACCAGCGGATACCTGCGCATTCTGGGCATTGACGGCGTTGATCACGTCGCTCGGCATAAGCTTGTACTGGAGGAGCTTGTTGGGATCCAGCCAGATGCGCATGCCGTACTGGCTGCCGAACAGGGTCACTTCGCCCACTCCTGGCAGACGGCTGATCTGATCCTGAATGTTGGTCGCGATATAGTCGCCGATGTCTGCGTTGTCCATGCTGTTGTCTTCGGACACGAACGCGTACACCTTCAGAAAGTTGGCCGCGCGCTTGGTCACGGAGATGCCCTGCCGCTGCACTTCCTGGGGAAGCAGCGGGGTGGCGAGCTGCAGCTTGTTCTGCACCTGCACCTGCGCGATGTCGGGATCAGCGTCGGCGCTGAAGGTCAGCGTGATTTCCACGCGTCCCGACGAATCGCTCGCTGAGGACATGTACAGCAGGTTGTCAATGCCGTTCATCTTCTGCTCGATCACCTGCGTGACGGTGTCCTGCAGCGTCTGTGCAGATGCGCCGGGATACTGCGCCACGATGCCGATAGTCGGCGGAGCGATGGACGGATATTGCGCGATGGGCAGGGACATGATCGAGAGCACGCCCGCCAGCATGATGAGAATGGCGATCACCCATGCAAAGACGGGACGATCAATGAAAAAACGTGCCATGAGGCTTCACCTGTGCTTATTCGGATTTGGCGGAAGCGGGCTGTGCTTCTGCGGAGAGATCCACCACGCGAACGGAAGTGCCGGACCGGATCTTCTGCAGACCCTCCACCACGACTCTGTCTCCGGCGGCCAGCCCGTCGAGCACGACCCAGCTGGTTCCGTGCGTGCGGCCCACCTTCAGGGGACGGATTTCGATCTTGTCGTCGGCGTTCACCACATAGGCGGTGGCGTTGCCGCGGGCGTCGCGCACCAAAGCACGCTGCGGCAGCAGAATGGCCGCCTCGTCCACGCCTTCATTCAAAATGGCGCGCACATACATGCCGGGAAGCAGATCCTGACGAGGGTTGGGGAAAATGGCCCGCAGCGTCACCGCGCCGGTGCTTTCGTCCACGCTCACATCCGTGAACTGGAGCGTGCCGGCTTCGGCGTACTCCGTACCGTCCTCAAGGAGCAGACGCACGCTGGCATGATCGCTGTCGGCGCGCTGAAGCTGACCGCTCTCAAGGCTGCGCTTCAGGCGAAGCACTTCCGTGCTGGACTGCGTAACGTCCACATACATGGGATCAAGCTGCTGTACGATAGCGAGGGGCTGGGACTGATTTTCGGTCACCAGCGCGCCGGGCGTCACCTGGGATCGCCCGATGCGCCCCGATATGGGAGAAGTCACTCGGGTATAATCAAGACGGATACGGGCGTTTTCCACGGCAGCCTTGTTCACGCCCACTTCAGCGAGAGCCTGCTTGTAGGCCGCGTCGGCGCTGTCGTATTCCTGACGGCTCACGGCGCTGATATTCACAAGATCCTTGTAGCGCTGCATCGTAAGCCTGGTCGGCGCCACGTTGGCCTGAGCCCGCGCGAGTGACGCCCTGGCGCTGGCCAGATCGGCCTCATAGGTGGCGGGGTCAATCTGGTAGAGGGTATCGCCCATCTTGACGTCCGTTCCTTCCTCAAAGAGCCGTTTCTGAATGATACCGCTTACCTGAGGCCGAACTTCCGCAATCTGAAAGGGCGAAGTGCGTCCGGACAGTTCGGTGGTGAACAGAACCTTCTGCGGCTGCACGACGATCACTCCGACTTCCACGGCGGAAGCGGCGGTCGGCGTCGCGGCCTTCTGCTCATCGCATCCGGCAAGAAAAAGAATCCCCAGACAACCCAGCAGCGTCAGAAGAATGCTTGAAGGAGTCGTATTCCGGTTCTGAAGCATAAAACCTCACTCTTGATTATGCGTCGCAGATGCCGACGCGCATGCCCGCACTCCTCCCCCTTCCGGAAGGGCAAGAAGGACGAATGAGAGAATATTGTGACGAAAATTTGACAAGGCCAATTTCAATAGAGTAGAGTAAACTCTATTCGTTTGTTCCAATACGTCCCCAACTGGAGAATGTCAAGATGACGAAACCCTCCGCTACCGTATCCCGCCAGTATCATTCCCCCACCCGGGAACGGCAGGCTTCAATCACCCGCAGCAACATCACGGCAGCGGCCGAGCGCCTGCTGACCTCCCGCGGCTACGCCAAGACCACCATAGAGGCCATCGCCCGGGAAGCCGGCGTATCCACCCAGACCGTCTATGCCGTCTTCGGTTCCAAGCGGGGCATTCTTGCCGCCATTCTCGACGAGAAGCTGGACAACAACGATGCCCTGTTCGAGATCTACCAGAACTCCCTCCAGACAACGGACGTCTATGAGGCGCTCCGGCTGACGGTAGACCTGATCCGGAGGGTCTGCGAAATTCAGAGTCCGGTCTATGAACTGCTCAGAGGAGCGGGAGTGCTCGATCCGGAACTCGCTCTCATCAACAAGGCCCGCGAAAAGATCAACCAGGAACGGGCCGACGAGCATATCCGGAACATTCTGAACAACGATCCCGTCCACCGCCTCAAAAGGGGCATGAATCCGCGCATGGCGCAAGACATCTTCTGGTGTCTGTGCAACCGCGACATATACCGGATTCTGGTGCAGGAACGCGGCTGGACGGCTGAAACCTACGCCGACTGGCTGTACGACATGCTCGTCGGGTCTCTTTTTGAAAGAGAGGAAGGCTGACGCTTCGCCGATCCGGTTCCCGCCACGTCCGACAACGGACGCATGCACGGACGCACGATAGCCGACGAACGTTGCATGGGAATTTTCCGTGTACAGCAAATCGTAACAGACTGTTTCAAATCTGTTTCACAGGAAGAAGGGGAACGACGCGCTCCGAGTCTGCCGGGGGACGGCCTAGGCGTCTTTTCCGCGCACGCTTACACGGGCGACCACCTTCTCGTAGTAGGGACTTCTGTCGCCGATGGAAGGGCCTCTGCCCCTGCGGTTCGCGATACGGGCCAGCACTACGTCGAGCTTTTTCATCTGGGCCACCTTTTCCCGCTCGTCATCACAGCGCTCCAGGGCATCCATGATATCCTGAGCCTCCTTGCGGTCGGCCACTTCCTCGGGAACATATCCGGCATTCTTCAGCAGTTTGTAGGCCAGACGCAGATCCTCGGGAATATGGGAATCATCCTCCAGCTCCAGAGGCCTGCCGGCCCCGGGAAGATCGTCGAATACTCCGCGTTCGCTCGCTTCCCGAATCCGCTCCTCGGCAATGATGGTGATGGCATCCATGAAAATTCTCCCTCAAGCCCGCACAACGCGAGACATCTTCGGGACAGGTTCGTCCCGAACCGTTCTTCGTCTACACCGGGACGCCGATCCCCGCAAGCGCGGCCCATCCGGCGGATCTCCAGAGGTTTCGCCGGATTTGCCCTCCTGACACCGCTTCCGTTTCAACAAAAAAAGCGTTATGCTAAAAGCTGGAAAGGCAGACCGATCATGACGCAAGGTAGCCGACGCGCCTGCCGTCCCTAACAGGAGGAAAAAACAGACCATGAGCCTGATGTACCAGAAACACGCCTCCATGCCCCTGTCCCTGGACAACCGGGCGGAGCCTGAACTCTACCGCGACGTTTTCCCCTACTCCCAGATCAGCCGCATCGAATTCGACGATACGTTCCTCGTGCCCCGTCCGGCCGATCCCATGTTCATCACCGACACGACCTTCCGCGACGGCCAGCAGGCCCGTCCTCCCTATACAGTCAAGCAGATCGCCCGCATCTATGACCTTCTGCACAAGCTGGGCGGCAAAAGCGGACTTATTCAAGCTTCGGAATTTTTTATGTATTCCCAGAAAGACCGCAAGGCCATCGAGGTTTGCCGGTCGCGCGGCTACCGTTTCCCCCGCATCACGGGCTGGATCCGGGCCAATCTGGAGGACCTGAAAATCGCCCGGGACATGGAGTTCGACGAAGTCGGGCTGCTTACCAGCATGTCCGACTACCACGTCTTTCTCAAACTCGGCAAAACCCGCGAACAGGCCATGAACGACTATCTCAGGGTCGTTACGCAGGCTCTGGAATGGGGCATCGTCCCCCGCTGCCACTTCGAAGACGTGACCCGCGCCGACATCTATGGCTTTTGCCTGCCGTTCGCCCGCAAGCTGATGGACCTGTCCCGTCAGGCGTCCATGCCCGTCAAGATCCGTCTCTGCGACACCCTCGGCTACGGTGTTCCCTTCCCGGGAGCGGCGCTGCCCCGCTCCGTGCAGCGCATCGTGCGCGCGTTCACCGATGAGGCGGGCGTTCCCGGTGCCTGGCTGGAATGGCACGGGCATAACGACTTCCATAAGGTCCTCGTCAACGGCGTCACCGCCTGGCTGTACGGCTGCGGCGGCGTGAACGGCACGCTGATGGGATTCGGCGAGCGCACGGGCAACGCGCCTCTGGAGGCTCTGGTCATCGACTATATTTCTCTGACCGGCAACGACGAGGCCGCAGATCCCACGGTCATTACCGAAATCGCCAGCTATTTCGAAAAGGAACTCGATTACCACATTCCCCACAACTATCCTTTCGCGGGCAAGGACTTCAACGCCACCAGCGCTGGCATCCATGTGGACGGACTCAGCAAGAACGAAGAAATCTACAACATCTTCGACACCAAAAAGATTCTCAACCGCTCCGTCCCCATCATCATCAACGACAAGGCCGGACGCGCGGGCGTGGCCTACTGGATCAATCAGGTCTTCGATCTGCCGCCTGAACGGCAGGTATCCAAGAAGCATCCGGCCGTGGGACAGATCCACGCCAAGATCATGAAGGCCTACGAAGAGGGCCGTAACACCTCCTTCTCCAGCAAAGAAGTGGAGATGCTGGCCCGTCGCTATATGCCCGAACTCTTCGACAGTGAATTCGACCATATCAAACAACTGGCCGGTCATCTTGCCGCCAACCTGCTGGAGCGCCTAGCCGCCAGCTGTGAACGGGCCGCCAGCGACGGCGTTCTGGAGCAGCTGCTGCAGGACTTCGTCCATGAGTACGACTTCATCCAGTACGTCTATGTCACCGACGTGCAGGGACACTCCAAGGCCGTCGCCTTCAGCGACCCCAACCGGGGCCGCTACGAAGCCTTCCCCATCGGCTACGACTATTCCAACCGCGAATGGTTCAATGAACCCATGAAGACCGGGAAACTGCATATCATGAACGTGCATCAGTCCCAGGTCACCAGTCAGCTCATCATCACGGTGTCCACGGTCATCACCGATGCCCGGGACGAAATCATCGGCGTCCTCGGCGCAGACATCCAGCTTGAGGAAATCATCCGCCGCGCCGAAGCTCTCGAAGAGGAAACCAGACCGGTCGAAGACGACTGATCCCGCAATCCGGCGTTCCCGGCCCCCGAACATCCGGTTCGGGGGCTTTTTTGTACTCAGCGCGTAATAATCCGTATCAGAATGCAAATCCTTATTTACGGGGCTTGTTCTCCCTCCTGATTTGCTATAGAAGAAAGGCGACACCGTTTTTCGTTCCGGAAAATGAAAACAGTGTTTCATATTGCCGGACGCAAAATTGAAAGACGAATTTCAGCGAAGGGCTTTTTGATTGGAGGGAAATCAAAAGCCTGACGCTCACCCGTCCTCCGGGGAGCGGCGACAGCCGTTCCTGACGTTCTCTTCAGCGTGGGGAGCGTCCCCGTGGTCGATCAACGGCATACGGCGGGAGCAGACGGCACGTGCTTCCGCAATACTGTGTGGAGCAATGCCGAGGGCGCATCTGGCTGGATGCGCCCTCTCGTCGTATCCGGCCCTTCAGACCGCCCTGCCCCGCGGACTTTCTTGGTGCGCGGACGAAATCGCGACTCCGTCAGGGCTCAAGCAAGGCGACGCTTTCCACGTGCGGCGTCTGGGGAAAAAGATCCACCGGCCGGACCGTCCGCAGCCGAAAGGCGGGACTCAGACGCGCGACATCTCTGGCCAGCGTGGCCGGATTGCAGGAAACATAGAGGATACGTCGGGGCGACGCCTTCACAAGCTGCTGCACGACCCTGGCATCCAAACCGGCACGGGGAGGATCAACGACCACGACATCGGGAGGTGCCTGCCTGATCAGCCTTCCCAGAACACTGCGGGCATCCCCGGACTCCATACGGTACCGCCGCAAGCCCAAAATATCCGCATTCATCCGGGCATAGCGAACTGCTCCTGGCATTTCCTCCACGCCGATCAAACGTCCTCCCCGCATATGCCGCGCCAAAGAAAATCCAATGGAGCCGATTCCACCGTATACATCCCATACTGTAGGATCATTCAGCTCCTCAAGACGACACAGGCGGGCGACCTCTGCGTACAGCAGTTCCGCCGCCGGAGTATTGACCTGAAAAAAGGATGCCGGTCCAAGTACCAGTTCCACTCCGGCGATACGCTCCCGTATCTCCCCGTCTGCGTAGGCGATCGTTTCTCCATAGGCTACGTCGCCAGGAGCCGAACGCAAGGACAGGGCGAAACCGGACACACCGGCAACGACGGAACGCAACAACGCGGCGAACCGTTCCCCCAAAAGAGTATCGTTTCCCTTTGCCGCATCCGGCCCAAGAATAAGCTCCACAAAGCAGCCCCCGGCGTGGGGTTCCCGCACTACAAGGAAACGGCATCGGGCGGCAAGCTCCGCCTGTTCCAGAACCAGCCCCCGGACGGCCTCAAGCACCCGCATCGTCAAAGGCGATTGCAGAAGACAGCCTGTGACGGAAACGACGGCCCGCGAACCGCGTTCCCGCAGTCCCAGTACAATCCCGCCTTCTTCCGTTCTTCCGAATGCGAATTCCATCTTGTTACGGTATCTCCACGTCTCCGGCGAAGGCAGAATATCCAGTATGAGCGGGTTTTCGATCCCCCCTACCCGCTGCAGGGCATCCCGGACTATGCGGGCCTTCCACTCCAGCTGCCGCACATAGGGAAGCCCCTGCCACGGACATCCGCCGCACAGCCCTGCATGTGGACAGGGCGGTTCATTTTCATCCTCGGACGGGACGAGAATCTCCACAAGCTCCGCTTCGGCCATACGCTTTCTGGTCCGCACAATTCGCGCCCGGACCCGCTGCCCCGGAAGGGCTCCTTCCACAAAGACGGCCATTCCCTCTCTGCGTCCAAGTCCCCTCCCGTCGGAAACGAGAGCGGAAACGTCCAGCTCGACGACCTGCTGCGGAACAAGCGGATTACTCTGGGACATACTCATGAAACCTCCACGACCGAAGCCTGATTTCTTCCAGCGATATTTCTTTCCAGTCCGGGAGTCCCGGAGAGACAGGCTTTCTCCCCTTGACATTTGACGCAAGGAAGGCAATGAACAAGAATCAAAAAAGGAGCCTGACCATGCTTAGCGAACTCATCTCCAACGCCATGCACTCGACCCCGCAGGGTTTTGTGGGCGTGACGCTGATTTTCCTGTATTTCTGTCTGATCGTTTCGACGGCTTTCTACCGTATCAAAAAAGGCGATCACATGCATCACTAGGAAATCGTTCAAACCCACTGTCTGAACGATTTCGGCGCACACCGCGTCTTTTGCCGCAAGGGTATGCCGGAGAAACATCTTTTCTCTGAAGCATGCCTTTTATACATCCGGTCATGCGCCGGATGCAGCATTCCTCTCAGCCCGGGGAGTACAAATGGATTTTCTGCCCATCAAACGTGCGCTGCTCAGCGTCACCCACAAGGACGGACTGGCCGAATTCGGCGCGTTTCTGAGCGCCAACGGCGTGGAGCTTGTTTCCACCGGCGGCACCTTGAAATTTCTGGAACAGGCCGGGTTGCCGGTCACTGCGGTAAGCGCCGTAACCGGATTTCCGGAAATCCTCGGCGGCAGGGTCAAGACCCTGCATCCGCGCATCCATGGCGGTATTCTGGCAGACAAGGACAATCCGGACCATCTCAAGACGCTTTCCGAGATGAACATCCTGCCCTTCGACCTCATCTGCGTCAATCTTTACGACTTCGAGAGTGCTCTGGCCAAGGGCCTGAAGCCCCGTGAAGCCATTGAGGAAATTGATATCGGTGGTCCCTGCATGTTGCGCGCCGCATCCAAGAACTACCATAGCATGCTGGTGCTTTCCGATCCGTCCTTCTACGCCGAAGCCATGAACGAGATGAAGTCCAGCGACATGGCCGTATCTCTGGCTTTCCGCCAGAGAATGGCAGCCAGAACGTTCGCCCGGACAGCGCAGTACGATGCCATGATCGCCGGCTATCTGGAAAAGGCGTAAATTTTCCCTTTCATGCAGCGAGAGGCCGGTTTTCCCGGCCTTTTTCGTTTCGCCCGTCGGACCCCCATTCCCGCTGGAAGAGTGCTCTCCGGGCAACAGAAAACAGACAGGAAAGAACCATGAACGGAAACGTCGAGACAGCACGCCCGAGAATCGAAGTCGTGGGCGGTATTTTGTGGCGCGGAAACAGCTTTCTTGCCGCTCAGCGCCCTGAAGGAACCGGACAAGCCGGATTCTGGGAATTCCCCGGCGGCAAGATGGAACCCGGGGAAACGCGGGAACAGGCGCTGATTCGAGAGCTCTCCGAGGAGTTGTCCGTAGCAGCCCATGAATTGCGCTTCTGGCGGACAGTGGACCATGAGTATCCGCAACGCTCCGTCCGCCTGCACTTTTTTCATGTATTGCGTTTCTCCGGCGAGCCTGTGCCCAACGACGGACAGACGCTGTGCTGGGTCACGCCGGAAGAGGCTGTCGCCCTTCCCTTTCTGGAAGCGGACGCCCCTCTTCTGCCGGAACTTGCGCCCCCGTCTGTTCCTGATGCCGAGCCCCGAGGGGAGGGCGCTCACCTGGACAGAACGACGTTCTGAAACGTCCCGAATTCCCTGATGCATGCCCGGGCGGAGGGAAACCGCCTTTCAAGCTCCATGCCGTCGCCCAGCTCAAAGTCCGCGAAATCAAACCCCGGAGCGACCGTGCAGCCGACAAGAGCATACTCCGTTCCCGGCGCGGGCGTAGCGCCGAACCAGCATCCGGCAGCAACCACGGACTGAAGAAGCTGCCCCTGCCGGACGTCGCTTCCCAGTATCCTCTCCTCGACCTGCCCCTCCGGCGTCACATGGACCAGCCTCAACGGTCCGCCAAGGTGAAAATGCCAGATCTCGTCCTGCCGTATCCGATGCAGACGCGAATAGTCGCCCTGCCGAAGCAGAAACAAAATGGCGGTGGCGTAGTTGCGTGTTCCCGCGTACCCGGAGGGCAAGGCCGAAACGGGAATAACGCCTTCACTGCGATACGTCTCCACATAAAAACCGCCTTCCGGATGCGCCCGCATGCCAAAATGGCGGACAAGATCATCGGCAGTCATGCCTTTGTCTACGTTATGCATATCCCGTTCCCTTCTCCAGCTTCTTCGTCGGTCGACTTCCTGGCGGCGACAGGTCTACTCCGCTCCCGTGACGGCGCCCCGATCCAGAAGGAACAACCGGCTGTCGGGTATCGTATCCCGCAGCAGACGAGCCGTCTGCGGATGACAGGTGAAGAACAGCAACTGATGCCCTGGCCCGGATTCATCGTCGCGGTTCAAATCACCCAGAGCCATTGCCGTGCGTACGGCCCGTTCCGGGTCAAAATTGACCAGAACGTCGTCCATGATCACCGGAAGGGAAACGGCGTGACTGCGAATATGCGCAAGCCGCAGCGCCAGATACAGCTGTTCCTGTGTTCCCCTGCTCAGCAATTCCGGACTGACCGGTTCTCCGTGCGGCGGCAGAACGCGCAGGGAACTGTCCTCCAGCGAGGCGCTGATTCCGATCCATTTTCCGTCCGTAATACCGGAAAACAGCCTTGAGGCGATCCGGATCACCTTCGGCTGGCGTTCTCGCTCGAAACGTCCCCGCGCCTCCACGAGCAAGCGACGGGCCAGAGCGTACCTGGCCCATTCCCGCGCCAGTTCGCGAATGTTTTCCGCAACACGGGAAGCGTCCATTCTGTCGCGCTGCAGGGCGTCGGATGAAACCTGATTTTCCATGCGCACTTTTATAGTGCGCGACTCGTCGTCCAGACGGGCGCATTCCTCTTCCAGCCAGACCAGCCGACCGGAAACCTCCGCCTGTTTTGACTCCATCTCTTCCTTTTCCAGTCTGGTGAAGCCGTCCAGAAACGACCTGAACGCCGCTTCGGAGAGCGTGCCGCCCGCCACGGTTCCGGCGTTCCTCATTCCCTTCGCATCATCCTCTGGAACGGTTTCTCCCCCGGCGGCATCCGGAGATCTCCCGGTTTCGTCGCGAGCCGCGTCCAGAGCTGCCAGCCGCAACATGTCCTCCAGCTCTTCCCGACGCTGTAACACGGCTTCCCGTTCCTGCCGAACCGCGTGTCTGTGCAAAAAATCCTCCGGATCGACAGCTTCCGCAGTATGCAAAAGCCGCCTGAACGCCAGTTCCGCATCCTCGGCCACGGCCTGGGCCCGGTGACGCTCCTCCTCCAGCTCGGCAAGACGGGTCTGCAGACGTCTCCTCTCCTCGGCCTCAAGACGAGCCTGCTCCACATCTCGTATCAGCTCGTCCAGAAGGGCCAGAACGGCTTCCTCGTCCGCAGCAACGCCCGTTTCCTCCTCATCCCGGGGCAGCCGGCCCAGCGCGGCCAGAACGTCACGCAACGGCAGCAATACCGCGTCACGTTCCTTTTCCTGTCTCAGGATATCCGCCCCGAGTCTGTCGCAGTCCGCCTCAAGACGCTGTACGCGGTCCATACTCTCCAGAACCTGCCGCGCTGTCTCCGGGGGAAGAAAATCCGCGGTCTCCCCTTCAGTGAGCCCGATCCGCATCAGCAGACTTCGCCATGTCGCACCGACTTTTCCAGCACGAACGCCAGCCTCGTCCAGCTGCCGACGCGCTTCCTGAACAGTCTGCTCAAGCTGCCGCCGACGAGTGCCGGCCGCTCCAAGCTCCTCCGTCAGCCGGGTCCGTTCGGCCACGATTCGGTCCGCTTCGGCACAGTCCTTCAGAAGCTCCCGCCCCGCTTCGGACAGAGTCTCGACTTCCGGAAGCGCGCTCCTCCCTTCCGTATCCACGAAGAGAGATGAAAGCACGGCGTCGCCGTTCCCTTCTCCGTCCGTCATGAGGGATCGAAGCTGGTCAATCTGCCCGGCAAGCTCCTCAAGCTGCTTCTCTTCAGCGTCAAGTACGCGCCGACGCTCCTGCACGCCGCGCAACGCCAAAAGCGCGGCATCGATCCGCGCGCAAAACGTGTCGACCTCTCCTGCACGCGGAGGCTGCGAAACACCCAGTGCAGTAAAAAACGACTTCCAGTCTCTGTCGAGGGACTCCAGTCGTGCGGTCAGTTCCGCACAAGCCTCCTGAGCCGCCCGCACGTTTTCATGCAGGGAGCGCAATTCTTCCCTCGCCTCATGGGCTTCCTGCTCCAGTCGTCCGGCTGTCCGGCAGCAGTCCCGTTCCTGCTCCAGTACCACTTCCAGCGCATCAAGCTCGCCTGCGGAACGCCGGGCGGCGCCTGCAGTCTCTGCCTCTGACGCGCTGGCATCAGGAAACAGGACCGAGTCCAGACGCTCCGCCTGCTCCCGCAGGGCGTCGCGCCGGGCGAGCCTTTGTTCGCGCCGCGAATGCAGACGCTCAGCCTCCGCCGCATGTCGGGCCGCTTCAGGTCTTCGACGCGGCAACCCGGCCCAGATGAAGGAAATTCCCGCCAGAACAAACAGCGCTGTCAGCCACGGAGTCCGGGGAATATCTCCTGGAATCTCCAGCTTCAGCAGATAGAACGCACCGATACCGACGCCCGTCGCGGCGAACAGGATGCCCAGAGTCATCAGGAGAGGGCTGCGCTCAAGTCCTGGCGTTTCCGCCAGATGCGCCGCCAGTCGATCCTCGGCCTCGGCCAGACTGCTTTCTTCCGCTGCCAGATTTCCCAGAACCGCACGCAATTCCCGCAAGGCCGAACGCTTCACTTCCAATGCAGAAGCATCGCATGCGCCCAGTATCTGTCTTTTGCGCGTCAATTCCTCCACTCGTGCGGTCTGCCGTCTTTCCTCCCCTTTTACCTGCTCTTCCACGCGGCGGGCATGCAGCAGAGCCTCTTCCGCATCCCTCAGGTGCGCTGATCGCCTGACAATCTCTTCCTGTGCCCCCGCAAGTCCGTTCAGACCACGTTCGTCGGCAACTCCCAGCCGTCGCAGTTCCCGTCTGAAGCCTTCTTCTGCCTCGGCATGCGCGCGCTCAAGTTCCGGCCTCTCGCGCCACGTCGCCTCCGCCCGCACGATGCGCACCCGCAGGATTTCCCGCTCGCTGCCGTCCGGAACGGCCTTTGGCATGGGCAAGCCGGCAAGCCGGCCTCTGGCGCTCTCATATTCCGTTCGCGCGGCCTCCAGTTCTTCCTCCGCCCGTTCGCAGGCATTCCGCGCATTCTCCAGAGCAGATCCGGCGGAACGCATTTCCTCCGCCTGACGTTCCAGCTCTTCCCGAAATGCCAGAGGCCGCCCGGTTCTCCGCACCCTCTCCAGGGTCCACCCTGTTCCAAGCGCGGCCAGCTCGCGATCCCGCTCGGCTTCCGAACAGCGCAAGGCTGTCCGCAGCCCTGGCAGAACGGCCAGCGCGTTCCGGCAGCTTGACGTCCCTCCGTTCAGTCCGCGAAGCGTTTCCGCGAATTCGAGCAATCGTTCGTCCACCCGACATGCGGCAAGAGCTTCCCGGGTACGTTCCTCCCGTTCCCTGACCCGTTCTGTCTCCCGTTCCGCGTTCGCCCTGCGTTCGAGCGCCCGCTCCAGTCTGACCGGGCCGTCCAGAGGGATGGTCGCGGACACAGATTCAAGCCTATCCAGCCGAATGCCGGCCAGCCGCCATTCCTCCCACTGCCGCCAGACCCGCAGACGGCGTTCAAGCTCGCGACGTTCGCGCTCAAGAGTCTTCCGCTCGACTCTCAGAATTCCAAGCCGCTCCTCAAGAGCCTCACATTCATCCGACAGGGCGTCATAACGCGCGATCTCGCCCTCGCCTTCGCGGATGCGCCGGCGCAGCTCTTCCCATTCGTTCAGGGCTCTGGAAATTTTCTGACTGGAACCGCGCGCCTTGAACAGACCATCCAGAAGGGCATCCAGCTTTTTCAGCGCGGCTCCCGGGGAGTGCAGTCCCATGCCGAAACTCGCCCCGTACAACGCATTGCGCACGCCTTCCGAAGACAAGGTCTGAAGATTCTGCAATTCCGACAGACTGAATCCATATACGCTGGCGTACACCTCACGGCCTACACCGCCGAGCATCCTGTCCCACAACGCGGCATCTAGAGGTGCCCCGGCGCAATCGGTCAGAACAGGAAGCCCGCCATCCCTGCCCGGACGCCGCGTCAGGCGGATGATCCCCTGCGGAGTGTCCAGTTCCAGACTTCCGCCGAACAGGGCCTGCCCTGTAATGTAGGCTCTGTCGCGCAGGCCTCGCGTGCGCGGATACCCGGTGAGAACGGAACGAAGGAAATCGAGAAGGGTGGACTTTCCGGCTTCGTTGCGGCCAAGGAAAATGGCCGTTCCCGACGGAAGCGAGTCCACAGTCAGATCACGCAGCAGGCCGAAGGCGTCGATATGAAAAGAGCGAATGCGCATCAGTCGTTCTCCAGCAGGTCCATGCACAGACTTTCGGCATCGTCGAGCAATCTGTTCATTTCCGTTTCCGTAAGCGGCTCCAGTACCTTGCGCAGCCGGGAATGACCGAACAACGGCTCAAGCGCCTCACGCCTCAGAGCCTCGAGCTTCTCCGGAGCAGCCCGTCCGGCGTCGCCCAGACGAAAAATTTCTCCAAGCAAATCGTCACGTCCCGCCAGTTCGCCGCGCTCCACTGGAAGGCGCGTCAGCACCTCCATGTCCTTGATCCAGACGTGTTCGCCAGACTCGCGCAGACGCTCTAGCAAATCGGCGGCGACGGCCTCGCGGCGCAGCGCACCGTCCAGCGCCGTTCTCCCGGTCAGCCGCAGACGCACGACAAGAGCCTCGCACCCGGGGCGCAACTTTTCCGCAGCCTCGTCAAGTGCATTGCGAAGACGCTCCTCCAGCGCATCCAGGGAAAGTTCCGGTGACGCGCTCTCCTTCCCGCCGCATTTGACAGCAGGGGAGGCTTCGGCTTCCGAGGCCGGATCATCCAGAGCCACTTCGAGAATATCCCACTGGACCGGCCCCAGAGGACGGAACTCCGCCTTCGCCGTCCAGTCTCCTTCTCCGGAGGGCGTCATGGTCACCAGCAGACACCCCTTTTCGCCGGCTTCGTTGATGTGCAGTCCCTGAGGGCAGCCCGGGTACATGGCCAGAGGTCTGCGGCAGACTTCCCGCCGGTCGTGAATATGGCCAAGCGCCCAGTAATCCATGCCGGATGCGACCAGATCCTCCTGCGAAAAGGGGGCATAGCGGGAGGAGCCGTCGGCGTCGCCGGGCGCGGCATGCAGGAGTCCTATATGCGCGCAGTTCTCCGGGCCTCTCCGAAACCGGGCGGCGAGATTGCGCGTTTCTCTGGCAGAGGCATGACTGACGCCATGAACAACGGCCAACGGCTCGCCGTTTTCCCCTCCGCCCACGGGCACGGCTTCCACCTCCTCACCGAACACGGTGACGCTGTCGGGCCAGCGCAGACTGTTCACCCGGGACGACAGCGGATCATGATTGCCGTGGACGATGAAGACCGGAATGCCCAGCCGGCTCAGACGCGCGCAGGCGTCATGCACCGCAAGCTGGGCGCGCAGGCTCTGGTCCTCCGCATTGTACACATCCCCGGCGAGCAGTAAAAAATCCGGTCGCTCGCGCTCGCAAAGCTCCACGAGACGCGTCAGGGCCGTGAAGGTGGATCGTTGAAGTCTGAGCGCGAGATCGGAAGGAGCCTCGCGGGATATGCCGGAAAAGGCCGCATCCAGATGAAGATCGGCAGCATGAATAAAGCGGATAGGTTGCATCGGGATTCCTGTACTGAACTGAACGTGACGGGAAAAGTATCGCCGTATTCCCGCAGGAAGGCAAGACGACGGGAAAATTTCAGCCCGGCCGGGGTGGACGGTCGCCGGGATACCGGCTATAATTCTTCCCCCTTTAACCTGTTACGTCTGCACGACCACCATGTCCGATCAATCCTTCTCCACCGGGACTCCGGTTCCGGCGAGCGCATCCCCGGTCATGACCGGCATCCAGCGCGGTCTGCCCATTTTTCTCGGATACGTGCCTCTGGGGTTCGCCTACGGGGTACTCGCCGTCCAGAACGGCATTCCTCCCATCCCCGCCGTGCTCATGTCCCTGTTCGTCTACGCCGGGGCCGGGCAGTTCATCGCCGTCGGACTCTGCGGGGCGGGCGCTCCCGTTTTGACCATCGTGTTCACCACCCTGATCGTCAATCTGCGTCATCTCCTCATGTCCGCAGCGCTTGCTCCATGGCTCGCACCGTTCTCCCGGTTCCAGCAGTGTCTCATAGGCTGGGGACTTACCGACGAGGTTTTCGCCACGCACAGCTCGGCCATGAGCGCGGGCGAGCAGGCCAGGCTTCAGCTTGTCTATGCCGTCAACTTCACGGCGCACTCCGGCTGGATTCTCGGTTCGCTCCTCGGCGCGGCCGCCCGCGATCTTCTTCCCGATCCCAGATTCCTGGGGCTTGATTTCGCCCTGCCCGCCATGTTCATGGCCCTGCTCGCTCCCCTCTGCAGGGAACGTCTGCACATTCTGGTCGCGCTGCTTTCAGCAGGCCTTTCCGTCATGCTCGTGCTCGCCGGAGCCGGACGCTGGAACGTCATTCTGGCCACGCTCGTCTCCGCGACGGCAGGCACCCTGCTCATCTGGATGAGGGATCGGAAACAGCCGAAGAGGAGCGCCGCATGAGCACCCTGGACATCGTTCTGTGCATAGCGGGCATGACCGCAGTGACCCTGCTCCCCCGGGTACTGCCCATTACCCTTCTTGCGGGCCGCAAGCTCCCCCCTCTGCTCACCACATGGCTCTCCTTCGTGCCCGTGACCGTGCTCTCGGCGCTGCTGGTTCCCGACCTGCTGCTTACCGACGGCAGTCTGAACATCAGCCTTGACAACAAGTTTCTCGTCGCGGCCCTGCCTACGCTCATCGTCTGCTGGCGAACCAAAAGCCTGTTTGCCGCGCTGGCCGTGGGCATGACCACCGTGGCGCTGCTCCGGCATTTCTGGAGCTGAACAGAGTCTTTCCCTCTCCGTACGGTCCGGCAGGAAGCGGCTCAGCCGTTTGCACATCCCAAAAAGATTGGCTATGTTCAACCTGCCCGGATTCTCCCGGAAAACAGACCCCAAGGAGCCTTCCCATGCGTGCCGTAACCTGCCTTCTGCTGTTCTGCGCCCTCCTGCTGCCCGGCTGTGCTGATCTGAACATTTCCAACCCGTTCGAACAAAACACCGCCAGCGGAAACGAGGTCTATTACGATCAGTTCTCGGATGTGCCGATTCCCCGTGACATGTCCGTCGACAGCAAGCGCAGTCTGATTTCCGTGGCTCAGGACGGAACCAAGACCGGTCTGCTCACCGTGGAGGGCCGCGTGGACAAGCCCTCTCTCGCCAACGCCATGATCCTCAACATGAACAGGCAGGGCTGGAGCCTGCGCGGCGCAGCCATCGGCGACAAGACCATGCACCTGTACGAAAAGGACAATCGTTTCGCCGTGCTCTACTTCTATGACCAGACGACGACCGCCGCCATGGAAATCTGGGTGCTTACCCGCCTCGCCGATGGCGTTCTGCCCACCATGGGTGCGGGCGGCGCAGGCCCGGATACAGGCCCCAGCAGCACGCCTTCCTTCTACCTCACGCCGACGACCGACGGTTCCGTTTCCCAGTCCCACGGCGTCACCCAGCAAGGGCTGAGTCAGTAATATGGAAGCCTATCTCTCCTTCCGCGTCGGACAGCGCGCCTGCTCCGGCGGTTCCTGTACCGGCAGTGACGGTACGGCGGGACAGGCGGGCTGGAGCTGCGGCAATGCGGCTCCCCGTCTTCATCTCGGCGTGACGGGGTCCATTGCCGCCTATCGTGCACCCGATCTCGTCCGGCAATGGCAGGATGCCGGACTGTCCGTCAGCGTGACCCTGACCGCAGCGGCCCAGAAATTCATCACGCCCCTGACGTTTACCGCTCTGGGAGCGGCTCCCGTATACACGTCCCTCTTCGACGATCCGCAGGCGCCTTCGCCTTTTGCGCATCTGGAACCGGGGCAGGTGGCGCAGGCACTGGTCATCGCGCCGGCCTCGGCTTCCACGCTGGCCCGGCTGGCGCAAGGGCAGGCCGATGAAATTCTGGCCTGCCAGACGCTGGCCTTCCGGGGACGTCCGGTGATCGCTCCGGCCATGAATCCCGCGATGTGGTCCAATCCCGCCACCCAGGCCAACATTGCTACGCTCCGTTCGCGCGGTTACGCCGTTGTTGAACCCGGCTGGGGCCGTACGGCCTGTGGCGAGGAAGGACAGGGACGTCTTGCCGATCTGCGCGAAATCTATCTCGCGGGCCTGTGCGCTCTGGCGCCGCAGGACATGCGGGGAATGCGCGTTCTCGTGACTCTGGGGCCGACGAGGGAACACTGGGACGGCCTGCGCTACTGGACCAATCCGTCCACAGGAGCCATGGGCGCTTCCATCGCCGTGGCCGCGTGGATGCGCGGCGCCCGCGTGGAAGCGATCTGCGGTCCGGGAACGCCGTGGCTTCCCTCCGGAATCGTCAGGCATGACGTGGAATCAGCCCGGGAGATGTTCGAAACGGCATCCGATCTCTGGCCCCAATGCGATGCGGGCGTATTCACAGCCGCCGTGGCCGATTTTTCTCCGGAACCGGCCGGAGACGCCGCGCACAAGTTCAAGAAAAGCAGCGCCCCGGACGGGTTTTCCATTCGCTTCATACCGAACCCGGACATTTTGAAGACCCTTTCCTTCAGCCGCCGTCCGGAGCAGAAGGTCATCGGCTTCGCCGCCGAATCCATGGACCTCGAAACATCGGTACGCGGCAAGCTGGTATCCAAAAAGGCCGATCTGGTAGTGGGCAACCTCATACGCGACGGCTTCGGCACGGCGGACAACACCGTTTTCGTGGCCGACGCCTCTGGGCGCGAGGAGCGCTGGACCCACCTGTCCAAGCCGGACGTGGCCTGGAGACTGCTCTCGTGGCTCCTGTCCCGCTGAACGTCGCTCCGGCGTTTCGTCCCTGGCGACAGGCGGGAATAACCCACCTGCTGTTCGACGAAGCGACTGCCGCACAGATCAGGCAAGCCTCCGTGCAGTCCCGGACGGCCCCTGCGGCTCCTGTGGAGGCGGCGGGACCGGACACGCGCCGGAGTGAACCGCACGCGCAGAGAGCCGTGCGTCCGAGCCCTCCTCTTCCGCGGGAACAGGCGACGGTTTCCGCTGGAACGGCCCCCCGGTCCCCGGAAACACCCCGAGCAGAGAAAAACGGACGCACGCCCCCGGCCTGCCCCGTGCCCCGCACGACGGAAACGCCCTCTCACCCCATCGTGGCCCCTCGCCGGCTTGCGCCTGATCGCTGGCCGAGCTACTGGCGCTCGCTGCTCGAGCGGACGCCGCAAACACCCGAAGTGGTCTGGACCTATCCGTCCCTGAGCAGAGATCTCGGAGGTGCGGCCGAAGCGGCTCACCGCGATTTTTTGCGCCGGCTGCTGGGTGATATGGGCATGCCGCGCGGCACCAACGCCTTCTGGCCCCTGAACGCCTATCCCTATGGAGAGGATGGAGGAGAAAGCTCGGTGGATGCGTCCATGTTCATGAGCGGCATTGACGTGCTCAACCCGGACATGGTCGTTCTCATGTGCGGCCGGGCTCCCATGGAACTGGGTCTGAACGGCCTTGGGCTGCTCATGCCCACAATCATCCGCGGCAGACGCTTTGTGGTCACTCCCCATGTGGATGACCTCATTCTCCAGCCCCGCCGTTACGCGCAGCTCGTCACATTTCTCAAGGGACTGATCGCAGGACGCTGAGTCCGTCTCTACGCCCCGCGTCTTCCCGTACCGCCTGCCAGACAGGCGCAATACGGAGCGTTTCATGCATGTACTGGTCACCGGCGCAGCCGGATTCATCGGTTTTCATCTCAGCCGCCGCCTGATCGCGGACGGCCATACGGTCATCGGCATCGACAATCTCAACGACTATTATTCGGTTCAGCTCAAGACAGACCGACTGAAACAGCTCGAAAGCTGCGCCGGATTCCGTTTCGAGCGCATGGATCTTGCGGACGCGGAAGCTCTCGAAAGCCTGTTCGCTCAGGAACGCTTCACGCATGTGGTCAACCTTGCGGCGCAGGCGGGCGTGCGCTACAGTCTCGAGAATCCGAAAAGCTACGTTCAGTCCAATCTGGTCGGCTTCGCCAACCTGCTCGAATGTTGCCGCCACGGGGCAATCGAACATCTGGTGTTCGCTTCATCGAGTTCCGTCTACGGTCTGAACACGTCCATGCCCTTCTCCGTGCGCGACAATGTGGATCACCCCGTCAGTCTCTATGCGGCCTCAAAGAAGTCCAACGAACTCATGGCCCATGCCTACAGCCATCTGTTCCGCATTCCCTGTACGGGCTTGCGCTTCTTCACCGTCTATGGCCCCTGGGGACGTCCGGACATGGCTCTCTTCCTGTTCACGCAGGCCATTCTTGCAGGAAAGCCCATCAATGTCTTCAACGAAGGCAAAATGCGCAGAGACTTTACCTACATCGACGACATCATCGAAGGCGTGGTACGGGTCATGCGGCGTCCCCCGGTCGAAAACCGGCACTGGAATGCGGCGACACCCAACCCGGGGACCAGCTCCGCGCCGTGGCGCGTCTACAATATCGGCAACAACAACACCGTGGAGCTGGGTCAGTTCATCGATACCTTGGAACAGGAACTCGGCCGTAAGGCCATCCGCAACCTCATGCCCATGCAGCCGGGCGACGTGGAAGCGACCTGGGCTGATGTGGATGATCTCGTCGCGGATACGGGCTTTTCCCCTTCCACTACGGTGGAAAACGGAATTCGGGCCTTCGTCAAATGGTACAGGGCATACTATAACGCATGACCCCACACGCACGTTTCCCGAAATAGCATGAAAAAAGGGAGAGGACAGATCCTCTCCCTTTTTTCATCATCTGAAGACTGGATGCCGCCCCGTCCGGAACTCAGGCAGGCGCGGCTGACGCCGCGTCAGATGCGGATGCTGTCGCGGATGTCTTCAAGCCGGTTCTTGGCGAACATAAGATAGGATATGATCAGCTCGCCCGAATTCATTTTGGACGTGATGTACAAAGGGTCATAGGTACAGATCCGGTTCATGTAATCCAGAGCGGACTTCATGTCCTCCGCATTGTTCTTTTCCCGGATTTCGGGATACAGCTCATTGAGCGCATTGATGAAGTCGCGCACGACCAGCACGATCCCCTGCACTTCATAAATCCTGTTGTCCAGCTCATAAAAGTTCAGACTCTGGGAATTCTGGAGAAGCCCCAGCGCATAGCCGAGCAGGTTCTGCCCCACAACAAGGTCAAAGGACGCATACAGATCGTCGGCCCGGCAATTGTAGACACCCTTGCCGGTATCCAGCGAATTCTTGTATTCCTCCACAAGCTTGAGTCCCTTCTTGTACGAGGATTCCGCCGACGGGAACATGAAGCTGCGCGGATCGATGGCGAAGTTGTTCAGACGCGCCCGGTACAGGAAATCGCTTTCCCTGTCGTTGGTCCCCAGTTTGGCGATGGTCATGGAATACAGATCCATGAGCACCTTGGTCGCATGGTAGACGCCGTACTGGCGATAGGCCCTGTTATCGAGCACATAGCGGTTGAACAGAATGTCGTTGATGCTCCAGCCGAACGTGGAATCAAGCTCATAGCGCATCTGATGGGTGATGGCGTCCACCAGAATTTTTCCCTTTTCGTTTTCAGCCATTTTGGAGCCATCCGCCACGAAAACCGGTTCAGGAAATTCCGTGCGGTCAATGCGGGCATAGAGCTGCTGAGCGCCCCACACAACAAACACCAGCCCCACGAGCAGGCAGACCTGAAAGAGCAGCGTCTTGCCGACAATTTTGCATTTTTCGTATAAACCCAACTGGAAAGGCAATTTCAAGGTACACCTCATTAGTCTTCGGAAGGAAGCTCGCCCTTCCGGCCTGAATGCCGCGGATTGTGTTCCCAGGAAAACAATCCGCAACGAAAAGAAAAAACATGCCGACCCGTCCCGATCGGTCACACGCCGGAAACGCCCCGGTCCATTGCAGTCAAATAAGCCCTAACTTGCGGGAATCAAGTCCACGGGCTGGGTCAGGAGAAAATTTCCCTTCAATATCCATTCTTTCAACGTGTCCGCCACTTCCAGAGAAAGTACGCGACTGGTCAGGGGCACAGAAGGAATCCGTCTTCCCTGAATCTCCACTTCGCCGGACAGCAGCTCGTCGAATCGTACATGCTGGATGACGCGCGGGATGTCGTTCGGATAGTCATAGCCGTAATCCTTGACCGGCATGAGAATGTCATGGTCGGAAACGCCGGTGAAGGCGGCAATCTCCTCGTTGAGCACAGGGATCGGAATGCCCACGCCCACAGCAAGGGAAACGCCGTAGCCAATCAAGGAGAGACCGCGCAGGTAACGCGCCTTCATGCCCTTGAGATCTCCGCGCAGCATGAGCGTGCCCGCGCCGGAAAGGGGCAGTCCTCCTTCCGTGCGCTTCGGGGAGGGTACATGCTGCGTACCCGCGCCGATGACATACCCGGTTCCGCCACCGAGAAAAATCCGCGTCCCCGTCCCGATGGTCCGGAACAACGGATCATTGAGCAACGGCGAGAGACAACCAGCCGTCGCAAAGTTGACGTTACGCATGCCCGGCTTCAGCGGCCCCATATAGGTATAGATCATGCGATTCGTGCAATTCACCGCCGCATTGTAATTCTGGTAGCAATTCCGTGGATTCAGCAGCTGTGCATACGGCAGATCGTTCAACGTCACCGAGCGGTCCAGCGTCTTGCGCGGATAGCAGTCCGTACCATAGGCCGCAGCACGCAAGCGGACGGCCTTGCCGGAGACAAGATCCTCGATCACATGGCCGCCGCCGTATCTGAACTGTCCGGGGTACACCTTGTTCTGGGGATCGTCATCGGGCAGTTCCGTCGCCCCGAGATAGGAATCCACGGCGGCAAGTCCGGCATAGGCGGGAACGTCGTTGAGCCAGACTTTCGACGTCCGAATCTTGGGCGGTTCCGGCTGCCCGATATTGAACAGCAGTCCCGAGGAACACATGGGGGAAAAGGTTCCGGTAGTCACAACGTCCACTTCCTTCGCAGCCTGTTCTGCGCCGAGACGGCGAACCGCCTCGACCATTTCCTCTGCGTTGAGGACGACGGCCTGTCCCTTTCTGATCCGCTCGTTGATTTCCGCGATGCTCTTGACGACCTTGTGTGAAGACACGCTGCTCTTCCCTTCCTGTAGTTGCTGTCCGCTGATTCGGGTTCTTCCACAATAGCACAGGCAGGGTTCCCCGTCTATATGGGCATATTCGGCACGTGCATGATAACATGGCGTCATCCCGGATATATTCTCATATCACCGCTGCGGCGACGCCATGTCTTTCCTGCGGGACCGCCCCTCTGTTCTCAGTCCTCGTCGCGACGGGTCTGAAGTTCGGGCTGGTTGCTTCTTGGCTGTGCAGACGCTTTGTGATACATGAGCCGTCAATGGGCGCAAGCCTTTACCTATCTGGAGATTTCATGATCCATTCCCGATATTCGTTCAATTCCTCCCAAAAAGTCGAAGAAATGCTCAAACGGGATGCCTCCGCGCGTCATGCCGAAGCAACTGCCGGGGAATCCGGTCCAAGTCCGAAGCCCGAGACCGAATCCGGGCAGGAAGCACAGCCGCAGGAGACTCTTTTCGGCAGACAATTTTCAGCCAGGGAACAGAAAAATCTGTTTCTGTATCTGATTATCGGCATCGTTCTTGTAGAGCTGGCCGTGACCGTGGGCGCCGTCGTCTACAGCATCACCAATGCCCAGCCCTCACCAGCCGGTGGAGCGCCAAGATTCAGGTTTCCCTGGATCGGCTATACCGTAGCTGTAATCATGGTTCCCGTCCTCGCGATGCTGCTGGTCAACCTGGTCAGCATGGGCTTTTCGCGCAGTTCCGGCGGCGAAGAACAAAACCTTGAAGGCGTTCCCCAGCGCATGAGAACCTTTTTCGCGCTGGTCCGGGGCGCTCCGACGATTATCCTGTTCGCCGGATTCGTGCTTATGGGAGCGGCGATCTACTATCTTGACGGAGTGATGGAACTGCTTCTCAAGCTCGGGGAACATTTCCATCTCGTAGCCATCTGGATCGTGGGGGGATTTGCCTTCGCGTGGACCGTAAGCTACATCGTCCGGGCCTGGATGCACTACAAGACCAGGCAGATGGAAGCGGAATACGCCTTCCGGCAGGAAGTGCTCGAACGGACAGGCATGGTGATTCTTGAAACCAAGCACGCCCCGACGACAGAGCTGCGCATGCTGCCATCGGCGTCCACCGCACCAGCCCCTGAACCGCCGGCGCTGGATGTGGACGTCACGCCGGCTCTGCCCGAATCCAAAGCGGCGCTGGACGAGACCGTCCCGGGGGATGCAATGCCGCCCCGGCTCGATTCCGAAGGGGATATCCGGCGTTGACGGTTTCGGCTCCCGATTCCAGCAGCCCTCGACGCCCGGGATATCCCTCCGCCCCCCTCTCACGCCAGCCGTTCGTATTCATTTCCGGCAGCGGCGGAGACCATGAATCACGGATGCGCGGAAAATGAAAAACGGCATCACAGAACTGTGGCAACAGACGAATGAAAGCATAAACCAAGCCGCGTTGGCCTCAAGAAGCCATGGGCAATCCAGTACCAGAACACGAGAGGATCAAATGGGAAAGATCATATTGACCGGCGACCGCCCCACAGGCAGGCTGCATGTAGGACATTACGTAGGCTCCCTGAAACGCCGGGTGGAACTCCAAAATTCGGGCGAATTCGATGAAATCTATATCATGATCGCGGATGCCCAGGCGCTGACGGACAACGTGGACAACCCGGAAAAGGTGCGCCAGAACATTATCGAAGTGGCTCTGGACTATCTGGCCTGCGGACTGGACCCGGAAAAGTCCACGCTCTTCATTCAGTCGCAGATTCCCGAACTCTGCGAAATGACCTTTTATTACATGAATCTGGTGACCGTCTCCAGACTTCAGCGGAATCCGACGGTCAAATCCGAAATCCAGCTGCGCAACTTCGAGACCAGCATTCCCGTGGGCTTCTTCACCTATCCTATCAGTCAGGCCGCAGACATCACCGCGTTCAAGGCTACGACCGTGCCGGCAGGAGAAGACCAGGCTCCCATGATCGAACAGACCAAAGAAATTGTGCATAAATTTAACGCCGTGTATGGGAATACACTTGTGGAGCCGACCATTCTGCTGCCGGACAACGAAGCCTGCCTCCGTCTCCCCGGCATCGACGGCAAGGCCAAGATGAGCAAGTCCCTCGGGAACTGCATCTATCTGTCCGACTCCGAAGCGGAAATAAAGAAAAAGATCATGTCCATGTTCACCGATCCCAATCACCTCAGGGTGGAAGATCCGGGACAGGTGGAAGGCAATCCGGTGTTCATCTATCTGGACGCGTTCTGCCGGGATGAGCACTTCGAACGCTTCCTCCCCGACTACGGAAATCTTGATGAACTGAAGGCCCACTATACCCGCGGAGGTCTTGGCGACGTGAAGGTGAAGAAATTCCTGAACAACATTCTTCAGGAAGAACTTCGCCCCATTCGTGAGCGCCGCAAGGAAATCGCCAAGGATATTCCGGCAGTCTACCGGATTCTGGAAGAAGGAAGCCGCAAGGCCGAAAAAAAGGCTGCGGAAACCCTGGCGGAAATGAAAAGGGCCATGAAGATCAACTATTTTGAGGACAAACAGCTGATCGCCGAACAGGCGGAGCGTTTCGGATCTCAGGAAAACTGATCTTCGCGAAACCTTTTCAGTCTCATCCCCAGAAAGTACGCCGGGGCCGCCTTCAGTCTCCGGCATTCACCGGAAGGGCTTTCGGCACGGGACGGGGACTGTCAGGGCCGACGGCCCGACTTGTCCGCGAAGTTCAGCCCGCAAAATTCAGTCAAGGACAGGACCAAAAACATCGTTCCGGGCATGAGGCCCGATATGGGAGAAGCGCCGCCGACCCAAGGTCGACGACGCTTCTCTTCATGACGACGTCTGTACGCGCCGATCAGTCTTCTCTGGCCAGTTTCACCAGCTCGGGACGGGTGAACAGCGACAACAGATGATACCCCTGAGCCTCGATAGCCTCCCGGCCACCTTCCCCGCGGTCGAGCACGGTGCACACGGCCACCACGTTCAGCCCGGCTGCCTTGACTCGCTCGCAGGCCTTCATGAGAGAGCCGCCGGTAGTCACCACGTCCTCAAGCATGGCGACCCGGTCGCCGGGCTTGAAATTGGCAAGGCCTTCCACATACTGCCCTGTCCCGTGCCCCTTGGGTTCCTTGCGCACGATGAGTCCGGCCAAAGGCCGTCCCTTTTCATGAGAAATCACGGTGGTAGCTGAAATCAGCGGATCCGCGCCCATGGTCATGCCGCCCACGCCCACCACATCCACATCGGCCAGCAGTTCATTGAACAGTGTGCCGATCAGCCACGAGCCTTCGGGGTGCAGAGCCGTCTGGCGGCAGTCGAAGTAATAGTCGCTCTTGCGCCCGGAAGCGAGCGTGAAATCGCCCTCACGGTAAGAACGTTCAATCAGAATCTTGGCGAGGCGTTTCTTCAATTCGTGCATGATCTCTCCTGATGCGTTGCGGGCGCTCGCGCGTCTCCGCAGGTCTGTTTTCAGTGTATGCAGAAGGATTCCACAGACAGGCCGTCCCGTGCAGACGGAAAGCGTACCGGCCCCCTTACGCGAACACGCGATCGAGAATCTCCTTTTCATGCCGCAGATAGAACTGGCTGTCGAACAGCCTGTCCAGCTCGGCGGCGTCGAGACGGGCAGCAATGGCAGGATCCGCCTTGATCAGCTCGGGGAAGGACTGACGGGTTTCCCAGCTCTTCATGGCGTTCTTCTGAACCATCACATAGGCTTCCTGCCGCGGTATTCCGGTTTCAATGAGCGCAGTGAGCACCCGCTGGGAGAAGTAGAGGCCAAAGGACGCATCCATATTGCGGGCCATATTCTCAGGCAAGATACGCAGGCCTTCCAGCAGCCGCGACAGACGATGCAGCACATAATCCATCAAGATGGTGGAATCGGGCATAATTACGCGTTCCACGGAGGAATGGCTGATGTCCCGCTCGTGCCACAAGGCCTGATTTTCCAGCGAAGCCAGCGCGTTGGTCCGAATCAGACGGGACAGGCCGCTCATGTTCTCCGCGGAAATGGGATTCTTCTTGTGCGGCATGGCCGAGGATCCCTTCTGCCCCTTGCTGAAACCTTCCTCCACTTCCCGCACTTCCGTGCGCTGGAGATGGCGCAGCTCCACGCAAAGCCGCTCTATGGTCCCGGCAGTGACGGCAAGAGCGGTGAAGTAGGCGGCGTGCCGGTCGCGCTGAATGATCTGGGTGGAAATCTCGTCAGCCTTCAGGCCAAGCAGCTCGCAGACCATGCCTTCGACCTGAGGAGACAGAACGGTGTAGGTTCCCACCGCGCCGGAGAGCTTGCCCACGCGCATGTCGTCGAGAGCCGTGGCGAACCGGACACGGTCGCGCTTGAATTCGGCATAGAAATTGGCCATCTTGAGCGCGAAGCTGGTGGGTTCGGCATGGATGCCGTGTGTCCGCCCCATGCACAGAAGCCCCTGATGATCCAGAGCGAGCTTCTTGAGCACGCCGAGCAGTCGATCATACCCCTGCAGAATCAGTTCTCCCGCTTCGACCATCAGCAGCGAACCGGCGGTGTCCACAATATCAGAGGACGTGCAGCCCAGATGAATGAACCGGGATGCCGGGCCGACCTTCTCTTCCACGGCGGTCAGGAAGGCGATCACGTCATGGCGGGTGATTTCCTCAATCTCCAGAGCACGCTGCACGAAGGCGGCATCCACCTCGAACGCAGCTTCCTTGCGGATTGTTTCCATGTCCGCATCCGGGATCACCCCGAGCCGATTCCAGGCCTCGCACACGGCCAGTTCCACGCGCATCCACGTTTGATAGCGGTTTTCGGGCGTCCAAATCTTGCCCATTTCGGGGCGGGTGTAGCGGTCGATCATGATGGGCTCCTGAAAAAAGTGTGAAAAACGGCGCGGGCCGAACCCACGCCGTGAACATTATTCGGCGGCCTTCGCCGCACCGCCTGAAGCCGTCTCCGCCTTGGGTGCCGGGGCGGAACCGGCTGTATCGCCCTTCTTCTCCGCAGTATCCGCGGAGGGGCTGCCGGACTTGCCGTAATCGGTGGCGAACCAGCCGGAACCGACCAGCTTGAAAGTGGTCCGGGACACTACACGCTCAGCCTTGCCACCGCATTCGGGACAGGCTTCCTCTTCCGGTGAATCAAAACTCTTCGTCCATTCTTCAAACAGGTTGCCGCATTTCGTACAACGATATTCATAAATAGGCACGGAAACTGCTCCCGTCTTTTCGCAAACTCCGCCAGCGCGACCGCCGTGAACCTCATCCGGCATGCGACGACAAGGCCACCTGCCCGGACATGAAAAAAGCTCCGCAGAGGCATGGCCTCTCGGCGTCGGCTGTCGGGACATGACGCCGCCCAAAGGCGGCAACAAAAGGAGAAACAGCGGAAGCGCCAAGGCGCAACCGCTGCTTCGTGCCGAAAGGACCCGGCACAGAAAAACCGCAGAGACAGGTCTACTTGCTGTTCTTGGCGGCAGCCTGGGCTTCGTGGATGCGAGCCTTGATGCGCTCCTGACGACGCTTGCGGCGACGATCCAGTTCCTTCTTGCGTTCAATCTTCTTATGAGCCATGACGATACTCCTGAATAAGCATGTAATCTGGAGAGAAATACATGCAAACGACTCCCTTGTCCAGCGAAAACAGCGGCGACGCATGCCGCCGGAAAGGCGGAAACTATCTGGTCCCTTCCTCCCTACCGGCCTCATCGCCCGGCCGGGCCGGAACCGCGGCGTCCCTCCATCCCCCGCCCAGCGCGAGACAGACGTTGACGATGGAGGCAAGACGATCGCTGCGGGCCGAGGCAAGACTCAGCTCGCTGTCGAACAGAGATCTTTCGGCATCCAGAACCTCAAGATAGGAGGAATAGCCGTTGTCATAACGGGTGCGGGCAAGCTCGGCCGCCAGCCGGAGCTGTTCGACCATGCTTTCCAGCGAGTTTACTATATTGACTGATTCCTGCTGTTTCATCAGCGTGTCGCGCATATCCCCGAAGGCAGACTGCACAGTTTTTTCATATGTCGCAAGCGCCTCGCGCTTGCCGGCCTCCGCAGCCTCCACGTTGGAAGCGACGCGGCCGAAATCAAGCAGCGGGACGGATGCGGTTCCGCCGTAGCTCCATGTTTGCAGAGGGTTGCTCATCAAACTGTGCAGTTCGGGACTGACCACGCCGAACAGCCCGGTCAGGGAAATGGACGGAAACCATGCCGCCCGCGCCGCACCGATGTCGGCATTGGCCGACCGCACGGCAAATTCGGCCTGCCGGATATCCGGACGGCGCTCCAGCAGATCGGACGGCATCCCGGCCGGAAGGACCGGAGGCGTGGGAATGGCCTGCAGTTCGGTTCCTCGAAGCACGGAACCGTTCATGATTTCCCTGGGCGAACGACCGACCAGAACCAGCAGAGCGCTTTCCGCCGCGTCACGAGAAACCCGCGTACGGTAGAGTGCCGTCCGCGCCGAGTCTACCTCCGTCCGCGCACGGGAAAAATCAAGCTGGCTGATCAGCCCTTCCTGATACCGGGCCGTATAGATCTCCAGCGCGTCTTCCCTTGTCTTCAGCGTCCGTTCCGCAATGTCGTGTTGTGCGTCAAGACTGCGCAGCATGAAGTAGCCGTTGGCGGTCTGGGCGACCACGGAGAGCAGAACGCCGTCCCGGGCCGCTTCAGTGGCCAGCATCTGGTATCTGGCGGCATCCCTTGCGTTGCGCAGCCTGCCCCACAGATCTATTTCCCAGCTTGCGCCGAATCCTGCAGAATAGGGAGAGGTGCTCCCCTGAACCTTGTGACTGTCCACCCATACGGGACTGGCCTGAGCTTCTCCGCTCAACAGCGGCAGCAGCTCCGCCCTCGCCGCTCCAAGCCGGGCCCGGGCCATATCTACCCGGGCGACTGCCGCCGCGATGTCCCGGTTATGCTCAAGCGCCTCCTGCACCAGAGCGTTCAGAGCGGAATCGTCGAACCGTTTCCACCACATCCGCTCCAGCGTCTCTCCCTGACCGGCATTTGTCCACGAGTCCGGCATGACCATTTCGATCCGCCGATACTCGGGAGCAAACGAGCACCCCGCCAACCCCAGCACCACCAAGACGAGCGCAATGATACGCATTCGTTTTCCTCCTCCGGGAACATGCCTGCGGCGACAGGCGCCGCCGGAAGCAATCTTGCGTCTCCCCGTCTATTTCCGGACAATATGACGAAAAACGCAAGCAAAAAATCGTTGTCACCACCAGCTCGACCTCCTCCCCGCGCGGACGCAGCCGCCCGCCGGGTCCGGGACGATCCTATCCGTTCCTGCGCCTGCCGGTCAGCCTGTTGGAAAGCGTCATGATCCAGCGAAAGAAAAACGGAACGAACAACGGAGCCACGAGGGTGGCTGCGAGCATGCCGCCGATCACGCTGGTGCCGATGGCATGCCTGCTTGCCGCGCCGGCCCCCGTGCTTACGGCCAGAGGCACACAACCGAGAATGAAGGCCAGAGACGTCATGATGATGGGTCTGAAGCGCAGACGCGCGGCTTCCTCCGCCGCCTGAATGACGGACATGTGCCCAAGCCGGTATTTCTCCACGGCGAACTCCACGATCAGAATGGCGTTTTTGGCCGAGAGTCCGATCAGAGTCACCAGCGCGACCTGAAAGTACACGTCGTTGTCAATGCCGCGCAGCCAGATGGCGACGATCGCTCCGAACACGCCGAAGGGAACGGCCGTCAGTACCGTGAGCGGCAGAGACCAACTCTCGTACTGCGCCGCCAGAATCAGGAAGACCATGACCAGCGCCAGCGCGAAGACCAGCGACCCGCCGCTGCTGACCAGCTTTTCCTGATAGGAGGTTCCGGACCATGAAATGCCGTAACCCTGCGGCAACACTTCTCTGGCCACCTCCTCCATGGCCGTCATGGCCTGTCCCGAACTGTAGCCGGAAGCGGGATTGCCCGTAAACTTCGCAGCCTGAAAATTGTTGAAGCGTTCCACCGTCTGCGGTCCGGCCTTGGTCGCGACACTGAGCAGGGCCGTAAGCGGAATCATGTCGCCCCCCGCGTTGCGCACGAACACATCCTGCAGATCCTCGGGGCGGGCGCGATAATCGGCGTCGGACTGGGCATAAACACGGAAGGTTCTCCCATATATGTTGAAGTCGTTGACATAGTAGGAGCCGAACGTGGATTGCATGACGGCGAAGACATCGGAAACCTTCACACCGAGAACCCGGGCCTTTTCCCGATCCAGTTCCACATGGAGCTGCGGCGAATTGACTGTAAACGACGTGCTGACACCCTGCAGTTCCGGGCGCTTTCCAGCCGCGGTCTCCAGCTTCGAGGCCACTTCGGCAAGTTGTGCACTGCCGCTTCCGACCCGATCCTGCAGCCACATTTCAAATCCGCCCGTATTGCTCATGCCCATGATGGGCGGAGGGTTGAAGGCGATGAACTGCCCCTGGGGCAGCTGCATCCCCATACCGTACAGCCGTCTGGCCAGATCGAACGAGCTTTCACCAGGAGCCGTACGCTGATCCCATGGGGTAAGCGCAAGAAAGATGGTGGCCACGTTGGTCTTCATCGAGCCGCTGAGGGCGTCCATTCCCGAAAAGCTCATTTCGTCAGCCACGATGCGTTCACTGAGAATACTCCTGTCGATAATATCCTCGACCGCCGACGTACGGCTCAGGGACGCGCCGTCGGGCAGAGTCATCAGACCGATCAGATATCCCTGATCCTCGTCGGGCACGAGTCCTCCGGGCACGCGGGAGAATACGCCCCCGATGCCCGCCAGCACGAGAAGAAACAGCCCCACGGCAAGGAGGGAACGACGGAGCAGCATCCTCACCAGCCCCACATACCTGCCTGTCACCCGCTCGAAGAACGCATTGAACTTCCGAAAAAATACATTGGGTTCGGAATGGGAGGGCTTCAGCAGCAGCGCGCAGAGGGCCGGCGTAAAGGTCAGCGCCACCATGCCGGAGATGACCACGGACACCGCTATGGTGATGGCAAACTGCTGATACATCTTGCCCGCCATGCCTCCGGTGAAGGCGACCGGAATAAAGACCGCACAGAGAACGAGCACGATGGCGATGACCGGACCGGTCACCTCATGCATGGCTCTGGCCGTAGCCCGCAACGGCGTGAGTCCTTCATCGGTCATGTGCCGCTCCACGTTTTCCAGCACCACAATGGCGTCATCCACCACTATGCCGATGGCAAGCACCAGACCGAACATGGTCAGTGTGTTGATGGAAAAACCAAGCAGGTACATCCCGGCAAACGTTCCCACGATGGACACGGGAACGGCGATGCACGGAATCAGTGTGGCCCGCCAGTTCTGGAGAAACAGAAAGACGACACAGAAAACGAGAAGCATGGCCTCGAACAGCGTCTTGACCACCTCCTCAATGGAAATCTTGACGAACGTGGTGGTATCATAAGGAATGCTGTACGCGACGCCAACGGGAAACTCCTGTTCCAGCTCTGCCATCCGCGTCCTTACCGCCTCGGCAGTCTCCAGAGCATTGGCCCCGGGGGAAAGATACACGCCGATTGGAATAGCTTCCATCGTGTTGTACTTGCCGATGAATCCATAGCTCTGCGCGCCAAGTTCGATGCGGGCCACATCCTGCAGACGCAGAATGGAGCCGTCGGCTTCGGTACGCAGAATCACGTTCCCGAACTCCTCGGGCGTGGCCAGACGTCCCCTGGTGGTGATCTGCCATGTCACACCCACTCCGGGGTTCATGGGTTCTTCACCCATGCGTCCGGCGGCAAACTGCGCGTTCTGTTCGCGCAGGGCGGCGGCGATGTCGTCAGGCGTCAGTTTGAGCTGGCTCATGCGGTCCGGCTTCAGCCACACCCGCATGGCGTAATCCTGCGCCGCAAAATTCTTGGCGTCTCCAACGCCGGGCAGACGCTTCAGCTCGTCAACGATATTGAGCAAGGCGTAATTGCTGAGGTAAATGGTGTCATAGCGCTTGTCCGGCGACGTCAGAAATACGATCTGCAGAATGGCGGGCGACTTCTTGAGCACGGAGACGCCCATGCGCTGTACCTCCTGCGGCAACTGGGCCAGAGCGAGCTGTACCCGGTTGTTCACATCGATGGTGGCCTGATCGGGATCCGTGCCCACGGCGAAGGATACGGTAAGCGTCATGCTGCCCGTTCCGGAGCTTACCGAATTCATGTAGATCATGTTCTCCACGCCGTTGATCTGGCTTTCAAGCAGGGAAGCCACGGTTTCCGCCACAACCTCCGCGCTTGCGCCGGTGTAGGTGGCGGAAACCTCCACCTGAGGCGGCGTCAGATTCGGATACTGCTCAATGGGCAGCACGGTGATCGCCAAAGCCCCCACCAGCGTGATAATCAGCGAAATGACCGTGGAAAAAACGGGACGACGCAAAAAGAATCCCGGCCGATCGTCCGGTGTTTCCGACGGCGGGCCGCTCTTTCCCGAACCGTCGTCCCCATCCGCTCGAAATGCGGAAGCGGTCGAAACGGAAGACACACTCTCGCCCGTACCGTCCGGGATAGAAGCATTGATCCCGTTTGCGGACGCACCAGGTTTCGATTCTCCAGCGGGTTCGGCTGGTTCGCCGCCAATACTCCTCGCTCTTTCAGACAAAAGCGCATGATCGATCGAAGAAACAGCATTGGTCGCTGAAGACCGGGCATTCCGTCTTGAAAAAAATATCATGGCGTCCCCCTATTCGGCTGCAGGGGACGGCGTCCCTGTGGTTACGGGCTGCTTGCCGGGTTCCTCTCCCATGGAAGCCGCTGGAGCCGGTCCCAGCGCCTCGGGAACGGATTTCGCAACCGGCTCCTGCGCCACACGTACGGGCTGCCCTGGAACGGCCTTGTTGCTGCCTTCAATGACGACGCGCTCTCCGGGTCTGAGTCCGGAGTTGACCAGAAAATTCTCTCCATAATTATCGCCAAGATCTACCGGACGCATTTCGGCCCTGTCGTCCTTGTCCACGACGACGACCATACTGCCCTCCTGCGTCTGAATGACCGCCTGCTGTGGAATGAGCATGGCGTTCACCAGCGTCATGCCGGAAACGGTCACCCGCACGAATTGTCCGGGCATGACGAAAAGATCGGGATTCTCGAACTCCGCACGAGCGGCGACCACGCTTGTCTGCGGATCGACCTGCCGGTCAATGAACGTGACCTTCCCCTTGCGGGGATACACCGTCCCGTCGGCGAGCCGTATTTCCGCCGTAATGCCGTCGGACCGGATTCTTCCCTGAGCCTGCAAGGCCCGCAGCTGCATGATCCGAGGACTGGAAATAGAAAAATTCGCGTAGATGGGATCGGTCCTGTTGACAACAGTCAGCAGGCTTTCCCCGCCGCCTCCGGCGGCGACAAGATTGCCCACGGTCCGATACTCCTTCCCGGCAAAGCCGGATACGGGCGAAACAACGCGAGTATACCCCAGTGTGATCTCTGCCTCCCGCACGACGGCCCGGGCGGATTCCAGATCAGCCAGAGCGCTGCTGTAGGCAGATCTGGCATCGTCGCGATCCTGCTGACTCACCGCATTACGAGCATAAAGAGGCAGAATGCGGTTCAGGTTCTGTCGTGCCTGCGTAAATCTGGCCTGAGCCTGTCCCAGAGCTCCCCGCGCCCGCTCCAAAGCGGCCTGATAGCTGTCCGGCTCGATCTCGAACAGAAGCTGCCCTTCTTCCACATGGCTTCCTTCTTCGTAATTTCGCCGTTTGAGTATGCCGGAAACCTGCGCCCGAACCTCGACCGCACGCGACCCTTCCGTCTCGCCCACAAAGGTATCGGCCACGGGAACATCTCCGGACGTGACCGTCATGACCCGGACAAGCGGAGCCGGCAAGGCCGCCTGGCGCGGCATCTCCTCCGATGAGCAGCCGCCTCCGAGGGACAGCAGAAAAGACAGTATGCAGACGAGACGGGAATACGAACGACGCTTCATAACGGCTCCGGGATGAACGATGCCTGAATAGTGCATTGACACGGCGCGGCGGCATCGACTAGGTAATCAGAACTATGAACCTCCGGGAACGCCCCGGAAATTCCTTCTGACCCTAATTCGGATCGTCACCATGAAAAATTATATTATCCGCGGTATCATGATCGGCGGCTCTCTGGGAGTGATCGGCGCGCTGCTGGGATATTCAGACAGCCTTCCCAGAGCCTTCGGCGTGGGCATGATCGCCGGGGTTCTGGCCGGCATCACGCTTGGTCTGCGTCAACGAAAAAAGAAATAACCCGCGCGCGTGTCCTCCCTTCCCTCCGACGAACAACGCTCCACCGCCTTGCCCGGTCATCCTTCCCCCATGGACGATCCGGCAGCTTCTTGTGTCGTTTCTCAGCCTGAACAGTCGAACCCCGGCACAGACGTTTCCCACGAAACTCGGACGCCGCATACGGACTCCACGTTCCCGGCAAATGCACGCGCCGAAACGCGCTCTGCTCCTCCCGCCGCGCAACGTTTCGAAGCTGAACGGGAGAAGAAAGCGCCGCTGTCCGAGGACCCATCACAACCGGAAACACGAAGCGCAACGCCGTCAATGCCCCGGATCTTTCACGCTCTGGAAACGAACAGGCGCACAGGACGCTTTTTGGGCGTTCCGTTTTTCGATCCCCCGATCAACCCGACACTGCTGTTCGATCCATGGGCCTATCTGTTCGGTCCGCTCTATTTCCTCGGTCGCGGCATATGGCGCAAGAGCCTGACCCTGCTGCTTCTGGGGGCTGTCTGCTACGCGCCGTCCCTGTTTCCCGAGAACGCCGCGCTGCGGCAGGCACTGGTCGAAGAATACGCCACGCCGCATCTGATCCTGACGGCTCTGTCCGTCCTGTTCACGCTGCTTTTCTGCATGGGGCGCAGGCTGACGGCCGTCTTTACGGGCATCCTTTTCGCCGCCGTATTCATCGCCAGCCAGCCAATGGTCGCCTATCTGAACATGGGGACCTTTTCCGCCTTCACCTGGCTCAACTCCAGTCTGATCTGGACTGCGCTGGGACGTGTTCTCCTCTTTTCCCTGCTCGGGAAAAAAACGCTTCTCTCCGCGGCCCTGGCGGCTCTGAGCGCTGCACTGTTCGTTCTGGGGCTTCCGCTGACGCTCGGCCTGTCGGATCTGCCCTCTCTGGCCTATCCCATTTTCTGCGGCATGGCAGGGACGTACGATCTGTACCGGACCAGACGGCTGGGCGAAAAGTTCTGGTGGTAGCCAGAGGCGGCATCTGTTTCCAGGACCCCCGGCGACGAGGACGCTGCTCCGGCTCTGTCCCGTTCATAAAAACTTTTCAATACGCTGCTGCAAGCAGATCTTCTCTCCGGCATCCTGCCGAAACGATCCTCCCTGACAGGCGGCCTGCGGTTCCCTGCCGCATGAAACGACCTGACGAGCTGCTCAAACTTCAAAAAAAGCCTCCCGGAACCAGTCGGCGCCGGGAGGCTGTCGCCTCGAAAGGCATTCATTTTTGTGAAGCTCAATCCTGCTTTTCGTCCTTCTTCGCTTCCTCGCGCAGCCGCAAGCCGAGCTCGCGCAGCTGCTTGGCGGAGACGAAGTCCGGCGCGTTGGTCATGAGGCAGGTGGCCTTCTGCGTCTTGGGGAAGGCGATGACGTCGCGAATGGACTGGGAATGGGACATCAGCATGACCAGGCGGTCAAGCCCGAAGGCAATACCTCCATGCGGCGGCGCGCCATGCTCAAGAGCATGGATGAAGTACCCGAACTGTTCCTCATAGGCCTCCCGGGAAAAACCGAGGGCTTCGAACATGCGGCGCTGCACGTCGGCCTGATGGATACGGATGGAGCCGCCGCCGACCTCATTGCCGTTGAGCACCATATCGTAGGCGCGGGCATAGGTGGAAGCGGGATCGCTGACCATCTTTTCAAGATCGCCCTCTCTGGGAGCGGTGAAGGGATGGTGGCAGGCCACATAGCGCTTTTCCTCCTCACTGTATTCATACAGCGGGAAGTCGGTCACCCAGAGGAAATTCCAGGCGTCTTCGGGAATCAGGTTCAGATGCTCGCCCAGATGCACTCGCAGGTTGCCGAGAGCGGCATTGACCATGCCGGGCTCCCCGGCCTGGAAGAACACGATATCGCCGACCTTGAGTTCCAGAGCCTCGCTCAGCCCCCTGCGTTCCTCTTCGGAAAGGAACTTGGCGATGGGGGACTGCCATTCGCCTTCGCGAATCTTGATCCAGGCAAGTCCCTGCGCTCCATAGATCTTCACAAAATCCGTGAACTCGTCGATTTCCTTGCGGGTGAGGCTCTCGCCTCCCGGCACCTTCATCGCTTTGACGAGCCTTGCGGAAGCGAACAGCTTGAACCCGGACCCACGCACGATGGGAGTCACGTCCCGCAGCTCAAGACCGAAACGGGTATCAGGCTTGTCCACGCCATAGCGGGCCATGGCTTCATCCCACGTCATGCGGGGGAAGGGATGCGGCAAATCAACGTTCATGGCTTCCTTGAACACGCGGATCATGAGCGATTCGGCCATATCCATGACCTGCTTCTCATCCGCGAAGCTCATTTCGATATCCACCTGAGTGAACTCGGGCTGGCGGTCGGCGCGCAGATCCTCGTCGCGGAAACAACGGGCGATCTGAAAATAGCGATCAAGTCCGGCCATCATGCAGAACTGCTTGAACTGCTGCGGTGACTGAGGCAGGGCATAGAACTGCCCGTGGTTCAGACGCGAAGGCACGAGATAGTCCCGCGCCCCCTCGGGGGTCGATTTGGTGAGAATCGGCGTTTCCACCTCAAGGAATCCGTCTTCGGACAAAGCCTTGCGGATCGCCATGGCCGTGCGGCTGCGCAGTTCGAGATTCCGGGCCATGCGCGGCCGGCGCAGGTCAAGGTAACGCCACTGAAGACGCAGAGTTTCTCCGGCCTCCACCCGATCCTCGATGAGGAAGGGGGGCGTCTTGGACGTGTTGAGCAGCTTCCATTCGCTGACGACGACCTCGATCTCCCCGGTCCTGAGATTGGGATTAAGCATGCCTTCGGGACGGGGACGCACCTTGCCCTTGATCGCCAGCACATATTCCGAACGCAGCACCTTGGCCGCCTCATGCGCGGCCGGCGCGTATTCGGGGCTGAACACGATCTGCGTCAGACCGTAACGATCCCGCAGGTCGATGAAAATCAGTCCGCCATGGTCGCGGCGATACTGAACCCAGCCCATGAGGCACACTTCGGCCCCGTTGTCCGCCATGGTCAGCTCACCGCAGGTACCGGTGCGCTTCCAGTCTCCCAGAGACTGGCACTCGACGGAATTTTCCCTGATTTCTTCAGTCATATCCTTTCCTTTGGACAAGTCTTGGTGTCGATTTATCGAGACAGGCCGCGCACGGCTTCCGCAAGAGGCACAAGCGCCTGCTCGCCGCTGTCCATATTCTTGATCATGACGCTCCGGGCGACGAGTTCGTCTTCGCCGATCAGCAGGCAGAAACGGGCACGGGAACGTCCGGCCTGACGCATGGCGCTCTTGACGCTGCGAGGAGTAAAGCTCATCTCGCCGCGGAAACCGGCATCGCGCAGAGTCTGAGTCAGCGAATACGCGGTTTCGCGGGCGGACTCGGTCAGAACCACCACATAAAATTCTGGTCGAACCGGTTCGTGTTCCGGCAGCAACATGGCGAGACGCTCCATGCCGCAGGCAAAACCGAACCCGGGCACGTTTCCTCCGCCAAGCTGGGCCACAAGGCCGTCATACCGACCGCCTCCGGCGACCGTCCCCTGAGCGCCGATGGCATCGGACACGACCTCGAACGTGGTCCGGGTATAGTAATCCAGACCGCGCACCAGTCTGTGGTTGATGACGTAGGGCACCTTTTCGGCGTCAAGCAGACGGCGCACGGTTTCAAAGTGCGCGGCGCAATCCGGACAGTTGTGCTCGAGAATTCTGGGGGCATCCGCGGTGTGTTCCTTGCAGGAGGGCACCTTGCAGTCAAGCACGCGCAAGGGATTGGTCACCATCCGGCGACGGCAGTCCTCGCAGAGAGCGCTTTCATCAAGTGTGGAAAGCCACTGGCGCAACGTGTCCCGGTACGCGGGACGACAGGACGGGCAGCCGAGCGAATTGAGCTGAAGGGTCAGATTGCCAATGCCCAGGGCTTCGAGAAAACGCATGACCATAGTGATCATTTCCGCGTCGGCATACGGCTCGGCGGGGCCAAGGCACTCGCAATTGATCTGGTGGAACTGGCGCATCCGTCCCTTCTGGGGACGCTCGTAACGAAACATGGGACCGGTGGTGAACAGCTTGGTCACGGCATCCCCGGACCGCCCGCCTTCAATATAGGCGCGCATGACGCCGGCGGTAGCCTCCGGCCGCAGTGTAAGCGAGCGCCCCTTGCGGTCGGGAAACGTATACATTTCCTTCTGCACCACATCGGTCTCCGTGCCGATGCCGCGGCTGAAAAGTTCGGTTCTCTCAAGAAGAGGCGTGCGCAGCTCCGTGAAGCCGTAACGGAAAAAGATGTCCCGGGCCACGCTTTCCATATGGGTGAACGTGTCGCTCTCGGGAGAAAAAAGATCGGCAAAGCCTTTAATGGCGGTTATGTGCTCGCTCATGGCCATACTCGCTTGGGTTCGGGTGGAAGGATTCGGAGCGGCTTCCGAACGCAACAGAATAGAGGAATCATGCAAGGTTGTCAAAAATTTCGGCCGTCCTCCACAAAATGGGGGCCTCTTCGCGCAATGACCGCCCCGTCGCTCCCGCGAGAAACAGTCGGAAGGACGGATTACCCTTCATGCCCTATGATTCCCAGACAACCGATTATGAATATGTAGCTTCCTGAAATCAGGCAGAGCCAGGCCGCCAGCCTGCGGATCATCCCCGCGTTCAGACGGTCCACAAGCGCCGAACCCATGGCGATCCCGACCATCTGAACCAGTGTGAGCCAGCCTCCCGCAAACCAGTCGACAGCCTGATGCTGAATGTTGCCGAAACTCCCGGATACGGCCACCACGACGGAAAAGACAAGTCCGGCGGCCACGGTGGATACGGCAGGACAACCGAGAGCAAGCATGATCGGAATCGAGAGCACGGGACCTCCGGCTCCCGTCATGGCGCAAATGAAGCTGGTTCCGGCGCCGATCAGGAACAGACACCGGGCGCGCCATGGGGTCCCCTCGCGCATGAAGGCCCGTTCCCTCCCCTGCACGGGACGGAAAACCAGCCCTCCCGCCACGAGAATCAGACAGCCCAGCAGCAGATTGAGATACGGCGCAGCCGTGTACGCCTTGCATACTGCGCCGGCATAGGCGAACGGAACGCCGCCGAGGCAGAGGGGTATCGCGGTCTTCCAGTCCACGCGTCCGCGCCGGATGTAGAGGGTAACCCCGAGCAGGGACGAAAAAATGAAGGAAAAAAGAGCAGTGCCCATGGCCACATGACTGGACATGGACAACAGGAGCGTCATGGCCGGAATGAGGATAATGCCGCCGATGCCGACACACCCTACGAGCAGCCCCACAAGCAGACCTACGGCGACCATGAGCGCGGTCAGCATGTCCGTTCTCCTCCGCCGGAAACTTCGCACGCGAAAGACGCGAGAGCCTCAGCCTTGCGCGAGCGTGGCAAACGCTGGATTCTGCTTTCCAGCCGGGCCGCAGCGGAACGATCCGGCTGTTCAGCGTACATTTCAAGACGCACCGGTCGCCGGGAACGCGTGTATCTGGCTCCTCCCGGCTTAAGTCCGTTATGCTGGTCCAGACGCCGTCTCACGTCTGTCGTAATGCCGCAATAAAGCGTTTCGTCCGCACACCGGACGAGGTAGACATACCACATGGGATTCTCCGCCTCTCCGAAAAGTTTTCGCATCCACCCACGGCAGCATATCCCCATCGTCATGTCCGGTCCAGCCGGAGAGGAACTTCCCCGAGAATCCGTATTCCCGAACGCCGGCGCCGTCCATGCCCTTCCCACCTGAAACAAGAAGAAACACCTGCCGCACGGCATTCGCACTTGACCGGCAATCGGGGGCAACCTACACTCGCCCTCTGCCGGTCTTCCCCGCCTGGCATGCTAAATAGAAAGAAATACAACAAAGGGAGGCTCCCCATATGTCTCGATTCCAAAAAGGCATGCTGGCTCTCGTCGTCGCGCTTGCGGCTGTCATCGCCGTCGGCTACGCCGGGATGCGCTATCTTGAAAATTCCGTTGCCGACGCCATTCGCGTCTGGGCGACCCAGACTCCCGAAAACTGCCGCGTAACGCTCGGCGATGTCCGGTACTCCTTCAAGGACAACAACCTGTTCCTCGGCAAGGCCGGCTTTTCCTTCCTCTCCTCCGGCCAAAAAGTAACCACGACTATTGAATCTGTGGAAATTCACGGAATCGGAGACAGTTTCCTCAGTCTGCTCAAGAATCCCAAAGCCGAAATCAGGGAAACGGAATTTTCCGTGGCCGACTCCATCGTCGCCAGGGGTATCGTCTCTCGCACGCAAACCACCTTTGCTTCCGATTCCGTCGCAGTGGAGACGACCATCGGACAGCGAAACTTTTCCGACATCCGCATGAACACGGAACGGAGCCGGGTTCTGTTCTCCGCTCTCGGGAAGGATACCGCTTTGGAACTTCTCTATGCCGTTGCCTACAGAGAAGCTCAGACTTCCGACATTGCGGTCAATATCGGATCCGGGAACGAAAATGTAAAGGTAGCCGTAGCCAAGCTTGTGGAAACGAATATCAGCTACGGAAGCGCCGAAAATACACATCTTGAAGGCATCACCGTGCATCTCGGGGATACATCTCTGTGCGCTCTTGATTCCATGACCGTCAGGGACGTGAATCTCCCCTCCCCCGCGGTCATGTCCAAATGGATGAACCTGACCGAAGAACCTTCCGATAGCGAGGCTCTGGCCCTGCTGGGCGATCTGTTCATGTCCACGGGCAAGCCGATGATCGGGGAATTCACGATGAGCGGCCTGAAGCTCACGATTCCCTCGGGCGAAAATGTGACTCTCGGCACATTCCGCATCGCCAACCCCAAGGTAGATCCCTTCACCGTGGACGTTGCCGTAGAACATCTCGTGCTTCCCCTCAGCATTGATCCCCAGCTCCAGCTTCTGCGCCTCACCGGGCTTCAGAACATGGACCTGACGACCACCTTCTCCTTCTCCGGCCTCAATGCCTCCGACCTCTTCAGGGCGGCATATTCACTGAACATGGCCGGAGCGGGAACTCTGGACATGGGTTTTGAGGGCAGCCTTCCCGCCGCGGAATGGAAAGCAGCCGTTGAAAAATGGAAAGCCGTCGATGCGGCGCAGACCGGGGCCGACAAAGTCGATCCCGACGCCGCTTCCGGCGATATCATGGAAACGCTGCTTCGCGAACACCTGATGCTGGTCAATATGGAAATCGGCTATGCCGATGAGGGGCTGCTGCCCCGCGGCATCAAGCTCGCCCAGATTTCCATGGGCCTGTCGACTGAACAGTGCCTTGAACTGATCCGGCAGCAAATCGTCATGACCACCATGGGTATAGGGAATCAGATTCCCGACGCAGCGGCCAGGCTGAATGAATTCATCGATCATCCCGGCGCCGTCCGCCTGACCGTCAGACCCGAAAAACCCGTGCGATTCATGGACATCGAAAGCGGCGCCGCCGTTCCCCCGATCAGGCTCGAAGTGACCCCCGGGCCGAAGACGATCGGAGAACTCGTCGACGCCCTGAAATAATTTCCGGCGCGCGCCTCCAGGCGGGGCGCGCGCTTTCCACCTTTTCCCGGAACGTCCGGGTCCCCCTTTTCCGCATGTTGCCCCGGTCCGCCGGTTCTGATACACAGGCGGGTCGAGGTTTATGGTTGCGCCAATAACCGCCTACAGATACATGGAGTTCAACTCATGGCAAAAAAGCCGACGCTTTCCCCGGAAGAAGCCCGCCGCGAAGCGCTGAAAACCGCCCTTGAAACCATCGAGCGCAAATTCGGCCAGGGCGCGGTCATGCGTCTGTCCGACGACGTGCACGTCAAGGTTCCCGTCATCCCCACCGGGTCCATCGGTCTTGATCTCGCACTCGGCATCGGAGGGATTCCCCGCGGTCGCGTCACAGAAATTTACGGTCCCGAATCTTCGGGCAAGACGACACTCACCCTGCACGTCATCGCCGAATGCCAGAAGCTCGGCGGCACGGCGGCCTTCGTCGACGCCGAACACGCTCTGGACATCAGCTACGCCAAACGTCTCGGCGTAAAGACCGACGAACTGCTCATCTCTCAGCCGGACCACGGCGAACAGGCTCTGGAAATTGCGGATATGCTGGTACGTTCGGGCGCGGTCGACCTTGTGGTCATTGACTCCGTGGCCGCCCTCATCCCGCAGGCCGAACTGGAAGGAGCCATGGGCGAAACGCAGGTCGGCGGACACGCCCGTCTCATGTCCCACGCGCTCAGGAAGCTCACGGGCACCATCCACAAGTCCCGCACCGCCGTCATCTTCATCAACCAGATCCGTATGAAAATCGGGGTGACCGGCTACGGCAGCCCGGAAACGACCACCGGCGGAAACGCCCTCAAGTTCTACTCCTCCGTGCGTCTGGACATCCGCAAGATCCAGACCCTCAAGGACAAGGAGGAAGCCTACGGTTCCCTCACCCGGGTCAAGGTAGTCAAAAACAAGATGGCTCCGCCCTTCCGTGAAGCCAAATTCGACATCATCTGGGGCACCGGCATTTCCCGTTCCGGCGAAATCATCGATCTCGGCGTCGAAGCGGGCATCGTGGACAAGAGCGGCGCATGGTTCGCCTTTGGAACCGAAAAACTCGGACAGGGCAAGGAAAAGGTCCGTGCTCTTCTCGACGAAACGCCCGAACTGCGTGACGAAATCGAGTCCCGACTGCTCGAACATCTGGGCATGAGCGCCAAGACGTTCACCCCGAGCGAAGAAGACCTTGATCCGGCCAATGACGCGGACCCGACGACGCTCATGGACGCTCCGGCTCTGGCCGACGACGACTATTGATCCGCAAATCCGGTACGGCTTCTCCGCCGCGCCGGATTTTCACAGCCAACCCAACCCGGCCCGGACAGGCCCGGAAGCGGCATTGCCGCCATCCCGTTTTCAGGAGACTCCGCATGCTCACCGCCAATGAAATACGCCGCCGTTTTCTCGACTACTACAAAAAGAACAACCATACCGAAGTAGCCTCCTCCTCCCTGATTCCGCGGGATGACCCGTCGCTTCTGTTCACCAACGCGGGCATGGTCCAGTTCAAAAAGATCTTTCTGGGGCAGGAAAAACGCCCCTACACCCGCGCCACCACGGCGCAGAAATGTCTGCGCGTCGGCGGCAAGCACAACGACCTTGACAACGTGGGACGTACGGCCCGGCATCATACCTTCTTCGAAATGCTCGGCAATTTTTCTTTCGGCGACTATTTCAAGGAAGACGCCATCCGTTTCGCCTGGGGCTTCATCACCGAAGAGCTGAAGCTACCCAAGGACAAGCTCTACATCACCATTTACAAGGACGACGATGAAGCCTTCGAACTGTGGCAAAAGGTGGCGGGCGTCGCTCCAGAACGTATCTACCGTCTCGGAGAAAAGGACAATTTCTGGTCCATGGGTGATACGGGACCCTGCGGTCCCTGTTCCGAAATTCATTACGATCAGGGCGAGGACATGGCGTGCGGTCCGAACTGTGGCATCGGCACCTGCGATTGCGACCGTTTCCTCGAAATCTGGAACCTCGTGTTCATGCAGTACGACCAGCTGCCTTCCGGAGAGCGTGTGCCCCTTCCCCGTCCCTCCATCGACACGGGCATGGGACTTGAACGCATCGCGGCCATCTGTCAGGGCGTGCGCTCCAACTACGACTCCGACCTGTTCCAGACGTTCATCCAGTACATGGCGGAGCTTGCCGGCGTCCGGTATCATGACACCCCCGACACGGATACGGCTCTGCGGGTCATCGCGGACCATAGCCGCGCCATCGCCTTCATGATCGCGGACGGCATCCTGCCCTCCAACGAGGGACGGGGCTACGTGCTGCGCCGCCTTATCCGCCGCGCCTTCCGCTTCGGCCGTCTCATCGGCATGCAGGATCCCTTCCTGTTCAAAACCGCGCTCAAGGTCGTGGAGGTCATGGGCGAGCAGTACCACGAACTGCGCGACCGCGCCGATTTTATGGCCCGCGTGACTCGCGAGGAAGAAGAACGATTCTCCGTCACCCTCGACAAGGGCCTTGCCATGCTTGAGGATGAAATGGCCCGGCTCGCCGAAGCCGGAACGGCGCTCATCCCCGGCGAAACGGTGTTCAAGCTCTACGATACCTTCGGTTTCCCTCTGGATATCGTCAACGACATCGCCGGGAAGCGCGGTTTCAGCGTGGATGAGGAAGGTTTCAACGCTCTGATGCGCGAACAGAAGCAAAGAGCCCGCGCAGCATGGAAGGGTTCGGGCGAAAAGGATATCGCCTCCCGCTTCCAGAGCCTGCTTGAAGACGGCCTGAAATCCGAATTTTTCGGGTATGACGCGCTCACCGGCGTAGGCCGCGTCGTCGCCCTGCTCGACGAGGACGCCCTCCCTGCTGAAGCTCTCTCCAGCGGCAAAAAGGGCTATGTAGTGACCGACCGTACGCCGTTCTACGGCGCTTCCGGCGGCCAGTCCGGCGATACCGGCACTCTTGCCGCCCCCGCCGGATCGGCGCGGGTGCTCGACACGCTGAAACCTTCCGCCGACCTTACCGTGCATCACATCCTCGTGGACGACGGAACGATTCTCGCCGATCAGGAACTGGTCATGAACGTGACCGAATCCGTCCGCCTCGCCGCGGCTCGCAACCATACCTGTACGCACCTGCTGCATGCGGCCCTGCGCCGGGTACTGGGCGATCATGTGCATCAGGCCGGTTCACTGGTTGCCCCCGACCGTCTGCGTTTCGACTTCACCCACATCGCGCCCCTGACACCGGAAGAACTGGCCTCCGTAGAGCATGACGTGAACAGGGCCATCATGGCCGACTATCCCGTGACCACGCGCCTGATGGATCAGAAGGCCGCCGTCGACATGGGCGCCATGGCCCTGTTCGGTGAAAAATACGGCGATACCGTCCGCGTGGTCAGCATCGCCAGCGAGGAGCATACCGAATCCGTGGAACTCTGCGGCGGAACGCACCTCTCAGCCACGGGACAGGCTGGCAGCTTCACGATCCTTTCCGAAAGCGGTATCGCCGCCGGTGTACGCCGCATCGAGGCGGCCACCGGCTGGAACAGCCTGAAGCAGGCCCGGGCCGAACATGACGAGCTGATGCAGCTCGCCGCGCAGCTCAAGACGCAGCCCGGCGGCATTCTGGCCAAGCTGGAAGCCCTCCAGAAGGAAAACCGCGCGCTGCGCAAGGATCTGGAAAAATCAGCCGCGCAAGCCGTTTCCGGACAGGGAGGCGACCTGATGAGCAAGGTCCGGGACGTCAACGGCATCAAGGTGCTTGCCGCCAGACTGGGGCAGACCAACATCAAGGCCCTGCGCGAACTGATGGACGACATCCGTTCCAAGATGCCTTCCGGGATCGCCTGCCTCGTGGCTCAGGCCGATGAAAACAAGGTCAGCATGATCCTCTATGTTTCAAAAGACCTGCATGACAGGTTCACGGCTCCCGCCCTGATCAGAGAGATCGCTGCTCCCATCGCCGGCTCCGGCGGCGGTCGTCCGGATCAGGCTCAGGCCGGCGGCACCCGCCCCGAGGGCATGGACGAAGCCCTTGCCCTGCTGCTTGAAAAGATCAAGGCATAGCCCTCTTGTGATCCGACGCCGGAGGCTCCCTGCGGACAACCCCGCATGGGGCCTTTTCACGAGCGGTTTCTGCTTCCGGCGACCGTGCTTCCTTGCCTGCGGCTCTCCGAAGGAGGAAATCGTTCTGGATTCCGGCAGAAAATCCGTCTTGAGAAATGTCAACCCATATTGTCTTTATACAGGTTGACAAAACCAGATCCTTTCCAGTATCAGTAGCGGACACCTCCAACCCGGGTTGCCGCAATGACCTCTCTTGCCCGTATTCATGCCCTCGTCATGATCGCGCTGTTTGCCGCGCTGATCGCCGCCGGGGCGTTGTTTTCTCTGCCGCTGGGTCCCGTTCCCTTCTCTCTGCAGCCCGTATTCATTCTGCTGGCCGGCCTGTGCCTCGGTCCGCGCGCCGGGGCCGCCGCCGTGCTTCTTTATGTGGCCGCCGGCCTGATGGGTCTGCCCGTCTTTGCGGGCGGCAAGTCGGGTCTCGGCGTTCTGCTCGGCCCCACAGGAGGTTTTCTCGTCGGCTTTGTGGGCGGAGCGGCTCTGGCCGGAATCGGCGGAAGGAACGAAAAAAGAACCTGGATCAGCGCGGCAACTCTCATCTCGGCCATCGTCTTCATCTATGCCTGCGGCGTCGCTGGACTGATGCTCTCACTGCGCCTGTCCCTGTTCAAGGCCGTCGCGGTGGGCGTCGTCCCCTTCCTGCCCGGCGAAACGGTCAAGGGCGCTCTGGCGTTTCTCGTCTGGCGTTTTATGCAGCGCAAAGGGTTGCTCAGGTAATGTCTTCCTTTCTTGAAATCAAGGCCCTAAGCTATGGCTGGCCGGGTATGGCTCCCGCCCTCCGGGAAGCCGAATTCCATCTGGAACGCGGACAGCGCCTGTGCGTATGCGGTTGCAATGGGGGTGGCAAATCCACCCTGCTTCAGCTTTTGAGCGGCATTCTTTCTCCCTGCTCCGGCGAAATCAGGATGAACGGCATCAGAATGGATGCCGATCCGCTGCGCATGCGGACGGCGCTGCTCATGCAGGATGCGGACATGCAGATCATCGGCGCGACTGCAGGAGAAGATCTGCTGCTGAACTGGCCTGAACCGGATCATGCCCGCATCACGGCCGTCCGCGCTCTGGCCTCCCGTTTCGATCTTCTGGACTGCTGGGAACGGCCCGTCCACGCGCTCTCCTACGGCCAGAAACGCAAGCTCTGTCTGTGCTCCGCCCTGCTGGCCGGTCCGGACGTGCTGTTGCTGGATGAACCCTGCAGCGGGCTGGATTATCCGGCCCTGCTCCGGCTGCGCGCCCTGTTGCGGGACACGCGGGAACTGACGCAGATCATCACGACGCATGATCTCGAACCGATCGTGGACCTCGCGGATGCCGTACTGATTCTGCATCGCGGCGCACAGGTCTTTTTCGGTACGCCGGAGGACGCTCTGCACGCGCTGGAACATCATCCCGAATGGGGCGTCAGACTGCCCTGTCGCTGGAGACACGAGCGCAGAATCACGGACTGGGAAACCTGATGCGCGGCCTGCTCGATCCCGATGATCCGCGTCCCCTGCTGCCGGTGGTCGCCGTATGTGGTCTTGTCGCCTGGAAATTGCCCTTTCTGGAACTTCTCGCGCTCTGCGCCGTGAGCATGACCGTCGCCGTAACCTGCCTGCTGAGGCGCACGCGGTCAGATCTTGCCGCAGGACCAGACCGGCGCGGAACGCTCCGCATCGCGCGTGGAGTCCTGCTCTTCGCACTGAGCTGGTCGGGCGTAGCCTTCCTGCTTGAACTCGCCGGCTCCGCTCCCATGGAGCAGGCAGTCCAAAGCTCGGGAACGCTCGCCATGCGACTTCTGACCGTCTCGGCCCTTGGAATCTGCCTTGTGAGCACGGCATCCCCTCGCGCTCTTGCCCTTGCCATGAGCTGGTACCTGCGTCCGCTGCTCGGCAAGCGGGCATGGGAAGCCGCGCTCGCCCTCGGACTCATGATCCATTTTCTGCCGCTGGCGCTCGCTACGCTCAACGAATCACGAGAAGCGGTACGCCTGCGCCTGCCGCGCTGTTCTCTGCGGCGGAGGACAACCCTTGTAATTTCCTCGGCCTTGCGTCGGCTCACCCAGAAAAGCTGGGATCAGGCCGTCGCCGTGGCCAGCCGCCGTCTAGATCGCCCCGAAGTCTGGCTGCCCGCCTCAAGGCCTGCCGCATTGCCCATGCTTGAAGCACTGCTGCTCTGTCTGGCCTGTATCGGCCTGCTCTATCTGGATGACATCTCCCGCTTGCTCGTTTGACGCTCTGGTACGGGCAGCTTGCCCAGAGCAGGAGATTCCGGCGTCAGACTCCCCCGCAAGACAGAACGATTTCCTGTTCAGGAACGCAAGCGTCACTGTCCAAAGGAATAGAACTCACCTGCATCACAGGTGTTTTTTGTTTCGCCTCCGCGCCGCTCAACAGGCTGAAGCCCATATGAACGAAAAGGCGCGATCCCCTGGAATCGCGCCTTTTGAGAGTCGGACACCCGGCGAACAACCGTTACCGTTGCTTCCTTTCGGACCTGGCGGGGTTGGCGGCGTCACCGCCGCCCGACTCTCTTGCAGTCCTTCTTTCTATCCATTCACCGAAGACATGTCAACAACAGTCTCCCCGCCCAAAACACCCGCAGCGTTCTCCGGGGCCGCAGGACTCCGGAGAACGCGCATGTCTCAGGCGTAGCGAATCATTTCAAACAGTTTCTTTCTCTGGGTGATGGTGATGTGATAATACTGATTCTGTGGAATGTACGTATACGGCACGTCGTTGGGACGCTGGAACAGAAACAGGGAAAGCAGCGTCCTGTTGATGGCCTGATGACCGACGATCATCAGCGTTCCTTCGCCGGCCAAAAACAACGCACGTCGCAGACCGCGGGCCACGCGGTCCTTGAGCATGGCGTAGCTTTCTCCATTGGGATAAATGTACGAGTACTTGTTGCGGGCCCGGGCCTCATATTCAAGGGGCATGGTATCTCTCACGTCGGAATAGCGCATGCCCTCGCACACTCCCGCGTCGATCTCGTCGAACTCGGCCAGCGCCATGCTCATGCAGTCCGGACGGGATTCAAGCAGCGGTGCGGCGGTCTGGGCGGAACGCAGCTTGGTGGACGTGAAAATATAGGGAAGCTCCAGCCCCATGAAATGCTGGGCCAGACGGGAAGCCTGCTCAAGTCCTCTGTCTGTAAGCGGCGGATCCCCCCCAAGCCTGTTCTCCCGATTGTATTCCGTTTCGCCATGCCGCACGAGATAGAGGTCCTGAACCCAGCGGGAAGCCACAATATCCCGAATCGCCGCATAATAGGGCAGATCGTTGCTCGGGGCCTCGTCCTGAATGCAGCTGTCCACCGCGTCTACCCGCATCCAGCAGCGTTCGCGCCTTACCGGTTCATAGACGCTCTCGTAATACTCGATGCGCTTGCGAAAGTGTTCCAGGGCCTCTTCCTGCGTCAGCCCGGTAAATTCAGGCAGCCGCGTCTTGCGCCGGATGGACGCGTCAAGCAACAGCGGATCGTCGTTGACGCACTCCACGAAGAGAACAGGCCGGTCCTGCAGATGTTCGGTCAATGCAGCCCGCTGCGCCAGACTGCCGTTGGTGGCGTCGATAATGGCCACGTCGCCGCCATTGCTCAGCCACGCTCTGGCCCTCTCCATGTTCTGGAGGGCGATCTGTTCGCGCAGACGCTGCGCCCGGGCGTTCTCGGGATTGAAAAATTCGGCTGTGCCGCTCTCCGCACCGTACAAAGTCCGACGCAGCTCGCCGTTATTGAAAATGGCCGTACGGATTCCCTGCTGGGACAGTCCCGACTTGATCCGCTTTGCCAGCGTGCTCTTGCCCCGGGCTGGCAGACCGACCATGGCGACATACAACTTCATACGACTCCCCAAAACCTGCCGGCAAAATGCGTCCTTTGCAGGAGACGACGTTGCCGGAACCGTCCGTCCCCATCGGAATGGCTTTCGAAAACTAGGATCTGCGCCGGATGCCTATGACATTGGGCAGCGGTGCGCCCGTATTGCCCGATGTCCAGATATCGGTGAAATATCGTCCCATCCACACCTGCCTGCGGGCGGCGGTATCCAGAAACAGTCCAGCCTGGCTGCCACCCTCGGCATACATGACCACATGCACATCCACAGGCAATTCCAGCAACAGATTGCCGAACTCCACGCCGGTCAGCGGTTCCCGGCACAGGAAAAACAGAATTCGCCCCGCGCCGTCCTTGCCGATGGCGGCGATAGAGTGCCGGGGACCTCCCGGGGTCCAGAGCAGGCGCCTGTCCGAACTGATCAGGCGATAATTCTGCACCACCATGCGGTATCGAGGCAGCAGAGCCTCCCAGTCATCCACAGTGCGATCCAGCAGATCCGCCTCGGGCAGGACACGGGGCGGCGTTTTCTTCTCCCCGCCAGCGGCAGAAACCGCATCCGAAACGGATCGACCGGCGTTTTCGCCACCCATTTCCGCTCCGACGGACGTTGTTCCTGATACAGCTGCTCCGGCGACGTTCCCGGAGCGCGTTTGGTCCTCCCCGGCCTTCGGAGGCGTGTCCGGCTTCATGGGGTCAGCGACGAAAAAGGCCCCGAACTTGCCGGCGATGCGTCCGTTATTGACCGTTTCACCGACGCGCAGATACCCCGTGCTGGTCATGCCGTCCGGCAGATACATGCTGGCGTTGATCACGGCGACGAGTCCATGTCGCTGCGCCCACTCTCCCAGAGAGAAGGCCTGCCCGCTCTGGGAAACGGTACAGACGGAAAAGGCAAAACTGGCCGGATCAATGCGCAGAACCACGACCTCGAACGCGATGCCGCCGAACCGGGCCGGAAACAGCCCCAGCTCAAGTCCCTTTTCCAGCAGCTGCCAGTCAGGCATGGTTTCTTCGGTAAAGCTCCACTCGGGGGCCGTCTCTCCAGACGGGGGCAGGGAGCCGGTCGCCAGCGCCCGGGAAATGCGAATCAGAGCGTCCTCGGAATGCGCGATGCCGCCACCTCCGCAGACAAGCAGAAGAAGACAGCACAACACTCCGCCCGCTCTGGCGGCCCAGTGCGCAATTATGGGGAAAAAATGAAAAAGACGTGCCGTCGTCATCGTATCTCCCGCCCTGAAACCGGGAGTTCCAGAGACGATCCCACTCTACGGCAATCCGGATCGGGGCGCAACGCGCCTTTTACCAGGAAAAGCCGCTCAGCCGCTCTTTCCCCGGGGTGATACCGCCGGGAGGACCTCCACGCCGCTCTCCGCCTTCCGGACGGGAGGCGGAGGCAGACGTGAAAACATTGCCCTTCTTTCGAATACGACATAGAATGCCGTTTCATCCGCCGTACTGAACAAAGAGGTTTCCATGAACATCGCCCAACGCATTTTGGAAAGAAAAAAGCCTTTCTATTCCTTTGAATTTTTCCCTCCCCGCGAACAGGAACAGTGGCCCGCCTTTTATGAGACGGTGGAACGGCTTCTACCCCTCGACCCGCTGTTCGCTTCCGTTACCTACGGGGCGGGAGGTTCCCGCCAGACCGCCACGCTGGATATCGTGACCGGCCTGAAAAAGCGTTTCGGACTGGAAACTATGGCGCATCTGACCTGCGTCGGCGCGACCCGCGAACATATTCAGGCCTTCCTCTCCGAGCTGCGTGACAATGATGTGAACAATGTTCTGGCCTTGCGCGGCGATCTCCCTCAGGAACAGCCCATTGACTGGGACAAGGCCGAATTTCGCCATGCGGCGGATCTGGTGCGCTTCACTCGCGATGCTTTCCCCGACATGGGCATCGGCGTGGCCGGCTATCCAGCGCCCCATCCCGAATCGCCGAGCTTCTCCAGCGACTGGCGCTATACGGTAGCCAAAATCCGGGAAGGGGCTGATTTCGTGATCACGCAGCTCTTTTTCGACGTGCGCGAATACTTCAACTTCGTGGACCGGCTCAGCGATATGGGCGTCTCCGTGCCGGTCATCCCCGGCATTCTGCCCATCCAGAGCCTTGAGTCCATTCGGCGGACCCTGTCCCTGTGCGGAGCCAACATCCCTGGCAAGCTCTATCTCGAACTGGAAGCCGCGCACGCCAAAGGCGGCTCGGCGGCGGTCAAGGATGCGGGCATCGCCTATGCCGTGCGTCAGATCCGCACGCTGCTGGACAACGGCGCTCCTGGCATTCATCTGTATACGCTGAACAACGCATCGACCTGCCTGCGCATCGCCGACGAAGTGGGGCCTCTGTCCGCATGATCGATCTTGCGACCTTCACGCCGCGGCGAATCCTCGTCTGCCAGCTCAGACAGCTTGGCGACGTTCTGCTCGCCACGCCGTCCCTCGAACTGCTCCGGCGGCGCTGGCCCGACGCGGAACTGCACCTGTTCACGGAAAAAAAATGTCTTCCCCTTCTTGATGGCAATCCGCATCTGGACAAGATCTGGGACGTGGACAAAAAAAAGCTCAGGAATCTGTACCTGGAGCTGCGCTGGTATCAGGAAGTGGCCCGGACCGGCTTTGATCTCGTGATCGATTTTCAGCAGCTGCCGCGCTGCCGCTGGGTGGTAGCCTTCTCCGGCGCTCCAGTGCGCCTTTCCTATACGCCGCCGTGGTATACCCGCCCGCTCTACACGCATTTCGCTCCGCTGAAGCCCGGCTACGCCGCGCAGACAAAGGCCAGCATACTCGAACCGCTGGGAATTTTCTGGAATGGCGAACGTCCCCGCATCTATCTCAAAGAACCGGAACATGCCGCGGCCAGGGAACTTTTGCAGAAACTGGGGCTGCATCCGGGGCAGCGCCTGATAACGCTCGACCCCACCCACCGCCGGGCAACCCGCCGCTGGCCGGCGGAACGGTATGCGGAACTGGTCCGTATCCTGTCCGAACAGGACGCCTCATTACGCTTTCTTCCTCTCTGGGGTCCGGGCGAAGAAGAGGATATCCGCCGGATCGCCTCGGCCTGTCCCCCGGAAGCTCTGCTTTTGCCGGAGCGCATGCTGGGACTGCGGGAAATGGCCGCGTGCATTGCGGAGGCCGATCTCCATGTGGGCAACTGTTCCGCACCGCGCCATATCGCCGTGGCCGTGGACACCCCAACCTGCACGGTACTTGGCTCCACCGGGCCTTCATGGACCTTCCCCTCGCCGGAGCACAGACACATCGCGAAGGGGTTGCCCTGCCAGCCTTGCGGACGTGACGCCTGTCCGCATGTCCGCTGTCTGACAGAACTTGATCCTGCCGTTGTAGCCCATGCCGTGACGGACATGCTGGCCACCGCATGTCCCCGCAAGCACTGACTCTCAGCATTCTTTCGGAAGCCCCCGGAATGCCCGGCCTCCCGCCGACGGGACAAGGACGGGAGGCGCTCCGCGGGGCTTTCTCGCGATCTTCAGGCCACCCCGTATCCGAAGACGACATGCAATCCGTACCGGTTTGCTCCTTCCCGCCGGACCAGTTCGTTTCTGTTCAGTTACGAAAATATCTTCGTTTTATAATTTCATATCCGAACATTTTAAAACCGCCACAAATGGTTCACCATTTCATCAAGTTGCCGTTTCTTTTACGATCGAAACTTGACAGAATTCAAAAAGGGAAACAAAGTGAAGCAATTGCTTCGATCGGACTGGCCGGCGAAGCATACGGTTTCCCCAAGGGGAACAGCCTGCTACAAAGAGGAAAACGGGATGAAGACGAAAATTCTGGCAACCATTGGTCCCGCGTCCAACAAAAGGGAAGTGCTGTCCAGGCTCATTCAGGCCGGAGTCCGGATTTTCCGGCTGAACTTCTCGCACGGCGACAGCTCCGCCTTTGTGGATCTCATCAAGATGATCCGGGAACTGGAAATCGTGCACAAGACGCCCATTACCATCATGCAGGACCTCTCAGGCCCCAAGATCCGCATCGGCAGCCTCGACAGCGGCTCGCTGACCGTGGTCAAGGGAGACACCCTGCTGCTCGGCCCCGCCTCCGCCAGAACGGAAGAATTTCCGTTCATCCCTTTCGATCATCCCGAGGTGCTCGCCGAACTTGAGCCGGGCGATCGCCTTGTTCTGGCCGACGGAACGCTCCAGTTCCGGGTGGCCGCCCGCAGGGAAGACGGCCTGTTCCTCATCGAGGCGCACAACAACGGCATCATCACCTCGCGCAAGGGGCTGGCCCTGCCCGGCAAGTCCGTACCTCTGCCCGCGCTGACGGAAAAGGACAAGAAGGACCTTGTGGACGGACTCGCGCTCGGCGTGGACGCCGTGGCCCTTTCCTTCGTTCAGTCGCCGGAGGACATCCGCGAGGCCAAGGCGATCATCCGCAGCCACGGCCGGGACATTCCCGTGGTGGCCAAGCTGGAACGCCGCAATGCCGTGGAACGGCTCGACGCCATTCTGGCCGAGGTGGACATCATCATGGTCGCCCGGGGCGATCTCGGAATCGAATGTCCCCTTCCCGAGCTGCCGGCCATGCAGAAACGCATCATCCGGGCCTGCAACCGCGCGGCCAAGCCCGTCATCGTCGCCACCCAGATGCTGCTCTCAATGGTTTCCAGCCCCTCGCCGACCCGCGCGGAAACCACGGACGTAGCCAATGCCGTTCTCGACGGCGCGGACTGCATCATGCTTTCCGAAGAGACGGCAATGGGCAACTATCCTGTGGAAACCGTGCAGTTCATGGGTGAAATCGCCACCAAGGCCGAAGAACTGCTGGCCGAAACCCGCCGCGTCGCCGAACCGGACCCGGAAAAGGGCACTCCGGACTTTCTCGCCTATTCGGCCTGCCTGCTGGCCGAAAAGGCCAACGCCAAGTCCATTGTGGCGCACAGCATATCCGGCGCTTCGGCAAGACTTCTCTCCGCCCGCAGGCCCACCCAGACCGTGCACGCCCTGACTCCGGACACCACGAGCCTGAAGGCCATGAACTTCTCATGGGGCGTGGTCCCGCATCAGGTGGGAGAAGACGACAACGAAGGACATCTTGCCCGCGCCGAACGGTTCATCGCTTCCTCCTCCCTGTTCGGCATCGGTGAAGACGTGGTCATCACCGCCGGGCAGCCCACGTCCGCGTCCACCCAGCCGCGAGGCACCAATCTGGTCAAAATATACCGCAAGTAATGCACGCTGCGAAAGACAAGGAAGGGACGGAATTCCGTCCCTTCCTTGTCTTTCGCAGCTTCATTTCCGGACAGCCATTCCGGTCCGGAGTCCGACAGCGGACCCCTTATCGGTCTGCCGGGATTTTTCGCTTCGCTTTCCGGGTCCTGTTTTTGTCCCGCGGACCCTCCGGGGGCACTCCGCGTCGAATCACAATTCGCCGTGTTCAATACAGGCAAAGGCATTGTGGGCATGGATGGACTCGTGACTTTCCACCTCCACGCGAAAGGCGTCCACATGCGGATGCCGCATAAGACGGCTGGCCACATTACGCACTACATCCTCCACAAAGGTCGGATGGGCGAAGGCCCACTCCGTCACATACTTTTCATCAGCGCGCTTGAGCAGAGAATATACGGGAGAAGACCCAGACTCTTCGGCGATGTCCACCAGATCCTCGATCCAGCACAGACCGTTCATGCGAACGGCGATCTTCACGTCGGCACGCTGGCTGTGCGCCCCCTCATCACTGATGGCCTTGGAGCAGGGGCAAACCGTCATCACGGGCACCGTCACTTCCAGCGTGAAGTGAGGCTTTCCCTCGTCCAGCTCTCCCGTCAGCACGCACCGATAGGGAAGCAGTCCCGGGGCCGCCGTCGCCGGAGCGCCCTTGCGGATAAAATAGGGAAAACGGAAAACGATATGCGCTCTCCTGGCCTGCAACCGCTCCTTCACGGCTTCAAGCAGGCGCTTCATGGCGCCGTAATCCAGCTCTTCCGTCCAGTTTTCCATTGCCTCCACAAAGCGGCTCATATGCGTGCCCTTGAAGGCCGCAGGCAAATCCACGCTTACATCCACCCGCGCGACAGAATGCTGGTGTCCTTTCTCGCGGTTGCGCACCAGCAACGGCACCTCAAGTCCCTTGACCCCTACCCGGTCGATGGGCATGGCCACCGGAGCCGGACTGTTCTGTACGTCTTCCATTTCTGATCCTGAATATGGCGTTGTCGGAAGCGGCCCATCGGCCGAATTTCAGCAAAAAAACAAAACGGCCTTCCCGCGCCGCCCCATGCGGAACAAGGGCGTGAGGATCTGCCGGAAGCCCCCCAGCGACCGTTCAACTTCGGCCGGACGGTTCAGGACGGCATCGTCCACGCTCGCCTGCTCCTGTCCGCGCCCTTCTTCAGACTTCCCAAAGTCGTCGGAGCGCGCAGAAATCAGGGCAGATCCGCACCGATGGCCGTAATCGAAAAGGTCCCGTGCTTGACCCCGCGAATGGAACGCAACTGGTCGGCCAGAGAACGAAGCTGCCCGGCCTGCCCCTTGAGCACAAGGATTTCCAGACAATGGTGATGATCGAGATGCACATGCAGCGACGCTACGACCACATTGTAGTCGTCATGCTGACGCTCGTTGAGCTTGCGGGAAAGATCACGCACATGGTGGTCGTATACAAGCGTGAGCACACCCGCCGCATCCGCCGTATCGGAGCGCAGCGAGTCCTGCACCAGCGTATCCCGGATGATGTCGCGAAGGGCCTCGGACCGGCTCGGGCACCCTTGCCGGTCGCACAGCGCATCGAACTTTTCCAGCAGGTCGGCGTCCAGAGACACGCCGAAACGGACCGTTTCCCCCATGCTCATACCTCCTTGAGCTATCTTCGAATTTCCCAGATCCGCACGGGAACTGGTCGTTCCTGAGGATACAGGGCCGGAATGCTCTTCTCCCAGACGCACTTGCCGCCCCAGCGCCGGTTGGCCAGCGCGGCCCGAAAGGTGTCATACACGGCCCGGCTCGGTTCCGCGACCCAGGCCACGCCGTCGTCCTCAAGCGCATACTCAAGAAAATCCAGCACAGGCGCGGCGAAGCGCTGTTCGTACATAATATCCCCGCCCCACACGAAACGCAAACTGCGCTTCCGCACGGCGGGTTTTCGCCAGTCCATGACCACCCAGCCGGGCTGGGAAACGCGGTTGTGTTCCGCGTTGAGACGCGCGTAACGCAGTGCCTCAGGCTCGTAGTCCATACCGATGACCCGCGCCCCGAGCCACTGCCCTACCAGGGCGGTCAGGCCAATGCCGCAGCCAAGATCAAGACAGGCCTGTCCCTGCAGCCGGTCCCTTTGCTCATGGAGCCATTCCGCCAATACGAGGCTGGACGGCCACAGTTCCGTCCAGTACGGCAGCCTTTCATCTTCCGTGAATTCGGTCATGGCTTCCCAGAGACTCTCCATGTCCGCCGCCCGTTCCAGAATCCATTCCCGTCCGCAGACAGTTACCCGCAGGACAGGTTGCCAGCCCGACGCCCTGGTCGCATCCGTCGTCATCACCCAGACTCCTTGGTTCGTCCGCCCGCTATATCAGTGGACAAGGGCTGGGGTCAAACACATCCGCGGGGACGATGCCACACGGAACAACCCAGAATCTCCGGCAGACGGAGAAAGCGCTCCATCCCTCTCCCGCCCCGACAGGGGAAAGCCCATAACAGCCCTTCCCGGCTGAATATTGACCATTTTTCAGACGGCGGATATAGTAATCGGCCTGCCATATCCGGGATGCGACGGCGTTTCCCGGAAAACCATCTTCCGGAGACCTGCATGCTGACGGAAATGAGCTGTCTCATTCTCGGCGTTCCCGTGGGATACGCACTCCGCAACCAACCCCTGATCATCAAGCTGACGGATCATGTACTGACATGGTCCGTGCGCATTCTGCTTTTTCTGCTTGGACTGGCGCTGGGGGCCGATGCGGAACTCATGAGCAGGATGGACAGCCTGGGCGCGCAGGGCGCACTGATCGGCCTGTGCGGCATCGCCGGGAGTCTGATCGGCGCCCGCCTGCTCGGTCCCCTTCTGGAACGGCATCTCGACGGACGATCCCACCGCGACCACCGGGAAAAAGCATGAAAGAATCCGCCATCATCCTCGGTCTGTTCTGCGCGGGCGTCCTCATCGGCTGGCTGGACATCCTTCCCGGCTCGGTCACGCACGGAGACGCAAGCAACTGGGCCGTATACACCATGCTCGCCGCCGTGGGCATGGGCCTTGGCTTCGACGTAAGAGCCTGGCGCATCCTGCGCGATCTCAAGGGCTGGGTCCTCATTATTCCCGTCATGATCGCCGCGGGCACGGCTCTGGGCGCGGCAGTCGCCTGGTGCGTGCTCGACATGCGCTTCCGTGACGTGCTGGCCGTGGCTTCCGGACTCGGCTACTACAGTCTGTCCAGCATGCTGATCAGCCGTCTCGCAGATGCCAGCCTCGGCTCCATGGCTCTCATTTCCAACATGGTACGCGAGCTGGCGACCCTGCTCTTCGCACCGCTGTTCGTGCGCCTGTGCGGCGGACTCGGTCCCCTGTCCGCCGCTGCTGCCGCCACGGATACCTGCCTGCCTGCGATCATCAAGAGCAGCGGGGAACGCAACGCCATCATTTCCGTCTTTTCCGGCATGGCGCTCACCGTCGCCGTCCCCTTTTTCATTACGGCCATCTTCGCGTGGCTCTAGCCCCGCACCGTTCCCGGAAGACAACCCGGCAGGGAAGACGGGGTCCGTCAGCTAGACAGCACGGGGCCCGAGTCCATGCGCCTCTCACTCTGCGTCCATTGACGTTCCATGAACCCCTGGTCTATTTTACGGGTAAACGGCAAGTTCCCGGCATCCTGCCTCATGTGCCAGAGGCAGGCTTTTCCGGTTTCGGCACGATTCTTTTCCGAGGTATCCGCTCATGCGTTCCGCCGCACCTTTCTGTCTGACCCTTCTTCTGCTCCTGAGCCTGTCCCTGCCGGCCTTCGCCAATGATGAAAAAAACGAGGGCAATCTGCCCGCGAACGTCGAAGAGGCACTTTCCGCCCTGCTCTCCGACACGTCCCGGGGACGTCCCGCCCCGTCCGCCGAGACTCTCTCCTCCGTTCTCGACTTCGTAACCGCCGACGGCCTTTCCTCCGCCAGAGTCCGCCCGGCCAGACGCCCGCAGGGACAGGGGGCCTTTCTGCGGGAACATCTCAACATTCCGCTGAAAAGAATCATCGCCTACACGCTGAACCCCGCCGTCCCCGGAGAGGCCGTTTATCCCTCCGTGGTTCGCCGCAACGCCTGGCTCCCCGGCAGCGAAATTCTCGTCAAGGGCAAGGAACTGCTCGCAACGCCTCTCCCGCCCACGGGCACGTTGACCGTGAAGGGAACGGAGTTCGAGGAAACCACGCCCGACGCATCCAGCGGCTGCTACTATACCTATCGCCTCGACCGCCTCTTCGTGCTCACCTCCTACAAGGGCCGAGCTGCCCTGTTTTCCATTTCCTCCATGCCCAACCAGTCCGAAGTCGGCAAAAAGGGCGCAACCGTCGGCAAAGACGCCGACTGGACCCATGTGTACAGCGGCGTGACCGGAACCAACATCACCATGCTCGGCTGGGCGGAAACCTACCTTTATGGCTCGGCCAGCGTATCTGTATTTCTGGACAACGGTTCCGGAACCGACCTCTACATGTTCAAATGGGCCAGAGCGGGCTGGGCCGGCTCCAACGTGGTCAAACCCACGCACATTACCGCCGGGCTGAAACGTTTTGCGGCCAGCATGCGCCAGGTTCTGGAAAACCCCGGAACTCCGGCTCCCGAAGCCATTGCCGCCGAATTCGCGGCCCTGTCCGGACTTTCCGACGCCGAACTGCGGGCGCGACTTTCCGGATACGCGCAGTATCTGAGCAAGCAGCCGGACAAGCTCCTCAAGGAAAAGGCATTCGCCAAGGTTCTCGCCGACGGAGCCTATGCCGATACGCTGAACCGGGACAATCTGATTGCGGAACTGATGAAGCTCTATATGCGCGGCCAGCTGGGGAACCTCCCCGCTGAAGTCGCCTCTACCCTGCACTGAGGTTTCCCATGCACGAACTGCTCTTTTCTGTCGCAATGGAAAACGCCCGCCTGCCGGATGAAAGAATGGGAGACGCCTATGAGGCGACGGAACCGGAACGCCGCGCCTGGATAAAAACCACGCTTGCGCTTGTGCAGGCTCTGCACCCTTCGCCGCCCTTCCGGGAAGAACACCGTCGCGATAACCCCGCCGCAGGTTTTCGCCTCGTCAATCGCAACAGCGTCGCTCCCTGGGCTGTATTGCTCATGGGACCGGGCTGCGTTTCCGCCGTCCGCCTGAGCGCCGCGATCATGACCGCCCGTCTGGCCGGCATTGAAGACATCTTCGCCCTGTGTACGGCGGAACCGGACGACCCCGCTCTGCTCGCGGCTCTGGAGCTGACGGGAGTAGAACAGGTCTTTGCCCTGCCCCCGGAACAGGCGGGAACCTTTCTGCGGGAACTGGACGCACTTGCCCGCTCCGAAGAAGCGAGAGACCCCGGACGACTTCTGGCTTTCGGTGAACCCCGCCTTGAATCGCTTCGCGCAACAGTGCCCGCCGTGCCGGTCTGGCGAGACAGGACACCTCTGGCGGGCGTCTTCTCCGACGCGCAAAACGAGCTGGAGCTTATTGCCCGGACCCATCCGGACGTTTCCCCCGTCCTGCTGCCGGACGTCACCGGCGAGGACTCCGGTCCCTTCGACGTCGTTTACGGAACGGGGACGGCGAAAGCCGCCCTGCGGCTGACGGCAAAGCTTGCCGGAGCATGGGTCTGTCCGGACCTTGCTCCCGGCTTCTTTCTGAATACGGAACTGGACGTATCATCAATCGAATAAAGGAGCCTCCCATGAGTCAGGCAGTGCGGAATATAGGCGTCATCGCCCACATTGATGCGGGCAAGACCACGCTTACCGAGCGGATGCTCTTCTATACGCGCAGAATCCACCGTATGGGAGAGGTTCATGACGGCACGGCCACCATGGACTATCTGCCGGAGGAACAGGAACGGGGCATCACCATCACCTCCGCCTGCACCACCTGCGAATGGGACGGAACCACGATCAACATCATTGACACGCCCGGGCATGTCGATTTCACCATCGAGGTCGAACGCTCCCTCAGAGTTCTGGATGGAGCCGTCGGCGTCTTCTGCGCCGTGGGCGGCGTGGAGCCGCAGTCGGAAACGGTCTGGAGACAATCCGAACATTTCGGCGTGCCCAAGATTGCCTTCATCAACAAGATGGACCGGATTGGTGCGGATTTTTCCGCCGTGCTCAAGGCGCTGGAAACCAGACTCGGAGCCGTCCCCCTGCCCCTGGTCGTCCCCGTAGGCGCGGCCGGGACCTTCAGCGGACTTATTGACCTCATCACCCGTGAACGTCTGAACTTCGACCCCGCCGATCAGGGCAGAACATGGACCCGATCCCCCCTCTCCGACGAGGATGCGGCCATCGCCGATCGCTGGAGAGAACCCATGCTGGACCGGCTTGCGGAAAATGACGATCGTTTCTTCGAGCAGTACCTCGGCGGTGAATATGCCGAAGAGGACATTCGCGCCGCAATCCGCCGGGCCACCCTGTCTCGCAGACTGACGCCGGTCCTCTGCGGATCGGCTCTCAGAAATACGGGCGTGCAGCCTCTGCTCGACGCCGTGAAGGCATATCTCCCCTCTCCCGAGGATGTGCCGCCCGCGAGGGCGCACAATCCTGCGGATGGAACCGATATGACCATTCCCTGCGCCACGACCGCCCCCCTAGCCGGTCTGGTTTTCAAGGTCATGATGGACGGAGGGCGCAAACTGGCGCTGGTTCGACTGTACGCGGGAAAGCTGCGCGAAGGAGACTCCTGCCGCAACGTCACCCGCGCGACGGACGAACGCATCTCCCGGCTCTACCGACTGCACGCCGACCACCGCGAACAGCTTGAGGAAGCCGGCGCCGGGGACATTGTGGCCGTCATCGGCCTGCGTTCGGCCCACACGGGCGACACCATAGGGGGCCCGGGCTCCTCCTTCCTGCTGGAAAGCATCGATGCCTACCAGCCCGTCATCTCTCTTGCCCTTGAACCCAGAAACGCCGATGAAGGAAAGACGCTTGACGAAGCGCTGGCCCGCTTCACGCTGGAAGATCCGACCCTGACCGTGGCCACTGACGAGGGTTCCGGACACCGCATCATTTCCGGCATGGGCGAACTGCATCTGGATGTTGTTCTGGAGCGGATCCGCCGCGAATACGGCATCGCGCCCCGCGTCGGCAACCCGCAGGTCATCCGCCGCGAAACCCCGACGCGGACGGCTTCGGCCGACGGAGAATTCGACCGGGAACTGGGCAAGGAAACACATATCGGCGCAGTATCCCTGACCGTTTCGCCGCTGCCACGGGGAACGGGCAACCATGTGCGCCTCGTCTTCGACGCCTCCCTGCTGCCCGCGGCATTCCGTGAAGCCGCAGAACAGGGCGTGGAGAACGCCCTGCAATCCGGCCCCGTCTCCGGTTATCCCATGCAGGACGTCGCAGTGGACGTCACGGCCATGCCGCGTCGTGAAGGCTCCACCGCCGCCGGCTATCACATGGCCGCCGGCATCGCTCTGCGCACTGCGCTGGAGGCGGCCGCCGTAACCACGCTCGAACCGCTGATGTTCGTAGAAATCGCCGCACCGGAGGCCAACCTCGGCCCTGCTATCAGCCTGTTTGGAACCAGAGGCGGCAGAGTGGAAAACATTATCGACAGGGCAGGTCTCAAAGTCGTTCAGGGGCTTGCCCCTCTGAGCAAGCTGTTCGGCTTTTCCACGGATCTGCGTTCGGCGACACAGGGACGAGCCGGGCTGGTCATGCGGTTCGAACGGTTCGATATCGCCTGATCCCTTTTTCCTGCAAAAAAGAGAGTCCCTCATCCCTTCTCAAACGACAGCCCCTTTCCTGCGCGGAAAAGGGGCTGTTTTATCTCTCCGTCTTCAATGCCGGTGAGGTGCACGGCGGCCCAAAAACCAGGAAGCGTCTGAAACGCGCAGGAAATTGAAGTCCCCGCTCACGCCATTGACAACTGATGCGGCGCGGCAGGTCGGAAAGAAACCCGCTTCCCCCAAAAAACAGGAAGCTCCCCTTTCCCTGGCCAGGAAGGGGAGTTCTGGAGAACCCGGTACCGACAGCTGACGAATCCGTACCGGGACGGTCTTTCGGCCCGCATGCTGCCGCGCAAGACCGTGGCCGAAAAGTCGGACCGGCAAACCCGGTCGAAAAAGGGCTGCGGTACCGGGAGAGACCGCAGCCCCCTGTGTTCTCCGGAGCGGGAATGATCCCGCTCCGAAACACGTTGAAGTCTTTTAAAGCTGGCAGCCGGCCCGACGACCGTCGAGCAGAGCGTGCTTCAGCAAGCCGTTGTCAGCGCCAAGAGCGGAGCCGATGGAATGGATTTCCTTAACGAAAGGAGCAAGCGCATCGGCAAGTTCCGTATTCGGCACCTGCGGCATGAGCACCATGACCGTGTCGGCGGGGAACAGCTTTTCCGTGCCGTCCTTCATCCGGACCCGAACGCCCTGCCTGGTCACTTCCAGAGGCTTGGCTTCAGTAACCACTTCCACGCCCTTTTTCTTGAACCAGGGCATGATGCGGATGAAGTAGCGTTCCGGAATACCGCTGCCGATCTTGTCGCTCTCTTCAATGATGGTGACGTCGCGGCCACGTTTCTTCAGGAACACGGCGCCCTGCACACCTTCGATCTGACCGCCGAGCACAACAACGCGCTTGCCCACGGGCAGGAAGATCTTGGTGAGTTTTTCCAGTGTCTTGGGTCCGAAAATGCGCATGGGCAGCTTCACTCTGCCGGCCAGCTGCTTGATCGTCGCAACATTGGAGCCATGAATGCCGGGGATTTCCGGAATGGCATAGGGGCTGCTCGTGGCGATGACGACGGCATCGGGCTGTTCCTTGCGGACCAGTTCGGGCGTCACGGTGGTGCCGAGACGGACGGGGATGTTGAGCTTGCGGATCTGCGTCGTGAGATAATCACGGATGGGCAGCACGTTTTCAACTTCCGTTCCCTTGATCATGGAAGCGAGGTTGATGCGGCCTCCAAGCGTGCTCTCCTTGTCGTACAGCGTCACGTCATGGCCGCGCAGCTTGGCCACGCGGGCGGCTTCCATGCCGGCGGGACCGGCGCCGATGACCATCACCTTCTTTTTCTTGGTGGCGGGGGTCATGGCCAGTTCCTTGTCGCGGCCCAGAGTCGGATTTACGCGGCAGATGCGGGGCTGGGTGACCGGGTCTTCGCAGCTCGCGCAACGGGTGCAGCGGACAATGTCCTCAAAACGTTCTTCACGAACCTTGTTGGGGAACTCGGGATCAGCCCACAGGGTACGGCCAAGACCGATGATATCCGCATCTCCGTCATTGAGCACGCGTTCGGCCAGATCCTCGTCCATGCGTCCGGCGGTGATGACCGGAACGTGGGCTACCTTCTTAATGGAGCTGGCGGAATCCGTCCACAGTCCCTTGTCATGGTACACGTCCATATAGGGAACCATGAAATCTTCCGGTTCCGGATAGGGGAAGTAGTCGGGGCAGTAGCGGAACGGCATGGTGCCGTATCCGTAACCGGCCACGTTCAGGTACTGAGCGCCCGCTTCTTCCAGCGCAATGGCGTTTTCCATGGCTTCTTCGATGGTGATGCCGTTCTTCGCGCCATATTCGCGACCGTTCAGACGAATTCCAAGAACGAATTCGGGACGGACGCGCTTGCGGGCTTCGATCAGGATCTCACGCACGATACGGGTACGGTTCTCCACGTTCTGGCAGCCGTACTCGTCATCACGACGGTTCCAGACGCGGCTCATGAAGCTGTTCAGGAAGTAGCCGTGGGCGCAGTGAACTTCCATTCCGTCGAATCCGCCCTTGTCGGCGATCACGATGGAATTGATGATGCGTTCCTGCATGGCGTGAATTTCATCGATGCTCAGGCCGCGGCAGGGGTTGCCGTTCGGCGGAGGCATGGGAATTTCGTCCACGCCGAGGGTCGAAGAGGAAATCGGCGGCTCACCGAGACGGGGCCAGGCCGCGGGACCGGAATGGTGGAACTGGGCGAAGATCTTGCAGCCGTACTTCTGCACGCGTCCGGTCAGATCTCTCAGACCCGGGATGAATTTTTCATCATACATGCCGAGGTAGATGCCGGGAGTTTGCTCCATGGCAACACCGCCAACAACAATACCTCCAGCGCCGCCCTTGGCGATATTCTCATACAGATCCGTACCACGGCTGCCTTGAGCAGTACCATCTTCATTCCACAGCCAGGTGGACTGGCCGGTCTTGATGATACGGTTCTTCAGCACGCAGTGGGGCGTGATGGTGATGGGAGAGAACAGTTTGGGATGTCTCATCAATACTTCCTCTGGGGATGGTTCCGTACATTCGGAAAAGGGGCCGCGCCCGTCCGGGCGCGGCCAAGGACAATCTTACAGTTTGACGCCGAGAGCGCGACCCTCGGAAATGGCGTTCACGATCAGGCTCGATTCGGCGCCGTTGGCGGAACCGATGACGTGAACTTCGGGGACCATGTACTTGAGCGCATTGGCGAGATCATGGTTCGGGGTCTGGCGGGTGAGCACCAGCACGGAATGCGACTTCACGGTATGACGCACGCCGTCCTTGTCGCGATAGTGCACGCCTTCGCCATCCACGGATTCAACGGTGACTTCAGTGTGGATCGCCGTTCCCTTCTTCTGGAGCCAGGGCAGAGCGCGTTCCTTGTAACGAGGCGGAATGCCGTCGCCGAGATGATCGGAAGCTTCAAGAACGGTAACGTCCTTGCCGCGCTTCTTCAGGAACACGGCGCCCTGAATGCCTTCGATCTGACCACCGATGATGGTGATCTTGGAACCGAGGGGCAGCACGATCTTGGTCAGCTCGTTAAGCATGTCGGGACCGAACACGCGCAGAGGCAGAGCAGCCAGCTTGGCCATGGACTTCACGCCCTGTACGTTCCAGCGATGAATGCCGGGCACGTCGGGCAGCGCGTAGTTGCCGCCGGTGGCGATGACCACGACATCAGGCTTTTCCCTGGAAATCAGCTCGGGCGTCACTTCGGTATTCAGACGCACGGTCACGCTGGAGCGTTCGTTGATCTGACGGGTCAGATACTTGATGACCGGCTTCACGTCTTCGATGTCCGACCCCTTGATCATGGAGGCCAGCCAGAGACGACCGCCAAGACGACCGCTCTTTTCGAACAGAGTCACCTTGTGGCCGCGCAGGGCTGCCACACGGGCGGCTTCCATGCCGGCGGGACCGCCGCCGATGACATAGACCTTCTTGGGCGTGCCGGTGGGGATGATCTGCATGGCCTTTTCACGGCCCATGGAAGCATTCACGCGGCAACGACGGGCGTCGCGTGGCGGATCTTCGCAGGTGGCGCAGCGCGTGCAGCGGACGATGTCGTCGATCCGTCCGTCCCTGACCTTGTTGGGGAACTCGGGATCGGCCCACAGCGTACGGCCAAGGGCGATGATGTCGGCCTTGCCTTCATTGATGAGGCGCTCTGCCTTGTCTTCGTCCATGCGCCCCACGGCAATGACAGGAATATTGACGACCTTCTTGATCTCCGCGGCGGCGGTCACGTAGACGCCGTCTCCCTTGTACCGATCCATGTACGGCTTCATGAAGTCGTCAGGTTCCGGATAGGGGAAGTAGTCGGGCAGATAGGTCATGGGACGAGGGCCGAAGCCGTAGCCGGATACGCTCATATAGCACGCGCCGGCCTTTTCGAGAATCTGGGCGACCTGCTTGGATTCCTCGATGGTGATGGCGCCCTTGGCTCCAAATTCTTCGCCGTTGATGCGCACGCCGATGGGGAAATCCTCGCCACAGCGTTCGCGGATGCCCTGCATGATTTCAACCATCAGACGGGTACGGTTTTCCATATTCTGGTTCCCGTACTGGTCGGTGCGGCGGTTCCAGATGCGGCTGATGAAGCTCGCGAGAAAATACCCGTGCGCGCCGTGGACTTCGACACCGTCGAAACCGGCTTCCTTGGCCCGGGCGGCGGCATCGATGTAGCGCCGCTTGTGTTCCTCGATCTCCTCAAGGGTCAGCCCGCGCGTCGCATGGAGATACGGCAGGGGAGAAGCCATTTCGTCCTGTTCCAGAGTGGAAGGACCAAACGGGCGATTGCCCTCGGGATCGCTCGGGGAGGAAGGCCCGGTGTGGTGGAACTGGCAGAAGACCTTGCAGTCGTGTCTGTGCATTCTTTCCACAAATTTCTTCATGCCGGGAAGATACTTGTCATCATACAACGCGCCGTAGATTCCGCCCGGATGCGCGGGATACCAGAGAATCCCGGCCAGAAGAATGAGGGAAGCACCGCCTTCCGCGATGCTTTCGTAGAAATCGATCACCCGATCGGACATGAAGTAGTCCGGGTCCCAGTACATGGTGGACTGGGGGGACTTGATCATCCGATTCTTCAAGACCACCTTATCGGTGAGCTTGATTGGGGATAAAAGTGACTTATGATACATGCGGCTACCTCTAAAAGATTGGACCATGAAGTTGCATTTCGCCTCATGACGCCGGCGGACCCCGCCCCGGAAACGCCGTCGGACGACGATTCTTCCGCGACATCAAGTGTTGCGGGTACGCGGGCCAGACCCAACTGTTCATTCCTGTCCAGCGAATACCTGCTCGACAACTTCGCCGGACACTCCAAAACCAGTTTGCGGCAACATAAGCAAATCTCGTGCCAATTTTTTATTTCTTCTTCGGCAACAATTTTTTATAAATTTATTTCTACAGTAAATTCATATTATTACATCTGAGAGCCCAACAATCAAGCGAAGTGCCATTTCTTTCATTTTTAACTGTAGTTCATTGTATTTATTTAGAGTATTCTCATAAAAAAAAGATTCTCCCGCATAAGCGAAAGAATCCTCACAATTCTATTCCCTTCACCCCTAAAAAGAGAGGAAGACAGTTATGAACACTCCTTTCAGGGGTGCATACGGCTGTTCACTTTTGTTTTTATTCCGTATTTACAGCTAATTAAAAAAATACAGAACAAAAGTCATGATTAAAAAAGAACAGTAATAGACAAAACACAACATTACTAGACAGTTTTAAACATTTTTCTATCCACAACAAAGATGTCGACTGTCCTGTTTCGTCACGTTCTGTCCAGTCTGGTAGATCATACATCTTTTTTTCACAAGTAATAAATTGAAACTACAGGTTTTCTTTCCCTCAGGAATACTTCTCCGTTCTTCTCTGAACAAAAACTGGCACGACATTTGCTATTCTAATGCCGTGCACCGACCGAACGCCCATAAAGTCCCACTCGCCCATCAATACCCCGGGCAAGGCTTCGGACGGCGGCAGTTCGCTTGCTAGGCAAAAAGCACATCGGCAATTGGTTTTGAGGACATCACACACCCTGTTGGAGGGAACATGAACAGATTTGAAGGAAAGATCGCCATCGTCACGGGCGGAGCCCAGGGCATGGGTAAGGCCATCGTCGCCGGTCTGCTCCGCGACGGCGCCGAGGCCGTCGTCATCGCGGACTGGGAACAGGACACCCTGGACGCCACCTGCAAGGAATTCGGCGATCGGGTCACCGGCATCTACTGCGACGTAAGCAACAAGGCTTCCGTCGATGCCATGGTGTGGGCCACCATGCAGAAATACGGCCGTATCGACCTGCTTTTCAGCAACGCCGGCGTGTGCAACTACAATCTGTTCCTCGATGAAACCGAGGAAAACTGGGATTCCAACTTCAATGTCAACGTCAAGGGCATGTTCTTCGTTGATCAGGCCGTTGCCCGCGAGATGGTCAAGCTCGGCATCAAGGGCGCGATCGTGAACACGGCATCCATCGCCTGCGATCTGGTTTCCCCCACCACCGCCGCCTACGCCGCCTCAAAGGGTGCGGTCATGCAGCTGACCAAGGTCATGGCGCTTGAGCTTGCCAAATACGGCATCCGCGTCAACGCCTTCGGTCCCGGAGCCATGATGACCCGCATGACCGCCCGTACCCGTGCCAATCCCGAACGCGTGGAAATGTTCATGAAGAAGCTCGTGGACAAGCGCTACGGCGAACCCGAGGAAGCCGCCAACGTGGCCCTCTTCCTGGCCTCTGATGAAGCCAGCTTCGTGAACGGCGCTCTCTACTATGTCGAAGGCGGCTACCGCGTCCAGTAGGACTTTCTTTTTCCAGGCAACGGAAGGAACATATCATGAAGAGATTCGAAAATAAAATTGCTCTGGTCACCGGCGGAGCCAACGGCCTCGGCGAAAACCTCGTCAGACGGCTGGTTTCCGAAGGCGCCAAGGTCGCCGTCGTCGATATTGAAGGCGATACCATCAAGAAAGTCTGCGAATCCATGCCCGAAGACACCTTTGGGGTCGAGTGCGACGTGCGGGACAAGGCTTCCGTCGACGCCATGGTCGCCAAGGTCGTCGAACACTTCGGTCGCATCGACATTCTGTTCAACAACGCAGGAATGGGTATCTTCAAGAACTTCCTCGACCTTACCGAACAGGACTGGCTCACCGTCATCGACACGAACCTGAACGGCGCTTTCCGCGTCGGTCAGGCCGTAGCCAAGGAAATGATCCGCCTCGGCGTCAAGGGCGTCGTCGTGAACACCTCCTCCAATACGGCCTATCGCGTGACGCCCTTCTCCGGCGGCTATCCCGCTTCCAAGGCCGGTATCGAGCAGCTTACCCGCATCATGTCCCTTGAACTGTTCCCCTACGGCATCCGCGTGAACTCCGTGGCTCCCGGCTCGGCCATGACCCGCATCACCGAAGCCACCCGTAATAATCCGGAAAAGTACAAGAAAATGATCGGCAAATATTCCGCCGGTCGTTTTGCCAAGCCTGAAGAAGTGACCTCCGTCATGCTCTTCCTCGCTTCCGACGAAGCCACCTACGTCCACGGCGCCAACTACCTCGTGGACAGCGGTTACGTCACCAACTAACACCCCAAGTTTTACTGTATTTTAAGGAGAACTCAAAATGATTTCCAGATACGGCATCATGCAGAAGCGCGACGACATGACCACGGAACAATTCGCCAAACACTGGAAGGAAGTGCATGGTCCCATCGTCACCAAGATGGACGGCATCCGTCACTACCGCCAGAACCTGGTTACGAATACTTCGCAGCTCGGCATCGGTTTCGCCACTCGCAGCCCTCTCGTGGCCGACGGCTTCTCCGAACTCTGCTACGACAGCATCGCCGACATGGAAAAGGGCATGGCTTCTCAGGCTACCGACGCTCAGGCTGATATTCCTCTGTTCCTCAAGGACTGCCAGATGGTCGTGGCCCTCAAGCGCAAGGTCATTCCCGTTCCGGACAACTACCCCCGTCCGCTCATCAAGCGCATGACTTTCCTGAAGCGGAAACCCGAAATCTCCGCTGAAGCCTTTGTGTGGGAATGGCTGGGTCTTCACGCCGAAATGGTGAAGTTCATGCCCTATGTCGTGGGTTACCATCAGAACGTAATTGTCGACCGCATCATCGGCGGCAAGTCCGTTTCCTACGACCAGCTTCCCTACGACGGCATCGTGGAATTCTGGTTTGAAAACGTGGAGCAACTCGAAGCCTGCTTCGCTTCTCCGGCCTATTCCTATACCGGTACGCATGGAAAGACCTTCCTCGATACCATGACGACTTTCCTTGTCGAAGAGACTCCCATTCTTGCATAACTCTTCACAAGGTATCCGCTGAACCCGAACTAACCAAGGGCAGCACTCCACACAGCGTCCGGGGGGCCGGTCCCTCCCCTGCCCCCCGGAACCGAAAATCCCGTGGACCGAAGTCCACGACATACATCCAACTTATTCAGGAGAATATCATGATCACGAGATGGGATCTCATTACCAAGAAAGCCGGCATGACCCCCGAAGCCTTCAACACCTACTGGAAGGAACAGCACGCTCCCGTTGTTCTGCGTTCCCAGGCTCTGCGTCGCTACACCCAGAACTTCGTGACCGATGCTGAACAGCGCGGTGTGGCCTTCCCCCGCGTGCCCGTGACCGCCGACGCCTTCGCTGAAATCTGGTACGACAACCTGCATGACATGAATGCCGCCTACGGCGCCTACGGCGCCGACATCGCCGCCGATTACGCCAACTTCGCCTCTGACGTGAAGAGCCTGATCACCGTGAAGTCCCTCGTCATTCCGATCGAAAACAAGCCTCTTCTGAAGCGCGTGTCCTTCATTCAGCGCAAGGCCGGCATGAGCTTCGAACAGTTCAAGCATGAATGGTGGTACGTGCACGGCGACTTCGTGCGCAAGTTCAAGGGCGTCCGCGGCTACTGCCAGAGCCTCATCCTTGATCGTGTGTGCAACGGTCGCTCCCTCTCCTACGAAGAAGTGCCCTTCGACGGCATCGTGGAACTGTACTTCGACGACCTGGAAGGTCTGAACGGCGATTTCGCTTCCGAAGTGGGCAAGACCGCTCAGGCTCACGGCCACACCTTCCTGGAAAAGATCTCTACCTACCTCGTGGACAACACCAACTTCCGCGGCTGATCTCGCCTTGCTCCCGTCCGGGCGGGAGCTTGACCTCCTTCCGCCCGGATTTTCACCCAATCTACGTCTCTCAACGGGCCGCCTCACGTCGAGGCGGGCCATTGCGAAACGGCGACTCCCAGAACGTGTCGCCATTTCGAGGACGTTATGCGCCGCATGGTTGCCGGATATGGCAACGGTCCCGAGGAGAGGACCAATGCGGACAAAAACGACGGACAGGTAAAGGCAAACAAGGATTCGGGCAGCCCCGAAGGAGATTTCGCCTCCCGTACGGGACTGCCCCGCAGAAAGTCCTTCTTGTCGAAAAATGCGCTTCGTCCGGCTCATGATGGGCGGTCGTTGACCGCAGGGGAACAGGGCGTCCCGGCGCCCGCAAATCAAGACAGCCCGGTTGCCGCCGGGGCCCGTGCCGTGGCCCTGAGGCAGCCCCCGGAGACTGTGCAACCAAATGAAACTGGAGAAATCATGAAACGCTGGCTGATTCTTCTCTTCGCAGGGGTCATCGTCGCAGGAACGGCCTTCCTGAACATCTGGAGCATCATGCAGAAACCGCTGCTGGCCCTCTTCCCGGGCAGCACGCCTTCCGAAGTCGTTCTCGTCTACTCGCTCACGCTGGCCGCCATGGGCCTGACCTCTCCCTTCGCCGGACGGGCGATGGACAAGTTCGGTCCCCGCATCGTGCTTATCTTCGGCTGCATCATGTGGTGCGTCGGCGTCTTCCTGACGTCCTTCGCCACCGAACTGTGGCACATCTACGTCACCTACTGCCTGCTCATCGGTGTGGGCGACGGCCTGCTCTACACCAACTGCGTGGTCAACGCCGTGAAGTGGTTCCCGGACAGAAAGGCTCTGGCCGCCGGGATCATCGCCACCTTCGGCGCCCTCGGACCGATGGTCTGGGTTCCGATCGCGCTGAACCTCATGGACGGGGCTTCGAGCGTTCTCGACATCTATCAGGGCTTCGCCGTCATCTTCGTGTTCTCCATGCTGCTGCTCGCCTTCTTCGTGGTTCCCCCGGCTCCCGGCTACAAGCCTGAAGGCTGGGATCCCTCCAAGGCCGCCAGCAAGGGCAAGGGCATCATCCTCTCTCACAAGGGCATTTCCGGCATCGTCAAGGACCCCGTCTTCTACGCCGTTGTGCTCACCTTCATGTGCGGCACCGGTACCGGCGGCATGATGGTCGGCCACTCCGCCGCCATCGGTATCAACCAGATCGGCATGACGCCCGCCGTGGCCGCCTCCACCGTGACGGTATTCGCCCTCTGCAACGCCGCCGGCCGCATCGTCTTCGGCTGGTGCTCGGACAACTTCGGCCGCTTCATCACGCAGGGCTGCGTCTTCCTGATCTACATCATCGGCGCCAATGTGCTGAACATCGCCACCACGACTCCCATGTTCATGATCGGCTGCGGCCTCATCGCCTGCGGCTGGGGCGGCACCTGGGCTTCCTATCCCGCCATCACCTCCGAATTCTGGGGACCTGAAAACCTGGGCGCCAACTACGGCCTCGTGTTCATCGGCGCTTCCATCGGCGGATTCGTCTATCCCAAGATCGCCGGTTACGCCGTTGAAACCACCGGCCACTACACTCTCGCCTACATCTGCGCCATGGCCTTCGCTGCTGCCGGCATCGTGATCGTCTACTGGATGAGCACCATGTACAAGAAGCGCGCGGCTCTGCTCAAGAACTAACCAGCGAAAGGCACGCGGGACCTCCCGCGTGCCTTTTTCCCCACAGCCGGATCAGAGGGAAATACCGTGTTGCAGTCAGTCAATGCCTTTCTTCAGCGCTTCATGCCGTACATGGCTCCTCTGTCACTCATTTCCGGCCTTATCTGGGGCGCGCCTCTCGCGCCCTATTCCTGGGTGATTCCCTGGCTCTTCGCCGTCATGACCTTTTCCGCCGGGCTTTCGCTCGACCCGCAGGAACTCAAGAAGCTCGTCACCCACCCCTTCTTCCTGCTCGTCAACATCTTCATCCTCCATCTGGTCATTCCCGTCGGCACCTGGCTGCTTTCCTCAGCCATCTATTCCAATTCCGAGATCATCACGGGACTTGTCATCATATCCCTGACTCCGATAGGATCAACCAGCATCGTCTGGGTCAGCATTTACAAGGGCAACGTCTCGCTCGCTCTGGCCGTCATCGTCCTCGACACCCTGCTCGTTCCCTTCTTCCTGCCCTTCATGCTTGAACTGCTCGTGGGCACGGGAATTGAGATGGACAGTCTCAGCATCATGACGTCCCTGTTCTGGATGATTCTGTTTCCCTCGCTGCTGGCCATGCTGCTGAACAAAATTTCTCACGGGCGGGCACGGCAGATCCTCTCTCCGCGCTTGTCCGTACTCTCAAAAATAGGCATTATCACATTGCTCGCCATCAACGGCGGCGTCGCGTCTCCATACTTTCACAATCCTACATGGCAATTGCTCGGAATTCTGATCTTCATTTTCTGTCTGTGCTGCTCGGGATACATTATCAACTACTGGGCGGGCAAAGTTCTTTTCAAACGCAAACAGGACATCATGGCCTTCATGCTCTGCGGAGGCATTCGCAATGTGGGAGCAGGAGCGGCGATCGCCATTCTCTACTTTCCCCCGCTTACCTGCCTCACCGTCGTGGTGGGCATGATGTTCCAGCAGATTCTCGGCTATAATGCGGGCCTTATAGCCGACAAACGTCTGCACGAACCTATTCCGGTGTCACATTAACCCTTTACTTAACAGGAGGACATCATGTTAAGGAAAGCGCTCTTCTCACTGGCTGCCGCCGCACTGGTCTGCGGCGCGACACACGCTCCCGTGCAGGCCAAGTCCTACAACACGGTGAGCAACCTTTCCCAGGTGCAGGTGCAGGGCCAGATGGCACTCGACATCTTCAAGCAGATCGAGACGATGACGCAGGGCCGCGTCAAGCTCGTCTGGCACGATGCCGGTGACCTGATTCCCGTCAGCATGCACATCAACGCGGTTTCCTCGGGTTCCGTCCCCACCGCCTTCACGGCGTTCGCCTATTTCGGCGGCACACTGCCCATCGCCAACATCTATTCAGGCTACCCCTTCAGTCCGGGCGTGGATGAATGGATTCAGTGGCTCTATCAGGGCGACGGCCTGAAGATCCTTCAGGAAACGCTTGATCCTCTCAACATCGTAGCCATTCCGATCATGGCCACTCCGCGCGAGGCCGGCGGCTTCTTCAAACGAGAAATCAAGACCCCTGAAGACTTCAAGGGTCTGCGCTTCCGCATCGGCGGCTGGGGCAGCGAAGTCGTCTCCAGACTCGGCGCGGCCATCAGTCAGGTTCCGGCCACGGAACTGTATCTGGCCATGGATCGCGGTCGTATCGACGCCATGGAATTCTCCAGCCCCGCGCTTGATGAATCCTGGGGATTCGACAAGCTGGCTCCTCACTACTACTTCCCCGGCTGGCATCAGCCTGTGGGCTGGCAGTGGCTGCTCTTCAACAAAAAGGCATGGGACAAGCTGAGCAAGGAAGATCAGAACGCCATCATGCAGGTGTGCTACAACAATCTGATGGCCAACTACTACAAGCTGCTCGCTCTGGACAAGGAAGCCGTGGAGCGCATCGACGCCAACCCCGCCGTCAAGATCGAACGCTTCCCCGACCCCGTGCTCGCCGCCCTGCATGATGCCTGGAAGCAGGTGCTGGCCGACGGCATGGCCAAGCATCCCGAAGTGAAGAAGGCCTACGAGTCGTTCGAAAACTTCCAGAAGACGCAGCAGCATCTGTCCACGCTTCAGGACATGTCCCTTATCGAGGGCAAATAAATATGAGCAGCGCACTGACAAGAGCGGTCCGCTTCTGTGACAGAGTGGTAGCCTTGTGCGCGTGGCCGGGGAAAGTCACTGCGTGGCTTTCCCTGGCCATCATCGGGTTATCGATACTCTCGATCATCGCGGGCATGTTTCGCTGGCACGAATTCCTGAGCTGGGACACGGCCATCTTCCTGTTCGGAACTGAACTGAACTCAACCTCCCTGATCGAACTGCAATGGCACCTGTTTGCCGTCATGATGCTGTTCGCCGGGGCCTACACGTATTCGCTGGACGGTCATGTCCGGGTGGACATCCTCTACTCGCGCATGCCTGTCAAGGCCAAGGTTGCGGTCAACTGGATCGGCGACCTCTTCTTCCTTCTGCCCTTTGCCCTGTACATCGCCTGGTACAGCTACGATCTCGTCATGTTCGCCTATCTCACCAATGAGGCATCCAGCGAAATGGGACTGACTCATCGCTGGGTCGTCAAGGCGGTGCTGCCCATCGCCATGCTTCTGCTTGCCGTGCAGGCGGCATCCCGGGGCGTCGGGGGGATTCTGCGCTTCATCGGTCTGTGCACGGGCATGTCCCTTGAACAGTTCTCGGACCAGAAGGAGGCCGCATGAGCGAAGAACTTCTTCCTCTGCTTATGGGCGGGAGTCTCCTCGTCCTGATTTTCTCGGGATACCCCATCGCCTTCGTGCTCGGAGGCATAGCGATCCTCTTTCTCGACCTGAGCGGCACCGAGCCCGTGTTTCTCCAGAACGTGGCATCGCGCATGCTCGGCACCTCTCAGGACTGGCTGCTTCTGTCCGTGCCGGTGTTCATTTTCATGGGCATCATGATGGACAAGTCGTGCATCGCCAGCAAGCTGCTGACGTCTCTGGACCGTGTGTTCGGAGGCATGCAGGGAGGGCTGGCGCTCGCGGTGGTCATCTTCGGCACGATCATGGCCGCGAGCACGGGCATCATCGGCGCGTCCGTGGTCATGCTCGGCCTCATCGCCCTGCCGGTCATGGAAAAGCAGCGGTACGACCCGAGGCTTTCCGGAGGCGTGGTCGCCGCGTCGGGCACACTGGGGATTCTCATTCCGCCAAGCATCATGCTGGTCATGTTCTCCTCCCTGCTTCAGATCCCCGTGGGCGATCTGTTCCGGGGCGTCCTCCTGCCCAGCTTCTTCCTGGTGGGGCTGTACATCGTGTTCATCATCATCATGGGACACCTGTTTCCCCGGATGATGCCCAAACGCGACATAGAGATGGCGCGCTGCATCAGCGCCAAGGAATGGTGCGAGCTGCTCAAGAACATGCTGCCGCCGCTCGGTCTTATTCTGGCCGTGCTCGGCTCCATCTTCGCGGGCGTGGCCACGCCTACCGAGGGTGCGTCCCTCGGCGCGCTGGGCGCCGTGCTTCTCACCATCATCAACGGCAGGATGTCCAAGCAGATACTGAAGGAAACCGTGCTCGAAACCAGCAAGATGACCGGCATGTGCCTGTTCATCGCCCTGTTCGCGCCCGCGTTCAGCACCGTATTCCGCGAAATCGGCGGCACGGATCTGATCAAGGACGCTCTGCTGACGTCGAGCCTCGGCCCCTACAGCATTCTGTTCATTCTGCTCGGAGCGATGTTCATTCTCGGCTTCTTCATGGAATGGCTGGAAATTTCCTACATCCTTCTGCCCATGTTCGCCGGAATCATCACCCAGCTCGATTTCGGGCTTGGTCTCTCCAGCTCCCAGAAACTGACCTGGTTCGCCATCATGGCGGCGGTGAACCTTCAGACTTCGTTCCTTACGCCGCCATTCGGCATGTCACTGTTCTACGTGAAGGGCGTCGCACCCAAAAGCATCACCATGGAGCATCTGTACGCGGGCATCGTGCCCTTCGTCATGCTGCAGCTCATGGCTCTGGGGTTCGTCATGCTCTTCCCGCATTTCGTCATCTAACCTTCAAGGAAAACGGCCTATGCATACCATCCCTCACAGTCTCTGGAGTCCTGGATTCATAGGTTCCGTGTGCCTCAAGAACCGTATCATCCGCTCCGCCGTCAATGACGCTCAGGCCGATCCCCACGGCGGGTGCACCCCCACCCAGATGTCCCTGTGCCGCGATCTCGCGGCCGGGGGCGTGGGGGCCATTATCTCCGGGCACATCTATGTGCATCGCTCGGGCATGGCCGGAAATCGCCAGCTTGGACTGGACCGGGACAGCCTGATTCCCGGTCTGGCCAAAATGGTGCAGGTTGTTCATGAGGCGAACGGAATCATTTTCGCCCAGCTTTCCCATGCCGGAAGCCAGTCGGACATCTATCTGACCGGCCAGCCTCCGGCCGGCCCCAGCGCGCGCATTTCCCCCGAAGGTCCCATGAGCTGCGCCATGAGTCTCGACGACGTCACCACGGTCATCGAAGCCTTCGCTCAGGCCGCCGTGCGCGCCAAGACGGCCGGTTTCGACGGCATTCAGATTCATGCAGCTCACGGTTATTGCCTCAGCGAATTTCTTTCCCCCGCCTTCAACAAGCGGCTGGACGCCTATGGCGGCAGCGTGGAAAACCGGGCCCGTCTGCTCCTTGAGGTATGCCGGGCCGTGCGGGCCGCCGTCGGACCCAACTACCCCGTCATCGTCAAGCTGAACAGCGAGGACTTCCGCGAAAACGGCATGACCCGTGCCATGATGCGGCAGAGCGTCAAGCTCCTCGTACGGGAAAACCTCATTGACGCCGTAGAGATCAGCGGCCTCTGGGGCAAGTCCCGCGCCCACATGACCACCGTGGACGCCTCCAATCCGGGAACGGAGGCCTATGCCTACATAGCGGCCGTAGAATTCAAAAAAGAACTCGATATTCCTCTTATTCTCGTCGGAGGCATCCGGTCGCTCAACGCGGCGCATTCCCTCATTGAACGCAGAGAAGTGGATTTCGTTGCGATGGCCCGCCCGCTCATTCGTGATCCCGGACTTATCGCCCGCTGGTGGCAGCAGGATGTCGCCCGCATGGGCGTTACCCCCTGTCCGGGAATGGAGTGATCATGCTTCTGCATTACGACCATGCCCTTCAATGCTCCTGCCGGGAGGCCTTTCAGCAGGGACTGCCTTTTCTTGAAGACCATGTCAGGCCGGAAATCTTCGTCTCCTGGAAACGTTCCCGCCAGCTGGGCGTCATTGCCGACATGCTGCCTGTAGCCCTGCCCTTTTCCGCGCAGGACATCACGCGCCCCTTTACCGACGGAACCCGCCGCAAGCTCTTTCTCGGACAGGAGTTCGACGAGTTTCTCATGTATCTCGATTCCATTGGGGCCGTCTACTTTCTCATGCAGGAAGACCTCACCGTCTTTTTCTCCGGCGGAGACATCGCCCTGCAGAAGAAGCTGCTTGAACTGAATATCGGAACCCGTTCCAATTTTTCCGAGCAGTATGTGGGAACGACTGCCATCTCTCTGGCCAAGATCACGCACAGCAAGGAAAACTGGTGCATCGGCGCGGAACATTATCTCGACTGCTTCCAGGACTACGCCACATACGCCTACTGGGCGCATGAGGATTTTACGCAGTATGCGTTCGGCATCATCGTGCCGAAGGAGCTGTTCACGGATTCTTTTCTGGCGATGATCCGCTACTTCCACAAGTCGCGCTGCCTGTCCGCGATACTGTCCAGAACCTCGGCCGAACTGGCCCGCCAGACCGAACTGTTCAACCAGCTCAAGGATATTCAGGAAGAAGCGCTGCTCCTTGTCGACTTCTCACAGAAGATCATCGGCGCCAACAGACAGTTCGAGGAATGGTTCGAGCTCTCGCAGGAGGACGTGCTGCACCATGATCTGACGGAAATTCTCCCCGAACTGGAAAACATGATGATCTGCCTGCGCACGGGCAAGAGCATCTCCCTGAGCGAGACCCATTTCGAAGGTCTTCCCCAGAAGCGGAAGGTCATGTACGTAAGCTGCCGCCCGTGGAAGCGCAACGGCATCGTCAACGGCATGGTCCTGTCCTTCTCCAGCGGCAAGCGCATCGCCGGCGATGCGACCCGGCAACCGGTGATCCCCAAGGACAGCTATACCTTCGACGACCTGATCGGCAACTCGCCGGTATTCCGGGAAGTCAAAAAGATGGCGCGCGGCGTGGCCAGCAGCAACAGTTCAATCATTCTGACCGGCGAGAGCGGCACGGGCAAGGAACTGTTTGCCAGAGCCATCCACAACGAGAGCGTCCGCCAGCACAAGCCCTTCGTGGCCGTCAACTGCAGCGCCATTCCCAAAGAATTGATAGGCAGCGAGCTGTTCGGCTACGGAGACGGCGCGTTTACCGGAGCCCGCAAGGGCGGCGCAATGGGAAAGTTTGAATACGCGCATGGCGGGACGCTGTTCCTCGACGAAGTGGCCGAACTTCCGCTGGACGTGCAGGCCATTCTGCTGCGCGTGCTGGAAGAGCGGGCCGTGGTGCGCATCGGGACCAACACGGTCATTCCCGTAGACGTGCGCATCATTGCCGCAACCAACAAGAATCTGCTCCAAATGGTCAAGGAAAGCACGTTCAGGCTGGACCTCTACTACCGCCTGAACGTCATCACGCTGGAGCTGCCTCCCCTGCGCGTACGCACGGGCGACATTCCGCTGCTGGTGGAATCCTTCCTCGAATCTCTGAGTCATACGCTGGACAAGGACGTGCGTGCCGTTTCCCCCGAAGCCATGGACTGTCTCATGCAGCATGAATGGCCCGGTAACATCCGCCAGCTGCGCAACGTGGTGGAACGCGGCGTCAACATGGCCACGACCGGCGTCCTCCAGCTTGAAGATCTGCCGCTTGAAATCACGGCCTCGCAGTACATCCCCAGGCAGGTCGAGCCGGAAAAAATCGAAGCGACGCCTCCCGCTCCGGAAGCCACCAGCTACGAAGACTGGGAACGCAACAAAATCTGGGAACTCATGCAGAAATACCGGGCCAACAAGTCACGCATCGCGGAAGAAATGGGCATGTCCCGCGGAACGCTGTACAAAAAAATCCGGAGGTACGGCCTGTAAGGCAGGCTCCGCCTGCGTGGAGTCCGCGGCATTCCTGAACCTCACGCAACGGCCCCGAGAAGTCGAATGCTTCCCGAGGCCCCCCAGATGCTTCCCTCCCCAAACGCCGTGTCACGACGGCCATGCCCGCCTCTTTTCCGGAAAACCTCCATAGTGGGAGAAAAAGAGGTAATGGACAGACCTTGAACGCACCGCGGGTTCCTCTCAGGAGTTGGGACATCCCCAAATAAATCCCTCGGCATGTATGCTTTCGCCGCAACCAGTTTGACCATGGATACCTGTTTGCTGCAACGTTTTTGGCCTGCGAATACAAGCAGGCCCAAAACGTGAGGGAGCGGACGGCCATATCCGCCAGCTATCCACAGAATTCCCTGATTGGGCTGGATGGGCCTGCCGAACTGGATGCGCTCCCTGCTGTAGGCGACGGTGACATCAAGAGACTCCTTAAGAGACTCCTTGAGCAATCGCCTGTGCGGCAATACCGATGCGACCGGCACCCAGGGCTGTCATGGCGATCCTAAATCCTGCTCCTTCTCTTGTGTAACAATGTTTTTAAATGATTATACCGTCTTGAGACAAGAGAAACCGCAATATGGAGTGCGCTGCAGAACATGCGCCGCGCCACGGGGACCAGTTGTCTCTTGTACATGAATTTTCGGGAACGAGGCGAAGAAGATGCCTTTTTTCAGATTTCATCAGGACACCAGCCTGAAAGCGCATACGCATTTCCAGCCCATGACCACCTTCGTTCTTTGGGTGACGGTCTCCCTCTGACGCTGGTCCGTGCCAGAGTCCGGTGATCCGATCAAAATTCACCCTTAACAATTCGCTATGTCTCCGTTACTGGTATCCATATGTTTTATTTGGGTACACCCGCGTCCCCTCGGAAGACAGGAAAAAGGCAGCTGAAGCCAGCCATCTGGCCAGCTGAAATGCTGCGGACAAGGAACATCGATGCCCCTTCTTTCCCCGAAACGCTGGCGCATGCAGCCGGTCAGGCTGCCGAACCTGTACGGTGAACTGTATCTTCCCCCAGCATGTCCCGAGCAATCCCCGGATGCTGTTCCAATCAATTCTCCCACCTTCCATGAAGAGGTGGGACGGTTCACCCGGCCCCGACCGGGACTGGTCGTCGCGCCAAGCAGCGCGGGGATCTGCGACGTGCGGGAACGACATTACGCCAGATATTTTTCCGATGCGGGCTTCGTTTGCCTTGTCGTGGACTGCTTTACGCCCCGCGGCCTGAAACAATGCGCGGACGACCAGAGCAGGCTGTCCGCCAGAGAGATGAACAGGGATCTTCTGGCCGGCTGGAACCTTCTGGCCGGAAGAGCTGACACGGATGCGGACCGAATCGCCGTTCTGGGCGTATCCAGGGGCGCTGGAGCCGCTCTTGATATGGCCATGCGCCTGCCGTTCAGTGCTTGCGGTCATGAACGATTTGCAGCGCATGTAGCCATCTCGCCTCCGGCTTCCATTCAGCCGCGTCGCCCCGTGACTACGGGCGCGCCGATCCTCATGCTGATCGGCGGCCAGGACGACTTCACAGGTACGGAACCCGCTCTGCGCTATGCGGACCGACTGAAGACCGGCGGTGCCGACATCACCGTACACGTCTTTCCGGAAGCCCATCACGCATGGGAATCCTGCGGCAAGCCGCGTTATTACCCACAGGTTCAATGCTTTCGGGACTGCCATTTTCTTCTGGAGGACGACGGTTCCTATACAGACGAACGTACCGGGGAAAACATGTCCGAAACTGAGTTACAACAAGCCCGTCTCCGCTGTCTCAGACTGGGCGCGCATGCGGGAGGCGGTTCCGCGAAGCTCAGAAACAGGACCTGCGAGCTCATCAGACGCTTTTTCTCCGATCATGGACTGGGAGAAAACATATCGGTACGGCAACCGGAATGACGCCGCAGCCCACGGCAGGCCCGACGACCTGCCCTTCGCGCACGACTTTTTCTTGAACAAAAGAAGGCGACAAGTATCGGCAATTCCATCGCTTCGGCAGGTGATCCCGTTTCGGGTATAAAAAAGACGCATTCCGGAAGGAATGCGCCTTTCTGAGAAGAACCCTGGAGAGATTGGGAGAAAGAGCGCTCCGGTTCGGGAGGTTTTATCCGCCCCGAACTTGAATCTAGAACAGACCGTCGGGATCGATGCCGGCGAGACGGCGAGCGAGCTTCTTCTTGGCTTCCAGATTCGCGCCGCGGGCGATCATGATGCGCTGCGCCTGCGGGGAACCCGCACCGTGCATGGATTCGGTAAGGTAACCCACGGCGGCCGCGCCGATGGTCATGTTTTCAACGAGACGCAGCATGCGCTGACGATGTTCGGTAGGCACGCCGTCCACGCCGGCCATCAACTTGTTGCACCAGCCGCCCACTTCAGGCGACTTGAAGTCCGCTTCGGAAGGCATGGTGACCATGAGGCCGCCGGCGATATCCTGAGCCAGACGGGCGATTTCGTAAGGCAGACGGGTGACGTTCTGCTTGCAGACGTTGGCCAGCATCATGTCGATGAGGTAGTTGCCGGAAGCGGTCTTGCGACCTTCCGCGGAGCAGGCGATGCCGCAGCTGTAAAGCGTTTCGTTCAGGTGGATCATTTCAATGATCTTGTCCTTCACGTGGGAAGCCTTGGCTGCGCCGTTGTATTCCGCCATGGACTGCGTCGCGCCGATGAGCACGTCCCCGTTGCCCACCTTGCAGCCGCCATAGGACTGACGATGGTATCCGGCGAAGCGTTCGACCAGCATGCCCGCGAAATCCATTTCGCCGCACATGTAGACGTTTTCCCACGGAATGAAGGTGTTGTCGAAGATGACGATGGCTTCCTGCCCGCCGTAGTTGGCGTTCCCCACATCGATCTTGGAGCCTTCCTCGAGCTTGCGGGTATCGCTGGCCTGACGGCCATAGATGAAGATCAGGCTGGGATCATTGGCCGGAACGGAGAAGGATACCGCGTAGTCCTGCTCTTCGCCGCGCATGGCCTGAGTGGGCATGACAAGAATATGATGGGAGTTCAGCACGCCCGTCTGATGCATCTTGGCGCCGCGCACCACGATGCCGTCTTCGCGACGTTCCACCACATGCACGAACATGTCGGGATCGGCCTGTCCGGAAGGTCCGGCGCCCCGGTTGCCCTTGGGATCGGTCATGGCGCCGTCCACGGTCCAGTCGTTTTCCTGCCACTGCATCAGGAAGTTCTTGAAACGTTCGTGATAGGGAGTGCCATACTTCTGATCGATTTCATACGTGGTGGACCATACCGCGTTCAGGGCGTCCATGCCCACACAGCGCTGGAAACACGATCCGGTCATGTTGCCCAGCAGGCGCTGCATCTTGACCTTGTTCACCAGATCAGTCGGACTCTGGTGCAGATGCGTGAAGCGGTTGATGCGCTTCCCGGTCAGGCTGGACTTCACGGTCATGAGATCTTCATATTCCGGAAATTCGGCCAGCTTGTAGGTCATGGCGCAACAGTTGATGGAAGGACGGATCATGGGATGATCCACGATGTTGTCCACTTTCTTTCCCAGAACATACACGTTGCGGGGGCCAAGATCGCGAAGCGACTGGATATACTGATCGGCTGTCATCATAGCGGCATTCTCCCGAAATAAAGGGTTGTTCACAAAGGGGCAACGCCCCTGAGGCTACGGCATGCGTGACCGTGGAATGTCTTGTGTCAATAAAAGCAAGAACCGTACCACAATGACGCATGAAACCTGCATTTCCTGAATCTTTCTGAACATCGTGGAATTACACGAAAAAAACTGGCCACCGGTGCCCTGGCGGAATGAATGGCTCATTCTGATGCAAAAATACATCATTAAAACGATGCGTTTCTACATCGAATACCGATGCCTTTTTGCATCAATCTTGTCTCTCCTCCTCTCCCGAAACAGTTCCGAAACACAACAGGCTCCGGGTCCACACAGGTCAACAACCGTGCGAACCCGAAAACCGGTCGAGCGTTCACAGCCGAATGGACCGGGCGGCCTCCAGCGTCGCCTCGAAATCCGCATCGCTGTGCATGAAGGAAACCATGGAAACTTCGAATGCCGAAGGTCCGAGGAAGATGTTCCGCTCGCGCATGGCCTTGAAGAAGCGACCGAACAGTTCCACGTCGCTGTTTTTCACGTCCTCGAAATTGCGAATCGGCTTTTCCGTAAAAAAGACAGTGAACATGGACGCGATCTGATTGATGACGACCGGAAGTCCCTTTTCCCGCAGGATGACGGCCAGCTCGTCCGTAAACGTTCTCACTCTGGCCTCGAGCGCCGCGTAATCACTCTTTTTCAGCACGCGCAACGTGGCGATGCCCGCGGCCATGGCCAGCGGATTGCCGGACAGAGTCCCCGCCTGATACACCGTTCCCGAAGGAGCGATCCGGCTCATGAATTCGGCCTTGCCGCCGAACGCGCCCACGGGAAGGCCGCCGCCGATGATCTTTCCAAGCGTGGTCAGGTCCGGAGCGATTCCGAATCGCGTCTGCGCCCCGCCGTATTCTACGCGGAAACCGGTGATGACCTCGTCGAAGATCAGCAGCGTGCCGTTGGCATCGCACAGCGCCCGCAGTCCCTTGAGAAATCCCTCCTCGGGCAGAACAAGCCCCATATTGCCGCCGACAGGCTCCACAATGACCGCCGCCAGATCATCCCCGTGCAGATGAAACATGTCTTCCACGGCGGACAGATCGTTGTAGGGCGCAAGCAGCGTATCTCGCACTGTGGCCTCGGGCACGCCCGGCGTGCCGGGAATGGACAGCGTGGCCACGCCCGATCCCGCGCTGGCGAGGAAGGGGTCGGCATGCCCGTGATAACAGCCGATGAACTTGAGAACCTTGTTCCGTCCGGTAACAGCGCGCGCCAGACGCAGCGCGCTCATGGTCGCCTCCGTTCCGGAGTTCACCATGCGCACCATTTCCATGGCCGGGAAGGCGTCCACCACTTCCTGCGCCAGTTCAACCTCCGCCTCGCAGGGAGCGCCGTAGCTGGTTCCCCGGCTGGCCGCCTCAACCACGGCGCGGGTCACGTCGGGGCAGGAATGCCCGAGCAGCATGGGTCCCCATGACAGCACGTAATCAATCATGTCCTGTCCGTCCACAGTCGTGACGTGACTCCCATGCCCCGAAGCAATGAACAGCGGATCGCACCCTACGGAAATACAGGCGCGGACGGGACTGTTGACCCCGCCGGGGATAATTTTGCGAGCTTCCGCAAAAAGAGCATCGGAACGAGCGGTATTCATTGAATCATCCTTTATCGTAGTAAACGGGATTAGGGCCGGAGGCCGCCCGCCTGCACGAAACGGAAGGACGCCGCCTCAGCGAGGCCGAACCGTTTCTCGAAGGCATGGGCTTCCTCCCGGCTAGAAATAGACCATGGACGTTTTTTTCAGTTCCGCCAGGCTGTCCAGCACGGCGTATTCATCCAGAGCGGTTTCCCTGCGCAACTGCTCGATGACCTCCCGGCAATCTCCCTCGGTCCGCCCATGAATCATGGTGTACAGAGTATAGGGCCAGTCCGGGGCCGTGGTCGGACGGTAGTAGCAATGGGAAATCCGGGGATGGCGCGCGGCATGTTCCCCGGCCTCGTCAATAAGCTCTTCCGCGATGCGCCACGCCACCATGGCGTTATGGGCCCAGCCCGTGCGCTGATGCTTGATGCTCGCACCGAAGCGGCGGATCGCGCCGTTTTCCTTCAGTCTCCGCAGCAAATCCAGAACGACGGTCTCATCCGTCCCGACCTCGCGGGCGATATCCGCATAAGGCGTCAGGGAGTCGGGAAGCTGATCCTGCACGATGCGCAGAATGGCCCGTTCCGTTTCCGTAAATTCCATGCTCATACAATCAACCTTCACTTTCCTCGCAGCGGAGAGTTTCGATCTCGTCAATCCTTCGAATTCCCGTCGACGTCAGCACTATGCGGAACCGTTCGAGGTCGCTTCCCTGCCCGTGCGTGATCCTGCGCACCATGTCCACATGGTATACCTTCCTGCCGGTGATGGGACGCTCGTCGGACGCTCCCTGCGGTTCTTCCAGAACTTCATCGGCATGCCGCAGAAAGTCCGAAATGTCAAAACGCGAAATGTCCAGAAGAAGGTTCTTGCCCTCCCGGAACGGGTCCGGAAGTTCTCTGATGTCGATGGACTTCGAATAATACAGAATATCCTCGTTGTGAAACGCGTTGAGGATATCCACGAAATGCGTCCTGTTGCGCAGCTTGCGCACGGCCTTGGGAATCCTGTTCCATTCCATGAACCGGAACGACTCGGCGCATCGCCCCAGCCTTCCCGCATAGCTGTCCGAAATGTACAGCAGGCGATCGGGAATCCAGCGTCCGAACGTCTTGAGCAGCTTGGAGCGGAAAACCTCCTTGATCCGTTCCCGGCAGATGTACGCAAGAACGACGCCCAGAGCGAGCTGCGTCCTGAAGGTTTCGAAATCCTGCCACAGAAACGTGAAGATCAGGGCGCCGCTCATGGCCGCCCCCGCGGCCACGGTGTACAGAACATGCTCCAGCCATGAGTTGCCCGATCGCCGCTGAATGCTCAGAAAAAGCGGCATGTCCACGTACTTCTTCAGAATGCTCCAGCGAAACACGGGCAGTTCGTTGTCGCTGCCTGGCTGGGGCATGCTGTCGGGATATCGCAGTCTCCGGTAGGCCCTCTGCGCCGAATAACAGGCCAGCACATGCGTGGAACAGCTGCGCACGGGCGTAAGCTGGCGCACAAGCTCTCCCAGCACCTGTGTGGAAATAATGGACAGGTATTCGTCGCAGAAACGAAATACGGGGACCCGGGTAAGCTTGCGGGCATCTTCCTTCCGCGTTCTGTACAGACGGCGGTAACGCTTCAGGCAGGTGACCACGGTTCTGGACATGTCCAGAGCGGCCCTTGTCCGCTCCTCATTATCCCGCACGGCCAGAACCCGCTTCTTGCGTGCGAGCAGCGCCGCCCGAAACTGCAGACAAAAGAGCTTCACGCTCAGCTCAAACCGTTCGCGGGCAGCCGGAGTGGTTTCCCTCAGTCCATCGTCAAGATGACGGGAACACTGTTCCAGAAGATCGACGTATCCCTCCGCCGGAACATTCTCTTCCTCGGCCATTTCAGTCTGAGGGAATACGACAGGGTCCGTCAGCTCGAACGGCTCGTCCTCTTCCGGCGAATCCGGAGTCCCGGAATCCGCGCATACGCTGCGTACAGCCCGTTCCCAGTCCTCGTTTTCGGACTCTTCGGCATCGGCGCCGCCCTTCACCCATTCGGCCGCGCCTCGAGCAGCGGGAATCTCCTCTTCATGGTCGCGCTCCGGGACGGAATGCAGAGTCCTTCTGGCCACGAAACGCGGATCGTCCCAGCCGAGCAGCGCTTCGAGAGGACGCACGGGGACGCCCAGCCGGATATAGTTCTTGAGGCTTTGCTGATAATCAGTCGGCGTGTAGCTCCAGCGATTGATCTGAAGACTGTGCGGAAAAAAGAACCATGTTTCTACGGTATAGTGCAAGTGTCTGTCCGACTGGGGACAGGACACCCGCTGACGGATTTCGAAACGCCGCCTGCCGATGGTCCTGACGGCCTCGGCCAGCACGGCGGCATTGGGACGACGAACAAGATAAGCCATAGACTGCAACCGGATGGAGGATACGCATATATTCGACCATAGCCAACGCGGCGTACAAGATCAAGCAACCTGACGCCATTAAAAATGAAACGTGAACGGAAGTCGTCCGAAACAGCTCAAGCGGGGTTTATGAATCAAACGAAACGCGCTAGATTACGGTCGACGCCGTACTCTTGCGGCGCGCACGCCGCCTCTGCCCACGGACGGTTTTCCGCTCGTGGTCTTCCGACCTCGGGAGGGCGGCCCATCCAACCCGAACCGATCTTCTGGGAGCCTTACATGTCCCCTTCCTCTCCCCGGCCGACGCTGCATGACCCCCAACTCTGTCAGGCACTGCTGCATCGTCTGGATTCCCTGCTGGACCGCCCGCTTCGCTTCATGGAAGTCTGCGGAACCCATACAGTCTCCATTTTCCGGGGCGGCCTGCGCAGTCTGCTGCCCGAATCCGTCACGCACCTTACGGGGCCGGGGTGTCCCGTGTGCGTAACCCATGACCGTGAAGTGGCGGCCTTTCTCAAGCTGGCGGAAAGGCCCGACGTCATCATCGCCACCTTTGGCGATCTTATGCGCGTTCCCGGCCCTGACGGCCGCTCGCTCAAGCATGCGCAGGCCGAAGGGGCACGGGTCGAGGTGGTTTATTCCCCCCTCGACTCGCTGGCTCTGGCTGCCGGACATCCCGATGCGACCGTGGTCTTTCTGGGAGTCGGCTTCGAAACGACGGCCCCGGCCATCGCCGCCACGGTCCTGACCGCGGCCCGACAGGGGATCGGGAACTTTGCCGTACTGTCCTGTCACAAGCTGGTTCCGCCGGCGCTGAAAGCCCTGCTGGACGACCCTGAAAACGCCATCGACGCATTCCTCCTGCCCGGGCACGTCTCCACCATTCTCGGACTGGAACCCTATCAGTTCGTCGCCCGGGACTGGAAACGCCCGGCGGTAGTCGGGGGGTTCGAGCCTGCCGACATTCTCGAGGCGCTCTGCTGCATGGCGCAGCAGTACCGCGCGGGCGAATTCCGGGTGGAAAACGCGTATCCGCGCGCGGTCAACGCGAAGGGCAATCCCCGGGCCAGAGAGATCCTTGCGCAGGTCTTCCACCCCACCGACGCCCACTGGCGCGGACTCGGCCTCATCCCGGACAGCGGCCTCGCCATCAACGATGAATTCGCCCGTTTCGACGCCGCCGCCCGTTTTGCTCTGGAACTCCCCGAAGTGCGCCCGATTCCCGGTTGCCGCTGCGGCGAGGTTCTCAAGGGCAAGCTTCCTCCGGACCGCTGTCCGCTGTTCGGCACAGCCTGCACTCCGGCCAGCCCGGTCGGCCCCTGCATGGTTTCCACCGAGGGAAGCTGTTCCGCCTACTACAAGTACGGATTGTAATTCTTCAACCGGGCGTTCCCGCCTCTGAAGACGGAACGCCCGCCCCGCAGCCCCGGTTCGCGGATGCAGACAAGGAGCGCGCCATGAGCAGGAAGGAACTGATCTGTCCCCAGTGCGGAGCCGTCGTGGAAAGCTACCGCAATCCGGCCCCCACGGTGGATGCGATCATCCACGATCCCGAACGGGGCGTGGTCCTCGTGGAACGGGGCAGGCCCCCCTGCGGACATGCCCTGCCCGGCGGTTTCATCGAGGAAGGAGAAAGCGCGGAACAGGCCGCCGTGCGCGAGGCCTTCGAGGAAACCGGCCTTGAAATCACGCTGGAAAGTCTGCTTGGAGTCTACTCCGACCCGGAACGCGATCCCCGGAGGCACACCATGTCCGTGGTCTATATCGCGCACACGGAACGTCCCGAATCTCTTCGGGCCGGAGACGATGCCGCAGGAGCCGCCTTTTACCCTCTGGACGCCCTGCCAGAACTTGCTTTCGATCACGCAAGGATTCTTGAAGACTTCAAGGCCGTTCTGCGCGGCGAACGCAATGCGACCGATATGTAGAATCATTGTTCCGAGGCGTTTTTCCTGCCAGAAGAACCGGAAGTCAGCGCGTTTCCTCCCATGCCCCGCTCAGCCTTTCAGCCACGGCCTCCATGTGGCGATCGTCCGTGCCGCAGCAACCGCCCAGAACCCTGAGTCCCGCTTCGCGCCGCAGGAGCAGCATTTCATCCGCAAGCGCTTCCGGATCGGAGCCGTGCAGCCCTCCGGCCCCGTCCAGCTCGGCATGGGACAGGGACGACGCGTTGGCCTGCAACCCCAGGAATCTCTCCCGGACCAGTCCGGTTCTGTTCCATGGACGGGACAAGGCCCTGCGCACGAGGGAAGGATGGACACAATTGGCCATATAGCACAGAGGCGCCGGTGACGCCTTTCGATCAATGGCGGCGATGGCCGTATGAATGGGCGTTCCGTCCGCAAGCGTGCCGCCGGCTTCGATGGTAAAACTGATGATGTAGGGCAATCCCGTATCGGCCATCGCTTCGGCCATGCCCTGCGCTTCCGGCAGCGTGGGCATGATCCCGGCATAGAGGAAATCCGCACCCGCGTCTTTCAGCCCCCGTGCCTGCCAGTCGTGAAACTCCCTGGCCTCGACCGCCGTAGGAAGAGCGCCTTCCCCGGTATAGGCGTCTCCACGGCAGCCCATCAGTCCGCCCACATACATTTCCAGGCCGTCACGCCGGCGCAGGACTCGCTCTATTTCACGCAGAAAGCGAACATTTGCCTCAAGCAGCCCGACATCATGCCCGGCAAGCCGCATGCGTTCCCGATTCGCCCTCCTTGTGGGCGTGGTCGCCAGAAACGGAAGTCCGTATCGCCGGGCAATAGCGGCGTATCCGGTCCAAAGCGATCGCAGGGCATTCCTCCCCGCTTCAGACAGGACCAGTTCCGCCATGGCGACCGGCCCGGCGAACGAAAGACCGTATTCCCGTTTCAGGCGCTCCCCGAGAGCGCCCTCCATCAGCAGCGGTCCGCCGGAATTGAAACAGGTTCGCAGGTTCATCACCTTTCTCCGCAACACGCCGCGCGATGACGTCGACCTTCGGGCGACGTTACGACCGTGTCACGGCGTCTTTCAGGCCGTCGCCCGCCCAGCGGGGCGGGGGCCGAAAATGTCCGTTCCCACCCGTACAAGCGTTGCGCCCTCTTCGACGGCCTGTTCGCAATCTCCGGACATGCCCATGGACAGTTCCGGCAAAGGGATGTCGAGACGGGACTGCAAGACATCGCGCAGTTCGCGGAGTCGGGCGAAATAGGGCCGCGCGGCCTCTCCGTCGTCAAAAAACGGCGGCAGGCACATCAAGCCGCGAATCCGCAGACGGGGAACGGCAAGGACCGCCTCTGCGAGCGCGGGCAGATCCCGTTCGTTCACGCCGGATTTCTGCGGCTCGTTTCCGATATTCACCTGAAGCAGAATGTCCTGTCTTCTGACCGTATCGGGCAGACGACGCGCCAGCGCTTCGGCGAATTTCAGCGAATCCACGGTATGAATCAGGGCAAAACGCCCGCTGACGTCCTTGGCCTTGTTCATCTGGACATGACCGATGCAGTGCCACTCGATGGCAGGGTCCGGCAGAGCGGCCTGCTTGGCAAGCGCCTCCTGCACGTAATTTTCCCCGAATACGCGCTGCCCGAAGCCAAGAGCCGCCACGACGGCGTCCACCGGATGCAGCTTGGATACCGCGATCAGCCGTACGTCCTCGGGCGAACGCCCGGAAGCGCGGGCCGCACGGGCCAGCCGCTCTCGCACGGCTTCCAGCCGTTCGCCCAGAACGGCTCTTTCCGCCGGTTCCATATGTGAAACAACTTTCATACCGACCTCCCAAACGTTCAAAGCCGCCGGACAGGGGACCTGACCGGCCCGCCCGCCCCCGACGGCTTCAAATATCCGCTCGACGCCTGAACGGCTCTATGGATCTCAACCGCAGAGACTTCGGAACAAATCCCCCGCGGCCCGCTGCCGCGTCTTCAGGCTGCGCGCTTCAAAGACGCTCTAGAACTCGGCTTCCGCGCCAAAACCGAGACTGTGCAGGAACTGCGGGTCGTCGACCCAGTCCTCGCGGACCTTGACCCAAAGCTCAAGATGCACCTTTTTGTCCACAAGTTCCCTGATCTCCTTGCGAGCGGCCGTGCCGACGGCCTTGATGCCTTCCCCGCCCCTGCCGATGACCATCGCCTTGTGCGAAGGCTTGGCCACATAAATGGCCGCGTGGATGGTCACCCGGTCCTCTTCCTCGTCCCAGACTTCCACATCCACGGCCACGGAATAGGGCACTTCCTGGTACAGACGTTCAAACAGCTTCTCGCGAATGATCTCGGCGGCCATGAATTTCATGGGGGCTGTGGAAAGCTGGTCTTCGGGGAACTGGGCCTCCCCCTCGGGCAGATACGAGCGGATCAGCTCGAGCAACTGTTCGACGCCGTTCCTGCGCAGGGCGGAAGCAGGGAAAATTTCGGCCTTCGGGAACATGGATGCCACATTTTCCAGCAAGGGCAGCATGCGCGACTTGTCATGGAACAGATCCACCTTGTTCACCACCACGATCACAGGACGTTCCTCTTCGGCGAGTGGCTGGATCAGCGGCGCCAGATCGCGTTCCATAAACTCTGGCTTGCGCAGATACAGGTCTCCGTCGATCACCAGCACGATGCACTGGGCAGCGGCAAAGCTCTGCCATGCGGACTGGACCATGATCTTGCCGAGCTGGCCGCGGGTCTGGCCGCGCAGGGCATGCACGCCCGGCGTATCCATAAAGATGATCTGCGCGTCCTTTCGCGTCAGGATGCCCACGATCCGGTTTCTGGTCGTCTGCGGCTTGGCCGTGACAATGGCCACCTTCTGGCCGACAAGGGCGTTGGTCAGCGTGGATTTGCCCGCGTTGGGCGGCCCCATCAGGGCGACCCAGCCGCAACGGTGCGTCGTCGTCATAAAAAGCTCCTCAAAATATTGCCTGATTATTGTTTTCCCGTCCACACGGGAGAAGTCTCGTTACGCGCTATCCAAGCGAAGCGGCGATCATGCGCGGCGGATAGGGGGAAAGTTCGGAGGGACGGCGCATCCGCCACTGTCCGGGCTCCACTTCCACTACGTCCTCTTCCCAGACTCCTTCCAGAAGGTACAGCCGCCAGAGGCCGGGCGCGAGCTCCTTTCTGTCCATGAACCGATGCTCCGCTGCGATCGCTTCTTCCGGCGTGCAATAGACGGGAAGATCCGCCCAGCGTCCTTCCGAAGCCAGCAGGACGGGCCCGTCCGTCTCAATATACTGCATATATTCAAGAGGCGCGAGCACAAAAATGCCCGCGCACTTCGAGGCCCGGGGCGTTTCAACTTCTTCGGCCACAAGAGGCTGTCTGCCGCCGCATCCGGCAAGCAGCAGACACAGCGCCGCCGCCAGCCATCCTGAAAAATATCCGTACCTCATTCCTCGCAACCCCCGACGTCCGAAAAAACCCCGCCGTCCGCAGGGAAAACGTCACCGAAGAAGCCTGTAGTCGCTCCCCGATGCGCCGTCAACAGGCAAGCGGCCTCCTACGCTGATTTTTTCGTGAGAAAGCGGCTTGAGGGATGCCCCGCAAGCCGCTTTCGGACCCCGGAAAGAGGAAAAGCGCCTAGAACTGCCCGGCCATGGCCCGCAGACGGGCTACCCGGTCGTTGATGTCGGGATGCGTGCTGAACAGCCTGGCCATGCCGCCGCCGAACAGCGGCGCGACAATGAACATCTCCGCCGTGGTGGGATTGCCGCTCTGCATGGGAATCTGCTGATTCCAGCTCTGGAGCTTTTCCAGAGCAGAGGCAAGCGCCAGCGGTTGCCCGCAGAATTGTGCGCCCGTGGCATCGGCCAGATATTCCCGCGACCGGGAAATGGCGAACTGAATCAACGAGGCCGCGATGGGAGCGAGAATAGCCAGCATGATGGCCATCAGCGGATTGGAGCCGCCGCCTTCCTCGTCGCTGCCGCGCCCCATGCCGAAGATTGCGGCGAACTGCATGAAATTGGCGATGGAGACGATGGTGGACGCCATGACCCCGGCTACGGTCTGAATGAGAATGTCGCGATTGGCGATATGCGCCATTTCATGCGCGAGCACGCCCTTCAGCTCGTTGGGCGAAAGCAGACGCACAATGCCTTCCGTCACGGCGATGACGCTGTGGTCGGGATCGCGTCCGGTGGCGAAGGCATTGGGCGCCTGCTCCGGAACCACGCAGATGCGCGGCATGGGAACCCGGGCCTGCGCGGCGAGATCGCGCACCATGGCGTAGATCATGGGGGCTTCGGATTCAGCCAGCTCGCGGGCATTGTACATGCGCAGGACGATCCTGTCCGAATACCAGTAGCTGCCCACATTCATCAGCAGGGCCAGACCAAAGGCAATGACGATGCCCGTCCTGCCGCCGAGGAAACCGCCCAGCACGATAATCAACGCGGAAAGCAGCGCAAGCAACATGAATGTTTTCAGTTGACTGGTCACTTTCTATTTTTCTCCTTGTAAGGTTGACGGCAAGTGGTTCCCGAAAATCGGACTGTCCCCTATCCTTGCCTTATTCTTTATTATAGGGACGAGATTCGGCTTTGGCAAGGGATCGGCATCCGGCTTCTCATCCCGGGAGAGGATGCCCCTGTCCATTCTCGTCCCTGTCGCGGACATTCCCGGATGAAACCGCCTTTCCGCCGGGCGCGGGGGTTTCCCTGTTCCGCCATTTGCGCTACCGTTTCCCCATCCATTTCCAGAGGCGGCCCTTCGGGCGGCCGCAAGCCGGAGGTTTACGTGATTTCCGCAGCATCTCCCTCATCTTCCGCATCCCGCATCGTTCTGGGACTCGACATGGGCGGCACCCACACCGACGCCGTTCTCATGGAAGAAGGACGTCCGGCCGCCGCCGTGAAAGTTCCTACTGACCATGCGGATCTGCTGGCTTCCACTCGCACGGCCCTGCAGGAACTGTTCGCCCGCAGCGCCGTGCCGCCGTCCGCCGTGGAACGCGCCACCTTCGGCACCACGCTGGCCGTGAATGCCGTGGTTCAGCACGCCTGCGCTCCCGTGGGGCTGCTCATCAGCGCCGGCCCCGGCCTTGATCCTGCCTGGTTCGCACTCGGAGAGCACACGGCGGTCATCCCCGGAGGTCTTGACCACCGGGGAACGGAAATCGCGCCTCTGGACACGGACGAAGTGCGTCGGATCGTATCCCGCTGGAAAGCGGAAGGCATCACCAGCTTCGCCTGTGTCTCCAAGTTTTCAACGCGCAATCCCGCCCATGAAGACGCCATGGAAATGACGATCCGGGAACTCTTCAACGCGGAAGAACCGATCATTTCCACAGGACACAGACTGTCCGGGAGTCTGAACTTCCCCCGGCGCATCGCCACAGCCTACTGGAACGCGGCCGTCTGGGCGCTGCACGGCCGTTTTGCCGACGCGGTGGAAGCCAGCCTGCGGGACATGGGCGTTCATGCCCCCGCCTGTCTGCTCAAGGCCGACGGGGGCGCCATTCCTCTCACCGCGTCCCGGACGTCCCCAGTGGAAGCGCTGCTTTCCGGCCCGGCCGCCAGCGTCATGGGCATACTTGCGCTCATGCCGCCGGATATGGCCGAAGAGGATCTTCTTGTCCTGGACATGGGCGGTACCACGACGGACATCGCCCTGCTTGCCCACGGCCAGCCTCTTCTTGCGCCGCGCAATCTCGTTATCGAAGGACGTTCCACGCTGGTGCGCGCGCTGCACTCCCTGTCCATAGGTCTCGGTGGCGATTCCCTGATTTCCGTGAAGGACGGACGGACAACGGTCGGTCCGTTACGCCGGGGACCGGCGGCGGCCTTCGGCGGCACGAAACCAACGTTTCTCGATGCCCTGAATCTGCTGGGACACGCGCAAGCCGGCGATTGCCGGGCATCCCGGGAAAAAATGACGGAACTGGCGGCCTGCTCCGGTCTTGTTCCCGAAGCGCTGGCCGCACAGGTTCTGGATCAGGCCAGAATCCAGGTCGCGGGTGCGGTGCGCGGTCTGCTGGAGGAGGTGAACAGCCAGCCGGTCTATACCCTCGCGGCGCTGCTTGAAAACCGTCGCATCAGGCCTTCCCGCGCAGTTCTGGTGGGCGGACCGGCTCAGGCCGTGGCTCCTCTGCTCGGCGAGACGCTTGGAATGCCCGTCTCCACGCTCGACGAGCCTGAACTCGGGCCTGTGACCAATGCCATAGGGGCGGCGCTCGTCAGGACCACTGCCAGCCTTGAACTGTTTGCGGATACGGCTGCGGGCGTGCTGCTCGTGCCGAGCCTCGGAATCAGGCGAAGCATTTCCCGACGCTATTCCCTGAACGAGGCCCGCGCCGAAGCCTGCTCCCTCCTGCGCGAACAGACGCTGGCCGCATCACCCGAATCCGGGGAACCTGCCGTGGATGTCGTGGAAGCGCAGTCGTTTGCCACTCTTGACGATTACGGGCGTGGAGGACGGGATATCCGCGTGCGTTGCCAGCTTCGTCCCGGCGTGGACAGGATATGAGGCGAACAAAAGCCGCAGTCCGTTCCCGGCGGGACGCTGCGTCTGTTTCGGGGCCAAAGACAAAGCCTCCAGCATTCCAGCAAGCGCGCAGGATTCGCTGAAACACCATAGAAAAGCGCGCCGCTCCCCAATGGAACGGCGCGAAGTCAAGGCCCCCTGCGGAACGCTAGAATTTCCAGGTTACGCCGCTGCTGACCAGATGCTGGTCGTACTCGTACACGGGCGACGTGGAATCGTTTCTGGAAAACTGATAGGACATGTCCACAGAAAAGCTCGGGCTGACCTGCCAGCTGAACATGGCTCCCAGACGCAAGTTTTCATCTTCCCGGTCCCGAAGTTCCAGAAGTTTCGTCGTCCCCGGACCGTTGTAGTATTCTTCCCGGTAGGCCATGAACGGCGTCAGTTCCGTATCGAAAGGCAGCTTCAACGTCACGCTTGCGGTCCCTTCCCAGCCCTCATAGCCGTAGTCGTTCCGGCTCGTCTCCGCATGCAGGTACCGTCCGCCGAACAGGAACGCATGCCCTTCCTTGCCGAACAGAATGCGCAGATATTCTCCGGCCCACCAGTACCAGCCCTGCCTTCCGTTGGTTTCCTGATAGTCCCGCCGCTCAAGCGCGGCACGGGTCAGAAAATGCAGACCGGGAAGAGCGGCCCAGACGAACTGCAGTTCAGGACCGTTGCTGCGGGCCACCTGATCGTCTCCGATATAGTCGACGGCGTCCGTCTTCACGCGCAAATCAAACAGAGTCGTCGCGCCGATACGCCGCAGTCCGAGCGCGCCCCTGCCCCACGCCACCTCCCGGTTGGTGGGCATATCCCGAAAGGAACCCTTGCGGTACAGAGCCGCATCGCCCACGATCCACCACGCGCCTTCGGGAGCGATGCGCCAGCCTCCGTTCAGAGAGGCCGAGAAGTACACGCCCCAGGACGCCTTTTCCCGAATTGAAGGATCAAGCTGAAGATTCCAGGGACCAAGACTCATGTTCAGGGATTGCGGTCCCTGATTCACGTTGCTGTCGTATTGAAGGCCGGTCGACACGCGCCCGGAAAACTGCCAGCGCGCGAGCTGTTCCGTCAGCCGGGCCACGACGAGATCGCCCGTTTCTTCGGAGACTGAAGGGTCGTAACGCCGGGCCAGTTCCATTTCCCGTTTCGCGGCTTCCGGGTTTCCCGCCCGGATGTGAATCTTCACCAGCTCCAGCCGCAGGGACTGATTCCGGGGATACTTGTCCACCAGCCGTTCCATGAAGATCGCAGCCTGATTGTATTCGCCGAGCCTGTCCGCGGAACGGGCGAGTCCCAGATTGACCTCATCATCTTCCGGAACCTCACGGACAAGGTTCAGATAAAGACGGTGGGCCTCCTCCACACGACCGGCCTCCAAAAGCGTCGCAGCCTGCGTCTTGGCCTGCTCCACGGCGACGTCCTGCCCCGGCCCGGCCGCATCTGCCCCGAATGCGGACACCAGCACGATGAAAACAGCCATGCAGAGCAGCCCCCGGACTGAAGGCCCTGTCAGAAATTCCCCCGCTTTCCCTTTCCCCATTACGTCCTTCCCAGCCGTTTGTCGAATAACAAACAAAATTATTTTTATTATATTATCTTACATTAGTGATAGCGACGGGTCATCTTCCTACTGTCCCAACCACATTTTCTGGCGTTCCTGTATACGGATCAAACTTTCCTGTTAATTCAGCACTAGTAAGCCCCCCGAGATCATTCCAGTTCCCAATATGAAAGTTTAAATTCCTATCACTGGAATCAATATTTCCCGTTCCGTTGCTGGGAGTATAAGCGGTTCCATCTATCGTTACCTGCATTTCTGCATTAGTAATTCCTCCGCTAGCCAAATTCACAGAAAAACTGAAACTATCTGCCGAAAATGTCCCGGCATTACCTAGTAACTGCATTGTAAAATTAGTCAGCTTACAAGAAGCTTGTGTAAAATTTTTTCCATCAAGATCTGCCCATGTATATGCTTTGATCCCCGCATCCCAGTCGATATCGCTGAGAGCGCCGGTCGAAGAATCGAAACTGCCCGTCAGGGACGGATTCAACGTCACCCCGTCGAACGCACCGGAAGTTCCGGCAAACGCATTCCCTGAAGCTGCAAATCCCATATCGGAACCGATCATGCCGCCTAATCCGTTTGCACTAAACAGCAAAGTGCCACCAGCCTGCTCGATATCAATTTTTCCCCCAGTAACCTGTCCGCTGCCCAGGTTCACGGAAAAGGAATAGGAACCTTCGACGTTCATCGGGGAAGATCCCGTTCGCAACGGGAAAAAGTTGACCTCGCGCGTCCCGAAGTCTCCACTGAATGTTCCTGAAATGTCCGCAGGCGTATAGACGAAGGGCAAGTCTTCCGGAAGATCTCCGGAAACGCTTGCCATCAGGTCCTTCAGATCAACTCCGGGGAGGGGAGCGTCGTCCTGTTCAAGATGCAGCGCACCGGAACCGGGGATGCCGACATACGATCCCGGCAGAGCCGCGGCCGTGACGGAAATGGCATCATCGTTCCGGCGCATGGCCTGCGTGGCCGTCGCCCGTTCGTCATCGGTCGCGGGACGCAGGACGTTGCCGGCGGGTCCCACATCCACGGCCATGCCCGATGCGGCGAGAGACGTCCGCTCTCCCGTGGCGTTATTGATGACCAGAATATCCCGGGTAGTTATTCTATTGGCCACAACCGTCGTTGTATCGCCGCTGACGATGATGGAGCAGTCCGTGCCCCGGATGCCGATGGTGGCCTGCGGTGTGGTTATCCTGAAGCCTTCGGGATTTTTCCTCACAATGGCTCCAGTGACGATCCGGGCGACCCCGCCGGTCATGCGCATGGCAAAGGAGGCATCCCCGGTCTCGTCGTAAACGAACTCATCCAGTCGGAGAAAGGTATCGGGAGCCGCCGAAATCGTGGAATCGTCCCCAAGCAGAATCTGCACCCGCCCCGTGGAATCCGTCAGCACCGCATCCGTCACGAACAGGGGCATCCTGAGTTCGGCGGGCAGGCGGGCCTCCCCTCGCTCGACCCATGCCTGCGGCGACAGGCCGATTATCCTGCCCGCCTCATTTTCCTGAGCGGCATCGGCCACGGCGGCCAGCATTCCCATCATCAGCAGGACAAGTCCCTGCATCAGCCTCATCTTCATGCTTCCCCCCCATACGTCTCACATCAGAAAAACTGTTCAGACGGCATCCCGATAGATTCCAAAAATGCGCCGCACAAGCTCATCGACGTCCATAAAAGCCTGAACCACCTCGGGGTCAAAATGCGTTCCAGCCTCCTCGCCGATGACGGTCATCGCCCTTTCCCACGGCCACGCCGCCTTGTAGCAGCGAGAGGACACCAGCGCGTCGAAGACGTCGGCCACGGCGGTGATCCGGGCGGCCAGCGGAATTGCTTCCCCGGCAAGCAAGGGTACCTCGGCGGAACCCGTATAGCCGCCGCCATCCCATCTCTGGTGGTGGTGCAGCGTGATGTCCCGGGCCATGCCGCCAAGATCGGGGCCTCCGCGTTCGAATATCCGAGCGCCCTCGATGCAGTGGGTCTTCATGATTTCGAATTCATCCGGCGTAAGTTTTCCCGGTTTTTTCAAAATCTCCTGCGGGATTGCGATCTTGCCGATGTCATGAACCATGGCGGCCAGACGCAGCCTGGCTCTGAAGGCCCGCCGCTCGTCCAGAGGAACTCCATGCATTTCCGCCCAGCGCTGGTAAATCTCGGCGGCAATGGCCCCGACCCGCTCAGCATGGGGCGCAGTTTCACGAGGATCGCTGAACCCGGCCATCTTCTGAAGACGAAGCAGCATCTCTCTGGCAAGAAAACCGCGCTCAAGAGCGGCCACGGCCTGCACGCCGAGCAGAACCAGCCAGTTTTCCATGTCGTCCGTAAAGGGTCTGGGGCCGCCAGGTCCCATGCTGTTGATGAGCTGCACCACGCCGAGCAGATTGTTGCCGCGTCCCATCAGGGGCATGGCCAGAACGGATACGGTACGATACCCCGTGGTCCGGTCGAAGGAATCGTTGAATTCGAAAGGGGCATCCGGCGGAAGCCGCCGGACGTCGTCCACGCGGATAACCTGCCCCGTAACGGCGCAGCAGCCGGCTATGGACTGTGAGGAAAGAGGCAGCCTCGCTTCCGCATAGGCGTATTTATGCGCGGTTTCCACAGGAAACAGCGTGTCGTTGTGCGTGTAGGCAAACACCAGTTCGCCGCCTTCGACCAGAAAGATGGTTCCGGCGTCGGCGCACGTTTCCGCCCGCATCTCCAGCAAGATGCGGTTCAGAATATCCCCCGTGTCGTCAAAGCGGGACAACTCCCTGGTGACCCTGACAAGCCAGTCCATGCGATGCTGATCCGTCATTCCCCTTCCCTCAATTCCATTCCCTCATACGCCATGAAAACACTTAAGAAAAGGGGCAATCTTTCTTTTCTGAGCATGTGTTCACGCATATCGAGCATTGTATCGTCGGCATCCGGATCATGGTGCGTGACGACGAGCCGCCGCACGCCGGCGACGCCGGCAGCCGGCAGCCAGGCCTCCGCAGCGCTGTGTCCCCAGCCGGAACGGACCGCGGCCTGTTCGCGCGTGTACTGTCCATCCACCACGGCGACGCCGGCTCCTTCAAACAGGCGTTCGGCGATCCCTGTTCCGGTTTCCCCCAGCTCGCAATCGCCGCTCAGGGCGATGATCCGTCCGTCTTCATGCAGCCGCAGCCCCACTCCGCCGCCGGGATGAGGAACGGCCAGAGTCTCGCAGGTCATGCTCCCGACGACAAGACTGTCCCCTGCCCTGTATTCCCTCACGCAGACATGCGAGGGCAGATCCTGCACGCGTACAGGAAACATACGCCCGTCCATGAGCCGATCCAGCAGATCCCCTCCCCCCTCCGGAACGAGAAGCTCTATTTTCATATTCCGACGATACAGAGGAGCCCAGAACGGCAGGCCCTGAACATGGTCCCAGTGCAGATGCGAAATCAGGATCCGGCAGGAATCGACGCCGCCGAGATTCAGACCACGCAACCCCGTGCCGCCGTCGACTATCAGCAGCTCTCCGGATGCGGAACGGACTTCGAGGCACGTGGTGTTGCCCCCATACCGGACGACCCCGGGCGAAGACACGGGAATCGACCCCCTTACTCCATGAAAAAGCAGCCTCATGACTCGCTCCCGTTCATTTGTACGTCAGCTCCCAGTCGCCGTTCCAGTCCCGCGGGTCGGTCTTTCTCAGGCCGGCGCAAAAAGCCGCGTATTCCCCGTAAAGCAGCATGAAGGGGCAAGCGTCGGCCAGGGCCAGAAACGCCTCTTCCGCCCGTTCCAGTTCACCGGCATCGCCTCTGGCCAGCGCGGCGTCATGAAGGGCCAGCGCCTCCGCGTACTGATCCAGTTCACGTTTTCGGGCCAGCGCCTCTTCCGGACGCAACGCCGTGAAGACAGTCTCCGCTCTTTGCCGTCCCTTGACCCGCACGCTGGCCAGACGGATCGTCACGAAACCGCTGCCGCAACGCAGCGCCGTTTCTCTGCTCATAACCAGATCCACGCCGAAACGCGGGCACAGACTCTCCAGCCTTGAGGCCAGATTGACCGTATCGCCGAGCGCCGTGTAGCTGGTCAGCACGGAACTGCCCATGTTTCCCACATAGGCCGCCCCCGTGTGCAGTCCGGCCCCCATGCGCAGACTGAAACCGAAATCGCGCTCCAGTTCCCTGTTCAGTCTGGCCAGCCGCTCCTTCATGGCAAAGAAGGTTTCCACAGCCCGGCGGGGATGCTCCGGAACGTCCAGCGGGGCATTCCAGAACGCCATGAGCGCATCGCCGATGAACTTGTCCAGCGTTCCCCCGGAATTGCGCACCAGCATCGTCATGGGCGTAAAATAATGGTTGAGCAGCGAAACGACCTGATCGGGGTAGAGCCTTTCGGACAGGGCCGTAAAGCCGCGCAGATCCGTGAACATGACGGTCAGCTCCCGCTCTTCGCCGCGCAGCACGGCATTGCCCCTGTCCACGATGCGGGAGACCACCTCGGGCGATACATACCGGCTGAATACGCCGCGAAGCCGTTTCTTGTCCCGCTCGGCCCGCCAGAAGCGCAGCCCCGTCAGCCCCACGCCCTCCACAGCAACGGTCAGCATGCCCCAGAGCGGCGTGACGAACACCCCGCCGGAAAAGAGTTTCCCCGCCCCCCAGAACAGACCGGCCAGCAGAAGGCAGCCGCCCGCCAGCGCGGACAGGGGGCGCGCACGTCCGAACAAAAAGCTTCCCGCGCATCCCAGCAGCACGATCAGCACGGCCTGAAGCCCCGTATTCCACGGCGGCACGACAAGAGAACGCCCCTGCAGCAGCGCATCCACCACCGTGGCATGCACCTCGACTCCCGGCATGGCCCTGTCCGTCGGCGTATGCCGCAAATCCTCAAGCCCCGTCGCGGACGCGCCCACGAACACCATCCTCCCGCGCACCTCTTCGGGATTGAAACGCCCGTCCAGAACATCCCCGGCCCGGAGATAGGGAAACGAATGCGCAGGTCCGCGGAAAGGAACGGGCATGACGGCATCAGGCCCCACAGGAAAAGCGATTCGCCCTGCTCCGATGCGTTCCAGACCGTCGGGTCCCGAGGTCAGACGCAGTGTTTTCGCTCCGATTGCGGTCATGAGCATGCGCAGACCAAGTCCGGCATACGGCGCATCGCCCACGCGCAAAAGCAACGGAACCCGCCGGACCGTACCGTCCGGATCCGGCCCCATGTTGAAGAATCCCACCGGCACGGAGGCCAGTTCGGGAACGGGAGCGAGCATGCCTGTTCCGGCCCCGACGCCATCCAGCGCGGGGAGAGCCCCCGGCCTGCGCCGTTCGACCACGGACACGGGAGAGGGAAGGCGTGTGGAAGCGACGCCGTCGAACCGCACATACCCCCCGAAGACGACGGGAAGCCCGGCTACGGAACGGGCGAGCAGAACATCATTGTCGAACAGGGCCTCGGGCACGCCCTGCAGATCGGCCCGCAAGCCGAAATCCTCGCGCAGCGAACGCAGCAGACGATCCGGGGAAGTCCGATCCGGCTCGGAGAGCACGATGTCCAGTCCGACCACGCTGGCCCCGGCCTGCACAAGACGTTCGACAAGCAGGGCAAGGCGATAACGGGGCCACGGCCACTGGCCGTGCTTCCTTAAGGACGGTTCGTCAATATCCACAATGACTATCGGCGAGGGGGAGGAGGAAACGGCAAGACGGGGCAGATACAGGTCATACAGCAGAAGATCGAGCCGCAGCAGAAAGGAAGGCTGCATGACAAACAGCAGAAGAACCGCCCCGGTAAGCGCAGCGCCAAGCCCCAGACAGGGGAACAGAGATTTGAGGCGGGGCAGGACGGCGCTCATGGGTTCTCCCAACCATGCGGGATGCGGTTAAAGACTTTCTTAAAAAAACACATAGCCGAAACGCTTCGGTACGGCTACAACGGTCCTGCCGGAGAGGTTTCTCCTCTCCATGCGAAAGGGGACATGCCGCCCAGTCAGCGCACGGCTAAGGCCGCCGACCGGCCAGCAGCATCAGTTCACGGCAGACTCTGTCCGCGTCCAGATAGGGGGGCCGCACTACCAGATCGGTCCGGCGCACCCGGATGCCGTGCTTCCGCAGCCAGAAGTCCGGAATGCCTCCAGGGTAGCGCCCGTCGTCGGAATCCACGAGCAGCCAGTTCAGGGCGCGCGCCGGCTCATCCTCCGCACCGGCAAGACGCAGCAGATAGGCCACCTGATCCTGAACGGACAGGCCGAACAGTTCCGGGTCATTGCCCAAATTGGGAATGAACACCCTCGGACATGCGGCCGCGCGTACGGCTCTGCTCACCCCCTCTGGCAGCAGATTGGCCATGACCGAGGAAAAAAAACTCCCCACGGGATAGCAGATCAGATCCGCGGACCGGATGACTTCTTCCAGACGGGGCCGAATTCCGACGCTGACCGGCCGGGGATCGTCCAGCGAGCCGCTCAGCCAGAGTCTTCGGATAGGCGAGGCAATGGCGGAAGCCGTCTTGCCTGTAAACCGGTGCTGCCCCACGATGACGTCCCCGTTTTCCAGCTCCACGCACAGATGCGCACAGGCATTGACCACGGGCTTCACCACTCCCCTGGCGTGAACCAGCCGCGAAAACAGCGTGGCGACAGGCTCAAGCTGCCGGGCGTGTTCCATATACCCGGCGGTGAGCGCGAGATTGCCGATGCTGGCTCCGGCAAGATTCATGGTCTCGGGCATCATCTCGCAAAAGGCTGACAGATGCCGCACGGCGGTGTCGCGCAGGGGCCGGGGCACGGCGACGGCCAGAGGGTGAATTCCGGCGGCAAGCGAGGTCAGTTCCCGGCGCAGCTCGGCATCTCCGGCCTCCAAAGGCAGCCGATAGGCGAACAGGGCCGTTATCTCGGCATGTCCCGGCAGTCCCGAATCCGCCAGAGCGAGAATGCGCGCCCGGACATCGCCGACGGCGGGCATGCTGAAGACGCGCCGCAGCTCGGCGGAACTTCCCCCGGAATCAAAGGTGGTGATTACATGCACGGCGTTGCGCGTATGCCGGGTCAGGGCAGCGGCCACGGGAGCCAGCGCCGTGCCGCCGCTGAAAAAAAGAATGCGCGGTCCTTCAGAAAGAAAACGCATGGGAAGCTCGCTTACTCATCGCCTCCGGGACTCGACGTCCCGAGATTGAAAAACAACAGGGCGTCCGCGACATCCAGCAACGCCTTGTACAGCCCCCCGCCCTGCATGGCCGAACCGAACAGGGCCGTCCGCTGTCCGTCCAGCACGGACCGGGGCACAGCCTCCGGCATGATCGTCGCCAGCCGCTGCCCAAGCAGCAGACTCTCCACACCCTGCCGGAACAGGGAGAAATCCTCGGCAAACCGGGTCCGCCGGGTCCGCCAGAATGCGTCTCCGGCTTCGGTCCGCTCCGTCCCGACCAGCACGCACAACGCCATAAGCAACGTATTCAGCCCCGCTCCGGGCACTCGCGCGCGCCAGCCTGTCAGCCATGGAGCACGCTTGAACAGCAAACCGTGGGCCAGTCCAAGCTCGATCAGTTTCCGCACTCCGTCCCGTGCTTCCAGCAGAACAGGATCGGCCCAGTGCACGGGCATGTCGACAGGACTCCAGTCGGGGACGACATCCCCTCTCGGCGCGACGCCCGACAACAGATGCACGAGATGAGCGAACCAGCGATTGGCGTCCGTCGAACCCGGCGTCTCCAGATGGCTGTAGCTCAGCGTATAGGAACCCTTTCCAAAGGAACCGTGCAGAACGCAGGGATGCCCCCCGAGGAATTCGGGGACCAGCGATACGCCGTGCAGCTCCTTCCACTGCTCCAGCACTTCGGGGGAAAGGCTCGACAGAGGCAGGTCGGCGACGCACAGATCCGGCGGGCAGGTCCGGGGATCCCCCCCCGCATAGCGGGCAAGTACGGAGACGCCGTCGGCCTCTGGAGGTCTGTCCCCCGGAGCGGCGAAACGCCCCGGCCACCAGATGGGAATGTCCGCGCTTCCGCCGGCGAGGCTTTCGGGAACCAGAGGATGGCCGGCTGCGAGCCGGACCCGCACATGGCCGGAAACGAAGTGCTGGATCCATTCGGAGATCTCCGCCCTGTGCCACGGGCAAAGCCCCAGTCCGGTGCCGGTCTCTGCCGTACGCACGGGATTGCCACCGTCGGAAAGCCCCAGCCCGGCGCCGCCGCAAAAGCCGAGGTAACGGCCTCCGGACCGCACCCAGTCACGGACGGCGAGCCGCCCCGCTTCCCCCAGAGCCGCGGACTTGTGACGGGCCGTCCCCCCGGGGACGATCAGGAGAGAAGTCTTGTCAGAAAGCGTTCCCTGGGCTATTTCTTGGGCTTTGACCAAACGGTATGGAAGTCCGAGAGCTTCGGCGGCCCGCCACACGAGCAGGCCCCAGAGCTGGGAGGCGTCCCAAAAGATGGCGATTCGAGTCATGGTTCCTTCTGCATAGAACAACCGGACGCCGATGACAACAAGAGAAATCCGCAAGACGCCGATCGTGACGTTCCGATGCGCGCAATCAGGGGCGACCGCGCGGAAATCATTCCACTGGAGCACTTTTCATGTCCGAAAACGCACTGCCCAAAGGGTATGAACCCCATGCCGTGGAAGACCACTGGCGTGAGCATTGGGAGAAGAACAAGACCTTTACGCCCGACCTCGACGGTCCCGGCGAGCCTTTCTGCATCGTCATTCCGCCGCCGAACGTCACCGGGGCCCTGCATATCGGGCATGCCCTGAATCACACCCTCATCGACGTGCTCTGCCGTCATGCCCGGCAAAAGGGCAAAAAAGTACTGTGGGTCGTGGGAACCGACCACGCCGGCATCGCCACGCAGAACGTGGTCGAACGCGCTCTGGCCAGGGAAGGCAAGACCCGCCATGACCTCGGCCGCGAAAAGTTCGTCGAGCGCGTGTGGGAGTGGCGCGAAGACTACGGACACCGCATTCTGAATCAGATCCGCATGCTGGGCGACTCCGTGGACTGGACGCGGGAACGCTTTACCATGGACGAGGGACTGTCCAGGGCCGTGCGCAAGGTGTTCGTGGAACTCTACAAGCAGGGCTACATCTACAAGGGCAAGTACATCATCAACTGGTGCAGCCGCTGCCACACCGCGCTTGCCGATGACGAAGTGGATCATATTCCCGAAAAGGGGCACCTCTATCACGTCCGTTACGACTTCGAGGACGGAAGCGGTTCCGTGGTCATCGCCACGACCCGTCCCGAGACGATCATGGCGGATACGGGAGTCTGCGTGCATCCCGAGGACGAGCGTTACGCGGGCCTCATCGGCAAGAAGGTCGTCGTCCCGGTGATCGGACGCACCGTCCCCCTGTTCGCCGACCGCTATGTGGACCGGGAGTTCGGCACCGGCGCGCTCAAGGTCACGCCCTGCCATGACCCCAACGACTGGACGCTCGGCGAGCGCCATCACCTCGAATTCATCCAGTGCATTGATGAAAACGGCGTCATGACCGCCGAGGCCGGTCCCTACGCGGGGCTGACCAAGGAAGAATGCCGCAAGCGCATCGTGGCCGACCTTCAGGCTTCGGGGCAGCTCCTGAAGATCGAGGATCTCGATCACAGCGTCGGCCATTGCTACCGCTGCAAGACCGTCGTGGAACCCCACATGTCCGAACAGTGGTTCGTAGCTTCCACCAAGCTGGCGCCCCGCGCCCGCGCCGCCGTGCCAGAAATGACGCAGATCTTCCCCGAGAACTGGACGAAGACCTATTACAACTGGCTGGACAACATTCGCGACTGGTGCATCAGCCGCCAGATATGGTGGGGACACCGGATTCCCGCGTGGACCTGCCAGCACTGCGGCAAGCTGATCGTGGAGGAGAACGACCCCGCCGTCTGCCCGGATTGCGGCTCCACGGAGCTTGAACAGGAGTCCGATGTCCTCGACACCTGGTTCTCCTCCGCCCTGTGGCCGTTCAGCACGCTCGGCTGGCCGGAAAAGACCCGGGAACTCGAAATGTTCTATCCCACGGCCGTGCTGGTCACCGGGTTCGACATTCTGTTCTTCTGGGTGGCCCGCATGATGATGATGGGGCTGCATTTCATGGATGAGGTGCCCTTCCGGCACGTCTATCTGCACGCCCTCGTCCGCGACGCCGAGGGCCGCAAGATGTCCAAGTCCACCGGCAACGTCATTGATCCGCTGGTGATGATCGAAAAATACGGGACGGACGCTCTGCGCTTCACGCTCACGGCGTTCGCCGCCATGGGCCGCGACATCCGTCTGTCCGAGGAGCGCATCGAGGGCTATCGTCATTTTGTCAACAAGCTGTGGAACGCGTCCCGCTTCGCGCTCATGAATCTGCCGGAAGAGACGCCCGCCCCCGTCGATCTCGCCGCAGTGCACGGTCTGCATCACCAGTGGCTCCTCCACCGTCTTGAAGAAGTCAAGAAGGACGTGGACGAGGCCATCGAAGCCTACCGCTTCAATGATGCGGCCCAGACGCTGTACAAGTTCCTGTGGAACGAGTTCTGTGACTGGTATCTGGAACTCATCAAGCCCGACATGCGCGAGGAAGGCTCTCGCAAGGTCGAGGCTCAGTATGTGCTGTGGACCGCCCTGCGCGAATTCCTGATTCTCATGCACCCGATCATGCCGTTCGTGACGGCAGAAATCTGGCAGGCCCTTCCCGGCGGCGCCGGATCCGACCTTGCCGTACAGCCCATGCCCGAACTCCGTCCTGCCTGCCTCAACCCCAGAGCCTCGGAACAGATGGAGTTCGTACAGTCCGTCATCAGCATGATCCGGACCATTCGCGCCGAACTGAACATCGCGCCCTCCTACCGGCTCACTGTGCTGCTGCGTCCCGTGGACGACGAGCAGAAGGCCATCCTTGAGGCGAACCGCGAGGTCATCGTGACGCTGGCCCGACTCGGCGAACTCGTCATCGACGCCGGGGGCGAAGCGCCCAAGGCTTCCGCCAGCCATGTGACGCAGGGCTGCGAAGTCATTGTGCATCTGTCCGGCGCGGTGGATTTCGCCGCTGAACTGGCCCGCCTTGAAAAGGAACTTGGCAAGATCGACAAGGAAATGGGCGGACTGAACCAGAAACTCGCCAATGAGGGCTTCGTCAGCCGCGCACCAGCCGAAATCGTCCAGCGCGAGCGCGACCGCGTCGCCGAACTGGCCGACGCCCGCGCCAAGCTCACGGCGCTTCAGCAACGCTTCCGCGACGTCATGTAAACAACGGGAAGGGGAAGGGCGACAGCTCTTCCCCTTCCGCCTTTCGTTTCCTCCGGATTCAACACGCCTCAACCCGAGACGAAAGCCTCCCCCAAAACGTCATGAAACTGTCCGCATCCTCGCCTTACAGTTCGCTCTGCCTGCTGCTCGTCTCCATGATTTCCATCCAGTGCAGCGCCTCTCTGGCCAAAACAATTTTCCCGCTTGTGGGTCCGGAAGGCACCACGGCCCTGCGACTCATGGTCTCCGCCGTCATCCTGCTTGTGGTCGTGCGCCCGTGGCGCAGAAAGATCACCCGGCAGGCATGGAAACCCATCGTCCTGTACGGTCTGTCCACGGGATGCATGAACATGTGTTTCTATCAGGCCATCAGCCGTATTCCTCTGGGCGTGGCCGTGGGGCTGGAGTTCACGGGGCCCATGGCCGTGGCCCTGCTCTCCTCCCGACGGATCACGGACTTTTTATGGATCATTCTGGCGGCAGCAGGACTTTATCTGCTTCTGCCCCTGCGCGCTGCAAATGATATTGATCCGGCCGGTGCGCTTTTCGCCCTTTGCGCGGGATGCTGCTGGGGACTGTACATCGTTTTCGGGAAAAAGGCCGGAAACAGCGGCGACAGCGCTGCCTCCGTGGCTCTGGGCATGCTGGTGGGAGCCTGTTTCATCTTTCCCTTCGGCATCTTCTCTGCGGGCGTCGCCATGTTCGCCCCCTCCGTCCTGCCTCTGGCCGTGGTGCTCGGCATCTTCTCCTCGGCTCTGCCCTACGCTCTGGAAATCCATGCGCTCAAAAACCTGCCTGCCCAGACTTTCGGCATTCTCATGAGCATGGAACCGGCCCTTGCCGCCCTGTCCGGCCTTATCTTCCTGCACGAGGCGCTCACCCTCGGCCAATGGCTGGCGCTTGCCTGCATCATCGCCGCCTCCCTCGGCGCGACGCTGACTTCCCGCGGCAGGCGCTGATGTCGATCAAGCCGACAAGCACCCCTGAAATGGCCCGGGCGCCGGCTCCTTTCCAGATCACCCCCGAGGCCGATCGGAACCGAGCGGAACGGTTTCGATGCTCCGGCGAACCTTCCGTCCCAGAAAGAGACTGAATCCGCATGCATCTGCTTACGCTAGTGTCGGGCCTTGTCGGCCTGTACGTAATCCTCCGCGTCGTGCTGCCCGCGCGGCTGTTCTGGCCGCTGAAGATTCTGGCATCCCTTCTGATTTTCGCCTGCGCCGAAAAGCTGTACCTTGTCAGGCTCTTCTACGGCTCCATGAGTGCCTACAACATGAGCTTTCCCGCTGCCGTCATTTCCGGAACGCTGAACGCCTTCGTCATCATGCTGTTCCTGCTGGCGCTGCTTCGCGACATATGGCGGCTCCTGCGCTTCGTCATCCGCCGCAGGCGCGACCGCTCCGGCCGCTCCGGCCAGCTCGGTCTGACGGCCGCCGCCGCGTTGCTGGCCGTCTTTTCCGTATGGTCCGCCCTGAGAGTTCCCGACGTGCGCGAAGTCGACCTTTACGTCCCCAATCTCCCGCCCGCCCTCGCAGGACTGCGCATAGCCCAGCTTTCGGACCTGCATATCGGCCCCACGTTCGGAGAACGCTGGCTCGCGGAAGTCGTACACAAGACCAACGCCCTGCACCCGGACATCACGACCGTCACGGGAGACCTCGTCGACGGCTATCCGGCATCGCGGAAACGCGACATCGCGCCGCTGGCCGATCTCAAGGCCCGTTACGGCGTCTACGTGGTTCCGGGAAACCATGAATACTACTCCAGCGCAACGCAGTGGATCGCCTTTCTGCGCCGCATGGGGCTGACCGTGCTCGTCAACGACAACATCGGGCTGCACATTCTCTCCCGCTCCGGAACAGAAAGCGCGATGTTGACCGTGGCCGGCATAACCGATCCGGCGGCCCGCAACATGGGACTGGAAGCGCCGAACCTGACAAAGGCGCTGTCCGGAGCCATCGGAACAACCCTGCTGCTGGCCCACAATCCCCGCCTCGCCCGGGCCGGTGCCAGAGCCGGCGCCGATATCCAGCTTTCAGGGCATACCCACGGGGGGCAACTCCTGCCTCTGGCCCCCATAGCGGCCCGCTTCAATGAGGGCTATGTCGCCGGGACATACGTCGTCGACGACATGCGCCTCTACGTAAGTCGGGGAACCGGTCTCTGGGGCGGCATGCCCCTGCGCCTGTTCTGTCCTTCGGAAATCACGCTGCTGACTCTTCAGCCCGCCGAGACGAAAAAATAACCGGCCTGTCTCCCTTCACATTGACAGCCGGGAAGCACGGGTGCTATCCGAAATGATGTGCATCCCAAAATCTTCCGCCGAACGCCGCCCGTGCTTCAAAGCCGGATTCGCGTTCGTCGAAACGCCCGCCGGGATCGGAAACCGGGGCTTCCGACCTCTCCCGCCGGATTTCCGGGCAAACAGATACGTGACGGCTGACCGTCGATATTCAGGAATCTTTTCTGCAAGGACCCACGATGAGCAACAACGCCCCCAAAATGAACCTGACCCGTGTTTCCCTGAACCTGGACAACGGGGCCGAAATGAACTTTTCCGGCAGGCCCTTCGCCGGCGGCTCCTGGTATGACGAGGAAACCGGGACTCTGACCCGTCAAAAGCTGTATATCGAAGAATCCGGAGAGCACGTCTATTCCATCGTCACGGGGCAGGGGCAGGAACGCAGCCGCCGCGCCTACCGCGTCTCCCTCTCGGGCGAATCCTGCACTATCAACGACGGACGAACAAAAATGACCCTTAATCTGGAAATGCTCATGCTCGCCGTCCGCTCTCTGGCCGGTATGGAACGCGCCGACGCGCTCACGCTGGACATGGTCGAAGAAACGCTGCGTGCTGCGAACTGCTGAGTTCCGGGAGCTGCGGAAACACGCCCTTTCAGCCGGTCATCCCGATTTTCATCACAACCACCCGCTTTGCGGGTGCTTTTTTGTTTCGCGCCTGCGCCGCTCAACGGCTGAAACCTAAAAAACGCCGGTTCCACGGAGAACCGGCGTTTTTTTGTGCATCCGCCTTTTCAGGCGATCATTTCTTTTTCTTTTTGCCCTTGCCGCCGAGCAGATTCTCGACGCCCTTCAGGATCTTTTCGGAAATCGAGTCGTCGGCACTGGCCTCAAACTCGCGCAACAGCTCCTCCTGACGGCCTGAAAGATTCGTCGGAGTCACGACAATGATCTCCACCAGCAGGTCGCCCGTACGTTTCTGTCCCACATACGGCAAACCCTTGCCGGGCAGACGGAGCACCGTACCACTCTGCGTCCCTCTGGCGATCTTGAGTTCAAGAGGCCCGTCAAGGCCGGGAACTTCCAGCGTACATCCCAGCGCGGCCTGCACGAAGGAAATCTTGCGACTCAAGACAAGATCCTGTCCCTGACGTTCAAAGGTCTTGTCGTCCTCAACCTCGATGAAGACGTACAGATCCCCGTTGGGACCTCCGTTGCTTCCGGCCTCGCCTTCGCCGCGCAGACGCAGACGCATACCCGTATCCACTCCGGCAGGCACGCGTACGGAAAGTTCCCGCATTTGCTGGACGGTTCCCTTGCCGCGACAGCGCGGACAGGGCTTCGGAATGACGTAGCCTTCACCGTGACAGGTCGGACAGGGCACGACGAACTGGAAAAATCCCTGAGAATTGCGTACCTGTCCAGAACCGCCGCACTGGCGGCAGGTTTCGCGGGAAGACCCCGGAGCGGCTCCGGACCCCTTGCAGTCTCCGCAAGGAACCTGCCGGGGAATAGTCAACGAAATTTCGTCTCCTCGCGCGGCCTGCACGAAGGATATCTTCAAATTGTAACGCAGATCGGCGCCCGCCGCAGGGCGGGGACCGCTACGCCGCGAACCACCCATGCTGAACCCGAACATGTCGCCGAATATGTCGCCGAAATGGGCGAAAATATCCTCGGCCGATCCGAATCCCTGAAAATCGTTGCCGGTTCCGGCGTGGCCGAACTGGTCGTAACGGGCACGCTTCTCGGGATCCCGAAGAACCTCGTAGGCTTCGGCGGCTTCCTTGAAGCGCTGTTCGGCCTCGGCATCGCCGGGGTTATGGTCGGGGTGGTTCTGAAGGGCCAGTTTGCGGTAGGCCCGCTTGATCTCGTCTTCCGACGCATCGCGGGCCACACCGAGAACTTCATAATAATCACGTTGAGCCATGGCGGATTCAAGGGGGGTTGGAACAGAACGAAAGACTAGTCGTCCTGATCGGGTTTGGATTCGGTGGCAGGGAAGGTATAATGGCTCATGTCTTCGGGAAAAACCTTGCCGGCGGCGATTTCGCGCAACGCCGTCACGATTTCCTTGTTGCGGGATTCAACCAGAGGCTCATAGCCTTCACGGAACTGGCGCACCCGCTTGATAGCCATCTGTACAAGAAGAAAACGGTTGCCGACGCGTTCCTGGCAGTCTTCAACAGTGATGCGTGCCATAAGTGCAGCCTCCAAAGGGACGGGCCTTCCTCTCCAGTCTCACAACTATAAGCCCGGAGACGTATTTGTCCAGAGAAAGAAAAAAACCCGACAGGTAGCAGTGTGCAAAGGGGAAATAAATACCTCCGAACCTCCGTACTGTCAACAGGCAACCATGCTTACGGCAAGCCCTCCCAGCGACGTCTCCTTGAATTTACAGCTCATTTCCCGCCCGGTTTCGGCCATGGCCGCAATGGCCGCATCCAGCGAAACCTTCTGCGCGTAGGGATCGGTGCCCGTTGTGATCACCGCGGCGTTGTAGGCCTTGACCGCGCCCATGGCATTGCGCTCGATGCAGGGAATCTGCACATATCCCTGTACGGGATCGCAGGTAATGCCGAGATGATGTTCCAGCGCCACCTCGGCGGCGTTTTCCGTATACCGCGACCGATTTCCCCGGGCATCCGCCAGCATGGCGGCGGCCATGGCCGAGGCCACGCCGACTTCCCCCTGGCATCCCACCTCGGCCCCGGCGATGCTCGCGTTGTGCTTGGCAATGAATCCCACGGCCGCAGCGGCCAGAAAGCCTTCCCGGATGGCGCGGTCTCCGATGAAAAGATCATGGCGCATGGCGTACACAATGGCTGGCATGACTCCGGCCGCCCCGCAGGTAGGGGCGGTCACGATGACCCCTCCGGCCGCATTTTCCTCGGCTGTGGCGAAAGCATACGCATTCAGCAGGGTCAGGAACCTGTCGGGTCCTGCAGGAAGACGGGCGGCGCGCTCCCGGAGCATCGCAGCCTTGCGACTGACTTTCAGCGGACCGGGCAAAAGCCCATCGCTGTCCAGCCCCCGACGGACGCTCTCCTCCATGCGGTCGAGAATGGTATTCAGTTCACTGATGATTCTGGTTCGCGGAAGTCCGGTGACGGCCGTTTCGTTGTCGAGAATGATCTCGTAAAGGTTTAGACCCTTTTCACGAACAATACCACGCAGTTCCGTCATGTTTCGATATTTGTGCACAGGGTCGCCCAGTACGGGCGGTTCCCAGCCTTTCCACTGAATGAACCCGCCGCCCACCGAGTAATATTCCTTCTCATGCAGCACATGTCCTTCCGCATCGAGCAACTCGGCGACCAGGGTGTTGCTGTAGGGAAAATCATGAAGTACAGCAGCATGTTCCACATCCTTCAACCGCATGACGGCTCGCCCCTCGCCAAAATCCACGGCATGTTCCTTTTCCGGATCGGCAGACAGAGATTCGAGCAGACCCGACGGGCAGTTCTCCGGGGAAGTTCCCAGCACGCCGGCCAAAACGGCCGCATCGGTTCCATGCCCGTCCCCCGTGGCGCTGAGCGAACCGAAAAGCCTCACCCGGACGCGCGCGGCCCGGACAAGCAGATCACGGGGAAGACCGGCGCACTCGCTCGAAAAATGATGTCCCGCCTTCATCGGCCCGATGGTATGCGAGCTGGAAGGACCGGGACCGACCTTGAAAAGATCGAACAGAGATGTGGTGATATATGAATTCATGCCGTCCTCACGTCGCCCCGCGCTACGGGGATAATCTTCTTGAAGAAAACGGGCTTCCCTGTAATGCTCTGGTTCCGCCCCAGCGGCAGAACCCCTGTCAGGAGACTTCCCGATGGACATCCTTGTCGGAGATTTTTTCAGTACGGTCATCAAGCTGTTCGCCCTGCTCACACCGCCTGCCGTCCTCAGCGCCTTCCTTGGCGGCACCCAGAACTACGGACGGAAACGCAAGCGCCGGACGGCGCTGCGCACGGGAACAGCAGTCTTCGTCATCGGCGCCGTACTCTATTTTTTCGGCGACGCGATCTTCAGCGTGTTCGGCTTCACGCTGGACGCCTTCCGCATCGGAGCGGGCGCCCTGCTCTTTCTGACCGCCGTCAACCTGATGGGAGAACCCAAAGAACATCATACCGCCGATACTCCGGAAGAAGACATCAGCATCGTTCCTCTCGCCATCCCCATCTGCATGGGACCGGCAAGCATCGGCACCCTGATGGTCCTCGGCGCTTCCGCCACGGACCTTTCCCACAGGCTTACCGGAGCCGGAGCCTTGCTGACGGCTTCCATCCTGATCACGGTCATGCTGCTTATGGCGGACCATGTGCAGCGCGTGCTCGGCCGCACGGGCCTCGCGGCCCTCGCCAAGCTCACGGGCCTGCTGCTCGCCGCCATCGCCGCACAGGTGGTCTTTACCGGAATCAGGAACTTTCTGCACTCGTAATACAGAATCGCCCTGGGGGACTTCCCACCGCCCGCCTTTTCCGCACGCGCATCCCAGGAAGCCTCCTTTCCGGGGAATTCCGGAAACCTTGCCGCATCAGCCACCAAGCGTCTGCATGCCGGGCAGATCATTGTCGGCGGGGGTACCGGAATCCGTAGTCCCTTCCGAATCCATCCGTTCGGGAACGGAGGTCGCATCGACAGCCGGCAGTGCCGGATTTTCCTCCGCCGCCGACGGCTGTCCGACCGGCGCGTCCTTTCTTGTCTTCGGCAGCCTGTCGGCGAGACGACGATACACAAAAACCTCGACATTGCGCCCTTCCGCGGCGGACAACGGAAATTCGGCACGGGCCATGGCCCTGTGTCCTCCAGCCGATCCCAGCGCATCGAGACGCTGCGCGGCGTAGGCTCCGACATCGATGCTCTGGCCGTCGCCCCGGAAAATGACCACGACGGTCTCCCGGTACACGCCGCAGATGGCGATCCAGCGCAGACCATGTACCCGAGTAAAAAAATCCGCCACGACCACAAGGATATCCGGGTTATCCACCTCGCCAAGAAAACTGTACATACCGGACCGGCACCGGTGCAGGGAAACGATCGCCCGACCGAAATACTTGAGCCATTCGGGCAGATATTCGCTGCGCACGATCCGGGTAAGCAACGCGTTGTCCGCATGAGAGGAAAGCTGCTGGAAGGCCCGCATGTCGGCGTCCGAACTCTTGCGGGTAAAGGTAGCGGTATCCGTGCGAATGCCGTATTGGAGAGCCGTGGCCAGCCGGATGCCCGGACGCATGCGCAGGGCGCGCAGGTATTCCGTCATTCGAGAACTGACCGCTCCGTATTGCGGCAGGATATCCACGAACTCGGCCTCCACCGGATGTTCCGGAACGAGAGGATGGTGGTCGATGACGATGGAAAAGGGAATCCCGGCGAAGGCCGCGTTATGATGCGGCTGGGAGTCCACTACGGCAAAACGGTGATACCGTTCCAGAAGGGACTCGGACCACGGTGTCAGAGGAATGCGCAGATAGCGGATCATGGCCAGATTGTCGGGCCGGGAAATTTCGTTGATATGCGCAATGATCACCTTGCCCACGCGGCGCGCCATAATCCGCTTGAGAGCCAATGCGGAAGCCAGAGCGTCCGGATCGGCGTTGATTACGATGACCCAGTCCTCGTTTCTGGAAAACAGCTCCAGCATCTGGGCGAGGCGGGGCGAAGTCTTGCGATGGTTCGGCATACGGCTCCTTCCTGTGTTTCCGGCAAGGGGAACACAGGCAGAAGCTATCCTCTTCGCGCTTCTTTTTCCAGTAGTATACACTGCCGATCCCGCCGGATCGGCCGGAGAAGGACAACAGCTTCAAACGGCCTGCAGCCGGAAGGCCATCTCTTCCGCAAAAGACAGGAGAAACGAATATGACTGGCACACTACACGGTACGTTTCGGGCCGCGATGCCCCTTGTTCTGGCCTCGGCGTCTCCCCGCCGCAAGGAACTGCTCGGCGAGCTGGGCATCGACTTCACCGTCAGAACCGCAAGCGGAGCGGAACCGGCTCCCGGACGCAACGACGATCCAGAGACATACGTCATGCGCGCGGCAAGAGCCAAGGCCGAAGCCGCCGCAAAGGAACTTGACGGACTCCGGCCAGGGAACGGCGCGGTGGTTCTTGGTTCGGACACCATCGTGGTCCTGCATGAAACGGAAGGCCCGGTCATTCTCGGCAAGCCGGCATCCCCGGAACAGGCTCTGGGCATGCTCCTGCGCCTCGCTGGCCGGGAGCATACGGTCCATACGGGCTGCTGCCTTCTCTGGCCGGACGGAAATGCCCGACGGGTCGAATGCTTTCAGGATGAGGCGACGGTGACCTTCGCCCCATGGCCGGAAGCAATTCTGCGCGCCTACGTCGCCACGGGAGAAAGCATGGACAAGGCTGGGGCCTATGCCGTGCAGGGCAAGGGCGCCTTTCTGATCAGCCGCATCAGCGGCCAATGGAGCACTATCGTGGGACTGCCGGTCCTTCCCGTGACGGAACGACTCCTCCGTGGCGGGGCCATCCTGCCGTGGGAAACAGTCTGAGTGACGTGTCTCCGGCATGCGCGACCATGATCCGGCACGCTCCGGACATGGGCCGCAGCCGGATTCGTCGCGAAACCGGGACCCGCGCAAAAGAAAAGCCCGGTCAGACTGCCCCGTGCGTGGCTGCAAAGCGTTGCAGAGCCGCCTCGAAATCATCCCAGTCGCGGCAAGCGATCACATCCAGCCGCAACTGCTTCACGCCCTCCACATCATGCACATAACGGGGCACGATGGTACGCATCTTGAGCAGCGCCGCACGATCCGGCGTCAGCGCCCGGGCCAGCCGGGCATGGTGCCGGATGCGGGCGAGAAGCGCGGAGACGTCGGCCTCTTCCGGCCTTTTTCCCTCCCAGAGGGCCTTGTGCGCGGCGAAAATGCCGGGATCGCGCAACGCGCCCCGGGCATACATGACGGTGTCCACCCCCGTCTCCCTGATGCAGCGGACGCCGTCCTCCGCACGCATAAGGTCTCCGCTGGCCACGACGGGCACGGCGACAAGAGCCTTCAGTTCCTTCAGAACCTGATGGCGCGCCGTGCCGGAAAAGCCCTGCTTCGCTGTCCGCGGATGCAGGGTCAGCCACCCCGCTCCAAGTTCGGCCAGCGCCGGACCGAGAATCCGCCACGTTTCCGCATCCGGCCCCGCGTCATCCCAGCCGAGCCGGAGCTTGAATCCCACCTGCCCTCTTCCGGCGGCGCGGATCAGAGCCTCGCCCACCTGCAGAGCGTTGTCGATATTCCGACACATGGCGGCTCCCGCGCCGGTGCGTGTCACCTTGGGCACGGAACAGCCCATATTGCAGTCAAACCACCGAAACCCCAGTTCCCGCAACCTGCGTACGGCTTCTTCCATGAAGGAGGCTTCGGCACCGAACAGCTGCGCCACGAGCGGCGCGTCCTGCGGCGAGGTCGCCAGCAATTCCGCCGTGCCGGGGCTTCCGTAAATCAGTCCCTTGGCGCTGATCATCTCGGTGCAGCAAACAGCGGCGCCTGATTCGCGGCACAACAGCCGGAAGGGCAGGTCCGACCAGCCGGCCAGCGGTGCGAGCCACGGCGCGCCGGGGGAAAAAGGCAAGGATGCATAGGTCATGGGCAAAAAAATCCATCCGGCGCCCGGACCGCGCGGGGCGCGACCTGTACTTTCCAGACAGGACGGGGTATTGCTAGTTGAGAAGGATTAATCGTATCCTTCTTTTCCTACCCGTTTTGCCCCGAAATGCCAACCTGAATACGAGACTATCAAATGCCTTTGAAAATACTTACCTATCCCAATCCGCTCCTCGCTCGGAAAAGCGCTCCCGTCACCGAAATCACCGAAGACATCCGCGAACTCGTCAGGGAAATGATCCCCATGATGTACGATGCCGACGGCATTGGTCTGGCAGCCCCCCAGGTGGGCAGGCAGATCCGTCTCGTCGTCATCGACGTTTCCGGTCCGGAAAAACGTGAAGATCTTCTGGTGCTCGTCAACCCACGGCTGACTCCCGTCCCGGAAGAAGGCACGGTCGTGGGCGAGGAAGGCTGTCTCTCCGTCACGGGATACAGGGCGAACGTCAAGCGTTACGCCAAGGTAATTCTTGACGCCGAAGATCTCGACGGCAACCCCGTTCACCGGGAGGCGGAAGGCCTGCTCGCCGTCTGCCTCCAGCATGAGGTCGACCATCTGGACGGCAAGCTGTTCATCGACCGCATCAGCCGCCTGAAACGCAGCATGTTCGAAATGAAGCTGAAAAAGGGAACCCGCCAGAGTCAGGTGAGATAGGCATGAGCAGCGAACAGTCTCCTCTCCGTATCGTCTTCATGGGCACGCCGGACTTTGCCGCAGCGGTGCTGCGTCACCTCGCGGCCTGGCAGGGCTGTCAGATCGTTGCAGCCTATTGCCAGCCGGACAGACCTGCCGGACGCGGACACAAGCTCCAGCCCCCGGCGGTCAAGGTTCTTGCGCAGGAGCTGGGCATTCCCGTACGTCAGCCCCTGAACTTCAAGGCCGAGGAGGATCGCGCCGAGCTGGCGGCCTTCAGGCCCGACGTGCTGGTCGTCGCCGCCTATGGTCTCATTCTGCCGCAGGCCGTTCTGGATATCCCGCGCATCGGCCCGTTCAACGTCCACGGTTCTCTACTGCCGCTCTATCGGGGAGCCGCGCCGATTCAACGGGCGATCATGGACGGCAACAAGCTCACCGGCATCACCATCATGCGCATGGAACGGGGGCTGGACTCCGGTCCCATGCTGGCCCAGCGTGCCGCGGGCATCGGTCTGACGGATACCGCCGCCACCATGCACGACGAACTTGCCGACCTCGGGGGCCGTCTCATGGTGGACGTGCTGGAAAAAATCGCCAGTGGCGATCCGACAACGCCCGTTCCTCAGGACGAATCCCGCGCCACCTACGCTCCCAAGCTGACCAAGGCCGACGGGCATATCGACTGGACCCGCCCAGCCGCAGAGGTGCATGCCCGGATTCGGGGCGTCACGCCATGGCCCGGCGCGCAGACCACCTTTCTGCTTCCCGGACGCGAACCGCTCCCGGTTCTGCTTCAGCCCGGCGAAACGGGAACACCGCTCTCCGGGCAGGAGCCGGGAACCGTGCTGGAACTGCGCGACGGCAAACTCGTGGTGGCCTGCGCCGATGCCGAATACCTGCTTTCCGTTCTGAAGCCTGCAGGCGGCAGGCCCATGTCCGCTGAAGCCTTCTGGAACGGCTATATCCGGGACAAGGGAACCGGCAGGGTAATATCCCCGGCCGCGACGAAACAGGAATGACCCCGGAGAGGAGGGAATCCCTCCTCTCCGTTTCTCAGGCGGTTTCCCGCCCCCGGTTTCATCCATCCATGTATTCCGGAGGCCGTGTGCCCAGCTTTCTATCCAAAAACACGCATAATCTCCCTCGCAGCGATTACGGGGGGACGGGCAAGCGTCTGTTCATCGGCCTTGTCGTCGGAACGGCCGTTCTGCTCTGTCTTGTCCTGCTGCTGGTCTGGCTCGTACCCACCATCGGCTTTTCGGGCATCCATCCCTGGTTGCCGACGCTCTCGGGAGCCCTGTTCAGCGGTGCCATTCTGCTGGTGATATGGCTGTGCGCAGGCCTTGCCCTGCACGCCTACACGGGACACCCCGTACTCGGCACGCTGAAAATGCGCGGCATTACCATCCGGCTTTTGCTTCCACTCATGGAAACCATGGCCCGGGCCGTGCGCATTCCCGTGGAGGCCGTACGTCGTTCATTCATCAAGGTAAACAACGAGCTGATTCTCGGCAGCGGCATCCGATGCGCGCCGGAAAAACTTCTCGTGCTGCTTCCCCACTGCATTCAGTCCAGCAACTGTCCCCACCGGCTCAGCTGTCATATCGACAACTGCGTACGCTGCGGAGCCTGCCCTCTGCGTGAAATTCTTTCGCTGCGCGATCGCTTCGGCGTCCGCGTCGCCATCGCCACGGGAGGGACCATCGCCCGCCGGATCGTGGTGCAGGTCCGCCCCCGGGTCATCGTGGCCGTAGCATGCGAACGCGATCTGGCCTCCGGCATTCAGGACAGCCACCCGATTCCCGTTTTCGGCGTCATCAACGAGCGCCCCAACGGTCCCTGTCTGGATACGCGGGTTAATTTCGAACGTCTTGAAGCCGCCGTGACGACCTTTGTGGACGCTCCTCCCGCAAACTGACCCATCTCTTCAGAGCATGGCCGACAAAAAGCCCCTCTTCGCAACTGTGAAAAGGGGCTTCATCCGCCATCACGGGATGGAGTTTCCGCCGAAAGCAGCCGCCCCCGGCGACGGACGTCACTTCGTCTACAGACTCTTTTCCACCATATGAATCAGCCGGAGCAACTGATTGGTGAACCCGGCCTCGTTATCATACCAGATCAGAACCTTGAGCATGTTCCCGTCCATTACCGCAGTGGACAGGGCATCAACCACACCGCCGTGCGTGTCGCCATTATAGTCTACGGAAACCAGAGGCTCGTCGGACACGCCGTAATGCTCGTTCGCATTGGCGCGCAGAGCGGCATTGACTTCGTCGATGGAGACAGGACGCTTCATGGAGCAGGTCAGGTCCACGATGGAAACATTGGGTGTGGGCACGCGCAGGGCGATGCCGTCAAGGCGTCCCTTGAGTTCGGGCAGCACCAGAGAAACGGCCTTGGCCGCGCCTGTGGTGGTGGGGATCATGGACATGGCGGCGGCGCGGGCCCGCCGAATATCCTTTTGGGAACCGTCAAGCAGGCGCTGACTCATGGTATAGGAATGAATGGTGGTCATAAGGCCATGCTCGATGCCGAAGACATCATTGAGCACCTTGGCAACCGGAGCAAGACAGTTCGTGGTGCAGGACGCGGAGGAAATGACGTCATGGGAGGCAGGATCATACACGCCGTCGTTGACGCCCATGACGATAGTGACGTCGGCGTCAGAAACAGGCGCGCTCATGATGACCTTTTTCGCGCCGCGAGCGATATGTTCCGCAAGGCCGGGACGCTTCTTGATCGCGCCAGACGTCTCCACGACCAGATCCACTCCAAGTCCCGCCCAGTCCCACTCTCCGATCCTGGCCCGGGTCACGGCCACATGCTGGCCGTTGATGATCAGACCGTCATCGTCATGGGTCACCGTGCCGCGAAACGGTCCATGCACGGAGTCATACTTGAACAGATGGGCCAGGGAGGCATTATCGGCGCGGGCATTGATGGCGACAGGCAGTTCCTGCGCCTCGGCCAGCAGACGGACGAGATACCGGCCGATACGGCCAAAGCCGTTGATTCCAAGACGTGCCATGAGTCGAGTACTCCTTAAACTGGATACAAAGAGGTTTGAGGGAAAAGGGACCAGATGCGCCCAGGGGCAAGGGACGCCCGGGGGCCGAAACCAAAAAGGGCGGGGATTCATGGTCTCCCGCCCTTTTCGGAAAATTGCCTACGCCTTGCCGGAACAACCCAGTACGTTTCGAATCTTGTGCTGGACCATATCCTTCACGGCCTGACGCGCCGGCTTGAGGTAGCCGCGCGGATCGAACTCTTCAGGGTGCTCCACCAGGAACTTGCGGATGGAGGCGGTCATGGCAAGACGAATGTCCGTATCAATATTGATCTTGCATACGGCCATGCCGGCAGCCTTGCGGAGCAGCTCCTCCGGCACGCCGGCAGCGCCGGCGACCTTGCCTCCGAACTCGTTGCACATGTCCACGAACTGCCGGGGCACGCTGGACGCGCCATGCAGCACCAGGGGATATTCGGGCAACAGCCTGCCGATCAGCTCCAGGCGCTCGAAATCAAGCCGGGCTTCACCCTTGAACTTGTAAGCGCCGTGGCTGGTGCCTATGGCGATGGCCAGGGAGTCGCAACCGGCCCGCTGCACGAATTCCACGGCCTGATCCGGGTCAGTATAGATGCTGTGTTCGGAGGAAACATCCTCCTCCACTCCCGCAAGACGTCCAAGTTCGGCTTCGACCCATACGCCGTGATCATGCGCGTATTCGACGACCCGCCGGGTTACAGCGATATTCTCTTCAAAAGGCAGATGGGAACCGTCGATCATGACCGAAGTGAAACCGCCATCCACGCAGGCCTTGCAGATTTCAAAGTCAGCGCCGTGATCGAGATGCAGAACGACGGGCAGATCCGATTCCAGAAGACCGGCCTCGATGAGCTTCACGATATACTTCTCGCCCGCATACTTGCGAGCCCCGGCGGAAACCTGGAGAATCAGGGGAGCCTTTTCCTCGGCCCCGGCCTGCATGATCCCCTGGATGATCTCCATGTTGTTGACGTTGAAGGCACCGACGGCGTAACCTTCCTGATAAGCACGCCGAAACATGTCCTTGGGAGAAGTAAGTGGCATAACGATTCCTCGCTGCTAAGTCTGGTATGCTTCTTTTCGGAGCCGGGCGGCCCCGCACTCTGAAGAAAGTGGTCGATCATATCCTGTTTCGGGAAAAAGGGAAACCGGGAAAGGCTCCTTCTTCCCGCGGGTTCATCCGCGGACGGGAGAGTCCTTTTTCGCCCTCAGCAGAACCGGGTGGCATTCCGCAAAAGGCGCAGCACGCCCCGAACCGGACTCATTCGTCGGGGAACTGGCGCTGCATGCGGGCCAGCAGATCGTAATCCGTGCGGTCGAGCCGCAGCGGCGTAATCGCCACATACCCTTCCCGAAGCACGGCGATATCAGTGTCGTCGCCGCCGGCCTCCCGCTTCTGGTAACCGGAAATCCACCAGTAAGGGCGTCCCGAGGGGTCCTCACGCTCCACATAGCGCTCGGCCCAGCAGGTCGTGGACATGCGGCAGAAGCGTACGCCCCGCACCTCGCTCATCCGGCGACGGGGGTAATTCACGTTCAGAACATGGCCGGCCGGAATCGCGGACCAGTCAATGGCCCCCACCAGCTTGGCGGCGTGCCTCGCGCAGGGAAGCGGCGGCTCCAGTTCCGGCGCGGGACGGGAAAACGCGATTACCGGCAGGCCCTGCATGGCCGCTTCGGTGGCGGCTCCGATGGTGCCGCTGTAGAAGACGTCCGTGCCCATGTTGGAACCCGCATTGAGGCCGACCACCACCAGATCCGGCAGCTCGGGCATGAGAGTGGTCAGAGCCATCTTCATGCAGTCCACGGGGGTGCCGTCCACGATGCGACCGATGAAGTCGCCGTCCGTGAGAATCTGCACGCGCAACGGATCGCGCATGTGCAGCGAGCAGCTGACTCCTGACTGCTCTGACGCCGGAGCCACCACGATCACATGATGTCCGGCGTCGGAAAGAGTTTTATACATGGCCCGCAACCCGGGCGCGTAGATGCCGTCATCGTTGGAAAGAAGAATACGCACGAGAACTCCTTGCAGGCGGAAGGAACAGGAAGTTCAGGCGCGCAAAGGGACGCGCGCCTGTTGACAACGCGAAAAAAACAGTTGACCTTTCGCCAATCTTTCACAAATTTTCGCGGCGCATTCCGGAGGAACACGCCGTTCATTGTTCTATTGTAGGATTATTATGGAAAAAACACAATCCGTTCCTGAATGTGTCCGGGTCAAGGACATCGCCCCCGGGAGCGATGTCCGTTCCCTCTTCCTCATTGTTTCGGCCTCTCAGCTGCAGGCGCGCAACGGGCCTTTCTGGCGGCTGGAGCTGAAGGACGCCTCCGCAAGCATCGAGGCCCGGATATGGAGTCCCCTGAGCCAGCAGTATGCCGATATTCCCTCCGGCTCCATCGCGGAAGTGGAAGGCCGCGCCGAAAGCTTCAGGGAGCATGTCCAGATCAACGTTTCCGCCCTGCACCTGCTCTCTCCCGAGGAAACGGCCACCGTGGACATTTCCCGGCTGGTACCCGCCAGCGAACGCCCGGCGCAGGAAATGTACGACGAGCTGCTGGCCCTGTGCAGAAAAGAACTGACCCACAAGCCGTGGCGCAAGTTCATTCTCGGCGTGCTCGGAGACGAAACCGTCCGGTCGGGACTGATGACGGCCCCTGCGGCCAAAGCCCTGCATCACGCCTGGGTCGGGGGACTTCTTGAGCATACCCTGTCCGTGGCGACCCTGTGCATGCGGCTGTGCGATCACTATCCGACGCTGGACCGCCAGACGCTTCTGGCCGGAGCCGTCTGTCACGATTTGGGAAAGCTCTGGGAGCTGTCCGGCGGACTGGACAACGGCTACACCGACGAGGGGCAGCTTATCGGCCATATCATCCTCGGGCTGGAAAAACTGGAGCGCCCGCTCTCCAGGTCGGGCCTTGAACCGGAACTGGCCATGCACTTCAAACATCTTGTGCTCAGTCATCATGGCCTGTATGAATACGCCTCCCCGCGGCTGCCCCAGACGGCGGAAGCATTCGCCCTGCACTATGCGGACAACATCGACGCCAAGCTGACCCAGAGCCGCAGTCTTTTCTCCGATCTGGAGGAAGAAGAGGCGGGATGGTCGCCTTACCAGCGTTCGCTTGAACGGTCCATCTACCGGGCCCCGCGCACGCCGGAAGCTCAGGGCAAACCCGCGCCGAAGGAAAAGACGGAATCCCCCAAGAAACCGGAATCGCCAAGGCTTGACCAGTGTTCATTACTCTAGAAGGCATCGAAGGCGCTGGAAAAACCACGCTGCTCAACAACCTCGCGGACGTGTTCCGTGCCTTGAACCATGAGGTTCTGGTAACGCGGGAACCCGGGGGTTGCGCTCTTGGCCGAACGTTGCGCGGACTGCTCCTCGATCCTCGCACGCAACTGTCCAGCGAGGCGGAACTGTTTCTGTTTCTGGCGGACCGGGCCCAGCATGTGGCGGAAGTCATCCGTCCGGCCCTGCAGCGAGGCTGCGTCGTGCTCTGCGACAGATACGCCGATTCCACCATCGTCTATCAGGGATATGGACGAGGACTCGACGTGGAAATGCTGCGCAGTCTGAACGACGTAGCGATAGGCGGACTGTGGCCCGACGTCACCCTCGTTCTGGACATGGACCCGCGCGAGGCTCTGACCCGAGCCCGCAGCCGCAACGCGGCACAGGGACTCTCCGAAGCGGAAGGCCGCTTCGAAGCGGAAAACATGCTGTTCCATACCCGTATCCGCGAAGGGTTCCGGCTCTGGGCAGCGTACAACAGCAAACGCATGGTCGTTCTGGATGCGGCGGACTCGCCGGAAGGGCTGCTCAGGCAGGCCCTCGCGGTCACTTCCATCTAGATCCCTCTTCCGTAAACGTCATTCAAAGGGAGAACGGCATGAAATGGGTGAAATCCGCCATTAACGGCGAGGTACGCCTCGTCAAGACATTCTGGCCGGGCGCCATCGTCTACGCCCTTCTGAACATGTTCTACCTGCAGGTCGCCGGGGTCGCGGTCGTCTATGAACAAAACATGTACGCCAATGAAGTGCTCGCGTCCCTGACGACGCTGCAGCTGCTCAGGCCTTCCATCATGCTCTTCTTCGCCTCCATCGCGCTCGGCCTCTACACGACACTCGCAGCAGCGAGCATCTGGCAGGCCGCCGACAAATATCCCGTGAAGCAGTGGGCCTTCTGGCCCAACCTCTCCTTCCTGTCCGTGCTGGTCTGCCTCGCCATGACCTCCGCGGAGATCGCGTTCGGCCTGTCCACACTCAAGAACACTCTCCTCAAGATTCTCGCCCACGGAGGCATGTAGCCATGAAGACCGCATCCGTCGGCAGGCGTTTTGCCGCTCTCGCCATCAACGTCGTACTCGGCGCCGTCGTTTACGGCGCGTTCGTGTTCTGCAATGTTCAGGGGCTCTCCTTTCCGCTTGGACTTATTCTTGCCGGCTGGCTCCTGTTCGCCCTCTTCGCCGCCATTTTCGGTGGCACGCCCGGCGACGTTGTCATGGGCGTACGTCTGGTCGATCTGAACAGGGGTGCGAAGATCAAGATCGTGCGCGCCTCCTTCCGCTCCCTGTTCTCCCTGTTCTCCATCTGTCTGTGCGGCATGGGCTACGCGCTCATGTTCCTCCATTTCCGCCGTCAGGCCCTTCACGATCTGCTGACCAACACCATCGCCGTGGAAAGCACCGGGCAAATCGCCCCCGAAGACCTGAAACCTCAAGCTACCGGCCGGCAGTGATGAAACAGGTAACCATCTTCACCGACGGTTCCTGTCTCGGCAATCCGGGCCGGGGCGGCTGGGGAGCCATTCTGCGTTACGGCGGCATGGAAAGGGAACTTTCGGGCGGGTTCAACCCTACGACAAACAACCGCATGGAAATCATGGCCGCCATCGCGGCCCTTGAGGCGCTGAACGAACCATGCGAAGTGAAGCTCTTCACGGACTCCCAGTATCTGCGCCATGCGGTGGAAAAGAAATGGCTGGCCGGATGGATGAGGAACGGCTGGATGACGGCGGCCAGGAAGCCGGTCAAAAATAGGGATCTCTGGGAACGCCTTCATGTTCAGCTGACGCGGCACAAGGTCACGCTCGAATGGGTGCGCGGTCATAACGGACACGCGGAAAACGAACGCTGCGACGAGCTGGCCCGCAGCCAGTCCTCCCGGAAGGATCTGCCCGAGGATCCCGGGTATGAAAGCTGACCTCTTCCGCCTGCAGGCATTCATGCGGGACGCTCCCATGCGGGCGTCCCTTTTTTCTTTGCTGCTTCCGGGGTTGCCAAAAGACGGCGATCCTGTTAGTTACGCAGACCTGCCATGAATGCAGGAAATTGATGAGGCCTGGAGGCTGTAGAATAATGGAAACCAAGGAAACCATGGAAAACCACGGTATGGACGCGGATTTCGATTTTGAAAGCGCGCTGGAAGGCTACCTCAGCACCGATTTCGGCGATCTTGAGGAAGGCACCATCGTCAAGGGCGAAATCGTCCGCGTGGATGACGACAATGTACTGGTTGATGTGAATTTCAAGTCCGAAGGACAGATTCCCACCGCCGAATTCCGGGATGCCGAAGGCAATCTGGTCGTGAAGGTTGGGGATCGCGTAGATGTTTTCGTCGCCCGCAAGAACGAGCAGGAAGGCACGATCACGCTCTCCTTCGAGAAGGCCAAGCGGATGCAGCTCTTCGACCAGCTCGAAGACGTGCAGGAAAAGAACGGCGTCATCAAGGGCCGTATCATGCGTCGCATCAAGGGCGGCTACACGGTGGATCTGGGCGGCGTGGAAGCGTTCCTCCCCGGTTCCCATGTGGATCTGCGCCCCGTGCCGGACATGGACGCTCTGGTGAACCAGGAATTTGAATTCCGCGTCCTCAAAATCAACCGTCGGCGCAGCAACGTCATCGTTTCCCGTCGCGTGCTGCTTGAAGAAGAACGCGATTCCAAGCGTCAGGATCTCCTCCAGACCCTCGCCGAAGGCCAGGTCGTTACCGGCAAGGCCAAGAATATCACCGAATACGGCGTATTCGTGGATCTCGGCGGCCTCGACGGCCTGCTGCACATCACCGACATGTCCTGGAAGCGTATCCGCCATCCCCGCGAAATGGTTTCCCTCGGTCAGGATCTCGAACTCAAGGTGCTCTCCTTCGACCGTGAAAACCAGAAGGTTTCCCTGGGTCTCAAGCAGCTCGTTCCCGATCCGTGGCAGGACATTACCGCCCGCTTCCCCGAAGGCTCCCGCCACACCGGCAAGGTGACCAACCTTGTCGACTACGGCGCGTTCGTCGAACTGGAACCCGGTGTCGAAGGTCTTGTGCACATTTCCGAAATGTCCTGGACCCGCAAGCTGCGTCATCCTTCCCAGATGGTTCGTCAGGGCGACGAAGTCGAAGTCGTCATCCTCGGCGTCGATCCCGAGAAGAAACGCATCTCCCTCGGCATGAAGCAGATCAAGCCCAATCCGTGGGAACTCGTGGGTGAAAAGTACCCCGAAGGCACCATCCTTGAAGGCGTGATCAAGAACATCACCGAATTCGGCATGTTCATCGGCATCGAAGACGGCATCGACGGCCTCATCCATGTGTCCGATATCAGCTGGACCAAGAAGATCCGTCATCCCAACGAACTCTTCAAGGTCGGCGACACCGTGCAGGCCAAGGTGCTGACCGTCGACCAGGAAAACGAAAAGTTCACCCTCGGCATCAAGCAGCTTTCCGACGATCCGTGGTCGAACGTGCCTACCGCCTATCCCGTGGGCGGCATCGTGAAGGGCACCATCACCAACATCACGGACTTCGGCCTGTTCGTTGAAGTGGAAGAAGGCATTGAAGGCCTCGTCCATGTATCCGAACTGAGCAACAAGAAGGTCAAGTCTCCCGCCGAACTGTACAAGGAAGGCGAAGAGATTCAGGCCAAGATCATCCATGTCAGCGCCGAAGACCGCCGTCTGGGCCTGTCCATCAAGCAGCTGAAGGACGAAGAGGAACGCAAGAAGCCTCGCGAATACAGCCGCTCCGGTCCGGAAGCCGGTCAGAGCCTGGGCGACCTCCTGAAGGCCGCTGTTCAGGAATCTGAAAACTAGGCCTCAGGCCCGGCAAGATCGCATCAACAGGCAGCCCATTCGTTCCCGGATGGGCTGCCTTCCTTTCATCTCCAGCATCATGCAGGCACGCTCGAGCCGCCTCGCTGTGCCCGCGGTGCAAGCCGCTTCCACTCGCATCGCCTGTCTGCTCCCGGCGGTTTCTTCAAGATGCTCATGCTCCGGGCACAGGGAAGGCGGGGTCAAACGTCCCGGTTTCCGTGTTCGGAGAGCATGTTGAAAGCTCTTTCTCCTCCGCACAACTGGCCGTAATCAGGAAAGGGATCTCTTGACCCGTGCCGTGGCTCTTCGTACAAGCAAAGAAATTTCGATCTTCTTCCCAGTCCTGTCGCGAACTCTTTTCCCGCCATCCAGATCGTGTCCGGAGGAATTTCCATGCAACCCTTGCCCACGCCAGAAGAAATGTCCCGCTGGGATCATGCCGCCATCGAACGCGGCATCCCGGAATTCACGCTTATGGAAAACGCGGCGCGTGAAGCCATGCACGTGCTGCGGGGGCTGGTCGGGAACGTGGAAAAACGCCGCATCCTTCTGTTCATGGGCGGAGGCAACAACGGCGGCGATGCAGCCTGTCTGGCCAGACATCTGCACGACGCCGGAGCCGAAACGCTTGTCCTGCACACGCGCCCGCTCAAGGTCTACAAGGGAACGACGGGACGCCATCTTCGCCTTGCCCGGAGCTGCGGCGTGCAGTTCGCTCCCGCATCAGGCTGGCCGGAACATTTTCGCTCCACAGCATGGCATCCCGCCTTTTCGGGTGATGCCGCTCCCGGTCCGGACATTGTGGTGGACGGTCTGCTTGGAACGGGATTCTCCGGCGAGCTGCGCTCCAGAGAACTGGAACTCATCCGTTCCATCAACGGACTTTCCACCCGCGCCTTCATTTTCGCTATCGACATCCCCTCAGGACTCTCCGGATTTACGGGACGTCCCTGCCCCGAAGCCGTACGGGCCCGGGCGACGGTGACATTTGAAGCGGCCAAGCCCGGACTCGTGCTTCCGGAAGCGGCCCTCTTCACAGGTTCTCTGCATGTGCGTCCCATCGGCATGCCCAGACTTGTCCGCGAAACGCTGCCCCCGTCTTTCCAGCTCATCGGACAGGAGCTGGGCGCCCGCCTGTCGTCCCCCTCCCCCGACTGCCACAAGGGGACTGCCGGCTCGGTCCTCATCATCGGAGGCTCGGAAGGCCTTGTGGGCGCGCCGCACCTTGCCGCACGCGCCGCATTGCGTACCGGCGCAGGTCTGGTCAGCATCGCCGCTCCGGCGGAACTCTGCCGCGACATCAAGGCCGACTGCCCCGACATCATGACTCGTCCTCTCGGCCCGCGGGGAACAACCGCATGGTCGCCCGCCCTGCTGCAGGACCTGCTGCCGCTGTTCGCGACGTGCGACGCGCTCGTTCTTGGTCCCGGTCTGGGACGCAGCCCTGAAACGATCGCCTTTGTCCACGCCTGTCTCGCCCAGAAGCGGCCGCGGACCGTACTGGACGCCGACGCCCTGCATGCGCTGGCCGCCGCGCCAAAATCCATGACGCAACTGACACCGCTTGATGTACTCACGCCGCATCCCGGCGAAGCCGCCGCACTGCTCGGCATAACCGCGGCGCAAATCCAGCTCAACCGCTTTGCGGCGCTGTCCGGCCTGCGAAAACTCGCCCATGCCGTATGGATACTCAAGGGGGCGGGGACGCTTGTGGGCGCACCGGGCAGTCCCGTCGCAATTTCGCCGTTCGCCGTGCCGAATCTTGCTGTGGGCGGTTCGGGCGACGTTCTGGCAGGATGCCTCGGTGCGCTGCTCGCCCGTCTCCAGGGGGAACCCGACGCCATGCTCGCAGCGTGTCTGGCCGTCCTCATCCACGCGAAGGCAGGCATGCAACTGGCCCAACGTTTTCCGGAACGCGGCAATACGGCGTCGGAGATAGCAGAGGCTCTGCCCAGGGTGCTGGCCGAACTTCGCTCGGTCTCTCCGGACAAAAGGGGCCGTCTGTGATCCCTTCACGGCATCCCGTAAAAGCGGTGCCCCCGCATCTTTGAAAACGGTTCGCCTCCGCACGACAGGAAACGCCGTTCCAATCTTGTCCCGAGAGATCCTCTTCCAAAGTCAACCGCATCAGGCAACACGCATCAAAAGGCAGGTCGGAACGCTGTCTGGACGAAAAACGTCCATACGCAGATGTTCCCGCCTTGCTTTTCCCCCGGGGCCGGGCTACAGCAAATCCGCACACAACTTCGAACCGGAGCCGTTCCATGAACAGATTCTGGGGCTTTTTTTATGGCCTGCTGGCTTCGGCGAGCTACGGTCTTATTCCGCTGTTCACTCTCCCGCTCGTGGCCTCCGGGCTGCGGGTGGACTCCATCCTCTTTTATCGTTTTTTCTTTGCCTGTCTCGTCATAGGCCTTGTGCTCGTGCTCAAGCGTGAACCCCTTGGCGCACGTCTCGTCGATATAGGCAAACTGTTTCTTCTGAGCACGCTCTATTCCATGTCGGCCATCTTCTATTTTCTGAGCTTCGCGCATATGGCCAGCGGCATCGCCACGACCATTCACTTTCTGTATCCTGTGTTCGTGGCCATAATCATGATGGTTCTTTTCAGGGAAAAAAAATCTCCCATCACCCTGACAGCCATCGCGCTCGCCGTCTCCGGGGTAGCCCTGCTGTCTTCGGGCGGTCAGAACCAGCACATAAGCCTGCTCGGCCTCGTACTCGTGCTGATTTCCTCCGTCGCCAACGCGAGCTATATCGTCGGCATGTCCCGTGCGGGCATCCGCAATCTATCCGGCCTGAAAACGACCTTTTTCCTGCTGCTGTTCGGTTCCTTCTTCACGCTGCTTTTTTCCCTGACTCAGGGGACATTTCAGCCGGTTCAAGAGAGTTCGATCATTCTCCGGCTGCTTCTGCTCGCGTTGATAACAGGGGCACTTTCCAACATGTGCCTGATCGAATCCATCAAGCGCATCGGCTCCACGCTTTCCTCCATCATCGGCGCACTGGAACCGGTTACGGCCGTCTGCGTGGGCGTATTCGTATTTCACGAACCGTTCACGTCCAGAATCAGTCTCGGCATTCTTCTGATTCTGTCCGCCGTCCTGCTCATCATTCTGTCCGCGCATATTGCGACCCTGTTCCGTTCCCGCAAAATCTGAACGGACCAATGCAGGCCAGAGCCTGAACCCCCCGGCCCTTTCCCCAGCGCCGACTGCCCGAAAGAGGAACCGCCATCCGGGCCGGCGATGTGTGCGCGCAAGGCCGGCAGAGATCCGCAATGCCGTACGCTCCGGCGGCCTGACGGAAGGAAGCGCCTCTCTCAGCGGGGTTCCGCCGGCGTCTGGGCTTCCATCCACCACCACTGGGCGCGCTGCACCAGAATACTGATATCCCCGCCGGCAGCTACATTCAGAAAAGAACGGTATTTGCGCACGGCTTCCTGACTCAGGGGATTGGCTTCGAACAGCCACTCGAACAGCGCCCCGTCCTCCATAAGCATCTTCCGGGCCGAATCCATGCGCCGTCGGAAGGAAGGCGTCAAAAACGGCAGCAGCTCCTCATGTTCCGCCAGAGTAGCGAAATAAGCCAGCGTGGAAATGAAATTAAGTCCCTGTATCGAAGCCGCCGCCGCATCGTGTTCCTGCGGCGTAGAACGGAAGCTCAAGCATCCCATGTCCGAAAAAATGCCCTCCACAACAAGGCAGTCCTCTTCCCGCGCGTTCCGTCCGGGCGTAACGCATACCCGCAGGTCCGTATCCTGAGGACGCGGGCCGAACAGCGGATGCGTGCCCACGACTGGTCCCGCATACGCAGCCTCCAGCTGCATCACAGGGCGAATCTTGACCGATGTTATGTCCGCAAGAATCTGTCTTCCGTCCAGATGACGGCACAGGTTCGGCAGTACTTCGGCCAGCGCGCCGGCAGGAATGCACAACATGACGACATCCGCTCCCGGCAGGGACGCCGCAAAGGCTTCATCGGTCAGAGGCAGATCAAGCCCGGTAACGTTGTGCCCGGCCTCGGTCCAGCGTCGGGCCAGCATGGCTCCCATACGTCCCCGACAACCGATCACCACAATATTTCGTGTCGTTCCATTCATCGTATCTGCTCCCATACCGTCCAGAAATCGGGAAAGGACTTGCGCACGCAGGCCGGATCATCCAGAGCGATGCGCCCGCCGCACATTTCCAGCAGGGCAAGGCTCATGGCAATACGGTGATCACCATGTGCGGAAAAGCGAATCGTTCCCAGAGCGGACAGCGCCGTCGACAGCGCCGCGCCCTGACCTTCAATACTCAGGCCGTCGGCATGTTGAACCGTCCGAACGCCTGCTCTGGCCAGCTCCTCTGCAGGAGCCGCAATGCGGTCGCTCTCCTTGATGCGCAGATGTGCCACGTTGGTTACCGTGGTTTCCCCCTCGGCAAAGGCGGCAAGCACAGCTACGGTGGGAACCAGATCCGGGCAGCGATTCATGTCCACCGTCACACCGTGCAGAACGGAGGGAAAAACGGTTACGGCGTTCTCTTCCGTTTCCACGCGGGCACCCATACTCCGCAAAATATCCAGCATGGCCCTGTCTCCCTGAAGGGACCGGCAATTCAGCCCCTCCACCCGTACCGGTTCCGGACCTACGGCTCCGGAAGCCAGCAGATAGGAGGCACCCGACCAGTCGCCCTCCACAGCGTAACGTCCTGGCCGGTAAACCGCGGGCTGCATCAGAAAACGTACCAGACCGGGGCGAACTTCATTCAGAGAACGCCAGTCCGCAGCTTCCCATCCGGTCTCGGACGCAGTCCTGCACTCGACCGAAAAAGGAACGCCGAACAGTTCCAGAGCATCCAGCGTCAACCCCACATAAGGCCATGAAACGACCTTGCTTCCACCCACCATGACCTCCAGCGGAGCATGCGCCAGAGGAGCGGCCAGCAGAATTCCCGAAAGATACTGACTGGATTCGTTCATGCCGATAACGATATCCCCCCCGTTCAGTCCCGTGGTTTCCATGACCAGAGGAGGAAAGCCGGTCCTGTCTTCAAACCGGAATCTCGCACCGAGCCTCTCCAGCGCCGTCGTCAGCTCCCCAAGCGGGCGCTCATGCATCCGCGGCGCGCCGTGGATGCGAAATGAACCCGAACCGGCGGCAAGTATGGCCGTGAGCAGCCGGCAGGTCGTTCCCGACTCGTGCACGTCGCATGAAAGAGGCAGCACATCCCCGCCTTTTGGCTTTCCGGATACGCCCGTCACAGCGTATTCGCCGGCGGCGATCCGTTCTATACGCGCTCCCGCGCCGCGCAGAATCGCCATCGTGCGTTCCAGATCCCTGCTCTCCAGCACACGGCTGACTACGGATTCCCCACTGGCCAGAGCAGCTCCCATCATCATGCGGTGCGAAACAGATTTCGACGCCGGGGCCTGTACTTTTTTCATGCTGTGTCCTCGCTGAAAGAAAACAAAAAAGGTCGCGAACCTGGTGTTCGCGACCTTCCATAACGCTTGGAGACGACTGCCGTCAGACCCGCGCGCCTACGCCGCAGAGCTTCCTAAAGTAATAATAGCAGAATCCGGCGGGTCGGCCGGTTTCCGGGCAGAAAGAGCTGGCAACGAAATGACGCATCTGACGTATATCCTTTTCTGCGTGTCTAGCCCCGGCGCCGTAATCTTGTCAAGGGCGTTTTCTCTTCAGAAAACGCTTCGAAGCGCGCGGGTTGCGCTTCGAAGCGGAGGAAAACCGGATGTGGAGAGAGTACGTCCGGCATCCAACGGTTCATTGAACCCATCCCGACCAATGGCCCGCGTCGCGGATACGCTGTACGGCGGCCAGCGTATTGTCGCGCGAAGCGAAGGCGGTCAGACGAAAATAACCTTCTCCGCTGGGGCCGAACCCTACTCCCGGCGTCCCTACGATGTGCAGGCGTCGCAACAGCAGATCAAAAAAGGACCACGAGTCCATGTCTCCCGGCGTCTTCAGCCAGATATACGGTGAATTCACTCCGCCATGACAGGTCAGTCCGGCCTCGGAAAGCCCCTGCCGGATAATGGCCGCATTCTCCAGATAGCGGGAGATGGACTCTCTAATCTCCCGCTTCCCTTCCGGAGAATACGTCGCCTCGGCTGCACGCTGCACGATATAGGGACAGCCGTTGTATTTGGTCGTCTGGCGACGGTTCCAGAGCGAATTCAGAGAGTTGAGCCTTCCTCCGGCAGTTCTTGCATGAACGCTTCCGGGCACCACGACATATGCGCAGCGCAACCCCGTGAAACCCGCCGTCTTGGAATAACTGCGGAACTCCACGGCCACATCCTTCGCCCCTTCCAGCTCGTAGATGCTGTGCGGGATGTCGGGTTCCGTGATGAACGCTTCATAGGCGGCATCAAAAAAGATCAGACTCTCGTTGGCACGGGCATAATCGACCCACCGCTGAAGCTGAGGCCGTGTCAATACGGTTCCTGTAGGATTATTCGGAAAGCACAGATAGATAATATCCGGACGCCGTTCCGGAAGAGCGGGCTGGAAGTTGTTTTCGGCCGTACATGGAAGATAGATCAGGTTGGACCACATGCCGTTTTCCCGCAACACTCCGGCGCGACCGGCCATGACGTTGGAATCCACATATACGGGGTATACTGGATCGGTCACGGCAACGGCGCAATCCGGCGCAAGCAGTTCCTGAAAATTGGCCACGTCGCACTTGGACCCATCGCTGATGAAGATCTCATCTTCATCAAGTTGTATGCCCAGCGGTTCAAAATCGTTGGCGATGACGGCATCAACAAGAAACGAATAGCCCCGTTCGGGGCCGTAGCCACGAAAGCCCGCACCGTCAGCCTGCTCGTCTACGGCCTTGTGCAGCGCGGCGATGACCGTCGGAGGCAAGGGGCGGGTTACATCTCCTATCCCCAGCCGGATAATGTCGGCGTCGGGATTGGCCTCCCGGAACGCGCCGACGCGATGCGCGATTTCCGCAAACAGATAGCTGCCGGGCAGCTTCAGATAATCCTCATTGATATGCGCCATGATACACTCCGAAAACTTGAGGCCCGCGGGCAGGCACGACGGTGAAAGGACGAGGGCGGCATGCGCTCACCAAGCTGGAAAGCTGCCGGTTCATGCGCCGAATCTTCATACGGATCATTCAGGATAATCTCCCGTGAATACGACGACGGCCCCGCCCGTCATAAAGATATGATTCGTCGCCTCGTCCCATTCAATATCCAGATCACCTCCGAGCAGGCGCACACGAACGTTCCGGCCCGTGCGTCCCGTCAGAACGGCGGCCGCCACAGTCGCGCAGGCCCCGGTTCCGCAGGCGAGTGTTTCTCCGGCGCCGCGCTCCCAGACCCGCATCTTGAGAGTATCCCGATCAACGACCTCAACGAATTCGGTGTTGGTCCTCCGGGGGAACAGGGCGTGATGCTCGAAATGAGGGCCAAGGTCAGGCAGGTCCAGCCTGTCGATATCCCGGGTGAAAACCACGGCATGCGGATTGCCCATGGATACGGCGGTGACGTTCCAGATACGCCCGTGCACGCGCAGGGGACGATCGACGAAACGTTCCCCGGAATCGCTGACCGGAATCTCGGCGGGCTTCAGATGCGGTTCTCCCATATCCACGGTCACTGCTTCGACCTTGCCCTGAACCACGTGCAGCTTCAGAACGCGAATACCTGCGAGAGTTTCAATACGGACCTCCTCCTTGTCCGTATGACCGTTGTCGTACACGTACTTGCCCACGCAACGGATGCCGTTGCCGCACATTTCAGATTCGCTGCCGTCCGCATTGAACATGCGCATACGAAAATCCGCGACTGCGTGGTCGGAAGGCGGGCAGATAAGAATCAATCCATCGCTTCCTACGCCGAAATGCCGATCACTGATGCGGACAGCCAGTTCTTCAGGATGGGAAATGGGATGCCGCAGGGCGCTCATATAAACATAGTCATTGCCCGCAGCCTGCATCTTGGTAAATCTCATGGCGTCTCTCTCCTTATTTTCCGCAGAGTCTCTCCATGCGAAAAATTGATGCCATCGTCTGTTTGCCCTGCGAGGGCTGTTACGCGCTGCTTTCCGGAATTGCTGTGAGAATGGACGGAACGCCGTCGTTCCAGATGAAGTCCCCCCGGGGCCTCCACCGAAACGGGCGTCCCGGGAATCAATGCATCCACAACAGCTCGGCATAGGACGGCAGCGACCATTCATGTCCGCTGCACAGCCCCTCCAGCGCATCGGCGTGTTCGCGGCAACGCTGCATGGCGGGCAGCAGCACATCCCGAGCGAAGGCCGCATGCGCAAGAGCCTCTCCGCCATGTTTCTGCGTATAGGCGGCCTCCAATTCGTCGAGGGCTCCGATCAGGGCCTTCACCTCATTATTCACCCGGCAGTAATAACGCTTCTCCACTTCGGCATCGCCGACAATGGATGCGGCGGAAGCCACGGACGCGGCCAGCTTCGACTGCCAGGCCAGCGCCGCAGGCAGGATGCGGGTCCGTCCGAGATCCAGCGTCATGTGCGCTTCAATGGTGATGGTGTTGGTATAGTTTTCCAGCAGAATTTCCTGACGGGAAAGCATTTCACGTTCGCTCAGTATGCCCTCGCGGGAGAATACCTCCATGACTTCCCTGTCCGTGTAGTGGGCAAGAGCGGAAACCGTGTCCTTCAAATCGGGCAGGCCGCGCCGTTCAGCCTCCAGCGGCCATTCGGCGCTGTAATTGTTCCCATCAAAGACGACGGGCATATGTTCGCGGAACAGTCTGGCCAGCAGAGTCTGGATGGCCGCATTCAAGGGCGTGCCCTTCGCCACTTCCCCCTCCAGCTCGGTGGCGATGTCGTCAAGGGCGCAAGCCATGGCCGCGTTCAGAGAAATATTGGCGGTCGCGATATTTTGCGAAGACCCGAGAGCCCTGAACTCGAACTTGTTTCCCGTGAAGGCGAAGGGACTGGTCCGGTTGCGGTCGGAAAGGTCGCGGGGCATGGTGGGCAGCACGGAAACGCCTATTTCGATGGGAGTGCTGGTGCCGGTATCTGGACCGCCGCCGCAGGCGATGGACCGGATGACGCCGGAGAGGCTTTCACCGAGATATACGGAAAGAATGGCCGGCGGCGCTTCATTGGCTCCCAGACGATGATCGTTGCTGGCACCGATGATTCCGAGCCGCAAGTTGATGGCATGCCGATGAACCGCACGCAGCACACCGGCCAGAAAAATCAGAAACTGCGTGTTCTCGCGCGGAGTCTTGCCGGGATTGAGAAGATTGTTGCCGTCGGAATCGCACAGGGACCAGTTGTTGTGCTTGCCGGAACCGTTTACTCCCGCGAAGGGCTTTTCGTGCAGCAGGCAGGCGAAACCATGCCGTCTGGCTGTCCGACGCATCACCTCCATGGTCAGCATGTTGTGGTCCGTAGCGATGTTGACGTCCTCGTAGACGGGCGCGATCTCGAACTGACCGGGGGCCACTTCGTTATGCCGGGTATGAGCCGGAATGCCGAGAGCAAACAAACGCTGTTCCACATCCTGCATGAAGGCGAGCACACGGGAAGGGATACTCCCGAAGTAATGATCCTCCATCTCCTGCCCCTTGGCGGGGCGTGCTCCGTACAGGGTGCGACCGCAGAGCATGAGATCGGGACGCTGGACATAGAGACGGCGATCAACAAGAAAATATTCCTGCTCACAGCCTACCATGGCCTGAACGCTGTCGGCCGACGTGTTGCCGAGCAGCCTGAGGATGCGCAAGGCCTGCCGCGACACGGCGTCCACGGAACGCATCAGAGGAGTCTTCCTGTCCAGCGCCTCGCCGGTATAGGAATAAAATACAGTGGGAATATACAACGTCTTGCGTCCATCATCGTCGCCCAGCACGAACGCGGGAGATGTGGGATCCCATGCCGTATAGCCGCGAGCCTCGAAAGTGGCCCGGATACCGCCGGAGGGGAAGGACGAGGCGTCAGGTTCTCCCTGAATGAGCATCTTGCCGGAGAATTCGCCAAAGACCTGCCCATCCGCTGTGGGAGCCAGAAAAGCGTCGTGCTTTTCCGCAGTCAGGCCGGTCATGGGCTGGAACCAGTGGGTATAGTAGGCGGCGCCCTTTTCGATGGCCCAGTCCTTCATGGCTCCGGCAATCACGTCGGCATCGGAAATGTCGAGCGGAACACGATGAGTCATGGTCTTCTGGAGACGCTCAAAGACATCGCGCGGAAGACGCTGACGCATGACCCGGGCATTGAAGACATCCTGCCCGTAGGAACTGGCGAGACTGTACTTTTCCGGAGCGCTTGGGACCGGGTTTACCGGCTGGACGACCGAGATATCGGTAAGCGCGGTTTCACGGACTGTCGAACTCATGGGATTCTCTCCTTGAATTGAATGCACAATCCATTGCAAAAGAGAGACCAAACGGGCACGCAGTGGTACAAGAAGGAAAAAGTACTTATATTATGAAATATTACACTAATTTTACAGGATTTATCCTCTGAGAGAGAAAGACGGTCCCCAAAACCGGAGTCATATTTCCTACATTATGGTAGAATTTTATAACCTGCTGAAGAGTATCTTTTATTCGTGAAAAAATTTTCGCCGGTCTTTCGGAAACGGATCTATTCAGTAGTTAATATATTGAAGTAATATATTTTTTTGATTTTCTACATTCCAGTATCATCTCGCACAAATTCTACAAAACAGTAGAAAACCATGCCGTGCACAGCCTCGCGTCAGCGTGGGAACGGTCACGCGACTCACTGCCGGCCCGCGCATACAAGAACGTTCCTCCCCGCTGCAAGCCGGATGCCGGGAAGGAACTGTCCCGATATGAAAAAAGTTCAAGGTATGGAGACGGTTGCACCGGGACACTCGATATTCCAGTCAGAAAAACGGCGCGCAGAAAATGTTTTCAAACGACCGCCGGTCCTGAGCGGCACACATGAAAAAGCCCCCGTGGAAACGGGGGCCATGAAGATTCGCCGAAACGGCTTTATTTCGCGTAACCGACGGCGCGTCGCTCGCGGATGACAGTCACCCGGATCTGTCCCGGGTAGGTCAGATTTTCTTCGATCTTGCCGGCAATGCCCTTGCAGAGCATATAGGTCTGATCGTCATCCACATTTTCGGAATTGACCATGACCCGAATCTCTCGCCCGGCCTGAATAGCGTAGGCCTTGGCCACTCCGTCAAAATCGTTGGCGATGTTTTCGAGATCCTCCAGCCTCTTGACGTAGCTCTCCAGCAACTCCTTGCGCGCTCCCGGCCGAGCTCCCGACAGGGAATCCGCAGCCTGCACCAGAACGGCGAGCGCCGTTTCAGGACGCTGATCTTCATGGTGCGCGGCAATGGCGTGGATGATCTCCTTGCTCTCATTGTACTTCTTGGCCAGATCCGCCCCGATGAGCGCATGCGGTCCTTCGACTTCATGGTCCACGGCCTTGCCGATATCGTGCAACAGACCGGCCCGCTTGGCCTTCTTGATGTCCATCCCCAGCTCGGCGGCCATCATGCCGCACAGGGCGGACACTTCGAGCGAATGCTGAAGGACGTTCTGCGTAAAGCTGGTTCTGTAACGAAGCTGGCCGAGATAACGCACCAGTTCCGGATGGATGCCATGCACACCCGCATCGAAAGTGGCCTGTTCGCCCACTTCGCGAATCTGCACTTCCAGTTCCTGCTCGCACTTGTGCACCACATCCTCAATACGGGCAGGATGAATGCGACCGTCCTGAATGAGCCGTTCGAGCGCCATCTTGGCCACCTGTCGCCGCAAGGGACTATAGGCAGAAAGAATCACGGTCTCCGGAGTGTCGTCGATAATCAGGTCAACGCCGGTCGCAGCTTCAAGTGCACGAATGTTCCGGCCTTCGCGACCGATGATCCGTCCCTTCATGTCCTCGCTGGGCAGGGTCACGGCGGTGACCGTATGTTCGCTCACATAGTCGCCGGCATAGCGCTGAATGGAACTGGCGATGATTTCCTTGGCCTTGCGGTCCGCGGTTTCTCTGGCTTCGGCCTCAATGAGCCGCATCATCCGGGCAGCTTCGTGCCGGGTACGGGATTCGATCTCGGAGAACAGACGCTGGCGGGCTTCGTCGGCGGTAAGGCCCGAAACCTCCTGCAGACGGCGTTCCTGTTCCAGAATACGCTCGTTCAGGGTCTCTTCCAGCTCTCCGATCCTGCGTTCCTTCTTGGAAAGCTCCTTTTCCACGCCCAGAAGCTCATGTTCCTTTTCCGTGGCCTTTTCCAGCTTTTCCTCGAGCCGCTCTCCCTGTTCCTGCAACTTGCGGTCGCGCAGCTTCAGTTCGCGCTCGCGCTCCTTGAATTCATGCTCAAGCTCGCGCTTCTGATTGAAAAGTTCATCCTGCCCCTGCAGCAGAATTTCCTTTTTCTGAGCCTGAGCCTCCTTGCGGGACTCTTCGACGATGCGCGTGGCAAGCTCGTTGGCGTCGCCTATGCGCTTGGCGTTGAGATGCTTGTTCAAATAGAAGCCGACGCCGACGCCGGCCAGAACGGCTACGATGACGCAGCCAAGAATAGTAATGTCCATCCGTCCCTCTCGCTTTATGTTGTCGGGCCAAGCCCGTTCGCTTCGTTGCCGCCGAAAGAATCGACGTCAGCCGTTATTCCTGAGAGGAGGACTTCTGACGGAGGGAAGAAGAACATGCCCCGCACGGATCGCGGCGGGACAGGCCTGCTACAGGCCGAAAGAGAATACGACAGAAAAAAGTCCCCAAAGCGCCGTGTCCGGTACCAGTGCAAAACCTGGTTACCCAGGGGGGAACCGAGGGCAAATCTTCAGACTTCCCGGCACGCCGGGCATGCACACCGATCTGCCGCATAGGCTCCCATTCTTAATGCTTGTGAGGTCAGCACCAATAACGGGATCACGCACGCTCCAGGGAACAATTTTTCCAATACATCAATCCGCTTTCTCTATAAGCTTCAACAGATCATCAAGGCGTTTCTCCACGCCTTCAAGTCGCTGCTGCGTCTGCAACAAGTCGTCTGCTATTCCCAAAACCAGAAGCGTCAGCAAGCGTTCCTTGCTGAACTGTCCTCCGTGGTTTTTCAATCTCTCGTACTGCTTTTCCACAAAATCCTGAGCACGCTCTACCCGGCCGGGGTCTGCCTCGGACCGAAAGGAGATGTCCATACCCAGGACATTGAGCTGGAAACTGTTCATCAGGAGCAGGGCCGCTTATGCTTCGCCCGTGAACTCATGAATGGTAGAGAGCACGGTATTGATACGACCGTTGACCTCTTCCTTGATGCGCAGCTCCTGATCCAGGGATTCCTTCAGGGTTCGATTCTCTTCACCGAGAGCGGTGTTCTGCTCCTGCAGCGTGCGGTTCTGCTCGCGCAGGGAATCTATCTGTCCCAGAAGTTCAACCACGCGGGTTTCCAAGAGATCCAAAAGTTCCATATGTAGACTCTACTCTTTTTGCCTTGTCATGGCAAGATTGATGGTGAGGTTGTTGCCTTTCCAGCCACGATTTCTTTTCAGTATCATCCGTCCTGCGGCGTGGCTGCGCCGGACGGCCCGGTTCCCTGACATTTTGAGGAAACGCATCCTCCAAAATCTTATGTCTTTTTTACCGGAAACTCGTGCAACCTTCAAGTGTCTGCCGCGAACTATCTTTCTCTCCGCAGGGCGGGAGATCCCTTGCACAGTTTGTAAAATAGTTTGTCATCACGGCGTATTATACTGGTTTAAGCGGACAGGGGCTTTCGATTCCGTCAACGCTTGAGCGGAAGATTTTTCTGCTTGCCCCGGGCAACCCCCAGCGTGCCGGCCGGGACATCCTTGGTAATGACCGAACCGGCCCCCACCAGAGCCTCGTCGCCCACCGTAACAGGAGCCACCAGAGAAGTGTTGCTGCCGATGAACGCATGCTCTCCGATGACGGTCCTGAACTTGTTCACCCCGTCATAATTGCAGGTGATGGTACCTGCTCCGATATTGGTCCGCGCGCCGATTTCGGCGTCGCCGAGGTAGGTCAGATGATTGGCCTTTGCGCCCTCTCCAAGTCTGGCCTTCTTCATTTCCACGAAATTGCCCACATGCGAGGCCCGTTCCATGACCGCGCCGGGCCGCAGCCGGGCGAAGGGGCCGACAAGGCAGTCCTCCCCGACTTCCACATGGTCCAGACAGGAAAAGGAATGGATCGTGGTCCATGCGCCCACGCTGCTGTCCTCTATGCGGCAGTGCGATTCGATAAGCGCCCCCGCGGCGATGCGGGTTTTTCCATACAGTTCGCAAGGGCCGTACAGTTCCGCCCCCGGCTCCACCACCACGTCGGGGCCGATGCGCACGGACTCGGGAGCATGAATGACCACGCCGGAGGCGAGGCAGTGCTCCACGATGGCCGCGCGTCGCAGTTCTTCGGAACGCGCCAGCTCCACGGGGTTGTTGATGCCCAGCAGGTTCGGGTCGCCGCCGCAGCACAGCCCGCGGACGGTCAGCCCGTCTTGTACGGCGAACCCTACCAGGTCGGTGATATAATATTCTCCGCTCTTGTTGCTGTTGCTCAGGCGGGGCAGCAGCCGTTCCGCGACGTCAAGATCCAGTACGTAAATTCCGGCGTTGATTTCTCCGGAAGGCGTTCCATGCAGGCTTTCATCGAAATCCCTGGCTTCCACGATGGCCGCCAGTTCTCCATCGCGGCGCACGATCCGCCCATAGGCTCCGGGATCAGCAAGCTGCAGCGTAGCCACAGAAAGCTCCGCTCCTTCCGCGTCGCGCACGAGTCGTTCCATGCTTTCCGTGGTGATCAGGGGCGTGTCCCCGTTGACCACGAGAACCCTTTTCATGCCAGCGGCGCGCAGTTCCGGCATGGCCGTCATGAGCGCGTGCCCCGTGCCGAGCTGTTCCGTCTGCTCGACGAACCGCAGGGGCCGGTTCGTGAAAACATCGCGCACCATCTGCGCCTCATGCCCGATGACGGCCCATACGGCGTCCCCGAACAGGGGATACAGAGCGGCCGCCACATGACCAAGCAACGGTTCGCCAAGAATGGTATGCAGCACTTTCGGCTTTCTGGAATGCATGCGGGTTCCTTTTCCGGCCGCCAGAATCAGGGCGCAGGTGGACTGAAACATATTTCCCTCTCGGATTCTTGATGTTGAGGCAAGGACGGCCCGGCAGTTCCGCCGCATGCCGGAGGAAATCCTCCGGTTCAGGACACGTCATGCGGTTACCCTAAGCCACAGCCTGCGCCTTTACAAGTTCCCATGCTCTGAGGTAGCAAGACGGCCATCCGCTTTCAGGACAACATGCAACCCGCAGGACACGCAATGATCGGCAACACATCCACCGAATCCGCCCTCGTCATCTTCTCCGGCGGACAGGATTCCGCAACATGTCTCGGCTGGGCACTCAATCGCTTCGCTCAGGTCCATACTCTCGGCTTCGACTACGGGCAGCGGCATCATGTGGAAATGAAATGCCGAAGCAACGTGCTTGCCTCCGTTCGCTCGGACGGCGCCCTCCCCGTCTTCTGGAAGGATCGTCTTCGGGACGACAGCCTCCTGTCTCTCGGACTCTTCGACCAGATCGGCGAAACGGCCATGACCAGCGACATGGAAATAGAATTCAACGAAAAGGGCATACCCAACACCTTCGTGCCCGGCCGCAATCTCGTATTTCTCACTGCGGCCGCCGCTCTGGCCTGGCGCAAGGGTATCCGCCATCTGGTCATGGGCGTATGCGAAACGGACTTTTCCGGCTATCCCGACTGCCGGGACGACACGATCAAGGCCATGCAGGTCGCGCTGAATCTCGGAATGGACGCCCGGTTCGTGGTGCATACCCCGCTCATGTGGCTGGACAAGGCCCGGACATGGACGCTTGCGGAACAGGAAGGAGGAAGCGCCTTCGTGGAGCTTGTGCGCACGACTACCCACACCTGCTACATCGGGGATCGCAGCGAGCTGCACGACTGGGGCTACGGCTGCGGCAACTGTCCGGCATGCAAGCTCCGCGAACACGGCTGGCAGGTCTATGCAGCGGCCAGACGCGCGGACTGAACAGGACGTCCGTCCGCCTGAAAACCGGCGACGCTTCCGCGCCTGTTCAGAACGCACCAGAACGAACAGCGTTTCCGGGCATGGAGCGACCCGACTCCGGTTCAGCTTCAAAAGAACAGAAAACATGGCCACCAGGGGAACTGCCGCAGGCAGGACAGGGATCCGCAGAATTCGCGTTATTGAACGCCCGGCTTCGCCTCCTGCCGTCCCTTCACTCCTTCAGGAGCCATTCCAACAATCTTCGGCGGCATTGCCCGTCCACCTTCATGCGCGGACGCCGGCCCGCTCAAACAATGCAGGCATGTCATGACCTTCAGAATCAAGGAACTGTTCCATACACTTCAGGGAGAGGGAATGCGAGCCGGACGGTCCGCCGTGTTCTGCCGGTTCTCCGGCTGCAATCTGTGGTCGGGACGCCCCGAGGACAGAGCTGCGGCGCGCTGCACCTTCTGCGACACGGACTTCGTGGGTGCGGACGCCGGGGAATTCGGGACGGTGGAATCCCTCGCGGACGCCATTCTGGCGACCTTTCCCCCGCTGGCCGCCGACGCCTACGGGACGCGCAAGCCCTATGTCGTGTTCACGGGAGGGGAACCGGCCCTTCAGCTCACGGCCGAGCTTGTCGATACGCTCCACGCCCGCGGCCTTGAACTTGGCGTGGAAACCAACGGCACGCTGCCTCTCCCTCCTGGACTGGACTGGATCACGGTCAGCCCCAAGGCCGGAAACCGGCTGGTTACGGTGGCCGGCGATGAACTGAAACTGGTCTGGCCGCAGCAGGGTTGCCGTCCGGAAGATTTTGAAACGCTGGACTTCCGGCATTTCATTCTGCAGCCATGCGACGACGCCCGCAACCGGGCGAATACGCGGGAGTGCGTCGAATACTGCCTGACGCACCCACGCTGGAGCCTCGGTCTGCAGACCCACAAATGGATCGGCGTACGCTAGCTCCGCCTCTCTGGAGAGACTACCACTTCCTGAAGATGAAAAAAGCGGCCAGCACGATCAGGAAAAAGCCCACGAAATGATTCCAGCGCAGGGATTCTCCAAGGTACACAGTGGAAAAGAAGGCGAATACGGACAGGGAAATGATTTCCTGAATGGCCTTCAGCTCGGCCGCGCTGAAATAGCCGTACCCTACGCGGTTGGCGGGAACCTGAAGCATGTACTCGAAAAATGCGATTCCCCAGCTGATGACGACCGCAGCCAGCAGAGGCAGGGCCTTGTAGCGCAGGTGGCCGTACCAGGCGAAGGTCATGAAGACGTTGGAAAGGATGAGCAGCCCCACGGTGGCTACAGGAACTGGAATACTCATAGACGGACATCCTTACTGATTTTGTGCTCCGAGATGGCGATCGCCCCGACTTTTCTTTTCGCGGCGAAGCGTTTATAGGACGGTTTGTGTCTCACCTTTTTCCCACTGGAAAAAACATGTCTCTTATTCGCCTTGTCTCCTGGAACGTCAACGGGTTCCGCGCCATCTCCGCCAAGCCGGACTGGCGCTGGTTCGCCGAAGCGGACGCCGATGTGATCGCCCTGCAGGAAACGAAGGCCGATCCGGCCCAGATTTCCGATCAGCATCGCGAGCCGGACGGCTGGCAGGCCCACTGGCTGGCCTCCGAAGTCAAAAAGGGCTACTCCGGCGTGGCCGTCTTCTCACGCCGAAAGCCCGAACTCGAACCTCTGCGCGTGGACCGCGAGCTGCCCGATCCGCGCTTTCGGGGGGAGGGACGCCTTCTTCACATCGAATATCCGGCCTTCCACTTCTGCAACGTCTACTTTCCCAACGGCACCAGGGACGAGGAGCGTCTTGCCTACAAGCTCGGCTACTACGACGCCTTTCTCGCCTACGCCGAGGAGCTGCGCCGCGACAAGCCCGTCGTGGTGTGCGGAGACTTCAATACGGCTCACCGGCCCGTCGACCTCGCCCGCCCCAGGGCAAACGAAGAAAACTCCGGCTTTCTGCCCATCGAACGAGCATGGATGGACCGCTTCGTTGAAGCCGGCTATGTGGATACCTTTCGGGCAATCCACGGCGACGTCCCCCAACAGTATTCGTGGTGGTCGTACAAGCAGCGGGCCCGCGCGAACAACGTCGGGTGGCGCATCGACTATTTTTTCGTCTCCGGCGAGCTGGCTCCCGCCATCCGCGACGCATGGATCGAAGCGGACGTCTACGGCTCCGACCACTGCCCGGTCGGACTGGCGCTTGAACTGTGAACAGGCCGCATCAGGCGCCGGCCATAAAAAAACCCTGCCGAAGCAGGGTCGTCAAAGGCAATGTGGGGCGAATGATGGGACTTGAACCCACGGCCACCTGGGCCACAACCAGGTGCTCTACCAACTGAGCTACATCCGCCACGTGCAGGAAACGTCTTTATACCAGAGAGAACTCAAGGTCAAGCCCTCGGGCAACATAATTTCAAACAGGAACTGGGAATCTTCATGGACAGACTGGTCATCGAAGGCGGCGTCCCCCTTACCGGCGTCGTCGCCGTAAGCGGCTCCAAAAATGCGGCGCTCCCCATTCTCATGGGCAGCATTCTCCTCGACGAACCCGCCACGTTCACCAACGTGCCGGATCTTCGGGACATCAGAACCACCACCAGGCTGCTCGAACTGCTTGGTTGTCCCACCGATTTTGCCGACGGCGTGGTTTCCGTTGCTCCTGGAGCGCTGAAGCCCGAAGCGCCCTATGAACTCGTGAAGACCATGCGCGCCTCCGTACTGGTTCTCGGCCCCCTGCTCGCCCGGCTCGGAGAAGCCCGCGTAGCCATGCCCGGCGGCTGCGCCATCGGCGCTCGCCCCGTGGATCTGCACCTTTCCGCGCTTGAAAAGATGGGGGCCAGATTCGAACTTGAAGAAGGGTATATCCTCGGCCGCAGCCGGAAGCTTCAGGGCGCGCACATCCACTTTGATTTCCCCACCGTGGGCGGAACGGAAAACCTGCTCATGGCCGCGACCCTCGCCGAAGGCGAAACAATTCTGGAGAACGCGGCCCGCGAGCCGGAAGTGGTGGATCTCGCCCGCTTCCTCATCGCCTGCGGCGCCAGGATCGAAGGACACGGAACCAGCGTGATAAGGATTCAGGGCGTGCCGCGTTTGGGCGGCTGCACCTACAGAATCATGCCCGACCGTATCGAGGCTGGAACGTTTCTCGCCGCCGCGGGCATCACCGACGGTGAGCTGCTCGTTACGGACTGTCCTTTTGAGGAACTGGATGCCGTGGTGGTGAAAATGCGCGAAATGGGCATGCATATCGAGCCGACGGCCGACGGCGTTCTGGCGCGACGAGGCACGGCTCTGCGCGGCGTGGACGTGACCACCCAGCCCTATCCCGGCTTTCCCACCGACATGCAGGCGCAGATCATGACGCTTATGTGCCTCGCCGAAGGGTCCGGTATCATCAACGAAACGATTTTTGAAAACCGCTTCATGCATGTGCAGGAACTTGTGCGCATGGGCGCGGACATCCGTCTGGCCGGGCATACCGCCATCGTGCGCGGCGTCAAGAGACTGGCCGGAGCGCCGGTCATGGCCTCCGACCTGCGGGCCAGCGCCTCCCTCGTCCTTGCCGGCCTCGCCGCCAGAGGAACGACGCTCGTACAGCGTATCTACCATCTCGACCGGGGCTACGAACGCATTGAAGCGAAACTCAACGCCGTCGGCGCACGCATCCGCCGGGAAACGGAATAATCCGGGGCCGGGGATTTTCCCGGCCCTTTCTTCGTGCCTGGCGCCTGATACAAGATGGAGAACTCCCATGCGCATTTTCCCTGACCGAAGTCTCTTCAAGAGAGAGAGAGAGAGAGAGAGAGAGAGAGAGAGAGAGACTTGCGCTGCTCTTCTTTCCTTCTGGCTTGTCCTGACTGTCTGTTCCGCAATTAACGGCTGCATACTTGCATCTTCAGGAGCCTCAGATTCCATCCTGAAGTATATGCGCAGGGACGTATGCGTCACGTTGATGCTCGTCATCCCGTTCATGCTGCCCCGCGTTCTCGCATCGCCGTACGGCATTGTGGTCGCCCTCGTCTTCACTCTGTTCACTCTGGGCAACGGCGTCCACTTTCTGCTCTATCGAAGTCCCCTCGACTGGCATGTTCTTGCCAGCATGAAAGAAACCCATCTGAATGAAATCTGGGAGTTCATACGGCAATACATCGGAGCGGACGTCGTAGCCTATGTTCTTGCCGTTCTTGTCGTAATAGGTTTCCTTCTCCGGTTCGCCCTGCGCAACCCCAAACGGGATACCAGGGTCTGCCTCTGCCTTGCCGTCGCCATCGCTCTGGGAATCGGCCCTGCCTTTCTTTCCAGACCATTCACCCAAACGTTGCAGCGCAACGCCATGTGCAGCTTCCTCTTCTCCCTTGAAGAATACCGCAAGGAGGCGGCCGCGTTCGCTTCCATGCGTTTCGCCTCCAATATTCCTTCCGGAATTCGCTGTTCCGCTCCCGACGATCAACTGATCGTTATCGTCATCGGGGAATCCTCCAGCCGGCATCACTATGGCCTGTACGGCTATTCCAGAGAAACGACGCCGCGCCTCGGTCAACGAACAGGGCAGCTCCTTTCCTTTACAGACGTCATATCGCCGCACTGTCATACCGTATCCGCACTCTACAAGGTTCTGACCTTCGCCAATTTTGACGGCGACGCGCCCGGGTCTTCCGTCATTGATCTCTTCAACAGAGCTGGGTATCGGACCTTCCTCCTTTCCAATCAGCCCTTTCTGGGAGAACACGAAACACGGACGAGCACCCTGTTCGCCTCATGCGACCGCACTTTTTACACAACCGGATCAGGAACGGGGTATTACCGGTCGGCTCATCTGGATGAATCCCTCCTGCCCGAACTGGACAGAGTCCTTCGGAGGGAACACGGGAAAAGTGTCGTCTTTCTGCATCTCATGGGCAGCCATAGCCGCTACTCGCGACGTTTCCCGCAGGACTTCAAACGATTCAAAGACGATCCTCCATACTGCATCCAGCATGCGGACGTCATCAACGATTACGATAACAGCATCCTGTATACGGACTTCATTCTCGACAGCATCATACAAAAAATCGAATCTCTGGACAGGCCCTCGGCGATGCTCTACTTCTCGGATCATTCCGATGCCGTCTATGAGGACTGCCAAACCGCAGGACATTCGGAATCGGCCAGGTCGCGCTTCATGTTCGAAATTCCCCTGCTCCTCTATCTGTCGCCCCAGTACAAGAAAGCGCATGCCGATCTGGCACAGCGGGTTTCCTCCTATACGGACCGTCCCTGGCAAACGGACGATCTCATCTACTCGATGCTCAGTCTTTCCGGGATCACGTTTGACGGATTCAAAACGCACAAGGATATTCTTTCACCGGACTTCATCCCGGAAAAGCGTTTTCTGGCGGGGGAAGACTACGACCAGCTGCGGACTCGGGCGCCGGCCTTTCCTCAATAGACAAGCACGACGAACAATGCCGGCGGATTCGCATGCCCGGCACACTGTCCCCAAAGTGGGGCATCAGGCAGGAACAGGGAGGCACATCCAGTCAAAACAGGAGAGAAAAACGGCTCCTCAGAATACGTTTTATGATAGAACTGGTTCGTTTTTGAAAACGAATCTTTAGTATAAAAAAATACAAATTACATGCAATATATTTTGAAATGGATATTACAAGATAAGGATGTTACAATAAAATTATCCAAAAAGATACTATTCCCCGTACTATTTGTATTTATTACATCATGTTTTCTTTACTACCAGTACAAAGTATATAATTATACAGTATTAGAAATTATATTTCCAATAAAAAATAAATTCTGGCTACATAGAACGAACGATATCAGCCGCCTTCATAGATTTAAAAACAAATATTGCGGATTTGAGATTGACATAAACTGGTATGAACAAACCAATGAATTTGATGTTTCACATGACAAGCGTGATATAAAATATATATACAAACTTGAAAACATATTCAAGAATATACCAAAAGATAAAAAAATATGGCTAGATTTCAAAAACCTTACATCAGAAAATGCTGAACAATCAATAAATAAAATTGAAAATATTATAAAATTATACAATATCAGAAAACAAAATATAATAATTGAAAGCAACAACTATACAAAATTAAAAACATTTAAAGATCATGGATTTTATACTTCATACTACATTCCTGTTGATGAATCATTTTTAAAAAGCAAATCAGGAAATGCCATATTTAAGCGGCGCGTAAATGATGCTATTCTATCAGGAAATATAGATGCGGTATCATTTCCTATAGAATACTATAAGACAATAAAATCTTTGAACTTCCATGGAGATTTACTGACATGGGCCAGTAGCACGCGATATTATATGTTTTATATAAAAAATAATTTAAAAACAGTTCTTAATGATCAACAAGTAAAAGTAATTCTAGTAAAGGACAGATAACCGATATCTATTCTTATCCCATAGTAAAAACAATTTTTATAAAATGGTTCCCTCTGTCTTTCAGTATAGTGACAGGAATAAGATTTTTTTTGAAAAGCATCACCAAGGGAGCAAGCCACCCCCCAGAACATACTCATAAATGAGCAAACTTCATTTAAGGTACAAACTAAACTTCCCTTCAAGACTCCCGTCGAGCTTCCTTTCATGGCTGACGGGAGCCTTTCCATAGCGCGCCTTCCCGCTCCAGCCACAGATCTGTTTCATTCCCCCGAGTCCTTCCTCTCCCAGACATGCCGACTGCCCTGCATCATCTTCCGTCACTTGCTGCGTTTCGCATGGAAACAAAAACGAACATCATTTTTACCTTTCCATGCGTCCTGACCTGAGCCGGATAAAACGGCCCCTGCCGCCTCCGCCTCCCGCACGGAGGACAACATCCGCCAGGATACGGACAAACCGCCAGCTCCGCTCTCCGCAAGTCTGTTCCGCAAGTGGACGTATCCTCCAGCACAGAATCCATGACTTTTCATTCGCCGGAATGCCTGTGCCCCTGCTTTTCCCGGGATAATCAGACGTACGGAAGACGCCAGACCGCAACGGCGGATATTTAAGGAATTCTCTTCCTGATGCCCTTTCGCCGCAGGAACCGTCTTTTGACCGGGTCTCTTCGAGAAGCTCCACTACGGTCTTTCGACTGTGCAGATGATGTGAGCGGAAACGAAGGACGCTTCCCAACAAGTTATTTTATAATACATTGTTATGCTTAAACAACAAGTCGGAGAAACGGAAGGACGCTTTCAGAAAGAAGAGAAAAACTGATGGGCAAAACAAGCAGATGCGTGAAAGGAGAATAAAAAAAATGTTAAAAAATATGATTCAAACACCATCCTTCACAAACTATTCTCTATTTTTTCAACGAAATGGGAATTTCCTTCTTTTTTTGTCCTGTTAAAATTGTATAAAAAAAAATGCTGCCCACTTGTCTTGCCCTCGAAAACATATAACCTCGCTCCCCAGAATACTCGCCAAATCTTTCAGAAAAGGAACTATCATGAAAGTATTCAAGCTGATCAGCCGGCTTTTCTTTCTGACGCTTTGCCTTGCGATGCTCCTGGGCTGCAGAGACAACGAACCGCCCAGCACCGCAGCGGATGCCGGCAAGGTTCTGCGTGTGGCCTTTGAAGGCATGACCGTCCCGTGCAACTGGACGCAGGATACCGATGCGCATGGCGCCGTTCCCATAAAAGGCTCCAAACAGTTTCTGTGCGGTTTTGAAGTCGATTATATGAAAAGAGTCTGCGGACTTGCGGGATACAGGCTGGAGGCCTACAAATTCGACTGGTCCGGCATGCTGATGGCCGTCTCCACAGGCAAGGCAGACTGCGCCATTTCCATGATCGTGGCCACGCCGGAACGCAATCGGAGCATCGATTTCACGAAGCCTTATTATTACGGAGAAACCGTGGGCGTCGTACGCAAGGACAGCAAATACGCCTCGGCCATATCCGTTCAGGATCTGAAAGGAGCACGCGCCACCTCCATGCAGAACACGCTTTGGTACACCGCCCAGATCGACAGGCTTCCCGAAGTCAAAAAACTTCTCGCGCTGGAGAATGTTCCCGCTCTGGTCGTCGCGCTGCAGTCCGGCGCCGCAGACCTGATTCTGCTGGACCGTCCCACTGCGCAGGGCGTCCTCATCGCCAATCCCGATCTTTTCATTCTTCCCTTCTCCGGCACGAATGGCTTCAATGCGACCCTCGAGGAAACGGCCTGCACCATTGCGCTTCCCAAGGGACAAGAGAAGCTGCGCGCCAGACTTGAAGCCGCCATGGCGAAAATCACTCCCGACGAAGTGGAAAAAATGATCGACGCCGCCTGTCGCAATCAGCCTCTGAACAAGCTCAACTGATCCTGCCGAATTTCGCCGGGGGACACCCTCCGTTTCCCGGCGTACTCTGGCAGGGCTCCCTACCTGCCAGAGTACAATTCTCTCACCCACGGACAATCGTACCATTACACGAACAGGACGCTGGAATCATGCACGCTTCCGGCTCGTCCCGTGCGGAGAAATCATTATGGAAATGGGTTTTTGGAGCTGGGTATCCTTCATCGCCCAGGAATACGGACATCTTTTTCTTCAGGGCGCGGCCATTGCCGTCTTTCTGGCCGTTGCGGGCACATTTCTGGGGACGGTCATCGGATGCGCGGGCTGCCTCGTGTCGACTCTCGCCTCCTTTTCATATGAACGTTCCGCCAGGAAACACGTTCTTTCCTGCCTTGCCTGGCTGACGTCGTTCTATGTCTGGCTGTTCCGGGGAACGCCCATGATGGTACAGGCCGTGGTCATTTATTACGGAGCCTCGGCGCTGTTCCAATGGGATCTCAATCCGCTTGCGGCCGGCCTGTTTGTGGTCAGCCTCAATACCGGCGCATACATGGTCGAAACCATGCGCGGCGGCATCTCATCCGTGGACTCCGGCCAGATGGACGGGGCTGACGCTCTTGGGATGAGTCGCTTTCAGGCCATGCGTCTGGTGATCCTGCCGCAGGCATTCCGCAGCGTCATCCCGCAGATCGGGAACTTTCTCGTGAGCAACGTCAAGGAAACATCCGTTCTGAGCATCATTACGGTCAACGAACTTTTTTACAGCGGGCGTGAAGCGGCAGGGAACTATTTCCGCTACTTTGAAACGTTCTTCATCATCTGCGTCATTTACCTCATTCTGACGACCATACTCTCCTTTCTTCTGCAGCGCCTTGAACGGCGTCTGAAGAAAATGCCGTCGGCCCGCTAACATTCCCTTTCCATGCCGTACTCAGGAAAACGGAGGACATATCCATGAAAATCATGCCGTTCAGACAACAGCTCAAGGGAGTCTGGCCCATTCTTCACATACGCCACCTGAGCAAAAAATATGACGAACGAAAGGTGCTGCGCAACATTACGATAAAGGTTTACCCCTCTGAGGTCATCAGCATCATCGGCGCGTCAGGTTCGGGAAAATCCACTTTGCTGCGCTGCATCAACTATCTGGAAAAACCAAGTTCCGGGAAAATCATCTTCGCCCATCGCCGCGTCGGCGCTCCCGGCTTCAATCTCGCGACATACAGGATGCGCGTCGGCATGGTCTTTCAGAACTTTAATCTGTTCAACAACATGACTGTCATTGAGAACTGCATGGTCGCGCCGATGCACGTCATGCGCTGCGAAAAGGAAAAGGCCCGCGCCGAAGCCATGAAATATCTTGAGCGGGTAGGCATGGCCCCATTCAAGGATATGATGCCTTCGCAGCTTTCAGGGGGACAAAAGCAGCGTGTGGCGATAGCCAGAGCTCTTGCCATGCATCCCAATGTGCTTCTTTTTGATGAACCGACGTCCGCGCTGGATCCCAATATGGTCGGGGAGGTGCTCGACATCATCAGAACGCTGGCCGCAGAAGGCATGACCATGCTGATCGTGACCCATGAAATGCAGTTCGCCCGTGACGTATCCAATCGCGTCATCTTCATGCATAACGGCATCGTTCTTGAAGACGGCCGCCCCGATGAAATTTTCGAACACCCGGAAAAGCCTGAAACCGCCGCATTCCTGCAGCGTTATTTTGAAGGTCGCGGGATGATCAGGGAGTGCTAGCCATGCGTCGCAGCGCCTGCAAGAAACTGACGATCGAAGCGGTCTATTACGTTCTGGGAAGCCTGTGCTACTCCATCGGCGTCTATACCTTCGCCAAGGATGCCGGTTTCGCCCCCGGAGGCTTTTCCGGTCTTGCCCTGATATGCAACCATCTCTGGGATCTTCCCATCGGCCTCATGACACTGGTGCTGAATATCCCGGCGGTGGCCTTCAGCTACAATATTCTGGGAAAGCCCTTTCTGTTCAAATCCTTTGTCGTCATGGGAATATGCACGGTCTTTCTCGACGCCATTTTCCCGCTTTTTCCCGTGTATGGCGGCAGCCCGTTTCTCGCGGCCCTCTACTCGGGCGTATTCATCGGGGTGGGCCTTGCCCTTCTGTACATGAAGGGGGCTTCCTCTGGAGGGACGGATTTCGTCACGCTGGCCATAAAGGTCATGTATCCATACTTCTCCATAGGGTTTGTGACGCTCGTATTCGACGTCGTGGTCATTCTGCTCGGCTGGCCTGTCTTCGGAAGCATAGACTCCGTCCTTTACGGGCTTGCCTCCACCGCCCTGACGTCGCTTGTCATCGACAAAATCATGTATGGCATCGGCTCGGGCAAGCTCGTGCTCATCATAACGGATAAGGGGGAAGACATTGCGGCAAGCATAGGCAAGGCGATAAGGCGGGGGTCGACGCTGCTCAACGGCATCGGAACCTACACCGGGGCCGCTCGACAGATACTGCTCTGCGCCTGTGCCAGAACGGAAATCTACGACATTTGCACCATAGCTCATGAAGTGGACCCGTCATCCTTTTCCATGGTTACGGAAACGAGTGAAGTCTTTGGAAAAGGCTTCATCGAAGGAGGAATCAATTCCCAGGCCATGCCCGCAAACAACAAGTTTCACTCCAGACACAAACGGAAACCGCCGCGCAGGCTTCGCAAGTCTCCGGAGCATGTCCCGTCCAGCCAGTAATTTCCGCCCGAGACATGCGGGGAGCCGGCAAGCGCCGGACGCAGCTTTTCGGATGCATCCATCAGCGTCAGCAAGAACATGCGAGAAAAGGCTCCCTGCTTCGGCAGCCGGACGATGAAAATTCGGCCTTCTCCCCGTTTTTCCTGACGACTCAGGACGACCGAAGACGACCGGGACGGAAGACCGGGCAGAAGCCGGGCGGTCCAAAGCGGCCTCCCGGATCTGCCCTTTTCCTGAAAAAGCTGGGCAGGCATCCCATGGCTTCAGGAAGTTCTGCGCCTTCAGGATTCACCCGACATGGCACAGACGCCCCCGATATGCGAAAAACGACGCGCGACGCCCTTCCGCACATGGATTTTATTCTTGACAGCATCACAAAAAAAATCGAGTGGTTGAACGAAACATCCGCAAGACGTCCATTCGAAGAGATCTCTTCCGCCCGACCGCCGCATCGGCACGGAGAGCCTTCCGACTGTCACGACGAATCTCCTTCCCCCAAGCATCTTCTGACCGGAGAACCCCGACTCGCCGCGCAGGCGGCATTTCTCCGCAATATCCAAGGAGCATCATGGACACGACGAAAATTCTGGCGGACTTGAAAAAACGTCCTGGCTTTGCCGAAAATGTAGGTATGGTGCTTGTACACAACGGTGTGGTCCGGGGCTGGTCGCGTGCGGATCACGCTCCAGTCATCTCCATGCGCGTCCATCATGATGCCGAAAGGCTGAATGCAATCTGCCGCGAACTGGAAAGACGACCCGGTATTTTCTGCATTCTGGCTGAAGCGGTGGACGGTGAACTCAGGCCGGGCGACGACGTGCTGTTTCTCGTCGTAGCTGGCGACATCCGGGAAAATGTCAAGGCGGTCTTCGCGGAACTGCTCGATCGGGTCAAGGCCGAAGCTGTCGTAAAACAGGAAGCGACCGTCCGGGCGGATCGCCTTCCTCACTGTCTGGACGAAATTTCCGGTCGGGAGTAAAAGGGCCTTCCTTCAAGGAGGATGTCTCCATACCCGATCGTCGGCTTCCCCATGCTTGGCCGAGTGCGTCCTCCGACGCATCCCCGATTCCGTCTCAACGACATTATTCGACATGAGCAAAAAGAAAGATACCCCACGCGCATTGCCCGAAAGCCTGCACCTGCCGCTTGCCGGAGCGGACTCCCACGCCCATCTCGATTCCGAAGGCCTGTTTGAAAAGCTCCCGGAAGTCATGGAGCGGGCCAGACAGGCCGGCGTGGCGCATATCGGACAGGTTTTTCTCGGTCCCGCCGCCTATCATGCGCATAAGGCGGCCTTTGCCCCCTATCCCGGCGTATTCTTCCTTATGGGCATTCATCCCTGCGATGCGCAGGAGTGCACGGGGGCGGTCATGCGGGACATGCGGACGGCCTTTCAAAACGATTCTGACCTGAAAGCCGTAGGCGAAATAGGACTCGACTTCTACTGGCAGGACTGCCCGCACTTCATTCAGGAAGAAGCGTTCCGGCTTCAGATCGCTCTTGCCAAGGAAACGGACCGGCCCGTGGTCATTCATTCCCGCGACGCCGCGACAGACAGTCTGCGCATTCTTGAGGCCGAGGGCCTTTCCGGCCGTCCGCTTCTCTGGCACTGCTTCAGCGGAGATGCCGTTCCCCTGCTGGACCGGATTCTCGCCAACGGCTGGCACGTCTCCATTCCCGGCCCCGTAACCTATCCGGCCAATCGTCCCCTGCGCGACGCCGTGGCCCGCATTCCGCTGGACCGGCTGCTGGTGGAAACGGACTGCCCCTACCTTGCGCCCGTTCCATGGCGCGGCAAGCAGAACGAACCCGCGCTGGTCGCCTTCACGGCTGCGGCCGTGGCCGAAGCCAGGGGCATGACGCCCGACGAACTGTGGACGGCCTGCGGACGCAACACCCTGCGCTTCTTCAATGTGAAGGAATAGGGACGATTCTGGAAGCCGCCGTAGACGCCCCGCCCCAAATACGCTATGGAGAAATCAAAATCTGTCCGGAAGGTCCGGACGCGCACTTTTATCCCCTCCGACGGCCAAGGCCGTCCTTCGCCTATGCACATACCATCGTCTCCGGCTTTCGTGGAAACGCTTTCCTTCGACGATCCCACGCTGGCCAACGCCCTGTTCGGTCCGCAGAATGCCCATGTGGCGGCGCTGGCCGACAAAACGGGCGCCGACATCTCCACCAGAGGCGCCACGCTCTCCGTAGCGGCCGAAGATCCGGCTCTCCGCGAACGCATCCTTAATCTGTTCACTCAGTTCTACGGACTGGTCCGGACCGGACACACCGTGCAGGCCTCAGATCTGGAACAGGGGCTTCAGCTTCTGGAATCGGACTCCAGGGCGGATCTGCGCCGCTCCTTCCGCGACGAAGCCGTTCTTTCTCTGCCCAGAAAGACCGTTACCGCCCGAAATGCGGCCCAGCGCGCCTACCTTGAAACCCTGCGCAGCCATGAAATGGTCTTTTCCGTGGGACCGGCCGGAACCGGCAAGACCTATCTCGCCGTAGCCATGGCCGTGCATATGCTGACCGCCCGCCGCGTCCGGCGCATCATTCTGACCCGTCCCGCCGTGGAGGCAGGGGAAAAGCTCGGCTTCCTGCCCGGTGACCTCACGGAAAAGGTCAATCCGTACCTCCGCCCCCTGCACGACGCGCTCCATGACATGCTCGGGCCGCAAAAGATGGCCACACTTCAGGAAACGGGCATCATCGAAGTGGCTCCGCTGGCCTTCATGCGCGGCAGAACCCTGAACGATGCGTACATTATTCTCGACGAAGCGCAAAACACCACGCGCGAACAGATGAAGATGTTTCTGACGCGTCTCGGTTTCGGGTCCCGCGCCGTGATCACCGGCGACGTCACCCAGATAGACCTTCCTTCGCAGGGAGAGGACAACGCCTCTCCGCATACCACCCGTTCCGGTCTCGTGCATGCCCTGCATGTCCTCAACGGTGTCAAGGGCGTTGCTTTCCGGCATTTCACCTCTGCGGACGTCGTGCGTCATCCTCTGGTAGGGCGCATCGTACAGGCCTATGACGATTATGAAAAACTCACCCCTTCGCGTTAACGAGCTTTCCCGGGCGGCCCGACTCTCCCTGCAACAGCATCACCACGGCGTCGGACTTCTGGTACTTGTGGCGACGCTGTTCCTGCTTTCCGTTCTGGCAGGACTGAATCCGTCCACGCAGGTCAAGGTCTTCAGGACCGGAGAGGTTGCGGACAGTGACGTCGTGGCCCAGCGCAGTCTGACGGTTGAAGACCCCCAGGCCACGAAGACCAGACAGAATCAGGTGGCCATGCTCCAGCCCAATGTCTTCGACCTCAGCGTGGCCGAAATCTCGCCCATGAGAACGCAGATCTTCGGCGTCCTCAAAAAAATAAACGATCTTGATCCGGCTGCACCGCGCGAAGATCTTCTGAAGGCTCTGAATACGCAGCTTGCGGAGCCTGTCAGCATGGAAAATCTTGTCATGTGGTCTCAGCCGCATGTGCAGGAATACATTCTGAACGTGGCCCTGCCCTGGATGGAAGCCCAGCTTGGCGAAGGCATCGTCGGCGACACGCGGCTGGCTCTTTCCTCCAAGAACGGCGTAATAATCCGCGATCTGGAAAACGGTTCGGAAACGCTGCGCCCCGACGGAACCGACTTGCGGGACATTCCCTCCCTGCTCGCCTCCTTCAATCAGAGACTGCGCGCGGACTACAACCTTTCTCCTCAGGCCAAAAGGGCCATCTTCACCCTGTTCTCCCCGCTGGTCATGCCCACCCTGACGCTGAACAGAGAAGCGACCCTGGCCCTTGGCGAGGCCGTGGCCAAAACCGTGGAGCCGGTCTACTACAATATCCAGCAGGGTGAAGTGGTCGTTCATCAGGGCGAGCGCATCACCCGGGAAACCCAGCTCAAGCTTCAGAGCCTTTACAAGCAGCGCGACGGCATGTTCCATTCCCGGCGCATCGCCGGCACCTTCGTCTTTTCCCTTCTGCTCTCCGTAGGTCTGTTCATGGCCCCCAGCGGCAAACCTGGAACGCCTCTGCATCGGAAGGACTTCTATTTCATATCGCTTCTGCTGCTCGCCTTCGGTCTCGCGGCTAAGGGTGCCTATCTCCTCGTCGGGAGACTTGTCCAGCCGCAGGACATCGCGCTGGCCGTTCACTTCTTCCCCGTGGCCGGGGCTGCCGGGCTGGGGGCGCTGATCTTCGCGGCCAGACGCTATTGCGTTCTCGGTCTGCTGCTCGCCCTGTTCAGCTGCGCCATGCTCAAGGCCGATCTGCCTCTTTTCCTTTTCTTCTTCCTCTCCGCCATGCTCAACACATGGCTGGTGATCCGGGCCCAGAGCAGGCAGGACGTGGTGGTCAGCATCATTCCTCTGTGCATCGGTCTGGCCCTTGTTTCTCTCGGCAGCGGCTGGCTGCAAGGATTCCGCGGCGCGGAAATCTTCCTCTATCTCGCGGGAGTCGCCGCCCTGAACGCCTTCATTTCGGTCATCGTGCTGTTCGCCTTCAGTCCGATCATCGAACTGACCTTCCGCTACACCACCCGCTTCCGGCTCATGGAACTCATGAATCTCGAGCAACCCATCCTGCAGGATCTCATGGTCGCCATTCCCGGCACCTATCACCATTCTCTGGTCGTCTCCAACATGGTGGAGGCAGGGGCCAAGGCCGTGGGAGCCAACAGCCTGCTGTGCAAGGTCGGGGCGCTCTATCATGACATCGGCAAGCTGGCCTATCCGGATTATTATATCGAAAATCAGTTCAACGGCCCCAACCGGCATGACAAGCTGGCTCCAGCCATGAGCGCGCTCATTCTTCTCTCCCACGTCAAGAAAGGAACCGAGCTGGCCCGGGAACATCATCTGGGCGACGAAATCCGGGATATTATCGCGCAGCACCACGGTACAAGTCTGATCAAGTTCTTTTACAACAAGGCCAGGGAACTGGGGGAAAATCCGCGTATCGAGGACTATTGCTACCCCGGCCCTCGGCCGCAGACGCGTGAAGCCGCCATCGTCATGCTGGCCGACGCGGTGGAGGCTTCCAGCCGGACGCTCTCCGATCCGACTCCGGCCCGCATCAAGAATCATGTGGACACGATCATGAAGGGCATCTTTGCTGAAGGCCAGCTTGACGAATCCGAGCTGACCTTCAAGGATCTGCACAAGCTTTCCGAAAATTTCGCCCGTATCCTGACCGGCCTGTTCCATCAGCGGATCGCCTATCCCGACATGAACCGCAAGTCTGGACACGACAAGGAAAAGGAAGAGCAGGAAGTCAGATCCGCCGCCCAGGCCAAACCCAAAACGCCCGCGGCTTCCTCTCCGCTTCCGCCTCCGGGTCTGCACGGCGCCCCCATTCCGTTTCCTTCCCAGACGGACCAGGCTCCTCCGACGGCCCCTGTCACGGAAATGAACGTGTTCATGCCCGAAAGCGGGGAAAGGCGCGATACAGCCATCCGCAGGGATCCCGCTCAAGAGGAAGGAGGGGCGCATATGACATCCCGGACTGCCGAACAGGCCATCCTGCTCACTCCTGAAATGCAACGCAGGGCGCAACGGTCATGAGTCTCCGCGACACCTTTCCCGTCCACCGCGGCGTATCCGCGGGACAGGTGAATCTGCACCTGAATCTTTCCGGCAAGAATCTTTTCTGGCTTATGCCGCTGGGTCGCCGGGAACTTGAGGGCAGGTTGCGCGCCATGCTCGAAACGGCCTATTCCGGAGAAGTCGAGCTTGACCTTCTGCTTGTCCGCGACGGGGAGATGGCCGTATGCAACAAGACCTACATGAACTGCCCCGGACCGACCAACATTCTTTCCTTCCCGCTCGAGGAACCGCCTTCGGACTCGGACCCGGTTGCCAGACTGGGCAGTCTCGTTCTGTCCGTAGACGTTTTGCGCCGTGAGGCCCGACTGTATGGTCAAAATCCTGAAGAGCACTGCTTGCGATTGCTCGCTCATGGCCTCGGACACCTTTCCGGGTTCGACCACGGCCCTGAAATGGATGCGTTCTGCGCGGCGATGGAGGCCGCATCCCGTTCCGCACAATGAGGGCGTCCGGTATGGCAATGCTGTGGAACGTGCTTTTCCTGCATCCCTTATTCCGGCAGCAGGACTCAAAAGGGTTCCCCCCTCTTGCCTTTCCGGCAGGGCTATGGTAAATCCCTCTTAATAACAAAATCATCCTGTCGTCTCCCCCGAATGGCACGGATGATTGTTTACGAAGCGGTTTCTGCCGCAACTGGTGAATGTAAATCCGGCATCATCTCCCGCGAGAGATGCAGCGAGTGTCGGCGACATTGTCGCCAAACAGTCCAAGGAGGACGCACGCATGGCTGAAGTCACCTACAAGGGTAAAACCTTCGAAGTCGATGAAGACGGCTTTCTGCTCAAGTTCGACGAGTGGTGCCCCGAATGGCTTGAATATGTGAAGGAATCCGAAGGGATTTCCGAACTGAACGAAGACCATCAGAAGATTCTCGACTTCCTGCAGGATTATTACCGCAAGAACGGGATCGCTCCTATGGTGCGCATTCTGTCCAAGAACACCGGCTACAAGCTGAAGGAAGTCTACGAACTGTTCCCCTCCGGCCCCGGCAAGGGAGCCTGCAAGATGGCCGGTCTGCCCAAGCCCACGGGCTGCGTCTGATCCGGCATCGTCTCGAAACATCTTCGGGACACCAAGCTTTCATGCAAAATGGGGCGGAATGATTCCGCCCCATTTTTTTCTAACAACGCAAGGCCCTGCTTCCCTCAAAAAAATACAAGTAAGCCTCTTTACCTTTGCCCGGGGCACAGGTAGAGTCTTTCCATGCGAGCACAAGAGCGCGCCTGTTGAGCGGAACCGCCCGCAATATGGACGCAAAATGCCGCGCAGAACGGCCCCCTGTTTCCTGAAGTCGTCCAGAAAGGACGCTTCAGAGGGTCCGACCGCCTTTCATGCGCCACATTTTTCCCGAATTCGGCGCAACGTTCCAGACGCTCAGCATATCCCGGCGGGTCTCTCTGCACGGGATAAATGAAACACCCCTAGTAGGAGGAAGACATGAAATTTACCCGTTCCGTTGTTCTGGCCGCTGCCCTCGTCTTTGCATGGGCAACCGCCGGCTTCGCCGCTCACTCCGTGGAACTGTGCGACAAGCGTATCGAAAGCTTCAACTATCTCGTGGACTATTCCGGTTCCATGATGATGAACTTCCGCGACGCCGGCATGAGCAAAGCCGCCGCCGCCAAGCAGATCATCAAGCGCGTCAATGAAATCGTGCCCGATCTTGGCTATCAGGGCGGTCTGTACACCTTCGCCCCCTATGCCGCCGTGGTCAATCAGGGCCCCTGGAACCGCGCCTCTCTGGCCGCCGGAGTCGACACGCTGAAGGACAATCTGGAAACCTTCGCCCGCTTCACCCCCATGGGCGCCGGCATCCAGGCGCATAACGCCGTCATCAGCCAGATGACTCCCCGCGCTGCCGTCATCCTCGTGACCGACGGCGAGTCCAACCGCGGCGTAAGCCCGATCGACGAAGTGAAGGCCATCTATGCTGCCAATCCGAACGTATGCTTCCATGTGATCTCTCTGGCCACCACCCCCGAAGGCAAGGCGACTCTCGATGAAATCGCCCGCCTGAACGCCTGCACGGTGACCGTGGACGGCGCTGACCTTCTCAAGAGCGACGCCGCCGTTGATACCTTTGTGGGCGACGTGTTCTGCCGTGATCGCATCGCCGTGGTCGAAGACGTCGTCGTCCTGCGCGGCGTCAACTTCGCGTTCGACTCTTCCGAACTGAGCCCCGAAGCCCAGGGCATTCTGAATGAAGCAGCCCGCATCATCAAGGAACATCCCGATCTGAAGGTGCGCCTGCTCGGCTGGACCGACAGCATCGGCACCGATGCCTACAACCTGAAGCTGTCCCAGCGTCGCGCCAATGCGGTGAAGAGCTATCTGGCAGCTCAGGGCGTGGCTCCCAGCCGCATGGTCGCCGAAGGCATGGGCAAGTCCTTCCGTTACGATAACGCCACGGAAGAAGGCCGCTACATGAACCGTCGCACCGAGCTGGTGTTCATCGACTAAGCATGGTCAAAATCTGAAAAACGGCCCGGTGGGAACTCCATCGGGCTTTTTTCTCGCAAAAGGATTCTATACCAATGATTCTCAATACCAGATCTCTTCTTTGCGCACTGTTCATCACCGTGATCATGCTCTCTGCGGGACAGGCGCAGGCCGCCAGATCCAAGGAGCAGCCGGCTGCCGAAACCACACTTGAAGTAAAGGCCAAGCTGGACTCCTTCGCCAAGGATTACGTGTCCCGGGCGAACGCCACGATCAAGCCGAACCGGAGCCAGGCCTCCGTAAAAAAGGTCAAAGGGCAGTATGTCGCCACATTCCGGGAGGTGGATCTTGATACTATGACCACTGAGATCTATCCCAGCCAGGCGCCCGGATGCAGCTATGTGGGGCATATCGTGTATCTGGAGAAGGAATACGAATGCATCGGCAAGACAAGGCTCACTGCTCAAAAAGGCGATTTCAAGCAAATGCGCGCCCGGCGCGTGCGGGAACTGTTCCGGTACAATCAGGGCAAGTGGTGCTACTGACGCAGGCTTGCCCATCCGTCCACCGGTTCCATTGATTCCCTCCGCAAGCATGCGGGATTCTTTTGCGACGCTCCAGCGAAAAAGCCGTCCCAGACCGAGGACGGCTTTTTCGCTGGAAAATACGGCGTAATCCGGAAATTCCCGGTTCCGGACTGCCATTCTGAACATCACGTCAACGCCGTGCATGGACTCATCGCGGCTGTTCCGCCTCACTCAGCCCCTTCCGGTCAGGCCAGAACGAGTCTGGCTTCCTCTCTGGGAGGCAATACCCTGCCTATCAGCCACGCGGACTCGCCCCGGGCCGCCAGTCGTTCCACGGCCTCATCCACACGTCCTTCCGGAACGGAAAGGACAAGCCCTCCGGAAGTCTGAGCATCAAAGGCCAGCAGAGCCCGCAGTTCATCCGTTCCGGGGACCACATGCGTCCGACAGGCGCAATGCTTCCTGTTGGCATGGCTTCCAGCGGGAATCAGCCCGTCTGCAGCAAAATCTTCCACCTGCTCCATGAACGGCAGCGCACTCACGTCCAGTTCGACCGTCATGTCCGATCCTCGGGCCATTTCCAGCAGATGACCGCCAAGACCGAATCCGGTCACGTCCGTTGCCGCGCGCAGTCCCATTTCCCGGATCACCGCACCGCCATGCCTGTTGAGCCGGGTGGTCCAGCGATACAGTTCATCCTGAGCAGCCTCCGCTCCCGGCCAGCCCGCCTTGATCGCCGTCGCCAGAACTCCTGTGCCCAGCGGTTTGGTCAGCACAAGTCTGTCCCCCGGGCGCAGAGCCGCGTTGCTGGCGATTCTTGCGGGATCAACGATACCGGTTACGGAAAGGCCATACTTGATCTCGCCGTCCTCCAGAGTGTGACCTCCAGCCAGCACGGCTCCGGCCTCGGCCATCTTTTCAAGACCGCCGGTCAGAATTTCCGCAAGAATCGACAACGGCAGCTCTCTGGCAGGAAACGCCACGATGTTCATGGCCGCCCACGCCTCTCCGCCTACGGCGTACACGTCAGAAAGCGCATTGGCCGCGGCCGTCTGTCCGAACAACCGGGGATCGTTGCCTAGCGGACTCAGAACGTCCACCGTCTGCACCAGAGCCATCCCTGCGGGAGGCGCGCTCACGATGACCGCATCTTCATTATGCTCAAAACCGTGCAGCACCCGTCCCTCAGGATCGGGTACACCCGGCAGGGCGGCCAGTACCTGCTCCAGAAACTCCGGAGCCGTCTTCGCCGCTCATCCCGCCGCACTGGCTCGATCCATCAGTCGAAATGTCATTGCAACGCCTCCGTCACGCGAAAACAATTCTTGTGGGACACGGGACATTTTTCCATGCCCTGCCTCCGCCAGCCGACTCTCGGGCTTTCGCGCAGGGACCTGTCGCGAAAGCTTCCACCTCTGTCAATCAACAAGCCTGTTTTGTCCCTTTCGGGACGTTGACGCAACCTTCACCGAAACACCGACTCGAAAAATGGTGTTCCATACCGGCAAACTATATGCCGTCCCGTCCCCTGTCCAGAGCACGGCAGGCAACGGCTTCCGCCAGATGCTCCACCCCGATGTCTCCGGAATCCGCTAAATCGGCAATGGTTCTGGCAAGGCGCAGAATACGCGTATAGGCCCGGGCGGACAGAGCCAGCCTCCGCACAGCCTCGCGCAAGAAATCCTGGCCTTGAGAATCAAGGCGACAATGCTCCTCCAGCAGACGCCCGGAGAGATCCGCGTTGGTACGGCACCGGGTATCCGCGTATCGCCGGGACTGTCGTTCCCGCGCAGCAACGACCCGCTGACGGATTTGGGCAGAGGATTCGGCGGGCACGGACGCGCGCAGTTCATCATAGGGGACAGGAGGAACGGCCACATGCAGATCAATGCGATCCAGCAACGGACCGGAAATCCGGGAACGATACCGTTGAATCTGCTGCGGAGAACAGACGCAGACATGGGTCGGGTCCGTGGCATAGCCGCAGGGGCAGGGATTCATGGCCGCAACGAGCATGCAGTCCGCGGGAAACGTAACTGCCTGCGAGGTGCGCGATATGGTCACCACCCCATTTTCGAGAGGCTGCCTCAGAGCATCCAGCGTGGCTCTGCCGAACTCGGGAAGTTCATCCAGAAACAGAACGCCACGATGCGCCAAAGAGACTTCTCCCGGCCGAGGAAAAGTCCCTCCCCCAACAAGAGCACGGTCCGAAACAGTATGGTGAGGAGCACGGAAGGGCCTTCCCGACATAAGCCCTCCCTCTTCCAGCAGACCGGCGACGCTGTAAATCTTGGTGACTTCCAGCGCCTCAGGGAAAGAGAGGGGGGGCAGAATGGAAGGAATTCGCTGGGCGAGCATGGTCTTGCCACTGCCGGGAGGCCCAAAGAACAGCAGATTATGCGCTCCGGCCGCCGCAATTTCGATGGCGCGCTTGGCCTGTTCCTGCCCCTTCACATCCGCAAAGTCCGGTTCCTCCTTTCTCCCGGCCAAAAGCTCGGGAACGGGAGCGGGATCAAGATCCGTTTCCCCCATCAGCAGCGATACAGCTTCACCCAAGGTCTGCGGCCCGTAGGCACGAACTCCGGCAACGGCCGCCTCCGGCGCATTTTCCGAGGCGACAAGCATGCCCTTCGCCCCTTCCTCCCGGGCCAGCACGGCCAGCGGCAAAACGCCCGGCACGGGTTTGATGGTCCCGCCAAGAGAAAGCTCCCCCATCAGGAACCAGCCACGGAGGCGTTCCTCCGGAACAAGGCCGGCAGCGGCAAGCAATCCCACCGCCAGCGGCAGATCATAGCCGCTTCCGGCCTTGCGACGATCCGCCGGGGCCAGGTTCACCGTAATTCTGGAAGGGGGAAGTCGAAAATTGCAGGAACGCAGTGCGGCAAAAACCCGCTCCTTGGCCTCCCTGACCGCCCCTTCGGCCAGACCGACCATCACGAAGGAGGGCAGCCCCTGCCGGACAAAGTCCACCTCAAGATCCACCCGAAACGCGTCCACGCCCTGAAGGGCTCCGCAAGAAAGCCTGACAACCATAATTCGCCTCGGCATGCAGCCTGTTCGCGAAAATTCGGAACGCCGCCCACCCGCCTGCATATCGTTCGAAAGTTCCGGCGCGCGGCGGATGCAATGCTCCCTGTCCGACGAAAGTCTCCCTCGTGCGCACCTTTTTCATTGCCCCCTTCAGCCAGCATCTTTCCCCGGAATTCCGACAGTCCGGTCGGCAGACACCTTTCTCAGGGACCAATATGACAACATCCGGATGAAACAAGGTACGTTGCCGCCTGTTCCATCCGGATGTGTTCCGTCCTCCTGCCGCCACCGCCAGTACGGGTTACGGCAACGGGTCGGAAGGCGCGGGAACAGCCGGACCCGACGGACGCCCAAGGGAAAGCCTCCGTTCAAAATATCGCAGTACGGCGGAAATGCTCAACGTCATGACCAGATAGAAAATGGCCACAGTGACCCAGACTTCAAAGGCGCGGAAGTTTACGGCTATGATTTCCTGCCCCTGTCGCGTCAGTTCACCCACGCCGATGACGACGAGCAACGACGTATCCTTGAGAGAAATGATGCACTGGTTCGTCAGAGGGGGAATCATGCGCCGAAAGGCCTGAGGCCATATGATGTAAAGCATGGTCTGGGCTCGACTCAGTCCGGTGGAACGTCCGGCTTCCGTCTGCCCCTTGTCGATGGAAATGATCGCGCCGCGGACAATTTCGGCGATATAGGCCCCGGAGTTGACGCCGATGGCGATAACCCCCGCCACATCGGGGGGAATACGCATTCCAAGGGCCAGAGGCAGGCCGAAATAAAGGAACATCACCTGTACGATGAGCGGCGTTCCGCGAATGGCTTCAATATAGACAAGCGCAAGAGTCCGCAGAATGCGGCTGCGCGTGGAGTTCGCAAGTCCCGTAATCACGCCGAGAGCAAGACCGAGGGCAAGACCGCCTACGGTAATCAGCAGCGTCAGCTGTACCCCCGCCAGAAGCTGGGGAGCGGTTTCGAGCATGACGGAAGGTTCAAAATCAAAGGCCATGGCACTATCCGATAGTTGGGGAAAAGGACGGGGAGGCATGGCCTCCCCGGAAAACTGGGTTGAAGCGGCATGTTCGGCAAAGCTCCGCAGGAGTCCGCCTGAAAGGCCGCACAGCAAGAAGGCACGCGCACGACGCAAGCCGATCCGCAGCCGGGAACGGCCGCGACGGACTACCGGTTACCTCTTCGCCGGAGCATAGCCAAACCATTTCTTGTACAGGGCTTCATACGTGCCGTCGGCGCGCATCTGCTCCAGCGCGGCGTCCACCTTCTTCACCAGCTCTTCGTGCCCCCGGGCGAAACCGATGCCGTAATCCTGACCTTCATACAGCGGTCCGACGACCTTGGCCTTGCCCTTGCCGGCAGTGGTGGCGAACTGCTTCACAACGGGCATGTCGAATACGACGGCATCCGCACCGTTGCTGAGCAGTTCAAAAAACATACCGTCGTTGTTGGGGAACTGCTTCAAGGTCTTGGCCTTGCCGAACGCCTGCATGAACGGAACGGAAGACGTTCCCGTCTTGACCGCAACAACCTTTCCGGCAAGATCTTCCAGCTTGTTGATACCGTTCTCGTCCTCACGCACGAGAATCATCAAACCGGAGACATAATACCCCTGGGAAAACATGACGACCTTGGCCCGTTCGGGAGTGATGGTCATTCCGGCAATGCCCACATCCACATTGCCGGTCTGGAGGCCGGGGATGATGCCGTTGAAATCCATGGGCTGAAACTTGTAGGAGACCCCGACCCGCTTGGCAACTTCCTGCCACAGTTCGATATCAAAGCCCGTGAACTTGCCGTCCGGTCCCTTGAATTCAAACGGCATGAAATTCGTATCGTGCGCAACGACCAGTTCCTTGGCGGAAACAGGCGAAACGAGCAGAAGCGCCAGCAGAAGACCTGTAAACAGCGCGGAAAAACGTTTCATGAAAACCTCCTCTCGTGGTTATGAAGTCTGCCGTCGCTCGTGCGGAGAGGCGACTTTCGCCGATCCGCCCCGCACGCGGCAAAGACGCAGGGAAACACATGGCAATCCCGGAGAAAAATCAGTCTATCCCGTCTACAATCACCCATATTTCTCTAAAAATCAAGGAGATTGGCAAAAGCGGCCCATTTTTGGGAATAAAAAGGACAAAATTTCAGTCTGGCGGTCGTTCCAGGCGCCGGCTCGCGAAAGAAACGGCCCCAAAACGAACAATGCCCATATTCCGCTTACCTGTTCGAATCCGACCTTGCGGTCAACAAAAAGGTTCTGCGAATACGATTCCTTCCGGACGCTGGTTCCTCGTACCAGCGACGGTTTTAGCCTGCCCCCTTCCTCGCCGGTTCCCCGTCTGAGTCCTGCCCGGCATGCACGGCGGTTGTGCACGCAACATTCCGCGCGCCCCGTTCCATTCTCCCGTATGCGCCCGATAAAAACATTTCCCCAAAAAACGGGGAGCTTCCCAAAGGAACTCCCCGTGCGACGAAGTCAGTCAGCAGATGACATGCGTTTCTCTGGCGTGCAGCACGTGCACAGCGCAACCCAGTCACGGGTCGTAGGCGCGGATGACCCGACCGACGTTTACGGGACTGTCCTCCTCCGGAACGGGAATGCCTATCAGCGCCTCTTCGACGGCTCCACGTCGTCCTTCGCCGTCCCGGGGCGAGCAGTTCCACATGGATGCGGCCACCACGGCATAATCGTTAATGCGCCCTTCCCGTATCCGCATGAAGTGCGCGAGAGAACCACGCGGGGCCTCGGTGAATCCGATTCCTTCCCCGGACTCGGGCACGTCCGGCAGAACGAAGGTCGGCGCCCCGGGTTCAATCTCCCGCAACCATTCCTGCACTGCCTCAATAAGGACATGCACCTCTTCCACACGCGCCACATGTCGCCCCATGATCGAAAAGGCCCGATCCTCTCCCAGGTCGCGAAAGCTCTCCGCACGGATGCCGAACTGACGCCGGACAGCCTCTCTCCCGCATGGCGAAAGGGGCTTGTCGTTGATCCACATACGGGCAAGCGGCCCTACCTCGACCCGTTCGCCCGCATATACGGGCGCCTTGATGAAGCTGTAGGCATCCGGCTTTTCAAGGTCCGGGACGTTGACGCCGGCCTCCTGAAGAGGTGTCCGGGCTTGCTGATCCGTGAACCACGAATACCGCACGTCCTCAAAGATACGACCGCCGTCGAAGGCCGCATCCCGCCCATGCAGATAGACGCCCGGATTGAACAAACAGGATCCGTCTCCACGCGGGAAGACGCCGACGCACAACGCATTGCGGTACCCATGCGCCAGTTCATACATGTCGGGGTACTGTTCCCCGACAGCATACACCAGAGGCAGATACCGCTCTTCGACGAACTCGCGCACGCGCAGAAGACGCGCCCCGAACTCAAGCAGCATGTTTCTGGATGGAATTTCCGCCGCGCCGCCGCCAAGCAGCCCCTGCATATGAGGGATGCGGCCACCGAAAAGAGCCACCATCTCATGGCAGATCTGCCGGACTTCAAGCGCCTCGATATATTCATCCACGGCCAGCGCGTTCAGACGCGGCGAAAGACGCAAATCAGGATGACGATATCTCGGAACAAAGGGCACGGTATCCGGTCCCTGAAAGTAATCCTGTCCGGCGAGATGATAAAAATGCAATATATTCGACTGCATATAGTTTGCAGCCAGCATCAGGTTGCGTGCAATGCGCCCGTTGGGCGGAACCTGCGTCCCGCATGCATCCTCCAGCGCCAGAGAGGAGGCTGTGGCATGGGCGACCGGGCATACTCCGCAGATACGCTGGACGATCTGGACGGCGTCGCGCGGGTTTCGACCACGCAGAATGCTTTCAAAGCCACGATACATGCCTCCCGTGATTCTGGCGTCGGTAACGACGCCATCCTCCACGCTCACTTCAACCTTGAGATGCCCCTCCAGACGCGTGACCGGATCGATTGCTATGATTTTCTTGCTCATGATGCCTCCGCTCAATTCTCGTAGAAGGGGGAAAAACGATCGGGAAATCCGGGGCCGGTGCACCCTACGCAGGTAGCGTTGGCTATGCACCAGTTCACCCCCCCGTTCCACTTGCGCCTTGAGGAGTCGCATCCGCTCCATGGCCCCTTGCATCCGAGCCGGAAGCGACATCCGTTCTTGTCGGTCAGAAACGGAGAGAACTTCACGGCCTGATAATCGCCGAGATAGGGACAGGTCAGATGCGTATTCGGATAAAAAACCTTCGGACGCCCAAGCGCATCAAGGGCATTCAGCGTTTCAACGACACCGCCCTGAACGCCCTTGCGTTCCATGGCGTCCAGAAACAGCGCGATGGTTCCCACGACCCAGTCAGGATGTGGCGGACAGCCGGGAATATTGATGACCGGCGTCGGAATGCCCCGCATCTCCAGAAACTGCCCGACGCCGACCGCATCAGTCTGCTGCCCGTGAGCGGCGGGAATCCCGCCGTATGAGGAGCAGGTTCCCACGGCCAGCACCACGACGGCATCACGGGCCATGATTTCAGTAATCTCCATGGCCGTATATTCATGGTGGTCGATCTCTCCGACAACGCAGTACCGTCCCCCGGAACGGAGAGGGATGGATCCCTCCACGACGTAGATATACTGCCCGGCGAACCGGTCGGCCTGTTCAAGCATGAAACCGAATGCTTCCTGCCCTTCGGAAGCCATGATGGTAGGGTGATATTGCATGCCGACAATACGCAACAGCACGTCGGCTATGCCGGGATGAACGTCGTTGAGCAGCGACACCGTGCAGCCGGTGCATCCCTGCCCTTCGACCCAGAACACCGGCGGTCTTTTGCCGGTAAGAGTATCCGCCAGCACATCCCGCACCAGAGGGTGGAAGAACTGGGAAACTCCCAGTCCCGCCGCCGTTCCGGTACAAATGCGCACGAAATCGCGCCGAGAAAGAGCCATATGCGCCCCCGTCCTTGGATTGAAAAAGGCTTTATGCCATTTTCTCCAGAGTAGACCGGGAACGAAAGGATTCAATGATTCTCACATGAAAAATGAAACGAACAGGACAGGAAACGACCACGAAAAGCGTGAAACGCAACGCATTCGGATGTGCGGCCAAAGGAAGATTCGGCCCTTCGGAAGCCCCCGGCCCCGGAGAAGGCCGGCGCATGCACTGCCGTCTCATCCCTGCACGGTCGACGACAGCTGACGGTCCGCCCTCCTTTTCCCGCTCAAGATGACGGTACCCGCCGAATTCCGGAAACGCCTCTGCGTGTGCAACGAGGCTCAGGCTGCGGGAAACAGCTTGGAGAGCACGTCTTCCCAGACGGCGTCCACATCGATTTCCGTCATGCAGTGATGATGCCCGAGAGGGCATGTCTGCGGTCCGTGCAACCCGCAGGGCCGGCAGGATAACGCTACCTCGAAGACCCTCGCCGTTTCGCCGCGCGGGAAAAAACCAAGAGAACGCACGGTGGGTCCAAACAGCGCCGTTACCGGTGTATGTTGCGCCCATGCGAGATGCATCGGCCCAGAATCATTGGAAACATAGCAATCAAGCATTCCGAGGAAGGCAGCCAGTTCTGTCAGGGACAAAGCCCCGGACAGGTCATGCAGCAACGGGTTTCCCGCAAGCCCGGCCAGCCGGATCACCTCCTGGGCCATGCCTTCCTCTCCCGGGCCGGCAAAGACGAGCACATGCGCTCCTCTTTCCGCGCCACGCCGCGCTATTTCCGCAAATCCAGCCGAAGTCCAGCGCTTCGTCCCCCAGATGGAGCCGGGATGTAGCCCGAGCAACGGCCCTGCGGGAGCGAGGCCTGATCGAAACGTTTCCGCCGCAAGCCGGGCAGATTCCGGCAGAACGAGATCCGGCCAGCGACATTGCGGCCGGTCCAGCCGGAATCCCTCCGGAAGCACAGGATGCGCCAGCTCAAGCAGGCGCTCGATTTCATGTTGTTCTCCAAAACGACGAACAACCCGATGCGTGTAACAAAAAGCGCCGACAGGACCTATCCCGTAGCCGATACGGATACGCGCGCCGCTCAGCCGCGCCAGCAGAGCCGAACGGGGACTCGGATGCGCTCCTATCCACAGATCGTATCCATTAGCGGCCAGGCGTCGACCGGTTCGCCAGAGAGCGGCAAATCCGGCGTTCCCGGCCTGCGGACGCTTGTCATACTCATGGACGGCCCGGATGGCGGGGTGAGCTTCGAAAAGAGAGGCAAGTCCCTTGCGTACATAAAAATCAAGAACGGCTCCGGGAAAAGCCTCGGCCAAAGTCTGGATCAGAGGCAGCGTCAGCACCGCATCCCCCAGAAAGGCCGTGTTCCAGACGGCTATCTTCCGTATCATGACCGCTCCTTTTCCTTGATCGTTCCAATGCGAAAGGCGAACACCAGACAGCATTCCGGCCCGCCCTCCTGTTGGTCACGCAAGCATCCTCACCAGAAAGATTCTCTGCGCTCCTCCCGCTCTGTACGCGGCGTTCCCCCGGTTGCGCAAGGGCTTCGTCATAAAAAAAGCCTCCCGGTTTTCCGGGAGGCTCCGTTGTCAACATTCCGCCAGTGACTTGAAGTTCTTTTTGGACGCTCCGCACACGGGGCACGTCCAGTCATCAGGAAGATCCTCAAACTTCGTCCCTGCGGGAATCTTGCGGCGTCTGTCCCCCCGATCGGGATCATAGACATATCCGCAATTGCTTACCGGGCAACGGTACATATCTTTCGGTTCGGCCATGAAAAACCTACCAGACGTTATGCAGCACTTCGAAGTGAGCCTTGGGATGCGCGCAGGCAGGGCAAAGTTCGGGAGCATGATCTCCGCTCACGAGACAGCCGCAGTTGCGACAGCGCCACACGACGGGCGTTTCACGCACGAACACACGACCTTCCTTGATGTTTTCCGCAAAACCGAGGAAACGTTCCTCATGGTAGGCTTCCGCGATGGCGATGTTGCGCATGACAGCGGCGATTTCGGAGAAGCCTTCGGAATCCGCCACCTTGGCGAAAGAAGGATACATCTCGGTGTGCTCATGATTTTCACCCGCGGCGGCAGCGCGCAGGTTGGCTTCGGTTCCGGCGATCACGCCCGCGGGGAACGCCGCGGCGATTTCCACATCCCCGCCGTCAAGGAACTTGAACAGACGCTTGGCATGTTCCTTTTCCTGCAGCGCGGTTTCAGTGAAAATGTCGGCAATCTGCACGAACCCGTCCTTCTTCGCAGCGGCGGCAAAGAAGTCATACCGGTTGCGAGCCTGAGATTCGCCGGCAAACGCGGTGAGAATATTCTTTTCGGTCTGAGTGCCCTTTACGGATTTCATATATTCCTCTCCTGACGTAAAAAGTTTCCGGAGTCAAAGCGGCTCCGATTCGCTGTACATGGTGAACGCAACTTACTCTGAATACGGAATCAGGATAGCAGAAAAAAGCCTGCAGAAAAAGTCCCCCGTCCGTAACGGAGCATGAGAAACTTGGGAAAAAGGATGTATCCCGCCCGGCTCAGGACGAAGTCTTTGCACACTCGTCGCAAATACCCTCGTATTCGATGCGGGAAGAAGTGATCTGGAAGCCGTCGACCCTGACGCCGTCCACGGCGGGCGTCGGAAGAGGCGGCATCACGTCCCCGATCCTCCCGCAGACCGAACAGCGGACATGCTGGTGCGGCCGCGTATCCCCGTCGAACCGCCGGATCGAGCCCGCCGCGTCTATCTTCAGGATTTCGCCGGACTCCGTCAGAAAATCAAGATTTCTGTATACGGTTCCGAGGCTGATCCTAGGCATTCTGGCTCGCACCATTGCGTACAGTTCATCTGCCGTGGGATGAGAATGAACCTTTCTCAATTCTTCAAGAATGACCATGCGCTGCTTGGTCATACGAGTCTGTGTCTGTGCCATTCTATACCTCTTTAGGAAAGATTACTGTTACCTGACACAAAAGTCAAGAGGCGCATGGACAGACGGACGAAGAGCGGATAGATTTCAGCCGGATCGTCAGGCCGGTCCCGTCTTCGGCGAAGGATGGAAAGTTTCCCATTGCATCCCGGGCCGGAGACGCTTATTACCTTCCCCACGGTATTTTGCTTTCCGGGCAGGGTTCGCGCGCTGCCCGGACCTTCGTCGTTGAAGAAAGCGAAAGGCCGTTTTCCTTGAAAAAGACTGTCTGCGACAAGGTGACCTGCATGGATATGAGCATTCTTTCTCTTCTGGCTCAGGCGACGCTGGTGGCGAAGGTCGTTCTCGCGGTGCTTCTGATAATGAGCATCGTGAGCTGGGCCATGATGTTTCGCAAGTGGCTGAACATCCGCTCTGCTCTGGCGAAGACCGAAGACGGCATGGAGCGTTTCGACAAGTCGCGGGATCTGCGCGAAGCCGTGCAGTCCCTCGGCGGCGACCCGACCTCCCCCCTGTACACAGTCGCCCATGAGGGCGTAACCGAGTTCAATCGGTCCAAGGAAGCGGGAACGACGGAAGACGTGGTCGTGGACAACGTGCGCCGCTCCCTTCGGCAGGGCGTGGACATGGAGATGACGCGCATCTCAAGTTCCCTCTCCTTTCTCGCGACCGCGGCCAATACGGCTCCGTTCATAGGCCTGTTCGGAACAGTATGGGGCATCATGCACACGTTCCACGCCATCGGGGCCATGAAGTCCGCCTCTCTCGCCACGGTCGCCCCGGGCATTTCCGAAGCGCTCATCGCCACGGCTATGGGCCTTGCCGTAGCCATTCCGGCCACTGTGGGCTACAACACCTTCAACGGCAGGCTCGGCGTGCTTGAAACCCGTCTGGTCAATTTCGCAGGCATGTTCCTGAATCGCGTTCAGCGCGAACTCAACGCCCATCGCCCGGTCAGCCGCACCGGCGTCGAATAAGGAGTCCGGCATGGCCTCTTCCTTCGGCAAGCGCGGGCTTGTCTCGGAAATCAACGTCACGCCCTTCGTCGACGTCATGCTGGTGCTGCTGATCATCTTCATGGTCACGGCCCCCATGATGACCGAAGGGCTGGAAGTGGATCTGCCCCAGACCCGCGCAGTGGATACGCTGCCTACCGAATCGGAAAACATGGTCCTCAGCATCAGCCGCGACGGAGCCATCTATCTCGACACCTATCCCGTCGAGCTGGAGGAACTGGGAGAAAAGCTGAGTCTGCTGGTCAAGGCGCAAAACAAGCAGCTCTTCCTCCAGGCGGACAAGACCGTTCCCTACGGACTGGTCGTCGACGTCATGGGCCGCATCCGCGAGGCCGGAATCGAAAACCTTGGCGTTGTCGCGCATCTTGACGCTGCCGCCGACGCCAGGCCGACTTCAGGAACCGCCCGGGACAAGAAATAATTTCCCCGTCCCAGGGGAAAAAGGCAGACCCATCCCATGCATTTCGGCAGTTATACCATATCCGTCCTGCTGCATCTGGCGCTGGCGCTGGTCATTTTCTACTGGCCCAGCTCCCCGCCGATCAAGCTGGATCAGCCCATGATGCAGATCAGTATCAATATGGGAGCGCCGGGAGGAAACCGCATTGCCTCCCCTGTTCTTGGTCCGCAGGGCAAACCTTCTCCCTCGCAGGCGACGTCCCGCCCCACGCCGCAGAAGGAGGCCGCCAAAGGCGCTCCCATTCCGCGGGAAGACGTGCTGGCCAAGGCAGAACCCCAGAAGCAGAAGGCTCCCAGACCCCAGCCCAGGGAAGAGGCCGTGCCCATTCCCGAAAAGCCTGCCGTCCGGAAGAACGAACCGAAAAAGGACGACGAACCAGACGAGAAAACCGAAAAGCCCAAGGAAAAGCCGAAGGAAAAGCAGGACAAGAATAAAGAAGCCACCAGAGCCAAGGCTTCGGAAACGAAAAAGCCGGGCCGGGATCCGCTGGCGGAGGCTCTGGCCGACGCAGCCAGACAAAACGGCGCCAGAGGCACCAAGAGCCGTGGCAAGGATCCACTGGCCGGCGCGCTCGCCGATTTTGAAAAAAGCGCGCGCAGCTCCGGAGCCGGAGGCGGTGGCGGCGGCGAGGGCGACGGTCCCGGAGGCGGCGGCATCTATGACGTCTACATGGGACAGGTCATTCTGGCCATCCGGCCGAACTGGAGCATGCCCACCTACTCGCGTCAGAACTTTACCGTCAGGGTTCGGGTCAAGGTCGCGCCGAACGGCGAAATTCTCAACTGTTCCGTAGAACACAGTTCCGGACGGGCGGAAGTGGACGCATCAGCGGTCAATGCGGTCATCCGCACCAAAATGCTCCCGCCTCCTCCGACGCCGGAGCAGCAGGACCTGAGCATCTCCTTCAATACCCAGGAGATGGGCGGCCGCTGAAGCCAAACGTCCTGAACGTTCCTTCCGTGCCAGATTCACGTTGAAAACGAACGGTCCGCATTTCCCGGAATGCGGACCGTTCGTTTTCGGCAGTCCACAGAAGGCGTTTCGCATCTGCCCGGCCTGCCTTTTCCCGAATTGCCCCGTTGTCCAGTCCGCCTCATGCGGCAACAATACGACATTCCCGTGCAACGGAAACAATCCCATTGACAGAAGAACGAATGACGGTGAAAGATCATCGCACGGGCCTCTGACGAGGACGTTTCCGCCTTTCTCCTTCGTTGCACAATCCTTGCGCAAGAAACAAGCAGACAGGACCGAATCATGCATACCTCTTTTCTGAAGATACTGACCGCCGCCAGCCTTGTGCTGTCCTGTTCACCGGCCTTCGCCGCGGACGACGCCCGACCTCCCCTGCTGGCGGCAGTCGATTCGGCTGGCGGATACGGCGCGCAAGTTCTTGAAAAGCTTGCCGGAGTCTGGCAGCCCCCCGCCGGAGTTTCCGGTGTCGTCACCATTTCCCTCCGCATCGGCAGCGACGGTCGTCCCCTGTATTGCGAACCTGTAAAATATTCCGGCAACGCACAGCTTGACGACTCCCCCTGCCAGGCCGCCCTGCACGCAGGGTCCTTCGGGCAGCCTCCATACGGAGCCATTACTCAGGTCTTCGTCACCCTGGCCACGGACCGTGCGGCGCTCCGGGCCTCGCCCCAGCCGGTCGAAGAGACGAAGCAGCGCAGCTACGCCGAAGAAATCATGTACCGGGCCAGACCCTACATCCAGATCCCTCAGGGAGTGGACGGAGAATTTGCGGTGGAACTTTCGTTGCACATCAATTCTGCGGGAACACTGGAAGAATTTTCCGTTCTGAAGTCCTCCGGACGAGCAGATCTGGACAATGCGGTCATTGCGGGCGTCACCAGAGAAGGCGTCATTCCCGTACCTCCGGCAGGGAGCCCGGCTCAAAACGTGCGCCTCCTCTTTACCCTCAGGGGCAATTGATCTAGTGTGCCCCTGTCGGGTTGCCCCAAGGTTCAGAAAGGCAACCGGTTCTTTAAACAACACAAAACACGAAAACGCCATGAAAGCATTTCAGTTCACATTCGGAGTTCTTCTCCTGCTCGGCCTGCTGCTGTTCGGCACGACGGGCACGGGCCGCGCGGCCATGCAGATCGATATCTATGGTCCCGGCCAGAATATCGTCAATATGGCGATGGCCACGCCCCTGACCGGACCCAGTACGCCTGCGACCGGACTCGGCGCTCAGCTTGATCAGGCCATTCGGGACAACCTGAGCTTCCTGCCCTTCATGCGCCTGACCGATCCCAAGGCTATCCTCGGCGGCCCGGTGTTGCCCGGCTATCAGCCACCGAACGTGGACTTCAAACGTTTCCAGCTGGCGGGAGCGGACATGGTCATCACTGCAGGCTGGCCGCGCGGCGACAGTGCCGGTTCCACAGTGGAACTGCGTCTGTACGAAACCTATTCCGGGCAGTTCGTCTTCGGCAACGCCTACAGCGGCGTGGTCAAGGATGAAATACAGGATGTGGCCGACCGTTTCTGTGCAGACCTCATGAAGGCGCTCACCGGCCACGGCGACTTTTTCCTGTCCACCCTCGCGTTCGTCAAATCCGGCAACGGCCGGTACAAGCGCGATGTCTGGCTGGTGAAACCTACCGGCAAGGGGCTGCGCAAGATCACCGACATTCCGGGAACGGCCATGTCTCCGTCCTGGTCGCTGGACGGTCGCTTCGTGGTGTTCAGCCATATGGACGAAAAGAGCCATGCCCTCGGCGTGTGGGACCGCCTGACCAACCGGGTGCAGCGCATCCGTTTCCCCGGCAACACTGTCATCGGCCCTGTCTTCACGCCCGACAACAAGGTGGCCGTGAGCCTCTCCACGGGCAAGTATCCGGATATCTTCCTGCTCAACCACGCCTTCCAGAAGGAACGCACTCTGGAGGCGAGCGGTGCAATCAATGTTTCGCCCTCCTTTGATGCCAAGGGAACCAGAATGGCCTTCTGCTCCAGCAGACTGGGCGGCCCCCAGATCTTTATGAAGGATATGGCGTCGGGGACCGTCACCCGCGTATCCAAGCAGGGTTCCTACAACTCCGAACCGAGCATGAGTCCTGACGGCACGCTGGTTGCCTTCTCCCGTCTCACCGATTCCGGAAACCGTATTTTTGTGCAGGATCTGCTGACCGGAACGGAACGACAGGTGACGTTCGGCCCGGGCAACGACGTACTGCCCGCATTCGCTCCGGACAGCTATTTTCTGGCCTTCACGTCCAACCGCAGCGGCCGCAACCAGATTTATTTGATAACCCGCCATGGAGGCGATGCGAAGCAGGTTCCTACCGGCAGCGGCGATGCTTCTTTCCCCCGCTGGGGCGCCATCCCGCGTTAGATCGAAATGGACCTGACCTGTCGGAGATAATGGGGAAAATGTATTGGAAAGCGTGTACTCGCGCTTGACAATACCATGTGCCGGGACTAACCTTCGCCACTTGCGCACGGGATGTGTGCGCAAGGAAGAAGGAATTTCATCAACCGTTTTTCTGTGCGATAAACTCTATCGTCGCAGGAGGAAAAAAATGAACACGTTTAAACGTTTGACTCTCGTGTTGGCTCTCGTTGTCGCTCTGGGCGCCGGTTTCGGTTGCGCCAAGAAACAGTCCGCTGCCGACCAGGCTCCTGTTGAAGCCGCCGATACCACCGACAATGCCGCTCTCGAACGCGCTGCCCAGACCATCACCGACGGCGTCGTCTACTTCGATTTCGACAAATTCGACATCAAGGGCGAATACCGTGACATGCTGCGCCAGAAGGCCGAAATCATGAAGGCCTATCCCAGCATCCGTGTGCGCATTGAAGGCAACTGCGACGCCCGCGGCACGCAGGAATACAACCTTGCCCTCGGTGAACGTCGTGCCCGCGCCGCCTATGAATATCTCGTCATGCTCGGCGTGAACCCCAACCAGCTCGAACTCATCAGCTTCGGCAAGGAACGTCCCGCCGTTGAAGGTACCGGTCCCGCCGTTTGGGCGAAGAACCGTCGCGACGACTTCCGCGTTATTGCGAAATAAGTTATGTTTTACCGCGCTCACGCCGTCCCCCGCCGTGGAACGGCGTGAGCCGCATTCCAATTGATACGGAGCGTGGCGCAGTTTGGTAGCGCACCTGGTTTGGGACCAGGGGGTCGCTGGTTCGAATCCAGTCGCTCCGACCATTTTTTAAGGATTCCCATGCGGAATCCTTTTTCATTGTCCCTTTATCTTCCACAGCGATCCCTCAGGCGACGTCCTGCCCCCTTCCCTCTTGCAGGTCCCTCTTCCTCGTTCCTGTCCCGGGAAGGCCGTTCTCCCGGCTGCCGATGCATAAAGGGTCCGCCCCGGCTCTCTCCTCAGACAATTTCAGCGGCAAGAGGCACGGCGTGGATCCCGGGTGCCCTGTCCCCGGCTTTCGTTTGCCGGTGAAGTGTGATACAGGGCACGCATTATGAGCGAATTTATCGGCATTATTGCAGGAAGCGGCCAGTTTCCCCGCATTGTGGCGGAAAACGCACGCGCCTCCGGGCATGGAGTAGCCATCTGCGGCTTCCAGGGCCATACGGACCCTGCACTGGCGGAGGCCGCGGATGCCTTCGCCATGTTCTATCTCGGCCAGTTCGAGAAGGTGATCGCCTTCTTCCGGGCGCACGGCGTCAGTCGGCTGTGCATGGCCGGAGCGATCAGCAAGCCCAGAGCCCTTGATCTGCGTCCTGACATGCGCGCAGCCCGCATTCTCCTTTCGCTGCGAGGCAAGGGTGATGATGCTCTGCTGCGAGCCATCATGGGCGAGCTGGAGCATGAAGGCTTCAGCGTCGTGCAGGCGTCGTCCTTCTCCAGAGAACTCCCCTGCCCCAAAGGCGTGCTCACCCGCCGCAGCCCCACCCCGGAAGAGTGGGCGGACATCGCCTGGGGCTGGCCCGTCGCCGAGGCCCTCGGCCGTTTCGACATCGGTCAGAGCATGGTGGTCAAACAGGGTATCGTAGTAGCCGTGGAGTGTCTTGAAGGAACCGATGCCGCTCTGCGTCGCGGCGGTGAACTGGGCGGAACGGGTTGCGTGGCTCTGAAACGCTTCAAGCCGGGACAGGACGACAGAGCAGACCTGCCCTCCGTGGGATTGTCCACCGTGCGCCTCCTGCTTGAATACGGCTACAGCTGCCTCGCCGTAGAAGCGGACAGGACGCTTTTCTTCGACCGGAAACAGGCTGTTGAACTGGCCGACGCACACAACCTCTGCATTGTCGCAGTAACCGAAGACGATATTCGCACCTTTTCGACGACGAATGAACAGCGCAAGGAGAGCTTATGAGCAACGCGGATCGCTATAAGAAAGTCTACCCCGTGACCTGGGACCAGCTGCATCGCGACGCCAAGGCTCTCGCCTGGCGGCTGCTGGAAAAAGGCCCGTTCACCAGCATCATCGGCGTAGCCAGAGGCGGGCTTGTTCCCGCGGCCATCGTGGCCAGAGAACTGGATATCCGCATGGTCGACACTCTGTGCATCTGTACCTATCAAAAGCGCGAGCAGACTGACGGAGAACAGATTCTGAAGGCAATCGAAGGGGACGGGGAAGGTCTTCTGATCATTGATGACCTTGTGGATACCGGCAATACCGGGCGAATCATCCGCGACATGCTGCCGAAGGCGCATTTTGCGACGCTCTATTCCAAACCGGCAGGAAAGGCTCTGGTAGACACCTTCATTACCGAGGTAAGTCAGGATACATGGATCCTGTTCCCCTGGGACTCCGAAGTCCAGTATACCGCGCCGCTGGTGGAACAGAAATAGCGTCCTCCCACCAGCGAAACATCGCCGGCATAGCCGGGAACAGCGGAAAGTTTCCCACGGCGATGAACCGGCATGTTCACGAATATACCGGATGCCGCCTTTTCCCATAAAAAAACAGAACCTGCGCCATATCCGGGCAGATTCTGTTTTTTTGCGTTCTGTCACGGGACGTTCCGGCAGCGAGGAAGGGATTCGCCGCCGGACTGTCCGCAACTGTCAGGATACTCCCGGCATAGGGAAGCCTAGAAGGCGTACTGCATGTTGACGGCCGCCTTGTAGGCGTTCTTTTCTGTGCCGTTGATGACGTCGCCCCATACGCCGTCGTTCAGATCAAGACGCAGGTAACCCAGCTCCACGGCCAGGGCCAGATCCTTGTAAATCTGGTAACGGGTATCGAAGTTGACTTCCCAGGCAGCGTCCTTTTCCGTGAGATAGGTGGAACCCACCATATTGCTGTTCACGTCGGCATAGCTGGTGTGGAACGTCTTCATACCCGAACGGGCGGGCATGTTCTTGTCGTTGGTGCCCCGGTAGTAGCCGACCTGCACCGTGTGCGAGAGATCCTCGACGAAACTCAGATCCTTCAGCCGCAGCGCCACGCCCCAGGTGCCCACAGGACTGGTGGAAATCACATCGTCGGAAGAAATGCCGTAGCCTCCATCGAAGCCAAAGCTCGATCCCTGCCAGCCGCCGTCGACGACGGGCATCCGCTCGGAACCATCATACGGGTTGCTGTTGTCGCCGGACCCGTACCACATGAGCAGACCGGGAGTCATGAAGTCGAGCTTGTATTCGGCCAGAGCGGTGAGCAGCCAGCCGCTGCGCTCAAGATCGATCCTTCTGCCGGTCGCGCCGTCAAAGTCTCCATACTGATGCGTACTGCCCATGTCCACGGACCCGTAATTGAAGTCCGCGGCAAGACGCAGCGGTCCGAACATGGTCAGCTCTCCGGTCAGCCCCAGCCACCAGGCGTTCCCCCGGGACTTGCTGCCTTCCAGAGTCGCCAGATCAGCCCCGTAGGGGAGAACAGGAAGCATGCCCGCGCGCAGGTCGGACATGTCGCCCTGATCGGGGCCGCCGAGGCTGCGGCTGCCTACAAAGCCGTACATGCCCCATGGAGTCACCTTCACGCCGTCGAAGGTAACCGGTACGCTTAACCCGACGAAGTCAAGCGCATTGTTCTGGTTATCCCAGCCGGAACGGTTGGAAAACTTCCTTTCGTTGTTATCGTTCTCCGCACGCAGCCAGAAAAGATTCGCACCGACGTTGTCGTTGAAGTCATAGCCGAGCACGATACCCGCGCCGTCGCCGTCGAGCACGGCGGAACCGGCCACGAAACCGGGCATTACGAAGGGCTGGAGACCCATGCGGACCCGCAGATCCGTATCCGGCACCACCCAGTCGATGTAGGCGTAACGCACTTCGACGTTGACGCCGTCCGTTCCGAGCGATCCACCCTGCGAGCTGTTGCCCCAGTTGATGTCTCCGATTTCAAAGGCCATCACGCCGCGCAGGCTCTCGGACGCCACAAGGTCGATCTGCGTGCGCAGACGCTGACGAGCCTTGAACCTGTCATTCGTCGAGCTCTTGTCAAACGAGGCATCGGAATATTCAAAGTTGAAGTCCCATACGCCCTTTACCCGGGTATCCACAGCCGAAGCGTTCGAAACTGCCGAGCAGATCAGTCCGGCAGCCAGCAACAGGGTCACAATTCTCTTCATTACAAACTCCTTTCGTCTTCAAAACAGGAAGGGGAGGCGGGCTGGCATCTTCCCCATGCCACCCTCGCCAAAGACGTGCCGAAGGGGAGACGTCTTCAAGAGCATTGTCCTTGTACTGAAAAAATATTCAATTATTTGTACACATTTTATAAATTAGACCCAGATCTTCCCGACAGAGGCCGCAATAAGATCCGTCTAAGCGCGGTCCCGTCACGGGGGGGATGCCTCTTTGGTCCACGAAACGTCCCCTTGCGGTCGGATTCCCGGACAGGTTCTCCCCCAAAGCGCAAACCGGGGCCAAAATTTTTGACGAACTTGTCGATGCCTGCCGAGTGCCGAACGCGACGGAACCGAGCATCCCCCTTCCTTTCAGATTTCGGCAAAGGCCGCTCCCGTGCCGGAAGCGTCAAGAGGCGCCCCGACCTCCTGATACTCTGGGCAACCTGCCCTTTCCGGAACGCCTCCGCCGGGCTTGCGCCGCCGCAATGCCGTCCATTCTCGAAGGAACGGGGTGGATATCGGCTTGCCTTACACCCTGCATCCGGGTAAATTACTTTGCTTGTCCGTAGTTGTGCCATATCAGCGCCCGCATGCCGGCTGCGGACCTTCCGCCGCTTCGGCGGTCTACTCCATCCAGCCCGGAAGGATACCATGAATCTCACACAAAAAATCATCGCCAGTCATCTTGTTTCCGGCACCATGACGCCGGGAAGCGAAATCGGCCTGCATATCGATCAGACGCTCACCCAGGACGCCACAGGAACGCTGGCCTGGCTTCAATTCGAGGCCCTTGGCATTCCGCGCGTCAGAACGGACGTTTCTCTCAGCTATGTCGATCACAACACGCTGCAGATGAACTTCCGCAATCCGGACGATCACCGATTTCTGAGAACGGCCGCGGCCAGATTCGGCGGCGTGTTCTCCCCCGCCGGCACAGGCATCTGTCACCAGCTGCATCTTGAAAATTTCGCCAAACCCGGCGCGACGCTGGTCGGCTCGGACAGTCATACGCCCACAGCGGGCGGTGTCGGCTCGCTGGCCATGGGCGCGGGAGGACTTTCCGTAGCGCTGGCCATGGCCGGCGAACCCTACTGTATCCCCATGCCCAGAATTGTCCGCGTCCTGCTGACAGGTTCCCTTACCGGCTGGGCGTCCGCCAAGGATGTCATCCTTGAGCTGCTGCGTATCCGCACAGTCAAGGGCGGCGTCGGTTGCGTTTTCGAATATGCCGGTCCCGGAGTCGCCACGCTTTCCGTTCCCGAACGGGCGACCATCGCCAACATGGGCGCGGAACTGGGCGCTACAGGAACCCTGTTCCCCAGCGACGGCGTCACTCGCGCCTTCCTGAAAAGCATGGGCCGGGAAGAAGACTGGAAGGAACTTGGTCCCGATGCGGACGCAACCTACGACGAGGAAGTTGTCATCGACCTTTCCGCTCTGGTTCCACTGGCCGCCCGGCCGCATATGCCCGATCAGGTGGTGCCCGTAGCCGAACTGGACGGTCTCTCAGTGGATCAGGTCTGCATCGGTTCGTGCACCAATTCCTCCTACGCTGATCTCAGGCAGGTCAGCCAGATCCTGAGCGGCCATCGCGTCGATTCCGCTACGGACGTCATGCTTTCCCCCGGCTCCAAACAGGTGCTGACCCTTCTTGCCCGCGAAGGCATGGTAGAGCCTCTCCTGGCTTCCGGCGTACGCCTGCTCGAGTGCTCCTGCGGACCGTGCATCGGTTCCGGCGGCGCACCCGTGAGCGAGGGCGTCAGCGTGCGGACCTTCAACCGCAATTTCGAGGGACGAAGCGGCACAAGGGATGCCCGCGTGTTTCTGGTCAGTCCGCTGACCGCCGCACAGGCCGCCCTGAACGGCAAGTTCACCGATCCGTCCACCTGGGGTACCCCTCCGGCCCGGCCTGAACTGCCCGCCGAAGTTCCCTCCATCCGCCACCTGTTCGCCTTCCCGCCCGAAGACGGTTCCTCCGTGGAAATCCTGCGCGGTCCGAACATCGTGGCGCTGGAAACCTTTCCCAGACTGGACGCCGCCGGCGATGCGCTCGCTGCCGAAGTGGTCATCAAGGTGGAAGACGACATTACCACCGATCACATCATGCCCGCCGGCGCCGAAATTCTCGCTCTGCGCTCCAACATTCCGGCCATTGCCGAACATGTGCTGACGCGAGTGGACGAAGACTTCGTCAGGCGCGCCCGCGCAGTATCCGCCAGCGGGGGAAACGGCGTCATCGTGGCCGGGGAAAACTACGGACAGGGGTCCAGCCGCGAACATGCGGCCCTCGCGCCCCGGCATCTCGGCATCCGCGCGGTGCTTGCCAAGTCTCTGGCGCGCATCCACCGGGCCAACCTCGTCAATTTCGGCATTCTGCCCCTGAGCTTTGCCGACAAGGCCGACTACGCCAGAATACCGCAGGGTGCACGCATTGAAATTCCTCTGCGCGATCTTCGTCCCGGCGGGACCATGTCCATACAGGTCGAGGGTGTCGGCGACATCGCCGTGAAAAACGACCTTTCCGCAGGCGAACTGGCCATCGTGCTCGCCGGAGGCCTGCTCAACAGCGTAAAAGAAAAAATGTAGGGTAATCCCCGCAACAAACTCTGACCTGGAGCCGACATGCTTGACGTCATTCGTGCCAATGCCCAGTCCTGGGGCGTAAAAGTGGCTTTCGCCATCATCATCATCGTATTCGTCTTCTGGGGCGTCGGCAGCTTCACCGGCGGTCCCTCCACGGTGGTCGTCACCGTGAACGGGGAACCCATCACCATCCAGGAATTTCAGGGACGCTACGAACAGTTCGAGCGGTCCGTACGCGAACAGCGGCCGGACCTTGACGCTGCCGCCATCAAGCAGCTCAACCTGCGCCGTCAGCTCATGGACAGCATGATTCTGGAATCCCTGCTGCTGCAGGAAGCCAGACGCGTCGGCGTGACCGTCACCCCGGTGGAACTGCGGCAGGTCATCGAGAATTATCCGGTGTTCCATAACGCTCAGGGCAAGTTCGATCCCGACAGATACCTTGAGGTCATCAAGGCACAGCGCGATACGCCAGGCAATTTTGAGGCCCGTGTGCGCAACGGCCTGCTCATCGACAAACTGCGCAGGGAAATCACCGCCGGAGCCTACGTCAGCGAAGCAGAGCTGCGCAATCTGTACATGTATGAAGGCGAACGCCGGATTATCGAATACGTCCTCTATCCGCTGGACGACCATATGGCCAAAGCGGAAATCACTCCCGAGGCGGTGCAGGCCTATTACGACGCCAATCAGGCCAGATTCAGCGTTCCCCCGCAGGCGGACGTGGAATATATGCTCATAGGGGCCGGCTCCATCGCCGATCCTTCATCCGTGACTGACGCGGACGTCAAGGCCTACTACGACAAGCATCTTGATCAGTACTCCTATCCGGAACAGATGCATGCCCGCCATATTCTGATTTTGGCGGACGAGAAGGCTCCCGCCGATGTACTGGACAAGGCGAAGACCAAAATTCAAGAAATTGAAAAACGGATTCAGGCCGGAGAGGATTTCGCGGAGCTGGCCAAGGAGTACTCGCAAGACGGCAGTGCCGCTTTGGGCGGAGATCTGGGCTGGTTCTCCGCCGAGCAGATGGTGGCCCCGTTCAGCTCCGCAGCCGCCCAGCTGAAGCCCGGCGAAGTGTCCGGTCCCGTACAGACGCGTTTCGGCTATCACCTTATCAAGCTTGAAGAGAAAAAGCCTGCAGGCACGACGCCCCTTGCCGACGTCAGTGAGGACATTCGCATTCGTCTGGCGCAGGAAGCCGCCGTGGGCAAGGTTCAGGATGCACTGGAGCAGGTACAGCTTGCCGTCATCGGCGGCAAGTCCCTCAAGGATGCCGGGGCGGCCCTCAAGCTCGAACCGAAGCAGACCGGGCTGGTCAACACCGCCGATCTGGCCCAGCTGCTCAACCTGAAGCCGGAAAACATCACGACGATCCTCGCCGCCACACCGGGCACGACGCTGGAAACGCCCTTCATGACCAAAGAAGGCTACCTTGTAGTCAACGTAAAGGAATCCAGGCCGCAGACTCTCCGTACGCTGGATGAAGTCAGGGACGAGATCACCGCCACCCTCCGGACCGACAAGGCCCGCGAACTGGCTCTTGCCGACGCCCAGACTGTCCGCAAGACCTTCTCCGACAAGGCTCCGGAAGCAATAATGACCCGTCTGGTCAAAAGCGAAGCCTTCGGACGCGAGGGCTACATCCCCGGACTCGGCATCAGTCCCGACCTTGCCAGGGACGCCTTCAATACCAAAGTCAATGACTGGCTGCCCGTCGCCTATGCTCTGAACGGCGGAGCCGTTCTGGCCCGCGTCGCGGCAGTGGTTGCCCCCAGCGAAGAGAGCTGGACGACCGCCGCTCCGCAACTGACCGACGCTATTCTCAACGCCAAGCGCGAGCAGCTGTTCAAGCACTTCCTTGAGCTGCTCAAGAGTTCGGCCAGGATCGAGCTTCAGAATGAAACCATTCTGACCGACTAGAGCGCATCGCTGCAATGAACGAGAAGCCCCGCGGAAACCGTTCCGCGGGGCTTCTTCTGTAATGCCGCATGTGACTTCGTACTGCGCGGCAGCTCCGGAGCTCAGCAATGAGTTGTCCGAATGTCCACATCCGACGGATTGCCGGGGATACCGCAACGAACCCAAGCCCTTCCGCCTCTGAGGCGGGCATATTTCATTGTTCCTTTCTTTGTGCGTAACTTGTTCCCAAATTGTTACCAACTTGTGCAAAAGCAGCAGAAAAACTGTGCATAACTCCAGAAGATACGCACAATGCGCCCCAACGTTCGAACTGGACCGGGACGACTGAACTCTTTACGCGCAAAAAAGCCTCCCCGACGAACCGGGAGGCAGGACATGAAAGACCCCGTAGCGCCGCAGCGCTGCGGGGCTCAATACATGAAAAAACAGGGCTACTTCATACGGTAGGTGATGCGTCCCCTCGACAGGTCGTAGGGAGACAACTCGACCTTGACCCGGTCGCCGGGCAGAATGCGGATATAAAACTTGCGCATCTTGCCGGAAATATGGGCAAGTACCTGATGTCCGTTCTCAAGCTCAACCAGAAACATCGCGTTCGGCAGCGCTTCCTGAACGACGCCGTCTACTTCAATGGCATCTTCCTTTGCCATGGAGCCTCCTCAAAAAAGTCTATCTGTACGCCCGAAAGAGCGTTTCCATCAATGACCTTCAACCATGCCTCGAAAAAAACATTCTGTCAATCGGAAAACAGGCGCACTTTCCCTCCGGCCGCCAGAGCTTCCGATCGGAGCTTACCGTTTCGGACCCCGCATCCGTCTCGCGGGTTCGGGCATGGGAGCCTTGCGCAACAGGAGCCACGCCCCGACTGCGAGCAATGGCACGCACAGAAGCTGTCCCATGGTCAGCCAGCCGAAAGCCAGATAGCCGAGCTGCGGATCGGGTTGGCGCACAAATTCCACCAGAAAGCGAAACAGGCCGTATCCCAGTGCGAACACGCCGGAAACCCGACCGACAGGCCGGATGCGCGAGGAAAACGTCCATACGATCAGGAACAGGCAGACGCCTTCCAGCCCTGCTTCATAGAGCTGCGAGGGATGTCGCGGGAGAGGTCCGCCCGTGGGAAAAATCATCCCCAACGGGCCGTCAGTGACGCCGCCCCACAATTCGCCGTTGATGAAATTGCCGAGCCGTCCGAACAACAGTCCCGGCGGAACCATGGGAGCCACGAAGTCCACAACGCCAAAAAACCGGAAGCCCTGCCTCCGGCTCCACCACCAGATGCTGACGAGAACGCCGATCAGTCCACCATGAAACGACATGCCGCCGTTCCAAACCCGGAAAACCTCCACAGGATCGTGGACGAACGAAGACAGGTCGTAGAACAGGACGTACCCCAGCCGCGCACCGACAATTACGCCGATCATGATCCAGGTGACCATGTCGTCGACGAGCTGGCCGTTCCAACCGAGAGACTTCCATGCCGAACGCGAGGCGCGCCAGCGCGCGAGTCCCCACCCCGCCAGAAATGCGAACAGATACATCAGCCCATACCAATGCACCTGAAGCGGCCCCAGAGAGAGGGCTACAGGATCGATTCGGGGATACGCGAGCATGGTTCAGTCCCGCGTCGCCGCATCGCGCAGATCAAAGGTGCCGCTTCGTCCGCCCGACTTGTAGATCAGCCGCGTCTCACGGATGACGATATCTCTCTGAACGGCCTTGCACATGTCATACAGAGCCGCCGCCGCCGTCTGCGCGGCGATGATGGCCTCCATCTCCACCCCTGTCCGGTCACTGGTCCGCGTCTCGGCCTCGATGACGATGCGCGGCGGACATTCCTCCACGCGGAAGCGCACGTCCACGAAGGTCAGCGGTACGGAATGACACAGGGGAATCAGCTCGGATGTACGCTTGGCCGCCATGATCCCGGCTACCTGCGCCGTCGTCAGCACGTCTCCCTTGGGCAGCGCCCGGGCCTGCAACATGCGCAGCGTTTCACGGTTCAGGTCCACGACCGCGCGCGCGATGGCCACGCGCGAGGAAACGACCTTTTCGCCCACATCCACCATGGTCAGGCTTCCATCCGCCTTCAGATGCGAAAAATTGTCTCCATGCACCGCGCATTCCGGCAGGCTTCCCGCCGGACGAAAGACCCTCTGGGGCCGGTCAGCAAGCTGCAGGGCGCTGCCCTCCGGGTCGCGGATCGCCGCGTCGATTCCCTCTCCCGGGACACTGACGACCTCAAGAATGGCCCTGAGCACACCGTCGATGTCCAGTTCGGACGTGTCCACAATGACCGCGTCCTCTGCCGGACGAAGCGGCGCTACGGGTCTGTTTCGATCAAGATGGTCACGCCGCCGGATCATCTCCGTGATCTGTTCGAGATCGGCCTTCTCCCCCTTGGCCTCCAGTTCCCTGAACCGGCGCAGAGCGCGCACATCCGGGCTGGCGTCCAAAAAGAACTTGAACCGGGCCGTGGGGAAGATCACGGTTCCCATATCACGCCCTTCCACGACCAGCGCGGTGGCTTCTCCCAGCTTGCGCTGAGCGCCCTTCAGATATTCACGGACCGTATTCACCGTCGCAAGCCGGGAAGCAAGCTGCCCCACATGCTCCGTCCGAATTTCCCGTCCAATGGGGATATCGTTACACGACAGCACGGTGCTCTCTCCCGCGCCTTCCAGGCGGAAACGAAAGTCCATGCATCGGGCCAGAAGATCGGGAGCAGGCAGCTTTTCCGCGCCGGGGCCAAGCCGCAGCGCCACGGTTCTGAACATTGCGCCGGTATCCAGACAGGGCATTTTCAGAATTTTGGCGACGCGTCTGGCAAGTGTGGACTTTCCGACTCCGGCCGGGCCGTCAAGGGTAATGATGGGCAACTTATTCATTTGGCCAGCAGCTCCCGCAGGATAGAGACAAGAATATGGTTTTCCTCTTCGGTTCCCACGCTCACCCGCAAATGGCGCGGCAGACCGTAACTCTTCAACGGACGCAGAATCACGCCACGTTCCAGCAGGCGCTCGAACAGCTCCGAGGCGTCCGGCAGGCCCGAGGGAACCTCAAACATCAGAAAATTGGACTGAGAAGGCGTCACAGTGCAGCCGAGCCTTGCAAGCTCCGCCGTCAGATAGGTGCGTCCGGCGCGAACCACGCGGTATGTCTCGTCAAGAAAGTCATGGTCCTGCAGGGCCGCGAGTCCGGCTTCCTCAGCCAGCAGATTGACGGAGAAAGGCAGACGCACGCGCCATATATGCTCTGCGATGACCTCGGGCAGGATGAGGTATCCCAGACGCAGACCGGCCAGACCGAATCGCTTGGAGAATGTCCGGGAAATGGCTACATTGGGGAATTCCTCCAGCCGGGGCAGCAGGGAATACGCGCTCTCGTCGTCCGTAAAGTCCATATAGGCTTCATCAACGACCAGCAGGCAGGTTTCAGGCAGAGAGCGGGCGAAGGCAGCCAGCTCCTCCACGGAGGCGGCATGTCCCGAGGGATTGTCCGGGGAGGTCACGAACACGAGGGAGGTGTTCTCGTCCACCAGTTCACGCATGGCCTTCCACGGGAAGGAGAAATCGGGGTTCAGCGGGGTCTGCCGCAACTCCACTCCGCACAGAGCCGCCTGCGTGACGTAGATGCCGAAACAGGGGCGGAAGGCCACGGCATTGTGCACGCCGGGTTCGGCGCAGACCCGGAACAGCAGGTCGATAAGCTCGTCCGAGCCGTTCCCCACGACGATCCGGGAAGGCGAAACCTGGTGATGTTCAGCCAGCGCCCGCACCAGACGCGGATTCCCGGTCTGCGGATAGCGGAAAGCGTAGGCGGCGTGCCGACGCAACGCCTGCTCCACCTGCGGCGAGACGCCGAGAGGGTTTTCGTTGCTGGCCAGCTTGATGACCCGGGAAAGGCCGTATCTGTCGCGGATTTCATCGATGGAGAGTCCCGCCGTATAGGGCCTGAAGGCCCGCACGAGCGCACGCAAGGGAATGGATGCCATAGGAATCTGTCCTTCGGAAAAGTAAAAAAGGAATTTTCCTTTTTTCCGGCGTGTCCGTCAAGGCGAAAAGGGGGCTCCCCATGTTCCGAACGCACGACGGCATGTTCTCTTCGAGAGCGTCCCCGCGCGGAGACCATTTGACAATCAGGTCCCATCGTTGTTTTCTCGATTCCGGCACATGCCCGGACGCCCGTTCACTCCCGAGGACGTCCGCACCAACGCGGGATTCATGCCATGCCGGATACCCTTGCCAAGGCCCTTTCGTTCATACTGGTTATCGTTCTGGGCTATTTTCTTAAAAAAATAGGCAAACTGCATCCCAACGACTTCGCCGTCCTCTCCAGAATCGTCATGCTGGTCACGCTGCCCTGCGCGTTGCTGACCAACCTGAACGGTATTCCGGTGGACACGAAGCTCCTGTTCGTATTCCTCCTCGGCATTCTGTGCAACTTCGCCACCATCGCGGCGGGCTGGATGATGACGCGCAACAGGCCCAATGGCGACCGGGTGTTCTCCATGCTCAACCTCTCGGGGTTCAGCATCGGTCTGTTCGCCATGCCCTACGTCCAGCAGTTTCTTTCTCCTGAAGGTTTTCTCACGGTCTGCCTTTTCGACGCGGGCAACGCAGTCATGTGCACGGGACTGACTTTTGCGCTGACCACCCGGCTCTACCCTTGCGCCCCCGGTGACATGAAGACGCCCTTTTTCCGCACGCTGTTTTCCTCCCTCCCCATCTGGGCCTACGTGCTGATCACCATACTGGGTCTGACCGGACTCTCTCTGCCCCCACAGGTCATTCAGTTCACCCGCATAGCGGGCGACGCCAACAGCTTCTTGTGCATGCTCATGATCGGCATCGTCCTTGAACTGCGTCTGGACCCGTCCCGCTTCCGCAGCCTTCTTCTCCATCTGGGCGTGCGCTATGTCGTCATCACTGCGCTGGCTCTGCTGTTCTACACGACTCTGCCCTACGCCCATGACATACGACTGGCCCTTGCCGTCATCATGTTCGCGCCCGTGGCCAGCATCTCGCTGGTCTTCACGCTGCGCATTCAGGGAGACCTGGTTCTCGCCGCCAACATCAGTTCGGCCACGACGCTGATCAGCGTCGTCATCATGACGATTCTGCTTACCATCATCTGAACCTTTCAACGTGGCGGAAAGAGAACGGACATCCCTGAAGACGACGAAAATACAATCTCGGGAGAACGGAGCCAGTCCCGGCAAGCCGGATTCCGCAGCCAAGGTTCCCGTCCCGTCGGAGGTCCGAAAAATGAACTCCCGATCGCCGAAAGCGGGGAACAGAAGCTGAAACGGCCGGCCCATGCGTTCATTCGCCGTCCGGTCACGTTTGGGCAGTCGCGCATGGGGAGATACGCGCCAGGCACGACACGTTGAAAGAAAGATACGTTTGCCGGCATGGCGTTCCCACGTCGTTTCGACGAGGGAATGATGGGTACAGGCCGTGCTGTCCTCCTGAAAAAATTGCTGTGGCGCATGACCCGGGGCAAAGCATGGCCGGTCTGCATAGAGGCGCGGGACTACAGATCATCTCCCCCGGCGTGCGGACTTCAGGAAAGGTAATTGGGGCGAAGGAGATCCAGAAACCTCCCCGCGACGTCAGGAATTTTTCTCCGCAAAAAAAGACGGACGGCCTTTTCCAACCGTCCGTTCCAGAGATCAGCATCGCCGCCTCTACGGGAGTCACGCTAAACGCGTACAGTATCGCCCAACCCCGCGGGTTCCAGCCGATACCCCATCTCAGAGGCCATCTTTTTCAGAGGACTCACATTCCCGGTCGTTTTCATAAGATGCAGCAGCGTTTCGGCTCCCAGCTTCGCGCCGGTATCATAAGGGTTCACTTCACGCAGCAGCGTGGAATACGGCTTGCCTACTGCCTGAGCAATGGCCTTGGCTCCGAGAGGACTTTCGAGGACGAGATCATGGACGGTAAAAAGAAGATCGTTATTCATATTTTTCCTGCACCAGAGGGTGCGGTTGAAAGCTGATTGGCAGGAGGACAAAACCCGTAACACGTCTCCAGGCGGTTCTGCTTGCCGTTTCTGTCGGGGCAAGGGTCACAATAATGCAACAGGGGCAGGCGATTTTCCCACCGTGTTTTTATCTTCCGGACTTCACGAAGAGGCTCAGGCGTGCATAGTCTCGCGGAGTCCCGCGGGTTCCAGACGGTATCCCATTTCGGACGCCATCTTCTCCAGAGGAGTCACGTTTCCGGTCGTCTTCATGATATGCATCAGCGTTTCGGCTCCCAGCTTCGCGCCGGTATCATAAGGATTCACTTCACGCAGCAGCGTGGAATACGGCTTGCCTACCGCCTGTGCGATGGCCTTGGCTCCAAGAGGACTTTCGAGGACGAGATTGTGGATGGTGGAAATGAGGTCGTTGTTCATACTTTTCTCCTGCACCCGGGAGGTGCGTTCAGGGTCTGGCGACAGGGCATGTCCTGTCTGCGCATATGCTTCGCATCTTCCAGACGATGCGGCGTATTCTTGCGTCTGCTCTTTTGTTTTCCGACGGCACGACTAGGCGTGCACGGTTTTTCCCAGTCCGACGGGTTCCAGTCGATAGCCCATTTCGGAGGCCATCTTTTCCAGCGGGCTCACATTTCCAGTCGTCTTCATGATGTGCATCAGTGTTTCGGCTCCCAGCTTCGCGCCGGTATCATAAGGATTCACTTCACGCAGCAGCGTGGAATACGGCTTGCCTACCGCCTGTGCGATGGCCTTGGCTCCGAGGGGGCTTTCAAGAACGAGATCATGGATCGAGGAAATAAGATCGTTAGCCATGGTTTTCTCCTGCACATGGAATGCGTCAGTAAAAAGTTTCGCTGGGGTGACCAAAAACCAAAGGCCTCAACCGGGGTGCCCTTCCGGACGATTTCCTTATGTCCTCTTTCCTCTTTTTCCATAAGGAGTATCATAGGAGTACCGATATAACTTTTCTCAACTCCCCCCGTCATACCCCCCTGCTACCCGGGTACTCCCCCAAAATTGCTCTTCTACCAGTTTTTTGCGTTTACAACCGTCGTCCGTCCAGATCCTTATCCGGGTTCCCATGTCTTTTCAGGAGGTCGCGGATATTTTCGCCCAATTTCCGGTCAATTTTGCCGTTTTTAAATTTAACAATATATTTCAATTAAATATACTATATGTGGGGGGGGGGGGGGGGGGGGGGGGGGGGGGGGGGGGGGGGGGGGGGG
>JAEYDL010000013.1 GCA_023403845.1 Pseudomonadota bacterium
GAGGCTCGCATGTCTGGAAGAAGCGGTTGTGGAGCATAGAGGATGGCAATGGAAACGCCCGTTATGTACAGAAGCAGCCAGAAGGAAAGAGAATTCTCTCTCCATTTCTGTGGGAAGACTTGGTACATCATTTAAAATACCCTATAAATACTATGGTATTAGTAGTTAAAACAACTCTATTATAAAATAGTCTATTTATATTATATATTAAATAAGAAAAATATAAATTTTAATAGTCAAATTGTTTGGGTATAAATTGATATTATAATAATATGTGGTAATAAGCATATAGGGCGCCGTAGTCTGTAATAGATTGTGGCGCCTTATATGCTTTATGATGGTTGCAAGATATTAATTTTTTGACTGTCTCATGTTTATTAATATAAGAACAATAAGAAGTATAATGCCAATGATATCTGTAATGATTCCTGGTTTTATAAGAACAAATGCACAAACCATATATAAAAAGCGCTGGATAATGTTTATGGGAGACTTAAAATATCCTATAATGGCAATAGACAAAGCGAAGATTCCGACTGTTGCCGTGACACATGCCTGCACAACATCCACTATGGAGCCTGTAAGCAGTAACTGTGGTCCATACACAAACATATAGGGGATAATGAAGCCAGCCAGTCCTAGGCGGACACTGAGGCAGGAAACCTTGATCGGGTTGGAATGTGCTATAGCTGCTGCAGCGAACGAAGCCAGGGCTACAGGAGGCGTAATGGCCGAAAGTGAAGCATAATATAGAACAAACAGGTGAGCCGCCATATCGGGAACTCCCATTTTGACCAAGGCCGGGACAACAACAGAGGCCGGGATTGCGTAGGCGGCGATTGTCGGCAGTCCCATCCCGAGCAATATTGTGATCAACATGGTTAGAATAAGACATAGAAGGACACTTCCGTTGGAAATATCGACAATAATCGTCGCCAGCTTGAGTCCCAGTCCTGTCAAGGTAAGGACTCCCATGATGATTCCCGCCGCTGCACAGGTAGCTGTGATCTGGATAACGTTGATACCTCCGTCCTTGGTCGCCTCACAAAGTTCTCGTACAGAGAACAAGGAATGTGTTTGTACAAAACGGTCAATAAAGCCTATAAGAATTGTTGAACATAACGCAATTAAGCCAGCAAGTACAACGGATGATTGAATAATCAGTAAGCAGTACATAAGGACGAAAATAGGCAGAGAAAGATAGGCTTTTTTCCGGATAGCGCTCCATGGAGGAAGGTTTTCCTTCGCAACTCCGCGAAGATTAATTCGTCCAGCCTCTAGATCCACCGAAATATAGAGTGCGAGGTAATAGAGAACTGCAGGTAGGGCAGCTGCAAGCATAATTTGGGTATATGGGATGTTAAGCATTTGGGCCATAAGAAAAACTGCAGCCCCCATGACGGGAGGCATGATCTGGCCTCCTGTGGAGGCACAGGCTTCCACCGCTCCTGCGAAGGGAGCACTATAACCAGTCTTTTTCATAAGAGGAATCGTTAAGGTTCCCGTTGTCACTACGTTGCCTGTAGAGGTTCCATTGACCATCCCCAATAGTCCGCTGGAAATAATGGCCACTTTTGCAGGGCCTCCTCGGGAGCGTCCTGCCGCTGCATAGGCAAAATCCATGAAAAAAGCAGCAGCACCTGAAAGTTCAAGAAAGGCTCCGAATAGAACAAAAAGGTATACAAAGCGGGCTGTAGTTCCGAGGGGAATGTTATAGATCCCTTGTGGGCTAAACATATAGCTGACGATACGCTCCAGCGAGTACCCCTTATGCCAGAGAATGCCGGGCATATAAGGACCGATAAGGCAATAGATCAAAAAGAGAACAACGAGTAAGGTAATTGCCCAACCTGCAGTCCTTCTGCTGAGTTCTAGTACCGTCAATATCGCAAGAACTCCGAAAAGCATATCATGCCCTTCAGGTAATACTCCGGCCCTATCAACAAGATCCGTAAAGTTGTATATGACATATATATATGTCGAAAGACTTGCTGCAATAAGCAGAATATCAATTATATTTATTTGTGTTGCAGCCTTTTTCCATCCGGAATAGTAGATAAAACCTAATACCATGGCAAACTGCAAATGAGAAATACTGAACATCCAGGGATCAACTGGAGAAAAGGCCAATATATATATGTGATATATCGCCATAAAAATAGTTATAGCGTAAACAATATAGAGAATATATCCTTGTATATGGCGTTTGAGATTGGTATTTTCACCATCAGCTACTGGAACTTGTGATATGTTTTGATTTTGAATGGATGGAGAATCATTTGACATGGTAACTCCTTTGAATTGAATAGAATTCAGTTTGCCATTAAAATGTATTGATTACGTAGAATATTGATAGAAAATCAAAGTTGTATTACGATATAAATCCATACACATTATCAAGGCGTTTAGCCTCATTATCTTGGGCAGCTATTTCTTGGATTCGTTCGAGCTGATTGCGGGAGAGCCGTTTCCCATCAGCATTTATATTGGTGTCAAGTTGAGCGATGCTTTTGCAGCCGACGATGACGGTGGACACCGCAGGTTCTGAAAGTACAAAGCGCAGAGCTGCTTCGGCCATATCTGTGCAGTCTTCCAGCAAAAAATTCATTTGTTCAAGCTTGTTGACAATGCTGTTTATCCGTGATGCAGGAAATTTGATGCTACGGTGATCTTCTCGCGGAAAGACATGGTCCTTTTTAAACTTTCCGCTCAACAGTCCGGAACAAAGCGCCTCACGTACAATAATGCCCACATTATTTTGTTTGGCAATGGGAAATATGGCATTACCAATTTCAGGTTCAAGCATATTGTAGACAATTTGAAGGACTTCAGCACCATTATCAATGGCATGAAGTGCTTCAGGGATACTGTTTACAGAGACTCCCCAAGAATGGATGCGTCCTTCCTCTTTTAAAGAGCGCATGGTATGAAAGGCTCTTTCATCCATTTGCTTTATAGAAGGGCTGTGCAGCATGTATAAATCAAGATAATCACGCTCCAGCCGGGACAGAGAGGAATCTAGTGCGCCGCGCAGATGGGCTTCGGAGAAATCTTTAATCGGGGCAGCAAGACCACTACCTCCCTTGGAGGCGATGATGACCTTGTTTTTTACATAATGGAGAGCCATCCCGAGGAGGACTTCACTTTTTCCTCGGCCATAAGCATCAGCCGTGTCAAAAAAATTTATGCCGATATCCCATGCCTTGCGCAGAAGCTGGAGAGACTCGAAAATATTGCTTCCCGTCCATCCGGTGGGGGTGCCTCCCCGATAGGTTGTTCCTCCGACGGCATAGGCACCGAAACTTATTTCAGTGACTTCAAGTCCGGTGTTCCCGAGGATTCTTGTGTGCATAGTGTCCTTCTTTGAGATAGTATCTCCTTGTCCCTTGGAATTGTTATGACAAGGAGACACTACTTTATCTATTTTTACTATCTGATTAAATTATCAGGAATTTCTACACCATGTTCTTTGTACCAGCGCACAGCACCGGGATGAAGAGGTACAGTAGAGTTAAGAACGTCAGCAGGTTTTGTATTGCATGTATCACGATAAACGTTTTCGAAATCTTTCAAGTGACTGAAAAAAGTATCAACTATCTTATAAGCCAGATCGTCATCAAGAGATTCGTGACACACGAATAAATTCCAGTACATCAGAGTGGGCTGGGGGACGGTAAATGTCTTGTAGCCGCCTGCTGGGCGCATGCCGATATACCATGATGGATAGCTCCCTATAAATGTTTCCATGTCATTTTTTGATATTTCAAGAATATGGACAGAGTTGGTGGAGTCTATTTCCACTGCTGGAGCGAAAGGTTCACCTCCCGAGCCAGCAGCTGCGTCAATCATGCCATCAACCATTTGACCTGGAATATCGTTCATTGCGGTATTGACAATCTTTTTGGGCTTGATGGAAAGCAATTTCAGAAATGCACGGTAGTAGGTGTCTGGCGTTCCCCCCTTGGGGCCAGGAGAAAATATTTTTCCTTCGAGATCACGGATGTTCTTGATTCCTGACTCTTCCAGCGTATAGAAGGTGGCATAACTTGGATACATGGGAAAGAGGGTACGGATACTTTGATATTTTTGTCCATTCGCCCAGTCTTTTCCATTCCAGCCGTCATAGGCTGCGGGCATGCTGATAGTGCCAAAATCCAATTCTTTCTTTTCGATAAGTTTTATATTATGGACTGGCCCTCCTGTAACTTCGATGTTCATCGTATAGTCCGGAATAGACTCCGTTACCATTTTAGCCCACGGCCCAGCCCATATATAATAGGTTCCCCCTACCGTAGCTGTTCCTACAGAACCTCCTTTTGCCATGGCGAAGGAAGAAGGCAAAAGAAGCACTATAGACAGTACCCCTAAAGCAATTTTGAGCATGCTTGTCTGAATCCTGTTAAACTTTTTCATAATTCCTCCACATTGTTAGAGTGACCTGAAAAAACTTCACTTTTCTACGTAGCGTGACCAGTTCAAATATACTATATAGCGTTTTCAATATTCAGGAATGTTATCCTTGTGGTATTTGTAGCAATAAACATGCCTTTATTGTATCATATTGTAATAAAATAATATTTTTTATTAGAATATAAAACGTCATACTGTTTGCAATAATGCAATATATGGTTATTGCAATATGAAAATTGGCTTTATTAGTCATATATAGTGTTTAATTTATTAAAATATTTGATATAATTTTGTTATAGTATTGGTATATGATTATGGATATTTTAAATTTAGTGATTATCAAATATAGTTTTCTGTAAGTTTTTATTAGATAGCAAAATTTTTATATTATAAAAAGTATAGATACTATGGATATAATCAAAATGTAAAAATTGTAAACTTGTTCGTATATCTTGTTATCAATATAAGATAGATAATAGTTATAATATATAAATGTCTTGTGTTTTATAATAAAAATGACATGATGTTATGCATAAACACCATGTCATCTGTAGAAGCTCAGAATATTTAAAAAGTGTATATCCATGCAGATGGAATAAACTTATGGGACGAAAGACCTCACGCCATGCGGACCTTGATCCCCGCCTGTTCGAAAATTTCGGCAAAATCTCGCATCTTTTGCGGAGACGGTCTGCCCGCAAAGGTATAAAGGCAGGGGATGCCGAGCTGTGCATACTTGTTTTCGCAATAGGGAATGCAGGCTGACAGTTCATGCCATTCAACCGTGGAGAGGCTGCCGACGATTCGTGCGATATTGGTCATTTCGGCCATGGTGTCGTTAAAGCCCGGAACGACGGTCGTTCGGGTCACGAGCTTCAGGGAAGGGTAATCCTTCCCAATGCGGGACAGGTTCTGCAAGATTCGTGCATTTTCGAGTTCGGTTCCCTGTTTGTGTCGGATGGGGTCCGTATGCTTGATATCGTAAAAGAGCATGTCGGTAGCCTGCAGCGCCTGACGTACGGCCGGGTCGTCCATGTCGAAGAAGCCGCAGGTCTCTACAAGCGTATGCAGACCGCGAAGCTGCGCAGCTTTCAGAATCGCAGCGGCCCCCTGTGGACGCATGAACGGTTCGCCTCCGCTCAGGGTAATGCCTCCTCCGTTGCGAATGTAGGCCTCGTCGAGGCCGATATGACGGAGGATTTCCTCAATGGACATGCACTTGCCGTTCATGAACAGGGCTTCGGAGGGACAGACTCCGGCACAGGCTCCGCAGTTGGTGCACAGATCACGCGCAATGCCGATGCTCTTGTTGTTGATGGAATAGATGGCCTGCTGAGGGCAGGTCTTGAGGCACAGACCGCAGGATTCAAGCCCGATGCAGCGTTCGGCGTCATATGAAAGTCCTATCTGCATGCTGTAGGCTTCCGGATTGCAGCACCATGCGCAACGGAGGGGACAGCCCTTGAAAAAGATCGCCGTGCGCAGACCTGGTCCATTATGCAGGGAAAAGTGCTGTATCCCGCAGATAGTGCACTTTATGTCTCTGGATGAAGGAGCATTCATAAGCATCGTCCTTGAAAATCAGTTTTTTCCCTGCTGTATTCCGTACTGGACCATTTTTCGCCACAATGTGGAGAAATGAATATCCAGAGCCTGTGCGGCTTTCTGCAATGTCCCGCAACAGCGTATCGCATCACGAATATACTGTTCCTCCAGCGTTCGCATGGCCTCCTTGAGGGGGAGTATGGATTCGGGAGACACCACTTCCTTTTCCTTTATCGTGGAAGGGGGAGAAGAAACGGGTTGAGACGTTTCAGACAATGGCGGGGAGACGGTCTCTTCCGGCGCGTGGGCAGGTGTGTCAATGCCGAGTTCCTGCTGAAGGCTTGCCGGGAGATCGTACAGCCCCAGCGTGTTGCCCTCGCCCATGACCAGCATCCATTCCATGATGTTGACAAGTTCGCGCATGTTCCCGGAAAAGGGATAGTGCATGAGCCACCTCATGACGGATGGGGAGATGGTCTTTTCCGTTTTGTGCCGCGTGTTGTACTGGGAAAGAATTTCCAGAGTCATGGCCTGGATATCTTCTCTCCGTTCGCGAAGGGGAGGTATGCGCAGAGGAATGACGTTCAGGCGATAAAACAGGTCCTTCCGGAAGGTTCCTGCTTCGACATCCTGCTCAAGATCACGATTCGTCGCCGCGACGATACGGATGTCCACTGAAATGCGCTTGGTGCTTCCAACCCGGATAAAGGATTTCTTTTCGATTACTTCCAGCAGCTTGACCTGCAGAGGATATTTAAGCTCGCCGATCTCGTCGAAAAAGACGGTCCCCTTGTGGGCAGCTTCGATGAGCCCAATCTTTCCCTGAGGAGCCGCGCCCGTGAAGGCTCCCTTTTCATAGCCGAAGAGTTCGCTCTCCATGAGCGCTTCGGGAATGGCGCCGCAGTTGATGACGACGAAAGGATGCTTTTTTCTGGGGCTGTGGGCGTGGATGAGGGAGGCGAGCATGCTTTTGCCGACGCCGGATTCTCCCTGAAGCAGAACGGAGCTTTCCACCTGACTGACCTTGAGGGCCTGCCGCACGACCCGATTCATGGCTCTGCTGCGGACCACAATTCCGGAGGCCGCACATATCTGCTGGATCTCCTCGTCGTCTTCGCTTCCCTCGGAAACCGGGGCAGCCGTCTCCCGGGGGATAAACTGCTCCTGCATCAGACTTATCTGAGTCAGATTCTGGATACGAACCAGAACCATGAGCAGATCGCCACGTTCATTAAAGGCCGGGGTCGCGGTAACCAGCAGATTGCCTCCATCTGGCTGCATCACATGGGAAACCCCGCGAATCTGCTTATGAAGCACTTCGTTTACCAACGGAATGACTCCCGCGGCATCCCGGCGTATCTGATTGACGTTTCTCCCGATGATGGATTGTCGTCCCAGAACGGCCAGCCGTTCGTAGGCGGAGTTCACGCGCAGGACGATTCCCTGACGGTCCACGACGACAAAGGCGTCGCCATACTGCTCCAGGATGCTTTCAAGTTCGTCGTGCAGAAGCCGGTAACCGGCGAGCTGCTGCACGATGCCCTCGAACATGCTGATGTCCTGCATTGTAGAGACTACGCCGATAACCTTTTCGTGGCTGAACAGCGGAAGCCGGTTTACAAGGACTTCCGCCTCGGGAAGCACCAGTGTGCGGCCTGTCTGTGCCTGACCGGAAGCCAGAACCCGCTTTACTTCAACCCAGTCATGGGGGCTGCAGTCGGAGAGTGGAACGCCGATCGCCGGAATTTCTCCCCCCATGTGCAGACGTTGCGCCGTCTTGTTGATAAGCCGTATGATTCCGGAAGAGTCAGTTATCATGACGCCTTCAAACACCGCATCGAATATGGTGTTCAGGTGTTCGAAGGGAATTTTGGAGAGGGAGCCCGAAGTATTCATGGGAGCTCCTCCGTGGCCCACTGATGTGGCGTGTCTGTTCGTCCGAATTTTCTTTCCATGACCGGAGAGCGACGTGTTCCGTTGGAAAAGGCCTCCTCAATGACGGCATTGGTCAGGAAAGGGCGATGGAAATCGAGACCGGGCGCGCGCACCAGAAGGTTTCGGAACTTTTCCGGCGTATTTCTGAGTACGGCCAGATCGGCCTGGTCGTACATATGAAACTGGAGGAACCAGTGTTTTTCCAGACACCAGGTCCGGATAAGCTGCATCAGGGCCTGAGTTCCCGTTTCGCCGTCAACGCTCTGAGGGCTGAGAGAAAGCGAAACGACTCTGGCCCCCAGCGGATTCAGTTCGGGATTTTTGCTGGCCGCGAGGGAGGAGAGCAGCGCCGTGGGTCCCAGAATGTCGCTCCCCTGCGACGGCGATATGCCGTAGGAAAGCATTTCGCCCGCGCGGCGTCCATTGGGTGTGGCTCCGGAAACCCGGCCCATGGCAATATGCGCGGTTACAGGAACATAAAAGATTTCGGGAACTCCGCCATAATAGTTGCGTTCATTACGGCACATGGAAACAAGAAGCCTGTCTATGCGCTTGCCGATTTCATCGGCGCTGCGATCCATATTGCCGAACTTGGGACAACGCAGACAACGTTGCCGGACTGTTTCATGCTCTTCGTAATTAGCCGCAATGATTTCCAGAAGTTCATCCATGCTCATGGAGCGTTCTTCAAAGACGATGCGTCGAATGGCGGCCAGAGAGTCCACCACGGTAGCAAAACCGACCACGCCGGTATAGCCTCCGGAGGCGATTGCTCCCGGGAGTTTCCCGTAGTTGACGTCCATCCCGTGCCTCATGCAGAGATCGTGTAGGGAAGAAAGCAGAGGAGCCGCAACATGACGGGTCCGGATACGATCGGCGATGTATTGCTGCTCGAAAATTTTGGACTGAATATAGGAAAGCTGGCGTTCAAAGGCATCCCAGAGCTGTTCGAAGGTCTGAAAGGCATTGGCGTCGCCTGTGGGCAGGCCCGCTCTGCGGACGGGACTCGTGCTGCAGCGGCCGTCGGAGAGTGCCATCTCAAGGACGGCGACGAGATTGAGCCACGTAGTTCCCGTAAAATAAGTATTCCTGTTTATGACGCGCACTTCCGATACGCCTGATCCGCAATAGTCCCGCGCCTCATGCAATTCTGCCCCATTGGAGACAAGAAGGGGAATGATTTCCTCGTCGTTAAGCAGGACGGGTATTCCCTTGCCTTTTTTGATCGCCAGACAGATTTCTCTGAGAAAGAAGTCCGGGGTGTGGGCATGGATGCGGACCCCGAGATAGGGATAGTCCAGAGGAAACTCGATGGCGGACGTGAGCAGGAGAGAGGAGAGCTCGTTGGTCGCATCGGTCCCGTCCTTCAGCTGGCCGCCGATGGTGGTGAATTCCCAGTGCGCGTGGTCCTGATATATCTTGGAGCCGGACGGCGTTATCTGGAGCCGGAGAAATTGCGCCATGCAGCCCCACAGGGCATCGACGTATTCCCGCGCGCATCGCGGAGTCAGCGTGCCATCGGCAAGACCCCGCGTATAGAACGGATAGAGGTACTGATCTATCCTGCCGTTGGCTATGTTGCCGCCGTGAACCTGTTCAAGACGGGAGATCAGCTGTGTAAACCACTGAGCCTGAACCGCCTCGGCAAAATCCCGTGGAGGCAAATACGGAACCCGACGACAGCGTCCCGCTATTTCCAGAAGTTCCGCGCAACGTCCGGAGTCCTTTTCCGTCGTAGCAAGCTGTTCAGCATGACAGGCATAACGTTCTGAAAACATTTGTATACCCTGGCACAGTTCAATTACGGCTCTGTAAAAGGCCCGCCTGTCCAGAGAGGCTCCGTCGTTCGGGAGCCGCGAAAGTTTTTCGGCCGCCTCGCGCTCGATGCCGTAGAATCCTCTGTACATGATTTTTTCATAGTCCAGAGCCCATTGAAGCGAGTGCCTGATGGTTGCCGACTCAAGAATGATGAAAGAGGGCGAAAAGATGTCGTCATCTGCGTACAGCAGTCTCCTCAGTTCGGGTGAAAGCTCGGCGGCGAGTCCTTCCCTGTAGGTTCGGCCGTGCCAGTAGGGGACGATATCATCACGAATGGCGATGATATCTTCAGGAGTGAGGTGGGCCGTGTTTTCGATGGAAAAGCCTTCATCGCGCGAAAAATAGGTTCCTTCCAGTTCCGGATAGAAAATCCCGTAGCGTCCTTCCCCGCCGATACGCCCCACGATCAATTCTTCCGGAAGGATGCGGACCTCAATATTGCTCATGACATGTACGAGAGCCCGCGCCCAGCGGAGAACAAGTGGGAGTCCCTCCGTTCGACGAAGGGACTCCGTGAAGTATTTTGCTCTTTCGATGGTCAATCGGGGAGGATGAGACAACGCCCGCTGCAGAAGTTGCTGTACCCGGGGACTCGGTCCCAGGGAAGGAGGAATGGGTTCCATTCCGGGAGGTCTCATGAATTCGCCGTGGCCCATATAAAAAGTTTGCTCGTTCATGCAGGCAAGCCTCTTGGAAGGGAAGTGACAGTGGGGAGATCTCTTATGCATTCATAACGGTCCGGGCAGCATCCCGCAACCGTTGAAACAATGCGTCGTCCAGAACGCCTTCGATGGGGTAGGCCCTCTGAAGCGATTCGTATTTGGAAGTTCCCATTCTGTGATAGGGCAGAAGTTCGTATTCCGTGCCGCACTCCCGTGCAAATGCGGCGATGCGGCGGATGGCTTCCACATCGTCGTTGATCCCGGGAATGACCGGCGTGCGGATTTTGACGGGGAGCTCCGGAAAGGCGGCCCGGACGGAACGGATATTACGAAAGACGGGAAAATTCGGCACGCCGGTCACTGCCCGATGGCGGTCGGAGTCCGGATGCTTGATGTCGACCATGAGGTAATTTACATAGGGCATGGCGGCCAGAAAGACGGCTTCATCCACATAGGCGCAAGTTTCTATGGCTACATTGAATCTGCGTCTGCGGGCCTCCCGGATCAACGCCATGAGAAAGCCGGGCTGCATGAAGGGCTCACCCCCGCTTACCGTGAGCCCTCCTCCGGAACGGGAATAAAAAAGTGCGTCCTGTTCCACTACCTTGAGCACCTCGGAGACGCTTTGGGGTTCGCCATACATGACGAGCGCCTTGTCCGGGCACACGGTCGTACATTGAGGGCATGTTCCGGTGCAGCGTGTCCGATCTATGACGATGCCCCTGTTCGCATCAAGTTGAAGCGCCTCGTGCGTGCAGACCGCCGCACAGCGTCCGCAGCCGAAGCATTTGTCCACATGATAACCCAGTTCCGGTTCGGCGCGCTGTGATTCGGGGTTGCAGCACCACAGGCAGCGCAGGGGACATCCCTTCATGAATACGAGTGTGCGGATACCGGGGCCGTCATGGACCGAATATTTTTGAATGTTGAAGACAATGCCTCTCTGGTCGTCGCTCATGAACTCGCTCCGTGCTGGGTTGAATAAGGATGAGGGGACGGATCCTGAAAGATCCGTCCCCGGGAAATCAGGCGACGCGATCGTGCTGCGTTCTGGCGATCAGATCATCCTGGAGATCCTTGGACAACTCCGTAAAGTAGGCGCTGTAGCCCGCAATGCGCACGATGAGGCCCCGGTACTGTTCCGGGTGTTCCTGAGCCTTGATCAGCGTTTCCCGATTAACCACGTTGAACTGCACATGCCACAGGCGCAGGTCGCAGAAGACGCGGATCATGTCCACGAGCTTGCGGGTTCCTTCTTCTCCTTCAAGGCACTTGGGCGTAAACTTGATGTTGAGAAGGCGTGCGGCCCGCTGGCTCATGCTGTAGTTCTTTGAATTGAAGTTGGAACGGAGCACGGCGGTGGGACCGTTGATATCGGCTCCATGCGAGGCCGAGGAACCGTCAGAAAGCGGTGTCCATGCCTTACGCCCGTTGGGCGTGGCGGAAACCACGCGGCCGAAGGGCACATGCGAAGTAAAGGGGACCATGCGGAAGTCGCAGCGGATGCCCAGCGTCTTCGCGTACTTTTCGCTGTATTGCTGCGCCAGCCGGTCTATTTCGAGACCAATGGCGTCCGCGTATTCATCGTCGTTGCCGTACTTGGGAGCATTGCGCAGAATGGCTTGCACGTCTTCCCTGCCTTCGAAATTGCAGGCAAGCGCGTCAAGAACTTCCTGCATGGTCAGCCTCTTGTCCTCGAAGACGATCTTCCTGATGGCCGCCAGAGAATCTATGGCCGTGCTGTAGCCAAGGCACTCGAAGTATCCGAGGTCAAGACCGCCCTCGTAATGGTGATCCTGATGCAGGTCTACGCATTCCTTCATGGCCAGAACGTGAAGCGCATCGGAGATCGGTGTGGCGAAGTGCCGGGCTCGTGTCTTGATGATATGGTACTGCTGAATGAAGGCATGACGGATAAGGTACATCTGTTGCACGGCGTAGGCGTTCCAGAACTGTTCCCAGCTTGTGAAGGTCGTTACGTCGCCTGTTTCCACGGTCAGCAGTTCTTCGCCGTATTTTTTCATCCTGCCGTTATAGAGAGTCAGTTCCACGGCCGCGCCAAGGTTGAACTGGGCATGTCCGCTGGTGTAGGTGTCCACCCGCGGCATACGGATTTCGGCGCAACCCGATGCCGCATAGTCGTAAATATCGGCGAGCGGAGCACCCTTGGCCAGATGCAGGGGAATGATTTCCTCATCGTTGAGCAGCTTGGGAAATCCGCATCCCTGCTTGATTGTTTCCGCCACCTCGTACAGGTAGCGTTCAGGGGCGCGAGAATGTATCCGGGCGGCAAGGTCAGGGTAATGGAGGGGACATTCGCGCTTTGAGCGCAGAATGACGTAGGTCAGTTCGTTGGTGGCATCGCGTCCGTCGCGGGTCTGGCCGCCGATGGTCACGGCCTCCCAGTGGGAATAGCCTTCGTGCGTGGCCTTGTTGTACGGCGTGATGGCCAGATCAAGGCATTGGGCCATGTTGACCCACATGCACTGAAGAAGTTCGACGGCGGAGTCCTCGTCCAGCCGTCCTGCGGCGACGTCTTTTTCATAGTAGGGCCACAGTATCTGGTCCATGCGTCCGTTGGTGGGATTTGAGCTGATCTTCTGCTCCAGCCGGGCAAACGCCTGAGTGAACCAGTGCGCCTGAAGTGCCTCATGGAATGTCCGCGGCGGATTTTCCGGAACCCATTCGCAGTTGGAGGCGATCGTCAGCAATTCCTGCCGCCGACCGGTGTCCGTTTCCTTTGTGGCCAGTTCCCGGGCCAGCCTGGCATGACGGCGGGCCCAGGTAATGATGCCGTCCGCGACAGCGATCATGGCTTCAAGGAAGGGGCGCTTCTCGCATTGATCGACAGGATTGTCGGGGTCCAGCCGGGCAAGGCGGTCAAGCGCCTCGGACCTGACGCCGCCGAATCCGATCTTGAACAGACGTTCCCAGTCAAGGCACCACTGGAGGCTTGATCGATTGGACGCCGTTTCGCAGCATATGTATCGAGACTGATAACCGCCTTCGTCGGCATAGGCCAGTCTGTGGGATTCGGCGGGCAGACGGCGATTCAGGTCCTGATGGAAGGTTTTGTCCTTCCAGTACGGTGTAATGAAGTCTTCGACGACCTTCGCGTCGTCGGCATTGACTTCGAATGGAGCGGATTCATGTCCGGGAAGCTCCTTCAGGGCCGCAGCCTGATAATCTCCGTCCAGTTCCGGATACAGTATGCCGTACCGTGACCCCTGACGTCCGCATCGGCCGACGATGAGCTGGTCGGTGTCGATATAGACGGTCATGCGCTCTCCGATATGCTTCAGGGCCTTGGCCCAGCGCAGTACAAGCATTTCACCTTCGGTTTCCTTCATGGACTCGGTAAACAGCCTGGCCCGCTCAACGTCGATGAAGGGCTTTTTGCCGTCAAACACCTTGATCATCCTGTACATGCGCGGATGCTTCAGTTCGTTGGGATCGGCTTTGCCTTCGATTCGGTTTTCAATAACCCGCTCCTGTTCCGAGAGAATTTCGCAACACGACATGGCGTACTCCTATAATTTATTGGCAAGACCGAGAAAACGGATGCCGTTTTGGTAGAACAGTTTTTCCCGCACTTCTTGAGTCAGTTCCAGTTCTTCATATTTCTTGACGGCTTTCGCCACCTCGACGAAGGGATTGGCGCTGGAGAAGACGACCTTGTCCGTAATGCAGGTATTGGCCGCCTTGATGTAGAATTCACCGAACAGCTTGCTTTCACAGGTTGAAAAGTCCAGATAGACGTTCCTGTTGCGCATGACCACGGCAACGGCCTCATTGACCCACGGATAACCTCCGTGGCTGATGAGGATGCGCAGTTCAGGGAAATCGCGAGCCACCATGTCCACATAGCGCGGGTCCATATGGTCCAGAATTACTCCGGGCATGTGCGGCGACAGGCCGGCAGTGATGATGACGGGGATTTCGTAATCGCAGCAGGCGGCATAGAGCGGGTAATACCGGGCGTCAGAGACGCGGCAATGAGCCATGCATGGATCAATGGACGCGCCGCGCATGCCGTCCCTTTCCACCGCCGTGCGAAAGGCCCGCAATCCGGGCATGCCCTTGCCGGGGTCGAAACCGTAAAAGCCTATAAACAGGTCCGGGGCCTTTTCGATGCATTCAAGCACGGAAGTATTGGTATTGGGCGTGTCGTAGGAAGATTCGCAATCTCTTCCGGCAACGACGGCCTTGACGATACCGAGTTCCTTCAATTCTTCTATGCAAGCATCCAAAGATTTTACCGGACGTTTGGGAAAGTCGGTAAGTTTGACATATTCCGAATAAACGGGATTCGTCATCACGCTGTCTATGGATTCCCGGGTGCTCGGGCGGTATCTGAAATCGATGATCGGCATGGAATCCTCAACTATGGTTTTATCCTGAACGCCGGGTTTTCCTGCTCGTTGCTCAAGGGACGGGCGTCCTTACGGATATGGTTCAAAACGGACCGGAGAAAGCAAAAATCATGCTATTCTTTTTATATCCTGTAATTAAAATGGATTACATTTGGACTGGAAGTGCCTTCATGAAAAAGGGGCGCGGCCTGAATTCCCTGCCCCCAGAAGGATTGCAAAATGGAAAATCATGTACCGTTGCACGGTTACGCAGAAGACAGTTCTTTTTTTGATACAAACCGGGGTGTTGACGCGGCCTAAGGTTTACTCCAGCGTCCAGCCGTAAAGGGCTCTGGCTTCTTTTCGAAGCTGTTCACGATATTGCGGTGCTGCAATACCTATCAGCGCCTTTGCCCGTTCCAGGACCGTCTTTCCACGCAGAGCCGCAATGCCGTATTCGGTAACGACAAAATCAATGTCGTTTCTTGAGGTCGTAACGGCCTGTCCCGGGGCTAGTCCCGTGCAGATGCGGGAGATGTTTCCTCCGGATGCCGTAGCGGGAAGGGCTATGATGCTTCGACCGCCCCTTGAAAAGGCCGCGCCCCGGATGAAATCCACCTGCCCGCCTGCCCCGCTGAACTGGCGTGTCCCCAGCATGTCCGCCGCGGCCTGACCGAGAAGATCAATGCTGATGGCCGAGTTGATCGAGACGACGTTGTTGTTTTGGCCTATTACGCGGGGATCATTTACCCAGTCGACCGGATGAAGCTCCACGGAGGGATTATTGTGCAGCCAGCGGTAAAGGCGAGCGGACCCCATGACAAAAGAGACGACGCTTCTGCCTGGTAAAAGTTGCTTGCGACTGTTCGTGATGACGCCTTCGAGAATGAGGTTCATGGCTCCATCTGAAATCATTTCCGAGTGGATGCCCAGTTCTCGCTTGTCATGCAGAAAGGAGAGGACGGCGTCGGGAATGGCCCCGATGCCCAGTTGGAGACAGTCTCCGTCCTGCACGAGAGAAGCCGCATGCCGTCCGATAGCGTTTTCGACCTGTCCTATCCGGGGGGCGGGAAGTTCGATAAGCGGGGTATTCACGGGCACGAACCATGAAATGTCGCTCACATGCAGAAAGGCGTTGCCCATGACCCGGGGCATGTTCGGATTCACTTCGGCGATGACCAGTTCCGCCTGAATGGCTGCTTCCCTTGTGTAATCGGCAGAAACGCCAAGACTCACGTAGCCGTGCGCATCGGGTGGAGATACCATGATGAATGCAGCATCCGGACGCAGGGGACCGTCCCGGAGCATTCGTGGAACCTCATTGAAAAAACAGGGAATATAATCGGCCCTTCCTTCCGCGATGGCCAGCCGTGTCGAACTTCCCGCAAACAGGGCCACATGCCGGAAGGAATCCCGGTAGCATGGAGAACAGTAGGTGCTTTCCCCCATGGCAACCATGTGGATGATCGAAACATCGCGCAACTCCGGCGCTCGTTTGACCAGCGCCGCGAGAAGGGTTTCCGGAGATGCACAGGCATGCCCTGTAACCAGCTTGCATCCCGGATGGATGTGGCGGACAGCTTCTTCCGCCGTAACAGTATGTGAGGCATAGAAGTTTTCCCAGTTCATATTTTCCTCCCTCTATTCATGGTTATAGAAACCGCCGCACCCGCTCTGACGATTTTTGGGTTTCCGCGACTGCATGTCGGATTCGGTATTCTGTCGCACAGATGCAAGCGAATATGCCCGGAGCAAGGACGACAAGGAGCTGTGTCTGAACAGCCTGCTGTTTCCATTGGTGTTTTATTGAAAATAAGGGTGGTCCGGATTTCGAATCGTGTGCGGGCAAAGCAAACTTCATGCCGACATCAATACAGGGAGGCTTGATTGGCATATCAAGTTGATTTTGAATGTATAATTCAGTCGAGAAAAAGAAATGCGCGGGGCGGGGCGAACCCGGGAAGGAGTTATTCCGGGTATGGAGAAAGGAATGCTATGAAAATTTGAACTCGCAAGGGGAACTGGAGCGGTGTCCCGTCCTGAGAGACGAGATGCGTCATTCGTACCTTGATCCCTGCTGGAAGACCTGGGATTGTAACGTGCCGGGAACTGAGCGGATTGGAGGGGAGGACTTCAGGTCGAGGACATTGTCTCAATGCTGGATAAAAAGATGGACGTTGCTTCACTGCAAGTCGGGACCCCTTGGACGGGAGACGTTTCGAAACGGCGGGCACAGAAGTGGACGCCGGGAGAAAAACATTTCACGGCGGGTTTGCTTTTTTGAAAATGTGAACAGCTGCACCGCGCCTGTCCAGCAGGAAGATCCCAAGCCGGGGGAGTACGGCTCCATGCGTAATCGCATAGCTGCTGTTTCACAGAGGAGCAACAAGAAGTTTCAACATGAGAACACAGCTCTCTTGGCATATGAAACGAAGCCTTGCTTCAGGAAGAATAATCCTTTGTGGGAATGCCGTATTTTTCAAGCCGCTGGTACAGGGTCTTACGGCTGATGCCGAGGAGCCGCGCTGCTCGAGCCTTGTTTCCTCCCGTGCGCGCGAGGGCTTCCCTCAGGTGCCGTTCGTCTTCTCTGGCTTCTCGGGAACCATCCCTCACCGCCACAGGAAATGCCTGCGGCTCAGGCTGGAAGGAATATCCCATCAAAGTTTCCCCATCCTCCATGATGGAGGCTTCCGCGAGGACATGCTGCAGCTCCCGGACATTGCCCGGCCATGAATGCAGCTTGAGGCGACGTAAAAAGTCCTTGCTCACGCCCGTGGCCGAACAACCGAAGACTCTGCGGCATTCCTTCAGAAAATGAGTAATGAGCGCCTCAATGTCCGATATGCGCTCGCGCAGGGGCGGGATATAAAGATTGATGGTATTCAGACGATAGAAAAGGTCGGCCCTGAATTCCCCCTGTCTGACCAGATCCTTCAGGCGCCGGTTGGTGGCTGCCACGATACGGATATCCACGGGAATGTTTTTCTTGCCGCCCACACGGACGATTTCCTTTTGCTGGATGGCCCGCAGAAGGCTGACCTGCGCCTTGGGCGAAAGTTCGGCCACTTCATCAAGAAACAGCGTGCCGTGATTGGCCAGTTCAAATTTACCGAGACGTCGTTCCAAGGCTCCGGTGAAGGCCCCGCGTTCGTGTCCGAACAGTTCGCTCTCGATGAGCGTTTCCGGAATGGCTCCACAGTTGACCGTGATGAACGGCCCCATGCTGCGACGGCTGAGACCGTGCAGGGAGTTGGCGATAACGTCCTTGCCTGAGCCGGATTCGCCTTCGATGCATACGTTCACGTCATAGGCTGCTACTCGATGGACGGTCTGATACAGTTCAAGGACGGCCGGGCTGCTGCCGATAAAGTCGGAAGGGGACTCACGGATTTCCTGAATCAGCGTCCTTTTCTTGATGTTCAGAAACTCGCGAGAAAGCCCCTGCATCAGATCCTTGACCGGGAAATATTCAAGAGCGCTTCCTACGCCCAGCCCGTCCACATCGGTCTGCTGATACAGCTGAAGAGTATCCTGCGCCGTACTGATTCCGCCGCCATAGAAGAGGCATATGGGGCGTCTCGCCGGCGCGGCCTCGCGCACGACCTCCAGTGCCTGATTGGCATGGCGGATGGCGTACTGCACGCGATCCTGCTTTTCCAGCGGTTCGGAATCATAGAGCGTCCAGCCTGCATTGATGATGAGCACGTCCACCTCAGCCTCGGCCGCGAACAGCCGGGCGCTGTTCAGAGAAGCCGAAAAACCGAAGGTGACGAATCCTTCCTTTTTGGCTTCACGAAGCATGGCGGCTTCACATGATTCGGAGAATCCCCGTTTGCGAAGCGCGTTGAGAAAATGCCCCTGGTTCATGCTTACGGGAGGCCAGTTGATGATCCCCGCCACCCCCAATTCGCGCAGCCTCCTGAAGCGTTCCCGCACCGGACATGAAGGATCGCCCACAAGCATACCGGCCACCAGAGGCGTCTGGGGACAACGCGGCAGAATCTGGGAACGGATCAGTTCTTCGGTCTGATCGTTGGCGTTCCCGAAAGGCAGAAACGAGGCATGGGAAGTGACACCGGATATTCGATAGATCCCGGAATTCAGCACAACAAGAAAGGGGACGCCGCCCTTGGTGGCGCTGATTGCGCTGAGACCGGAACCAGGTACGGTGAATACCAGAGGCTTTCCGGCGTGGCGGGCCCCGTCCACAAGATGGCGCAGGCGGGAGACATTTTCCGTAAACATATGTGGTTCCACTATGTATCTAAGGTTGCAAAAGTGTTTCCTGAAAGGTAACACAAAAGCCCCTGATCGACAATTTCGTCGTTTTTTTCGACCTGGCGATCTGTCTGATGCGGCATGGTTTTCTGGCATCTAAAAAGCGACTTGATAAATAAAAAATGTAATAAAACAGACGCGGTCTGGGCCGACACGGGAACCCGGGGCGTTTCAGGAGAAACGGCATGACGTTCAGAGAAGAGATTCAATCGATTGTACGGGGCGCAAAGCTGGAAAAGCGCATGCTGATCGGGGAGCCTTTATTTCCCGGAGAAGCCTGTCCTCCCGACGTCGACTGGGTGGTAGCCTGTCATGGAGCCCGGGATGCCTTGGGAAATTTTGACTGGCTTTCCGGATACCTGCCGTATGCCGACGCCAACGGTGTGGTTCTGGAGGCTTTTGGCGACGTTGTTTCTGCCAGCCCTGTTCCCGTGCTGGCCGGGGTGTGCGCGGCCGACCCCTTCCGGGCGCACGAACAGTTGCTTATGTCCATAAAAAGAAAGGGATTCATGGGGATTTGCAACTATCCCAGCATGGGGATCATGGATGGTTCCTTCCGCACCATTGTAGAAGAGCAGGGGCTTGGATTTGATCGCGAAGTCCAGTTGATTGCCGAGGCGCGTGATAAGGGGCTTTATACACTGGCGCTGGTTTTCTCGACCCAGGAAGCGGACGCCATGCTGACGGCCGGAGCGGATGCTCTGCTCGTACATCCCGGGCTTGCCTTCAACGAATCTTCCATTATGCCAATTGATTCGTATTTAAGTGAGATTGTTTCTCTTTCAAAGAGGATTCCCGTTGACTGTCCTTTGTTTGCCTGTTCCATCGGACCGCATCATGTGAAAGGAATGGCATATTCTTTGCTTAATCTGAGTGGCTTTTATGCCTCGCGGATCCTCTGAGACGTCAGAGCGGCGCGCCGCAAACTTCAACAACGCAAAGGAGAGCCGCCATGAAGCGGGCCTATATCGTCGGAACATGCGATACCAAGCACACTGAAATTTTGTATGTCCGTAATATTCTTGCCGCGCAGGGCATCGAAACCTGCATTGTGGATGTAGGAGTATTCGAGCGGGCGCTTCCTTCCGATATCGGCGAGGTGGTCAGACTTCGTGAACAGCGGCTTGATGTCTTTGCCGATATTACCGACCGCGGCAAGGCTCTGGCGCTTATGGGTTCGCTTCTCGAAACGTTTCTTGCCGGGCATCAGGAGGATATGGGGGGGGTTATCGGACTTGGCGGTTCCGGCAATACGGCCATCGTCACGCGCGGTATGCGCATTTTGCCGGTGGGTCTTCCCAAGCTCATGGTCTCCACCGTTGCTTCCGGTGACGTGGCTCCTTATGTGGGGGCGTCCGATATCTGCATGATGCCTTCCGTGGCCGATGTGCAGGGACTCAACGTCATTACGCGCAGGATTCTGGGCAACGCGGCTCATGCTCTGGCGGGTATGGTGCAGCATCCGGTGCCGGAGGAAAAGGAGAGCAGGGTGCTCGTTGGCATGTCCATGTTCGGCGTAACTACGCCGTGCGTGCAGCAGGTATGTTCATTGTTGCCGGAACAGTATGAGCCTCTCGTTTTCCACGCTACGGGAACGGGCGGAAAGGCTCTTGAAAAACTTATTGATTCCGGAATGGTGCCGCTTGTTATCGATATTACGCTGACCGAGATCTGCGACCTGTTCATGGGCGGGGTGATGAGCGCGGGGGATGATCGCCTCGGCGCGATCATTCGTACCGGCATTCCCTATGTGGGCAGCGTCGGCGCGCTGGATATGGTTAATTTTGCTGCCATGCCCACGGTGCCTGAGAAATATCGAGATCGTAACCTGTATGTTCACAATGAGAATGTGACTCTCATGCGGACTACGGTTGAAGAAAATGTCGCCATGGGCAAATGGATCGGGGAACGTCTGAATCTCTGCACCGGGAAGGTTCGTTTTCTGTTGCCCGAAGGAGGCGTTTCCGCCATTGATGCGCCCGGGATGCCTTTCCATGATCCCGAAGCCGATGCGGCTCTGTTCGGTGCCATAGAGGAGACGGTGAAACAGACGGACGAGCGTCGGATTATCCGGGTGCCGCACCATATCAACTCGTTGGAATTTGCCGAAACCGTAAAGATGCATTTCCTCGAAATCAGCGCATGATCTGAATTTGCGCAGAACAGGGATTCTTCCACTTTAAAAATAAGGAGCAATGACATGGCCATCACACGTTCTGAAATTCTTGCCAGCCTGCGCGCCAAGATTGCCCGCAATGAACCCATTATCGGCGGCGGCGCCGGTACCGGCATTTCCGCGAAATGCGAAGAGGCCGGCGGCATCGATCTCATTGTCATCTATAATTCCGGTCGCTACCGTATGGCGGGACGCGGTTCGCTCGCTGGACTTCTGGCCTACGGCAATGCCAACGAGATCGTGCTGGAACTGGCCCGCGAAGTCCTTCCCGTCGTTAAAAACGTACCCGTTCTGGCTGGAATCAACGGTACCGATCCGTTCGTGAACTGGGACTATTTTCTGCGGCGTATCAAGGAAGAGGGCTTTGCCGGGGTGCAGAACTTCCCCACAGTGGGGCTTATTGACGGTCTGTTCCGCGCCAACCTTGAGGAAACCGGCATGAGCTACCGCCTTGAAGTGGAAGCTATTGCCAAGGCTCATCAGATGGACCTGCTCACCACGCCGTATGTCTTTTCACCGGAAGATGCCAGGAACATGGCTTTGGCCGGTGCGGATATCCTCGTGCCGCATATGGGACTTACCACTGCTGGCACCATCGGTGCTCAGACTGCCAAAACGCTTGAGGAGTGCGTGCCTCTCATCGACGAATGCGTGGCTGCCGCCCGTGCCGTCCGTCCGGATATTATCTGCCTGTGCCATGGCGGTCCCATTGCCAATCCTGAGGATGCCGCCTACATCCTCCAGCATTGCAAGGGCATTCAGGGCTTCTACGGAGCAAGCAGCATGGAACGTTTGCCTACCGAGATCGCCATCAGGGATCAGGTCAAGAAATTCGTGGATATCCGTTTTTAGTCCTTGGGGAGCCGGCAGAGGCAAGACGGTTTCAGTACAGGTGGGCAGGAACGGTCGGATAAGGAGAATACAATGGCCTATCGCTCTTTTGTGACAGTGGACGACGTGGAAGCCCAGTCTTTTGACTGGGGGACTCTTGAATGGCTTTCCGAACCGCGGGTTACGGGATCGACCTGTATGACGACAGGGATCGTGACGCTTGATCCGGGACAGGGGCACGCCCGCCACAATCATCCGGGATGTGAAGAAAATCTTTATATTCTTGAAGGTATTGGAGAACAAATGGTGGAAACGCCGGACGGCCCCGTCACCAAACGGGTAACCGCCGGAGAACTTGTCCATCTGGAAGCGGGGCAATTTCATTCCACCTACAATGTCGGAACAGAAAAATTAAAGATTCTTGCCTGTTATCAGTTCTCGGGGCCGGAAGAAGCGCTCAGGAATGACCCCGGCTGCACGATCATTCCTCCCAGGAATCGTTAGTTTTTTGATGAACTGACTCAGTCCGCGATTCTTGCACCTTGGCGGTTGCATCATTCTACTATAACTGGAGATCTCCCGTTACGAGCCTGTTTCGGGAGATCTCTTCGAAAGCTCGGGCATGCAGATCCGGGCTGGACGGCCGAGCGAATGCCCTGTGCTGCAGGTGAAGATGACCGCTTGATGCTGCAGACTCTCCCGGAGCGAGGTCATGCTCGAAATCAAGACTTCCGAGTTTGTTTCCGTCAATTCCGAGGGGGCGGCTTCATGGCTGGAACATATGACGCAGCCTCGTTTTCGCGAATTCTTTTGCCTCATGTATGCTGTGCCCGAGGAGGATACGTTTTCGGAGCGCTCTCCTGTATTGCTTGTTTCTTCTCCGGACTCCCGCCCGACGTATCCTCCGGAATCGTTTTTTTCCTGCAAGGTGGCCCTGTGCTGGTTTTCTCTGGACGCTTATGAGAGGCTGTACCCGTTGCTGCCCTTGCTCGCACGTCGGGAAACCATCCCGGCGGAAGGGGCGTTGCGTACTCTTGCTGAAAGTTTTCTTGAAGTTTTGCTTGAAGAAACGGATGTCATGCTCGAACACGTGGCCTCACGCCTTTTGGAAGCGCTCCTGTATGCACTGGTAGTTCATCTCAGAAGGACGGAGCCTCCGGGCCAGAGTCCTCTGGTCAGGAGAGCACTGGCCTACATGCAGACGAATCTCATGCGTAACATCGGGCTGGCCGAACTGTGCCGGACTCTGGGGGTGAGTCAGGAGCACTTTATCCGCACCTTCAAAAGGGAAATGCACATTTCCCCCATGAAGCATTACAACACCATGCGGCTGCATAAGGCAGTGGATATGTTGCTCCAGGGAATGTCGGTTCATGACGTATCGACGGAGATGGATTTTTATAATGAATCGCATTTCAGCAAGATGTTCAAGCAATATCTCGGCGTGACCCCGAGAACCTACAAGCTGACCTGCTTCGAGAGTCTGCGTCAGCGGCGGATTCGTTCGGACCAGCAGCTTGCTCTGGCCGTGTCTCTGCTGTCAGAGTTCGTGGATGCCATTCCAGACTTTTTCTTTGTCAAAGATTTGCAATTCGTGAATATTATTTGCAATCAGGCCTACAGTAATTTTGTGGGCAGAAAAAAGGAACTGGTTTGCGGGAAAACCGATTTCGAACTTTTTCCCCATGATGCGGCTACATTTTTTCGTATGACGGATACGTACACGTTCGCTTCTGGAAAGAGTTCGACTTTCCGCAGAAGGATTACCTATCCCGACGGGCGCATAGCGCTTATGGAGACTACCAAGAGCCCCTGTTTCGATGCATCGGGTCGCCTGCTTGGACTTGTCTGCGTGGGCCGAAATCTTGATGGCACGTCTCGTGTCATAGAAGATACGGAAATTACAACATAAGGCTTTTTCTTGATTTTTTATGTCCTTCTTTTGAAAAGGCCGTATTGAATCACGATCGGCTGTTTTATTCTGTGATGAAACAGCGACGCAGATATGGGGCTTCACGTATCGGGAACTTATGTTTTCCAGGGAATCCGTATCCGAAACTCAATCAGGCAAGATGCAGTTAGTGTTTGTTGAGAATTTTTGATTGTTGAGGGGTGCGTCACTTCATGAATAAAAATGCCAGTTGCACCTGCAAATAAGATCTTGCAGATAAGGACCCTTTCAAATGAATGAAAGGGTCCTTTTTTGTCTGCTCGGCAAGATACCTATATATGGAATGGGAAGTTGTATATGCAAGAGTATTCGTTATCCTGAAAATGTTTATGAAATATCTGAGTTATGATGTTAATATGTTCCGTTCAGTTATGTATGCAGTCTGAATATGCTGATGAGAATAGCCGGATGAAGCATGAAATTGTGGTGCTTTGAGATTACGGTGTGGAAGACGGTGGACTTGACTGAGCAGTTTCATTTTGCAGCGACATGAAGAGATTATCCGCTGGATCTTTTCAGGTGTCCCATGATTTTTGATATGACTTCGCAAAAAAAGATTCGCCCGGGTCAGAGCGTTCGTTCATGATGGAACATATCCTGTTCTGACACCGTTCATCGCATCGGGGGCGTCCCTCTCGAGCAAGATATCGAGCATCTCTTCCCAGTGTCTGGAGAAAAAATATACATTAACTTTCTTGAGATACGAAACAATTGACATCAGAAAGGGAACCTGATGCGAGGATATGGAGTGAACATCAATTTTTTCTTGTTTTTTGTCAATTTTATATCTGTTCTCTTTTTCTCAATGATCGTAGAACTCCTATAACCCAAAGGCTCCCGGCATTCGGGAAGCGGGGAAACCGGTTGTCCAAGGAGTGCGCATGAACGAACACCCCCTTGTACTGGCTGGGGAAAGTTTGTCCCGCCTGATCAAGCCAGTCAATCTGGCCGCCTTTAGACTGGCGATCATCGTCATGGCATTGATGGCCATTCCCGTATTTATTGATGTATGCTTGCGGCATTTCGCACATGGTTCTCTGGAAGGCGCGTACGAGCTTGAGGAGTTTGCGCTGGCACTCGTCACGTTCCTTGCATTGGCCAGTATTCAGGAGAGTAAGGAACACATTAATATCACTTTTGTTATTGATCGTTTTTCCAACAGGGTTCGACGCTGGCTTGAGGCCTTCGTATGGTTTCTGAGCGCCCCTCTGATGCTTGTCCTGACCTGGCGTCTGATTCTTGCGGCATTGACCAAGGCGGATATGGGAGAGGTCAGTTTCGAGCTTGAGCTGCCTCTCTGGCCCGTGATGCTGACATGTGCGTTTGGCCTGGGCTGTTTTGCTCTTCAACTGCTGGCGCAGGCGCTGAAAGCCCTTGGGCTTTGTCTCAGGGAAAGCTTGCCTGGCGGGCTGCTGGCTCTTGCCTGTGCCATCGGCATTCTGAGCATTCCTCTGTGGTTGCATCTGACCGGGGTCGATCCGGGTCCCGGTGTTCTGGGAAGCTGCGCCATGCTGCTTATGCTGCTGCTTTTATTTCTCGGCATGCCGATAGGCATATCCATGGCTCTGACAGGCGCTCTCGGTCTTCTGGTTCTCTATCCCGACCCGGTATCCGCCCTGTCCATGATGGGGCAGTCTATCTACAGCAAGGGAAGCGAATACTCCCTGACTGTTATTCCTCTCTTCATCCTGATGGGAGAACTTGCTTACTATTCCGGCATATCCAAGGATCTGTTCCGCGCCGCCAATACATGGCTCGGGCGACTTCCCGGGGGACTCGCCGTCGCCGGCATTTCCGGCTGCGCCGGTTTTGCCGCCGTCTGCGGCGACTCCATGGCTACGGCTGTAACCATGGGTTCGGTAGCGTTGCCGGAAATGCGCAAGAAACACTATAATCCCGGATTAAGCTGCGCCTCGCTCGCCGCCGGGGGGACTCTCGGCATTCTGATTCCCCCGAGTATGGGATTCATATTCTACGCCATTGTTACCGAACAATCCATCGGCAAACTGTTCCTTGCGGGAGTCATTCCCGGTATTCTGCTGGCGACCCTTTTCATTCTGTACACGATGCTCGTTGCGATCAGAAAGCCCGAACTTGCACCGCGCGGAGACGCCTCCACCTTCAGGGAAAAGCTGGCTTCGCTGCGCGGGGTCGTCATCATGCTCGCGTTGATCGTGGTCATTCTCGGCGGGATTCTCGGAGGTTTTTTCAGTCCCAATGAAGGCGCGGCCGTAGGTGCTTCCTGTACGCTGATCTATTCGGCTTTGTCGCGGAAACTAAGCTGGAACGATTTTCTTCTGGCCCTGAATTCTACGGTACGCATTTCAGCACGGCTTATGCTCATTCTCGTCAGCGTCGGATTGCTCGGCTATTTCTTCGCCGCAACCAGGCTGCCCCAGATGCTGGCCGAGCTGGTCGGGGGACTGAATGCCAACCGTTATCTTATTTTTGCGGGCATTGTCGTTTTGTATATCATTCTTGGATGCATGATGAACGTCATCCCCATGATTTTACTGACGCTCCCGGCTCTTTTTCCCACCGTGCAGGCATTGGAATTCGATCCTGTCTGGTTTGGAGTCTGCATCGTGCTGCTCATGGAAATGGGACAGATTACACCTCCAGTAGGCGTCAATGTCTTCGCCATGAGTTCTGTGGCCCGTGACGTGCCCATGGCGAGCATATTCCACAGCATCATTCCCTATTTCCTGTGCATGGTAACGCTCCTGCTCCTGCTGGTTCTGTTTCCTGATCTGGCTCTCTGGCTGCCTTCGATGGCCTTTGACTAGAGGTTTCTTGGTGCGAACCCATAACCCTTTTTCAATCTATAAGGAGTCGGTATGAAAAGATGTCTTTTCACTTTGATCGGTATCATGCTGTTGGCGGTCGTGGCCCACGCCGCTCCCGTAGAATTGCGCTTTACAAGTGTATACATCGATCGGCATCCGGTAGTGCAGAATGCATTCATCCCCTGGATGGAGGAAATCAAAAAGCGCACCAATGGCGAAGTGGTCATTACCTATTTCAACCCCGGAACCATTTGCCCGGACAGCGAAATGTTCAGCGCGGTGGCTGCTGGCGCCGTGGATATCGCTTCCAACAACTGCAGCCGGACCAATGGGGCTTTGCCTCTGAGCGATGCGGGAAATATTCCTTTCCTGTTTCAGGATGCCGAATCCGCGGCCATGGCCATGTGGCGCATGTCGCAGAAAAATCCGGAATGGGCAGCGGAATTCAAGGATATGAAACTGCTTACGCAATATACTTCGGCGCTCATGATGCTGCATTCGGTCAAAAAGCCGATTACGAAGCTTGGCGATTTGCGTGGAATGAAGATCACCACCGTGGGCGGGCTTGACCGGGATATTCTGAAGAGCCTCAAGGCAAGTCCCATTCTTATGCCCCTGCCGGACACCTATATGTCTCTGTCCCGAGGTATGGCCGACGGGTGCAGTCTGGCCATCGCTCCTCTGCGTTCCTTCAAGATCACCGAATGCCTCAAATACACTACCAACGATCCCATTTCGGCCTCTCCCATGTGGATGGCCATGTCCAAACAAGCCTGGGAACGCCTTAGCCCCGGGCAACAGAAGGTTTTTGAAGAACTCTCCGGCGAGGCTCTGGCCCGCTCGCTGGGCCGCGCTCTGGACGAAGGCGTCGCCGCTGATTCCCGCTGGATGGAAGAGCAGGGGCATACGTTCCTGAAATTTGCCCCCGAGGAAAAGGCCAAGCTGGTAAAGGCGACTGCGGGCATCGCCGAAAAGTGGATTTCTAAAATGGAAAAGCAGGGCAAGACCGATCCTCGCGGCGTGCTTGACGAATTGAGAAGGCTTGGAGAGGAAACTGCGGCGCAAGTGGCTGCGGAAAAAGAATGACAGTCATCTGAAAAGACAACAAGGCTGATTTCATGAGCAAGCAAATCAAGAATGTCGTGTTCATCATGCTGGACACGCTGCAGTTCAATTATCTCGGCTGCTACGGCAATAAGACGGTTCGGACGCCCAACTTCGATCGTTTTGCCCGGAACGGAATTCTTTTTGAGAATGCCTACAGCGAGGGATTGCCCACCGTTCCCGTGCGCAGAGCCATCATGACGGGCCGTTTCACACTGCCGTTCGCCGGATGGCAGGGACTGTCGGCGGAGGATACCACCCTTTCGGACATCCTGTGGGGGCGTGAGGTCCAGACGGCTCTGGTATATGATACGCCGCCCATGCGTCTTCCCAAGTACGGCTATTCCAGGGGATTCGACTACGTAAAATTCTGCCCCGGCCACGAACTCGACCATACCACGTATGCCGGCCGTCTTCTTGATCCCGGGATGAAGCCCATCGAGTACACCTCACCGAGTATGGTGTATGACGAGAATGGGGAACTCATTGATGATGCCAGCACGGCTCTGTTGGATGAGATCGAGTGCTTCCTGAAGTTCAGGCAGGACTGGAGATCGGAAGAGGATAATTTCGTCAGCGTGGTTGCGCGGGAAGCTGATCGCTGGTTGCGCGACATTCGTATCAAGGATCGCCCATTCATGCTCTGGGTGGATTCCTTCGATCCGCATGAGCCGTGGGATCCACCGTCCGTCTGGAAGAAGGAGCCCTGCCCGTATGATCCCGAGTGGAAGGGCAATCCTATTCTCCTCGCTCCCTGGACACCGGTTGAAGGTCGGATCTCCGATGAGGAGTGCGCCCATATTCGCGCCCTTTACGCAGAAAACATTGAATTGGTGGACAGGCAGATCGGCAAGTTGCTCGATTCCATCCGGGAACAGGGACTTTGGGATGAAACCATGATTATTATTACATCGGATCATGGTCAGCCCATGGGGAAGGGGGAGCACGGACACGGCATCATGCGCAAGTGCCGCCCCTGGCCCTATGAGGAGCTTGTCCACGTACCGCTTATGATGCATGTTCCCGGTATTTCCGGAGGAAGGCGGATCAGTGCATTTACGCAGAATGTGGATATCGCGCCGACCATTCTTGATGCGCTTGGGTATCTCCAGAATGATGGGGCAACGGGCGGAGCATTCGGTTTTCCCGTCTACGGGGCCATTGACATGCAGGGACAGAGCCTGCTGCCGCTGGCGCGTGGAGAGATCGACAAGATCCGTGATTTCGCCATTGCGGGTTATTTTGGAATGTCGTGGTCCATTATAACCGAGGACTACACCTATATCCACTGGCTGTTGAAAAATTCCACGGAACAGGATGTGGTCAAGCCCCAGCACGAGGGGCACAGAATCATGGAAGATGAGGAAATATGGACCTGTACGGTAGGGGCCACCCAGGAAGTTCCACAGGAGGATGAACTCTACGACCGTCGTTCCGATCCTTTCCAACTCCAAAACATCATTGCTGAAAGACCGGATAAGGCTGGAGAGCTGCTTCGGGAACTCAAGCTGTATATCGGTGAATTGCGTACGTTGTAATCTCCAGGCCCCTCCCGGATTCCGGGAGGGGAAAAGGAATCATGCATGTTTGAAGAACTGAATGATGCTTCCTATCCGGAAGCGTTCGAACGGACTGATGGCGGGCTATGTCTTTTTTTCAAAAAACTGTGTCCGCACTGCAAGAATATGGGCAAGGTCATGGAAAAGTTCCATGCCATGCAGCCCGACGTAGACCTTTTTTCCATTGATATTGAGGAAAATCCGGCCGCAGCCGCAACCTGTGAGGCACTGCGTGCGCCGACGCTGGTGGTTATCCGGCAGGGGCGGCCCGTGGCCCGAAAGGCAGGACTCATGAATCCTCGCGAGCTGCTGGCCTTCTATTCTCAGGGATGCTGATTTTTTCGGGAGTGTCCTCAATATGGCTGTTGCGCATCAGTACGATCTGATTATTCTCGGCGGAGGTCCGGCGGGCATGACTGCCGCCATCTATGCCGCCCGTTCCGGCCTCAGGGCCGTCATTCTTGAGAGCAATATTACCGGTGGGCTGGTCAATTCCACTTATTCCGTAGAAAATTTCCCATCCTATCCTGAAATTCATGGCATGGAACTGATGGAGCGGATGCGGAAGCACATCGATTCGCTCGGCGTTGATGTCATCGAGGTCTGCGAAGTGGAAACGGCCGAACTTGCAGGCGATAAAAAGCGGATCGCTACGGACGGCGGAGACTATATTGCTCCTGCCGTCATTCTGGCCACCGGGCGCAAACCCGTTCCACTGGACGTGCCAACGGAGGCGGAACAGGTGCACCATTGCGCAATCTGTGACGGGTCTGCCTATGTGGGAAAGCACGTTCTGGTCGTAGGCGGCGGGAACAGCGCTTTTGACGAAAGCCTGTATATGCTGGGCATAGGAGTCGCGCATATTACTCTGGTGGAAATCATGCCCCGCTATTTTGCTGCGCAGAGTACGCAGGATAAACTGTTCGAGTCGGGAAAGGCGGAAGGGCGCACGTCCACCAGAGTCCGGGATTTGCTCCTTGGTGATGAAGGGGCATTGTGCGGTGCGGTGCTGGAAAATGTGGATACGGGGGAAACCGAAGAAATCGCGGTGGAAGGCGTATTCGTTTTCCTTGGTCAGAAGCCGAACAACGCTCTGTTCAGAGACGCCGTTGAGCTGAGCGAACAGGGGTATATTCGGACGGGTAGAGACATGGGAACCAGCCTGCCCGGAGTATTCGGCGCGGGAGATATCAACGACAAGCAGATCCGGCAGATCACTACAGCCATGGCCGACGGCACCATCGCGGCTCTTTCCGCCGAAGCCTACATCCGGGCCCGGCGTACCTGATTCAGGGTTCGAAATGAGGTTTACATGACTCAACCCGATATCAATATTCGTGTTTTGGATCTCGACGGCTCCCGGCTGGCCCGTGCGGAACGGGATTTACGGCGTATGCTGAAGCAGTATGGCGTCGACGCCCGTATCACCTGCGTCGGATGCGGACTGGAGATCGCCAGACAGGGGTTTTCCGGTCGCACTCCGGCGATGTTCATGAATCAATACACCATCGTGGAAGGAAAAGAGCTTTCCTCTGATGTCCTGGAGAATTTTGGCCGTCAGCTTGTCACCTGGCTCGCACGGCGGCAAGGCTAGTTCTTCTGTCTGATCGGAAAGACTGGAGTCGGGGGGGGGGGGGGGGGGCGGGGGGGGCCCCGCGC
>JAEYDL010000019.1 GCA_023403845.1 Pseudomonadota bacterium
GGGCGGTTTGATTTGGCCCTATAAGGGCCCGGTACTTGTCTGCCCGCTTAAGCAGGCATGTCCTGACTTCTGCCATTGTTCCTGGCTACCCATAAATGGGTTTTTATGCTCTATCAGGCTATGTTGATCGGCTATTTTGTCGCGTGTTTCCTGTTCACGGATATACTTGATTATTGTAGTCTCATTCACACCTACCGTACTGACAAAATAGCCTTTGCACCAGAAATGACGATTCCCGAACTTATACTTAAGATTAGAGAACTGCTCGAATATCATCAAACTGCTTTTTCCTTTCAAGTAGCCCATGATTTGGGAAACACTATATTTGGGAGGAATTTTGATACACATGTGTATATGATCAATACAGGCATTCGCTTCCAATATCTCAATCCGTTTATATTCACACAATTTTCGTAAAATCGAACCTATCTCTTTTCGGTATTTGCCATAAACTATCTTACGCCTGAACTTGGGGGCAAAAACAATATGGTATTTGCAATTCCAACGAGTATGTTCTAAACTCTGCTCTTCCATTGTTGCTCTCCTTTGCTTGTTTGTGAGAAGTCAGGACAACTTCTTTCTAAGCAAAGGAGAGCTTTTTGTGGATAGGTATAGGCTTCGCCTTTTTGGAACTCCCCACTGAGCGGGGAGTTTTCGCTCACGAAAAAAGCCCCTGCAGCTGTTCACTGCAAGGGCTTGATTTCTCTGGAGCCAGCACGCGGATTTGAACCGTGGACCTACTGATTACGAATCAGTTGCTCTACCAGCTGAGCTATGCTGGCGAATGACTTGCCGTCAATTCAGGGAAGACTGATATACGCTCCTCAGTCAGAAGTCAAGTCCTTTTTCCTGCTCAAAACCACGTCTACGCAGCCTCCACGGCGCATGGCCACACGATAAGCACTGTACAGGGCTTGATTCTCCCCTGCTCTCCCCGTATTCTCCGGCTACGTCCCAGCCACAAACTCTTTTTTGCGAGAAACTCATCATGGATGCCTCATTGTTTGAACAGGCCCTATCCTTCGTCATCCATATTGATCAGCACCTGTTCGCCCTCGTCGCCGAATACGGTGCCCTGCTGTATCTTTTTCTCTTCATCGTCGTCTTCTGCGAGACGGGACTGGTCGTTACGCCGTTTCTTCCCGGCGATTCCCTGCTCTTCGCGGCAGGAACGGTAGCCGGCGCGGGGTACCTCAGTTATCCCCTGTGCATGCTCGTGCTACTGGGTGCCGCGGTGCTGGGGGACGCCGTCAACTATGAGATAGGGCGGCACGTCGGCCCCAGCATATTCAACAGGGAAACCCGCTTTCTGAACAAGCAGCACCTGCTCAAGGCCCATGCCTTTTACGAGCGTCATGGGGGCAAGGCCATTATTCTCGCCCGCTTTATTCCTATCGTACGCACGTTTGCGCCATTTGTGGCCGGCATCGCGCTTATGTCGCCGGTCAAGTTTCTGTCCTTCAACATCACCGGGGCCGTTCTCTGGGTAGCCGGTCTCGTATCCGCGGGCTACTTCCTCGGCAACATTCCTGTCGTCAAAAACAACTTCAGTTTCGTCATTTATGGGATCATCATCATTTCGGTGCTTCCCGTCGTCATCGAATTCATTCGCGCCCAGTTCAAAAAATAACCGCAGGAGGTATCATGCTGCGCACGCCCATCGTCGATCTTCTGAACGCAACGGAACCCATGCCCGAAGTCCGTCTGGGCGGCTGGGTCAGGACACGCAGAGATGCCAAGGGGTTCACGTTCCTTGAGCTTAACGACGGTTCCTGTCTCGGCAATATCCAGTGCATCGTTGACGAGGGCACTCCTGCCTGGGACAAACTGGAAGGCATCAATACCGGAGCCTGCGTGGCCGTCACCGGAGAACTCGTCGAATCTCCCGGAAAAGGCCAGAAATGGGAAATTCGGGCCCGGGAAATGACTGTTTTCGGACTTGCCGACCCGGAAACCTTTCCGCTGCAAAAGAAGCGCCACTCCGATGAATTTCTGCGCACCATCGCGCATCTGCGCGCCAGAACCAACAAGTACGGCGCCGCGTTCCGCATCCGCTCAGAGGCCGCACAGGCCGTGCACGACTATTTCCGCCAACAGGGTTTCTTCTACGTGCATACCCCCATTCTGACAGGCTCCGACTGCGAAGGCGCGGGCGAAATGTTCCGGGTGAGTACGCTTCCTCCCGGCGTCCTGTCCAGGGGTGAAAACCCCTTTGCCGACGACTTCTTCGGCAAGGAATGCAGCCTGACCGTATCCGGCCAGCTTGAAGCCGAAGCACTGGCTCTCGGACTCGGCAAGGTCTATACGTTCGGTCCCACCTTCCGGGCCGAAAATTCCAATACGCCGCGCCATGCCGCCGAATTCTGGATGATTGAGCCTGAAATGGCCTTTGCGGACATCAACGACAACATGGACCTTGCCGAAGGCCTGACCTGTTTCGTGATTCGCCGGATTCTGGAAAAACGGACCGATGACGTCGAACTGTTCGACCGCTTCGTCGACAAGGGGCTGATCGAACGGCTTCAAAACATGATAGCCCGCCCCTTTGCTCGCTGCTCCTACCGCGACGCCATTGACATTCTGCGCACCAGCGGCAGGAAATTCGAATATCCGGCCGAATTCGGACTGGACCTCCAGACCGAACATGAACGCTTTCTGGCCGAGGAACATTTCAAATGTCCGGTGGCCGTGTACAACTATCCAAAAGAAATCAAGGCATTCTACATGCGCCAGAATGATGATGGAGAAACGGTGGCGGCCATGGATGTACTCGTTCCCCGCATAGGGGAGCTGATCGGAGGCAGCCAGCGCGAGGAGCGGCTCTCCGTTCTGGAAAACCGCATTCTCGAACTGAATCAGAATCCCGCCGATTACTGGTGGTATCTGGACCTGCGCCGCTTCGGCAGCGTCCCGCACTCCGGATTCGGCATGGGCTTCGAGCGTCTGGTCATGCTGCTGACCGGCATCGCAAACATCCGCGACGTGCTGCCTTTCCCACGGACGCCCGGCTCCCTGGAATTCTAGTCCGAAATTTGTCTCTTCCGGCCGCTGCGGCCGTCGATTCATGAATCTCGAAGCCGGCCCCGTAACAGCGGGGCCGGCTTGTATTCAGGAACCGGCAGACGTGCGGCAGGCACATGCAGAAAAGACGGCAGGCTCTCCCTCCCTGCGGGACAATCCCCTTAGCGACAGGCAACAGCCGGGAATCGTGCATGAAAAACAACATATTTTCTCTGGACGGCATACAGAATAATCCGGCCCTGCCGGAATGCTTCGATCAGCTCCTCCGTGGTTCCGGTGATTCCACCGGACTTCGCGTCGAGCGAATTGTATCCTGCGGCCAAAGGACTCCTGAAGGGGAATGGTACGATCAGGACTGGGACGAATGGGTACTCATTCTTGAGGGGGAAGCGCGTCTGGGGTTCGTCGACGCGCAGGAACGTCTGCTCCGCCGGGGGGATTTTCTGCTGCTCCCGCGCAATATGAAACACAGGGTTCTCTTTACCAGCAATCCCTGCATCTGGCTGGCCATTCATGCGCAAAAGCTCGACGAATGTCACTGAGAACGTCGCTATTCCGCGACGACCGAAGTTTAGGGATTCCGCGGCTCCGAAAGCAACTTCGGAGCCGCAATCCATCAATACCATATCTTGCTGAGATCGGCTTTGGTATACCCCATGCTCTCCATGCACCATTCAAAGTAGCCGGACCATTGCAGCTGGTTGTCCCATCCGAAACGAGACCCGCCAATCATCGCGTTTGTCTGTGCGGTGCATGAGTTCTGAGCCATCTGAAATTCCTTTTCCTGCGGCGTCATGGGCTTTGTCGCGCATCCGCCGAGTCCCAGCAGGGCGACGGCCAGTACAGCCATAAGCATATGTTTCATGGTTCCTCCTGGGCCTTCGCAAGAAGGCGCTTTTGCCTGTCAGAGTACTCCCTTCCGATGCAAAAGGACAATATGAGTCTGTTGAGTATCATCAGGAGGCAACGGTATTCTCTCCTCTCCCTGTCGGAACCAGGCTTCTTCCAGCCCCCTCTTTCTCCGGACAGCTCCTCGCGCAAACCATTCGAAAAAGCGGCCGAAAAACCGGACAGACGGCGAAGGCGGCACAATCCCGCCACGGCGTTTTCGGCAGGAGGCCATCCTGCAACAATAAAACGCGATTCCACCGTTTCGACGCGCTGGAAACGCATATTTACAACCGGGTAAAATTACCGCACACTGATTTCCGGCTTCCGGTTTCGTCATCCCGGTCAGCCGACTTCCACTGAACTGCAAGGAGCACATTTATGTGTGGAATTATAGGCTATGTAGGCAACCGTCCGGCAGTTCCCGTCGTCATCGAGGGGCTTCGGAGGCTTGAATACCGCGGTTACGATTCCGCCGGAGTCAGTTTCGTACAGGGCGGAGAGCTGAATGTCGTCAAGGCCGAGGGCAAACTCTCCGCTCTGGAAGAGAAGCTCTCCCACCATCCCAATACTGTCGCCCTCAACGCCATCGGTCATACGCGCTGGGCGACGCACGGCGTCCCGGCCGAGCGAAACGCGCACCCACAGATCGGGGGTGATGGCGAACTGGCCATCGTCCATAACGGCATCATCGAAAACTTTCAGGAATTGAAGGAGCAACTGCTCGCCAGGGGATACATCTTCAAATCCGAAACGGATACGGAAGTTCTCGCCCATCTTGTAGCCGAAGGCCGAAAGCATACGGATACACTGCTGGAAGCCTTTGCCTGGGCGTTGCGACAGGCCCACGGAGCCTACGCCGTAGCCATGCTCTGCCCCGACGAACCGGAAACCATACTTGCCGCGCGCATGGCCGCCCCCATGATTCTCGGTGTAGGAGTAGGCGAGCATTTCGTAGCGTCCGACATTCCCGCCTTTCTCCCCTACACGCGTGACGTGGTCTTCCTGCAGGACGGCGAAATCGTACGAATTACCGATCATTCGTGGGAAGTGTTGTCCCTCGGAACGCTCGCACCCGTCAAAAAGAACATCCAGACCATCCAGTGGGACATGCAGTCCGCCCGCAAGGGCGGTTACAAGCACTTCATGCTCAAGGAAATCTTCGAACAGCCCAAGGTCATCACCGACTGTCTCGCCGGGCGTGTGGACGAAGAACATGGAGAAGTTCTGCTGCCCGAACTGGATGCCCTGCCCGTCCCCGCACGTCTGCACATCATAGCCTGCGGCACCTCCTATCATGCGGGCATGTGGGGACAGCACCTGTTCGAAAACTGGGCCCGCATCCCGGTCATCCCGGAAATCGCTTCCGAATTCCGCTACCGCAACGTCATCCTCGAACCAGGCGATATGGTGCTCGTCATCAGTCAGTCGGGAGAAACCGCCGATACGCTGGCCGCGCTCAGACTTGCCCGTGAAAAGGGCTGTCTGGCCATCGGTCTGTGCAATGTGGTGGGTTCCTCTATCCCCCGGGAAGCCGATGCCGTCATCTATACGCAGGCAGGTCCGGAAATCAGCGTGGCTTCCACCAAGGCCATGTGCAGCCAGATGATCATCTTGTCCCTGATGGCGCTCTATTACGGCCAGCGCAAGAGCATGCTGGATGCCCGGACCCGCCATGAAGCTCTCGCAGCCCTGAAGGCATTGCCCAATCAGCTGGCCACCGCCCTGCCCGCCATGCGGGAAACCGCGCAGCAGCTGGCTCAGCCCTACTCCACGGCCAGGAGTTTCTTCTATCTAGGCCGGGGCCATGCGTTTCCCCTCGCCCTCGAAGGGGCGCTGAAACTCAAGGAAATTTCCTACATCCATGCGGAGGGATACGCTTCCGGCGAGATGAAGCACGGTCCCATCGCGCTTATCGACCCGGAATTCCCCACATTCGCCATCGCTCTGGATGATGCGCTGTTCCCCAAGGTCAAATCCAACATCGTCGAAGTGCAGGCCCGGCGCGGACCTGTCATCGCTCTGGCCAATCCGGGAACGGAACTCAATGTGGACCACCTGTGGACCATTCCATCGTCATGGGGACCCTTCTCCGCTTTTCTTGCCCTGCCCGCCATGCAGCTCTTCAGCTATGAAATGGCCGACTACCTCGGCAAGGACGTGGACCAGCCCCGCAACCTGGCCAAAAGCGTAACGGTGGAATAACGATCCTCTTTCCCGCGAGAAAAAAGCCGGCGGGAAATTCCCGCCGGCTTTTTCCTCGCCTCTGCCCCCTTTCATCTCCGCCCCTGAAGGCAGCCCACTTTTTGCCCAGCCCGGCGGCTTGACCACATGCCGACCGCTTCCGTACCCGTTCAGATCCTGCAGTATTTTTTTTGGATTCACTCTGCTGCATCATCTGGATTTCCCTTCCCGACAACAAAAAAGCCCGGAACCAGGGATCCCGGGCCTACTGCAACGGAAGGAGACAAGAAACTAGGCGCGGGAACGCAGCTCCGCATTCAGCAGATAAACGCCCTTGGCGTCTCCGCTCAGCAGGTCAAACTTGGCGATAAGATCGCCGGTGCTCTTCTCTTCTTCGCCCTGCTCGGCGACGAACCATTCCAGGAACTGGCAGGCGCGAAAATCATCGCTGTCCCGAGCCTGCTTGTAGATGGCATGGATCAGGCTGGTGACATACTGTTCATGCTTGAGGGCGGCGACGAGAGGAGCCTTGTGATCGGCAAAGTTGACATTGGGAGCCGCAATGGCCTCAAGCTCCATCTTCACGCCGTTATCCTGCAGGTACTTGAGGATCTTCAGCGCATGTTCCTGCTCTTCCCTGGCCTGAAGCTGAAACCAGTGCCCGAAACCGTCCAGATTTTCGCCATGATAATAATTGGAAATCGCCAGATACAGGTAGGCCGAGAAAAATTCCTTGTTGACCTGATCCTTGAGCAGAGCTTCCACCTGAGCGTTCATCATATCTCTCCTGTCGTTATAGTAAAATTCTGAATGGGAATATCCCGTCATCGGATACAATAATGCCTGAAAAGACTTTGTCATGAAAAAAATGAAAAAAATTGGAATCTCAAGGTTTATCGAATTTTTCTATTTCATTTTCAACCAGTTAATATTGTTTTTTGCAGTTTGCAAAAGACGGGGAAGGAAGCTGCAGGAGCCTGCGCAGATACAGGGACAGCTCACAGCGTGTATAGACATCATCTTCATGTGATCCGGCATATTGCGAAAAATCCTTTCCCTTGCAGTACACAATGAAAGGAACCTGATGAGTTTTTGATTTTCCATTGCAAGAGCCGTCATCAAAAATTGACCGACGGCTGTTATCCGAAACATCAGGGGAGGCAGAATCAGGACCAGCAGGGATACGACCGCATCCAGAGCCAGCAATCTCCTGAAGTCCTTGGACTCCAGAGCGCTCCAAACCGATCCCTTGAAAACTGCGCTCTGAACGTAAAAGGCCTCTCCCGCAAGCATGCACAGCAGCGCGGCTCCCAACAGGAG
>JAEYDL010000026.1 GCA_023403845.1 Pseudomonadota bacterium
GACCCAAGGGGAATCAGGAATATATCGTATGCCTGAAAAAGGCTGTGGAAAGAATACCCTCCGCATTTGCGGATTTTGGAAACCAAACAGAGAAGGGCGATGGGGAATAATTTCCTCAATATGAATGTACGATGGAAAAAATAAAGACGATTCAATCTGTTGCACGAGCCGTGGCTATTTTGGAATGTGTGGCTGCGGCAGGCAGCAATGCGGCTTTGGGGCAGATCAGTTCTGAACTTGGGCTGAACAAAAGTACGGTGCATGGTATCGCGGCCACTCTGGAACATCTGGGGTATCTGGCCCGGCATCCCGAAACTGGGCGTTATGCACTGGGCCTCAAGGCTTGGGAACTCGGGCAATCATACGTCGGGAACATCAATATCCTGCATGAAGCCAAGGTCTATATGAGCAACTTGGTCAATAAGTATCAGGATACTGTTCACCTGGGAGTTCTTTCCGACGCAGAGGCTCTGTTCATCCATAAAATGGACTGTTCGCGTACGGTAGGTATCCGGATCCGTGTAGGCACCCGGACGCCGTTGTACTGTACAGGCACTGGGAAAGCCCTGCTGGCTGCTCTCCCTTCTACTCAGCTGGAGAAGCTGCTCGCCAAAATGGTCTTTGTTCAGTACACCGAAAAGACCATTACGGATACGGAAACGCTGCGCGCTGAACTGCAGACGATTCGGAATCGTGGTTTTTCCATGGATCGGGGGGAATACGAATCTGATCTGAGGAGCGTAGGCGCCCCCATATTCGATCATACAGGGCAAGTGGTGGCCGCCGTTACGCTGGCTGGTTCCGCGCAGAGGCTTTCCGGAGACCGATTGTTCGATATCGCCGCGGATGTACGCGAAACCGCCCGCCTGATTTCCGAGCGGTTGGGCTATCAACCCCCGGCAGCCTGATCCTTCACGGGAAGGACTTGACTGGATGATATTGAGCGAGTAGAAATTCTATTCGGGCATCTGGACTAATGCCTGCAGATCGGAAGCGTTTCGTCACCGGTGTGGCGCCCAGTCTTCAAAACTGTTGTACGGTCGAAAGGTCGTAGGTAGGTTCGACTCCTATACGCTTCCGCCACTAGAATATCCTAAGTCTCATAAGGCAGAAAAGCTTTATGAGACTTTTTTGATGTATCTGGCCGTCTTTCTTCATAACGGAAACTGGCTGTTTCTTGCGTTTGTTTTGAGAAGGAAAGGGCAATCTGCTCGGTGCTCTTTTTTGAGCCATATCCCCCTAATCATTTTTTTATAGAGATGAGATCAATCCAAATTCCGTGATGAATGGCTTGGCTATATTAGCGTCATTTCTAAATTTCGTGGCATATATCATGCAAATGAATATCAACCCGGAAAAAGTCAACGTGCCATTATCAATCTGTGCCAAAAACACAGCAGCCATTTAGTATATGGGACTGGAGCGCATTTGAATTACTCCTTTTATCCTATAAAAGGGGCTTAACAGATCGAACATGCCTCCAAAAGTAAGGGCATAGCACTGTGTCCTGGAGGAGAAAACTGCCAGAGGGCGGACAGGTTCCTTCATGCGAATATGGAAATGTGAATCCAAGCAGTGTCGCAGAGAGAAGCGGCGGTGGTGATACGGGCCAGCCATCAAAGCCTGTAAGTCAGAACTGGGAAATTATGCTGGGGTTCAAATGAAGTACGGCAAAAGTCCGGCAGAGAGGAGAGCATGGTGTTCGCAGGAAAACCTTCCCAGAAATTTTCCGGAACGGTTTTTATTGTTTCAGAGTCGATTCAATTCGGTGTCGAAGTTCGACGGCCTTACGGATATTACCTCGAGCATAGACTCTGCCCAGCTGCCATAATTCCCCGATGGCATCCATATAACGCAGTGGAATATTCTTATGCCGGGCAGTCCATCGTTGAAGCCGCCTGAGCTTGTTTCGCCATGTCCATCCCGGATTTTCCTGGCCACAACCGTAGATGCATCTGCGAAACTCGGCGGTATCCTTAAAATCATCAAGTTCGTCAAGCAAATCAGCTATCGTTTCGCGCACGGATTCGGCTGATTCGAAATTTTCCCGCGCAAATGTCGTCTGTGGTGCGAGGAGAATGGCCGCCCCCAGAAGGAAAGGCAAAAGAACAAGTTTCATTTCTGTCTGATACCAGAATTTGGGATGTGGAGCAATGTGCCGGCCTGCAGGAAGAAAACGCGTTCACATGTCGCGTTGGCAGATGGCCGTGAGGAGGCATGTATGTTGTTATGCACGGCATTGCATGGTCTTTCCATTTGAACTCAACCTGAAAAGATCGGCTATGCAAACAATCAGGTCCCGGAACCATTCATCTGGGTAATGGCATGGTCTTGACCGGAGCTGGCAGGCGGTGCATAGAATTCCGAAAGGCTGGACAGACGCGAAAAAACGTCATGCCCCTCTTCCTTTTCTGAGAATTGTACTTATACTGTAAGAAGCCCATTCACATACAATACGATCTTCCTTCGGGATTTCCTCTCCCGGATTTGCGATCGGTCTTTTTGGAGGACGAATCATGTGGGATTATACGGATAAAGTCCGGGAACACTTTCTGAACCCGCGGAATGCCGGGGAACTGCCTGATGCGAACGCCGTAGGTGAAGTCGGCAGCTTGGCTTGCGGCGATGCGCTTAAACTTTTCCTGAAGATCGATGACAAGGGTGTTATTCAAGATGCTTCTTTCCAGACGTTTGGCTGCGCCAGCGCCATCGCCTCCAGTTCGGCCTTGACCGAGCTGATCAAGGGCAAGACCGTAGACGAGGCGGTGAAGATCACCAACAAGGATATTGCGACCTATCTTGGGGGACTCCCAAAGGAAAAGATGCATTGCTCCGTTATGGGGCAGGAAGCTCTGGAAGCGGCCCTGCGCAATTGGCGTGGAGAACCTCCTCTGGAGCACGAGGAAGAAGGCAAGCTGGTCTGCAAGTGCTTTGGCGTGACAGATATTCAGATTCGTCGGGCGATTCATGAAAATAATCTGAAGACGGTCGAAGAAATCACGAACTACACCAAGGCCGGGGGTGGATGCGGTGAATGCCTTGAGACTATCCAGGAAATTTTGAATGAAGAGCTTGGCAAGCCGCGCTTGAAGGAATTTAACCTCAAGCCCAGAGCGGCCATGACTAACGTTCAGCGGATGCAGAAAGTGATGCAGGCTCTGGAAGCGGAAGTAAAGCCGCGTTTGGCTGCTGATGGCGGCAGCATCGAGCTTGTGGATGTGGATGGGCACAAAGTGGTTGTTGCCCTGAGAGGCCAGTGCTCGAGTTGCCGCTCTCGATCCGTGACTCTCAAGGATCTTGTAGAAAAGATTCTGCGTGAACAGGTGGAACCTGAAATCGTAGTCGAAGAGGTGAGGGCATGAGCATCATTTATCTCGACAATAATGCGACGACACGGGTGGCTCCTGAAGTTTTCGAGAGTATGATTCCTTTCTTTACGGAAAAATACGGCAATGCTTCCAGTATGCACACGTTCGGCGGACAGGTAGGAAAAAGCATCCGTGAAGCCAGAGAAAAAATTGCTGCTCTGTTTGGTGCCTCTCCTGAAGAAATCGTCTTTACGTCCTGCGGTACTGAGAGCGATTCCGCAGCTATTCTTTCCGCACTGAATTCGCAGCCGGACAAGAGGCATATCATTACTACCAGAGTTGAGCACCCGGCGATTATCGCATTGTGCCAGCATCTGGAAACCAAGGGATATGAAGTTACCTATCTCGGTGTGGATGAAAAGGGACGGCTTGACCTTGATGAACTGGCAGGAAGCATGCGAAAGGATACGGCCATCGTTTCCATTATGTATGCCAATAATGAGACAGGTACCGTCTTTCCCATTGATACCATCGCCGAGATGGTGAGGGAACGCGGCATTCTTTTCCATACCGACGCGGTTCAGGCTGCCGGCAAGCTGCCGATCGACGTGTCATCCACGCCGATTAATTTCCTCTCCATGTCAGGGCATAAACTGCATGCCCCCAAGGGCATCGGCGTGTTGTATGTACGCAAGGGAACGCGTTTTATTCCGTTTTTGCGCGGAGGACATCAGGAGCGTGGTCGTCGGGCAGGTACGGAGAACTCTCCGTATATCGTGGGACTCGGAACCGCGTGCGAACTTGCTCTGAAGCATCAGGAAGAGGAAAATACACGGGTACCGGCCTTGCGCGACAAGCTCGAGGAGGGCTTGCTTGCCGCCATTCCCAATGCGATCATCAATGGAGACCGGGAGCATCGTCTACCCAATACCTGCAATATCGCTTTTGAATCAGTGGAGGGTGAAGCCATCCTTCTGTTGCTGGATCAGTTTGGCATTTGTGCCAGCTCTGGTTCGGCATGTACTTCGGGAAGTCTGGAACCTTCCCATGTTCTGCGTGCCATGGGCGTTCCCTTTACCTATGCGCATGGCTCCATCCGCTTCTCGCTGTCCCGATATACGTCGGAGGCTGAGATCGACTATGTGATCAAAAAGCTGCCGCCCATTATCGAGCGACTGCGTGCAATCTCTCCTTTTCGTCCCATGAACTGATCGGCTTGTTGTTGGTGAAAAGTGGGCCTCTCATTGAGAGGTCCACTATCTAAATTGCTTGCCACAGCACAGCCTTGAAGAGCTGGCATAGTTCGGTTACTTTTGCGGGTACTGCCTCGGGTGTTACTACCTACCCGTATAATGAGAGTGCGGCCCCAAACGCCAATACAGTTTCATCGCTGTCCCGACCGGAGATGGCCTTGCCCATCGCTGATTCAATCATGTCGAGAGCTGGATGGCCCGTTGCCGGATGAAATCGTTGAAGGCATTTTGGCGAAGCGCTTCGATCGGGATGGCGTGGGAGCGGAGGCAAGCATCCAGCGTTTCCGCAGGGACGCCCTTTTTTTCTTCGATGCGTCTGATGTAAATGCTTGGCGCGTCGCCGCCGAGATATTGGTTGTTTTTTGAGGAAAGCGGCGTTTTATTGATGACGCTGTTCCATTTTTCCTTGGGTAGGGTTCTCGCGCTGCACCATGCCTTGGAAAAAATATGGTGGATGTCAATGGCGTTATTGAAATAGGGGTTGAGATCGATGGGCGGCCCGGAAACGAAATCCTTGCCCTCCTTTGCATCAGGAGCGCGGCCAGGCCCTTGTAGGCTGCAGAGCCGCGGGTTTGCAGCGAAAGGAGACGGCGGGGCGCGAAGCTGACATCTTTGATGGTGCGGGGATCGTTTCCGCAGTCCACTCACGCGACGACATCGGGGAGGTCTTGGCTGAACCGGGCTTCGTTGGCCCCGCCGTAGAGTTCGCCGAAGACCCCGTACCAGTACCAGTGCAGGATTTTCTTTTTGATGCTGGCGTTGTCGATGTCGCCGGAGAGACTTGCACAGATGCAGGAAAGGGGGATGAACGGGGTCGCATAGGGGAGGAAGCTTTTCTTCGGCGAGGAGCTGGGCGGCTTTCTTGAAGCCGTTTTCCAGTTCATCAGCGAATTGCTGGCAGTCGGAAAGCGTCAGTTCCAACACGTCCCTGCGGCTTGCAGGTGATCGTGCTTGAGCCGGACTGCGCTTTTCAGAAACTCACATACAGGGCGGGCTTTCCAGTCTTCAGGAAGATACTGAATTGGCTGGCGGCAAAGGTCGCGGTCACGAGTTCAAAAAACGTCAGGGTGACGCCGCCCGTGTTGACCTTTTCAAAGACCTTGCAGACAGCTTCACGGTCGTATCGGCCCCCAGTTCAATAACGGGTACTTTGAACTGATGGAAGGGCAGCCACACAGCGTTTTCAAACTGCATCAGGAAAATTGAAGCATCGGCATCGCCGTTGTGATATTGGTTATAGCCCATTCGCCATTGCATCCGGCGTTCTGAGTTGAAAAGCAGGGATACTGGAAACATTTTCTTTGCGTACTGCTGTTCGAGGTAGAAAGATCCAGTTCGACTTTTCGTCCGAAGTCACTGGTGAGGATGAGCTTCTCGGAAACGGAAATAACGGCGTCTTCCCGGTCAACATGGGGGTCAAGGCATTTTTCCATATCCAGAAAATGGGCGCGCTGTGCCTTTTCTCCCTTATCTGTTTTCGTTTTGACGAGCTTGCCGCTGTATAGGGCGAGATACATGAATGTGAGGCGCTGCCGGTAGCAGAGTCTTACAGGTGCATATGAAGAACCACCGGCATAGCCGGTGGTTTCCTTTTCTTGCGGGAGAATTCGCGTGTGCCGGTTTTCAGCAATCGAATGGGAATCAGGAATTGCGGCAGCTTTCAGCGAGAGCGACCATCTGTTGCCTGATTAAATCCTGCAGGCGCGGATCGAGCAGATTGCCATCCTCGTCAAAGCTGTCGGAGAATGCATTGGAGAATATCTCAGGTGCATTGAGAGGATGAAGATTGAGATAGACGCAGACCTGGCGCAGGTGATACTGGGAACGGGAGGTTCCCATCCCGCCGCCTGCGCCCATGATCGCAGCGGGCTTTCCAGAGAGCAGAGAGTTACCTGATTCACGGGAGAGCCAGTCCAAAGCATTCTTCAGTGCGGGAGCCAGAGAGTAATTGTACTCGGCACAACCAAACACTATAGCGTCCGCGCGCCCTGCTTGTGCTATAAGCTTCTGAACGGATTCCGGTTTGGTCTGAATGTCCGCATTATAGAAGGGAAGGTCGTTGATGGACGCTATTTCGAAATGCACATTGACCGGCACAACCTGAGCGGCATAGCGCAGCAGGCCCGTATTGCGGGACTGCCGCCGCAGACTTCCGGAAATGCCGATGAAGTTTATTGTCTTTTCCATGAGTTTTCCTCCATTCCTTCGATGATAGGGGAAATCCTGAAAAAAGGCCATGAGAAAATGTTTATGGAGACAGCCGGGCGGTCCGGAAAAAAGACCGAAGAGACTCCGCGCACTGATTGCCTGCAATTCCCCCCATATGCCAGACGCGATGATTCAGAAACGGAAGGTCCAGACCATTGAGGCAGGACTCCACAGCTCCTGCCCGCATATCCGCCGCGCCGTAGACAAGCCCTGCAAGCCGGGCATGAACGATGGCCCCCGTGCACATAAGGCAGGGTTCCAGCGTGACTACAAGAACGCAGCGCTCCAGTCTGTAGTTTCCCAGGGCGAGGCCAGCCGAGCGCAAGGCCATGATTTCCGCATGGGCGGAAGAGTCTGAACAACCGATGGAGCAATTGTGTCCGCGTCCAAGGATCTTGCCATGTTCGCTTACCACGACTGCGCCCACAGGAACTTCGCCATTGGCTTCAGCCTTGTCGGCTTCCTCCAGAGCAAGTTGCATCAATTCTTCCCAGCAGCAGTATCCCGGGGGGGGAGAGGGAATAGGCCCCCAGGTCGATCCGGCCCGGGGGACGGGAATGCACTGCTCAAAGGACACCGATGCGTTTTCCATAAGGCCGTCTGTATGCCGGCAGTTCGCTTCATGAAGAGAGGAATGAGCAACGACTTCGATCAAAGAATAACCCGATGCCGAATTTGCTGGACGATTTCTTCGGGCGTATCGCACAAGGTAATATAGGTGTCGACTTCTTCGGCGGAAATGAAGCCGTCACGCACCATGGTATTGCGTATCCAGTCAAGCAGGCCGTTCCAGAAATCGCTTTTGTACAGAATGATGGGCAGCGGTTTGATCCTTTTGGTCTGAGCAAGAACAAAGGCCTCCGAAAGTTCGTCGATGGTTCCCATTCCACCGGGCATGACCACATATGCAAGGGCGTATTTGACGAACATGAGCTTGCGCACGAAAAAATAACGATAATCGCTGCGGACCTTGATATAGGAATTGCAGTCCTGTTCGTGAGGAAGATGAATGTGCAGCCCGACGGACATGCCTCCCGCTTCAGTAGCGCCCTTGTTTGCGGCTTCCATAAGTCCGGGGCCCCCGCCGGTGATCACGCCGTACCCAGCCTCCACCAGCAGCCGGGCAAGTTTTTCCGTATCCTTGTACAGCACGGTATCCGCACTGGCCCGCGCAGATCCAAATATGGAGACGCAGGGGCCGACTTCGCTCATGGTCTCGAATCCGTCCACTATTTCCGCAATGATACGAAACATGCGCCAGGATTCGCTGATCGACAGAAAGTCTATGGGAGGCTGTGTCATAAGGTATTTCCTCAAAAAGGCTGATTGTGCATGAATGGACGAAGCATACCCCTGTGTTGGCCAGGTGGCAACCATTATGCCGGAAGTGAGGCCCTTTCTCACTGCAATTCAAATAAAATTCGGTCTGGCACCACACTTATCCTCTTGTCTTTTACGTGATGTTGCGAGTATGGTCGAATCCTGTTTCGCGTTTCATTGCTTCACCTTCGCAGGTCAATGGATGGTGGACGGTATTCAGGAAGGACATGTCTTGAAAACTCCCGACATTACCCTTGCTGCGTTGGCGGTCTGACTGTATGGATAAACGAATTCTCCTGGAGAAGTCATGAAAGTACATTTTCTTGGGGCAGCACAAACGGTCACGGGATCATGTTATCTCATTGAGGCATGCGGCACGCGTTTTACCGTGGATTGCGGCATGCATCAGGGAAACGATGAAATAGAAGAACGCAACTTTGAGACCAAGGTTTATGGCCCGGAATCTCTGGATTTTATTTTGTTGACACATGCGCACATCGATCACTCCGGATTGCTGCCGCGCATCGTCAGTGCGGGGTTCAAAGGACCTGTCTACTGCACTCCGCCAACGGCTTCGCTTGTGGCTCTCATGCTGGAAGACAGTGCGCATATTCAGGAAATGGATACAGAATGGAAACGCAAAAAGCTGGCCAGACATAGTGGCCAGCCCGATCAAAAATCCATAACGCCGCTGTATACTGTCGAAGATGCCAAAAAGGTTCCGGACCAGTTCAGTCTGGTGGAGTACGACAAGCCTTTTGAACCTCACCCCGGCATATCGGTGACATATCGGGATGCCGGGCATATTCTGGGGTCCGCCTTCCTTGAGCTGGCCATTACCGAAGAAGGCAAGACTACCAGACTTGTTTTTTCCGGAGATCTGGGGCGTCCCGGAACTCTGCTGATGCACGATCCTTCCGTGGCGACGCAGGCAGATTATCTGTTTATGGAAAGTACCTACGGCGACCGGAATCACAAAAACGAGGATGCGACCTTCGACGAACTGGCCGAAGCCATCGCCTACAGCTACGGCAATCACGAAAAGGTCATTATTCCTGCATTCGCGGTAGGGCGTACACAGGAAATTCTATACTGCCTGTATCTGCTGTCGCAAAAGGGGAAGCTGCCTCCCGACATGCCCATTTACGTAGACAGCCCCCTTGCCATCAGGGCGACTGAAGTTTTCAAAAATTTCAAGGACTATCTGGATACGCCGGAAGTCATTATTTCCGAGAAGATGTCCACCATGCTGCCCAACGTAAAGTTTACCCTCAACGCAGCCGAGTCGCAGGCTCTGAATACGCTGAAGGGACCGGCCATCATCATTTCGGCCAGCGGCATGTGCAACGCGGGTCGTATCAGGCATCATCTGCGGCACAATGCATGGAGACCGGGAGCCAGCATCGTGTTCGTAGGCTATCAGGGTGTGGGGACGCCAGGGCGCAAGATCGTTAACGGTGCGCAATCTATCCGACTGTTTAACGAAGACGTGGCCATCAGGGCCAAGGTGTTCACGATCGGCGGTTTTTCGGCGCACGCCGGACAGAGTCAATTGCTCGACTGGCTGGCCCAAATGGGCCATCCCGGCATGCAGGTAGTACTGGTGCATGGCGAAGAAAAAGCACAGCAAACTCTTGCACAACTGATTCGCGACAAGTACAAGTTCCCTGTCAGCATTCCCGGGTATATGGAAGAGATGGAACTCAAGGCCGGGGCAACGCCGCAGGTGGTGGTCGCCGCCCGCCCGCGAAGCCAGAAGGTCGATTGGGAATTCCTGCTTTCCACAACCGAAAACAAGGTGGTTCAGTTACGAACCCGGCTCGAGAATGTCGCCGATCGCCCGTGGGAAGAACAGATGGACATCCGGGACCGTGTTCTGGAATTAAACAAGGAACTTCTTTCGGTGCTTACAAACCTATAAAACGCACGTTTCGCGTTTGCCGGAGTACGCATGCGCATTATCGCCGGTGCCCTTGGGGGCCGGATTTTTAAAACGGTGGAGGGGCCGGGTTACCGGCCCGCAACCGCCAAGGTCAGAGGGGCCATTTTTTCCATGCTTGCTTCGCGGGGAGTCATCTGGGATGGGCTTCGGGTTCTGGATCTTTTCGCGGGAAGCGGAAGCCTGAGTTTCGAGGCTCTGAGTCGTGGAGCCGCTGAGGCCTGCCTTGTGGAGAGGGAACCTGTTGCCGTCAATTGTCTCTCCGATAATATTGAAAAGTTGGGTCTCACGGATCGGTGTCGTGTGGCGGAAGCCGATGTGGCCCGTTTTACACGCGGTCGTTGTTATCAGCCATTCGATATCATTTTTGTGGATCCGCCCTATGGACAGAATCGGCTTGCGCCAACCCTGAAAGCCATTATGCGGGGAGGATGGCTTGCTGCCGGCGGGTATCTTCTTGCTGAAGCGGAAGATCTGTTGCGTTTTGACGCGGCTTCCGTCCATGCGGGACTTGCATTGGAAACAGACAGAAATTACGGACAAACACGGATACTGCTATGGCACCAGCCTCCAAACGCGTAGCCATTTATCCCGGGACCTTCGATCCTTTGACCAACGGGCATGCCAACATCATTCGGCGTGGCCTGCATATGTTTGACCGCGTTATTGTTGCCGTTGCGGCAGATACGGGCAAATCTCCCCTGTTTACCCTGGAAGAACGCGTTTCCATGGCTGAAACGGTTTTTGCCAAGGAACCGGCCATCACTGTGGAACCTTTCTACGGATTGCTTGTCGAATATGTCGCCCGCCGCAATGTCCGGACCATTCTGCGTGGTCTCCGTGCCGTTTCGGATTTCGAATATGAATTTCAGATTGCCTTGATGAATCGCAAGTTGAGGCCGGATATTGAAACGCTGTTTCTGATTTCCGATTATCGCTGGCTGTATATCAGTTCCACCATCGTCAAGACGGTTTCCAGCCTGGGAGGAGACGTGAAGGGACTGGTCCCTGATCATGTTCTGCACTGTTTGCGGGGGCGGTTCGGCATGCCGCATGGCCGGATTGATCCTGTCTGTCTGCCGCCCTTGCCGGGGTTGCTTGATGCTGAATACGATGAGGACGAGCCTGAAGACATATGAAACGTGTGTTGTGTCTCGTCGGCCCGACCGGAACAGGAAAGACCGCTGCCGCGATTCGTCTGGCCTGCGGTTTGAACGGCGGCATTATCAATTGTGATTCTCGGCAGCTCTACCGGGCCTTTCCCGTGATCACCGCGCAACCTTCGGAACAGGAGCGTGCTGCCTGCACACATGTGCTGTACGGTTTTCTGAAGACTGAAGAGCGCATGTCAGCGGGGGAGTGGAGCTTGCTTGCCCAACAGGCTATTGGCGATTTTCAGCTGCCTATTCTGGTAGGAGGAACAGGTCTTTACCTCCGCGCCCTGCTTGACGGAATTGTGGATATTCCCAAGGTTCCGGATGAGGTTACGCGGAGTCTTATGAACGAGTATCTGGCGGGTAACGGGGCGAAGCTGCACGGCAGGCTTGCCCGGATTGATCCTGCTTACGCCGCACGTATTCATCCCAATGACCGCCAGCGCGTCGTACGGGCCCTTGCTGTCTTTGAAGCTACGGGCCGAACCTTTTCCTGGTGGCACGAACAGACTCCTCCTCCTGTAGATTGTGATATTCTGCGTATCGGACTCAAGATTCCCCTGGCAGAGCTGGAACCCCTTTTGAACCTGCGTATTGAAAAGATGCTTGAAGCCGGTGCCCTTGCCGAGGTGGAAAGGGAATGGCAGCTGGTTCCCGTCCCTGAGGCCCCCGGCTGGTCTGGAATCGGGTGCCGGGAGCTGCTCACGCATCTGCAGAAAAGGATTTCCCTTGATGAAGCGTGTGCCTTATGGCGAAAAAATACCAGAGCTTATGCAAAACGCCAGCTGACTTGGTTCAATGCAGATCCCAGAATACTCTGGTTCCGCCCTGAAGAACTCGACAAACTGGAATGTCAGGTTCAAAAATGGTGGGAAAGTTCCCGCCGATAAGATTCGTCAGTTCTTGCCATCTCTTCTTTCGCAGGAAATATTTTCCTTCTGACGGTCCTCAGTGGAAAACTCCTCCAGATTCCCTGTTTGCAAAATGTTATCTCCAACAGTGGATGCTTCCGTTTTTCGTGCACTGCCATATTCCATTTGCACGATAGAGTATCCTTATACGAGCCTATCCACATGGTTTCGCAGGTGGTGTGAATCAGCCTCGTAAAAGATTCATTACCGGGCCTTTGAGAACAGGGAATGACGGCTGCAATACTTCCTCGCGAATAAAAATTCGATACTCTTGTAGAGCATAAAATGTGAAGGGTTGCACGAACCGTGATTCTTTTGTAACATAAAAAATGTTATTCAGATATAAACTCTTTGCTGTGTGATGATATTTTTAGATTCAGGTCACATAAATTATACCTGATGTTTTTCCTTTATCCCCGGAGGGACATCTTGGTTTGGAGAACACCTTGTGAAGAAATCCTTCCATCTCACTGTTTTTCTTTTGCTTTGCGCTCTCCAATCCGGATTTTTTTTTCAGACAGGCAATTTGAACAAAGAGTATGATGAAACAACTCTTGGGCCAAGAATTGTACTTACCTTTTTGGGCATGAAGTACGCCGTAGTCAATGAAGAACTTTCGGAAGCTCTTTTGAGTATCTATACGGGAAAGCATGCCGATGTTCTTGTCAGCTATGAAAGTCTTCCACCCGAGCAGTATTATCGGCTGTTGCAGCGCAGGATCAGAACTGACAGTCTTGATGACGTATTTATGGTCTGGTCGGGAGATGTCCGGGCCTATCAGCAGAAAGGAATTCTTCTCAATCTGGAGAATTTGCCGGCCCTGTCCTCCTATCGGCAGGAAGTACTTGAGCAGATGCGAATAGATGGCAGAATTTCATTTATTCCAATAAGTCTTTCTGCCTATGCGATGTATTGTAACAAAAATCTGTTGAAGGAATACGGAGTCGAAGAACCTCAAAATGGAGCAGAACTGCTCGCGGCCTGTGAAACCTTTCGAAAACAGGGGATTCAGCCAATTATTGCCGACATGGAATCTTTGAAGGCCCTTGTGCTGCTCAGGAGTCTTTTCGGGAACCAGCAGAACTCGAATGTGTTATTCGATAAGGCAAATAAAGATCCGATCATGCTTCAGGCATTGCTTCAGGAAGGATTTGCCTTTCTGGCCTTGCTCAGAGATCGGGAATATATTGACTCCCTGGCTCCCCTTCTGAAACGAACCGATAATTCCGACCTGTTATTTGCTCTGGGTGAGCAACCCTTCATGCTTGGAGGCATCTGGCTGTCGCCGGGACTGGAAGGGCTGATTCACAGTTTTTCCTTTCGTATGATCCCCTATGCCATTCTCGATGATGGGCCGGCCATTGTCCTTGGCATGGACACGCCGCTTGCTGTCAACGCGCAAAGCCACCACCCTGAGGAAGCCAGAAGTCTTATGGAAAGTCTGACCAGCGCTCGCGCGATTAATCTCTTTGTCAGAGGACAGGGATTGCTCAGCCCCCGTATGGATGACCCAAGCGAGTCGGCCAGAGCAGTTTCTTCGTTTCAGACCTGTCTGGCATCTGGGCGTGTGTTGTTCCGGTCGGATACCCGTCTCCATTATCCTCTTTGGAAAAACTTGGACAAGGGCGTTGAGATGGTGCTTAACGGTGCAGCGCCTGAACATGCCGCCGCAGCGGTCATTCAGCAGCTTTCCCTGCCACAGCGGGAGGATGGGCAATGAGTTCACCCAAGAAGTCAAAATTTATTTTTCTCGCTGTACTTGCCGTTTTTTTGACTGCCCTAGGAGGCGTGCTGTATAATTTTTTGTATTCTGTTCAGCAATCCTTATGGGACAATTCCATCAAAAACATCATGGAGAGTACTGCGAGGGGAGCGCATGGCCTGCAAAACAGCTATCTGAAGGATCTTGACATGCTGCGCATGCTTGCGGATGAGCTGGGGCAAACATCTTCCGAGCATGAGGATCGCATTCGAAGGAAGCTGAAAATTTTTCTTTCACATACAGGGAGTATTTCCTCACTTATTTTTGAAGACGGCACCGGGTATATTGATTCCGGCATAGCTGTTTCCGTAACACCGGAAGAAAAAAATTTTATTCGTTCTCTGAAGGAATCTGGAGTCATTGAACCCCACATCAATCGATCAACCGGGCGAAGAACTCTTGTATTGTATACGGCGGTACATTTTCAGAATGGACGCAGGGGATATCTGTTCAAGGGTTACAATGTGGAAAACCTGTACACGGAATATGCTCTTTCTTTTTATAATAATACTGGCTTTTCTTACATCGTGACTCCCCAAGGGGAGATCATCATGCGCTCAGTACATCCGGCCAGCAACAGAATTTCTGCGAATATCTTTGACGTCATTTCAAGTAAAAATAATAATCCTGCCGTAGTTGAATCCTTCAGAAGTTCGCTGCTTCGGGGCAAAACCGGCGTAGCCGTGCTTAACACGCCGAAGGGAGAAAATGTTTTCTGCTATGTTCCCATGCCAAAACTGGAAGGATGGTATGTCATCTCCTCCGTTCCAAACAGGGAAATTATGCGGGAAGTCACTGAAATCACCAAGCAGACTCTTTTTATTTCCCTTTTGGTGCTTTGCGGATGCCTTGTCGCCTTTCTGATTTACCTGCGCATGAATAGAAGCCATCAGCAGGAAATTTATTCTCTTTCCTACACAGACAGGCTGACTGGAATTGGAAACTTTGCAAAATTCAGGGAAGATACCGGACGTGCTCTCAAGGCGCCGAACGCGCCCGCCTATGCCGTTCTGTCCATGGACATCTCCAATTTTAAATTGTTTAATGATATTATGGGATTTGATACAGGCGACGATGTATTACGCCGGTTTGCGGCTCTTCTGAAGGAAAAAGCCCCTTCCAGCGCTCTTGTCGCCCGGATGTCCGCGGACAATTTTCTTGTACTGTTTCCTTATGAAGAGAGAGATGAGATTTCCGTATATTGCCGGATCGTGGAAGAGAGGCTGAATACGTTCATACCGGCTGGCCCAAGCAATTATCGTCTGAAGCTCCATGCCGGTATCTGTTGCGTAGAAGACAATGAAACATACCCTCCTGAAGTCAATGCCCTGCTTGATCGTGCATTCATTGCAAAAAAGAATGCCAGAGAAAAAATGGAACGTTCCATTTTTTATGACCGCAGTATCCGGGCAACGCTCCTTCAAGAAAAGGAGCTTGAAATGCATATGGAGCAGGCTTTGAATTCCGGAGAATTTCTTGTGTATATTCAACCCAAGATAAATATTTCAAGGAGGGGACTTGCCGGCGGAGAGGCTCTGGTCCGGTGGAAAAATGCGGAACAACGATTCATTCCTCCCGGGGAGTTTATTCCTCTTTTTGAGAAGAATCAGTTTATTGCCAAACTTGACCAATATATTTTTGCATCAGTGTGCGCCTTGCAAAGGCGCTGGCTGGATATGGGGCTGACGCTGCCTCCCATTTCCGTCAATGTCTCTCGCGTGCAGCTTTATTCCTCAGAGTTTGTGGATACCTATATCCGCATCAAGAAACAGTTTTCCATTCCTGATGGACTGCTTGAACTCGAGTTCACGGAAAGTATCTTTTTTGAGAACGTGACACTGCTGGTTGAGACGGCCCAACGTCTGCGTCAGGCAGGATTTCTTTGTTCCATTGACGACTTTGGATCAGGATATTCTTCGTTGAATCTTCTCAGAGAATTGATCGTTGACACATTGAAACTGGACAGGGCTTTCTTTCATGCCAATGAGGCCAACGACCGGGATAGAATTGTCATCCGCAGCATTATACAGATGGCCCATGAACTAAACATGCAAGTTGTGGCAGAAGGTGTGGAAAACAGGAACCAGCTGGACTTTCTGACCAGTATTGATTGTGACATGGTGCAGGGGTATGTCTTTTCACGACCTGTTCCAGCCGAGGAATTTGCTGACATGCTTGCAAACCCGGTGAACTGGGCTCACAAAAACTGGCAGCCTGCATAGCTCTACAGTTATGAGCTCCCCTTTCAGGGGAGGTCCTTGCCCGGAATGAAGTCGATTGTTTGTCTGCTCTTTAGGGAAGGCAAGACCCGATTTTGCCACCTGTTTGCGTTGGCAACTCTGAAATGAAGTTGTTCCTCCCACAAAGGGAAGAATGCCCTTGCCTGTTTCATATGAACTGAAGTTTTCCATGCAAGCATGGAAGGTACGCTGGCGATCTTACGTGTTGTCCCTTTGTTGCCGCGACAGAAGCCAGTCTACCTGCACAAGGGAGCAGCAGGCCTTGAGGACTTGCACTATGGAAAATTCCAGCCACAAAAAGGGCGGTCTTCCCCAAGAGAAGGCCGCCCCGAACTAATCTGTTCAGATCAACTTTTTTTCCTTTACAATCCGAGCCGTCGTCAGAGCGATTTCCAGTTCCTCATTGGTGGGAATGACCAATACGGGAACGCGCGCATCTTTGGCACTGATATTGCGGGCTTTTCCTGACCGCATGGCATTCAGCTCCTCGTCAATGGCGATACCGAACAGTCCCATATTTTCACAGACCTTGCTGCGGACGATATCATCATTTTCGCCGATTCCGGCTGTAAACACTATTCCGTCCACGCGCCCAAGAACAGCGGCATAGGCGCCGATATATTTCCGGATCCTATATACGAACATGTCCAAGGCTAGGGCAGCCATCTTGTCGCCAGCTTCGCGGGCCTTGTGGATATCGCGCATGTCGGACATGCCGCAGATTCCCTTCAGCCCGGACTGCTTGTTCAACAGGAGATCGATTTCGGAAGGAGTACGTCCCGTTTCCTTGACCAGAATGGGGACGATGGCCGGATCGATTTCACCGGAGCGCGTTCCCATCATGAGTCCGTCAAGCGGTGTGGTCCCCATGGTGGTATCCACGCTTTTCCCATTCTGTACGGCCGTCATGGAGCATCCGTTGCCCAGATGGCAGGTAATGAGGTTCACTTCATCAAGCGGAATGTCAAGGAATTCTGCCGCTCGATGAGTCACATATCTATGTGACGTTCCATGAAAGCCATACCTTCTGATGCGGTAATCGGAGTATGCCCGATAGGGGAGGGGATACAAATAGGCCTTTTCAGGCATGGTCTGGTGAAATTCAGTGTCAAAAACACCGATATTGGGTACTCCGGGGAAGATATTCTCGGCATCTTCTATGCCCGCCAGTCCCGCAGGGTTATGCAGGGGAGAAAGAGGAATATAGTTTCGAATAATTTTTTTGATGCCTTCATTGATGACGACGGAATCCTTGATCTCCTCGCCTCCAAGTACGACACGGTGCCCAATGGCGTGAACTTCGCTTTTTGACTTGATGACGCCATATTCCGCATCGGTAATCGCAGCGACGACGGCTCTCATTCCCTCAGCATGAGTGTTAAACTGGCGATCTGTTGCGATCTTTCTTTCATTGTCCGTGTCCGGGGAAATCTTGTGTACCATGCGTCCCATATCCTCACCGATGCGTTCTACAAGCCCGCTGCAGAGCACCCGCGTATCCTGCATGTCGATGAGTTGATACTTGAAAGATGAACTTCCTGAGTTGATGACCAAAACGTTCATGTTTTCTCCCGGATCGTTGAAGCCTCTGAAAAATGGAATCTGCCTGTAAGTCTGTTTTGATTGATCGAACCAAATTTTTCGCATTCGATCCGGCGGTTGTTCGTTTTTATCTGAACAACCGCCGGATTTCATGTATGCAAGATCAATCCTGGAAGGAGATCAGTCCCTTTTCCGCCTGCGCCTGAATGGAGGTAATCGTCACCGTATTTATGATGTCAGGAACCGTACAACCTCTGGAGAGGTCATTCACTGGCCGGTTAAGTCCCTGCAGAATCGGACCAATGGCAATGGCGTCAGCGGCACGCTGCACGGCCTTGTAGGTATTGTTCCCGGTATTGAGATCGGGGAAAATGAATACCGTGGCCTGACCGGCTACTGGGCTGTGCGGAGCCTTGGTACGAGCAACACCGGGATCAATGGCCGCATCATACTGAATGGGACCGTCGAGGAGAAGTTCTGGCGCTCGTTCTTTGGCCAGTCTGGTCGCTTCCATTACCTTATCCACATCCGCGCCCTTGCCCGACGTGCCCGTGGAGTAGGAAAGCATGGCCACCCGCGGCGTGATGCCAAAGATTTTTGCCGTCTCGGCGGAGCTGGTGGCAATGTCCGCAAGCTGGGGGGCCGTAGGGTTGGGATTGACGGCGCAGTCTCCGAAAACAAGCACTCGATCTTTCAGACACATGAGGAAGACGCTGGAAACGATGGAAGACCCGGGTTTGGTCTTGATGATTTCAAAACTGGGTCTGATGGTATGAGCCGTAGTGTTGATGGAGCCGGAGACCATACCATCGGCAGCATTCTTGTATACCATCATTGTCCCGAAATAGGTAGCGTCAGCCATGCGGTCACGGGCTTCGTCCATAGTGATCCCCTTGGCCTTGCGCATTTCATAGTATGTCTGGACATACTCTTCGTATTCCGGCGAGTCAGACGGCTGAACAAATCGGGCACCCCGAAGCTCCAGTCCCAGATCCATCATCCTGCGGTGAATATTGGCGATATTCCCAAGCAGGATAATATCCGCAACTTCACGCTGGCACAATATTTCGGCGGCTCTCAGAATACGATCTTCTTCCCCCTCGGGAAGCACGATGCGCATCTTGTGTCGTTTGGCCTGTTCAATCAGCTTGAACTCGAACATCATGGGCGTAATGCGTGAAGAACAACGATTTATGATGCGTTTGGCCAGAGCCTCAGTATTCACGCTGCGTTCGAACAAGGAGAGGGCTGTGTTGATCTTGCGATGATCCTCTGGTTCGATACGCGCCTTGATGTCCATGAGGGCCTGAAGAGTGGGGTAGGTCGGTTCCGGCACGGAAAGAATGGGCAGCGGGACGCCGGACCAGCCGGCAAGCAGAGAAGAGATGGTTGGCGGCAATGCAAAACCGCCCGTGAGCAACAGACCCGCGACATCCGGTGCGGCGCTGGAATAACGGGAGACGAGACTTGCCAGAATGATGTCCGCCCTGTCGCCGGGGGTGATCACCAGCATTCCCTGTTTGATATGCTCAAGAAAATTTCCGGCCTGCATGGCCGCAATGGAGTAATCTTGAACCGGATTGTCCAGACGGGCATGTCCGAACAGAACGGTGGCGTTCAGCCATGTCCGAACATCGCTCATAGTGGGTTTACTTAGGCTGGGGTATTCGGGAAGGATGAAAACGGGAATATTGGGGCACAGCGTGTCGTCACACAGCGATCCCTGGCATTCAACTACTTCCTCCGGCGACAGAGAGGCTCGATTGACGAAGGCACAGATGACTTCCTGCTGTTTTTCCTTGAACAGTTCAAAACTGGTTCGGGCCGCAGCCCTGACCTCGTCGACCGTCCGGCCATATCCGTTGACCACCAAGGCCACAGGAATATCGAGATTGGCAGCTATCTCGGCATTGATGTCGAACTGAAACGCCGCATTCTTGCCCAGGAAGTTGGTTCCCTGACAGAGAATAAAATCATATCGGGCCTCAAGTTCCTTGTATTTATGCATAATCTTTTCGATAAGCAGGCCCGTCTTTCCCGTAGTGATGAGTTCTCGTGCTTCGCTATAATTGATGACGTGAGTATCTTCATAGGGGATATCCAGATCGAACTGCCGAAGGATCAGGTTGATGTCGTGATCCCGTTCTCCCGGACTCGTGTCTTCAATGATAGGACGGAAAAAGGCGACCTTGCGGACATGGCGCAGAAGAAGCTGCATAAGTCCCAGTGTTACCGCGGATTTTCCGCTGTGGGATTCCGTAGCCGTAATGTACAGTGTCTTGACCATGTAACACTCCGAAAGGACTGTTGAAGGGGCTGCAGAATGCTCCCCGCTTTGTTACGAAACGTGTCTTTTACCATAGCATGGAAACAAATAAATGGGAAGCGAAAGCCGACAACGGAGAATCTCTTCGGGATCTGCTTATGAAGATCAAAATCAGATTATAAAGCCATGCAGGCCTTGTCAGGCGGCGAACGCTTCATATTGTCTCGGCTTTCCACATGATTTTCGAGATGAATATCCCTTGAGGCATCGTCATTCTCGGGATTGCCGGCGTATCAGGTATTTTCCTGTCTGAGATCAGGCGACATGAGTATGAGATGGCCATTGCGTGGTAAAAGTCACGTACTAACGTTCTGTGCGAGTCAATAAAAAAGGGACCGGACATAGGTCCGATCCCTTCAGTCTTTCAGGATTAATCACCAGAACCTGCAGGTCCGTCAGCCAAATGCTTCAACAGCGCGTAACGCTCATTATAGGATTTTTCAAGATCACTCTGGAGCTGTTCCGAAATCTGCGGATCAATAGACTTAAGCTGGGCATAGCGGTTTTCGCCGGCCAGGAATTCGCGCAGCGTCCCATCAGGGGCCTTTGATTCCAAAGTCAGCGGAGACTTGCCCTGAGCCGCCAGTTCTGGGTTGTACCGATACAGGGGCCAGTAACCGCTCTCCACAGCCAGCTTTCCTTCTTCCATGCTCTTGCCCATGCCCTTGCGGATTCCCTGATTGATGCAAGGGGCGTAAGCGATGATCAAAGAGGGACCCTTATAGGCTTCGGCTTCCTTGATGGCCTTGAGCACCTGCTGTTTGTTGGCGCCCATGGAAACAGAGGCGACGTACACATACCCGTAGGACATGGCCATCCGGCCAAGATCCTTCTTGCCGGTCCGCTTGCCTGCAGCGGCGAATTTGGCAATGGAACCCAGTGGAGTAGCCTTGGAAGCCTGACCGCCGGTATTGGAGTAAACTTCGGTATCCATGACGAGGACGTTCACATCAGCCCCGGAAGCCAGAACATGGTCGAGTCCTCCGTAACCGATATCATAGGCCCAGCCGTCACCGCCGAAGATCCACATGGATTTTTTAGTCAACAGATCGTTCATCTCCCAGATCTGGTCGAACAGCGGATGTTCGGGCGCATCCGAAAGCGCAGCCAGAATCTGTTCGCCATACAGCTTGGACCCGTTGCCGTCATCCTTATTGTTCAGCCACCCCTTCAGGGCCGCGGCCAGTTCTTCGGGCAGCCCTTCAATGGCGGACGCTTCACGAATGACATCCGCCAGCTTTTCACGCCGATGAGTAATGGCAATGGCCATGCCAAAGCCGTATTCGGCCGCATCTTCAAACAGGGAGTTGCCCCAGGCGGGACCGAAACCGTCCTTGTTGGTTGTATACGGGACAGTGGGCGCCGAACCACCCCAGATGGAGCTGCAACCCGTAGCATTGGCAATGAGCATTCTTTCGCCGAAGAGCTGCGTGATCAGCTTGACGTAGGGGGTTTCACCGCAACCAGCGCAAGCGCCGGAAAATTCGAACAACGGCTGCTGGAGCTGAGAACCCTTCAGGCTTTCACGAGAAACGAGGTTGTCTTTGATTTCAATGTGTTCATTCGCGTAGTGCAGGTTTTCAACCTGAGCTTCCATCTGGGGGGCCAGAGGCTTCATAACAAGAGCCTTGCCCTTGGCAGGGCAGACATCGGCGCAAGAACCGCAACCAAGGCAGTCCTCGGCATAGACCTGCATACGGAAATGAAGTCCTTTCAACTCTTTGCCTATGGCCGGCTTGGTCACAAAGCTTTCGGGAGCTTCGGCCAGTTCCTCATCGGTAGCGAGAACGGGACGAATGGCGGCATGCGGGCATACGAAAGAACACTGACAGCACTGAATGCAGTTTTCGGGAATCCATTCAGGGATGTCGACGGCGACACCGCGCTTTTCAAAGGCCGCAGTCCCCAGAGGCACCAGTCCATCAGGTTCAAAAGCAGATACGGGCAGGCTGTCCCCTTTCTGGGCAAGAATGGGGCGAACCACCTTGGCGACGTATTCCGGATCCTCATGGCAGTGGCAATGACAGCTGGAACTTTCTTTGGGAGCGTCCACGGCATCAGCCCAGGATTCAGGAATCTTGACCTCGACGAGAGCATCGAGCGCCTTGTCCACGGCCATGATGTTCATGTTGACGACTTTATCGCCCTTGCTCTTGTAGGTCTTGGCAATGGAGTCCTTGAGCAGCGCTACGGCCTGTTCAAAGGGGATTACCTTGGCAAGCTTGAAGAAGGCCGTCTGCATGATCATGTTGATTCGTCCGCCGAGGCCGACTTCCTTGGCCAGTTCTACGGCATCAACATTATAGAACTTGAGCTGCTTGCGAGCTATGGTCCGCTTCATGGAAGCAGGCAGCTCGCGATCAAGATCTTCAATGGTGTTCCAGTCGGAATTCAGAACGAATACGCCGCCGTCCTTGATACCTTCAAGGACATCATACTGATGTACATAGGCGGACTTGTGGCAGGCGATGAAGTCGGCCTGATTGACCAGATAGGTAGAATGAATGGGGGACTTGCCGAAACGCAAATGGGAAACGGTGAACCCGCCCGACTTTTTGGAGTCGTAGGCGAAGTAGGCCTGAACATAAAGATCGGTGTTGTCGCCGATGATCTTGATGGCCTGCTTGTTCGCTCCCACGGTTCCGTCTGAACCGATGCCGAAGAACTTGCACTGTACGGTGCCTTCGGCCACGGTATCCAGCGCGTCCTCAACCTCAAGGCTCGTATTGGTCACATCGTCGTTGATGCCGACGGTAAAGTGATTCTTGGGCCCGACGGAAAGCATGTTGTCGAACACGGCCTTGGCCATGGCCGGAGTGAATTCCTTGGAACCAAGACCATACCGTCCGGCAAGCAGACGCGGAGCCTCTCCCTTTTCCATAAACGCCGTACAGACGTCGAGGTAAAGCGGATCGCCCAGAGCTCCGGGTTCCTTGGTGCGGTCAAGCACCGTGATCGTTTCCACCGTGGTGGGAATCGCCTGCAGAAGATATTCCGGAGAGAAAGGCCGGAACAGACGAACCTTGACAAGGCCCACGCGCTGTCCCTGCTCATTGAGCTGATGGATAACCTCTTCTATGGTCTCGCAGGCAGAGCCCATGGCGATGATGACGCGATCCGCTTCGGGATGCCCCACATAATCGAACGGCTTGTACTTACGTCCGGTGATGGAGGCTACTTTCTTCATTGCATCGACGACGGCAGCCGGGAAAGCATTATAGAAGGGATTGGCCCGTTCGCGGTTCTGGAAGTAAATGTCGGGATTCTGTGCGGTGCCGCGCTGGTGCGGATGTTCGGGGTTCATGGCATTCTGCCGGAACTCGTTGACTTTTTCCCAGTTTACAAGCCCGCGAATGTCTTCGTAGTCAATGACTTCGATTTTCTGAATTTCATGCGAGGTACGGAAACCATCAAAGAAATGGCAGACCGGCACGCTGGTTTCGATAGTGGCCAGATGGGACACCAGCGCGAGATCCATACACTCCTGTACGGAGCTTGAGCAGATGAAGGCAAAGCCAGTCTGACGAGCGGCCATTACGTCCTGATGATCGCCGAAGATGGACAGAGCGTGAGCGGCCAGTGCGCGTGCGGAAACGTGAAACACGCATGGCAGCAATTCACCGGAAATTTTATACATGTTGGGGATCATCAGCAGCAGACCCTGGGAAGCCGTAAACGTGGTCGTAAGAGCGCCGGCTACCAGAGAACCGTGGACGGCTCCGGCAGCGCCCGCTTCGGACTGCATTTCGCGCACGGTAACGGTTTGTCCCATCAGGTTTTTAGTTCCTGAAGCGGCCCAATCGTCAGCCAGCTCGCCCATGACGGAAGAGGGCGTAATAGGATAGATGCAGGCCACATCGCTCAAAGCATAGGCTATGTGGCTGGTGGCGGTGTTGCCGTCCATGGTTTTCATTTTCTTGGCCATGCAAGACTCCTTCCGCAAAGGCGGATTTCTGTCACGTCCCCCGACCGGAGACGAAATAAGTTCAGCCGTAAGATGCAACAACTTGACGGCACAGAAAAGGTTCTGTTCCCGGTTTATGCCAGACGCGGGCGAGTATAGTGCAACTCTGTCAAAATCACAACTGATGAGAAGAGCTTTGCGAGACAATACTCACGCACGGTTGGAGCAAGGAAATGGAGCAAGGTGGACTCTATCTCCGGAGTCTCTGGAGATTCGGATTCCGTTTCTCAGCCTTCAACTTTTACCTTAAGTCTTGAAAAGCAACAAGGCGTCTCCTGTCCAAGGGGCCAGGAAACGTGCCGTAAGAGGGGGAGGGACAATCTACGAGACGGAAGGTTTCATATCCTGTTGCTCAATCCCAGCCATTCTTGCAAGTTCGGCATCTCTCGCCGCGCCTTCGAGCCGGGAGCAGGAAGTGAAGGTCTCATCCGGGAGAACATGCTTGGAAACCTGAAAGTGTCTGACGGCACGGGAAGCCAGCTGGGGCCAATGCGTGATCAGAAGCATCTGCCTGTGCGCGGCGAGATCCGTCAATTTTTCTGCAACCCTGTTCAGGGTCAATCCTCCTACTCCCGCATCCACTTCATCAAAAATAAGCGTCGCTTCTTCACTCGTGCTTTGCATGGACACCACGGCCAGCATGAAACGGGAAAGTTCGCCTCCGGAGGCAATCCTGTCCAGAGGCTGAGCAGGCTGCCCCGGATTGGGAGCCCACAGAAGCCGGACCCGATCTTCGGAACATCCGGGGAAGTATTCATGTGGTTTGAAATCTGCAATCACTTGAAGATATTTTGAAAAGCCAAGAGATGAAAGTTCTGCTTCAAGTTTTTTCGTAAAGAGGGCAGCGGCTTCCCGTCTCAGGGGATTCAGTTGTACAAACAATGTGGCGAGCTGGTCCTGCAGGGCTTTCTGCTCCTTTTCAACCTGCCGGATATCCAGAGCACATGCGTCGAGAAAAGACAGGTTTTCTGCAATTTCGTCGCGCATGGACAAAATTTCCGGCAATGTTCTGCGCAACTTTCTCTTCAGCTGTGCCAGCTCGAAAAGTCTGGATTCCACTTCTTCTGGGTCCACATCTGGAAGAGTCAGGGCGGGTCGCCGCAGGCGGCGGGTAAGATCTCCAAGCGTCTGACGAAAGGCGGTAGTCGCCTCAAGGTCCGAAGCGACCTCCTCGTCATTCTGGGCGATAAGTTCGAGCGCATGTTCAAGATGACCGAGCTGATCGAGCAAACCCACATCTTCTCCGCGCAGAATTTGCTGAATACGCTCATAGTTGATGCGCAACTGCTCCGAATTGCGGAACTGGACCCGGAGGTTTTCCAGATGTTCCTCTTCTCCAGGTTCGGGAGCGACCTTGTCGATTTCTGAGAGATGTATTTCGAGAAGTTCCCGCCTGTCTCCAAGTTCCCTGAAGCGAGAGCGTAACGCATCTCGTTTCGCGATTGCGTTACGGATACCCCTGAGCAATCGATCGCGTTCTTCCAGCAAATCAGGTCTGTTAAGTACGCCATCAATAAGACCGGCCTGAAAGGAAGGCTGCAGCAGGCGCTGCTGTCCATGCTGACTCGTATGTACGATAAGCGAGGAGCGCAGTTCACGGATAGCCTCCTGAGACCCGAGATTGCCGTTGATGTACAGACGGCTGCGCCCTGTTTGGGCATTCAGTTCCCTGCGAAGCACAAGCTCTCCCTTCGGTCGGACGAACAGAGCCTCGACCTGAGCCTTTTCCTTTCCGGAACGAACCATCTCGGCTCCCATACGTTCGCCCATCAGAAAATTGAGAGCCTTCAAAATAAAGCTTTTGCCTGCCCCGGTTTCGCCGGTGAGAACATTCATCCCCGGAGCGAATTCCAGTTCCATATCGGCAATGAGGGCCAGGTCACGGATATGCAAATATTCAAGCATGACCAAAAGATACTCTTTATAGGGGGTTGAGGAGGCGCGGTCATCGGCACCGCCATGATCAGCATAGGAATATTGCGGGACGGATGCAAGAGGGCCAAAGCATCTCTCGGTCCGGCTGCCGGGATTTTTCAAATCACGTTCAACCCATCGGGGCCGCCTCGCCTGTCCGCTGAAACATGGCGAAATGTCTCGCTGAATCTGAGGCAATCTTATTCGCCTTTCCAGAAACTGGAAAAAGGGCTTGTCAACGCCGCTTCAGACGGGGGTCAAGGGTATCCCGCAGACTTTCCCCCAACAGATTGTACCCAAGCACGGTAACAAGAATGGCAAGCCCGGGATAGAGGGAAAGCCAAGGGGCTATTTCGAGCACATCCTTGCCTTCCATAAGCATATTGCCCCAGCTGGGATCAGGCGGCTGTACCCCGAGCCCAAGAAAGCTCAAGGAAGACTCGACGAGAATCGCCCCCGCTACGCCGAGTGTGGCCGACACCAGCACTGGCGTCAGGGCATTGGGCAAAATATGCATGAACATGATCCGAAGGGGGCCTGTCCCGCTGAGCTGAGCGGCAGCGACAAAATCACGTTCGCGCAACGACAGGGTTTCCGCCCGTACAAGTCGGGCTACCCCCATCCAGGACGTCAGCCCGATGACAATCATGATGTTCGTAAGACTCGGCTCCAGAAAGGCGATTACCGCTAAGATAAGAAAAAAGGACGGAAAACAGAGCATAACATCCACGCCACGCATGATCAGTTCATCCACAAGACCGCCCAGATACCCGGAGAGCAGCCCGAAAATCACACCAATGGCCACTGAAATGCTGACAGAGACAAAGCCGACCCACAGAGAAACACGCGCACCGTAGAGCAGCCGGGAAAGTACATCGCGTCCCAGTGCATCGGTGCCGAGGGGGAAGGCCGCACAGGGAGCTTCAAGAATATTCTTCGGATGAAGCGCCGTAGGGTCATAGGGAGCAAGCCACGGAGCAAACAGAGCGGCTACGGTCATGCACAGCACAATGGCAAGACCGACCCAGAACATTCCCCGTCGAAAAAAAAGTCGTCCGAGGAAGCGATAAAGACGGTTTAATGGTCCGCAGGAAGACAACGTTCTCATTTTTGCTTCCCTCGTGTTCGGATGCGAGGGTCGGCCAGCCCATAACCGATGTCGGCCAGCATATTGCCGAGCAGCGTCAAAACGGCCCCCAGAACAAGGTTACCCATGATCAGAGGATAATCACGAGCCATGACTGCCGTGTAGAACAGCTGCCCAAGTCCCGGCAGAGCGAATATGGTTTCTATGATGACGCTGCCGCCTATCAGCCCCGGTACGGACAGGCCAAGCAGGGTGATGACGGGGAGCAGGGCATTGCGAAGAGCATGCCGAAAAATAACCGTATGCGCGGGGATTCCCTTGGCCCGTGCCGTGACGATGTAATCCTGTCGCAATACTTCCAGCATGGAGGAGCGCATGAAACGGGACATCCCCGCTATGCTGCCTACCGTGATGACGGTGACAGGCAAAACGAGATGTCGCGCAATATCAATACATTTTTCCCAGAAGGACAGGGCAGGGTAATCCAGAGAAACAAGACCGGAAAGGGGAAGCCACTGATGTTCAAGCCCTGTATACAGCATCAAAAGCAAAGCAAGCCAGAATCCGGGCATGGCGAACCCAATGAATACAAGAATCGTCATTCCGCGATCGAAAAGAGATCCCTGTTTCCAGGCGGACAGAACACCGATTGGGATTGCTATCAGAAGCGTAAGCACAAGAGAGGCTACATTGATACCAATGGTGAGGGGCAAGCGTTCGGCAATCTTATCCATCACAGGCCGGGCATCGCTGGACATGGAGTTGCCGAAATCAAGCTGAGCTACCCGGGAGAACCAGTCCCAGTACTGGACGTGCAAAGGGCGGTCAATGCCGTAGAGGGCCTCAAGCCGGGCTCGGGAAGCCTCTCCGGCCATCGGATTCAACGTCGTTTGGAGATCGGTGGGTGAACCAGGAGCGAGATGAATGACCACAAAGCTGACCAGCGTGATGCCCCACAGAACAAGAAGCATCCACAGGGCCTTGCGCAGCAGACGTGCCGCAAGTTCTCGCATCGCCGATTGCCGCATCATTTCTCCCCTGTTAATTTCTGGTCATCCATTCCGCCATTTCCCGCACCTCTTCGTTCCAGCGCGGAGCCAGACGGATATCCAGAAACATGGCGTAACAGGAATCCAGAAGCCCGAGACAGCTTTCCATCAGATACAGTTTTTCCAAAAAAACAGCGTCAGGATCGTCATCTTTTTCATGTTCGACTTTGGGAGTCCTGAAACTGCCCAGCGCAAAATCTTCTGCCTTGAGAGTGGTTTGCCATGCGAGTTCATCCTTTTCAAAACGAACAAGGGCACGAGTGACTTTTTTACCTGTCTGCAGCCCAAGCCGTACTTCGCGCAACTGGGAAAGCGAACCGGATACGGAAGCTGTTTCCAGCGCTTCTCCTTCGCCGCCCTGAACCACGATGCGCTGCTCCAGAGTAAGGGTAAAGGACTGCCCGTCCTTGTCCCTGAATCCAAGCGGCTGCGTTTCGGCACGAAACCAGAGCCAGGTCAGGAATTCCTGACCAAGAATCATGTCGGTCGTTTGACCGAGGTAGGGATCATTCATCGCAGCCTCTATACAAAACGTGTGGGTTCGAGCGTATCCAGGCGGGCAATATTCGCCTCGTCCAGCATGGATGCAGCAAGCGCATAAGGAGTCAACGGCTCCAGGTGCAGATCAAAGGTCAGTGTAAAGTGATTCATAAAAAGTTCAATGAGTTTTGATTGAGTGGAGGCCAGATACACAGTATTGGAGTCTGTGGCCCAGACCACGTCAAAGACCGCGGGGATGGGCAAGAAACGACTCATCAGGCGTAGTTTGACCTGTTCCTGAAGTTCTTTCTTCCTGTCTCTGGCAATAAATTTTTTGCCGAGTTCATGGATACGTTTTTCTTCTTCGCGAAGGGCGATGGCTAGGTGTTTCTTTAAAACTGCCGGCGGAATTCGTCGCGTATCCAGACGAAGAGCAAAAGCCAGATAAGCCCCCTTGTCGGGCGGGGCCGAACGCCATTCCGAATCCAGCATGTCTTCAAAGGAAACCCATCCCCAAGCACGTTCTTCCGCGATTTCATCAATATCTTGGAAAGCGAACTGCTTGAGTTTTGCCGGGATTTCCATCCACAGTTCACGGGGAACTGTGTCTGCAATGCGAAAGCGCGTAAAGCTGCAGCTGGCGCCAAGGAGACCCATAATTTCATCCTCAGGTGAAAAGTTGAATAGTCGTTCTTACGTCAGGAGTCACGGAGTGGCAAGAGCACTCATCCGATTGTCCCATAATGTAAATTATGTAAACTTTATTATACAATCTTATTCTCCCTACACCCACGTACCCTCCAATTGACCTGTTCCATCCCAAACTCAGTCATCGTATCACACAAACAAAACTTGCAGCACCACCGCATAAAGGTTCCCGAATTTCAGGAACCAATCCACATTGCGAAAGAACCCGCTCCAGCCCTCCATAACGCATGAAGCTGCGATAGGCCTCGAAATGGCTGCCTGCCAGCTCAAGAAGACAAAAGGCCAGACATGCAGGATAATCCAGGTTTCTCTCCGGCTGCCTGTAATCCACGATTGCCAGTCGAGACGTTTTCAACAGGCTGGAGCGGAGCACGTCCCCTGCCCTTTCTCCGAGTCTGTGCAAAAGAAAAGGAAAAAAGATAAGCTCGCGTCCTGTCTGAGGTTCCTTTTCCAGCTGTGAAAGCGTGGAAATCACCACCCAGTTTCGGATACCTCTTTTCGCACAAAATGTTGCGACCCTCCCATCCAGGGCGGGATGAAAATCACGAGAGTCCATGAATACTTTGATCCTTTAATGCATAAAGAGAGCTACAGACGGACAGAAATGGCTCTCTGCTCGGCAGTCCCTGCAGCACACGCTCGAGGTACCCGGAGCGGACCAGAGCTGCCCGCGCCGCTCGAAAGTGCAGATCTCGCAACCATGCTCCAAGCAACATACGAAAATCATTAATATATTTAAGATCTGCATATCCGGGAATTCCTCCAGCAAGGACCGTCTCGACAATCTGTGGGGACCAGCCCTCAGGATCATCCTTCACATGCAGAACCACATCCCCCGAGGGGACAGGGTTATTCAGATAATGAGCCATGATCCGCATGATATCCAGTTTGTCCGCATCGCGAACGACACTTGTAACCTTTTGGACAGATTCAGGGAGACTGTCAGGCAGATGGTGCCGGTTATGCAGAACGACCGCGGCGAAGACCAGTTTCCGGACCAGGCAGGGTTCCGAACACAAAAATTCCGTTTGTCGAAGCGTCCGGACTCCGAGGATTCCATGATTCATGGAGTGCGCATCGCTGAATGTCTTCCATTGCGCATATTGCGGAAATCGCCCCACATCATGATAAAGAGCACCCAGGAGAGCCGCCCTGCCCTGCATCCCGCCGATGCCTTCCTCCCGGATAATGTATTCCGCGTGGCCGAGCACGGCATAGGTATGCTCCCGTTTCAGCCGCAACATAGATTCGGGGTAACGGACAATCCAGTCAGTTGCGAAAGCTTCGAATTTTTGCCGGTGCGCTGTCATGTCGTTCCATGCGCCGTCCATGAGCCATCCTTTCTGAAATATTGGCATGGCGTTACAGTACGCGCATGACGTTCAGGGTGCAAGCCGTGTTTTAAAGAATGCATACTTCAATGGAGCCTGAGCGGGTATGGCTGCAAAATGGACGAAAAAAATCTGTTGTTCCCGTCGAAAAATATCGGATTACGGTGCACCGCAGTTCCTGCCGCAATCGGACTTGTGGTTGCTCGCCAATTTCGATATTCTTATGATCTTCGCCGATTTTTTGGCCGTTATCCCCCCCCGGAGATCCTTATTTATGTCTGAGTTCGTTCATCTGCATTGCCATACGGAATATAGCCTGCTCGACGGAGCTATTCGCCTCAACGACTTGTGCGCCCGCGCCGTGGATTTCGGAATGCCCGCGGCTGCCATAACTGATCATGGCAATCTCTACGGCGCTGCCTACTTCTATACGACCTGCAAGAGCTACGGGATCAAGCCCATTATCGGCTGCGAAGTCTATGTTTCCCATGATCACAGGGACAAGGAATCCGAGCTGGCCCGTGTGCGGCATCATCTCATTTTGCTGGCCAAGAACAATGAAGGGTATCACAATCTTGTCCGTCTGGTTTCCCGGGGATTTCTGGACGGCTTTCATTACAAGCCACGTGTCGACAAGGCGCTGTTACGGCAGTACAGTGAAGGTCTCATCGCCCTCTCCGCCTGTGTGGCCGGAGAAATCCCCAGGACTTTGCTCGGGCACAACAAGATGCTGGAAAATGGGGGCACCTTCGATGATGCCATCAATCTGACCCATGAATATATGAATATCTATGGGGGGCGTTTCTATCTTGAGGTGCAGTCCAATACCCTCCCCGATCAGGCACGTCTGAACGACAGACTGATTGAACTTTCCGCACATACGGGCGTGCCGCTGGTGGCCACAAACGATTGCCACTATCTCAATGCCGAGGATGTGGAAGCCCACGATGTGCTTCTCTGTATCCAGACGCAGGCCAAGGTCAACGACGCCAGGCGCATGCGGTTTGATGCCCGGGATCTGTATTACAAGTCCGCGGAAGAAATGGAACAGTCTTTCAGACATGTGCCCGAGGCAATTTCCAATACCGTGCGCATTGCCGAGGAATGCCATGTGGAAATGGACTTCGGTAATCACTACTTTCCGGTCTATGAACTGCCGGAAGGTATGACTCTGGATACGGAATTCCAGCGCCTTGCCCGTGAAGGTCTCAAAAAAAGACTGGAAATGCATCCTGATCGGGATTCCATTGACCATCAGGCCTACTGGGATCGTCTGGAGATGGAACTCAAGGTCATTTGCGAAATGGGGTTCCCCGGCTATTTCCTTATTGTGCAGGACTTCATCAACTGGGCGAAAGACCATGATATTCCTGTGGGACCAGGCCGTGGCTCGGCAGCCGGCTCCATCGTTGCCTGGGCACTGCGGATTACCAATCTTGATCCCCTTCCCTACCATCTTATTTTTGAACGCTTTTTGAACATCGAGCGCGTCAGCCTGCCCGATATTGACGTCGACTTCTGCGAAGACAAGCGTACCCGGGTTATTCAGTACGTTACGCAGAAATACGGCAGCGACTCGGTTTCGCAGATCACGACCTTTGGAAAAATGAAGGCCAAGGCCGTAGTTCGGGACGTGGGCCGCGCTCTCGACATGACGTTCAAGGAAGTGGACAAAATAGCCAAGCTCATTCCGGAAGACCTCAAGATGACCATTCGCAAGGCGCTTGATACGGAACCGGAACTGGCGGCGCTTTACAAGGAAGATCCGCTTATTCGCAAATTGCTGGATATTTCCATGCGCCTTGAAGGCTTGTCACGTCACGCCTCCACACACGCTGCGGGTGTAGTCGTATCCGACAAGCCGATGGACGAATACCTTCCGCTGTATAAGGGCAAAAAGGGAGAACTTGTTACTCAGTTCGACATGAAGATGGTGGAAAAGGTCGGCTTGGTGAAGTTCGACTTTCTTGGCCTGCGGACCATGACTCTCATCGACAACACGCTGAAGGCCATCGCGGAACAGGGCAAGACTCCGCCAAACCTTGATATTCTTCCCCTGAACGATCCACAGACCTATGACGTTTTCGCGCGTGGCGATACGGACGGCGTCTTTCAGGTAGAAAGTTCCGGCATGCGGCAATACCTTCGCATGCTGCGACCGTCCTGCTTCGAAGACATCATCGCCATGCTCGCGTTGTACCGCCCCGGCCCTCTGGGATCTGGCATGGTCGATGAGTTCATCAAGCGCAAGCACGGCGAAGTTGCAGTAACGTACCCCGTGCCGTCCCTGGAAAATTGCCTCAAGGATACCTACGGCGTCATCGTGTATCAGGAACAGGTGATGCAGATCGCCCAGATCGTGGCCGGTTATACCTTGGGTGGTGCAGACCTGTTGCGACGAGCCATGGGCAAAAAGAATGCCGAAGCCATGGCCAAGGAACGAAGCCTGTTCGAGGACGGTGCCGTCAAAAACGGCATCTCCAAGGAAAAGGCGACGGAAATTTTTGACTTGATGGAAAAATTTGCCGAATATGGTTTCAACAAGTCCCATTCCGCCGCCTATGCGCTGATAACCTATCACACAGCCTACCTGAAAACCCACCACAAGGTGGAATTTATGGCTGCCCTGCTGACTTCGGAAATCGGAAATCAGGATAAGATTCTGAAATATATTGCCGTCTGTAAGGATATCGACATCGAGGTCCGCAGACCTGACGTCCAGCTCAGCCGGCGAGAGTTCATTGTGCGCGATGAGAGCATTATTTATGGTCTCGGGGGGATCAAGAATGTCGGGGACGAAGCCATCAGGGAAATCGTCAGGGCGCGTGAAGAAGCCGGACCGTTTCTTTCCTTTCTCGATATGTGCTCGCGGGTCAATCTGCGCAAGGTCACCAAGCGCGTGCTGGAAAGTCTAATCAAGGGCGGAGCACTGGACGGCTTCGGACTTCCCAGGGCGGCGCTTTTGGCCTCGCTGGACGCCGTCGTCGCGCGGGCACAAAAAAAACTTAAGGAAAGGCAAAGCAATCAGATTTCTCTGTTGGCGCTGGCCCCCAAGATCGAGAAGGCACCCCTCAGCGGCATCGGGTTCGACTGCCCGGAAGAACGGACCCCTGAATGGGATGACGACCAGAAATTGCGTTTCGAGAAGGAGGCTCTTGGCTTTTTCCTGTCGAGTCATCCTCTGCAGCCGTACCGGCAGGAGTATTCCCGACTCGGGCTTTCCCCGCTCGAAGATGCCCGGGACATGAATGACAAGGCCACTATCAAGTGCGCCGTCCTGGTTACGAACATCCGAGAAATCCTCAATAAACGGGGCAACAGAATGGCCTTTGTGGCCATTGAGGATCTGACTGCATCTGCCGAAGTCACCTTCTTCACGGAAGAGTTAATGACGGCACGGGAACTTCTGAATTCGGACCAGCCCCTGCTGCTTACGGCGACCATCGACAACCGGGATTCGGGTTATACGTCCCAGTCCGGAGACGATGGCCTTGAAGACAGCGACGAACAGCCGGTACGGGAGATCAAACTGCGCGGCGTTTCAGTCGAATCATTGACTGATGCCTGCCGTAATTGCGACGCGCCCGTATCCTGGGAACTGGACTCCTCGTTGCTGGATGCTCAGGGAATTGAATCTCTTAAAGCGATACTTGAAAGACATAAGGGCGGCACAGAAGTTCAGCTGGCCTTCAAGTTGGATGGTGCCTTCTGTCGAGTCCGGCTTGGGCCACACTGGATGGTCTCTCCCGGTCCTGAATTTCGGCAGGACATGCACCGCTGGTCTTCAGGAGCCATACGGGAAGGGGTTACAGTCTAGTTTTCTTCTTTCAAGGCAGGCCTGGCAATTCTAGGGACAAACTATTGTTGCGTTTCACTGAGCCGGGAAAACCGGGGTCAAAGATGCGTTTTGTCCGTCTCAATACACTCCCCGAAAGGGAAAGGAAAATTTATGTCTCAGCCGATCTGGCAGCTTACCATTCGTTCCGAGTTCTGTTCCGCCCATGCACTGCGTCACTACAAAGGAAAGTGTGAACATCTTCATGGACATAATTACGGGGTCAAGGTCGTAGTCGAAGGGAGTCGTCTCTCTCCTGATACTGAGCTGCTAATGGATTTTGGAGATCTCAAGGCCATACTTAAAGAAGTCCTTGAGACATTGGATCATCAATACCTGAATGAGTTGCCGCCCTTCGACAGGATTAACCCCTCTTCAGAAAATTTGGCACGTCATATCTGGCAGGCAATGGCGCCGCATCTTCCGGAGCAGGTCAGACTTTGCGCGGTAACCGTAGCGGAAAAAGGCATTCAGTCGGCAACCTATATGGAAAGGGACTGACATCGTCTGGTTCTGTTTGCAGAAATAGAGGGTAATCAAGTAGTTCAGAAGCAAAAAAGGGCTTCTTTAAGAAGCCCCGGCAAACATCAGGAATCAGAGTCCGCCGCAACCGCCGGAACAGCCTCCTCCGCCGCAGGGGCCACCGCTTCTCACAGGGCGGGGGGGCATCGGACGCACGGGGCCGACTTTAAAAGGCATGGGATTCGTTTTTAGACTGGGTGCCGCGAGCAAGCGTTCAGTATCGGCGCTTCCGCAGGAAGGGCATTGAGGGCATTCATTGCCCGAAGCCATTTCCTCAAACTCGCAGGAACACGCAGCACAGCGAAAGTCGTACATTGGCATGGAAGGCCTCCCAAAACGGTAATTTCTTTCCGTTTACTATAGCGTTTTCCTCCATTCTGGCAAGTTCCGCAGGAGCATATCTTGCCAAGCCGTCCATCCTGTGCCAAAGACAGATTTTCTTTTCATATTTTACAGGCAACGTCGTTGCAGGATTCGCCTTGAGATCGTTTTTCCGTTCCCTTCGTCTGCTCTCCCCTGTCATGTGCGCTCTGCTGATTACAGCACTGGTGTCACTCGCCGGGGCGCCCTCCGTCTGGGGCAAGGAAGCCGAACGCGAAAAACTTTCTTTGGCAGCTGAAGGCAGGTCCACATCAGGAGCTCAACAACAGGGCAGGATAGATCTCCTTTCATTCACGGTGGAAACGCGAGATATGGATGTGGAAATCCATTCCGGCCTGAAACTGACTGATAATGCTGAAATCAAGGCGCAGCTCCGTGACGGAGCCGTAATGACATTGGTCTGCAAACTGAGTCTGGAACGGGTCAGGACTCTTCTTTCCAACGCTTTTGTTTCGGAGACTACACAAGAATACTCTCTGCGGCATGATCTTTTGACTCGCGAATTCGTTCTTAGTGGACCGGGCATAAAATCTCTGCGGCAAAAAAATTTTGACGTCCTGATGGACTCCGTTTTCAGGGAGCTTCGTTTTGTTCTGCCCCTGCCGGAACCCCTTGTTGCAGGGGAAAACTATCGGGTGCATTTTGACCTGACTCTGCAACATGCCGAAGTTCCCCCATGGTTATCCCAAGCCCTGTTTTTTTGGTCCTGGGATGTCGTTCCACCCGTTTCCGTAACACAGGATTTTCTTTTCTGAAGGAAACTGTTTCAGCCGGGAGAAGAGCTATGGCCGAACAGAGAGAGAAAGTCGTCCAGATCGGCGTTCCTGACGAACGGGAAAAACGGCGACGGCGCTACGAACTCTTGGCGGCCTTTATTCTGTTGCTGGTGGTCATGGGTGGTACCTGGGCCCAGCTTACGTTTTATGGCGTCGATTCATGGATGTTCATTGCCTTTCTGAATATCAACTCCATTTTCATGCTTATCGTGCTCTTTCTTGTAGCGCGGAATATGGTCAAGCTGATCATGGAACGGCGCAGGAAGGTCTTCGGTGCGCGCATCCGGACCCGGCTTGTTGTGGTCTTCATCTCCCTATCTCTCGTCCCTACCGTTCTGATGTTTCTGGCTTCCAACCGCGTTGTGGGAACAAGCGTCGACTACTGGTTCACCCGTCAGACTGAAAGCGCGCTGGAAGCTGCGCTTGATGTCGGCCAGAGTTTTTATGCAGCTTCTGCCGACCGGCTGCGGACCCGTTCCGAAGCCATTATGAAGGAAATTTCGCAACGCCGTTTTTTATGGGGCGGTACGGGAATGGACGGCCTCCTGCAGACGAAGCAAAAGGAATACGGCCTGACCCTGCTGGGCGTGGTCGGGCCTCAGGGGCAGACGCTCTACTGGCATGCTTCCCCGACCTTCACTGCGGGATGGAAGGAAGCCAAAACCCGCATCGACTGGGCACATGTGGCTCAAAACCGTTTTGGTTCTCTGCTGTGGGCGACGGATGAAGCGGACTACGTCATCGGCGTACTGGCTGTCGACAATGGTCGGACAGGTTACCTGGTCACGGCGGAGAGCATAGGACAGGGACTGCTGGCCAAACTTGAGCGCATTTCCAAGGGATTTGAGGAATATGCCCAGCTCAAGCAACTAAAAAAGCCGCTCAAGGTGTCCTTTCAGCTTATTCTTGGCGTGCTTGGCATGATCACCATTTTTGGTTCAATCTGGTTCGGATTCAAACTGTCCAAAGAATTTACCGCTCCCATTCTGGCTCTGGCGCAAGGAACTACGCGAGTGGCGCAGGGCGATCTTGATTTCAGGCTCGAGGACAAAGGCGCTGATGAACTTGGACTCCTCGTTGACTCCTTTAATCGCATGGCGCAGGATCTCCAGCAGGGCAGGACAAGCCTGACCAGAGCCAATGCCATGCTGGCCGAGCATAATCGCTATATCGAGACCGTCCTTGACAACATTACCACCGGGGTCATCACGCTTGATGCCTTGGGCAATATTCTCACTGTAAACAAGGCAGCCTGCACAATTTTCAATACCAAGGCCAATCTTCTTGAAGGACAGAACCCAGCGCACTTCCTTCCTCCTGCGTATGCCTCCGTATTTGTTTCCATGCTGGATACGCTGCGGGAACATCCTGAGCATAACTGGAAATGGCAGGAGGACTTTATCCTTGGAGACCGCAGCTGGAAACTTGTACTTCATGCCATCGCCCTGTCGGGACCGGGAGGAATACGGGCATACGTAGTGGTCGTGGAAGATATTACCGAACTGGAGAAGATGCAGCGCATGGCGGCATGGCGCGAGGTCGCAAGACGGATTGCACACGAAATCAAAAATCCTCTTACCCCGATCAAACTTTCGGCCCAGAGACTGGATCGAAAATTTGGCAAACAAATCCAAGATCCGGTATTTGGACAGTGTACGGAGCTTATCGTCAAGCAGGTCGAGCGGTTGCAGGAAATGGTACAGGAATTTTCTTCCTTCGCCAAATTGCCGGAAGTTCATCTGGCGCCAGGCGACGTCGCGCCTCTTCTTGAAGAGGTGATCGCCCTCTTCCGCAACAGCCACAGCAAGATACACTGGGAGCTGGACATGCCGGATACCTTGCCCAAACTGGCTATGGATCAGGCAGCTCTGCACCGTGCGTTGCTTAACATCTTCATGAATGCGGCTGAAGCTCTGGAAACATTGCCTCGCGAGGCGCCACGCAGGGTATGGGCAAGCGTTTTCCATGATGCAGCGCGTGGCCACCTGCGTTTTGTCATTACCGATACGGGACCAGGGCTTGCACCGGACGAAAGGGAACGCATGTTCGAGCCGTATTTCTCGCGCAAGAAAGGCGGGACAGGGCTGGGGCTGGCCATCGTCAAATCCATTATTGCCGATCATCGCGGTACAATCCGCGCTGTAAGTTCTCAGGGCGGAGGAACTTCCATCATTCTGGATTTTCCTGTCTACAAGGCTTGAGATTACCCGACGGGCTCCCTGTGCGTGTTTTACGGCGTGATGACGCGGTTGGGGAAAGTCTGCCGCGTCTTCATCTCTGCTCATGACCTTCGGCATGCCGCCACCAGATATGCCGGAATGATAGCTCTACTTATGTATTGAACAGCTTCTATCCTCTTCCGGTGGCATGAATCATATATAACATAATATACTGTTTTAAATGATTATTTAAAACAGTATAAATTGTCTTGTTCCGCATTGCGGGCAGCAGGGGAAGCGTTGTTCTCCCCTCTGCTTTTCTCGCAGTGCTGTCGGCTGCTCTTCTGCCGGATGGCACATTTACCTTCAACCTCTCCAGCCATCGGATTTTATTAGAAGTCTTCCATACACGATCCGGCTCTTTTCACCAGAATATTTTGTCATCTTTCGCGTATCAAGAATACTAACTCCGTAAAATACGTATAAAAAACATTTTATTTGATATTAACAAATATTGTTTGATAATACTTGACATAAAAAGATAACGCCTTTATTATTCATTTATAAAAAATATTATTTTATAATATCAAACAATATGCGATATTTTCCTGTAACCATACCCAAAAGGGAGTTTTTTCAGTGCCGGCAGAGAGAACGATTCTCCAAGCAACGGCGAACTGGCATCCGCCATTCGTCCCGACAGTGATGTTGCCTGATATCCTGCCATCCTTGGAGATTTTCTCCACTATCTCCGGACATGCAAAGAGCGCCATGAACCTTTAACCACTCGATAGAGTCAAGGAGACAGCCATGCAATTCACCGAAGACCAGCTGCTTATCAGGAACATGGTAAGAGAATTCGCCGAAAATGAGGTAAAGCCTATTGCCGCGGAAATAGATCGAGAACATCGCTTTCCTGCCGAGACAGTCAAACGCATGGCTGAACTTGGCCTGTTTGGACTGGCCGTGCCGGAAGAATACGAAGGCTCAGGGGGAGATACCCTGTCCTATATTCTGGCTGTTGAGGAACTTAGTCGCGTATGCGCCAGCCATGCCATCACCGTGGAAGTCCATGTTTCTCTTTGCGCACATGCGATCTTGCTGAACGGGACTGAAGAACAGAAGAAAAAATATCTTCCAGATCTCTGCTCCGGTCGCAAGCTTGGCGGCTTTGCTCTCACCGAGCCCGGTGCCGGTACAGATGCGGCAGCTCAACAGACTGTGGCCGAACTGAAAGGCGACAAGTATATCATCAACGGCTCCAAGGTATTCATCACCAATAGCGGTGTCGGCGAAACCTTCGTCATCTTTGCCATGACCGACAAGAGCAAGGGACTCAAGGGAATCAGCGCCTTCATCGTGGAAAGCAGCTTCCCAGGATTTACCGTAGGACAGGCTGAGGAAAAACTTGGCATTCGGGCTTCGGCTACACACGAACTCATCTTCAAAAATATGGAAGTACCTGTCGAAAACATGCTGGGCAAGGAAGGTCAGGGTTTCAAAATCGCCATGTCCACGCTGGATGGGGGACGCATCGGCATCGCTGCTCAGGCCGTAGGCATCGCTCAGGCCGCCCTTGATGCTGCCATCTCGTACACCAAGGAACGTATTCAGTTCGGAAAGCCCATCAGCGCGAATCAGGGAATTCAATGGATGCTGGCCGACATGGCCACTGAACTTCAGGCGGCTCGTCTGCTTACCTACGATGCAGCCATGAAGCGCGACACTGGTGAGAGATACAGCATGGAAGCCGCAATGGCCAAACTGAAGGCCGCATCCGTCGCTATGGATATTTCTGTGAAGTCCATCCAGCTGCATGGCGGGATCGGCTTCACCACGAACTACCCCGTCGAACGTTTCATGAGAGATGCAAAGATTACTGAAATCTATGAAGGTACCAGTCAGGTCCAGAAAATGGTTATTTCCGGAGGCCTGCTGGCCTGAGGCTCCTGATTCAGGAGTTCTTCATTTTCTCAGTGTTGGGCGTCTTCTTTTTTGAGGGCGCCCACTTTTATGGTTCTGGACGAGAGCATGAAGACCAGAAAGAACTTTCAGGCAGTTTCAGGTGCGTGAACTCTGCCTTTACTTTCCCGGAATGAATCATCGGGAACAGGTATGAGGCGAAACAGGTCTGGCGTCCCATATCCTTTTCAGGTTGACTGCTCACGGTCAAAGAAACCGGACAGTTTTTCGATCCCCCTGATGCAAGGGGAAGGCAACTCGGGGGCAAGCAGAACCAGATGATGCAGTATTCTCTCGCGCAATTCCGGAGAAAGCAGTGCTTCAATCTCTGAAACGACGTGGAGTTCAAGCCTATCGTCGACGAATCGCAAACGGAAATCCGGATCCTGCGACCCAATGTCCTCCAAAAGAATTCGCATGGCTTTTTCCCCATCGGCAAGCAGTTGCAACAACCTGCGTTCGGGCTTCATGCCGTAAGGCAACCGAGTCAAAAGGCAGGGGTGCGGTTTTTGATCCGGGTCCTCCATGCCTGTTGATGCGGCCAGATGATGAATCATCATCTTGGTCAGACCTGCGTCGGCAAGAGGAGAACGGACGCAAAGTTCCCGCACGGCCCGGGTTCCGGGTCGGTAATGTCCTGCATCGGAAGCATTGGTGCCGTCGCAAAGAGGCAAATCAGTCTGACGCCGCAACAGGGAAAAAAGTTCTCTTTTGCAGGCGTAACATCTCTCTCTGTCTCCGGAAGCCACGAGAGGCAGCGCCAGAGGATCAGCCTCCACTTCCATGTAGGAGAGTTTCCGGGCAATGGCCCAGCTACGGGCATACGCCGTTTCGTCCGGAGAAACATGCGGACCGACGACATGCAGGAGTTCAGGTACAAGGCCCAGACGCTGTGAAGCATGAGCCAGAAAACGACTATCCAGACCGCCGGAATAGGCAAGCGCAAAATGTCCTTTCCTGGCTGTCAAATGCAGACCTTGTTCAAGACGTTTCCATGCTTCCCTTTCCGGGAAAGGAAAAAAGTCAGACATATGCCTTTGCCTCGAATGGTTTCTGTTGTATGTTCAGGCGGAACATTTGCCGTAGGCAAAAATAGTCCCGTTAGGAGCGCCGGAAAAAATCCGGGATCCGTATACCAGCGCCCTTTTTTCGATGTACATGGCAGGCCAGGCGCCGAACGACGCGCCCAGACTGCGCAGCAAAGCAATTCCGGTGGGCGTCACCGTTTCTCCTTTTCCGGCAAACGGAACGACTGGAACGCCTTCAAGCAGCTCCAGCACTGCAGGAGCGGGAACAGGAATAATTCCGTGGGCGCAAACAACCTCTCCATCGGCGATCGGCAATGGGCTGACTATGAACTGTTTCGGAGCGAGCAACGCGAACAGCTCACAGGACAGACATATATCCAGAATGCTGTCCAGAGCCCCGACCTCATGAAACTGGACGTCCTCCGTTTTTTTGGCATGCACGGCAGCCTCGGCTTCAGCCAGCAGGGCAAAGGTTTGCGTAGACAGCTTCTTTCCCTGTTCGCTCATGTCGCTTTCGGTGATAATGCGCGAAATGTCCGCGAACGTGCGGTGGACATGCTGATGAGGAAGAATGACCTCCGCATGCCATCCCGCGATATGATTTACCTGTCTTTGAGTGAGTCGAACGGTTCCCGCCAGCTCGGGAAGGATGGACGACAACAGGTAATCGAGTTTCTGCACATCAATTCCCGTCATGCACAGCAACCCCGCAAGGAACATATCGCCTGACAGCCCGGAATGTGCGCGTATCGTCAGAATGCTGCCGCCAGCGTCATCAGCGGCAGCACGTTCATCATGGAGGGCACCATGATGCTCATCTTTCTTTTCCATTTTATTCATAAGCCGTTCACTACCCTTGCTGCTGCGCAGGCCGCACCGTAACCATTGTCGATATTCATGATGCCTATGCCCGGCGCGCAGCTTGAAAGCATGCTCGCAAGAGCCGCATTGCCGCCATGGGCGGCCCCGTAACCGATAGATGTTGGCACACCGAAAATGGGCTTCGGAGTAAGACCGCCCATTACACTGACCAGAGCTGCATCCAGACCGGCCACCACGATAACAGCATCGAATGAATTGATTTCTTCCACTCGTTCCGCCAGCCGCCATAATCCGGCCACGCCGCAGTCCTCAAAAACCTTATGCCTGATTCCCAGATAGGTCAGCGTGCGTGCGGCTTCCCAGGTGACAAATCCATCTGCTGTTCCTGCTGAAACAACCGCCACCCGACCGTGTCCCCCGGAGGAAAGTTTCTCCCCGAAGGCGGTCCTTGATAGCGGGTGATAATCATATAGCTCCCTCACAGTTTGAGGCACTTGGGCAAAAACTTCAGGTGAAAGTCTGGTAAACAGAACCGGATGCCCGGATCCTCTGCCGAAGCGCGACAGAAGATCCCGCAGAGCGTCGAAAGGCTTCCCTTCGCAAAACACTGCTTCGGGCAGGCCGATCCTTGCAGCACGCGCATGGTCAAAAAGAATACTGTAACTCATGATATTTTTTCCTGAAAGAGGTCAGAAGCTGTATGGCTGGACGAGAGATTCCCTCCATATTCGCTCCAACTGACTGCTCTGCTCGGGTGCTATTAAGCTTCCCCAGTCGGACGCAGGTCGCCTGCGGAAATTTCAGATAACAAATTCCATTTCATTTGCCCAGAACGGTACCGACGGTTCCGTTGGCAAATGCCAGGGATGGCGATTTTCTTCAAGAGATTGCGACTAAAGAACCACAAGCTCGTAGGCACGGGATCCCATCCCCTGAATTTCCATATATTCAAGCTGGCGTAATCCGCTTCTGGATTCGATGCGTTCAACCATGTCCCGTTTCTGTTCCTCGGGCAAGGCATAGATCATGTCTATCGAGGCCTGATCTATGGCAAGAATATCGGTGGAAGCCAGTATGCCAAGGTCAGGAGTCCTGACAGGTGCGGCATTGACTCCTTCGCAATCACAACTGACGGACATGTTACGCAACACGTTGATATAGGCGATGTGTGTCCCAAAATATGAGGTGATGGCCTTGCCGCCCTCCACCATCCGCTCCATAAATAATGGCCCTCCAGCCCACAGGCTGTTCCCGTCACTGTGTATCTGCGCCTTGCCCGTCTTGCCTGAAGCGCAACCGATGGCGATATTTTTAAGAGAACCGCCGAATCCTCCCATGGTGTGTCCCTTGAAATGGGTCAGAACCAGCATGGAATCATAATTCAGAAGATGACTGCCGACGGCAACCTTTTGAAGCCATTTGCCGCCGGGAACTGGCAGATCGACCTCTCCTTCCTCATCCATGATATCCACGGGAGAAAAGGTCCAGCCATTTGCCTTCAAGGTTTCGCGATGGCCTGCGGTCGTCTGTCGAGGACTGGAATAAAGAACGTTGCATTCCACAATCCTGCTCTGCGGAAGAGTCTTCTGAAAGGCTTTGACCATATCCCGGGGCAGAATATTGGGTCCGTTAGGTTCGCCGGTATGCAGCTTGACGGCAATCCTTCCAGTAATCTGTTTGCTAATGTGGGAGTAGACTTTTACCAGACCTTCAAAACTGATGTCCTGAGTAAAATAAACCTGTGGCGTTTCCCGCTCCGCGGCGACCCCTCCCCCCATTTGAGGCAGGATACCGACAGCCAGGGCACCTGCGGCCACGACCCCACTTCTCAAGAAACTGCGACGGGAAAACTGTCTACTCATCTGGTCGACTCCCCGTTTGAAAGTTGAAGACATTTCATCCTCTGGAGAAATTGCATTAAACTTTTTAATTCTTCTGGCTTGAATCAGTTTCCGGAATCACGGCATTAATACAGTTCAGGGCATTCAGGGTTCTTGGAAATCCTATCTGCGGCATACACAGTGCCAGCGCATCGATGAGATGTTCTTTTCGGTTACCCACATTCAGATTGCCCTGCACATGAGCACGAACCTGTGCCTCGCACCCTCCAAGCGTACTGAGAATGCAGAAGGTAAGCAATTCACGGCTATTGAGACCAAGTCCCTTGCGCGTATAAATATCTCCAAAGCAGAATGCGGAAAGGTAATCTCGTACTATAGACTTCTGGTTTTCCGGAGTGGTCTCGTGCATTCTGTCTATCATATTGCCAAAAATGGCTTTTTGCACGCAAAGTCCGTCAGAAAAACGATTGGCCTCGCTTGTCGTACCCTGACTCTCCAAAGGAAGAGGAAGCTTCTTTTCCGCAAAGACTTCATTTACCAGCCTCAACGCCTCTTCCGTCTTTGGGAAACCGATATAGGGCGCACACTGATACAGCGCTTCCTTGATTTCTACCGGCGTCGCCCCCATCCTCAGGGCCGCTTCCGTATGCCGCCGGATTCCATCAAGTGTCTGTTCCGTGGTCAGGACCACCAGTGTAATCAATTCCTTCATCTTGTCATCCAGAGATCCCTGCCACGCTATTTCTCCATACAGAAGTCGATCATGCATGGCGATAAAGTCAGGGTCTGTCGCCTCGAGGGAAGACTGCACATTTCCAAAGAGTTCCAGCATCTTTTTTTCAGCGAGAGCCGAGCGTTCCATAGTGGCACCTCCATTATTTTCGTCAGACGCGGCAAGCACCAGATACGCCGCGGCAGGCAGCAGACAAAACAAAAGAACAAACATGGTTGAAAGGCATTTCATTTTCAGGCTCCCCGATCGGGGTAACTTGAATGTATGGATAATACGGTATGCCCATCAGCGGACAGTAGACACGATTCTCTCTAAATGTTGCCTGATTCTCTCATACGTCTGTTCAAAGACGTATCCTCATGTTATTGCTTCATCACGCTTTTTTACCGACAGCAAACAGGATTATCGCGTCATGACTGAACACGATCATAGTGAAGTGGCAAGGATCAATAATCTGCTGAAGAAAAAAATTCTGCACTGGCTGCCGAATCCGGGCAAATTCCAGACCAGAATTGAAGGGTTGACTCTGGCCCATCGAACAGAAGTCAACCAGGCCGAGAATATTTTTGGCAAACCATCAGTGGGCGTCGTGGTTCAGGGAGCCAAGTGCTCCGTCATCGGTTCGCAGGAGTTCCGGTACGGTGAAGGTCAATGCTGTGTCTCAGGCGTGGATATGCCGAGTGCTTTTTATGTACTCAATCCCAGTGCCAAGATCCCCTTCCTCTCCATCGGACTTGAACTGGACAAGTACCTGATCACACGGTTGGCCTCTGAGGTTCCTCCCCAGGCAGGAGCCGAAAGTGGTCCCTGTCGGGGCGTATCCGTCGACGCTGTGGACCCGGATCTTCTGGGCGCTTTTTTGCGGCTTCTGGAGCTTCTGGAAAAACCGGAACAAATTCCTTTTCTTGCACCGATTATCATACAAGAAATCCATTACATTCTACTGATAGGCTCACAGGGCGGAAACTTGCGAAAGCTGAATACACTGGGATCCCAAAGCAATCAGATCGCACAGGCGGTTTCCTGGCTACGAAAGAATTATCGGGAACCCTTGCAGGTGGACTATCTGGCTCGACAGGTCAATATGGCGACCTCCACGTTCCATCGCCATTTCAAGGAAGTGACCGGACTCAGCCCGCTTCAGTTCCATAAAAGATTACGTCTGTACGAGGCTCAACGTCTGATGCTTGTTGAAGACGAGGCCGCATCCAGCGCAGGGCTGGCTGTCGGCTATGAGAGCGTTACTCAATTCAACAGAGAATACAAAAGGCTATTTGGAGAACCTCCGCATCGGGATATGAACCGTCGTCGCGGAATTCGACAGTGAATATGGTTACCAAACTCGACAATCAGTTACAAAAAATTTTGACTGAAAAGTTATCCTGCTTGCACTATTATTACATGATAATGTCACCGAGACCCCAAAGAAAAACTTCAAAATTTTTTTGAAATGCGCGGTAAAAACTAGGCCCGTCCTCCAGTACAGGAGGCGGGTCTTTGATTCCCGGAGAGCAGGGCTATCCCGCAGCGGTACAAGAAAAAAGGTATTTCATTTCTCGTATTCCGACAGTTTCCGTTTTCATCCTCCGACCCCGTTCCCTATGCGTGTCTTCCATGCAGCAAATAATACATGCCGACGGCGGCCAGAACCAGAAAGGCCAGAGTCTGATACATACCGTCGTATCCGGATGAAGGAACAAGGAAACCGAAGAGATACGGACCAATCCCTATGCCAAGGTCAAAAAAGATGAAAAAAGTGGTGGTGGCCTGAGCAAAGCGGGAACGGGAAACGAGAGAAAGGGAAACAGCCTGCCCGGCAGACTGAAAGTTGCCGAAGCCGATACCCAGCAGGATGCTCGACAGAAGCAGCATCCAGCTGCTCTGGGCATGGGCCAGTAAAAAGAGGGAGAGCGAAGTCAGCAACAGGCATGGATAAAAAATAATATTCTCCCCTCTCAGATCAAAAAGGCGTCCCGTCAGAGGACGGGTCGCGATGGCTGCAATTCCGTACAAAAGAAAAAAGACGCTGGCTGCGGCGGTGAGCCCTCGCTCCGTGGCAAGGGATGTCATAAAAGCCTGTACGCAACCATAACTCAGACAGGTTGCCAGTGCGACAAGGGAAAACCGTACCACGCGCGGATCAATGTAACTGTTGAGACAAAAAAAGGGTCTGTGCCTGTGACGACCGTCAGGGAGTCCGTGCAAGCTCCAGAAAAGAAGCAGACAGCCGCCCCCTGCTCCCAGACAGACGCTGTTCAGGACGACATAATCGTACCATCTGGAAATAACGATGCCGAGAAAAGGCCCCAAGGCCAGAGCCAGGGCAGTGCTCATGCTAAAGAGACTGATGCCAAGACCATGAAATTTTTGGGGAACGACATAAGCGACGATCGTTCCCGTAGCCGTGCCTATGATCCCGACGCCTATCCCGGCGATCAGTCGTTGAGCAAACAGCGCGGGCAAGGAATCAACCAGAAAAAAAGAGGCTATGCTTGCGGCATAGAGCACTAGCCCGCACAACAAAATGGGGCAACTGCCGAACAGCGAAATCATATTTCCGGTTAAAAAACGACCCACAAGACATCCTATGACCATGATCCCCGCCGTGAAACCTGCGGAACTCAGGCTGGCTTCATACGCTGTCCGAGCGTAGGCGGTACTGGTTACGAAAGTAAGGTAGTAGGCAGTCATCACCAGCAAATTGATGAGAGCCACCACATTAAAATTACGGTTGAAGATGGCCTGCAGAGACTCCCGTGTATTGCCTGAGGCTCCGACGCGCTGCCCTGCCCGGCGACGACGCAATGGCATAGCTCCTCCTTTTTCTGCAAGATATCTGCCTGGTTAAATCAACAATTGTTCTATTTGTCTTCTCCTGATCCTTTCATAAGGAAACCTCTGCTGAAAAACCGGAAATAGTATTCCCCCATACCGGAAGAAATTCTTCTCGAAACGGATCAGGGGAATACAGTCTCCCTCATGGCCCGACCTCGTTCCTGCATCACACTTTCATCCAATATGCTCATGGAGTCCAGAAGCAGCATCCGATAACTTCCCGTTCCTCCGTTCATTTTCTTGAGTCGTTCGTACGCCAGTTCTCCGCAGACGCCCATAGCGGTCATGGCGCACACGCAGGCAGGCAGAACTTCAGAAGAACAAGCCCCCACATGGACTGCCATCACGGCTGCAGACATACAACCGGTCCCCGTAATTTTCGCCATCATTGGATGACCGTTTTCAATGCTCCATACCTCATGAGCACTGGAAACGACGTCTATAGGCCCGGTGATGGCCACAACAGCTCCCGTCTGGACGGCAAAATTCCGGGCAAGCTCCATATGCTGAGCGAGATTGACTTCTGAACTCAACGCGTCAGCCTGTGCGTCCACTCCCCGGGTTGTTCCGGCTTTCCCTGCCAGTGACTGTATTTCCGAGATATTTCCCTTGATGACTGAAAAACGGATCTGTGCCAGAAGTGTCGCCGCGATTTCATCACGAAACCTGGACGTTCCTGCTCCCACGGGGTCCAGAATAACCGGCACTCCTCGCCGGTTGGCTTCCTTGCCCGCTTCCAGCATGGATTGAACCGTCCTTTCGTTGGGCGTTCCCATGTTCAACACCAGAGCGGAACACAATCCCGTGATTTGTGTCACTTCCCTCAGCTCGTCGGCCATAATTGGAGATCCACCGGCGGCCAGCGTCATGTTGGCGCAGTCATTGACTGTTACATAGTTGGTAATAAAATGGACCAGAGGCACTTTTTGCCGGACCATCTCCATTATGTTCAAGTCCATATCTTCCCCCCTTGTCAAGAATGGTTTTATGCAGATCACTGGAGATTCCCGCCATTCCCTTTACCACCATCCCTTGCGTTTCATGACCCACCACAGGCCGATTCCAAGCACGATCATGCTGGCGAGGGTCAGGGGATAGCCGTATCTCCAGTCCAATCCTGTAATATACTTGAAGTTCATTCCAAAAATTCCGGAAATCAGAGTCAGAGGCATGAAAATGGTGGAAAGTACGGTCAGGCGAGAAATACGTCGGTCCGTCTGTTGTTGCAAAAGGAAATGACATTGCTGCTGCAGGACGCCATGTCGCTCCACAAGATGACTCATGCTTCCGTCGAGATGGTTCTGAGCTTCCACCAGAGCGTGCAAAATTTTTCCCGAAGGGGGAAGCAGAGGATGAGGCTGTAATGTGCCAAGGGAACTGAGTGCAAAAAGAACATCCTGAAACTGATTGACAAGGCGATTCGCCTGCCGGCGCAGTATATTGAGATTTTGTTCCATGCTTCGGACCGATGTCACGGAAGTAAAATCAAACCGTTCGGAAAGGATTTCAGTCTTCTCACGAAGGGTCAGAAACAGGCCCAGATTGGAATCGATCAGCCTGTCCAGAAGATACAGGAAAAGGCCTCCGGCATCATGTGCCCCGACGGCTTTTTCCTCAATCATGCGCACTCGTTCCGCATCAAGGCAGCTTCCCTTTTCTCCGGTTATGCTGATGACTTCATTGGGCAACAGCAACATGGTCAGATAATCCGCGTGGGCCTGCGTCCAGTGACGGCGTAACGGGACACGGAGCAGAATATAATTCTCCCCTCCCATCACAAGCGGAAAACTTGAGGTATAACGTACTCGATGCAACAGGATGCCGGGAAGCCCACGTGCAGTCTGTACGGCCTCAAGGGCCTCACCGTCTCCAATAATACTGATCCATTGAATAACTCCCAGGCTTGGGGGCACATCCGGTATGGACGCTGTTTCAGGCGGGTTGGTCGAAGAAAGAAACAGACCCTGTTCAAAAGTGAGAAGATGTTGTTTCATCCTTGGAAACATGCCACGAGCCGGCATGGCATGCAACATGGGTATGGAAAATCAAAGCCCATGCCACATCCAGACATGAATCGACTGCTTGCGGACTTGACTTGCAGCGCGATGCCTTTTATATCTTTCACCCACACAATATGCGTCCGTAGCTCAGTCGGATAGAGCAGGAGCCTTCTAAGCTCTTGGTCGAGGGTTCGATTCCTTCCGGGCGCGCCAGGAAATCAACGGCTTACATGGTAATTATGTGAGCCGTTTTCTTTTGCCCTATATTTTCTGTCGTATGCATGGAGACAGAAAGAATATTTTGTTGCAGCCAACTTGAGAATGTGAACTTGTAAAAAATTCGGTTGGCACGATGCTACAGCAAAAAAGGCTCCCAAATTGGAGCCTTTTTTGTTCACCAGAAGTTCCGGGTCAGGACTTCTCCTGCACGTTCTCCAGCAGCTCCGCCAGCCTGCCGCCCCCTCCCGGCTGAAGAAGCCCGCATAATCCCAGTACGACGGATCAATGCTGAACTCAAGGAAAATAAAAAGATGAATAACAGGTCATTACACGCCCCATTTACAGCGGACTCGGGCGTATTCAGGATACAGGAGAGCATATTCAGATTTTTTCTGCGCCGTCATGATGATCCGCCACAAGCTGTACTCATTCCGATGTCGCTCTGTTGCTCCTTGAGTCCAAAAAGCATACAACACTAATTGTCAAACGTGAGCCTTTTTTCTTTCCGGCATCAGATTCAGCAACAAAGGCAGGAGTCCATGACGCAAAAAAACAATCCTCTTACTCTGGGAGCCGAACCGATCGGCACGCTTCTCATTCGCTATTCCCTGCCCGCCATTGCCGCCATGGTCGTTTTCTCCCTCTATAATATTATCGACAGCATCTTCATCGGACATGGCGTAGGGCCACTGGCCATTTCCGGTCTGGCAATTACCTTCCCGATCATGAATCTTACCTTTGCCTTCGGTCTGCTTGTAGGCATAGGCGGCGCTTCCATCAGTTCGATCCGCCTTGGTCAGCAGGATATCGACGGAGCGACCAAGGTACTCGGCAATGTTCTCCTGCTTGGGATCATCAACGGCTTTTCATTCGGACTGCTGACCCTCGCTTTCCTTGATCCTGTTCTCGTTACTTTCGGGGCCAGTGAGCAGACCCTGCCCTACGCTCGCGAGTTCATGCAGATTATCCTCATGGGGCTGCCGATAACCTATACCATGTTCGGACTCAACAACGTCATGCGGGCCACGGGGTATCCGCACAAGGCCATGCTTTCCGCCGTATTGACCGTCGGAGTGAACATCGTTCTCGCACCAATCTTCATTTTCGTTCTTCACTGGGGTATTCGAGGAGCTGCCATCGCCACCGTCCTCTCCCAATTTTCGGGCATGCTCTGGGTTCTCCACCATTTTCGATCTGAAGAAAGCAACATTCATTTCCGTCCTGGAATCTACAAGCTGCGTAAGGCCATCGTCAAAAGCATCTTTTCCATCGGGTTGTCGCCTTTTCTGCTCAACGTCTGTGCCTGTCTTGTCGTAGTACTCATCAATACGGGACTTACCCATCACGGTGGCGATATGGCTATCGGCGCTTTCGGCATCATAAACAGGGTACTGATTTTATTTGTGATGGTCGTTGTCGGTCTCACACAGGGGATGCAGCCCATCGTCGGATACAACTACGGCGCAAAGCAGATGAGCCGCGTAACCCGAACACTGAAATATGGAATGCTTGCGGGCGCGCTCATCACGACGGCTGGATTCCTCATTTCAGAGCTGGCCCCGGGTATGATAGCCCGCATGTTCACCGACGATCAGGAGCTGATCGATATCGCCATTCATGGATTGCGCATTTGCACTCTGGCATTTCCCATCGTCGGTTGCCAGATCGTCATCGGCAATTTTTTTCAGTCAATAGGACGTGCTAAAATTTCCATATTCATTGCGCTGACCCGCCAGTTGCTTTTTCTGGTGCCGTGTCTGCTTATTTTACCCATTTTCTGGGGACAGAACGGTATCTGGCTCAGTCTGCCCATTTCCGACATGTTGTCCTTCGTTACATCCGGGGGGGTTCTGATCATGTTCCGTAGAGAACTCAGAAGAATGCGATGTCACGAAAATGCCGACCGCCACTCGGCATGAACTCGTTTTCGTCTGCTGCGCCGACCCTGAGCCGACCCGCTCCCCGCAGCTGGAAGGGACTCACATGGAGTCAGCCTGAAAACTTCCCCCTTCCTGAGATACGAATGAGGGCATGAAGAATATCATTTTCAGTCGAAAGACCCCGTCATCGAAAAGCTACTTCTATATCTATAGAACTGCCGTCCTTCCGTCAGTAATCTGAAAGTCAGCTCCCATAAATATGAGAAAGGTTCCCTCCCCAGAGAACCTTTCTCCACAAATACGCTGTAGAGATATAACAAATTCAGAAAATTCACAGAAGAAGGTGAGGAGATTCCCTTCAGACAGCTGCCACGACGATATCGAGACTTGCTGATTGCCCAAAGGATTCCGGTGCTGTCTGCTCCATGAATGCATGAAGGAATTATGGAGATCACTCAAGACATGAATCTTGACCACACCTTCAAAACGGATGGATACAAAAAAGCCCTTGCTCCAACCTGTTGGCGAGCAAGGGCAAAATATATGGAGCGGGAGACGGGATTTGAACCCGCGACTTCAACCTTGGCAAGGTTGCACTCTACCACTGAGTTACTCCCGCGTTGACGAAGACGGGTTGTATAGGAGTCCCCAGCTTCCGTCAAGTCTTTTTTTCCTTTTTCCCCTTTTTCCCAAGATTGCATCCTTACTCCGTGTACGGTACATACCCCAAAGCATAGTATACGGTATCCTTACTGAGGGTTATCACCATGTTACGCCGGTTCTTCCTTTGCCTTTCCTGTCTGTCATTTTTCCTTTCGGGGTGTGCATTCCAGTCTCCCACACATCCAGGAGAAACATTGCCCGCAGTAAACGAGCCAGCAGTTGATCCTCTGGCCGTTTCCGGCTATTTCCGCCTGCCGTATGAAGACGCAGTCAAGTTGAGTCGCTCGCTGTCTCCCGCCAGACAGGGACTGGGTTCATGGAAGGACCTTCGTTTTGCCATCAGGCAAAGTCTCGCCTACGTGGAAGGCCGCCCGGCAGGCCGTGTTGCCCTAAGTATGCCTGATGAGGATATTACCTACGGAGACATGGCCAAGGCACTCCGCCGTCTTGAAAAATTGCTGCCGGCGCTGGACAGGCATCCCGAACAGCTGGCGACGGCGTTCCGCTGGTATCGTCGCGGTCCAGATTTTGGTTTTACAGGGTATTATGAACCAGAAATTCTGGCCTCTCCCGTACAGACAGAACAGTTCAAACACCCGCTCTATCGGACGCCTCCGGATATGAAAAAAATCAAGCGCCGTCGCGGGCGCTACTATTCGCGCCATGAAATCGACTGCAAGGGTGTTATTCGCGGGCGAGGACTGGAACTGGCCTGGGTGGAAAACCCGGTGGACGCCTTTATCCTGCAGATTCAGGGATCGGGCCGCCTGCGCTATGAAAACGGTCAAACGCGATCTATTCTTTATGCCAGCCAAAATGGACATAAATATAAAGCTCTTGGACGGGTAATGGTTGAGCGTGGGCTGCTAAGGAGGGAAGAAGTCAGCATGGAGGCCATCCGGGCATGGCTGGCCGCTCATCCCGAGCAACAAACCGAGCTTCTGGATACCAATCCCAGTTATGTCTTTTTTCGTCTTGGGGACAACAAGGGTTCATACGGCAGCATGGGACGGATACTAACCCCCTGGGTCAGCGTGGCCACGGACCAAAATGTTCTCCCAAACGGACTGCTCACCATGATGCATCTGGCTCTGCCTGATGAAAACGGGCAGATGACGACCCCCTTCAATGGGCTGTTGCTGCCTCAGGATACCGGCGGAGCCATTCGCAATAACCGCGTTGATCTGTTCTGCGGCAATGGCCCGTGGGCAACGCATACCGCTGGATATCTGGATACGAAAGGGGCAGTTTTTCTGCTTCTGCCCTGAAGCGTCAACCTCCAAAACAGGGGCGGCCAGTTCGCCCAATGCCGAACACATGACAAAACCGGAGAACAGAAGCGTCATGGACTTGCAAGGACGGTATGTCCAAGCTATGGTACTACGCTGTTGTCTTCACCCTGTTTGGAAAGGCGCCCATGAATTTCGTCACGCTTGAGTTCGCGGCCTTTTTTCTTGTTGTTCTGTTTTTTGGCGGCTTGTTGCGACATAATCCCGGTCCATATCGGGTGATCCTTCTCTGCTGCAATCTGTTTTTTTATGCCTCGGCGGGGATTATTTTTGTTCCTCTGTTGCTGGGAGTGGCTTTCCTGAACTGGGGAACGGCCAGACTTCTGTTCTCTCTGGGAGATTCCCGGAGGCGTGCGCGCAAGAGCGTCATCGCTCTGAATATTGCCATTCACATTGCTCTTCTGGCCTTTTTTAAATACTACGAGTTCCTTTTGCTGGGGCTGGAATCGCTGTGCGGCTTCATGGGCTTCGGAAATTCCGGTCTCGTCGAGGCCTTCCGGGTTACGGACATTCTTTTTCCCGTCGGACTTTCCTTCTACACCTTTCAAGGCCTTTCCTATGCCGTGGATCAATATCGTACGCCGGAACACCAGCCCTGCTCCTTTATGGATGTTCTGCTTTTCGTGTCCTTTTTCCCTACTATCATGGCAGGCCCCATTATGCGTGCCAGCCAGTTTTTCCCTCAGTTGCAACGGCAGCAATTTGATTCCCGTTCCCTCCAGGAGGGGTTTGCGCTGATTCTGAGCGGACTGTTCAAGAAAGTGGTCATCGCCAGCTATCTTTCAGAGCATATCGTCAGAGATGTCTTTCTGTCCCCCGAGTTCTACTCCTCCTGGACGATTCTTGCCGCCGTATACGCCTACTCCATCCAGATTTTCTGTGACTTTTCAGGTTATTCGGATATGGCCATCGGCATTGGACGCCTCATGGGATATCGGTTGCCGGAAAACTTCCGTTCTCCCTATCTGGCGTTCAATCTTCAAGATTTCTGGCGCAGATGGCATATTACGCTATCCCTGTGGCTGCGTGACTACCTGTATATTCCACTCGGCGGGAGCAAACAGGGGAATCGTTATCTCAATCTTCTCATTACTATGGGACTTGGGGGACTCTGGCATGGTTCCCATCTGCGTTTTTTGGTCTGGGGACTGATGCATGGTCTTGGACTGGCGGTAGTCCATGCCTTCCAGCTCCTGAAATCAAGAATGATCAAATCCCCAAAGTCTATTCCTCCGATACTCGAAAAGTGCGCCAAACCCTTGGCCTGGGTTCTGACGTTTCATTTCGTCTCCTTCCTCTGGATATTCTTTCGGGCTGAAGACATGGAACGCAGCCTTGAAATCCTTCGCCGCATCTTTCAGTTCGGACAACCCGGGGATGGTTTTCCTGTTCTGGTCATTCCCGCCATCCTGGCAGGATTTCTCATCCAGCTATACGGAAGACATCTTTTCTACGCCTTCATTCACATGCAGGAACGGCTCCCCTGGTATGTACAGGCCTTTGTACTTTCTCTCATCGGTGGTTTGATCCTCAAGATGGGACCTGACGGCGTCATGCCGTTCATCTATTTCCAATTCTGATTCGGGGTGGACATGCAGACAGATTCTCCTCGTGACAGCCGTGCGCTTACTTCAGGACGGGCTCTGGGCATTTATGCGTTGTCTTTTTTCCTGATGCTGTTGCTTGACGCGGGGCGTTTTTCCGCTTTGCTGGATCGTCTGGATATCCCCCCGCTGGCCATAGCCGGCGATTGTATCGAAAAGGTAGCGGAAATTACTGGAGCAGGCCCGCTTGCACGTACGGAATCCACCCTTTTGAACCAGCTGACACCACAAAAATTTGTCGGTTCAGTTTCTGCTTCTCAGGAACAGGAAACTGTATATCGGGCTCTTCAAGAACTGCAGGCGCACCCCTCTCCGACGGATGCGTCTGCCCCTCCCCAGCCTGCATCATCTCAGATCAGACCTCTTCCAGAACAGGCTCTCGGAACTCCAACTGTCCAGAATCCACAAGACGAAAAAGAGTCAGAAACCGTTTCCCCGCCAATCCCGCAACACAAGCCGCGTGTTCTGCTCGTCGGGGACTCCATGATGATGGAGGGATTTGGTCCGGTTCTCCAGAGGACCCTTCGCAAACGTCCCGACATCGAAGTTATTCGTGAAGGTCGATACTCTACCGGACTCAGCCGCCGGGACTACTTCGACTGGCCGGCGCATCTGAAACAACTGGTGGAACGTGACGACCCAGATCTCGTCATTATCTGCATGGGAGCCAACGATCCTCAGGATATTATTGATGAGAACAAGAAACGACATCATGCAGACAGCGCTTCATGGAAAGAGGTGTATCGAAGCCGCGCCGAACAGTTGCTGAACATTGCCACCTCCAGAGGAAGCAGAGTGATCTGGGCAGGGTTGCCTATCATGAGCAAGGAGCCTTACTCTACACGAATCCGCCGGCTTTCCAACCTGCAGAAGGAAGCCTGCGAAAAATTCCCGCAACAGGCCATATTCGTGGACACAAAGGCGGCATTGGCCGATAGCTCCGGGAAGTACACGACATTCATGACCGATGAAAAGGGACGACATGTCCGCTTGCGTTACAAGGACATGGTCCATGTCACGGAGGACGGAGGCAGGCTCTTGACCGCACGTCTTCTGCCGTTCATCGACAGGCAGCTGGCACAGGGACGTTTACACTCGACACCATTGTCGTCCATGGCCGATAACGTGTCTCAGACCATAAGCGATAATGATAGCCCGCTGGATAAAGTCATGCTTTCCAGCACCCCGCACACTGAAAGATATTCTTTCCATTCACATGCCAGAGGGAAAGAAGTCACCTATTATGCCTTTCTGCCGGAAAAAAAGAAGGCTGATGAAAAATTCCCCGTAATCTATCTTTTGCATGGTGCCTTTGAGTCAGGGGAAGTATGGAAACGCGAAGCCGAAAAGGATCTTCTGGCTCTGGCCTCGCGTCATCGCCTTATCTTCATTGCGCCTTCCTGCGAGCCGCTGGGCTGGTACCTTGACAGCCCTCTTGTAGCGGACAGCCAGATCGAAACCTTTCTTATACAGGAATTCTTGCCCTATGTGGAAAAAACATTTCCTGTATCTTCCCGTAAGAGTCTGATGGGAATTTCCATGGGGGGACATGGGGCGTTATCCATCGGTTTGCGGCATCCCGACCAGTTCGTTTCCCTAAGTTCCATGAGTGGAGTTCTTGATATCACGCGCCATCCGCAGCAGTGGAAACTGAAGGAACTTCTTGGTCCCTTTCCTCAGGAACGACAGGCGTGGCAAAGCCATGCCCCATTTTATCTCCTGAAACGGGATATGCCCCTGACGACTCCCCCGATGCTTATTACCACAGGCAAGCAGGATCGTCTTGTTCTGCAGGAAAACCGGGCCTTCCGCGATCTGTTGCGCAGGCGGCACTTTCGGTATCTTTACCGGGAGGCCCCCGGAGAACACGACTGGGACTACTGGCATACCGAGTTAACGCAGCACGTTGTCTTTCACACCGAGACGCTTATGCAGCCTCCGGCACCATAAGTATGACCGTCTCTTGCCAGGCGCAGGCAAGAGGGAGAAAACGTGTCCGCTTTCCAAAAGAAGAGCTTTGGGAAAGCATGAAGCGCCTGTACAGATGAAAAAGCCTGTTCTTTTAGAGATGCGTAGCGATATGACGACCGAATGTCGGAAGCTGCACGGAACGGCAGTCAGACAAAACCGGCAAGAACAACATGCCGCCCAACGTAACCCATCAAGGAACTCGTCGCTCTCCCGAAAACGCCTGCAGGAAGGCGGCACGAGCACCGAGTACAGGAATCATTTGCACGCGCTTTCTCTAATACGTTCCACGAGTCCCGTCGTAGAATATCCTTCAAGCAGAGGCAGGCTGATGACGCGTCCACCACGGGCCTGCACTACTTCCCGCCCCACGATCTTCTCTACGGCCCAGTCCCCTCCCTTCACCAGGACATCCGGCTGAATGACCTGGATCAGCTCTGCGGGAGTGTCCTCATCAAAGCTGGTGACGAAATCTACGCTCCCAAGATGTGCGAGAACAAACGCCCTAATGGCATAAGAGTTTATGGGGCGGTCTTTTCCCTTGCCCAGCCTTCTGACCGAGGCATCCGTATTGATGCCAAGGACAAGCACGTCTCCAAGAGCGCGAGCCCGGGCCAGCAGATCCACATGTCCGGGATGCAGGATGTCATAACATCCGTTGGTAAAGACGATCTTCTTTTTGTTTTCCCTCAAGGCAGTCAGTCTGGGCAACAGAGCATCGACGGAAAGGACCTTGGGATGCATCAAGTCAGGCATTGCGACTTTTTCCTCCGAGTTGAAAAAGGGATTATCCCGAAAGATAATCCCATTACCTGAAAATCAGGCCACCGGCTTGCGGCGCTTTTCCCACAGCTTCATATCTTTCATCTTCTTGCGCCGTTCACGCTGCAACCCCTTGCATACCAGAGGGGTATCCTTTTTCAGTCCCCACTTTTCCCGATATGCTCCGGCATCAAGCCCATGACTGGCCAGATGTTTGCGCGTCAGAATTTTGAAGGTCTTGCCACATTCAAGGCAGGTAATGGATTTTTCCTTGACGGACTTTCGAGGATCACCCAGGGCTTCCCCTCCCGATTCATCAACAATACCTTCCCCTTCGGCTACGCCCCGGATATCAGAAGAGAGACGGCGGACCATCGAAATAATTTCATCTTCAGCCATGACCCTCACACTGGCCTGAGCCTTGACGATGTCCAAAGCTTCCTTCAAAAAATCATCCATATGAACCTCCTGGGATAACAGGTACATCAAACTTTTGATGATGACGGCAACGGCATGAAGTCCTGAATTCGTAGTAGAAAAAAAAGATTATTCTGTAAACGCATTTAGAATACAGCTGACTGTAAGAACATGCTTTCTTTCCCAATACGACGTCGTAAAGCGGAAAAATTGAAACATCCGATAGGGAATCATTCTTTCTGAAACACCAGTAACGGCAAAGCGACATACTTTGTGTGACTATCACACAAGAATGGCAGTAACGCAATAGCCATTATGCAACTGAACGCAGTCTCTCCGGTCTTTTCAGCCAAATCATGCGTAATCGCGGGGATCGATACCGTATTTTTTTATCTTGTAGTTGACTATGCGGTAGGTAACCTGAAGATCCCGGGCCGCCTGCAGCATGTTTCCTCGCGCCCGCTGCAGAGCGTCGATCAGCAATTCCTGTTCAAAGCGAGCCACTGCATCATTGAAGGGCAGGATCTCTCCGCCACGAGCCTCCTGTAGTTCCTCGGGCAGCTGTGCAGCCCGCAGCACGGCGCCTTCCCCCGCATGAACTGCCTTGTCAATACATTGTGCGAGCTCCCGAATATTGCCGGGCCAGCCATACTGTTCCAGCAGCTCCTTTGCGGGAGCAGCAATTCTTTCCACAATGCGTCCGCAGGCTTCTCCGGAAGTTTTCAAAAAATGTTCGGCCAGAGGCATGATGTCTTCAGGTCGCTCCCGCAAAGGAGGGAGATGTATGGAAACGGCCCCGATCCGATTGAGGAGATCTTCAAGAAACAGCCCCTGCCGTACTAGAACATGCAGATCTTGTGTTGTCGAACAAATCAGACGGACATCAATCTCGACCGGCTGCCCTCCTCCTGCTCGAGTAACCTTTTTTTCCTGCAGAACTTGAAGAAGACGTGCCTGAAGACGCAAGGAAAGCCGGTCCACGTTATCCAGGAAAAGCGTGCTGCAATGCGCCAGCTCAAATAGGCCCTTGCGCGTCTGCACGGCCCCAGGAAATGCCCCCTTCCGGTATCCGAACAGCTCTCGCTCCAGAAGTTCGTCGGACGGCTGTTCCGCTTCATCCGAAATGGAATAAAAACGGATCATCGGCATATCGTGACGCGGCCCTGCCGCATGGATCAGTGCGGCGATTTTGGCCTTGCCCGTTCCCCGTTCTCCCAAAAGCAGAACGGGAGAACGCCCATGAGCGGCATATCCGGCCTGCTTGAGTACTTCGCGCATAGACGCCGACTCAGCGATTACGCCATCCTCAAGGTTCCCAGTTAATTCAGGATTCTTTCCGCTTCGTTCCGCAATGCGTTGCTGCCGGGCCATGTCGTCCTGAAGATATGCAACCTGCGTCGCTATCATACTCGCCACAACTTCAAGAAAGCTCCGGTACATCTCCAGATCTTCCCGGGCCGTACGGGGGGTATCTACACTCAGAACTCCAATAACCCTGCGGGCCTGCCCCTCGCCAGCTTCCCATGCCGCCAGAGGCGCAAGAACCGGAACGGAGAGAAACGCAAGTGAGGCGAGTTCTTCCTCAGTACGCGCAAAAAACTTGTTTAAAAACACGGGATGATCTTTCAGGCACTCGACAATAACCGGCTTGCCCGAAACAAAGACCTGCCCAGTGACCCCCATGCCGGGTTCATAGACGACCTGTCCCGCCCGAGGAGCCCCATCGGTCACGCACAGTCTTAACGTTCGGGTTTCCGGATCGAAGATGACCAAATGCGGTCGCAAAAAACCATGTTGTTCCGCCAGCAGCGCCAGTAGAAACTGAAGAGATGCCTGGAACCCCCGCTCTGGTCCCATGCTGGAGGCAATGCGGCGTAATGTTTCAAGATAACGAACAGTATCAGGAGAAGATGTATTGCATGTCATGGAGGGCCTCGAGAGAACCTTCGTGCATTTTATTGGCGGCACTGAAAAGCAGAGGATGAGGAAACGAGCGGCCCAAGGTCAAATGCAATCGCGGGCTACCGTCGCTCAACGGCAGCCCGCGACATGGCAAAAAGGGAAGTCTGGCTCAGGACCTGGCGGCGATTCTTGCCCTCAGTTCAGCAATCTTGGCTTGTACGTAACCCAGATTTTCATTTCCGGCGGATGTCGCGATGGCTTCATATCCGGCCAGCGCCCGGTTCAGATCTCCGGCCTGCTCAGCGCTGATGGCCTGACCCTCTGCAATGACCGGACGCATGCTTTCAGGAGCATTTTTTTCAAGAGCATCCAGCACGGCCAATGCCTCCGCCGGCTTGTTCGAACGCTGGAGAATATCGGCCTGATTAAGGGCGGCCATCAATCCGATGGGACCCTTAGGATCCTGTGCGTACAAAGAACCGTAAGCTGCGGCAGCCCTGGGCAGATCCTGCATTCCCAGAGCCGTTATTGCGATATCCAGCTCTACACCGAGCCGCATGCCGGCAGGGATATCGGCAGCGATTCTTTCAAGAGCCGCAATCCGCTCCGCTCCAGATGTACTTACCCGAATATGTCCCAAAGCAATCTCGGCATCACGCTGAACGGAACTTTCGTGCCAGCGCCAGCCACCAACTGCGGCAATGGCGAGAATCAGAACGACGACACACCCTACAAGAAGCTTGGCATGCATGACGACAAACCGCAACAGCGGAGTCGCCTCTGCGGAAACTTCGGACTGAAGCTCTCCCATCAGACCGTTTTGAGCAAGCTGGGGACCGTTCAAACGAAAAGGATCGGACATGAAACTACTCCTTAAATAAGGCCACCGCGTGAAAAGCCGTGGATCCACTGGCGTGGAAGACTATAGATATACCTCATCCAAATGTCAAAACAAAGGCAGCCGCAGCATGCAAATTGCCTCACGACGCAGGGGAAATAATCCCCCTCTTGTCTTGAACAAAAAGAAATTGCCCGGAAAAGACATTTTCAACCCCATCACCCTTGCGGCTTATGAGGCGACAACGTATACAACCGTAAAATGAATTTCCTCTTTCTGTCGGCGGAACAATCCGATATGGAATTACACGGCTTTCTCGTGAAAGCGGACAGGCCGAATTTCCCCTTCACTCCTTAATATTTTGAATTTTGAGGAAAAAGATGGCTCTTTCCGAAACAATCGCACAGGAAATGAATCTCCTCGGCAAACGTGCCAAACAGGCGGCCCGGACTCTTTCAGCCGCCTCGCCTCAAGCGAAGCGACAAGCGCTTCTTGCACTGGCCAAGCTGCTTCGTGCGGAGCAACAGTCCATCCTTGCTGCAAATGCTCTGGATGTTCAGGCAGCCAGAGAAGCCGCTATGGATGCTCCTCGACTGGATCGGCTTACGCTGACTCCTGCCATCATGGAAGAAATGGCCGCGGCCTGTGAACACATTGCGGAACTTCCCGATGAAATAGGTGTGATCGAACATCAGTGGCAACGGCCAAACGGTCTGCTCGTAGGCAAGATGCGCATCCCCCTGGGCGTAGTGGCCATGATCTTTGAATCTCGTCCTAATGTAACCATCGACGCAGCCATCCTGTGCCTGAAGGCAGGCGACGCGGTTATCCTGCGAGGCGGTTCCGAAGCCATTCGCTCCAATCTTGCGCTCGCTTCGCTTTTGCATCGTGCGCTTGAAACTGCAGGACTCCCCCGGGATGCCGTTCAGATGGTAAGCACTACGGATCGGGCAGCGGTCACGGCCCTGTGCCGTCTCGACGAATATGTGGACGTCATGATTCCCCGTGGCGGCGAGTCCCTTGTCCGAACAGTTTCCGAGACTGCCACGATGCCAGTGCTCAAGCATTACGTCGGCGTATGTCATATGTATGTGGACAAGGGTGCCGACCACAGGATGGCTCTGAAGCTTGCCCTGAACGGCAAGGTGCAGCGTCCTGGCGTATGTAATGCACTCGAATGTCTCCTCGTGCACCGGGATGAGGCTGCAGACTTTCTGCCCGAGCTCGCCGCTGCCGCGCCGCAGGTAGAATTCCGTTCCTGCCCGGAATCATTCCCTTTTCTCGCGCAACGATCCCCCAATGTCGTTCCGCTCCATCCTAATGATCTGGGACAGGAGTTCCATGACCTGATTCTTGCCGTCCGTGTGGTGGCCTCGCTGGACGAAGCTCTGGATCACATAGCCCGTTACGGTTCCCACCATACGGAAGTGATCTGCACCAACGACCACACCAACGCCATGCGCTTCCTGCGTGAAGCTGATGCGTCACTTACTACGGTCAATGCCTCAAGCCGTTTCAACGACGGAGGTCAGCTTGGACTCGGCGCTGAAATAGGCATCTGCACGACCAAGCTTCACTCCTATGGAGCCATGGGGGTACGCGAACTGACAACTACCAAATTCGTGGCCCTGGGCACGGGACAAATTCGGGAGTAAGCCATGCCCAATACTGAAAATCTGATGGGAATTCTTGGTGGAACCTTCAATCCCGTACATATAGGGCACCTGAGGCTAGCGGCAGCGGTTGCGGATGCTCTGCATCTTGAGGCTCTGGAGTTCATGCCCTGTGCCGTTCCGCCGCACAAACCGGACGCAGCTCTGCTTCCCTTTGAAATGCGGGTCTCTCTTCTCAATGCCGCACTTGAGAACGGACCAGGCAACCGAACCCGTTTTTCCGTCAGCACTCTGGAAGGAGAACTTTCCGTCCCTTCCTATACATGGAATCTTATTGGCGCCTGGTGTGAACGTCATCCCGATAAAAAACCGCTGTTCATTCTCGGGGGTGAAGACTTCGCCAATCTGGGGTCATGGTTCCGGGGAATGGAGCTTCCCCTGCGTACCTCTCTTGCTGTAGTTCCAAGAGCGAATTTTCAGGAGGCGGCGTTCCGACACATGATAATGCGGTATTGGCCGGAGGCTCAGGTGCAGGCGTTTCCGGACAGTGAAGGCATTCTGTATGCTGAACTTGCCCCTGGAGCGACCTGCTTCTTCCTGCCTCTGCCCGTCCTGGACATCAGTTCTTCCCTTATAAGAAGAAAATGGCTGGAGGGTGGAAATATTCGCTATCTTGCTCCTGATCCGGTCATTGAGCTGATGCGAGGCTGCGAAAAAGAAATCCGCCGCTTCTGGTCCGGAACTCCAGATTATTCCTGATGATACGAGTCTTTCTCCATACCCGTACAGCCCAGACGGCCAACGGGGCCCTCCTGGCCACCTTGGAAAAAGGCGCTGCGACGGTATTCCTTTGCAACAAATTCTTCTCCTATGGATTGACGACAGCTCGTATCCTTGTCTACAACAAACAAACTATCTAGAGGAGGACTCAATGTTTCGTACCGTATTGTTCAGCCTGTTGGCTCTGTTCCTGTTCGCCGGCCCCGTTCTGGCCGAAGACAAGTCTCTCGTCGTCGCCAGCAATCCCACCTGGCCGCCCATGGAATTTTTGGATGAAGACAAAAATATCATCGGCTATGATCGGGATATCATGGAAGCCATCGCCAAGGAAACCGGCCTGAACCTCACCTTCCGCAACACCGCATGGGACGGGATCTTCGCTACGCTGGAATCGGATCAGACCCAGATTATCGCCTCATGCGTGACCATCACGGAAAAGCGCAAGAAAAATTACATCTTTTCCGATCCATACTATGAAGTACACCAGGCTCTGGTCGTCGCGAAGGACTCTTCGATCAGCAAGCCTGAAGATCTAAAAGGAAAAACTGTCGGGGTGCAAATCGGAACCACGGCCGTTGAGGCTCTGCGCAAAATGAACGACAAAAGCATTACCATTCGTACCTATGACGAAGTGGGACTTGTCTTTGAAGACATGCGCAATGGTCGTCTTGACGCCGTTATGTGTGATGACCCGGTCGCCCGTTACTATGCCAGCCGCAAGAAGGGTTACGAAAACCTGATGAAGGTTGCCTTCCTCACTGAGGATACCGAATACGTGGGTTTTGTCGTGCGGAAGGACAACAAGGCTCTGGCGGATAAAATCAATCAGGGTCTGAAGGCCATCCGCGAAAATGGGGAAGAGAAAAAGATTCGTGTCAAATGGCTTGGCGAATAAATTTTCGTTTTGCGTTCCGTTTGAGGCCTGCAGGATTTCCTGCAGGCTTTTTGTATGGAGAGCCCCCCCGCTATGCGGTGGGGCTCTCCATACAATCAAATCGCCCCTTGAAGGGGCGGTCATGACTATGGGCACCAACTCTCTGGAACAGAGACGGTGAAGTCCCTCTGTTCAGCCCCGTACTGTGACGGGTACGATTTGGGAATCGTATACATTTTTGTAATACAAATCTGAACAAATGATCTTTTGATAAAAAAACGCCAAAAAGCGCTTGATTCCTGTATCTAAAAGGTCTAAATCCAGTCATGGATGCACGTTATTCCTGCTTTTCAGAAAGATACGATGCATTGATTGCGTGTAACCAGAGTGAGCAGTCTACATTTGGTACAAAAATGTAAAACTTTTGAACCTACATGGTTCTGCAGGCGATTTCGCCAGGGAGCACAGACATGGCTTCGAATTATGTCCAGAAAGTTATTCGGAAAGTAAAAAAGAATAATCCGCACCAGCCCGAATTTCTTCAGGCACTGGAAGAAGTTCTGAATTCACTGTCCCCTCTTTTCGAGCGGGATTCCAAGTATCAGGAAAACGGTATTCTTGAGCGTATTGTGGAACCAGAGCGGCAGATTATCTTCCGGGTGGCCTGGACGGACGACAAGGGTCGTGTCCAGGTGAATACCGGCTATCGGGTACAATACAATTCGGCGCTCGGTCCCTACAAGGGCGGATTCCGTTTTCACCCCAGCGTCAACATCAGCATTCTCAAGTTCCTTGGATTTGAACAAATTTTCAAGAACAGCCTGACCGGGTTGCCCATCGGCGGCGGCAAGGGGGGCAGCGATTTCGACCCCAAGGGCAAGTCCGAAGCCGAAATCATGCGTTTCTGCCAGGCCTTTATGACAGAGGCTTCCCGTTATCTCGGGAATACCATTGATGTGCCTGCTGGCGACATAGGCGTCGGCGCACGGGAAATCGGCTATATGTTCGGCCAGTACAAGCGTCTGACTTCCCGCTTTGAAGGCATTCTGACCGGCAAGGGACTCAAGTGGGGTGGTTCGCTCGCCCGCAAGGAAGCAACCGGCTACGGCAGCGTCTACTTCGCCTCCAATATGCTCAAAGCGCGTGGTCGGGACATCGAAGGTTCGACTTGCGCCGTCTCCGGTTCCGGCAACGTGGCCATTTATACGGTGGAAAAACTGTATCAGCTGGGAGCCAAACCCGTCACGGTCAGTGACTCCCGCGGCTGCATCTATCAGCCTTCCGGTATCAATCTGGAAGTGCTCAAGCAGGTCAAGGAAATTGAGCGCGCTTCCCTGACGCGCTATGCCGAACTGTGCACCGATGCCAAGTACGTATCCGTCAAGGATTATCCCAAAAATCAACACCCCGTATGGAACGTTCCCTGTCAGCTGGCCTTCCCCAGCGCCACGCAAAATGAACTGACTGGGGAAGATGCGGCCAATCTGCTCAAGAATGGTTGTACCCTTGTCAGTGAGGGCGCCAACATGCCTTCCACCCCTGATGCCGTGGAACTCTTCCTGCAGAACGGAATAGCCTACGGTCCCGGAAAGTGCGCCAACGCCGGCGGCGTTGCCACCAGCCAGCTTGAAATGGCGCAGAATGCCTGTATGCTCTCCTGGAGCTTTGAAGAAGTCGACGCCAAGCTCAAAAACATCATGGGCAACATCTTCAATGCGGCCCACTCCACAGCTGAGGAATTCGGAGTTCCGGGCAACTATGTCCTTGGCGGCAATATTGCCGGTTTCCGTAAGGTGGCCGATTCCATGATTGAACAGGGTCTCTATTAATCAGTTATTCTCTCCCGGACATGCAGGGGCATACGGAAACGTCAGAAGGACGTCCTCCGTGTGCCCCTTGTTTTGACTCCACACTTCCCCCTTGTGCCATCCAAAATGTTGTGGAATTCTTAACACAAGAAAGGGCATGGCCGAATGCTTTCCGTAATTCTCCGCCCCCCCAACAGGAGATCAAAAACAGCTATCGTGACTCTCTTCCGGATGAACACGGAGTCGCATCTGGCAGAGAATGTCCCAAGCAGAAACAGACCGATAGTCTTTCAGGTTCTTTTTATGTTGTAAAATACCTTATTATTCAAACATATTGCATATAACAGCAAGAATCAGACATGAAATGAACACCGAGTAGATATTTTTATTTTCTAAAAATTCCAGTATGCTGTCGTTTCAGTTGCAAGCCCGTATTGGGATCTCTTTCTCTCCCCTGACTTGAGAATCTCGTTACATTTACGTAAAATACATGAATTGAGCAATTTCCTGCCGTACTGGAAAGTGGTAAAACTGCGCCCGGGCCTTTAACAACAAGGAATCAGATGATGAGCAGCACGATAATAAATATCGGGATAGCGATCCTTTTAGGATTCTTCATTTTGTTTATTCTGGGCTATGCCATCAGAAACAAGCGGAAGGATGAGGACCTGTTCGATCCTATTTTCCGTCTGTTCAAGGCATTAGCTATTCTTGCTGCCTATATCGCGGGATTCATTTATCTTATTTATGGGGCTTGGGTCACGTTCTCCGAGTTTGAATCCCTTCGTTATGAAAGCGTTGTTTCCATCACCTGGTTTGGACTCCTCACATTGGCAGCAACCGCCTTGTTCACGCGCAGTTATATCAGTGGAGGCTTTGCACAGGAAATCAACAGACTGAAAAAGCTCGCTGATTCTCAGGAAGAACGGATCAAAGCACTCGAAAAGAAAATAGATCGGAAAAAGTCTGAAAAAAACGAAAACTGATGATTGCACAAGCACACTATGTGTCATTGCGCTGTCGAAAACAGAAAGAGAACCCCGTGCTTAGCGCGGGACTCTCTCCATACAAAAAGCCCTGTCGTTTTTATCGACAGGGCTTATCTGTCATATAGAATGACCGCTATTTTGCTGGCACGACAGCGCCTTCATATTTTTTGTTCATATACTCTTTGACCTTATCGCTCTTGAGTGCATCAGCAAGGGCCTTGAGTTCGGGGCGATCCTCTTCCCCGGCCCGCACGGCGAGAACATTGGCGTAAGTCGTCGCGGCAACAGAGTCAGAGGCTTCAACTGCCAGCGCGTCATCAACCTTCAATCCTCCCAAAATGGCATAATTGCCGTTAATGATGGCGATATCCACATCAGGCAACGCGCGTACAAGTTGAGCAGCTTCGATTTCTTCAATTTTTAGTTTCTTGGGGTTTTCGGCGATATCGCGACGAGTTGCCGTGAGTCCGGCTCCATCCTTAAGCTTGATAAGCCCCTCAGACTGCATGAGAAGAAGGGCACGTGCCTCATTGGTTGTATCATTAGGCACAGCTACAAGGGCCCCATCCTTCAGCTCTGCCACGGACTTGGTCCTGCCCGCATAAATTCCGAACGGCTCATAGTGGACTGCCGCAATGGATACAAGCGAAGTTCCCTTTTCTCTGTTAAAATCGTCAAGGTAGGGTTTATGCTGGAAGAAATTTGCATCCAGTTCCTTGCCTTCGAGAGCTATATTGGGTTGTACATAGTCGGAGTATTCGATGATCTTTACTTCATATCCCTGCGGCTTCAAAATTTCGCTGGCAGCCTTGAGTATCTCGGCGTGCGGCGTAGGTGAAGCGCCGACGCGAATCTGCGTAGCTGCAGAGGCTGCTTCCAACGAACCGGCGGTCAGAGCCAGGGATAATGCAGCAGTTAGAAAAACGGTCCGAAATCTGTTCATGGTATTCCCCCATCTGAAGTTTGTTATGATTCATGCCACGACTCTCTCGTCATATCAATCTTCAGCATCTCCGAGTCTGAAAAATCAGGAGATGCGTCGATCGCTACGCTTTGTAGCCCAGTTTCCCACGCTTTGAAATATTTGTACGATCACAATGAGAAGAACTACGGTCGCAAACATAATGTCTGTTTGATACCGATTGTATCCATACATGATTGCCAGTTTGCCAAGCCCACCACCTCCCACGGCGCCGGACATGGCCGAATAACCAAGAATAGTGGTGGCCGCAATGGCACTACCGTTAATAAGCGAAGGAGTCGCTTCCGGCAGCAGTACCTTCAGAATGATCTGTATGGTGGATGCCCCCATGGACTGTGCGGCCTCGACCACTCCCGAATCGACTTCCAGCAGGGACGACTCTACAAGGCGAGCGACGAAGGGAGCTGCGGCAATGACCAGTGGTACAACCGTCGCGTTGTTTCCGATCGTGGTACCTACCAGTATCCTGGTCAGAGGAATGACGGCAATCATGAGGATCAGGAACGGGAACGAGCGGGTCAGGTTCACGATTACATCCAGAACCGCATACACCACCGGACAGGGCTTGATGCCGTCCTGTCTGCAGATGACAAGCACTGTTCCCATGATCATGCCGAAGACATATGAAAAAAATGTGGAAAGCAGCGTCATGTACAACGTGTCCACAACGCCTTCCATCAGCATGGCCAGCGTATCCTGATCAAACATCATTCATATCCTCCAGCATCAGGCCATTTGCATCGGCATACTCCCTGATACGCCTGCTGACAGCCTCATCTCCCGGTAATTGCAGGACCATTTGTCCAAATGCCGTTCCACCGATATCCCGCGTGTCGGCAAACATGATGTTGACGGGGCATCCGCATGCGAGAACAAGATTTCCAATGACCGGCTCGAAGGACGATCGTCCGTTGAAAATGATACGGCAAAGCCTCTCATGGGGCATGGCCTGCAACGCCTCAGGAATGACGAGCTGACGGGCTTCCTCCGTCCGGGGATGGAAAAAGACTTCTTCAACTGGTCCGGTTTCGGCGATTCTGCCATGGCTGATTATGGCGACCTGATTACAAATCTTCTCAATTACGCTCATTTCGTGTGTGATGATCACCGCCGTAATGCCAAGACGACAATTGATATCCTTGATGAGGGAAAGGATGGACTCGGTGGTGGCAGGGTCCAGAGCCGACGTTGCCTCATCGCATAGCAGGACATCGGGATTGGTTGCCAGGGCGCGGGCAATAGCCACACGCTGTTTCTGTCCTCCTGAAAGCTGGGAGGGATAAGCCCCAGAACGGTCGGCCAGGCCTACAAGTTCCAGCAATTCGCGAGCCCGCTGCCGTGCCGTTTCCTTCTTTACTCCCGCAAGCTCCAGAGGAAAACAGACGTTTTCTTCTGCCGTCCGCTGCATGAGCAGATTGAATTGTTGAAAAATCATCCCCATAGAGCGCCGTGCCGTGCGCAACTCCGCAGTCCCCAGACGGCACATATCCTTGCCTTCAAAAATGACGCTGCCCCCTGTAGGGCGTTCAAGCATGTTGATGCAGCGGACAAGCGTGCTCTTTCCGGCACCGCTTTTCCCGATAATGCCGAAAATATCTCCCTTGCGGATGGTCAGATTTATGCCTTTCAGGGCATAAACCTCTGCATTCTTGCTTTTGAATCTCTTTTCGAGATTCACGATCTGAATGATGGGATCCGTCATCCGTGACTCTCTCCTCTCCTTGTTTCTGCCGGGCTACCATAGTAGCGGCAGCCACTGCCGTCAAATAGAAGCTTTCCCAAATCCCGTAAAAAAGAGATCCATCCCTCCACCGCAGCAGTCGACAATAAACGAACGGCAGCCAAACGAAAAGGGCCCAGACTCCATTTTTGATACCTCTGTCCATACGCTCTCTGAAGAGAGTCTCCCTGACCTGGGAGTTTCAATAATCCCTCCCGGGTCTGGCTTGATAAGCTCTGGCCTCGCGGTCTACTCTTTTCCCGGACCAATTTCCGACTTCCCGTGCGAGCCTCGCCATTTTAATATATTTAAACCAGTTCAAATAGTTGATGGATGAATCTGTCTCCACTCCGCACGATTTATCCTTATTGGCTAAATCTGCAGACGCATGCAAGCTCCATGCGCAGTACACTGTACGGGAACGCCCCAATATGAGGAGAGGCCCAATCATGCACCTATCTAGGTGTACTGAAAGAAAATTTGAAAGTATACGCAACTCTGTTTCGGTCGGTCCTGGCAATACTGTGCGGACGCTGCGTCTGCCCTTTAAGACAGGTGAAAACGAGAAAAAGCTTGTAATCGTTAGAATTCTGATTGCCGTATATATAGTTTTAGACCTCTTGACGCATCCCTTTTCCAGCTATAGATAAAAAATAACTTAGTCTAAAAACAGGAGAATAAATATGAAACGATTACTTGCACTGGTTCTTGCCGCCACTCTCTGCGTTCCTGCCATGGCCGTAGCCGGCTTTCAGGGACCGGATACGACTCAAGGAGGAGGCTTCCAGGGACCAACCACCGGCATTGAGGCCGATACAGTAGCCAACGCCCAAAAAAGCCGGGATGATGCCCGCGTCGTTCTTACCGGAAACATCATCCAGCGAGTGGCGGGCAGCGACGACAAATATGTTTTCAAGGACTCCACAGGTGAAATGATTGTGGAGATCGATTTTGGGCTTTTCGCTGGCCGGACCGTTACCCCTCAGACCAAAGTACGTCTGTCCGGCAAGGTCGACAAGGACTTCATGGAAGCCCCCAAGGTCGACGTAAAAGTTCTTGAAATTTTATAGTATATAACAAGACAACATCAAACTGCAGGCCAGTACCCATCTATCTGACGGATGGGTGCTGGTCTGAGATTCCATCTTCTCAAGAAACCTGCGCCTATGATAGGCAGAAAGGGACATCCCCCTTCTTGCATTGGCATATTATATTTACCACCTGGCGACATGCCGCATGCTCCCGCATCCATTCCCCAACGACTCAAGATTCATCCGTTGCACTCGATATTTTTACAGCTTTTTCCATATATTGAGCTACAGTTGAGGATCATTTGCACCCCTGGCTATCATGTCTCCGTTCATTCCTGCCACTCTTTATTGTATGCATCCCAATTAATGCATCCCATCAGATCCACTGCATTCCAACTTGGTAAATCGTTTTTCACCGAGTACTGCTGACTCCGATGCTTTCACAGGGATACTCCTGTCCTGCTAACCAGGCTCCCCGGAGGTGCACATGAAAGAAAGATGCCGCCAGCTTGTTTCTCAACGTGACGCTCGACGAGGATCCCCTCCAAGTCACTCCAATGGACTCTTGTAGTTGGACCCTGTTTATGAGAGGTGATGAGGAAAAGCTATCCCAAGCAAAAAGCTTTCAGGTTGGCAACAAGGTAGCAAAACCGTGGAATCATGCTTGAATATATCAGATATTTTCAAAAAAATAAGAGTAATACATGAACAGATGGATAATGCACGTTGATATGGATGCCTTTTATGCATCTATAGAACAAATGGACCATCCAGAACTGAAAGGCAAACCCGTCGTAGTCGGGGGCGGAGGCACCCGCGGTGTGGTCAGTGCGGCTTCCTATGAAGCCAGACGATTTGGCATCCATTCGGCCATGCCTATTACCGAGGCCCGGCGGCGCTGTCCACATGCCATATTCATGCCTGTACGTATGACCCGTTACGTCGAAATGTCCCGTCGAGTCATGTCCATATTGCACGCCTGCTCTCCCCGGGTGGAACAGGCCTCCGTGGATGAGGCCTATCTGGATGCCACTGGACTTGAACGCCTGTTTGGACCCGTGGAAAAAATGGCCCGAACCCTCAAGGAGCGGGTTCTGTCGGAAACGGGCGGCCTGACCTGCTCCATCGGGCTGGCCCCGGTCAAGTTTTTGGCCAAGATCGCTTCGGACATGCATAAACCTGACGGTCTCACGGTTCTCTATCCTGATGCCATGACCGAATTCCTGAGCAAGCTGCCGATACAACGAATTCCCGGCGTAGGGCGAAGTCAGCTTATGGCTCTTGAGGAAATCGGAGTTCGCACTTGCGGCGAGGCCATCCGGTACCCTCGTTCTTTCTGGGAACGTCGTTTCGGCAAGCATGGCGTTATCCTTTGGGAAAGGGCTCAGGGTATGGATCCTCGGAATGTGGAACCTGAAACAGCACCCAAATCCGAAAGTGCGGAAACTACATTTGTAGAAGACACGCGGGACATCGAATTCCTTAAAAACTGGATCTTCCGCCACGCGGATCGAGTGGGCCGCTCTCTCCGCAGACAGGGTCTGCGTGGACGAGTCGTCACTCTGAAAGTCAAATATGCTGACTTTCGAATTATTACGCGCAGGACAACTCTCCCGCTTCCAACCTGCGCTACAGAAACCATTTACGAGACAGCTTGCACCCTGCTGGATGCGCTTGCACTTCAGGGCAAGGTCAGGCTTATCGGCGTGGGCGTCTCCAAGTTCTCTTCAGGAGACCGCCAGTTTTTTCTTCCTCTCGAAAACAGTCTGGAGGAGGTGGATGAGCGACGCGACAGGCTGGACAGGACCATGGATGCGCTGAACGGCCGTTTTGGGACAAACACAGTAGTGCATGGCCGTCTGTTTCGACAGGAAAAATCAGAAAAAGAAAAGGCTGAAGGAGCTGTACTCCCATCCGGCACCCGAAACAGGAATACCTCCCGGTCATTCCTGCCAAGGGGCGTTCTAGACGACGGGGCCGGGCAGCAGTAAGCGGATACTTTTCGGAGAGAACAACTGCCGAGCCAATAACTGCTCAATATTATGCTGTTATAACGGCCTATAACGCCTATAGGCCGTTCCCCGTTCCGTTTCCTCTTCCTTTTCTCACGGCAAATTGCTATGAGACGTCCATGAACGTCATTATTATGAACAATAAGGCCGGTTTTCTGGTCAATTTCTGGCGTGTGCTCATCATGCGTCTTCGTGAAGAAGGGCACCGGGTCACCTGTCTCGTCCCCGGAGGGGATGCTGAGGCGGAAGCGACCCTGCGCAGCCTGGGAGCAGATGTCTGGAACTATCCGTTAGACAACAAGGGGCTGAACCCTGTTCGTGATCTGAAGACATGTGTCGCGCTGTATCGCATCTTTAAGGAAATTAAAGGGGATATTCTGTACTCCTCCACCATCAAATCCGTCATCTACGGTTTGCCGATGGCGGCTCTTGCAGGAACGCGCGCTCGTTACGCCATGATTACCGGTCTCGGCTACATGTTCGAGGCAGATTCCCCGCTCAAAAAGGCTCTGACATATCTGGCTGCTCTGCTCTATCGCATTGCTCTTTCCTGCAGCCAGACCGTGTTTTTTCAGAATACCGATGATGTAAAAACATTCCGGCAATGGCACTGTCTGCCCTTGGGGGCCAGAGTGCTCCTCACCAAGGGTACGGGAGTCGATACGGCGCACTTTTCTCAAGCCCCGTACGCTGAGGGCGCTCCGGTTTTTCTTCTTGTGGGAAGATTGCTCGAAGCCAAGGGACTCTACGAATTTGCTGAGGCGGCACGCATTGTGAAGCGTAGTCATCCCGAAGCCCGCTTTTGTCTGCTCGGCGCCCCTGAACCTTCCCTGGGAGGAGTGCCCATGAGCACGATTCAGGAATGGGAGCACGAAGGCATTCTCTCCTATCTGGGTGTGACGCGGGATGTTCGCCCCTATGTTGCGGAAGCCGAAGTCGTTGTACTGCCCTCCTGGCGGGAGGGCCTGCCCTGTTCGCTGATGGAAGCCATGAGCATGGGCCGGGCCATTGTGGCTACGGATGTTCCGGGATGCCGCGACGTGGTTGTCCCGGGACGCAACGGACTTCTGGTCCCGGTACGCAATCCTCAGGCTCTGGCTGCCGCCATGCTGAAATTTCTGGACGACCGCGCTCTGGCCGTCGAAATGGGACGACAGGGCCGACTAATTGCCGAAAACGAATTGGACGCCCGCAAGGCCGCCGATCTTATTTTGAAGGAAATGAGGCTTATTTGACTCTTTCCCCGCATGTCTGCATAAGATGAAAGCATGGGGAACGATTCAAGCATGCCCGGGAATGACCCCCGGATACAAAGGAGTTTGTCTTGCTTATCAGCAGTTACCGCAAGGGGCTTTTTAAGGCGCTGGATGCGTTGTGCATTCTGGTAGCACTGGGAATCACCGGTTACTTCACCCTGCCTGCGGACCTGTCCGTTCTTGACGACTATACCGGCGCTTCACTGTTCACCGTAGCCGCCTATCTCTTTTTCTTCTATGTCCTTGATGCGTACAACATCGGCGCCGAAGACTTCCGGGATACGATCGGTCGTGTCCTCGTAGCCTTTGTTCTCGGTGCAATAGGCTCGGCTACGGCATTTTATGCGTTCCAGAATTGGAGATTTGACCGGGAAACCCTGATATTGCTGTTTACGCTATGCCTTTTGTTCTGCCTTGGCTGGCGTGCGCTGTACTATCGGCATATCGGTCGTTTCGTGCACCGCCCGCGTGTGCTTCTTGTAGGGACCGATCGTGCGGGAAAAGTACAGCAGACACTTGCCGAATCCATGAATGATGCGGACATAATCGGCTATGTCAGCGATTGCGACAGTGCGAAGAGCATTCCCTATCTTGGAACCCCCATGCAGGTAGAGGAGCTGGCGCGTGCCCATAATGTGACCATGATAGTGCTTCTGCCTGACGCTCCCATTGACGAAGAAATTGCGGAGACGCTGCTTCAGGCCAAGCTGCACGGCCAGATGATCGTCGACGTCCGTTCCTTCTGCGAACATATGGTGCATCGCCTTCCAGTATCTCAGATCAGCTCTGAATGGCTGCTCACGGAAGAAGGCTTTTCTCTGAATACCCGTGGCTCCCTCCGCCGTATGAAGCGGGTTCTGGACCTTTGTGCCGCCTTCATCCTGCTTGTGTGCACCTCGCCGATCATGCTGCTGGCGGCATTGGCTGTACGCTTCGAATCCCCTGGCCCTGTCATCTACAGCCAGCGCCGGGTTGGTCTGTTCGGAAAGACTTTTACCGTATTCAAGTTTCGTTCCATGCGAAATGACGCGGAGAAAAATGGAGCTGTATGGGCAATGAAGTCGGATCCCAGAGTGACAAAAGTCGGCAAATTTATCCGAAAAACTCGCATCGATGAATTGCCCCAGCTCTGGAATGTGCTGAAAGGGGAAATGAGCCTTATAGGGCCGCGCCCAGAACGTCCGGAATTTGTTGAGGAGCTGGAAAAGGAAATTCCTTTCTACAGTCTGAGACATGCCGTCAAACCAGGCGTCACCGGCTGGGCTCAGGTCTGTTATCCCTACGGCTCTTCCGTTGACGATTCACGCCGAAAGCTGGAATACGATCTCTATTACGCTAAAAATATGTCGCTCCTACTGGACATCAAGATTGTCCTGAAAACAATCGGAGTCATTTTGTTCCCGAAGGGCGCCCGATAGCACCGGCAGTGCATGTAATTCCGAGAGCGTCGCGTTCAGACTGAACGCGACGCTCTTTTCATTTGACATATCTTGAGATACGTATTTGTCCTCAGGGGCTGCCAAGGTATGAGAGTGCGGGTCCAGCCTTCCTGTCGTGACCTTTTCCCGGAGTACATCTGTGAATATTGATGGAGTCCATTATCGAACCATCTGGATTGATGAGGCTGACAAGCTCAGGGTCATTGACCAGCTGCGTCTTCCCCATTCCTTTGAGGTAGCGACTCTGCATACTTTCGAGGAAGTTCAAGAAGCTATCGGCAACATGCTTGTCCGTGGAGCCGGTCTGATCGGAGTGACGGCAGGTTATGGCATGTGGTTGGCGGCCAGGGAGATTCTTGACATGGGAATCTCCGAAGACTCGAAATTCAATGCGGCGTTTTGCCGCGCGGGCCAATTATTGCAGGCGACCAGGCCGACAGCCAAAAATCTTTCCTGGGCCGTGGAACGCCAGATTCAGGCCGTAACCTCCGTGCATGGGAAAGAAAAGAGCTACATGGCCCGACGAACGGCCGAGGCAATCGCAAATGAAGATGCGGAGGCATGCCGTCTGATTGGAGAACACGGGCTGGAAATAATCAGACGTATGGCGACGGGAGGCAATACGGTCAACATATTGACGCATTGCAATGCCGGCTGGCTGGCTTTCGTGGACTATGGATCGGCGCTCGCTCCCATCTATGCAGCTCATGACGCGGGAATCCCCGTTCACGTCTGGGTGGATGAAACCCGCCCCCGGAATCAGGGGGCAAGCCTCACGGCATGGGAACTGGCACGCCACGGAGTCCCGCATGACATTATTACGGACAATGCAGGCGGTCATCTGATGTATTGTGGCCAGGTGGATATGGTCATTACCGGAGCGGACCGAGTTACCCGGCGTGGCGATGTAGCCAACAAGATAGGCACCTACCTCAAGGCACTGGCCGCAGCAGACAACGCGATTCCCTTCTACGTGGCGCTCCCCTCATCCACTTTTGATTTTAGTCTTTCCGACGATCGGGATATTCCCATTGAAGAACGAAATCCTGAGGAAGTTTTGACTGTAACGGGCATATCTTCATGCGGGACCCCAACGACAGTGCGCATTGGGCCGGAGGGAAGCACGGCACGAAACTGGAGCTTTGACGTGACTCCTGCCCGCCTGATCACTGGTCTGCTCTGCGAACGCGGATTGTGCTCAGCTTCCGAGGCCGGAATTGCAGAGCTTTTTCCTGAGGCCTTCCCATGCTCATGACTTCGATACGTCAGAATGAGGCTGAGTTGCCGGACAAGGAAGGTGTGATCAAATACCGCGTAGAGCACGTCGCTGCAGAACTTGAAGACGCACTGACCTCTGTATGCGCGTCTGAACGGATTTCTGAGATTCTGGAACTGGTCACAGAGCTGGATGAAGCCCGAACGAGGCTCCACGATCTGAACCTGATCGGGAGCATGCCGACCGGGATAGGGTTTGGCAACCTTTCCCTGTATCTCGCACACGGGACCTTCATAATCAGCGGCAGCGGCACGGGCGAGCCCAGGGTCTTGGGACGCAACGGCTACTGCCTTGTGCGTCAAGCCTGCCCGGAAAGGAACCAGGTTTGTTCTACGGGGCCGATGCGGGCATCATCCGAGTCCATGACCCATGCCGCCGTCTACTCTGCTTTTCCCATGCTATCGGATAACGAGTCTTTCCCCATTCGCTGCGTCATTCATGTCCACAGTCCTGCCCTGTTCTCCCGTTATCTGCCTGTTGCCCCGCAAACGCCGGTTACGGCTGCGTATGGAACCCCGGAACTGGCGCAGGCCGTCCGCCGACTGGTCTCTTCCATGAATGTGAAAAGCGGATTTTTCGTACTGGCCGGACATCAGGATGGCCTTGTCTTTTTCGGTCCTACGATAAAATGTACATGGGAAAACATTCTGTCCGCCCTGTAAACGACGGAACCATGGTGTAACGCATTTAGTCAGCTGAGAATAAACGGCTCCATCAACACTAGAAAGGAATCGGCATGACTGTAAAAGTAGGAATCATCGGCGGCAGCGGACTGGACAACCCGGACTTTCTTTCCAATGCGCGAGACACGTATTCGGGAACGCAATGGGGAGAACCCTCTGCTCCCATTCGGGAAGGCGACATTGAAGGCGTCCCCGTAGCCCTGCTCGCCAGACACGGGCGCAATCATACGCTCTCCCCTTCGGCGGTGAATTATCGCGCCAACGTTCAGGCACTCAGGAATGCGGGCTGCACACACATTCTTGCGACGACCGCCGTGGGATCTCTACGCGAAGAGATAGGACGCGGCGATCTGGTGATCATCGACCAGTTCATAGATTTTACCAGACAGCGCAAAATGACCTATCATGAATATTTCAGTCCTCATGCGGCTGTTCATACGCCTATGGCCGATCCTTATGACCAGCAACTGAGAGAGGTGTTCATCCGTGCCTGCAGCGAACGTGGCTATGCCTTTCACCCCGCAGGTACTGTAATCACCATTGAAGGCCCACGCTTTTCCACTCGCGCCGAATCACGCATGTTCCGCAGCTGGGGCGCGGATATTATCAATATGTCCATCGCCACAGAGACGATACTCGCTAATGAACTCGGCATCCCGTACGCTGCCATAGGCATGTCTACCGATTATGACTGCTGGAAATGCGACGAGCACCCGGTAAGCTGGGAGGAAATCTGCCGTGTTTTCCAGAATAACGCCGAAAAGGTGACCACTATTCTTCGCGACAGCATCCCCCTGATTGCCGCCGTTGTCGGACGTTGAACAACATGGCGAGCAATACCGGACACTCCCCAGATTCGTGTCACCGCTCATATACAGTATAAAAACCTTCAGCGTCAGGTAACCCGTCTATATCGAAAAATGACAGTATTTCCGAATTGATCTGTTCCAGTTTTTCATCCAGAACCTCGTCCCTCACGCCTTCGGCAGCTGCGAAGGATGCCGGAAGCGCCGGGTGGATGGTAATAAAATATCGTCCTTCCGGTGTGCGTACCTTTTCTACCCAGATAGGCAGCAGGCGCACGCTCTGCAGCACCCATGACCGATCCAGCATTGATTGTTTGAACTCCACGCTGAGAACAATGGACCGTTCACGTGGAACAGTTCGCTGACAGGAGATGAAATTGCCGAGCGACCATGCCACAAACTGCGTCTTGCTTCCGGCGTCAATCCGTTCCATGGGTTGCAGTACATGGGGGTGTGTCCCCACAATAAGATCGATGCCCAGCTCGAAGCCAACGGCAGCCAGCTTCCTCTGAGCGGCGTTGGGAGTCGTCTGGTATTCATTACCCCAGTGAAACGCACCGATGATGATATCGGCGCCCTCCTCCCGCAGCCTGTGCACATCTTCGGCAAGCCTCTGCTCATCCAGAGTGTACAGGATTACCCCCTGCAGCTGCTTTCCCCTCAACCCCGCATTCGTACCATACGTTCCGCTGACGATTCCGATGCGCATACCTCCGCGCTCGACAAGAAGCGGTCGAGCTTCTTCCCCGGGAGGGAACAGACCCGTTACCTCAAACCCCTTCTTCTGCAGGATATCCCGTGTACGCACGGCGCCTTGAACGCCGCGATCAAAAATATGATTATTGGCCAGAAGCAACGTCGTAAAACCGCTTTCTCTAAGCGTTTCGGCCAAGCTGTCCGGAGTATTGAAGGCAGGATATCCAGTATAGGGAGGCCGGCCCCTCAGAACCGTTTCAAAATTGCCGATGACCATATCCCCTGAAAGGAAAGGCGCGATGAACTGAAACTGGGGATTAAAATCATATGTATCGCCAACGCGGGCGCTATCCAGCTGATCCTGATGCACCATGATGTCGCCTACAAAAACGAGCTTTACTGCCATGGCCGGACCCGGCACGCCCAGAACCATCAGTAAGAATAACAAGACAAGTCGCATATGCGTCCTCCTGTCTCACCTTAACCTGAGAGGAATCTGAAAACCAAGCGCTTTTCCGCAAAAATCTGCAAAGAGAATTTCCCCATGTGAAAAGATCCGTCCAGACTCTTCCGTATTGCATGACAGAGCCGGCGACGATCAGACAGTGGTCGTCCCCAGCAGAATACCTTCAAGTCCGCAATTGCCTGTAATCTCCCGGAAAACTCCATAAAAATGAACCAACATACATATTTTCTTGACTTTTTCTTTACTTATGGCGTAATGCCAGACGGCATGGCTTCAGGATGGCACTACAAGGAATCAGAGAACAGCATATGGCAGTCAGAAATATCTACACACCTGTCGAAATTTGCGCGGCAACTGTTGAAACAGGAATCACCAAGGCATCGTTGTCCGCATGCAGGACCATGCTCCTCGGAATTCTGGCCGGGGCCTTTATCGCCTTCGCTGCAGAAGGTTCAAATATGGCTGCCTTCAATCTTCTGGCATCCCCGGACACTTATGGAATCGGAAAGGCGCTTGCCGGAGCCGTCTTCCCCACCGGGTTGATGCTCGTCCTGATTGCCGGAGGGGAGCTCTTTACAGGCAATACACTGATGCTCATGGGCGTCGCCGGAGGCAGGCTGTCCCTGCGGACCGTGTTGCGAAACTGGTTCTTCGTTTACATAGGCAACATGATCGGCGCATTGTTCGTCGCCCATATGATGGTGCAGTCCGGTCTCTTTTCTCAGGGCGACAACCTGCTCGGAGGCATGACTATCCGCATCGCGGCAGGCAAGACAGCACTACCGTTTTGGGCCGCCCTTTATCTCGGCATCATGTGCAACTGGCTCGTTTGTCTTGCTGTATGGATGGCCTATGGAGCCATGGACATGGCAGGCAAGTGCCTTGCCATATTTTTCCCCATATTTCTGTTCATTGTTTCGGGTTTTGAGCACTCGGTGGCGAATATGTACTATATTCCCGCAGGAATCTTTGCCAAGGCCAATACGGCATGGGCGGTCGCTTCCGGCTTGTCCCCGGAAGCACTGCTCCGGCTCGACTGGTATGGTTTCCTCATTGGAAACCTCCTGCCCGTCACCCTTGGCAATATTATAGGGGGAGGCCTGTTCGTAGGAATGGCCTACTATCTGGCCTATGGAATCAAAAAATAACCAGAGGGGGAATTATGGCATCACGAAAGATGAGCCTGCCGATGCAAATGGTGCTTGGCCTTGTTCTCGGCGTCATCGTGGGAAGCCTTGCTTCCGCGGAAATTACCGGAACCTATCTGCGGCCTTTCGGTCAGCTGTTCATCACCCTGATCCGCATGGTCGTCGTTCCGCTGGTCCTCTCCACGATTATAGCAGGGGCCGCGGGCATTCATGACCTCAGCAAACTGGGGCGCGTGGCCAGCAAGACGATCATCTATTATTTCGCAACCACCGGTCTTGCCGTTCTTATCGGTCTGGTCCTTGCAAATATTATTCAGCCCGGCATCGGACTGGATCTCTCCACGGAAGGACTCAAGGCCGCCAACGTTAACCCTCCCAAGCTGGTGGATACCCTGCTCGCCATCGTGCCCATGAACCCCATTGATGCACTGGCCAAGGGCAATATGCTGCAGGTGATCTTCTTTGCCGTCATTTTTGGTTTCGCTCTCAGTTCTCTGGGTGAAACGGGCAGACCCCTGCTGCGCATCTTTGAACTCACGGGCGACGTCATGATCCGTATGACCAACATGGTCATGATGTATGCCCCCATCGGCGTATTCGGCCTTATGGCCTATACGGTAAGCCAGTATGGCCTCGCCGTGCTTTTGCCTCTCGGCAAGCTCATCGCCGTCGTTGCTGTCGCTGGCGTTATTCATGTACTCATCTGCTATACGCCTTTGGTCGCATTCGTCGTCCGCATGCCCCTGTCCAAATTCTACAAGGGTATTTTCAGCCCCTGGCTCATCGCCTTCACGACCTGCTCCAGCGCTGCGGCTCTCCCCGCCAATCTGCAGTCCGTCAGGAAACTCGGTGCAACCAAAAGTGTGGCCAGCTTTTCCATTCCGCTCGGCAACACCATCAATATGGACGGTACCGCCATCTACATGGGCGTAGCTGCCGTATTTGCCGCCGAAATTTATAATATCCCGCTGACATTGGCCGACCAGCTCACTGTTTTGCTGATGGGACTCCTCGCCTCCATTGGTACGGCCGGAGTTCCGGGAGCCGGACTCATTATGGTCAGTATAGTGTTCACTCAGGTGGGGATTCCCCTCGAAGCCATCGCGCTCATTGCCGGCATCGACCGTATCCTCGACATGATCCGTACCTCCCTCAATGTTCTTGGCGACGCCACCGGCGCTGTACTGGTCACCAAACTTGAAGGAGAGTTGTACTCCGAACCGTTTGAAGAAGGCGAAAGCACTCTTAAGACAGGAACTGAATCCTTCGAAAGCTGATCGAAGGAAAGAATTTGAGAAAAGAGGTCAATATCCAAAAGATATTGACCTCTTCCTTATTGGGACCATTCCCAAAAGCAAAAATCCAGTCCGGATTCTCCCCATGCCCGTCTGCTCAGCTCTTCAGTCCTGCGGCAGCTGCCGCTTCCACCAGTGCAGTCCCAGGCACAGCATGGCAGCAGTCTCCCAACGAAGAACGCGTTCTCCAAGAGTAGCCGGCAAGAAACCGGCACAGCGCAACTCTTCAACCTCCCGGGTCGTAAAGCCCCCCTCCGGACCAACTACGCAAATGTTCGTCCCAGGCTTTCCAAGAACATCCGGAGTCAACGAGATCACGGCCTCATATCCGTTTTCCACCAGCACATGTTTTGTTGCATCGGGAAAGGATTCGGCAAGAGTCCGTAATTCGGTCACACCTCCGGGCAGCGTGCGCAATTCCGGCAACCAGGGATTCCTGCACTGCTTGGCCCCGGCAACAAGCTGTCCATGCCAGGAATCCTTGATGTCTCCGGGAACGGGAAATTGACTCCGATCCGCCTGCCACAACCAGATGCCGGCAGCTTCAAACTCGACTGCCTTTTCAAGTATCCATCCCCGTCTGGCAGCCTTGGTCCAGCCCGCCGCCAAAATAACGCGTGATTGCGGTTCCGGATAACGCCAGTCCTGCAAAAATTGCAACAGAACCTTGTTTCTGCGGCAGGAAGCCACGCGAAAAAGTCCCTCGCGCCCCTTTCCGTCCAGGACACGGATTTCCTCCCCCTCCCGAATGCGCAGAACACGCGTCAGGTGATGACTTTCAACCGCGTCAAGTTCATATGGCTCCTTCCATGCTTCAGGAGGCATAAAAAAAGTTCGCGCGTCGGACCAGTCCGGCGGCGCGGGAATATCCTGCAGATTCATGACGGAAACTCCCCAATGATCTATTCCGGTGAAACGTTTTTTCTCGACTTCTGAATGGAGGCGAACTCATCCCGCAGACTGATCAGCCTGCGGTAATTCTTCCGGATTTCCAGCCCATTTGCTGAAAGTTTCTCCTCCGGAACCCGGATGTATTTTCTGAGCAGGTATCGATCGTCCAATATTCTTTCTATGTTGTGTAATACGCTCTGTACCAGCGGATCAAAGTAATTCGCGAGTTCAAACTTCAGGTCACGGAGCAGATCCACGGCCTCACTGAGCATACGCCCGTAGGACAGACGTTCCCCCCGATAATTTCGGGAAATGATATCCTCAAGATAACGTACCGTACGCGCCTGCCGGATATAAGCATATTTGGCAAGGACCTCGTGATGCAGCTCATGCATCATTTCAAAGGAATCCTGATTGGCTTCATCGCGCAAATAGGCATCCAGCACCTTGATCGTACTGGCGTAAAATTCATCGCTGTAGCCAATGATACGCCGCTGGTTCTTCGACAGCCATGCAAACAAAAATTTCAGCCTCTTTTCTTCCGTATCCGTATTCTCCACAAGTTCCGTTCGCTTGTAGATGACCCGTCCTACGTATTCCCCCCGCACGATATCGTTGAGGCGGAGGATCATCGTGCTCGTATCCTTGACGAGATTGATGCCCGAAAGAATGGCTCCGGACAAAGGATGGATAATTTCCTGAGACTCCACGGACAACGCGCGATCCTGCCTCACATTGTCCGCATTGAATCTGTGCTGTTTGTACAGGAGACGTACAATGACTACACGTCTGTCTCTATCTACAAAAAAGCCGCCTTCGTCACAAATTCGGAAAAGCTCCTTCTGCTCTGGTTCCAGACTCACCAGAGCTACCTTCTCTACCCGGGGATACAGACGGTTCTCCCCATTATTCCAGATTGTGGTGATCGTACGATCGGACTGGCCCAGAACGCGAATCAGGAAGCGTTCTCCCATCTTGTGCAGACGACGGGAAAAAAGAGCCGCAGACGTTCTACGCTCGGAGGCAACGGGAAACCCGTACAGCTCCATGAGAAACTGATATACAAACTGCCGGTTGCGTTCATACATCTCATTGTCGCCGATCTTGAACTTGCCGATGCGCAGACCGAAACGCTTCAACTCTCCATCAATATCGGAAGGGAAAGAAGCAAAGATGCCCGCCAGATGAAAATGACCATAGCTGTCAGAAGCAAAGACGTGCGCCCTATCCATATTGAGCAGGTAGGGCATCAACACGGGATAGAAGTCGAGCACGGCGGTATCCACTCTCCGGAATTCTTCCCGGAAAGGATCCTGTAATTTTTTGGGAAGACGGCTCAGGAATGTCTGGACGTTGCGGGCAATGACGTGGGTCTCCAGAGGACATGAATCCCCTTCCCCTACGCCAACGCCACTCAAAACCGGATGCAGAATATCATATTGAAAAATCTCGTTAAAACTCTCCAGTTGTCTGTCAAAAGCCACCATTGAGAAACCTGGAAGTCCCTTGTACTCCCAGAGTTCGGCCTCAAAGGAGGGGAGCAGATCCCGCGTTTCCACCAGAGGATAATCCTTCTGCTCGCAGAATGGCTTGAGGAGACAGAACTTGATATGAACGGCGTCCAGAAAATGCTTGAGCTCCTTAAGAGAAGATATGATCACGATATCCGAAAATCCGGACGTGGAAGACCACGGAAATTTTCCATGGCTGAAAGCTTTTTTCCACGAAAAGGACATGATCGTTCTCTCTTCTTCCGTTAATGTTCCGGTCTTTGTCGGAGCAACATGCCAACAGAGGGAAAGGATTCACCGGAGAAAGTCTCCGATATTCGCTTCCACTCCAATATGCTGATATTGCACAACAGCATACACAAAAAAGAAAGCTCCACCCCAACACGATATCTTTCCTGGCGACAGCGGACTTACTTCGGAAACGGACGCCAGCCTCCAGGAGACTCGCAGGTTAGGATGCACTTCTACTATTTCAGGGCAAATAACCACCTCTCGCACCTCCGTCAATACTGGCGAGATGCCTTTTCATTTATTCATCATGCTAACATGTTGAAATCATGTGCTGGTCGTGTTTTTCTTAGTCTTCATATTCGTCCCTGCTGCAAACACTCTCCGCTCGTATGCCGCTGGCCGTTCTCTGCCGCCGTTCCTGAGAGCAAAAAGACTACGTCCGCGGTCTGGACAGTCACAGTCTGACAGGATGTGCAACCCTGGATACCCGGCTGAAATGCTTGACCTGCCGCGGGACGGCCACCTCTGGGCATAATGCCAATGACGGTCGATTGATCCTTTATCCCTTCTTTTGCGCTTGGCAGGTGGCGCATCCATGGAGTATATTCTGATGGTTCAAGATCGCATGTTTACTTTCCGGAGAAGCTACAGGCTCCACGGGCAACAGATGGAGAAGCCATGAATGTAATCAGCACTCAAATGCGTTCAGCAATTGAAAACGGTTCCTGGATTCGTCGCATGTTCGAGGCGGGAATTCAGCTCAAGCAGCAGTACGGCGAAGATGCCGTATGCGATTTCAGCCTCGGCAACCCGGATCTTCCTCCACCTCCTGCAGTGGGAAAGACTCTGCGTTCTTTTGCCGAGCATGTGGATGAACCTTTCAGTCTCGGTTATATGCCCAATGCCGGATTTGGCTGGGCCCGTGAAAAACTGGCCGCACATCTTTCCCAAGAACATGGAATCCGGCTGACCGCCGGAGATGTGATTCTCACCTGTGGCGCGGCCGGGGCACTCAACGCCATTTTTAAAGCGATACTTGAACCCGGAGACGAAGTGCTTTCCGTCACCCCCTATTTTGTGGAGTACGGCTTTTATGTGGGCAACCACGGTGGCGCCTTCCGGACTGTTCCCACCTTGCCTGATACCTTTGCACTGGACATCGACGCGACGGCCGCAGCCATTACGCCCAAGACCCGCGCCATGATCATCAATTCCCCGCACAACCCTACCGGAGCCGTATACACCCGCGCCGAGCTGGAAGCCCTGACGGAACTCCTGTCCCGGGCTTCGAAGCAAAACGGGCGTCCCATTTATCTCATTGCCGACGAACCGTACCGTTTCCTGACCTTTGACGGCGCGGAGGTCCCCAGTCTGCTGCCCATGTACCCCTATGCCGTCGCGGCAAGTTCCTTCTCAAAGAATTTGTCCCTCGCCGGGGAGCGCCTCGGGTATGTCGCGCTCTCTCCCCTTTTTGAAGAACGCAGCCAGTTGATGGCTGCACTCACGCTCGCCAATCGTATTCTCGGCTTTGTCAATCCTCCGGTCATCGGCCAGCAGATCATGGCCGGAGCGCTGGGAGCGCAGGTGGACGTCTCCGTCTATGCGCGCCGCCGTCAGATGATGGCCGATATCCTGAGTGACGCAGGCTATGAGTTCCAGATGCCGCGAGGAGCCTTCTATTTCTTCCCCAAAGCTCCTGGAGGGGATGATGTCGCGTTCGTCAGCAAACTGGCCGAAGAACGAATTCTCGCCGTTCCGGGGTCCGGTTTTGGAGGTCCAGGCCATTTCCGGCTCTCTTTCTGCGTCAGCGATGATGTGATCAGCCGTTCGGCGGATGGTTTTAAACGTGTACTTGCCCGCTGATTGCACTGGAGTCTTTACAGCCGGGGAAAATATGTCTCCCCGGCCTTTTCCCAATCCGGTCTTTCCGCTTGATCCGGACTTCCGGTTTAAAGAAAAACTTGAAGCCTCCCTTCTCAAGTCCTTACTTGGAGGGTGCTGTTTCAAGCTTGACAGTTCGGCAGCAAGCAGGTAAGGAGACCCGTTCACGAGGTGATTATGGCGGCTTATGAAATATTGTTGAACAACCTTGCTCCGGAAGGTCAGACATTCATCGTTGATGACCAGGCCGTGTGGACGGGGCCTATTTCCGAATGCGGAATGGATTGCCGTATCCTCGAACCTCTGGAAGGTAAGGTGACTCTGCTGCCTCAGGATGATGGCTGCCTTGTTCGCGGACATCTGACCGGAAAGGTTGCAGTTCCCTGTAATCGGTGCGCCGAGGACGCCATACTGAGCATAAACGGCAGCTTCGACAGTTTCGAGCCGTACCCTGATGCCGAGAATGAAGAAGCGGAAAAAAGCTTCGACAGCGAGGCTGACGAACTGATCGTCAAAAAGGCGGCGAACGGCGCTCCTGTAATCAGTTTGGCGGGTCTGCTATGGGAAGAATTTGTTCTGTCCCTTCCCGTCAAGCCCTTGTGCCGTCCTGACTGCAAGGGACTATGCCCCCAGTGCGGTAAAAATCTTAATGATGGAACCTGCTCCTGTATCAGGGAGGAAGGTGATCCGCGTCTGGCCGCCCTGCGCGGACTCAAAATAAAGAGAAACTAAGTGTTATTTCCCGTTCTTGTCTTTTCCTCAAAACTGCATTAGGTAGGCGGGATCCTGAGCGGGCAATGAAACAAAACATCGGTACCATGCCGAACTGAAGGAGTGCCATCATGGCTGTACAACAGAGCAAAAAATCTCATTCCAAGAAGGGCATGCGCCGTTCCCACGATCGCGTAGCCACTCCCACCGTCGTTTACTGCACCTGCGGAGCGCCCACGGTTCCTCATGCGGCTTGCCCCAGCTGCGGCACCTACCGCAGCCGTCAGGTCGTTGAACAGAAGACCAGCGATGACCAGCAATAAGCAGATTACCATTGCCGTCGACGCCATGGGAGGAGATATCGGACCTTCCGTGGTTGTCCCGGGAGCTATCGAGGCGGCTCGACAAACAGGCGCCAAAATTCTCCTTGTGGGGAACGAAGCCATTATTGACGAGCAGCTTTCCAGTCTTGCCCCCAGCGGCATTGATCTGGAAATCGTCCATGCCCCTGAAGTAGCGGGCATGGACGAAAAACCTTCGGACATTCTACGCCGTAAAAAGAACGCCTCCATTCAGGTGGCGTGCCGCCTTGTAAGGGACGGAGCCGCCGACGGAGTAGTCAGCGCGGGGCATTCCGGCGCTTCCGTAGCCTGCGGCATGTTTATCATGGGGCGCATTCCCGGAGTGGAACGCCCGGCTCTCGCCTCCGTTCTTCCCACTGAAAAAAAACCGGTCGTTCTTTTGGACGTAGGGGCCACTGTCGATTGCAAGCCGTACAATATCTTTCAATTCGGCCTGATGGGCAGCGCCTTTGCCACTGACATCCTGGCACGGCAAAATCCTGTTGTGGGGCTTGTCAGCATCGGAGAAGAGGAAGGAAAAGGCAACTCCCAGGTAAAGGAAGCCTACGAACTGCTCAAGCTGGCGCAGAATCTGCATTTCATCGGCAACATCGAGGGGCGTGACATTTTTACTGGAGATGTTGATGTGGCCGTGTGTGATGGTTTCGTCGGCAATGTAGCGCTGAAACTGAGCGAGGGGCTGGCCACGTCTTTGAGCCGCGTCCTGAAGCGGGAGCTTCTGAACTCCGGTTTCCTGCCCAAACTTGGGACCATGCTCGCCAAATCGGCACTCAAACGCTTCGCGAAAGTCGTTGACTACGCCGAATACGGCGGTGCTCCCCTTCTCGGTCTGAAGGGCATCTCCATAGTCTGCCACGGGCGTTCCAACGCCAAGGCCATATGCAGTGCCACCAAAATGGCGGTGCTGTTCGTGGAAAAGCGTACCAACGAACGACTGATCGAGACCATCAGCGCCAACGAAGAACTCACCCGTTACGGGCGTTCCTGTTAACCCCGTTCAACCTAACGGATATCGCATGACTGCTATTCATATTCTGGGTTTTGGGGCCTATACGCCAGCGCAGCGTATCAGCAACGAGGATCTGACCCGCCTTGTGGACACCAGTGACGAGTGGATCGTCAGCAGATCAGGCATCAGGGCCCGGCATATGCTTGCGGACGGAGAACAGAATTCCGATGCGGGCATGCAGGCGGCGCTTGAGGCCCTCAAGGACAGCGGCCTCTCTCCCGATGCCATCACTCATGTGCTGACCGCCACCTGCACTCCGGATTATCTCTGTTGCCCGAGCACAGCCTGTATCATCAGCAGTAAACTGGGCATTCACGGGAAGATGGCATTTGACATCAGTGCGGCCTGCTCCGGCTTTGTCTACGGACTTGAGGTGGCCCGCGGTCTGCTGACCAGTGATCCCCACGCCAGGATTCTTCTCGTGGCCACCGAAGCTCTGACCCGACGCATCAACTGGCAGGATCGTGGAACCAGCGTGCTTTTTGGGGACGGCGCGGGGGCGATGATTCTTGCGGCCGGAGATCAAACAGGAAAAGCAGAGCTTCAGGACGTGAAATGCTGTGCCGACGGAGCGCAGCATCTTCTGCTTACGGTGGGAGGTGGTTCTTCCCGACGGTATGAACCTGAAGATCCGGTACAGCCCGACTTTTATATCCAGATGCAGGGACGGGAAGTCTTTAAGATGGCCGTCCGCAGTCTTACGGCCATCTGCCGTGAAGTTCTTGAAAAGAATGGCCTTGGCGTGAACGATGTGGATCTGTTCATTCCTCATCAGGCCAATCTGCGAATCATTGAAGCCGTAGGGTCTCGTCTTGCCATGGAGCATGACAAGATTTTCGTCAATGTCGATGAACATGGCAACACGTCCGCTGCGTCCATTCCTCTCGCTCTCCGTGAGGCATGGGAAGCCGGCAGGATAAAACCGGGAATGCGTGTGCTCCTCAGCACCTTCGGCGGCGGCTTCACATGGGGGGCTGCTCTACTCCGTTTCTGACTTTCTCCGGAAACGATTCGGCAGTCGCCCGGCACTAAAAAAGAATAACCAATGCAGTGTAGTTGCATGATATGAAGATCTAGAGATCACGGCATTGAATTCTTCCCCTTTCTGCGATAAAACCAGTAAAAGATTTTCATAAGGCGAACTGTATGAGCGAACTGCTTTCTACCGCTCTGATTACCGGAGCCTCGCGGGGAATCGGGCGGGCTACTGCGGAAGTTCTGGCCCGCAAGGGCTATCAGACGTACATAACCTACGTCAGCAAGGCTGATGAGGCCGCTGCGGTAGTTGACGGCATCCTTGCAGCCGGAGGCAAGGCCCAGGCCTTTCAGCTTGATGTGAGCGACGCAGAAGCCGTCGAGGCATTCTTCAAGGATCGGATCAAGGATCAGGTGAAACTTGACGTGCTCGTAAACAATGCTGGTATTACCAGAGACGCTCTGCTCCTGCGCATGAAGGATGACGACTTTGACCGCGTAATCCGGACCAACCTGAAGGGTTCCTTCGTCTGTCTGCGCGAAGCCGTCAAGATCATGAGTAAGCAGCGATACGGCAGAATCGTCAATATTGCCTCGGTAGTCGGTCAGATGGGTAATGCCGGACAGGTGAACTATTCGGCGGCCAAGGCCGGTCTGATCGGCATGACGAAATCCGCAGCCAAGGAGCTGGGAGGACGCAATATTACAGTCAACGCCGTTGCCCCCGGCTTTATCGAAACCGATATGACGGCCGGTCTGTCACAGGAAGTCCGCGAGAGTTATGCTGAGGGCATTCCCCTGAAACGACTCGGCACTCCGGATGACGTGGCGCAAGCGGTAGCTTTTCTGGCTTCCCCGGAAGCCGGGTATATTACAGGACAGGTTCTCGCCGTCAACGGCGGGATGTACTGTTGAGTACTTGCGCTCTGCCCTTTCAGAGGTGTCGGAAACGCATGCGTGTTGGAAAGGAACGTGCCCCTGCATGGCACTTTTTCCCTGAACCAAGAAACGATGGTAAGGAGTCCCAGATGTCCGCTGAAGAACAAGTCAAGAAAATCATCATGGAACAGCTCGGCGTTTCCGCCGAAGAAGTGAAGCCCGAAGCCTCTTTCGTTGAGGATCTCGGCGCGGACTCGCTGGACCTGACCGAACTGATCATGGCCATGGAAGAGGCCTTCGACGTCGAAATTGCTGACGAAGACGCTCAGAAGATCCTCAAGGTCAAGGATGCCATCGCTTACGTGGAAAACCACGCGAACTAGGGCGGGCAACGCGGCGGCTCGGATTGACGTGTTCTGTTTTCGTACTCTGCGAAACGGAAACGCGCGCTCCCCGAAGCCGTCCGCTGCCGGCCTGGGCCGGATTTGAAAGGGCGTCTTGTGACCAGTCTCATAAGGCGCTCAAGCACTTTTTTCATTGAGGGTTATACATGAGCCGCAAACGCGTCGTTGTAACCGGCATTTCTGCGCTGTCTCCTCTGGGCGGCACTGCAGACGAGAGCTGGGAAAATCTTCTGGCCGGCAAATCGGGCATTGCGCCCATTACCCTGTTTGACGCCACCGGATTCGACTCCCGTATCGCCGGAGAAGTCAAGGGGTTCTCCCCCGAGGCATATTCTATCTCCACCAAGCAGGCCCGTCGCATGGACCGCTTTGTGCAGTTTGCGGTGGCTGCCGGCAATATGCTGATGAAGGACTCCGGTCTTGTTATAGACGACGGCAATGCAGATCGGGTCAGCGTCATCCTTGGCGTAGGCCTCGGCGGACTCCACACCATCGAAGTTTTTCATTCCAAACTCGTGGAATCCGGACCGAACAAGGTGTCCCCCTTCATGATTCCCATGCTGATCTCCAATATGGCTCCGGGACAGTTGGCCATAGCGATCGGTGCCAAGGGAGCCAACATGGTGCTCACGAGCGCCTGTGCTTCCGGGACTCATGCCATTGCAATGGCGTACAGTGATCTGATTCTGGGACGCTGCGATGCCTGTATCACCGGTGGCGTGGAAGCCACGGTGACGCCCATGGGCATTTCTGGATTTACCTCTCTGAAAGCTCTTTCCACGGCCCACAATGATGATCCAGAGCGGGCGTCCCGCCCCTTCGACAAGGATCGCGACGGTTTCGTAATGGGTGAAGGCGCGGGACTTCTCATGCTGGAGACGCTGGAGCACGCGCAGGCGCGGGGCGCAAAGATTTATGCCGAGATCGTAGGTGTCGGGGCTTCGGACGATGCCTTCCACATGACCGCCCCCCGCGACGACGCCGAGGGCATGATCGCATCCATGCGTCGTGCGCTGAAAGATGCGGGCGTCGCTCCGGAACAGGTGACCTATATTAACCCCCATGCGACCTCAACCCACCTCGGAGATATTTGCGAGACCAACGCCATCAAGCAGCTGTTTGGCGCTCACGCCCAAAATATCGCCATTTCCGCAACGAAATCCCAGACTGGACATCTGCTCGGCGCGGCTGGCGGTATCGAGGCCGTTTTCTCCGTTCTCACGCTCCATACGGGCATGGTCCCCGGGACCATCAATTATACGACGCCTGATCCTGAATGCGATCTGAACTATATGACTGAAGGACCCAAAAAGCTCGACCCCGAATATGCGCTGTCCAACTCCTTCGGGTTCGGCGGCACGAACGGAAGCCTGTTGTTCAAGAAATATTCTGCCTAGTCCCTGAACAGCGGAATCCCTTCCGCCCACGGAGAACGACCGATGGATCATATTCTGCTTGAAGATCCCGAACTGGCCCAGGCCATTGTTTTGGAAAGTGACCGCCAGATGAGCAAGCTCGAGCTCATCGCCTCGGAAAATTTTGTCTCTTCGGCGGTACGTGAAGCTCAGGGAAGCATCCTGACGCACAAGTACGCTGAAGGTTACCCGGGCAAGCGTTATTACGGTGGGTGCGAATTTGTGGATATGGCGGAAAATCTTGCCATAAACCGCGCAAAACAGCTGTTCGGATGCTCATACGTCAATGTTCAGCCCCATTCCGGCAGTCAGGCGAACATGGCTGCCTATTTCGCTCTGATCAAGCCCGGGGATACCATTCTGGGAATGAATCTGTCCCATGGCGGGCACCTGACCCACGGCAGCCCCGTGAATTTTTCTGGACGACTGTTCAATGTGGTCTCCTACGGAGTGAACCGCGAAACAGGCATGATAGACTACGACGAGGTTGAGCGACTGGCCAGAGAGCATCGCCCGGCGGTCATCGTCGCCGGTGCAAGCGCTTACCCCAGAACCATAGACTTTTCCCGCTTCCGGGCCATTGCCGACGAAGTCGGCGCCAAACTCATGGTCGACATGGCCCATATCGCCGGCCTGATCGCCACGGGGCTGCATCCTTCCCCCATAGGGCATGCCCACATCACGACGACTACAACGCACAAGACGCTGCGCGGCCCCCGTGGGGGCATGTTGCTTGCGGACGACGAGTATGCGAAGACTCTTAACAGTCAGATCTTCCCGGGTATTCAAGGCGGTCCGCTCATGCATGTGATTGCGGCCAAGGCCGTGGCCTTCGGCGAAGCTCTCAAGCCTCGCTTCAAGGCGTATCAACAGCAGGTCCTCAAAAATGCCGAAGTTCTTTCCGAAGAATTGAAAAGTGCGGGGTTCGATCTGGTATCTGACGGAACGGACAACCATCTGTTACTCGTCGACCTCACAAGCAAAAACATCACCGGCAAGGATGCCGAGCACGCTCTGGATGCGGCGGGCATTACGGCCAACAAGAATACCATTCCGTTTGAAACTCGTTCTCCCTTCGTAACTTCGGGTATCCGCCTCGGCACGCCGGCCCTGACGACCCGCGGTTTGAAGGAAGAAGATTTCCGGCGTGTTGCAGCATGGATCAATGATGCCATTGCCTGCGCCGGCAATGAAACCCGGCTTAAGGAAATCAGCGCGGAAGTGAGCGGATTTGCACGTCAGTTCCCGCTGTTTGCCTGGTAGTCGAGGCTCAAACAATCCCCGGGCAGGTGGGAATAGCCCGCCTGCCCGGGGAGAGAGCTTCCCCAAGCTCCTGAAGGAAAATCTATGCCTCGTGTCGCCTGGCCCGATTATTTCATGAACATTACGCATCTGGTCGCGGAACGCTCTACTTGTCTGCGGCGACGTGTCGGCGCCATCGCTGTCAAGGACAAGCATATTCTGGCTACGGGCTATAACGGGGCTCCCTCGCGCGTCGCGCATTGCCTCGATGTCGGGTGTCTTCGGGAACAGCTCGGAGTTCCTTCCGGCCAGCGGCATGAAATATGCCGAGGCCTGCACGCCGAACAGAATGTCATCATTCAGGCTGCGGTTCACGGTATTTCCCTTGCAGATGCGGAAGTTTACTGCACACATCAGCCCTGTATCATCTGTTCGAAAATGCTTATAAATTGTGGCGTGACCAGAATATGGTACGCGCAGGGGTATCCCGACGAACTGGCTCTCCAGATGCTGAAAGAAGCCGGGGTCGCTCTGGAACAGCGGCATTTTCTTCCGATTGTTCCCCAGCCTTCGGAATTTGTGATTACGCAGGATTGCGGCTGCACCGAGGCACACGAATGACTCATTCTTTTGAACCGTTCATGCTTGAGGCGATCAAGCTCGCCGAGCGGGGGCGCTGGAAGACGGCTCCTAATCCGACCGTAGGCGCTTTACTTGTTCGAGAGGGTGTCGTGGTGGCGCAGGGCTGGCATACAGCCTTCGGCAAAGGGCACGCAGAGGTGGAATGTCTGGCCGACGCAGCAGCCAAGGGCGTTGACCCTGCGACGTGTACGCTGGTGGTGACTCTCGAGCCATGCAACCATCACGGAAAGACGCCCCCCTGCTCCGAAGCCATCCTTGCAGCCGGGATCCGGCACGTGGTTATCGGTCTGGCCGATCCCAATCCACAGGCGTCGGGAGGAGCCAAACGACTTATCGATGCGGGCGTGCAGGTGGAAATCGGAATTTGTGAAACCGAATGTCGTGACCTTGTAGCCGATTTTCTCGTCTGGCAGACCACCCTGCGTCCCTATGTCATACTGAAACTCGCCATGACGCTTGATGGACGCATAGCGACCCGGACCGGGCATTCACAATGGATTACCTGCGAGGCGTCCCGTCACGCCGTGCATGTGTTGCGCGCCAATGTGGGCATGGCCGGAGGAGCCGTTCTTGTGGGCGGCAATACGTTATACGCGGACAATCCCTTGCTTACGGCTCGAGAAGCCCAGAGCGAGCGCCAGCCTCTGGCTGCGGCCGTCACATCACGGATTCCCTCTCCCGATTCGCTGCGCCTCCTGCAGGAACGTCCCGGGGAAACCATTCTTTTTACGACGGCCTCCGGGGCCGCGACTCCCAGGGCTGCGCAACTTAGGGAACGCGGCGTTCGGGTCTTCGGACTGGGTCGCTGGAAAGCTGGCAAGGGAGAAGACCTGCTTCAAGCGCTTGAACATCTGCGCTCAGAGGAAAATTGTCCCTACGTTTTGTGCGAAGGCGGCGGAAAGCTGGCTCTGGCCCTGCTGGAGGCCGGACTCGTCGATGAATTTCATCTGCACATCGCCCCCAAAATCCTCGGTGACAATGACGCCAGGCCGCTGTTCAGCGGGCGTACGCCGTTGACGCTGGACGAAGCTTTGTCTATGCGCCTTATGGACCTGACGCGTTACGGCGATGATGCGCATCTTCTTTTCAGGGCGGTACGCTGATGTTTACGGGACTCATCAACGGACAGGGGGTCATTCTGGCCCTCCATCCCAGCGGCAACGAAACCCGATTGTTCATCGAAGCCCGCTATGAACTGGATAATATCGAACTGGGAGAATCCATTGCCGTCAACGGTACCTGCCTGACGGTGGAGTCCTTTGAATATCGTAAATTTTCAGCCTATGCCTCGGCCGAAACCATGAGCAGAACCGCGCTGGGACAGCTCAGGGCGGGCAGCCGTGTAAACTTGGAACGGGCTCTTGCTGTGGGCGATCGTTTTGGCGGGCATATTGTGAGCGGCCATGTGGATTGCGTGGCGCACGTCGTTTCGATTCGACAGGTAGGAGAATCTCGTTGCGTCAGGCTGAGCTTTCCGCAGGAACTCGAGTCAGAGATTCTTCCCAAGGGTTCCGTGGCCCTTGACGGTATCAGCCTGACGGTGAATGCTTGCGGTCATAATTTTCTGGAAGTAAACGTTATCCCGGAAACATGGCGCGTGACGACGGTTACGGACTGGAAACCGGGAACGCCCGTAAATCTGGAAACTGACGTCATAGGTAAATATGTCCGGCATATGATGCGTCCCTACGCGCCAAATGCAGATTCCCCCTCCGCTATACAGGACAGGACTCCGGCCAGCTCCGGGATATCCCTGGAATATCTCCGTGAGAACGGTTTTTTTTAAGATTTAAATGAACACCTGAGGTACGTAATGGCTATATGCAGTGTGGAAGAAGCCGTAGAAGAAATCCGTAAGGGCCACATGGTCATTCTTGTGGACGACGAGGACCGTGAAAATGAAGGCGACATCACCATCGCCGCTGAATTCGTGACCCCTGAAGCCATCAATTTCATGGCGAAATACGCCCGAGGCCTTATCTGTCTCGCCTTGGGTCCGAGCATGGTCGATAAGCTGGATCTGCCGCTCATGACCCAGCGCAACGGTTCAAAATTCGGTACAAACTTCACTGTATCCATCGAGGCGAGGCGCGGCGTGACCACCGGTATTTCCGCGGCCGATCGTGCACACACTATCCAGACCGCTGTCGCGGATGATGTCCGCCCGGAGGATATCGTAACCCCCGGTCACGTTTTTCCGCTGAGAGCCAAGGCCGGTGGTGTTCTGACCCGCGCCGGCCAGACGGAAGGAAGCGTCGATCTCGCTACGCTCGCCGGTCTGAAGCCCGCAGCTGTCATTTGTGAAATAATGAAGGACGACGGAACGATGGCCCGTCTTCCTGATCTTGAAATTTTTGCCGAACAGCATGGACTGAAAATTGCTGCGGTAAGGGATCTGATCCGTTATCATATGAAGCGTGGCCAGCTCGCCGTTCGCCGGGTTGCGGAAACGAAACTTCCCTCCCGTTTCGGAACCTTCAAAATGATCGCCTACGAAAACGAGGTGACTCCGGATACGCATGTCGCGATCATCAAGGGGGATGTAACGGAAAACGGCGGCAGCGATCCTGTACTCGTTCGCGTACACAGCGAATGCCTCACCGGCGATGCCTTCGGCTCTCTGCGTTGCGACTGTGGCGCACAGCTTGAGGCCGCCATGCGGCAGATTGAACGTGAAGGGCGCGGAGCAGTCATCTACATGCGGCAGGAAGGCAGAGGCATCGGTCTGGCCAACAAGCTGAAAGCCTACGCCCTTCAGGATCAGGGTTATGATACAGTGGAAGCAAACCACAAGCTCGGCTTCCGGGACGACCTGCGCGACTACGGCGTGGGTGCCCAGATCCTTGTGGATCTCGGGATCCGCAAGATGCGCATCATGACCAACAACCCGCGCAAAATCGTAGGCCTTGAAGGGTACGGAATTGAAATAGTCGAGCGCGTTCCCCTGGAAATCGGGCTGTGCAAGTCTAATGAAGAGTACATGCGCACCAAGCAGGAAAAGATGGGGCATCTGCTCCATATCGAAGATAAGCGCTGACTGCGGCGCTGCATGGTATTGAGACGGCCCGGCTGAATGGTCGGGGATCACGAACGACAGTAACTTTGAAGGATTGCTTCATGAACCAGATCAGGACCATCGAAGGCCAGCTCAATGCTTCCGGCCTGAAATTCGCCATTGTGGCCACTCGCTTCAATGATTTCATCGTGGACCGTCTCGTCGCGGGCGCCGTGGATTACCTGTCCCGCCACGGCGGTTCCACAGAAGACATGACGATCGTACGTATTCCCGGTGCATTCGAAATGCCCGTTGTGTGCAAGAAAATGGCGGCGTCCGGCAAATACGACGGCATCATCGCGCTGGGTGCGGTCATCCGCGGCGGAACGCCTCACTTCGAATTCGTAGCCGCTGAAGCCACCAAGGGACTGGCCATGGTGTCTCTTGAAAGCGGACTCCCCGTAGGCTTTGGTCTTTTGACCACAGATAATATAGAACAGGCCATCGAACGCGCCGGGACGAAGGCCGGCAACAAGGGCGTGGAGGCGGCCGCAGCGGTTCTTGAAACCATTCGTGTTCTCAATCAGCTCTAATTGACTGTATCTGCCGAGTGCGGGAGTCCCCAGAGGGACTCCCGCACCCAAATTTTCTCCCGGCCTTCGTGCGGGAAAAGTTGGATTTCGGCTTGTGGAAGTCGGAAACCAAAACTCAAGGACGTCTTCGTTCCAGCAGAGGCTATTTCATGTCCAAAAGCAGACCACATGCCCGTCGTGCAGCCCGTTCCAAGGCGTTTCAGGTTCTCTACAGCCTTCAGTTTTCACCGACGACCACCTTCGGGGAGGTGCGTTCCGCCTTTACGGACATGCCCGATCCGTCTGATGCCGACATGGACAACGTTTCCGAGGAAGTCACCGAAGAAGGTCCCGTCATGCCGTACGGCTTTGCATGGGATCTCGTGGAAGGCGTATGGAGCCATGCGGCTGTTCTTGACCGGACTATCGAACGTTTTTCCCAGAACTGGCGGGTAGACCGTCTGGGCAAAATCGAACTGACCCTGCTCCGTATGGCTCTCTATGAAATGCTGTTCCGTCCGGATGTGCCTCCAAAGGTGACCATCAACGAAGCGCTGGAACTTTCTGCCCGTTTCGGCGACGCCAAGGCGAAAAGCTTCATCAACGGCGTGCTGGACGCAGCAGCCAAGGCACTGGAAGCGGGAACCATTTCCGTCGAGGCCAGGGTCTGAAAACGTCTCTCCAAGCAATCATCTCGTCATCAGGGAAAGGACAGAAGGATCCGTCATGACCAAGCCCATGCGTTACGAACCCGACGTTATTGAAAAAAAATGGCAGCATCAGTGGGAAGCCCAAAAGACCTACGCCTCCCGCATCGACAAGAGCAAGCCCAAATATTATGTTCTCGAAATGTTTCCCTACCCTTCGGGGAACCTGCATATGGGGCATGTCCGCAATTATTCCATAGGCGACGTTGTTGCCCGCTTCAAACGCATGCAGGGTTATAACGTGCTTCATCCCATGGGTTGGGACGCCTTCGGTCTTCCTGCCGAAAACGCAGCCATCAAGCATAATATCCACCCCAGCGTGTGGACGCATTCCAATATTGACAATATGCGCACTCAGCTGAAACGTCTGGGCTATTCTTACGACTGGGGTCGAGAAATCGCCACCTGTGATACGCCCTACTATCGCTGGGAACAGCTTTTCTTTCTCCGCTGGCTGGAAAAGGGACTCGTATACCGCAAGAAAGCGGCTCAGAACTGGTGCCCTCACTGCAATACGGTGCTTGCCAACGAACAGGTGGTCGACGGGCTGTGCTGGCGGTGCGATACGCCCGTGGAACAGAAGGAACTGACCCAATGGTTCCTGAAGATCACGGCATACGCCGATGAGCTTCTGGCCGATCTCTCCAAGCTGGAGGCTGGATGGCCCGACAGAGTCATCAGCATGCAGCGCAACTGGATCGGCAAATCTGTGGGGGCGGAAATTCGTTTCCCCTTGGAAGACCGTGAAGACAGTATCACCGTCTTCACCACGCGCCCGGATACCGTCTTCGGCGTGACATTCATGACCCTTGCCCCCGAACATCCTCTAGTAGAATCCCTCATTTCGGGCAAACCCGTTGAAGCCGAGGCCAGAGCGTTCATCGAACGCATCCGAAACATGGATCGTATCGACCGGCAATCCGACTCCCTCGAAAAAGAGGGCGTATTCACCGGCTCCTATTGCATCAATCCGTTCACTGGCGCCCGGGTACCCATCTGGCTCGGCAACTTTGTGCTTGCCGAATACGGTACCGGTGCGGTCATGGCTGTCCCTGCGCACGACCAGCGCGATTTCGAATTTTCCGGCAAGTACGGTATCCCGCGTCTGGTGGTCATTCAGCCCGACGACCAGCCCGCTCTTGATCCCGCGACCATGACTGAAGCGTGGACTGCTCCGGGCAGACTGGTCAATTCCGGCGAATTTACTGGATTGTCTAATGAAGAGGCCAAGCAGCGTATCGCCGATACACTTGAAGCCACGGGAAAGGGGCGGCGCACGACCAATTGGCGTCTGCGTGACTGGAATATTTCCCGTCAGCGGTACTGGGGCGCTCCCATTCCTGTCGTGTATTGCGAGCATTGCGGTATGGTGCCCGTTCCCGAAGCTCAACTGCCTGTGGAACTGCCGCTGGACGTAAAAACTCATGAGGATGGAAAGTCTCCTCTGCCGCATACCCCGGAATTCGTGAATTGCACCTGCCCCAAGTGCGGTGGTCCCGCCAGACGCGAAACGGACACCATGGATACATTTGTGGAATCTTCCTGGTATTTCGCTCGCTATACGGACGCGCATAACGACAAGGCCCCCTTCGATATGGAGGCATTGCGCTACTGGATGTCCGTGGATCAGTATATCGGCGGGGTGGAACATGCCATTCTGCACCTTCTTTATGCCCGTTTCTTCACCAAGGTACTGCGGGATCTTGGCTATCTCCCTGAGGGAATCAGCGAGCCGTTCACGAACCTGCTTACTCAGGGAATGGTGCTCAAGGACGGCAGCAAGATGTCCAAATCCAAGGGCAATATCGTTGATCCTACAGAAATGATTGCCAAATATGGGGCGGACACAGTACGTCTGTTCTGCCTTTTTGCGGCTCCGCCGGAAAGAGACTTCGACTGGAGTGATACGGGCATCGAAGGGGCGTACCGCTTCCTGAATCGCATCTGGCGTCTGTTTGCGGAAGAACAGGAACACCTCTCCGCCGTAAGGGCCTGCTCCTCCTTGGATGTACAAGCGGATACGCCTCTCGCCCGCGAAGTGCGTCTCAAGGAGCATGCCACAGTCAAAAAGGCAGGCGAAGATATCGGAAACCGCTACCAGTTCAACACGGCTATCGCTGCTGTCATGGAGCTGGTCAATACGTTGTACCTGAGCAAGGACGAACTCTCCCGGACGGAGAACGGACGCGCGGTGCTCTCCTCCGCCGTGGCAACCGTGCTGACGCTGCTCTCGCCCATGACGCCACATCTGTGCGAGGAACTGTGGCAGACGCTCGGACATACTTCCCCCATCGGAGAAGAGCCTTGGCCTGTCTGGTCTCCTGAGGCTTTGAAACGCGACATGCTTACCATTGTTATTCAGATCAACGGCAAGCTGCGTGGTAAAATCGAAATTCCGGCTTCTGCGGACAAGGAAACCGTGGAGAAGATGGCCCTTGCGGAACAGAATATTGCCCGTCACCTGGAGGGGCTGAGCGTACGCAAGGTCGTGGTCATTCCCGGCAAGCTGGTCAACGTGGTGGCGAACTGATGTCTGGTTCTCTGCTTCATCTGAGGACAATATGGAGCGGCATACTGCCTCATGCGGCGACGTTTCTGCTGCTCTGCCTGCTCAGCTCTGCTCTTGGCGGTTGCGGATACGTATGGCGGGGCCAGGAAGGCTCCCTGTCTGAAAACAGCGTGCTGGGGGCAGGAAACAAGACGCTGAAACTCAAGGAAGTGGATCAGACGACGCTTTACCCATGGCTGACGTATGAAATACGTTCCCTGATCAGGGATGATGTCAACGCCCGCAATCTGGCTGTATGGGTAGATGACGGAAAATCTGACTTCACACTGACCGTCAGGGTCCCGAGCTTCCAGGTGCGCAGTTACGGCGAATACGGCAGCCAAAGTCAATTGTTCACGGCAACCATTATTATGGAATTCATCGTATACGATGGCAGCACCAATACAGAGTCTTGGAGTTCCGGTCCTGTCTATTACAGCGACAATTTTGAAAACTCCAACGAAGAAGCCGCAATCCGGGAAGTAGTGTCCATGGCTGTCAGACGTTGCATGGATCGCCTGCAGCAACGGTTCTGAGATTAAAGGACTCCATTTCCGGAGTTAGGATGTCCCTTCGGGAATGATTCTTCAAGACGGATGCGTCATTTCGGCAAAGTGTTGCCGAAATGACGCATCCGTATATAAAAAGGGCTTTTTCATGACGCCGCGTCCCGGTTTTTTCTTTTGTATCTGTCCCGATGGGAAACTTCTTCGTCAACAAATTGCCGAGCTCCTCGCCGGCAGCTCAGAAACCGCATGGGAAAAACATGTATTCTGGGGGGATGAAGAGTTTCCTCCGAAATTTTGGGAACTGCTCACACTCCAGGGCCTGTTTTCCTCCCATGGAGTTCTTGTAGTTCGTAACGCCGAAAGTCTTTCTATCGATATCTGGAAACGGCTCTCTGGGGTTCTGTCCCGTCCCAACCCGCAGACATGGCCCATTTTTTGTCTGGAGGGAGCATGGGAAAAGGGACAGCCCAAAATTCCGGCCGCCATTGCCAAACAACCCTGTTTTCAGTTTGCGGAAAAAAAAGGGTGGGTATGGCGCTCGCCCGGACTGGATTTGCGGTCGCTGCGCCGGTACGTTCAGACGCAGACCCGGGTTCAGGGCCTGACGTTAGCTCCCGGCACTCTGGAAAAACTCTGTGAGCAGCTGCCCCTCGACGCTTCCGCAGTGGATGCGGAACTTTCAAAGCTGGCTATGCTTGCCTCGGGGACCCCTCTTGCCCCCGAGAATGTGGAACTGGGACAGACAAATACATTCAATATTTTCAATTTTTTGCGCCAGGTTCAGTCCGGACAGACTGCCGACGCATGGAAAGGCATCCTGGAAGAGCAACGCAAGGGTGAAGACCCCTTATTCTATCTGCTGGCCATGCTCCAGCGAGAAGCTCGCCAGCTCTGGCAGCTGCTCGCTGGCGAACAGGTCCGCATGTCCCCCGGTGACCTTGCCATAAAAAAACAGACTGTGGCAGCACTGGGAGTATCCGGGCTAGCCAGACTCTGGGATGCCGTGCATACAGCTGAACTGTCCGTAAAGTCGGGACGGCGCTCCCCAACACAGGCACTGGATGCCTTGATGGGAGAGCTGTCTCTGCTTTTCACCACGTCGGCACGACGCCGCAGGCCAAGGACGGATTAAACACCTTCGCTGTATGCCCCCTGAAAGGGGGCACCTCTACAGAATGCCGGTTGTTCGGCAGTTCTCATGCTTCATTTTGTATTTCCCCCTTGCCTCCCTCTCAGGACTGCTTATTATGACGAAGACTACCCCACACTACGTCGGGCATCGATTCAGACTCCGTGAACGACTGCTCCGGGACGGAACCGAACTGGCCGACTATGAGGTGCTGGAACTGCTGTTGGGATATGCGCTGCTCCGCCGGGACACGAAACCGCTGGCCAAGGAATTGCTGGCTCGTTTCGGCTCCATACGGGGGGTACTTCAGGCCGGACCTGAACAGATCCTGAACGTGCCGGGAGCGGGAGAAGGCGTCAACGCGCTGTTCTCCATCATGCGGGAAGTAATGGCTCGCTTTGCCGAATCTTCCACTCGGACGCATGAGGTCCTGTGTACTCCCGAGGCAGTTGCGGCCATGGTGTTGCCGCGCCTGAGCGGTTGCCAACATGAGGAATTATGGATCGCTACGGTGGACAATCAGAACAGACAGCTGAGCTGGGAACGTCTTGCCAGAGGCGGACCGGATACGGCTCCCTGTCAGCCTCGCGAAATTCTGGAGCATGTCTTCCGGTACAAGGCTACCGGTTTCGTTCTAGTCCACAATCATCCGGGAGGCAGCCCGCACCCCTCCCCTCAGGATGTGCGGGTAACGCAAAGACTGCGTGATCTCGCCGAAAGTGTGGGCGTGCGCTTTCTCGACCACATCATAGTCGGAGACGGCGTTTGCTATAGCATATGCAAGGGCGGACTTATCTGAAGACTTCCCTCCCTTAGCCCATTTCAAGAAGGAAAGACTACCATGACGTTTGATTCAGACAATGAAAACAAAAACGAGGAAACCCCGGTGCGTCGTCGCCCCAGGGTACCGCGTCGTCGCGCCCCAGCTCAAATGCAGGACGGTCAGATGGATGCGCCCTCTGAAGAGACGTCGTCGGTGCAGGAGATTCCCTCGACCATGCCTCTGCTCCCCTTACGGGATGTAGTCGTATTCAACTATATGATCGTTCCCCTGTTTGTGGGGCGAGAACAATCCGTACAAGCCGTTGAAGCCGCGGCAACACAGGGACGTCATATATTCCTGTGCGCCCAGAAGGACGGGCAAGTGGAAAATCCTGGCCTGGATGACCTTTATCCCGTAGGCTCGGTGGCGCTTATCCTGCGTCTGCTGAAAATGCCCGATGGCCGTGTCAAGGCGCTTGTGCAGGGAGTTTCCCGAGCCCGCCTCCTCAGCGTGGAAGAAGGATCCCACCTCACCGCGAAGGTGGAACCCCTTCCGGAGCCTGAAGCGACCGCTCCCGAATCGGAACAGGAAGCACTCATTCGGCTGGCCCGGGAACAGTGTGAGCGTATTCTGTCGTTGCGCGGCATCCCCACGGGAGAAATCATGGGAGTGCTCAGCAACGTCAACGAACCCGGGCGACTTTCTGATCTCATTGCGGCCAACCTCCGCCTGAAGATGGAAGAAGCTCAGGAAATACTGCAATGCATCGACCCCATGGATCGTTTGCGCCTGATCATCACGCACCTTCTGCATGAATCCGAAGTCGCGACCATGCAGATCAAGATTCAGACTTCTGCCCGTGAGGGTATGGACAAGGCGCAAAAGGAATATTTTCTGCGCGAACAGCTGAAAGCCATCCGCAAGGAACTGGGCGACAGCAACGATGCGGACGAGGAACTGGAAAACATCACCAAGGCGCTGGACAAGGCCGGGCTGCCGGCAGAAGTCCGCAAGGAAGCCGACAAGCAGCTGAAACGTCTGGCGACCATGCACGGCGACTCCGCCGAAGCGGGGGTTATTCGGACCTATCTCGACTGGATGGCCGAGCTGCCGTGGAAGAAGATGTCCAAAGATCAGCTGGATATCGTCAAGGCCAAAAAAATTCTGGATGAGGACCATTATGGTCTGGAAAAAGTCAAGGATCGTATCCTGGAATACCTGAGCGTACGCAAGCTGAATCCGGATTCCAAAGGCCCCATCCTGTGCTTCTCCGGCCCTCCCGGTGTGGGAAAGACCTCTCTGGGCCGCTCCATCGCGCGGGCCCTGGGGCGCAAATTCCAGCGGATTTCCCTTGGCGGCATGCGCGATGAGGCAGAGATCCGGGGGCATCGACGTACCTATATCGGCGCCTTGCCCGGCAGAATCATTCAGGCCATGAAACAGGCCGGAACAAAAAATCCGGTCATCATTCTCGACGAGATCGACAAGCTCGGCAATGATTTCAGAGGGGATCCCTCCTCCGCGTTGCTTGAGGCTCTCGATCCCGAACAGAACGTCAACTTCAGTGACCACTACCTGAACGTGCCCTTTGATCTGTCCAGGGTGCTGTTCATCTGCACGGCCAACCATCTGGAGAATATTCCTGGCGCGTTGCGCGACCGGCTGGAGATCATCTCCCTGCCCGGCTACACGCAACAGGAAAAGCTGGCCATCGCCCGCAAGTACATTCTCCCCAAGGAACTCCACGAAAACGGCCTGAAGCCTGAGGAATTGACGCTGCCCGACACAGCTCTCAATCGAATTATTCACGAGTATACCCGCGAGGCCGGACTCCGGAATCTGGAACGCGAAGTCGGCTCCGTATGTCGCAAGATCGCCCGCCGCAAGGCAGAGGGCAAAAGGCCTCCTTTCCGGGTAACGGCGGCTGGCTTGCCCAAACTGCTCGGAGCTCCCATTTTCATTGACGAGGATACGGAAAAGGCACTGATCCCCGGAGTGGCTCTCGGGCTCGCCTGGACGCCCGCCGGCGGAGAACTGCTCCATATTGAAGTCTCCGCAGTCAAGGGCAAGGGAGGCCTGACCCTTACAGGCCAGCTTGGCGATGTAATGAAGGAAAGCGCACAGGCCGCGCTGACGTATACCCGCTCCAAGGCCGAACAGCTGGGCATCGCTCCGGACTTCGCGGAGCATATGGATATTCACATCCATGTTCCTGCCGGCGCGACGCCCAAGGACGGTCCCTCTGCGGGTGTCACCCTTGTCACGGCGCTCATTTCTGCCCTTACGGGCAAATCCGTACGGCGAGACTACTGCATGACCGGGGAGATTACGCTGCGCGGTCGGGTTCTGCCCGTAGGAGGAATCAAGGAAAAAGTCCTTGCCGGGGTGGCGCGCGGAATCGCCAATGTCATCATTCCGGCCCAAAATACCAAGGATATCGAAGAAATTCCGCTCGAACTCCGCCGCAGGATCAGCATTCATACGGTGAACAGTATTGACGAAGTGCTGCCTTTGGCACTTGGAATCTGAATCATGACCGCCCCTTCAAGGGGCGGTTTGATTTTGTATGGAGCCCCCCCGCTATGCGTGGGGTTTTCTCCATACAAAAAAAGGGGCCTGAAGGCCCCTTTTCTTTGGTATCCCCCAAAACAAACCTTCACTCCAGCGGCCAAACGAAAAACATTCCTCTTCCCTGACGAAAAAATAATCCGCTATTTTCCCTCAGCCCGTCAATCCGTGACTCAGATCACGCAAAGAGAGCAAACCTTCTTCTGAAGGCAGGTCGTCCTGCACGCTGGAGACCCAGTGCTTGATATGCCGGAGCCCCCTGCTGATCCAGCGGGGACGGAATAAGCATGGGCCCCGTCCTTGGATTGCGGCATCGACGTTCCTCATCTCCGGCTATCCCAGTCTGTTACGGGTTACAGCAGAAAGACAGTGGCGAGTCCAAGAAAAATAAAGAATCCCGAGCCGTCGGTGATCGCCGTGAGGAAAATGCTGGAAGCCTGCGCAGGATCGCGTCCGACCGCCCTGAACAGGAGAGGGATGGCACCTCCGGCCAGAGCCCCCAGTACCATGTCTCCCCAGAGGGCGGCTCCCATTACCATGCCGAGCTCCGGCGAAGAAGAAAGAAAATAAACGCAGACGCAGGCAAGCAAGGCCATGATGATACCTGAAGCCATGCCGATCTTTCCCTCGCGCAATACGGCCGTCCAGGCACGCCTGCGGTCGAAACGTTCCGTGGCCAGCTGTCGGATCATCACTGCCAGTGCCTGTTGTCCGGTATTTCCAGCCTGGTTGGCCACCATGGGCATAAGCACGGCCAGAAGCGCCATATCGGCAATGGACCCCTCGAACAGGTACACGATGAATGCCGACATGGCCGAAGTCAGCATATTGATGATCAGCCATGGTAACCGCATCCGTACGGAATCAAGCCATGGGGTATCCACGTTTTCATCCTGTCCGGCACCCACCATGCCGAGCAGATCGGCGCTGGCCTCATCCTGCATGATGTCGAGGATGTCGTCGTAGGTCGCCACACCAAGAAGGCGTCCCTCATAGTCCACGACAGGCATGGCCATAAAATTGTAGTGGCTCATGCGGCGGGCCACTTCTTCCCGATTGGTGTCGTAACGTACGGCAATGACATCCTGATCGTGCAGGGCGTCGCGCAACACGGTTCCAGGCTTGGAAAGCATGAGATCCCGCAACGAAAGGACGCCCACGAGCTTATCGTCCTCGTCCACCACATAGGCATAGTAAGGGACTTCCATGTCCTCTTCCATACCATGCCTGATCTGCTTGATGGCCTCATCCACCGTGATGTCCTGCTCCAGCAGAATGATCTCGGTGTTCATGATCCCGCCCGCTGTATCCGGATCGAAGGCCAACAGACGCCGCAGTTCCTCGGCATCTTCCTTGTCCAGATTGTTCAGCAGAACGTCCCGATGCCCTTCATCCAGTTCATCCAGAACGTCGGCCGCATCGTCGGGGTCCATCTCAGCGATGATCTGGGCGGCCTCATCAGGATCAAGGTTTTCAAGCACATCGACGGCGACGTCTTCATCCAGCTCGGCGAGAGCTTCGGCGGCCTCGTCAGTGGGCAGGTGCCGCATCAAACAGACCTGCTCCTTGAGGCTCAAGTTCTCGATATGCTCCGCCATGTCTGCAGGGTGGGCAAATTCCGTATCTTCCGCATCCCGGGCTTCAGCACACTGGGCAAGGGCTTTCTGGCGGGTATTTTCGGTCTGTGTCTCGGAGTGTTCCCTTCTGGAGGACGCTTTTTCGATGGTGCTCATCCCTTCTCCTTTTCTGCCCGTGCCGACCTGCCGCCGGACCCGGTCACACGCTTCGGGGCGCGGACTTCCGGCATCCCGATTTTTACTTCACGGAGGCAGCCCCCGCCTCTGCTCCAGACACGCCATGTCCAAAAAACGCCCCGTTTCTCCCGGTCACGTTTTTCGAGACGCTCAAACATAATACTTCCGACGGAAACATCGGCCCTCGGATTGTCCTCTCCCTGCCTGGAGAACGCATCTCCCTATCTTTCCTGATATGCCTCTTTTTGAACGGGGTCAGGGAATGGCATGGGACAATCCCGGATTGCCTCTCCACAACTTGACGAAAACGGGCGCGCCACCTACTAAACAAAAAGCCTTTACGCCTGCGGCCTCATCCCGGGGGACGGACGGTTCATCCGCATGTCAGCCCCAAGGTTTGGCCCGCACTGTTCTCAACGTCATGTAGCACTGCTAAGGATGCGGGACAAGAATGCTCTTACCAGATTTTTCAGAATATTTTTGCGGTGAAGCGGGCCGTCATCTCGAATCCCTTCTTCGCCTCGCACTTGCCGAGGACGGCCCGGATCTGACTTCCGACGGCGTCTTCTCTCCAGATGACCGCCTGCAGGCACTTATCATCGCCAAGGAGCGTACGCATGTGTCCGGACTTTCAGTGGTCCCTCTGGTCATGCAGCTCTGCGCCGAATCCGGGTCATCCTTCGAAAAAAGATTTTCATGGGAACGCTTCGCCTCCGAAGGCGAGGTCGTGGAACCCGGACATGTCGTAGCCAAGGTATCCGGCACGGCACGGGACATACTCCGGGCGGAAAGGGTCATTCTGAACTTTCTGAGTCATCTCTCCGGTATCGCAAACCTTACGGCCAGATATGTCAAAGAGCTGGAGGGAACCGGCGTTCGCCTGCTCGATACGCGCAAGACTCTCCCGGGATTGCGCTATCCGGATAAATATGCCGTTCTCTGCGGCGGGGGCTGCAACCACAGACGAAACCTGGCCGAAATGCTTATGCTGAAGGACAACCATATCGATGCTGCCGGTTCCATGACCAATGCCGTGGCAGCCCTGCGCAAACGCTACCATCCCTGCCCTCCCATTGAGGTGGAATGCCGCAATGAGAAGGAAATACGTGAGGCCGTAGCCTGCCACGTAGAGCGAATCATGCTTGACAACATGACGCAGGATATGCTGCCCTCGGCTCTGCGACTCATTCCCTCTTCCATTGAAACTGAAATCAGCGGCGGCATCACCCTTGAAACCATTCGTGCCTATGCCGTCGCAAGCGAACGTCGCCCCGACTTCATTTCCGTCGGGCGGCTCACCCATTCGGCGATAGCTGCAGACTTCAGCATGCGCATCGCCAAGGACACTACAGTATGATTCCATCAAGACAGACAGCTCAGCACGAAGAGGCCATCGACGCCCTGCGAACCTCTCTCGGCGACGCAGTGACGACAGTAGGGCACCACTATCAGCAGGAAACGGTGGTCAGGCACTGTGACTTCCGAGGCGATTCGCTCGAACTCGCTCGGCGGGTTCCTCATATCGAGGCTGAACATATCGTCTTCTGCGGCGTATATTTCATGGGCGAGTCGGCGGCTCTGCTTGCTCGCCCGAATCAGCAGGTCCACCTTCCGGAAACCAGCGCTGACTGCGTGATGGCTCTCATGACGCCTGCCGGGATTCTGAAACGCGTGCTAGAGCGTCTGACCGCCTCCGGCCGCAAACTGATTCCTCTCGCCTATGTTAATACCTCCCTTGATGTGAAAGGCGTGGTCGGCAGCTATGGAGGCGCCGTCTGCACCTCAGCCAATGCGGAACAGATGCTGCGCTGGGCGCTGCAGCAAGGGGACGGCGTTCTTTTCCTTCCCGACAGGAATCTTGCCCGTAACACAGCAGGGACCATAGGACTCTCTGAAAGGGACATTCATCAGCTCGACGTCCGGCAACGCGGCGAAGCAGTCGATGTGGACGCAGCGAATCAGGCCTCACTTGTGCTCTGGCCGGGCCTTTGTTCCATCCACGCCCGTTTCAGCGTCGATCAGATTGCCGCCGTGCGCAGGGCCAATCCGACATGCAAGATCATCGTGCATCCGGAATGTTCTCCCGAAGTCGTAAGGGCGTCGGACGCGGCCGGTTCCACTTCCTACATCATCAAGTATGTCGAATCAGCGCCGGCGGGTTCACATATTTATGTCGGGACAGAAATCAATCTGGTCCGCAGGCTGGAACGAGAGCATGCGGGGCGCCTTCGGGTGGAACCTCTGCGTTCCAGCGCCTGTTCCCACATGGCCAAGGTCACTCCGGCCAAGCTGCATCGGACGCTGGAACAAATTGCAAATGGTACGGCCAGCCCCGTCGTCATAGACCCCGCCGTGAAGGAAACGGCACGGGCTGCTATCGAACGCATGCTTGAGGTATGTGCTCCGTCCAGATAACTCGCCCCCCTTCAGTTCGGACAATTCCGGACCGCAGCGTTATTCGGGCGTCGCTCCTGCTCCGGGCGATGCCCCGGGGTTCATGCACCCAAGGAGCCCTTCCGGCCCCGCAAGAAAAGAAGGCACTATGATACAGCAGAGGATACAGACCCAGGTTCTCGTCATCGGTGCCGGCATCAGCGGCAGCACGGCCGCGCTTACTCTCGCCGATGCCGGCCATGAAGTAACGTTGATCGTTCCCGGCAAGGATCTTGACGGTGGCAATTCCGCACTCGCACAAGGCGGCATTGTCTATACTCCCGAAAGGGACGAAGATGGCAGCCTTGAAAGGGATATTCTCGTTGCCGGGCATCATCACAATTATCTGCGGGCCGTACGCAATCTCTGCCACCATGGTCCGGAAGCCGTGGAGCGCCTGCTCATGGAACGGGCTCCAGTACCTTTCGATCGTGGGGAAAACGGCGATCTGGACTTTACACGCGAGGGGGGACACAGCACTCCGCGCATTCTGCACTGCGCCGACCACACTGGCAGAACGATCATGGACAGCCTTCTGGAGGAAGTCCAAAAATCTCCCAATATCCGCGTGCTGACCCAACGAACTGCCATTGACCTCATCACGACGCACCACCACGCAAAATCTCGGGAATATCACTATCAGCTGGAAAACCAGTGCATGGGCGCCTACGTGTACAATGAAGCCGCCCACTGTGTGGAAACGATTCTCTCCGACTGGACCATTCTGGCCACCGGGGGCATAGGTCAGGTGTATCTGCATACGACCAACACCTCGGCCTGTACGGGTTCAGGAATAGCCATGGCCCAGCGGGCTGGCGTTCGCCTGGACAACCTGGAATATGTCCAGTTCCACCCCACTGCCCTCTATACGCGACAATCACGCAGTTTTCTGATTACCGAAGCCATGCGCGGTGAGGGGGCCCGGCTGGTGGATGCTTCCGGAGAAGCCTTCATGCTCCGGCACGATGCGCGAGGCGATCTCGCGCCCCGGGACATCGTGGCGCGAGCCATCATGGAAGAAATGCTGCACCGCGGCGAATCCTGCATGTTCCTTGACTTGTCCAACGTCAGACATGACATTCCCACCCGTTTCCCCACCATCTATGCCCATTGCCTTGAGCTGGGGATAGACATCACCCGCGAACCCATTCCAGTGGTTCCTGTGGCGCATTTCTTCTGCGGCGGCATCCTCATCGATGCGCAGGGCAGGACGTCCCTCTCCCGTCTGTACAGCGTAGGGGAATGCAGCTGCACAGGTCTGCACGGCGCCAACCGGCTGGCCAGCACCTCATTGCTTGAGGCGTTGCTCTGGGGCTACAGGGCTGGGCAAAGTATCGCCTCGCGCATAACCAAACGCAGCTTTCTCAGCAAAAGACTTGCCGAAGCGATCCCCGACTGGGAAAGCACAGGCGACGAGCGCAATGACGATCCGGCCCTCATCGCGCAGGACTGGGCCACCATCCGTAACACCATGTGGAACTATGTGGGGATCAGCCGTACATCCAGCCGACTGCACAGAGCATTCGATGATCTGCGGGACCTTTCGCGGCATTTGCATGACTTCTATCGCAATACGCCGATCTCGAAACCCATCATCGATCTGTTTCATGGCTGTCAGGCGGCTTACAGCATCACGCAAAGCGCCCTGCGCAACCCTCGCAGCCTCGGTTGCCACTACCGGGTCGATTAAGTTCGCCGTAGCCTCCGGGATCGACGGATAAAAAACAGAGTCTTCCCGGGTCGTTTTGCGGTCCGGGAACGAATCTCTTTAAGCATGCTCCCCTGTTCCGGGGAGACAAAGGATATTCAATGAGTCAGCAAGCCGTGCCCAGAGAACAGCTCGGGAGCCGAATCGGATTCCTTCTTCTTGCCGCCGGCTGTGCCATCGGTCTGGGCAACGTCTGGAGATTCCCCTATATTACCGGTGAATACGGCGGCGCTCTTTTCGTCGTCATCTATATTCTGTTCCTTGTCGCCTTTGGACTCCCTTTGCTGATCATGGAATTTGCCGTGGGCCGCGCGTCCCGCAAAAACATGGGAGCAGCATTTCATGAACTGGAGCCTGAAGGCACGCAATGGCACCGATTCGGCTGTCTGAGCCTGATTGGAAGCTATCTGCTCATGATGTTCTACACGGTTGTGGCCGGGTGGATGTTCGCCTATTGCCTTGCCACCGCCGACGGAACCCTGTCAGGGAAAACGCCCGCTGAAGTCGGTGACTTCTTCGGCCAGATGCTCTCCGACCCGGCCAGCATGATCGGCTGGCTGGCCCTTACCGTCGTTCTCGGTTTCGCGACGTGCGGCATGGGGTTGCGCAACGGTGTGGAACGCGTGGTCAAAGTCATCATGGCAGGTCTGTTTGCCATCATGATCATGCTCGTCGTCCGCTCGGTAACCTTGCCCGGCGGGGAAGAAGGCATTCTCTTCTACCTGATGCCCAATGCAGAAAAACTGGCGGGAAGCAGCATCTGGACGGCAGTCAACGCCGCCATGGGACAGGCGTTCTTCACTCTTGGACTCGGCGTCGGCTCCATGGCAATTTTTGGCAGCTATATCGACAAGTCCCGCTCGCTTACCGGAGAAGCCCTCAGCATCATCGCACTTGATACATTCGTAGCCCTCATGGCCGGGCTGATTATTTTTCCGGCGTGTTTTGCTTTCGGCGTCAACCCGGATTCCGGTCCTGGCCTCATCTTCGTCACCCTCCCCAACATATTCAACAATATGCCCCTTGGGCGCTTCTGGGGAACGCTGTTCTTCATCTTCATGGCCTGTGCCGCCATTTCCACGGTCATCGCCGTATTCGAGAACATCGTATCCTACTGTATGGATGTATGGGGCTGGTCCCGGCGCAAGGCTTCACTCATCAATTGTGCGACCATGTTCGTACTTGCCCTGCCCTGCGTTCTCGGTTTTAACCGACTCGCCGACATTCAGCCCTTTGGAAAAGGAAGCACGATTCTCGATCTTGAAGATTTCATTGTCAGCAACAATATTCTCCCCATCGGAGCTCTCGTGTTCATTCTGTTCTGCGGCCACAGCAAGGGATGGGGATGGGACAACTTTCTGCATGAGACGGATCAGGGACGGGGCCTGAAATTTCCACGCTGGACTCGTTTCTACGTACGTTATATTTTGCCTTTCGCCGTATTCTGTCTGTTCATCCGCGGTTATCTCGACAAATTCTTTTCCTGATGAGGACGTGATGCGACTTGTCTGTTTCGGCGATTCCATCTGCTACGGCTACGGCGCCCGCCCCGGAGAGGGCTGGGTAACCCGTCTGGCCTGGAAACTGGCGGCTCTGTCTCCGGCTATTTCCTTGCTGAATGCGGGGATCAACGGAAATACGACCGACGATGGTCTTGCCCGAATGCGCCGTGATGTGGAACGCCACAAGCCTCAGGCGGTATATATCCAGTTCGGGCTGAACGATTGCAGCTCCTGGGGAACGACGAAGCCCCAGGTGGACGGACAACGCTTTATTGCCAATATTGGAGAAATGATTCATCGTTCCTTCCGCTGCGGGGCTGACGTCGTTTTCCTCGCTACCAACCATCCGGTGGGAAGCGCTCCGTTTGGAGACGCACGGTACCAGGAGCTTGTGATTGACTACAATGCCGCTCTGCGCGAAGCCTTCTTCGGCAGACGGGGCGTCGTGGGTATTGATATGGAGCGCCACGTTCTTATGGCCTGTCCGACTCCGGGACGACTTCTCCTTTCGGACGGAGTGCATCTCAGCCGGGCCGGAAACGATTTTTACTGCACGACGGTTGCCGGGTACGTCATGCGCTATATGAAGGGCAGGGCCTGACATTACCAGGCGGGGAATACGCCTTTTCCCCAAATATGTTCAATCACAATGGCTGCTATTGCGAGAATTCCATGCCTCCCAAAAAAACCAATGCCGCCCGACTTCTTGATGACCTGGGCATTTCGTATGAACTGCGCGAAGCGCAGGTGGATGAATCCGATCTGTCTGCGACGACCATGGCCCGCCTGCTGGGCGTTTCCCCCGACGAGGTCTACAAGACGCTTGTAGCCCGAGGAGACAAACATGGCGTGCTTATGGCCTGCATCCCCGCCGAAGCGGAACTTGACCTCAAAAAACTTGCTGCCGCCTCTGGAAACAAAAACGTCTCCATGGTTCCACTCAAGGAAGTATTTCCCCTGACTGGCTATATCCGGGGCGGCTGTTCGCCTCTTGGCGCGAAAAAAGCCTATCCCGTCTACGTGGACGAAAGCGCCATTCTGTATGACCGTATTTTCGTCAGCGCCGGGCACCGGGGCGTACAGCTTCATCTCGCTCCAGACGATCTGCTTCGGGCAGCAGAAGCAGTCTATGCCGACATCACACGCGCTTGACAGGCCCACGTTTGTCTGCAACACCAGACGGAACAATTTTCGAGGAGATAACATGATTTCGATTGATGAACAGATGCAATTGATCAAACGCGGCTGCGCCGATCTTATCGATGAGGGCGAACTGCGCAAGAAGCTTGGCCGCGGCAAGCCTCTGACGGTCAAGGCGGGCTTCGACCCTACGGCCCCGGATCTGCATCTGGGGCATACCGTGCTTATCCACAAGCTGCGTCACTTTCAGGAACTCGGTCATACCGTAGTCTTCCTCATCGGCGACTTTACCGGTCTGATAGGCGATCCTTCGGGCCGATCCGCAACTCGTCCGCCTCTGACCCCCGAACAGGTGCTGGCCAACGCCGAAACCTACAAGGAACAGGTCTTCAAGATCCTTGATCCGGAAAAAACTGTAATCGAATTCAATTCCCGCTGGCTGAACAAGCTTTCTTCTGCAGATTTCATTCGTCTTGCTTCCCGCTATACGCTGGCCAGAATCATGGAGCGCGAAGACTTTGCCAAACGCTATCATGAAAATACGCCGATCGCCCTGCACGAATTGCTCTATCCGCTCATGCAGGGATATGATTCCGTCAGCCTGAAGTGCGACGTGGAACTCGGCGGACGCGATCAGATCTTCAACCTGCTCGTGGGCCGCACGCTCATGTCCCAGTACGGCATGGAACCGCAGTGCATCCTTACGATGCCGCTCCTCGAAGGGCTGGATGGCGTTCGCAAGATGTCCAAATCCTATGGCAACTATATCGGTATTGATGAACCTGCCTCCGATCAGTTCGGCAAGGCCATGTCCATTTCCGATGAACTGATGTGGCGCTTCTACGAACTCATCTCCAGCAAATCGCTGGATGAGATCGCCTCTCTCAAAAAAGATGTCGAGGAAGGCCGGGTTCATCCCAAAAAAGCCAAGGAAGAGCTGGCCTACGAGATCGTCTCCCGTTACAGCGGCGAGGACAAGGCCAAGGAAGCTCTCCAGAACTTCAACGCCGTTTTCGTCGGAGGCGGGATTCCGGATGATGCGCCTGAATTTGCCTGTGAACAGGGTGAAAACAGCAAGCCTCCGGTTTTCCTTACTGATGCTGGTTTGGCCGCTTCCCGCGGCGAGGCTAAACGACTCATCAAGCAAGGCTCTCTGTCCATTGATGGACAGCGCTGTGATGATGCGGAAACGCCTCTGGCTCCAGGTTCCTACGTGATCAAGCTGGGCAAGAAACGCTTCCTGCGCCTGACGGTTCGGTAACCCCATGCTTGATCTGGACATCGCAGCGGCAATCAAGCGTTTTTCGGTCGCGTTCGTTCCGCTCATGCTCGGGATCATCCTGCATGAAGTCGCTCACGGATGGGCCGCCCTTAAGCGGGGTGACCCTACGGCCTCCATGCTGGGGAGACTGACGCTCAATCCACTGCCGCATATCGATCCCACGGGGTTGCTCGTCTTTGTGGTGACCAGCCTGACCAGTCCTTTCGTCTTCGGATGGGCCAAGCCTGTTCCCGTGGATTTTCGCAATTTCAGGAATCTGGTGAAGGATACCATGCTGGTCTCCTTCGCCGGTCCGGCGGCGAACTTTCTGCTGGCCATCCTGTTTGCGGTGCTTCTTCGCATTCTGATCAGCATATGGCCTCTCCCCCTCTGGCAGGGGAATACGATATGGAATTTTTTCTTCCTGATGTTTCAGACCGGCATCGCCGTGAACTTCGGACTGGGATGGCTCAACCTGATGCCCATTCCACCGCTCGACGGAAGCAAAATTCTCTGGGGGCTTCTGCCTGCCCGCTGGGGCTACGCCTATATGGGACTGGAACGCTATGGCTTCATTATCCTGATCCTCCTGCTCATGAGCGGCGCCTTGGGTCATGTGCTCTATCCTCTGATTGAAATATCGTTCAACGCTACAGTGTCTCTTATTGTTCTCTAGCACGCTCCTCCGGGCTTTCCCCCCGGAGGACGGCTCTCGAGAAAAACGCGATTCGCTTCCAATCAAAAAAGTTCTGATCGTTTCCCCGGAACGGAACGTCCCTCTTTCATGGCATCTTTTTCATATCCAGAGGTCTCTCCGACCGTTGCCGTCACGACAGCGATACGGACGACAGACAAAAGACCTTGACCACCACTGAAAACCAATTCACAACTTGCGAGAACGAAACGATCTTGCCTCAGGGAATTACGAGGGAACTACTTGCAGGTCTTCGCGTTCTTTCCCGCCACAAAATTTTCGGGACTTTTCTCGCCATTATTCACACAGGAGCATCATGACCGCATCATTCGAAGAGCTGGGCTTATCCCGGGATCTCTTGAACGCTGTAAAAGATATGGGGTTCGAGGAACCCTCTCCCATTCAAGTTCTGTCCATCCCCGCATTGCTGACAGGAAAAGATGCCGTAGGTCAGGCCCAGACGGGGACCGGGAAAACTGCGGCATTCGGTCTGCCCATTCTGGAAAGGATAACGCCCGAACGGTGCGTGCAGGCTCTGGTTCTTTGCCCAACGCGCGAGCTGGCCATTCAGGTTTCCGAAGAATTGAGCAAGCTGGCGGCGCACAAGCGAGGCGTCTTCGTACTGCCGATTTACGGCGGACAACCCATAGAAAGGCAGCTCCGCGCGCTGGCAAAGGGCGTCCAGGTTGTTGCAGGGACTCCCGGACGAATCCTCGATCATCTGCAACGGAAAACGCTGCATCTTGGCGACGTGCGCATGATCGTTCTGGATGAGGCCGATGAAATGCTGGATATGGGTTTTCGAGAGGATATAGAACGTATTCTGGAAGAAGTGCCTGAATCTTGCCAGAGAGTTCTATTCTCGGCCACTATGCCTCAACCGATCCGGGATCTGAGCAAACGTTTTTTGCATGATCCCGAAATGCTGACCATCGCCCATAAGATGCTCACCGTTCCCGCCATCGAACAGACATATTACGAACTCCGACCTCATCAGAAAATGGATGCCCTGTGTCGTGTACTGGATTCACAGGGCTTCCGTAAGGCGCTGATATTCTGTGCCACAAAACGTAATGTAGATGAGGTTGCCGTCCATCTGCAGCAACGCGGCTATCAGGCGGACGGCCTGCATGGCGACCTGAACCAGACACAACGGGATCGGGTCATGAACCGTTTCCGCACGGACGGCATCGAAATCCTGATCGCTACCGATGTGGCGGCGCGCGGGATTGATGTGGACGATGTGGATGCAGTGATCAACTACGATATTCCGCATGACGTGGAAGGCTACGTGCATCGTATCGGTCGTACGGGGCGAGCGGGAAGGGAAGGAAAAGCCTTCACCTTCGTCACCATACGTGAGCAGTACAAGATACGTGAAATTATCCGATACACCAAGGCCCGTATCAGACAGGGACAGTTGCCGACCCTGCAGGACGTCAACACCATTCGCACTTCCCGCCTGCTGGAGGAAGTACGCAAAACGTTGACCGAAAGCGCACTGGATCGCTGGCGCATTCTCGTGGAAGATTTTCGGACGGAAAATTTTCCGGACGGCGACGTTCCCGGCCGAGATATTGCTGCGGCTCTGCTCAAGCTTCTGATGCAACGGGATTTTGGCAATCAGGACATTCAGGAAGAAGTCGACGAGCTGGCAACGGACTCTCGCCGTTCTGCTCAAAAAATGGAAAAGAGGACAAAACCACGCCGGGACGATTCCATGCGCACACTTCAGATCAGCGTGGGACACGCGCACGATGTCACTCCTCGTGCCCTGGTAGGGGCAATAACGGGAGAAAGCGGCATACCCGGCCGCAGTATCGGGGCAATCGACATCCGGAAAAACTTCTGTCTTGTCGAGGTGGCCGCCGATCTGGCCGAACAGGTGCTGGCAGCCCTTAACAAGGGCGTATTCATAAGCGGGGTCAGAGTTTCAGCTAAAACTCTCGAAAACTCAATGCCGCATCAGCACAAAACACTGCCTCAACACAGGCAGCGCCCTGGCAAATTCGGGAAAAGAATGCGTGGAGCCACTTTCAGCAGAAGACTCCATGAACGTTCTGCCGACTGAAAATCCTGTCGGGCGGCATCTGTATGGTGCCGCCCGAAAAATTTTTTCTGGATAGAAAAGAACATGATGCGTCCCCATACCAAAAAGAAAAACACGCCAAACGTTCTTTTCAGACCAGAACCCGTTACAGAAGAAGATCTCTGGTCATAAAGTGACATGTTCCCACGCCGCCGAATGATGCCCCTTCACTTTCTTTGAAGACTCGATCTCCTCTCCCAAAAGACTAGTGTTCTGCCCATCTACATCCCTGTTTGAGCATCCATATATTGCTGGATTCGTTATTCCAGGACAGAGTATGAACCTTTGCCCTTTTTTGATGCAGGGCATTTCCTCTATGAACGACTTCACAAAAAATCAGATTACGTTCCACACCCGTTGATCCAGCATACGCCATGTTCAACAGGCCTCAAACGGTAACTCAGGGCCGTATTGCCAAAAACGAAAAGATCGAAACAAGGTCACGCTCATACCCTAAAAGGCTGAGCAGGACGACACGGCCTTCATCTGCAAATATTGATCGTGAAGACCTGACAATCGCAAAAATAATCTTTTTCCGAACATGTCCCTCTGTTTTGAATTTTCAGGCAATCGGTGCCCCAAGAACAGAACCGCCTTCAGGGTACGGTTCCTTTCAGACAAAAAACTCTCCTATGCAAAACTGCACAGGAATCTTACCCGCCACATACCTTGCACGCCCGGTAGCCTGCAGCTTCGGCTGCATCGGCTGATTGAAACACAACAGTACAGGCCTTGCAACTGAAGTACTTGCACCGGGAGTTATGGTAAATACGACTTTTATAATTTCCATGCACGACATCAGCCGCACAAGAATCCTCAAGCATGACGATTATCGATAATCCCCAAACAAGAATTGCAATAGTCGAAAGAAATCTGATCGTTGGCATTTTCTCCCTCCTGAAATTTTCCTTTCATATAGCATGCGGCACAAACAAAAAACTTTTACTGTATAATATTTTTTTGAAGTTACCGGCCATACGCACCCAATAATATTTTCTAGGCAACGCTATCCAGCCCCAAAATAAGAACATGGGAACAGCAAACGGAACTTGATGATCTTTTTTATTGTAAAAGAAAAGAAGGAGCTGCGCGGTCAGGAGCGGACTAAGGGCATTGCTCCAAGGGATATGACGAAGAAAAAGGTTCTCTCGTTTTCTGCTTCGCTCATGTGTGACTGACTGTCGTCTTTTCCCTTCAACATGAGGCAGATTGCATCCCGCATGGAGCGGCGAAGATGGAGCTGTTCGGACGCACTGCGTTCCGCCTCTTGATCGGTAATCTGCGCAATGGTATTTTTTATGGTATCCAGCTCAGCCATAAAGGCCCGTTCCATTCTTTTTAGGCAAGAGGAAGCCATTCATGTCGCACTTTTCCCCCCTTGCAACTACCATCGGACTGCTTGCCCTTGTCTTGTTGCCGGCCCTGTGCCCGAACTCAAGTATCGCAGCCAGTAATCCGCCGAAGCTTACCAACAGCATCGGCATGCAGTTTGTCCTTATTCCAGCGGGGTCAGTAACCTGGACAGGGTACACTCGCATCTCCCCCGGGGAAGATCGTCTCGTCACCAGTACAGCCACTATCAGCAAGCCATACTATCTTGGCGTGCATGAAGTAACACAGGAACAGTGGCATGAAATCATGGGGGATAACCCTGCCTGCTTCAAAGGCAGCCATAATCCGGTGGAATGTGTTTCATGGCATGACGTGCAGGTGTTCATTCATCGCCTGAACCAGAAGGAGGGACATACCCGTTACCGCCTGCCTACGGAGGCGGAATGGGAACATGCGGCCCGAGCCGGAACCTCTACTGAATATTTTTTTGGGGATGATGAAGGAAGTTTGGACCTGTACGCGTGGTATCGCAACAACTCTGACGGAAAAACGCACCCAGTAGGTCAGAAAAAGCCTAACCCCTGGGGACTGTACGACCTCTACGGCAACGTGTGGGAATGGGTGCAGGACCGATATGCGGACTATCCTCCTACCGATGTCACGGACTACGCCGGACCGGCAATGGGCGATTTTCGTGTAACTCGTGGAGGAGGATTGGACGAACTCGCACCCTACTGCCATTCGGGTTCCCTGAATTGGGGCCACCCGGACTTCCGGTACTACGACCTGGGTTTCCGGCTCGCCCTCTCCCCGGCCGAATAGGGAAGACGTTCCCACGTAAGCATCTGCTCGACGTCCATACCCCAGCGGGGGATCGACTTTCTGTTCAATGTCAGACAGCCAATGACAACCATGCGCCGAGACGGATGCCTTTCTGGTTTTCCCAGACTAACCAGCATATTTCACTTGTGAAGCATGCTGTCCATGATGCTACTTGAGCGGCAACGGTCTGCAGGATAATCAGGATATCCACCCAGAGAGATCATCCCGCGCCTTTTCTTCTGTCAAGCGAACGCGATCTCTGCCGCTTCTCCCCTGCGGGCATATTCCGGGGTGAAATTTATCCGAGTTGCCTGCAAAGAGATATTGCTCGCCGACTCTACAGGATCAATCCCTGCCAGGAATACGAGGCAACTCCCCGGGCAAAACGCTGTTACCCCCAAACTGGAGTTACAACGGGTGATAAAGCGAGGTTAAACGAACGCAGGAACAAACAGAAAAAGCTCCTGCAATATATTACTTGCAAGAGCTTTGGAAGCTGAGTTGGTGGAGATGAGGGGGATTGAACCCCTGGCCTCAGCGATGCGAACGCTGCGCTCTCCCAGCTGAGCTACATCCCCACGCTTTCTGCCGGTGACCCGACAGGAGACTTTTTATTCACACAGCGGTGCGTTGTCAAGAAAATTTTTGCGCACAGGCCCATGAAATGTAGCGTCCATATACTTGTGCTCTCCCATATCCGCCTGACCGATACGCGCCGTTCGCTTCTCCCCAAACGGGGAGTGGATTTGCCATTCTGCAAAATGTCCATGAAGTTTTCCGAGCAAACCGAAGGAAATCCGGGAGAGGCAAGTGCTGGCGCGAGGCAACAGAGAACACCGCAAAGGATTCCGCTGCAAGCAGTTTGCGGTACTTGTGCGATCCGCCCTGCCCGATCTCCCGGACAGCTAAAACACTGCCAGTATCCCTATAAAAAATATTAATTTGCTATAGTTAAACCAGATTCCTCCGCATATTCCCTTCATTGATTTTTTTTGATACAGGCAGAAAAGGAAGCAGGCTCGCGCGTCCGGCAGGCGCATTTGGAGAGAATGTCCCCCCTGTGGGAACACCGCACCGGCACAACACCATGACTGGGAATACCAATGGATGTATTTGATCTTGCGGATAACCTCCGCGCAGAATTTCAGGATAAGGGGCTTTCCGACGAGGATTTTTTGCTGCGTATCGCAAAAGCTCACGATATAAAGCGCGTCTTTGTCGATTCCGTGGCCAATGAACTTTTTGACAAGCTGCCGAATGAAAGAATCGCTGAGGTCCCGGAAGAAGGTGCAGAGAATGCCAAACATCTGTGGTTTGCGTTTGGAATCGGCAAGATTCTTCTGCGCGATCACGGCCTTGAACCGTCCAATTTCGACTGCATGCAGTTTTCAAACCGACTTTTGCAGCTGAGCTTATAGACCTGGTTTGGGAACGGTCCGGCTGGTTTCACAAACCGAAGAAACCAGCCAAGCAGTCGACCATGGCATTGTGAGGATCCCCGTTCGGCATTTCAATGCCGAACGACGTCTTTGATGGTGGTTTCAGTATGCCGCAACAATTCCTCGTACAATAGCGGCCATACGTTGCGAGGCATCTTCAAGATTGAGAAGGTACGTTTCTCCAGCCTGTCCGTCCGCCTTGTCGGAAATACTGCGAATAATGACATAAGGAACGGCACAGAGCAAAGCCACCTGCCCTATGGCTCCCCCCTCCATCTCCAGAGCCAGCGCATCAAATTCTCTTTCAATACCGGCCCGGACCTCGCTGTCGGTAACGAACTGATCTCCTGTGGCAATGGTGCCTACATGAACGGCATCCTTCGGCAAGACGGCCAGAGCCGACCGCTCTGCCAGCTCGACAAGCTTCGGATCGGACACAAAAAATCTTTCCTTAAGCCCGTAGATATGCCCTCGAGGCAAATTATGTGCAGTGCAGTCAAAATCATGCTGCACGGTACGGTTTGAAATTACGACATGTCCAATCCCCACAGCCTTCGACACAGCTCCCGCCACCCCCGCTCCAATAAGGCAACTGGGCTTGAACTGCCGGACAAGCGTCAAAGCGGTTATTGCCGCATGAACCTTGCCAACGCCGGCCTGCGCGACGACAACCGGCCTGTCCGCCATGACACCCTCTACATAGGGAAAGTCACCGCTTGCGTTATCCATCATGGACAGCAGACTCTTCATTTCCGAATCCATTGCAACCATGATGGCTATAGGTGCATCCCCCGATGGCTTTACTCTTTTTCGCATGCTTTCCTCAGTAATTTCTGTTTAAGACGGCATCATCTTCATGACGCAGCCTTGGATAACACCCTCCAGCCGGAGGCCAAGCCGGCGTCATCGGTTGGACACTCTACCACAAGGCGTTTCCACAAAGGCGGCCTTGCCATAATCAGAATCTTTTTTCCACTCTTCTGACTTCGCCGAGGCGGATCCTCCAGACCGAGCCGCATCAATCCATAAGGAAAACAACAAAAAATCCTGCTGGCAAAAGTGTGACTTTTCAGGATGCTATGAAATAGTACACTGTGTGCGCATATTTTACTTGACATAGATGTAGCAACATGTGAATAACAGGACTAACATCACCAAAGAAATTCAGACTCTCCGAATCAGAAAAGGACTGCTGCATACCCAAGGAGCCAAGCCATGTGCGTATTGCCGAAGGTTTATCTGACCAGCCCCATTCATCCGGAAGCGCAAGCCCTGCTTGCCCAGCATACGATTCTGACCGTCGGACATGACAACATCACCCGTGATGAATTTCTCTTTCATGCCCGTCAGGCCGATATTGTCCTGAACAAGCTCGACCCCATAAAAATGGATGCCGAATTTCTGGATACGGCCCCCAATCTCCGGCTTATCGCAAGACATGGAAGCGGCTACAGCAATATTGATATTGAACATGCCACCCGAAAAAACATTATCGTAACGACAACGCCCGGAGCCAATGTCGTCTCCATAGCAGAATACACCATCGGACTCATGTTCGCTTCGGTACGCAACCTCGTATCCGCGGCCAATGCTTCCCATGAAGGCAATCCCGAACGATTGCAGTTCATGGGCATGGAAGTCTTCGGCAAGACCTTCGGTATCATCGGCGTGGGACATATAGGCAAAGAAGTTGTCCGCCGTGCAGCAGCCCTCGGCATGAACGTACTGGCCTATCATCCCCGTCCTTCAGCTTCCGGACTGGCAGACCTTCCGCTCGAACTTGTCGATCTTGAACGCCTGATGCGCGACAGCGACGTCATCTCCATTCACTGCCCCCTTACAGAACAGACCCGTAATCTCATCAGTGAACGAGAACTGGCCCTCGTGCGCCCCTCAGCCCATATTCTGAATCTCAGTCGCGGCGGCATCGTCGTCGAATCAGCCGTTTGCAGGGCTCTGCAGGAAGGCAGGCTTGCTGGATACGCCACGGATGTCCTCGCCCACGAACCCGTCCGGGCTGATGATCCTCTGTTGTCCGCACCTCGTGCCCTTGTTCTGCCGCATATCGCTGCCGTGACCACAACAGCGCAGCGCAATGTGGCCATGCTCGCAGCCGCGGAGATCATCCGCTTCATCAACGGGGAACGACCTCACCATATAGTGAATCCCGCAGCCTGGATCGGTCCGTGGACCGGCAACTTGCGGTGAGCAGGGCCACGCACGGATAACGGGCCTGCATGGTGATGTTATCGTTATCAGAATAAATCAAAAAATCTAATTATTTTAAAAAGTTATAGCACAAAGGACGGGAGTCGTTCCGGAATGGCCCTCTTGTATCCGGAATGCCCGTCATAACAATCGAGGAGAGACAGTATATGAAAACGCATCGAGTTCTGTTTGTCGCACTGGCATGTCTGGGCTTGCTGCTGGCGTCTCCGGGCGCCGGATCCGCAGCGAGCTATCCCTCTGAACCCATCAAGCTGCTGGTTCCCTTCGAAGCGGGTGGTTCCTCCGACATTTCCGCGCGTATCTTCGCCAAGTATGCGGAAAAGGAGCTCGGAGGCCGTATCGCGATCGTCAACATGGCGGGGGCTGCCGGCTCCATCGCCAGCACGGAAGCCGTCCAGGCGAAACCCGACGGTTATACTCTGCTCTGGCACATTCCCACCATCTTTACGGCCTACCATACCGGAACACAGGGTTTTACCTGGGATTCTCTAACTCCCGTCGCCAACGTGGCCCGTTTTTACAAGGTCATGGTCGTGCACAAGGATTCCCCCTGGAAAACCATTAACGATCTGATCGCCGACGCCAAAAAACGTCCCGGCAAGATTAAATGGGGTGTAAACATCGGAGCCGGTCTGCACTTTGAGGCCCTCGGCTTTGAAGATACCACAGGCACCAAGTTCATGCATGTGGCCGGAGGCGGCGATGCACAGCAGACCACGGCTATTCTCGGCAAGCACATCGACGTATGCACGCCCAGCGATACCGTGGTGCTTCAGTACCTGGCCGACGGCACGCTTCGCGGACTTGGAACCTCGGGGAATGACCGTCTGCCTACTCTGCCCGACATTCCCACCTACAAGGAACAGGGTGTGGACTTCACCTTCTGGTACGACCTCGTCCTCTACGGTCCTCCGAATCTGCCCGAAGACATCGTGAAGCGTCTCAACGAAGTCGCCAGGAAAGTAACCGAAAACCCGGAAGCCATAGCCGAACTCCGCAAGCTCGGCATGTACCCCGCCTATCTTGATGTGAACGCCACTCGTGAAGCACTGCTTGACACCGACGTGGCCATGTATCGCTTTGCCCGCAAGGGCGGTCTGGTTCCGGCCAATATCGAGTAACCCGTTTCGGCGGCGGAGGCATCTCCGCCGCCAGCCCATCTTTTGCTCGACCGGTCAGGCCGTTTCGGGTCGGCCGCTTACAGAGAGGCTCTCCATGTACAAGGAACTTGCCACCTCCACGGGCATCATCCTCTTCTGCTGTGCCCTCATCGCACAGGCCATCAAACTTCCGAAGCCTCGCTTCGAGGCACTGGGGCCGGCATTCCTGCCCGTTTGCGTGCTCAGTGTCATCATAGCACTCAGTCTGCTGCACATGCTGACCACATGGCTTGAACATCGGAAACAACGTCCCGCCGTCGACGGTAAAGTACAAAAGCAGGATCGAATCCTCACGATCGTGCTTCCCATTGTCGCCGTATGCTATTTCGCGGCATATACCCTGCTTATCGCCTTCACCGATATCCCTTACCTTGCGCTTACCTTTGTATTCATGCTGCTGGGCTCGTGGACTCTGGCCTTCTTCCGGCTCAAGACGCTGCCCGTGATAACCGCCGTTTCGGCCGGCATGACGGCTTTCATCTACGTCCTGTTCGGCATCGGTATGCAAACGATTTTTCCATAAGGAATGCGCCATGGATCTTCTGCACAATATTGCGCTTGGTTTCCTGCAGGTTTCCCAGCCGGAAGTCCTGCTCCTTACTGTCATCGGGACGGCCGTCGGCATTCTGGTAGGCGCGATTCCCGGACTTTCGGCCACCATGGCCGTGGCGGTTGGAGTTCCCATCACTTTCTCCATGGACACCATGCCCGGCCTCGCCCTGCTCATCTCTCTCTATGTGGGCGGACTGACCGGCGGCCTTATCTCGGCCATCCTCCTGAAAATTCCCGGCACCCCGGCTTCAATAGCCACTACATATGATGGTTACCCCATGGCGGCGCGCGGCGAACCCGGCAAGGCGCTCGGCTACGGCGTCGTGGCATCCTTCCTTGGCGGCGGATTCAGTTATCTCGTTCTCTTTACGGTCGCGCCCTTCGTAGCGGAGCAGGCCGTCAAGCTCGGCCCCTTCGAGATTTTCTCCATCGTCATGTGCGCGCTGGTCATGATTGCCGATACCTCGCAGGGTTCTCTGCTCAAGGCTCTCATAGCCGGACTTTTCGGCATCGTCATCAGCATGATCGGGCCGGACCCCATTACCGGAACCCGGCGTCTTACCTTCGGCATCGCCGAACTGAGAGCAGGGTTTGCCGAAACATCTGTCCTTATAGGACTCTTCGCCATCTCCCAGCTCCTTGCCGACATTCCTTCCGTCAAGGATGCGCTGCCAGACTTCAAGGTGAGCCAGCGACACATCCTCCCGTCATTGAAAGATCTTCGCGAGTCACTCAGAAACATCATCCGTTCCGCCGCCATCGGAACGGCCATCGGCATCGTTCCCGGCGTAGGAGCGACAACGGCCAGCATCATTGCCTATAATCAGGCCAAGAACGCATCAAAAACGCCGGAAAAATTCGGTACAGGCATCAAAGACGGCATCATCGCCTCGGAAACGGCCAACAATGCGGTTTCCGGCGGGGCCATGGTGCCTTTGCTGACCCTCGGCCTGCCCGGCTGTCCCGTCGCCGCCCTGTTGCTCAGCGGCCTCATCGTCAAGGACCTCACGCCCGGCCCGGCTCTGTTCTCCAGCAATCCCGAAGTGGTCTACGGTTTCTTTATTGCCTTTATTTTTGCAAACGTAGCCATGCTGCTCCTGATGCTTACCCTGATCAAGCCCTTTGCCATGGTACTCAAGATTCCAAAATATTTGCTGATTCCGCCTATCCTCGCGCTATGCGCCATCGGAGCCTATATTTCGAACAACCGTATTCTGGACATCTGGGTACTGCTCGGTTTCGGTATTTTCGGATATCTGGCCGACAAGCGCGGATATCCCATGGGACCGCTCGTACTCGGCATTATCCTTGGACCAATTGCCGAACTCAATCTGAGACGCGGACTCACCGGATCCGGGGACAGTTTCATGCCTCTGTTCACCCGCCCAGTTTCCCTGATCTTTCTGCTGATCGCCGCCGTCATTCTGATTATGCCCTTCTACAAGACGTGGCGCGCGAGATCCCGGACCTCAATGACGTCCGTACAGGAAGACAAGTGATGTCTCTGGTCCTTTCCATTCGCCCGAAGAGCCGGATCACGCGCAGCCGAAACTTCCCGCCATCCTGGTTCTGCCGCTCGGCTTGCTCAATGACAAATTATGGATTGCCGATCCGCTTGCCTGTATGGAACCGGCGTTCGGTGTATCCCGATACGGCACTTTCGATGCAAAGAACTCTGTTTTCTGCCGCCGCATCCTCCGGCAACATTTTGGAACTATAGATGTAGATATATTAAATACAATAACTTGGCATACTGAAAAACTATTCGCAAATTTCCTTCTCATTTTTTCAAAATTTGGCTTGACGTGATTTTTTAATTCAAATATATCTACATCAGATGTTGTTACATCTAAATAAAATGCAACCGTTCCCGGACACCATCCACAACAGTTAAACCTGAAGGAGTTGTCGCCATGTCCAAGAAAAATTTTAACGGAACCATGCCAGCCCTCATCTGCCCCTTTGACGAACGCGGCGAAGTCGACGTTCCCAAACTGGTGGATTTCGTAAAATGGCTGCTTCCCCAGGTGCACGGCTTCTACGTCAATGGTTCCTATGGCTCTGGTCCCATGCTGCGCATTGATCAGTTCAAGCTGGTCGCCGAAACCGTCATGAAGGTCTGCCAGGGCTCGGATGCCGCCATCCTCATGCACTGCGGTACGCCTTCCACCGACACCACCATCGAACTGGCCAAGCATGCCGCCAGCCTCGGCGTCGACGCCGTCGCTGCTCTGACCCCCTACTACTACCTGCACGGCCTCACTGGTCCCAAGCTGATTACCGATCACTTCAAGCGTATCATCGACGCCGTAGGCAATGACGTTCCGGTATTCCTGTATAACAACCCCAAGTACACCAACTATTGCGTCACTCCTGAACAGATCGGCGAACTGGCCCGCTACGGCCTCAAGGGCATGAAGGACTCCAGCACCAGCATCCAGCTCTGCTACGACGTCATCTCCGCCACCAAGGGACAGGACTTCACGTTCCTCGTCGGTTCCCAGACCATGTTGTACCCCTGCCTCGGCGCGGGCGGACAGGGCTGTGTCTCCGGCATGTCCAACCTGTTCCCCGGCCACATCAATGCCATCTTTGACGCTGCGGCTGCCGGCGACAACGCCAAGGCTGTCGCCCTCCAGCAGGAAGCCAACGAAGTACGTCATCTGACCGGTTCCGGCATCCCGATCGCCTTCTACCACACCGCCCTGAAGTATCGCTGGGGTATCGATCTCGGTCTGCCGCGCCGTCCGCTGCAGCCCCTGTCTCCTGAAAAGGAAGCCATTGTTAAGGAAACCCTCGACCGTTATCCCAACCTGAAGTAAACGATCGTCAGCCGTACCCGGATCCTTGGATCCGGGTACGAATCCTCTCCGCCGAATCAGGCGAAAAACAGAAGGCAGAGGCATTCTTTCATCCCGCTCTCATGAAACTCATGCCAACAACAGGAAACAGCCATGCCAAGTCTTGTTACCCTCGGAGAATTATGTGCGGTATTCGTGGCCAAGGACATAGGCCGGATGCGGTATTGTCGCGACTTCACGGTACGTCCCGGAGGTGCCGAAGCCACTGTCGCCGTCGGCGTTACCCGACTTGGCTTTGATGCCGGCTGGATCAGCCTGCTTGGCAAGGATGAGATGGGGCATTACCTGCTCAGCCTTCTGCGAGGTGAAGGCGTGGATGTACGTTGTACCCGGATGCTCGCGGGCAAAAATACGTCCGTCTTCCTGCGCGAACGCCTCCCCGGCGGAAACGCCAGACACTATTACTACCGCAAGGATTCGGCCTTCACGGCCATTTCTCCGGACATGCTGGACGAGGACTACATTGCTTCGGCCCGTTACCTCCATTTGACGGGCATCACTCCCGCCCTGTCCGAATCTGCCGAGGCTACCATGTGGCGCGCCATTGAAATCGCCAAGGCGCATGGCGTCCAAATCATTTTCGACCCCAATGTCCGTCTGTCCATCTGGTCTCAGGAAAGAGCCCGCAATACGATTGAGCGATTTCTCTCTGCGGCGGACATCGTTCTCCCCGGACTCGAAGACCTGCAGATGCTTTACGGTCAAATCTCCCGGGAAGAAGCTCTGCTGCGTCTCAAGGATATGGGGTGCAGCAACGTCATCATGAAAATCGGCGATCAGGAAGTACTTGTCTATGCCGACGGACATGCTGATTTCCTGCCCATCGACCACATTGCTTCTCCCGTGGATCTCATGGGCGCAGGAGACTCCTTCGCCGCCGGTTTCATTGCCGGCCTTCTGCGCGGGCAGAACCTTGTGGAATCCGCCCGGCTGGGGATGCTGGTAGCTCGTTGCGCCATTCAGATGCCCGGCAACATCGAATCGCTCCCCACATGGGAAGAAATTTCATCCATCTTGAACAAGGACGTCGTCTGGAACAGGTAACGTCCGCCGTCAAGACATCCAGCGGGAAAACGACGGGGAAGGGGAAGGATTCCCGCTGAAAGGCAAACAGCATCGAAAAGGCTTGAACCTATTTTCCAAGGAGCCGCAAATCATGAAGGTGCTCGTCATAGGCAACGTCCGAGAAGAAGGGCTGAATATCCTGAGAGAATTCGCTGAAGTGGTTACGCTTCCCGAGCCGACTACCAGCGAAGACATCATCCGGCACATTGCCGATTCCGATGCCATTTTGCACAAGATCGGCATTCTTGGTCCCACGGAATTGCAGCACCAAACAAAGCTGCGCCTTATCGCCCGGCACGGCGTCGGCCTCGACTATCTTGATCTGGACGCCATCCGCCAACTCGGCATCCCCGTTTCCATCACCAACACGGCCAATTCCAACTCCGTCGCCGAAGCGACACTCGGACTCATGCTGAACGCTCTGCGCCGGTTTTCACAGGGGGAAGCCATGCTCAAACGCGATCGCATCTGGGCACGTGAACGGCTTATGGGCCGGGAACTCAAGCACCAGACAGTCGGTCTCGTCGGGTATGGACGCATCGGCGATATCGTGGGCCGGCTGCTCGATGGCTTCGGAGCCGAAGTGCTGGTATATGACGTCAATCCCGCCGCGGCCCAGACGGCCGGGCGAACCGTCGTTTCCTTTGACGAACTCCTGCAGCGTTCGGATATTATTTCCCTGCACTGCCCTCTCTCCAGTTCCACCAGAGGCATGATCAACGCCGAAGTCATCGCACAGATGAAGCCCGGAGTGATTCTCGTGAATACAGCCAGGGGCGCGCTCATCGACAAGGATGCTCTGGCCGATGCTCTGCGCAGCGGTCAGATCGCCGGAATCGCTACGGACTCCTTCGATCATGAACCCCCGGATTTCGACGACGCCATTTTCAGCTTCGACAACGCACTGACGACGCCCCATCTCGCCGCCATGACCCTTGACGCGCAGATCGCCATGGCCACGACCGCCGCTAAAGAAATCCGGCGCGTGCTTGTGGACAATCTGCCGCCGTCGAACAACGTCTGTGCATGATTCCTGACCATCAGGTTCCAGTTTCAGGCCGCGCGGTCCCGTACCGCGCGGCGCGCAAGCCATAAAGGAGAGGACGTCATGCCTTCGCGCGCTTCCGACCAGCTCAGTTATTCGGAACATCTGGTTGCTCATCTGGAGCGGTTCCGGACCATGCCGCTTTCGGATACGATTCTGGAAAAGGTCCGCATGTGCCTCCTTGACCATCTGGCGGCCGTATTCAGCGCTGCGGGAAGTCCCGTAGCCGCTGTGGGAAGCCGACTTGTGGCTTCGTTCGGCACTGGTCCCTGTACTCTGATCGGAACGCCCCACACGAGCAGCATCATGGGAGCGGCCTTCTATAACGGACTCGTCGCCACTTCGGAAGATCTGGACGATGCGCATCGTTACGCCTCCGGTCTGCATATGAGTGCCACCACGTTCCCGGCGCTGTTCGCGCTCGTGGATCGCGATGAAAAAATTCCCGTAAATGGCGAGCGTCTGATTCAAGCCATTCTTTCAGGGTATGAAGTCTCTTCACGCATTGTACGCGCTGCGGATGCGGGTATCCGTGAACGCGGCTATCACTCTACCGGAGCGGCGGGTATTTTCGGAGCCTGTGCCGGAGCGGGCGTCCTGCTCGGACTTTCAACGAAATCCCTTGTCAATGCACTGGGCATCGCGGCATCGGGCGGGGGAGGACTGTTCGCCTTCCTGCATGAAGGCTCTTCGGTACGGCATGCTCATGGCGCGTGGGCCTCAGCCAACGGTCTCGGAGCAGCCCTGCTCGCCGAGGCGGGCATGACCGGTCCCCGTCTTGCCCTTGAAGGATACGGAGAAGGAAAGGACGGCTGGCTGCATGCCTATGCCGGACACTGGGACGAGTCCTTCATTCTGGAAGCATCCGACAGGCCGGAACTCATGAACGCCTACCACAAGATGCACGCAACCTGCGGTCATGCCGCCCCCGGCATAACCGCCCTTCAGCAGTTGCGCGAACGTGTTCTGCCCCGGACGAACGAGCTGGTATCCATCGTGATCAAGGGGTACAACGCTTCAGCTGCATTGAATAATCCTGATCCCAAGACCATCTCCGAAGCCAAGTTTTCCCTGCCATTCATCACGGGCGTCATTCTGCGTCACGGCCGGGCCACTTTGCAGGAAATGGTCCCAGCAACCCTCGACGATCCTGAAGTGCGCCGCATCGCCTCTCTGGTACGGGTGGAGGAGGATCCGGGCATTGCTGCGGCATTTCCCAAATTGCGCGCCTGCGAAGTCGTCGTCTCCTTTGCCAATGGAGATACTCTCAACCAGCGTGTGGACGCGCCTCTCGGCATGCCGGAAAATCCCGTTTCCCTCGAAGTCATCGAAAACAAATTCCGGGATGCGACGGACGGCGTTCTTCCGCCTGAACGCAGGGATCAAGTGCTTGCCCTTGTGCGTCAACTGGAATCCCTTGATTCGGCGCGGACGCTGACTCGGTTGCTGCGTACCGCCTGACTCCGTTCAATACGGCCATTTTTTCCACAACACCCCTCCGGCAGGACTGGGCGTCCGCAGGTGGTTCTCCTGCCGTGCACCTGCATTGACGCCCTTCCTGCGACTTCCCTTGCCAGGAGAATCTCTCTGAAGAGAACGTCATATGAAGCTGAAACTTCTCGTATTTGACTGTGACGGCGTCATTCTGGACAGCGCCGGCGTCAAGGTGGATGCCTTTGCCGCCACAGGCTCCCTGTTCGACGCGGATGTGGCCGACTGGCTCCTTTCGGCGCACAAGGCCTCCCCCGGACTCAGCCGCCATGTTCTGTTCGATCGCTTGTACCGGATCTGGTACGGGCGGGACATTCTGGAATCCGAACGCAGCCTGTTGAACAAGGTTTTCCGCTCGTCGTGCCGTGAACGTCTGCTCCAGGCTCCTCCAATACCGGGCGCACTGGAAACCATAGCCAAATGGCGCGACCGCGTCCCAGTCCATGTATGTTCCGGCTCACCTCAAGAAGATCTTGATGAACTGTTCGCCGCGCGGGATCTTTCCAGCCTGTTCGCGGGCGTTCACGGCTCCCCTCCCGGAAAGACCGAACTGCTTGCTTCCATCGTGCGGGATGTCGGCGTTCTGCCGGAGGAAACCGTTATGGTCGGCGACAGCATTACGGATCTCGAAGCTGCCCGCTGCGTGAAAACTCATTTCTACGGCTGCGGAGAACATATGGCAGATCAGACCCGGTTCTGGAGCAGGGACCTCTCAAATCTTGACGCCTGGCTCTGCGAACAGACCTCAACCCACTGCTGATACGAGGCATACCATGAGCATCAATTACTTTCATGCGATTCTGGAACTGGCTACCACCGTCAACTCCTGCCTCAATCCCGGCGAAGTGCTACAACGGATTACAGAACAGACTGCCAAAAGCATGAACTGCCACGCATCCACCCTGCGCCTGCTCGACAATACAGGCAAAATTCTGCTGGCCAGCGCCGCCTACGGACTCTCTGCGGGCTACATGCGCAAGGGGCCCGTTGAGATTACGAAGAGCGGTCTGGACGGTGAGGTTCTTTCGGGCAAGATCATTCACCTGCGCGACGCCGCCAGTGACGGACGCTTTCAGTATCCAGACAGCGCAAAGGCTGAAGGACTCGTTTCAGTACTCTCCGCCCCTCTCATGGTTGACGGCAAGGCCATCGGCATTCTGCGCGTCTACTCCGGTGAAGAACGGGACTTCACCCCCGATGAATACGACTTCATGCGCGGTGCAGCCAGCATTTCCGCCATCGCCATTGAAAATGCCCGGATGCATGAAGCCACGCGCAAGAACTATGAACTGCTGACATCCTACAACTATCAGGTGTTTGACGAATAAAGACCGGGGTCCGGCGGCATGGCCGAACAGTTCCGTCGTCTCCGGGCAATGCGCATCCCCCGCAAGGAAAATCACAATAGTACAAGGAAGACATCCATGGACAAGATCAAAGTGGGCATCAACGGCTTCGGCCGCATCGGCAGACAGGTTTTCCGCGCTCTTTACGGCAAATATCGCGATCAGGTAGAAGTCGTGGCTATCAATGACCTGTTTGATGCAGCCACTAATTTCCACCTTCTGGAATACGACAGCAACTACGGCAGGGCAGGATTCAACGCACAGGTCGAAGGAGACGAGGCGCGTATCGGGGACTGGATCATCCGCTGCTTCTCTGAACGGGATCCGCAAAAGCTCCCTTGGGGAGATCTCGGAGTGGATTATGTCGTGGAATCCACCGGTATCTTCCGTTCGGCGAAACAGGCGCAGGTGCATATCGATAATGGAGCGAAAAAGGTCATCATCACCGCCCCGGCCAAGGATGAGGACATTACCATCGTCATGGGCGTGAACCATGAAAACTACGACCCCGCCACGCATCATATTGTATCCAACGCATCCTGCACCACCAACTGCCTCGCGCCAGTGGCGCTCGTCGTCCAGAAGCTGTTCGGCATTTCCTCCGGCACCATGACCACGGTTCACGCATATACCAATGACCAGCGAATTCTTGATCTGCCGCACAAGGACCTGAGAAGAGCCCGTGCTGCCGCATGCAACATCATCCCCACGTCCACCGGCGCGGCTCAGGCCGTGGCCAAGGTCATCCCCTCGCTTAAGGGCAAGTTCACCGGCTGGTCTCTGCGGGTGCCCGTCCCCACGGTTTCCATCGTGGACTTCACGGCGCTTCTTGAAAAGGACACTGATACGGAAACTCTGCGCAACGCTCTGAAGGAGGCCTCCCGCAACGAGCTGAATGGCATCCTTGAATACAGCGATGCCCCGCTGGTGTCTTCTGACTTCAAGGGCAACCCCTGCTCTTCCATCGTGGAGGCCGAATACACCACCGTGCAGGACGGTCGTCTCGCCAAAATCGTCTCTTGGTACGACAATGAATGGGGCTATTCCAACCGTGTGGCTGATCTCATCCTGTGGATGGACGCTCAGGGGAACAGGTGATGAAGACAAAGATCGTCGCCACCATCGGTCCGGCATCAAATAGCCGTGACGTCCTTATCCGCTTGATCGACGCCGGCGTTCGTATTTTCCGTCTCAATTTTTCGCATGGCGACAGTTCCGCCTTTGTGGATCTCATACGCGTCATTCGGGAACTGGAACAGGAAACCAGAGTGCCGGTCACAATCATGCAGGATCTGTCCGGACCCAAGATTCGTATCGGAATGCTGGCCGGCCCCGATCCGCTGTCCGTAGCCAAGGGGGACAGACTTCTGCTTGGACCCTCGGCCGGACAATGCGGAGACGCTGACGAATATCCCTATATCCCGTTCGACCATCACGAAATTCTGGATGAACTGGAACCGGGCGACAAGCTCGTTCTGGCGGACGGAACACTCCAGTTCCGCGTCGTCGAGCCGCTCCCCGCAGACCGTTTTCTGCTCGAAGCGCAGAACAGCGGACTCGTGACCTCTCGCAAGGGGCTGGCTCTGCCGGGGAAATCCATTCCCGTACCGGCGCTTACCGAAAAAGACAGAAAAGATATGATCGACGGCCTAGCCCTCGGAGTGGACGCCATCGCCCTTTCCTATGTCCAGACTCCTGACGACATCCGGGAAGCACGCGCCATCATCCGCTCACATGGTTATGACGTCCCTGTGGCGGCCAAGCTCGAACGCCGCAATGCCGTTGATCGCCTTCAGGAAATTCTTCAGGAAGTGGACATCGTCATGGTCGCACGGGGCGATCTGGGCATAGAATGTCCGCTGGCGGAACTGCCGGCAATGCAGAAGCGGATCATCAGAGCCTGCAACCGGGCGGCGAAGCCGGTCATCGTGGCGACTCAGATGCTTCTGTCCATGGTTTCCAGTCCATCGCCCACACGGGCGGAGACCACGGATGTGGCTAACGCCGTGCTTGATGGAGCGGATTGCGTCATGCTCTCGGAAGAAACGGCCATGGGGAATTACCCTGTGGAAACTGTGCGTTTCATGGGAGAAATAGTAACTCAGGCGGAAATGCTCATGGCTGACGCGGGTTCCGTAAGCGAACCCGACACGGAGGACCCTTCGGCCTTCCTGGCCTATGCAGCCTGTCTGCTGTCGGAAAAGGCCAGAGCAAAGGCCATCGTGGCGCACAGCAATTCGGGGGCTGCGGCGCGCATGCTTTCCGCCAGACGTCCGGCCCAGCCCATTCATGCCCTTACTCCACGTCCCGGTACGGTCAAGGAGCTGAATTTCTCATGGGGAATCCAGCCGCATCTGGTCAATGTCGATGAAACCTCCCATCTCACGCGAGCCGAGCGTTTCATTGCCGAATCCCCCCTTTTCGCAGCCGGGGACGACATCGTGATTACGGCGGGTCAGCCCACAATCTCACGCCCTCAGTCCGGCAGTACCAATGTGGTAAAAATTTATAGAAAATAGATGAAAGACGCCTCCCTCCCAGGGAGCGTCAGGGGAGACTTTCATGAATCTGTTTACTCTTGAAGGCAGAACGGCTGTAGTTACAGGAGCATCCGGAGCCCTTGGCGGCGCCATGGCTGCTGGACTGGCCCGGGCGGGAGCCAATACGGTTCTCTGCTACGGACGCAACAGGGAAGGCGCGGACGCCCTCAAGGCCCGTCTGGAACAGGAAGGCGTATCCGGACGCATCGCCGTGAGCCAAGTCGACGCCGCCGATGCCGAGGCCGTGGCCGCTCATGCCGCCTGGGTTGTCGGCGAATTCGGCCAAGTGGATATTCTGCTCAACTGTGCGGGAGGCAATGTCGCCGCCGCAATCACGGGCAAGGGAAAAACCTTCTTTGATCTGGAGCTTGACCCCCTCCATGAGGTCATCCATCTGAACTTTTTCGGCGGCTGCCTCTACCCTTGCATGTATTACGGAAAAGAGATGGCAAAAAATACGGATGGAGGTTCCATCATCAACATCACGTCCATGAATACCTTCCGGCCTCTTGAAGGACGTCCAGGCTACGCCGCATCCAAGGCGGCCGTAACCAACTTTACCCAATGGCTGGCCACGCACGTCGCCAAGGAATGCAATCCGCTCGTCCGCGTCAACGCCATCGCTCCCGGATTCATTCCCAATGCCCGTACTCTGACTTCCCTGCGTAATTCTGATGGAAGCTACACGGAGCGGGGTCAAAAAATCATTACGCATACCCCCATGGGCCGCATGGGAACTCCGGAGGACCTTGTGGGGACCTGTATCTGGTATGCCTCTGACGCCTCTCGCTATGTTACGGGCACAGTTACGCCCGTAGACGGCGGCTTCAACGCCTATTCCGGCGTGTAAGGGCCTCATGCCCCTGTCCTGCCACGGGGAAGTCCGGCCCTCCTGATGCTCCTCTGAAGGCCGGCTTCCCCACGGGATTCCGGACCGTTTCTCCGTCGTATGCAGCGAAATTGCAATCAACCCAAAGAGAAAGTCATGATAGAGGATTGCAATCACATCAATCTCGATGTTATGATTCAACATAGGATTTGCGGATACTGCAATTCCGTTTGACTTCACCTCTTCGTCATCTGACGACGGATTCGCCGCGTCGGATGTTCATGTTCAGAAGGAGCCTGCATGACGTCTTCTCGGCACAATCCAGAGTACAGCGCTTATCCCCAGATCAAACTCGGTAAGTTTCACAAGACCATCAACCTGACCATGAGCCGGATTTTCAAGGCGCACGGTTACAACATCACCCGCGAACAGGAAGCCATCCTCCGTGCGTTATGCGTCTTTGACGGAGTCAATCAAGCGGAACTCGCAGCCCGCGCCGGTCAGGAACGCAACAATCTTTCCCGTACGCTGAATATCCTTGAGAGCAAGGGACTCGTCTCCCGTCAGACATGCTCCACAGACAAGCGAAACAGCGTGGTCTACATCACACCGGAGGGGCGGGCGCTGCACGCCACGGTGTACAAGGCCATCGAAGAATATCGGCATATTCTGTTCAAGGGGCTGACGATGGAGCAGGTTCGAGACTTCGCCGACATGGTTCACAGGCTGACCGGCAATCTGGAGGATTATCTGAACGGCAAGGAACCGCTGCCGAACCTGGATTCTCCGGAAGACGGAGACGAGGACTAGCGCCATGCGTCGTCCGGCAGCACGAAGCGACTGCAGCCGCAGACCTCCGGGCGAAGGCGGATCAGCCTCAACCATGGAAGATGTCGCCGCGCTGTGCCGGGTTTCCAAGATCACCGTATCCCGGGCGTTTGTAGCGCCCCATCTGGTACGCGAGCAGACCAGAAACAGAATCTTCAAGGCTGCGGAAGAACTGGGGTATACCTATAACGTTCTGGCTAGCGCCCTGCGCACAGGCAGCAGCCCGTTCATCGGCATCGTGGCCACGGTAGCCAATGACTCGCAGTTTCGCAGCCTGATTCATGCCACGCAGACCTGTGCGGCACAAAGCGGTCTGCAAACGCTTTTGGGGCTCACGGAACTCAATCCACATACGGAGCTGGCACTTATCGACCGTTATATCCAGTACCGCGCCAGTGCCATCGTCCTGTACGGTCCCACGACGCATCTGCTGCGCGAAAATCTTCGCCGCGTCGTTTCTTCGCCCAGTCCCATCGTGGTTGTGGGAGAAAAGATCAATAGACCGGATTGTCATTGCATCGGCTACGACATCTCCGAAACCGTACGGGTCATGGCTGAACATCTGCTCGCCATGGGGCATCGCCGTATCGGCCTCCAGTGCGGTCCATACACGATCTCAACCCGGGCCGCCGCCCGGCTGGGGGGATACTCGGCGGCGCTGAAAGCCTACGGACTGGAAACCGACCCAACCTTGATCGGCCATACTCGAGGAGGGGTGGGGAAAGGCGAAGACGACCATATGGAGCTGGGTTACAGGATCGCGGAGTACATGCTTTCTCTTGATCCGCGTCCCACCGCCATTATCTTCGCTTCCGACCCCTTTGCTGCAGGCGGAATACTGGCCTTGAAAAATGCCGGACTACGCATACCCGAAGACATGTCCGTGTGCAGTACCATGGAATATCAGTTCTCCAGTCACCTTACCCCGCAGCTGACGACCACTCGGATTGATTTCGAAAAAATTGCCCGACATACGCTGGATTTTCTGCACGAATGCACACAACATTTTCCCAGGGCGATCCTTCAGCGTCAGATTGACACCCAGCTTGTGCTCAAGGCTTCCACGGCCCCCCCGCCAAACGCATAACCAACTCCCCTTCCAGCATCGGTCTTCCTCTGCCGCACATGACAACCCTGTTTCCTGAAAGCACGCGGCCGCCTTCTCCTCTCCCCTTCCGTCAGTGTTCCTGACGCCGACGGTCTTCAACCTCATGTTGAAACGGGCCTCTCCCTTCGCCGCAGAAAGGCCTGCGCCGTCCTCCACTCCACGCAGATCATCATGCATGCATGTTGCCTTTTCTCTGACAACAGAACATGCTGTGACGGACATTTTTCCAAATATCTCATGGTATGCATATCGAAAAAAGAACATTGGAAAAAGTCAACTTGCCTGATTTTGCAGTGAAACAAGTTGACGCTCTGCATAAAATTAAATATAATTACATCAATTCAACAATGAATTCATCCAAAACAAGGCGATTTTCCAGTTGTGGCAAAGAAACAGGGACCATCTGGTCCGCTTGAACGACATGTAACGCATCTTCAGGAGGTACTCATGCAGCCAGCTCACCTTCATGTCTATTGCCGGGAACTTGATCCAGCTCTGGTGTTCATGACAAAAGGCCTCAAGGGAGAACTCATCGGCAAACGTCTCATGATGGGCTGTCCCGGAGCGGAAATCCGTCTGGGCACCTTGGTCGTTTTTCTCAAGGAAGTCGGCCCGACATGGACGGACGCCGATGTAGCGGCGACGACCTGCGGTTACAACCATCTCGGCTTTCTGGTAGAGGATTTGGACAAGACTCTGGCAGAACTGACCGCCATCCCGGGTGTTCGCATTGAAACGGAACCATTTGTGATCCCTGCCAGAAAAAGACGCTGCGCCTTCGTAACCGGCCCCAGCAACCTGTATGTCGAATTCATGGAAGACGTGAAGTAGGCCTCCAAAGGCTTGCCTCAATTCTTCCCCACCAATCGCTCCCAAAGACAAAGGCTTCCGAAACGTTGTTTCGGAAGCCTTCATGCATTGCGATCTACGGAAAAATATCGGGGGATTTTCTGCTTTGGTCATGGACACTCACGCACAGGCATACGTCCCCACAAAAGGGAAACGCATGCCTGTTTCTGCCCAAAGCCCCGTTCAGTTTCATGGAATCACAATAAATACAATGGAGTTTCTCCAGAGAAGAAACGAAGAATGTTGTCCACGGCCGTCATGCCCACCCGATACTGGGTTTCCCGCGTCATGGTTCCTATATGCGGAGCAATGACGACATCCGCTCTGCCGCGCAATAAGCTGTCGGTCGAAGGTGTATAATCTACGGCCATACCGGCAAGCACGCCGTTGGACAGAGCGTGAACGGCTGCCGCTTCATCCACCAGAGCAGGACGGGCCGCATTCACAAGCAGAGCGCCCCGTTTCATTCCCGCAAACTGCGCGGCACCGAGCATCCCCCGGGTCTCCTCGTTGGCCGGGGCATGAAGGGTCACAATGTCGGATTCTCGCAACAAACTCTCAAGACCGACGATCTGTTCAGAAGTAATGCCCAGTTTCCCAAGTTCAGCGGCGGACGGTCTCGGATGATAAACCAGTACATTCATGCCAAAGGCACGAGCACGACTGACCACCTCTCTTCCCACATTGCCGACACCCACCACACCAAGCGCTTTGCCGCACAGTTCCATTCCCATGAGTTCCCCACGCGGAACATTGCATCCCTCGGGAGAAAGCGCGAGAGACAAATGCCGCGCCATATGGAGGATCAGCGCAAAAACGCACTCCGCCACGGAAACGGCATTCACCCCACCCGTATTGCTAACCGGAATACCCCGCAATCTGGCGGCCTCGACATCAATGGATGCATAGGCCGTCCCGTGACGGGAAATATACCGTAATTTGGGAGTATGAGCGAACAGCGACTCGTCCAGCGGGGCAGGATCATCCTTGCTCAGAATGGCGTCCACATCGCGCATGGCCTCAAAGAACGCTTCTCTGCCCATATTTTTGTCGCCGACAATAAGCTGAACGGAATCAGCCAGTTTTTCCTGTGCCGCAGGATGAATGTTGCCTGAAAGGAAGACTTTTATATTCTGCATGATTACCTTACCGTTTTTGTAGACCAGTCCGTTCCCCTAAGGAATGCGCTCGCCGCCTTTTCGGAAAAACGGCAAACACAAGGCGGGCCTTAGCAGCTCGCTCTGTTTTCGGCTTCCCGCCTGCGCATTCTGCGTTGCTGCCAGAAGGGAAGCAGCAGGATCACGGCGGCAAGAAGCAGGAATATCAGCGAGACAGGATCCGTCACCAGCGGAGTGAGATCCCCATTGCTGTATGTCAGTCCTCTGCGGAGCTGAAGTTCCGCGGAAGGCCCCAGAATGAACCCAAGTACCAGAGGCGCCAGAGGGTATTTGAATTTTTCCAGAAAATATCCGACGATTCCGAACCCGAGCAAAACCCAGACATCAGCCATGAGATTGTTGGACATGTAGGCCCCGATGGTACAGAAGGCCAGGATGGGCGGCACAAGCAGATAACGGGGAATCTTCAGGACCTGCGCAAACGGTTTGATGCAGAGAAGCATCAGCCCGAACATGGCGAAATTGGCAATGATGAAAGCAAGGAAGAACCCATACACCACGTCAGGGTTATTGGAAAACAGGGCCGGTCCCGGCTGAAGATCCTTGATGATGAGTCCGCTCAGAAGCAGAGCCGCAACGGGACATCCAGGAATCCCCAGCGTAAGCAGAGGAATCATGGCGCCGCCGGAAACCGCATTGTTGGCCGTTTCAGGAGCAATGATGCCGTCGCGAATACCGGTACCGAACTTTTCGGGATTCCTGGACATGGACTTGGCCTGATTGTAAGCCACAATGGCCGCACTGGAGGACCCGACCCCCGGAATAATTCCGATCCCCGTTCCAATGAGCGCGGACCGCAACATATTCCCCGCCGAGGCCTTCAGCTCAGATACTCCAGGAATGATATTCCGATAATTCACCTTAAAGTCAGGACACTTGTAGTCAACATTCCGCATATCGGAAATGATCTGCGGGATGGCAAAAAGCCCGATCAGCACCGAAGCCTCCGCAAAACCGGCGCTGATTTCAAAAATATCGAAAGTCAGCCGATAGGAGGCGTCGATGGGATCCGGACCGACGACGCCGATAAGCATGCCGATGCACCCGGCTGCAAGCGCCTTGCGCATGCTTCCCTGCGAGGAATCCGCAATCATGACCATGGCGCACATGATGATGGAAAATATGCCGAAGTAACTGAGTTTGACGGCAATATTGGCGATGGCCGGGGCCAGAAAGAGCAGACACAGATAGCTGAAACCGCCGCCCAGAAACGAGGCCGTAATCCCGTATCCCAGAGCCCGGCCTGGTTCACCCCGGACAGCCATCGGATAACCGTCAAAAGTCGTGGCGATATTGCCGGGAGTGCCGGGAATGTTCAGCAGCATGGCCGAAATCAGTCCCCCCGTCATGCCGCCCACATAAATTGAAATAAGCAGGGCCAGCCCGGGCATGGTTTCCATGGAAAAAGTCACGGGGACGGCGAGCGCGACGGCCATGGTCGCCGTCAGACCGGGAATGACGCCGATCACAATGCCGATAGTCGTCCCCAGCAAAATGATCATGAGGATGTGCAGATCGGCAACCAGAGCGAATCCGGCTCCCAGATTGCTGAGTATGTCCATACGAATCTCCTGCCGTTGTTTTGCTCGTTCTTTTGAGACCTAGGGGAAGAACGTTTCCAGAATGACGCCGAAAATGCCGTAAATGAGTCCGGAGACGACGACCGCCGTACAGACCGACAACAACAGGGCTCGTTTCGTGAAATGGCCAAGATACCAGCTCTCCAGAGCCACGAATACGAACGTCAGCAAAATGTAGGAAATGTCCGTATAGGAAATGAGAAGCAGATAAATGACGAATCCGGCAACGGCAAATACCGGAACGCTCATTCCCGATGTTTCTTCAAGCTCCGGACCTGACGCACTGCCCTGTTCCCGACTTTCAGCGTTTTTTCTGCGCAGAGCCTCTTCCCTGCGATCCTCGAACCGGCTGAGAATCATGTCCAGTACGGTGAGCGCAATGATTCCCCCCAGCAGAATTTTGGGGAACAATGCCGGTCCCATCGGTTCAAATCGGGGCAAAGGCAGTTCTTCCAGAGGAAGCCACAGATAGACGCAGCAGGCGATTATGATGCAGGGTACGAGAACCTGTGCCGTAAATTTCTTGCTCATATTAAGATATCCTTGTCCTGAGGCGGTGGACTCAAGCCGTGCGCATGCC
>JAEYDL010000029.1 GCA_023403845.1 Pseudomonadota bacterium
GACAAGAGAGAGAGAGAGAGAGAGAGAGAGAGAGAGAGACCGGATGTGGACGTCCCCAAGGTCCTTGCCCGGCTTGCCTCCTGTCCCGGCAATGAAATTTCCCTCATGCGAGGCCGCCTGAAGGCGACAAGGCTTGAACAGAACGGGGCCGTCTTTCTTCTTGTCTGGACTCAGGAACCACTGGCTACGGACGAGGTGGACGCTCTGCGGCACGCCAACCGGGAGCTTGAGGCCATCATCGAATCGTCCCACGACGGCATTGTGGTCGCGGACGGCAACGGCACGCTGATTCGTCTGAGCAGCAGCTATTCACGCATCACCGGCATTCCCCGGGAGGAACTGCTCGGAAAAAACGTCTACGACATGGTCCGGGAGGGGTGCGTCACGCCTTCGGGAACGGTCATGGTTCTGGAAGGGAAGCAGATCGGCTCCCTGACGCAGACCTACAAGGGCGGGCGGGAAAGCGTCGTCACCAGCACGCCCGTGCGCGACGAACGGGGCAGGATCATCCGTGTGGTGACCAACGTGCGCGACATGACCGAGATTCAGAAACTGCGCAACGAACTGCGCGAGACTCAGGCCCGGATCAGCCTCAGCGACCGGCTGGTGGAAACCCTGACCAGGCAGCAGCTCGGTGAAGACGGCCTGCTTTTCCGCAGCCCGCAAATGAAGCTTCTGCGCGAACGCGCCCTGCGCTTCGCCCGTGTGGACGCACCGCTGCTGATCATGGGCGAATCCGGCGTCGGCAAGGAAGTGGTGGCCAACTTCATCCATAAGCACAGCACGCGCAGCAAGGCGCCATTCCTGAAGATCAACTGCGGTGCGATCCCCGAACAGCTGCTGGAGTCCGAACTTTTCGGCTACGAACGAGGAGCCTTCACCGGAGCCAGAAGAGAAGGGCACATAGGACTTCTGGAACAGGCCGCGGGCGGGTCCGTCCTGCTCGACGAGATCGGGGAAATGCCGCTAGCGCTTCAGGTCAAGCTGCTGCGCTTCGTCCAGCACCGGGAATTTTTCCGTATCGGCGGCAGCGCCGTCCGGACCGTCGACGTGCGCATCATCGCTGCGACCAATCAGAATCTTGAGGAGATGGTGGAAGCCCGTCTGTTCCGAATCGACCTTTTCTATCGTCTCAACGTGCTCAGCCTCCAGATTCCCCCGCTCCGGGAACGACCGCAGGACATCATCCTGCTGGCCCATCATTTTCTGCAGAAATACAATCAGAAATACGGCATGAACAAGACGGCCTCTCCCGAACTGTATCAGGAGCTTGAGCGGATGAGCTGGCCCGGCAATGTGCGGGAACTCGAAAACGTCATGGAACGCCTCGTCATCACCAACGGCAACGAAACCATTCTTCCGGAACACCCCGTCTCCCCGGGAGACAGGGAACGCCCCTCGAACTACCATGAGGCCCGGGACCAGTTTGAAAGAACGTTCTGGGCCGACGCGCTCAGGACCTACGGCTCCTGCCGTGAGGCTGCCAGAAGGCTCGGCGTGGATCACTCCACCGTGGTGAAGAAGCTCGCGCGCTACGGCATTCCCCGCTGATCGCCTTATCCGGCAGAAATCTGGCGGATACGTCGCCCCCGGCGCTCCCCAGACCTCCTTCCGACCTTCCCCGCCCCGGCAGAGGCCGGGGCTTTCACCCCGCAGCCCGGAAGCGAAGGCCCTCTCCTTGCCCGGCCATGCGGGACTGGATAATCACCCGCTTCATGGAACTGAAAAGCCGGCGCTCGCGTCATCGCAGGTGCCGGATTCCGTCGGAATCGAAAGTCATGTCGACGTGGAGAGCCGCTTTCCTGAAGTCCTGATCCAATGTCGCAGGCGCAAGATACGTACCTCAGACGCTTTCCTTTTCATCGTCGGGCAAAGCTCCGAGCTTCAGAAGTTCCGTTTTTAAACTATCAAATCCAAGCGCCAGAGCGTCCATGCTTTCCACTGTGGACAAGGCTACCCTGATATACTGCCTTTCATCCGTTACGCCGCTCGCAAAACGAAAAGAGTGAAAGATCTGGACGCCGCAAAGACGAAGACGGTTTTCAAAATCCTCTCCACGATGCTGGCCTTTCAACGGCAGCCAGCGAAAGAAGCTGAACGGGTGCTGCCAGGGCAAGGCCGGCGTAAAATATTTTTCATACAGCGCATTTGCCTGTTCAGCCAATATCTTTTTGGTCTTCATGATTTCATCGGCTTTCCCGTTCTTCAAGAGTTCGGTAACAATCTCGGCAGTCAGCGACGACGTTTTGACATTGGCGTTATACATGGCCCGCAGCAAGGGTGATCGCAGCTGTTCTCCAAAGGAGACGTACGCTATGCGCAGTCCGGAAGAGAGAGATTTTGAGGTGGGGCATATATAGATGCTCTGTTCCGGCATGAGGCGGGTCAGCGGCCCCTCATATTCAGGGACGACGCCTGCGGTCAGGAAGCCATGCGTGTCGTCCTCCAGAAGAAGCAGATCATATTTCCGCATTATCCTTGCCAGACGTCGTTTGCGATCTTCGGAAACGACACATGTCGTTGGATTGCAGCATGACGGCATCAAAAAAAGGCCGCGGATGCTCTTTTGACGGCATCTGGCTTCAAGAACATCAGGGAGCATGCCTTCTTCATCGGAAGGTATGGGCACAAGGTGCAGGCCATACAGCTTGGCAAGTTCCACAAAGTTTGGAAACGTGTAGGCGTCGACAGCTATGCGATCCCCTTCCTTGAAAAAGGCCAGAAGCGAAAGAGCCAGAGCGTTGGAAGCGCCCGACACGATGGCGGTGTGCTCCGCGTCCGTCTCGAGGCCAAGCTTTTTCATCCAGGCGATGCCCGCAGCTTTATGGTGAGGCATGCCCGAAGGATGCTTATAGTCCAGAAGCTGTGAGAAATACTTTTTTTGAGCGACGGAACGAACGGTTTCCTGAAGCAGGGCATTGCATTGCTCGAAAGAGGCGACGAACGCCAGATCGATGCACCGTCCCTGACTGTCTGCCGAAATGGTGACGGAACGCGCCGCATGAGGAGAAACGAAAGTTCCGCTTCCTGTCACGGCGTAAACAAGCCCTTTCATTTCGCACAGCTTGTAGCTGCGCGTCACCGTTGTGAAGTTGATTCCCAAAAAGTCGGCCAGTTCCCGCTGTGCGGGGAGCCTCATCCCCGGTCTCAGCAGCCCGGTCCGGATATCGTTCTCCAGCTGTTCCGACAAGGACAGATAAACCGGGCGCTTCAAAAACGCGCTATCCGGCCTCCATGACAGGGGATAATCGGCAGAGGAAGACATGTTGCTCTCCAAGGAAATGTAATACATACAATTTTAATATTGAATTATATGAATTTCAAGCATACAGATGGGATTGTCGGAAAAGGTGCGGCAACCCCTGCCGTATTCCTCAACTCATGAAATTCGTTCAGGATCTATTTTATGAACACCAGACGGCTTATGTTGATGAAGGCCTTGCGCGCGGCCTTTCCGCATACCATCCCCATCTTTGCCGGATTTTGGTTTCTGGGACTGACGTACGGCATTTATATGAACGTTTCGGGGTTCAGCTTCTGGTATCCCATGCTGATCAGCGTGACGGTGTTTGCGGGTTCCATCGAGTTTATTGCTGTAAACATGCTGGCAGGCGCATTTGATCCCGTACAGGCGCTGCTCATTACGCTCATGGTCAATGCCCGCCATCTGTTTTACGGAATCTCCATGCTGGACAGATTCAAGGGCATGGGGCTGAAGAAAATCTATCTTATCTTCGGCATGTGCGATGAAACCTTTTCCATCAACTATACGGCCCGAATACCAGACGACGTCGATCGGGGATGGTTCATGTTTTTTGTAACCTTGCTCAATCATTTCTACTGGTTTTTCGGCGCGACTCTTGGCGGCATCTTCGGTTCGCTTATCCAGTTCGATACGACAGGTCTGAATTTCGTCATGACGGCCATGTTCGTGGTCATCTTCACGGAGCAATGGCTTAAGGAAGATCGGCATGGCGGGGCCATCGTGGGGACTGGCGCATGCGTACTCTGCCTCCTCGTCTTCGGACCAGATCGCTTTATCATTCCATCCATGCTTGCCATGCTTTTCATCCTGACCGCCTTGCGATCCTCTTTTGAAAAAGGAAAACTTTCGGCATGACGTTGACGCAACAGATCATCACCATATCCATGGTTGTTTTGGGCACCGTTTTGACCCGGTTCCTTCCATTTATTCTCTTTTCCGGAGGGAAAAAGACTCCCCGGTATATACGATATATCGGGAGTGTGTTGCCTTCAGCCGTATTCGGCCTGCTGGTCGTCTACAGTCTGAAAGATACCAATGTACTGACCGGCAACCACGGCATGCCTGAATTTTTATCATGCCTTCTCGTCATCGTGATTCATATCTGGAAACGGCAAATGCTGCTGTCGATCGCCGGGGGTACGATAGTCTACATGCTGCTCGTACAGTATGTTTTCTAGGCCCGCCCGGCGTCCGCCGCCGTATTCCGTCGCCGCGCAAGCTTGTGCTCTTTTTCCAAAATGAATTTCCCCGGATTTTCCCGACAGGCGCGGCCCTGTCTCCGGCCAGCGCGTCCCGTCTGTCTTTTCAGGAACAGGAATTACTTTCTTTTTGATAAACACTCCATTGAAATGCTTGCAGTTCTCAGAAAAGCTCGTATTATGGATTCCCACAGCAGGAGAAAATCCGCCCGCGCGTTCCAGAGACGCGACGAACGGCTTTCGCCTTTGCCCGGGGCATGTTCCGGGGATGACGATTTCCGGGTTCAATGGTTGACCGCTCAGAGAACCGGACGTCGAACCATCCGGGCGATGCCGCGCCCCTGACGAAAAACGGCCCCGTCGTCCTTCCCGTTCGGAAGCCCCGGCGACGGCATGCGGCGCAAACGAGGCCGCGAGGACGGTTTCCCGCGGCTCCTCTCACTTTCCAAGGAGATTCATCATGGCTCACATCTATTATGGCGTGTGGGACAACGTCGTATACGACAACCGCGCCGCCGGCGAAGGCGGTTCCGCGCCGGAAGGCCTGCCCATTGAGCAGTTCGGGCAGTTCAACAGCGGCAATCCCATGCTGTCCTTCGTGGGCGACAGAGGCTTCATGATCCTGTCCCCCCGCGCCAACATCGCGCATGTCCTGTGGAAGCATCATGCCCGCATCGCGCAGGAGTCCTGCGGCAAGTGCACGCCCTGCCGCGCCGGTTCCCGTCTGCTGCTCGCCGCGCTGGAAAAGGCGCGCCGGGGCCGCGGCAACGAGGTCGACTGGCGTCAGGTCCGCGAAATCGCGGAACAGATGCACGAGACGGCCCTGTGCGGCATCGGCAAGACCGGCCCCGTGGCCCTCATCGCCGCGCTGACCCACTTCTCCGACCTGCTGGTAAACGCTCCCGACTCCGCCCATCTGGAATTCGACGATTTCTCCACGGTCACCAGTCGCTGCATCGAAGCCTGTCCGG
>JAEYDL010000005.1 GCA_023403845.1 Pseudomonadota bacterium
CCCATAAACTACTGTCGCACCCCACGCGGGTGCGTGGATTGAAACACGACGACGCTGGTAAAAGGCTCGGCCATGACCAAGTCGCACCCCACGCGGGTGCGTGGATTGAAACCAGATCATATAATACGCAAGGAAGGGGAGGGCATTGTCGCACCCCACGCGGGTGCGTGGATTGAAACATTGAGTTGCTGCGCCGTGACGGTCAGATCTGCGTCGCACCCCACGCGGGTGCGTGGATTGAAACAGGACGCTGGAAACGAAAATGGCGCTGAACGGCACGTCGCACCCCACGCGGGTGCGTGGATTGAAACGGGTATCAAAACAGATATGATGAGTATCGCCGTGGGTCGCACCCCACGCGGGTGCGTGGATTGAAACTTCTCGGTGCCGTGGGCGTCATCAGTTATCGGATGTCGCACCCCACGCGGGTGCGTGGATTGAAACCTGAATCCCTCCACCGAGGAATGGGAAATCCGCGTGTCGCACCCCACGCGGGTGCGTGGATTGAAACATTGAGCTGCTGCGCCGTGACGGTCAGATCTGCGTCGCACCCCACGCGGGTGCGTGGATTGAAACGAGATAGCATTACGGGGAAGCTCTACCCGCCAGACGTCGCACCCCACGCGGGTGCGTGGATTGAAACTTTTCCTTGCACGTCAAATTTACGCACAGGCGCCCGTCGCACCCCACGCGGGTGCGTGGATTGAAACTTGAGGAAAACGGACGGATTTTCATTGAACACGCTGTCGCACCCCACGCGGGTGCGTGGATTGAAACGTCGTTCCCGGTATTGGATGTCAGAGGGGAATGCGTCGCACCCCACGCGGGTGCGTGGATTGAAACTCTCTTCCAGGTCGCCATACCGGCGAATAGTCTGGTCGCACCCCACGCGGGTGCGTGGATTGAAACTGCATATTGACGCCTCCCGCGTCTGGGGAGACGCGTCGCACCCCACGCGGGTGCGTGGATTGAAACCAATTACCGCGTCAACATCGGAGGCTAGATCATGGTCGCACCCCACGCGGGAGCGTGGATTGAAACTGCTCAACAAGCGGTACGGCTGCGGGGAACCCTCTGTCGCACCCCACGCGGGTGCGTGGATTGAAACCACGGTCAAGGAAGGTCTGCCGCCCGGACAGCGATTGTCGCACCCCACGCGGGTGCGTGGATTGAAAGTTTCTGCACCTTGGCATAGGCTGTATCATTATCTGCCCGCCAATCTTTTTACTCCACGGGCTTTCCTGTGTGCGTCCTTGTGCTCAAAAAGTGAAAAGGTCTGGTAACGTGCACCTCATCAATATCTCTGAACAGACAAAGGCAAACGGCAAAGCCGACTCTCCACGGACCCCATAAAAGTATAGTTATCTATCAGTTCTGAACAAAAGAAGAGTTCTATTCCTGATGTGTCGACATGAAAGAATTTTCTGAAAACAGCTCCAATCTGAATATTTCCATATAACTCATCATAATACCGTAAAAAAAGAAATTGACCTTGCCGATATTCATAAAAAAATGATGGAGGTGGATGCGTAAATCAAAGGCACTACGAAAAAACACAATGTGTTTTGAAAGAGCCAAGTCTGCCCTTCTTGCCATGGGGAAACATGCTCTTCTTAAGGAAAACGGAATACAGAATATGGACGCTGACTGAAGAGGGGCAATCCCTTTAAAGCTATACAAGGAGCTGTTGTAATTCCATAAAAAGGCAACAAAATGTTTCAGTCCGATACATAGGCACAGGATGTGGAAGACCTGAAGGGCTAAAGTAAAAAAAGTGTCAGTGTTTCCTACGAGGAAGCCAAGGAGCAGTCCCGGGAAAAATTGACGCCTTCCCGCATGCGATGGACGCCTACTCTTTTCAAGAGTTCGTGGCAGATCTGCTCAAGGCTATCGCTATAATGTGACTTGGATTGCTCCGCCCGGCGGGGATGGCGGAGTCGATATTCTGGCATATACTGATCCTCTGGGCGCGTAAGGTCCACGCATCAAGAAACACGCCAAACAGCAACAAAAGGCCATCACAGAGCCTGATCTGAAGTCCTTTATCAAATATCGGCCAGCATGACAGCGGCATTTTTTCTGTACGTTTCACCAAGGATGCCGAGGCCTGCGCCCGCATCCTGGAAAGCAAAAGGATCATGTTCGACAGTGCCAAGCTGGTACAACTCTGGACGGATAATATCCACTGCCTGAGCGATCAGGCATGGCAACGACTGCCGTTAACACCCATCTACTTTTTGACCTCGGAGAAATGACAGTGCCGTGGGAAACGCTTGGAGCAGCGGTTATAGGCGGATTGATGACGCTTTTGGGGAGCGGTGTCACCTTATATTTCCAAAAGAAATTGCAAGACGGCAGATTTGCTCATGAACAACAGAAGGCCAGAGAGGATTGGGAACGCCAAGAGGAACGGAGGAAGGAAGAGCGCAGTTTTGAGCTGAAACGACAGGCCTACCAGAATTACCTTGCCATGATCGCGCAATCGTCTCGAATTCCCATCAAACCCATGGAATTTAAAGCCACACTTGCCCTTCTGGAGTTGAATGGTTCTGCCGAGGTTTCTCAACTGGCTTCCGAGTTTGCCCTGTATATGGAATCTTGCGTCAACTATGGAGTACAGCCAGAGACACAAGACGAAATTTTGGTGGCCGCAAACCGGCTTGCCGCAGCAATTTTGTCTGACTTCCGTTCTCATATCGCCACATGAAATCTGGCAGTAACCTTTTTTCTGGTTAGAAATAGGCTAGAAAAATGAAAAAGCCCTTATGGTTAGAATTCCATAAGGGCTTGAATTTCCTGGTTGCGGGGGCAGGATTTGAACCTACGACCTTCGGGTTATGAGCCCGACGAGCTACCGTGCTGCTCCACCCCGCGACATGCGACAAAAGGGAATCTAGGCTGAATACCCTTCATTGTCAATATTTTTTCAAAAAAAATGAACAATATTTTTTATTTTTCAAAAAGTTAAACAACAACGAACCGATACGCTCTCCTGCATTGGACACCTGTCCGGGGTAATGAATGTCAGGCAGCATTGGACTTCATCCGCAACTGAAACAGGGTCCCGCTGTCCGTTTCAAGGGCGGAAAGACCGTATACACTATGCATTGCCACTCCCTCCGCGGACAGCATCCTCCTCTTCCGGGGTTGGCACGGAGCCATTCCCGACCGTCGCCGCAACCGGCCAGGGACGGACGGAAAGCGGCATGATTTCACCGATGCCCTCGAGCGCTCGCTGGACCTCCCGTTCCTGATGTGGAGAAAACAAGACCTTGAGCAGTGCTTCGCGCCGGTCAAGCACCGTAAAATTTGCCAGATTATCATGGGCTTCCAGCAAGAAACGAAACAGCCCTACCTGTCCTGGCGGCAACGATACCAGAAGGCGCATGCTGGAAACGGGAGCAGGCAATGCACGAGGACGACGTCTTTTCTTCATGACGGCACTGTAGACGAGGCTTCTCCCGGAAGCAATATCCATGCTGCCCGGCTTCACTTTAAAACCAGTGCAAAACAATGTTCTTTCACCTTCCCGACAGGATTGGTTCCCCCGCGGTCTCCTCCCTCCCCATGCAGCGGACTCGATAACCGACTCCGTCACCAGCGCACAGCTTGAAAATTCATCAAGAAACAGGGCAGATTCGCCAAAAGGCGGTCATACTCCGTCACTCTTGTCCGGGCAATATCGGAATATACCCCAATCACTTTTATTTTTTCAACGAAGTGTATGCTTGTATATAAAATCTTCAATCGGCATTTCCCGCAGGCAGTGAACTGGACGAAGAGTATCGCCGACGTCTGTATCCTTTTCAGCGGCTGCCCTGCCCCTTTCCAGGGCAGTCTCCAGCAACACCATTTCTGCCTGTTTCCTCTCCCCAATATGTCCTAATTCGCATTGCAAGATGTATACCGGGAATGCTCCCCCCTTGAAGGGGACAACCAGGCGAAAAATCGGTCCTTCCATCTTTTCTTTTTCCACTCCGACTGCTACAAATCCCCCATGACAGCTTCTCAATCCCTCCCCTCCAACTGGGTCATGACCCGTTTCAGCGCCCTGGGCGATGTCGCCCTGACGACCGGCGTCCTGAACTACTGGCACCGAACGCGCGACTGGAACTTCGTCGTAGTCACTCGCAAGGCCAATGCGCCGCTTTTCGAGGGCCATCCCGCCGTCCGCAACATCATCGGATTCGACGTACAGGATATGAACTTTCCAGGCCTGCCTCTCCGACTGCGGGAACTGGCCGCCGTCTATGCCGACTACGGTCTGCTGGACCTGCACGGCACTCTGAGAACACGTCTTCTGTCTCTGCTTTGGCGAGGCCCTGTTCGGCGATACGACAAAATGGGACTGGAGCGACGCCTCTATCTTGCCGGCAGAGGGATTCCATTCCGGGACCGCCTGCTGCGCTGGAATGTGCCCCAGCGATATACGACCGCCGTTGATGATGTTCCGCCACCCCGGGAAGAACTGTTGCCGTTCATCCGCCTTTCCGACGCCGAACGGACGCTGGCGGACAGCATTCTCGCGCATGTTCCCGGCATGAGAGGCGGCATGCCTCCCATAGCGCTCCACCCCTACGCCACCCACCCGGACAAGGCATGGAAACCGGATTGCTGGGCGCGGGTTGCGGAACGCTTGGAAGCGGCGCACGTTCCCTGGTTCGTGATCGGACGCGGAACGCCCATGCCGGGGATAGACCCCGCGCACGACCTGACCAACAAAACATCTCTTCGTGAAACCTGCGCTCTGTTGCAACGCGCCGCCGTACTGATTACAGGAGACTCAGGTCCGATGCATCTTGCAGGCGGCGTAGGAACTCCGGTCATCGCCCTGTTCGGCCCCACTACCAGGGCATGGGGATTTTTCCCGGCAGGAAGTCGGGATCGGATTCTGGAAACGGATCTTTCCTGCCGTCCCTGCACCCTGCACGGGAAAAAACATTGCAGACATGACCATGCCTGCATGAAAGGCATTACTCCGGATCAGGTCATGCAGGCAGTCGACGAGTTGATTCAGCGCTGAGCCGCGAGGCCCATTCGCACCGGATGAGGGAACATGTCGCATATCTTTCAGAAATCCAATGAATGCCGCAAAAATCACCCGTTTGCTCGGTAAAAATACCTTCCGCCGTATCCGCGTTCCGGAGAATACAATCTGTTCAGAACGAACCGTTGCGGCCCCTCCCGTCTTCGAGAAATCAGGGAAAAACGGTCTCTGTACGAAAAAACGATCCCGGTCGTCCGCTCTGCGACGCTCCGGATATGCATCTGTTCGCTCTGGCGGAATGCCCTTTTTGCGCATGTCTCCCAAACGTCACCGTGCGGACGCCTTTTCGTGAACGGAACCGGCTAAAAACAGCTTCAACCAAACCAACACCGTCATACGGGAGCTGTTTCATGTCCAATTCCATTCAGCGTCGCGAAGTGCTCAAGTACGGTCTTGCCGCCACCACCCTGCTCGGAGCGGGTTTTCTTTTTCCCGGCCGCGGCCATGCCGCATGGACCCGAACATCGCTTGAGGAATGTCTATCCATGACGCCAGAGCAGATGGCCAAGGCGTCAGGCGAAGTTTCCGCCTCCTGGAACTACCTGCTCGGCATGGCCGGAGAAATCCGCAATCCGCTTATTCGTTCAAAGGTCATGGACATTCTGGACAATCCCTCTCCTCGTCTGGCCGCTGTGTGCGATCAGGACAAAGCCGCCGCAGAACTGAAGACCGCCGGGCTGTTGGGCGAAAAAAAGAACCTGCTCCCGGCCTTCAGAAAGGCTGACAAGCCCCTCCAGCCCTTCTGGTCCGCCCCGGGCAGTGGCTGGACCAGCCATCATGCCTACCCCGGTGGACTGGTCACGCACACGGCGCTCAACGTGCGTCTATCCGCAGCCATCCATGAATATTACGAAAAAACCTTTAATTTCGCGCTGGATCGTGATGTGGTGCTTGCGGCTCAGTTACTGCACGACCTGCACAAGCCCTGGGTTTTCCAATGGCAGAAGGATGCCTCCAGCCGGACGGAAGAAACCCTGGCCGGGACCGGAGAACACCACATTCTGAGCATTGCTGAAAGTCTGAACCAGGGGCTTCCCGCCGAAGTCGTCGTCGCGCAGGCCTGTGCCCATGATCACCCCGGCTCCGCGAAAAGCGAGGAAAGCGTGGTCAACTGGCTGCGTGCCGCCTGTATCCTCGTGGGCAAGGATCCCATCGCCACCGGAGTGCTGGCTCCGGACGGCAAAACGTTGCCCCTGCCGCGCCAGATGGAAGGATTTGTGACCCATCTCGGCGACCACGACTGGGTTCTCTCCGTTCCCGCTGCCCAATGGCTGGTGCCTCTTCTCAAACAGCTTGCCTCGGAACGCTACGGTCTCAGAGGACAGGATCTGGAAGGCGCCAAGTTCAATGCATTCCGCAATTACATTTTCTCTCAGGCCAGCATCATGCGTCTGTACCATATCTACGCCACACAGGGCGAACAGGGACTGATCACTGCCGTGGCCGCCATCGTGACCGCCTGATCCAACAGGCTGAAATACGGTCCTGCGTTAACATCGAGCTGGTCCTCTCCCATCCCGCGTCTCTTTCGAACGGCCCGTAGAAACGGGCCGTTCCCTTTTCTTCATCTGCCCCGGGCAATATGAAGCGACACCAACGGACAGGGCCGACGACTCTCCCGGAAAGCTCCCGCCGTCCGCGAAAAAAGGAAGGGACGCTTCATCAGGAACGAAAGAATACCCTGATGCTGAAGAAGCAGATATCCTCACTCCTTTGACGAAAGCGTCGCGGATCTTCGTTTCGTCAGACCTTCCGGAGGAAGGCAGGGAACACGTCCTTTCACTTGCCTTCCCGTGATCCATACTTATGTATCCTTACAGACAATTTACAAGAATAGAAGATGCCCGCCGGTCCATCAGGTCAGCATCACAGGGGTCCGGCACATTCCCCTCCATGGACGGGAACAGAACTCCCGCCGGTCCCGTCAAACGCCAAAGGATAGTTCATGCACTACGAAGGCATTGTCTACAGACCCCCGAGCGAAGCGGACAGTCTGATCATTCAGGCTACCTACGGCTGCCCCCATAACCGTTGCGCTTTCTGCAACATGTACAGGGGGCGACGCTTCAAGATCCGCAAAGTAGAGGAGATCATCGCAGACATGGATGAAGCCGCCGCGACCTACCCGCTGCGGGCCATACGCAGCCTGTTCCTCGCGGACGGCAATACCATTCTTATGAAAACCGGCCAGCTTGTGCAGGTGCTCGAGCACGCACGCAGACGTTTTCCATGGCTGGAACGCGTCACATCCTACGGTGCATCCCAGTATCTGGTGCTGAAGACACCGGAAGAAATGCAGCGACTGGCCGAGGCCGGACTGAGCCGCATCCACTGCGGCATGGAATCAGGGCACGATCCCCTGCTGCAACGCATCAGCAAGGGTGGAACGATGGATACCCACATCCGGGGCGGACGTCTGGTCAAGGATGCGGGCATGGAGCTGAGCATGTACTATATGCCGGGACTGGGCGGCTACGAGATGTCCGACGCGCATGCCCGCGACAGCGCGAAGGTGCTCAATGCCGTCGATCCGGACTTCATCCGCCTGCGCACGTTTGTCCCCATTGACGGCACTCCTCTGTGCGATGAATTTCGTGAGGGGCGATTCACCCTGATGGAACCGCACGACGTCATGCGCGAAATCCGGACGCTTGTGGAACACCTTGAAACGACAAGCCGTTTCTACAGCGATCACTGGAATAATTTCGCGAATATTTCAGGGAAGCTGCCGCTGGACAAGGAGCGCATGCTTCGGGACATCGACGAGGTGCTCACCTGGCCGCGCAGCGCGTTCCGCCCCCTTGGCGAAGTCTACGATACGTTATAACCGCCCCGACGACACCGGGAAAGAGACTCCCGACAGAAATCATCATGTCGGGAGACTCATATTCCAAACAAATCCAGTCGCTGAAGACATCAGCTCTACCGAACGACAGGAACTCCGGTCGCCAAAGAAACGACGGAATCCTCCTGCCTCAAGGCTGACACGCTTGAAAAATCGGCTCATCCGACCTTGCATACGTCGACCCATTCTCCGCCGGTGGCCCGTTCAAGATCGACGAGAGAAAGACAAACCGCATTGTTGGGTGCTCCCGCAGCCGGATACACCGGATCAAACGCCCGCAGACTGACATCCAGATACACACGCACGCCATCGTTCAGCGCGAACGGGCAGACGCCCCCGACAGGATGGCCTATCAGTTCAAGAACCTCCTCTCCCTGCGGGAAACGAGCCTTTTCCCTGAAACGATCCTTGAATTTCCGGTTGTCGATCCGGGCCGTGCCCATGACGACAATGACAATGGGACCTGAAGCCGTTTTGAAAGACAGTGTCTTGGCGATTCGCCCCGGTTCGCACCCGGCGGCCTGCGCGGCCAGCTCCACCGTGGCGCTGGATGTGGAAAATTCGATGTACCGGTCCAGCAGTCCGAACTGCTCCAGATGTCCTTTTACTGCATCAACGCTCATGGCTATGCGACTCCACGAAATTTGGAAAAGTATGCAACCGCGTCAGCGGTCTGCCGCCCTGTGTAACGCGGGATGGAGAAAAAAGCCACCCGGAGTCGAAGAGGCCAAGAGGTACCCGCAAACCATACAAGGATAAAATCATATATTCACCATAATTATCATGAATAACAAATCTAAAAGCTTCACCGCCTTGCGTGTGCGGATGCGCATGGTCGTCTCAGCTCTGCCAGAGAGCTTGACAACACCCCTTTCATGCCCTAAAAATTGACAGCTTTTTATCAAGCACACTCCGGCAGCGGCCTGGGGTGCTCGTCCGCTTCTCCGGCAGGGGTCGGAACGGGGCGTCCGGGTAGAAGGGTCAGGGTCGGGGTGGAAGCAAACCCCCATGTCGAAGGAGACATTCTCATGGCATACGTAAGCATGAAGCAGATGCTGGAAACGGGCGTGCACTTCGGTCACCAGACCCGTCGCTGGAACCCCAAGATGCGTCCGTTCATTTTCGGCGCCCGCAACGGGATCCATATCATCGACCTCCAGCAGACCGTGAAACTGTACCGCACGGCGCACGACAAGATCGTGGAAACCGTGGCCAACGGCGGACGCGTGCTGTTCATCGGCACCAAGCGTCAGGCTCAGGAAACCGTTGCCGCCGAAGCTGCTCGCGCAGGTCAGTTCTCCGTGACCAACCGCTGGATGGGCGGCACGCTCACCAACTTCGCGACCATTCAAAAGAGCATCGAACGTCTGAAGAAGCTCGAAGCCATGTTTGAAGACGGTTCCGTAAACCGTTATCAGAAGAAGGAAGTCCTGACCCTGCAGCGCGAGATGGCCAAGCTCGAACTGACCCTCGGCGGCATCAAGGACATGGAACGCCTTCCCCAGCTGGCCTTTATCATTGACCCCAACCGTGAAGAAATCGCGGTGAAGGAATGCCGCAAACTTGGCATCCCGATTGTGGCCGTGACCGATACCAACTGTGATCCCGACCTCATCGACTACATCATTCCCGGCAACGACGACGCCATTCGCGCCATCAAGCTGTTTGCGACCGCCATGGCCGAAGCCTGCCTCGAAGGTGAAGCCATGCGTAAGGACGCCAAGAACAAGGACGCCGAGGAAGAACTGAAAAAGGCCGCCGCCGCTGAAGCCAAGGGTGAAGAACCCGTGGCCGAAGAAGCCGCCGCCGAATAAATTTTCTATTCTGGAGAGAACATGAGCATCACCGCCTCTATGGTTAAAGAGCTCCGCGAGAAGACCGGCGCGGGCATGATGGATTGCAAGAAAGCCCTCCAGGAAGTGGAAGGCGATCTGGAAAAGGCCATTGACTGGCTCCGCCAGAAGGGTCTGTCCAAGGCGGCCAAAAAGGCCGGACGTGCCACTTCCGAGGGCCTCGTGGGCTTTGAAGTGGCTGCTGACGGCAAGAGCGCCGCGCTCATTGAAGTGAAGTGCGAAACCGACTTCGTGGCTCGCGGCGAAAAGTTCCAGGACTTCGTCAGCAAGTTGACCGCCCAGATCATGAACAGCGTTCCCGCCGATGAAGCCGCCCTGCTTGCTGCTCCTTCCGTGGCCGAGGCCGGTCGCACCGTGCAGGACCTCCTGAACGAAGCCATTGCCACCATCGGCGAAAACATGCAGCTCGGCCGCTTCGTGAAGATGGAGATGACCGGTCCCGGCATGATCGGCAGCTATCTGCACTCCAACGGCAAGATCGCCGTACTCGTGGAGATGCAGGCCGGTTCCGACGAAGCTGCCGCAAGCGAAGCCTTCCATGATCTTGCGAAGAACGTAGCCATGCAGGTCGCCGCTACTTCTCCGCTTGCCGTTTCCGCCGACAGCCTTGATCCGGCTCTCGTCGAGCGCGAACGCGAAGTGTACCGCGAAAAGGCCCGTGAAGAAGGCAAGCCCGAAAATATCGTGGAAAAGATCGCCGAAGGCGCTGTCAAGAAGTACTGCAAGGAAGTCTGCCTCCTTGATCAGCCCTACATCCGTGACGACAAGATGTCCGTCAACGACTTGATCAAGAATGCCGTAAAGACTATCGGCGCTCCCGTCAGCGTGGTTCGTTTCGTACGAATCCAGCTCGGTGCCGAATAGGCATTACCAAGACCGTCAGGAGGGGGGCTCTGCCCCCCTTTTTTGTAACCGCCGCGCTTGCTGGCGAGCCATCCTTCCTCTATCATGCATTTGCCGATCTTCCCCGGAAAACGGGGCAACGGTCCGGCGCAGAACGGATACCGGACGTTTTCCGTGCGGGAAACGTGCCGTGAAGACAGCTGGAGAAGCATCCATGCGAGACACATTTCTGGTTTTCGGCCAACCGCTCATCGAACAGGCTGAAATGGATGAAGTGCTGGATTCCATGCACGCCGCATGGCTTGGAACGGGTCCCAAGGTTCACCGCTTCGAGAAGGATTTCGCCCGCTACGAGGGCGTCCCGGACGCTGCTGCACTGAACTCCTGCACCGCCGGGCTGCATATGGCGTTTATGGCCCTTCGACTACAGCCGGGGGACGAGGTCATCACCACGGCCATGACCTTCTGCGCAACCGTCAATACCATCATTCACGCCGGAGCCACGCCGGTCCTCGCGGACATCAACCCTGTCACCCAGTGCATTGATCCTGCCTCTGTCGAGTCCCGCATTACTCCCCGCACCAGGGCCATAGCCGTGGTTCATTTCGCCGGACGCGCCTGTGATATGGACGCCATCATGGCGATTGCCGAAAAATACCATCTGGCCGTGGTCGAGGACTGCGCCCATGCCATTGAAACCGAGTATCACGGTCGAAAGGCCGGGACCATCGGAGATATCGGCTGCTTCAGTTTCTACAGCACCAAAAATGTCGTCACCGGAGAAGGCGGCATGGTCATTGCCAAGGATCAGGCCGTACTGGATCGCATTCGCATCATGGCCCTGCACGGCATGAGCGCGGATGCCTGGGCACGTTTTTCCGACGCGGGCTACAAGCATTATCAGGTGGTGGACCTCGGTTTCAAATACAACATGATGGACCTTCAGGCCGCCATCGGCATCCATCAGCTCCAGCGCGTGGAACATAACTGGGAACGTCGCCGCGAGCTCTGGGAACGCTACTGCACGGCCTTTGCCGATCTCCCTCTTATCCTGCCCGCCCCTGTTGAACCCGACACGCGGCATGCCTTTCATCTTTTCACCATCGGCGTGGACAAGGATCTGTGCGGCGTCGAACGCGATGATATGCTGACTGCTCTTCACAAACGCAACATCGGCTCCGGAGTGCATTATCTGGCCATTCCTGAACATCCGTTCTACCGAAACCGCTTCGGCTGGAAGCCGGAAGACACACCCAGAGCCACGGCATGGGGACGCAAGACCCTCTCGCTGCCCATGGGACCGAAACTCAGCGACCAAGATGCGGAAGACGTCATTGAAGCGGTGCGGGACATCATTCAAGAGAGTCACGCATGAGTTCCATCACCGGACTCGTTCTGACCTATAACGGAGAACGCCTGCTGGCCCGTTGTCTGGATTCTCTGGGCTTCTGCGAACGTATTCTCGTGATCGACTCCTTCAGCACGGACAGGACCGAAGTCATTGCCCGCGAGGCCGGCTGCATCTTCGTGCAGCACAAATGGGAAGGACCTGCAGCTCAGTTCGCCTATGCCTTTGAGCTGCTGGACGAGATGGGAGCCGAATGGGTCTTCAGCCTTGATCAGGACGAGCTATGTTCGCCTGAACTCCGGGAGTCTGTTCTCCGCGCAACAGCCGAGGCCGACTTGCAGCAAAAAAATCTTGCGGGCTTCTGGATCTCCCGTCGATCCTGGTACTATGACCGTTTTCTCATGCACAGCGGCTGGTACCCCGACCGTCTGCTGCGGGTATTTCGAAATGGTCGCATGAACGCGAGCGTCAGCGGGGCGCATTATTCCTTCCATCCCCTCGGTTCTGCACAACGCATCGACGGCGATATCCTGCATTACCCCTACAGCAGTTTTCGGGAACATCTGGACAAGATCAACTCCTATGCCCAGCAGGGAGCCGACGACCTCGCGGCCCGGGGCAAACATGGCGGCATTCTTGCCGGACTCGCGCACGGGTTCGGTCGCTTTTTGCGCATCTACGTGCTGAAGAAAGGTTTTCTCGACGGCAGAGCCGGGTTCATCAATGCGGCTCACGGCGCCTTTTACGCCTTTCTCAAGTATGTGCGCGTCGATGAAGGAAACTGGGGTTCCCCTTACAATCATGGATAACACACGGAGAGAGGACGATGGCACAGCTCAAGTACAAACGGGTATTGCTCAAGCTCAGCGGCGAGGCGCTGGCCGGCGAAAAGCAGATAGGTATTGACCCGCATACTGTTTCAAAGATATGTGCAGAGATTGCCCATGTCGTTGATCTGGGACTTGAAGTAGCTCTGGTCATCGGCGGAGGAAACATCTTCCGGGGCCTGTCCGCTTCGGCTGAAGGCATGGACCGTTCCTCGGCCGACTACATGGGCATGCTGGCTACGGTGCTCAACGCGCTGGCCGTGCAGGACGCGCTGGAAAAGACCGGACATCCCACCCGCGTTCTCTCCGCCATCGCCATGCAGGAAGTCTGCGAACCCTATGTGCGCCGCCGCGCCATGCGCCATCTGGAAAAAGGCCGCGTCATCATCTGCGCCGCAGGAACGGGCAACCCCTACTTTACCACGGACACGACTGCCGCCCTGCGCGGCATGGAACTCAAATGCGATGCCATCATCAAGGCCACCAAGGTGGACGGCGTCTACGACAAGGATCCCATGAAGCATGATGACGCAGTCATGTTCAAGCATCTCAGCTATGAGGATACTCTGCGCCGCCACCTCAAAGTGATGGATTCCACGGCGATCACGCTGGCGCAGGAAAACAGAATGCCCATCATCGTCTGCAACATGTTCAACGGAAGCATCAAAAAGGTGGTCACCGGCGAAAATCCCGGAACCACGATCGAAGGAGAATAAGCATGGACAAGGATACGGTTCTGCTCGAAGCCGAAGAAAAAATGGAAAAGGCCCTGGTCAGTCTGGATCGCGAGTTTGGACGTCTGCGTACAGGTCGTGCCTCCACCAGCCTTGTGGACCCCATCAAGGTCGACTATTACGGCACGCCTACCCCCATCAGTCAGCTGGCCTCCGTCGCCGTGCCGGACAGTCGGACAATCACCATTCAGCCCTGGGACCGCGGCGCATTCGCCGGAGTGGAAAAGGCCATTCTGAAGTCCGACCTCGGCCTCACTCCGATCAATGACGGCAAGATTATCCGCATCTCCATTCCTCCGCTGACCGAAGAACGCCGCAAGGAGCTGGTCAAGGTCTCCCGCAAGTACGGCGAAGACGCCAAGGTCGCCGTGCGCAACGTGCGCCGCGACGCCAACGATCAGCTCAAGAAGCTGGAAAAGGAGAAGGCCATCTCCGAGGACGAGCTGAAGAAAGCCACCGACGACGTTCAGAAGATCACGGACAAGTATGTGGCCAGGGTCGACGAGAAATGTCAGGCCAAAGACAAGGAAATCATGGACCTGTAAGTTTCGGGAAGGCCCCGGCGGAACTTCGCGCGGGGCCTTCGGCCTCCTCTCCTTCTTCGGTCATCGAGCCCTGCCATGTCAGCATCCCCTTCCGTTCTTCCCGCCCACCTTGCCGTCATCATGGACGGCAACGGACGCTGGGCGCAGGCCCGAGGTCTGTCCCGCAGCGAAGGGCACAAGGCGGGCGTCCGCGCCGCCAAGGCCATCGTCACCGAATGTCGCAAGCTCGGCATCCCTCATCTGACGCTCTATACGTTCTCTCAGGAAAACTGGGGTCGTCCCAGAGACGAGGTAGCTCTGCTCTTCCAGCTGCTGGTCAGCTTTCTGGGACAGGAGCTGCCCGGGATGCTGGAAAACGATATCCGGCTGTGCGTGCTCGGGGACCTTGCCGGTCTGCCTCTGGCCGCCCGCACAGCTTTGGGGCATGCCCTGAAAAAGACGGAACATTGCTCCAGCATGACCGTCAATCTGGCGCTCAACTATTCAGGACGAGAAGAAATCCTTCGGGCCGTCCGCGCCCTGCTCGCTCGTGGAATTCCTCCCGATGAGCTGACGGAAGAACGCTTCGCCGCCGAACTGTACACCACCGGCCAGCCTGATCCCGATCTGATCATCAGGACCAGCGGAGAATACAGGCTGAGCAACTATCTTATCTACCAGAGCGCCTACAGCGAACTCTACTTTACCCCCGTTTTCTGGCCGGATTTCGGTGCGAAAGAGCTGCACGAGGCCCTTGATGCCTACGCGGGCCGCAACCGCCGTTTCGGGCTTACCCAGGAGCAGATTCGATGATCATCGCCTCAAAGCATCTTCCCCGCATCATTACCGGAGCAGTACTCATTGCGATCCTCATCGCAGCGCTCAAACTTTCCGGCCCCTACCTCTTCGGCCTGCTGCTGATTTTCACGCTCGTGGGGCTGTGGGAATTCTACAGCATGTTCTGGCCGCAGCGCGACTATCTCGGCGGTCGCATTCTCGGCATCATTCTCGGCGGGGTCATCCTTGCGGCGACCTGGCATCACCCGGACAATCTCGTACCAGCGATCGGCGGCGCAACGCTTCTGCTGGCCTGCACCTTCCTTTTCAGCTGGTCCAGAAATGATGCCCACCGTTTCACCGAGGTCGCCGTGCTCGGCGCGGGACTTCTCTACGTGCCCCTGCTTCTCATGCCCGCCATGTGGCTCAGTCTGCCCGAACAGTGCCTGCTCTTGTGCATCCCCGCAGTTTCGGACACCGTCGCCTACTTCACGGGCTCACGTTTCGGACGACACAAGATCTGGCCCAAGGTAAGCCCCAAGAAAAGTATCGAAGGCAGCGCCGCCGGACTCGCCGCCTCCATGCTGGTCAGCCTCGTTTTCGGCCTGACCCTCGGCAGCGGCAGCGTCGAATCCTTCCTTCTGCTCGGTTTCGGCCTCGGCATCATGGCCCAGCTCGGCGATTTCTTCGAATCCGCCCTGAAACGTTCACGCTCGGTCAAGGATTCTGGCAAAATCCTGCCGGGACACGGCGGCATCCTCGACAGGGTGGACAGCCTGCTGTTCGTCATCCCCAGCTATGCCGTCGCCACCTCGCTGTGGACGTTCTTCTAGAGCATTAACCGTATCTGCAAACTGAACATCGACAAAACATTTACTGCACGCATCATAAAAAGACCCCGGTGGTACCGGGGTCTTTTTATCTTTCCATGCTCTTTCGAGAGGCAAAAGATAAATATACCGTACGCACAGTGGCACAGACCAGGGGAAAATCATTTCCGTCCGGTCCCCGGGGGGGAGACAAAGAGAACGTTTCCTTCTATTCTGTGTCCCGCTGCGGGAGCTGCCCGCAACTTTCCGGACCCGGCTCCCTTGCCCCGTCCGTAACCCAATACCATCCGAGTCATCATGGTCCGTTACATATCCTCACTTCCATCCCCCGCGTGGGAAAACGCCGTGCCGCGCACGCTGTCGCTCCTGGGCTGCACCGGTTCCATCGGAGTAAGCACGCTCAAGGTTATCGAATCACACCCGGACCTGTTCTCCGTGGTCGCGCTGGCCGCCGGGCGCAATATCCGTCTGCTTGCCGCGCAGGCCAACCGCTGGAGGCCCTCCTGGCTTGGCATTCAGGACGAAACGCTGCGCGCACCGCTCATGGAACTGCTTGCTCCAGGCTATCATCCGGAAATTCTGGCCGGGCAAAAGGGGTATGCGGTTCTCGCCTCTCTCCCTGAAATTTCCACTGTCCTCTCCGCTCAGGTAGGAGCCGCCGGTCTGCGCGCCACGCTTTCCGCCGCCGAATCGGGCAAGGTCATCTGCCTTGCCAACAAGGAATCCCTCGTCCTTGCGGGCGACATGCTGCGCGGCATCTGCACCCGTACCGGCGCGGTCATTCTGCCCGTGGACTCCGAACACAACGCCATCTTTCAGGGATTGCACAACCGTTCCCCAGAAACGGTGAACCGGATCATCCTCACCGCATCAGGCGGTCCTTTCAGGGGCAAGACCCGCGAATTTCTCGCCGGGGTTACGCCGGAACAGGCGCTGCGCCATCCCAACTGGAACATGGGGGCAAAAATCACCATCGACTCGGCCACCATGATGAACAAAGGGCTGGAAATCATCGAGGCTCATCATCTCTACGGCCTGCCTTCCGCCCGGATCGGCGTGCTGGTGCATCCCCAGTCGCAGGTCCATTCACTGGTGGAGTTCACTGACGGCTCTCTCATGGCGCATATGGGAACACCGGACATGCGTATGCCCATTGCCTATTGCCTCGCCTGGCCCCGCTGCCTCAATGTGGGAGTCCCTCAGCTCAATCTGGCCATGAGCCGCACCTTGACCTTTGAAGAGCCGGACTTACTCTCTTTTCCGTGTCTCGATATTGCCCGCCAGACGCTCGGCAAAGGCAGTCAGTTCGCGGTGACACTGAATGCCGCCAATGAAGTGGCCGTGGAAGCCTTCCTTGCCGGGCGTATCGGCTTCATGGACATCCCGGATCTTGTTTCACGGGCTCTGGACGCCTGTACGGCCAAGCCCCCGACCTCGCTCGAGGAAATCGAACAACTGGATCAGGAAACCCGACGCAACGTCGGCCTTCGTATAGAGCAACGCTAGATGGATTTTATCGTTTCAGCCCTTTCGCACTGGGAAAACGCCCTTGCCGTGGTGCTTGTGCTCGGCGGGCTTATCTTCTTTCATGAACTCGGCCATTTCAGCGTGGCACGGATGCTCGGCATCGGCGTGCGCACGTTTTCACTCGGTTTCGGCCCCAAGCTGTTCACCCTGAGGCGCGGTAAAACGGACTATTGCCTTTCTCTGGTACCTCTCGGCGGTTATGTAGCGCTTGCTGGAGAGGAAGACGGTGAAGGTCCCGCTCCCGCCGAAGGCAAGGAGGTGGACGGAGTCCTCTTCCCACCGGAAGAACTCTTTTCGGAACGTCCTGCATGGCACCGTCTGCTGGTGGTGCTGGCCGGCCCTGTGGCCAACTTCATTCTGGCCCTCATCATCTACTGCGGCCTTGCCTGGGCACAGGGACAGACCTATCTGCTCCCGGTGATCGGCGGCGTCATGCCAGATTCCCCCGCAGCGGCCGCGGGCATTCGCCCCGGCGACGCCATTCTCTCCATCGACGGCAGGGCCGTCTCCATGTGGAACGAAGTTCCCGAGGCCATCGGCGCGAAACAGGGGGCTCCGGTCACCATCGTCCTTTCCCGCGGCGGTCAGGAGCAGACGCTTACCCTTGCACCGGAACCCGGAACCCGGCCCAACGCTTTCGGCGAAGAACAGCCAGCATGGCTGATCGGCATTTCCGCCCCCACAGATGCGAGCCATGTGGGCAGTTTGCCCCTGGGGCCGATGGATTCCTTGCGGGCAGGCGCTCAGCGCACCTGGGACATGATCGTCTTCACCTGTGAGAGTTTCGTCAAACTGGCCCAGCGCGTCGTGCCTCTGGACAACGTAGGCGGACCGATCCTCATCGCTCAGATGGTCGGAAAGACCGCCGACGTGGGTGTATCCGCCGTTCTGGTCATCGCCGCGCTCATCAGCGTGAATCTGGGCATCCTGAACCTGCTGCCCATTCCCGTGCTGGACGGCGGGCATATCGTCTTCCTTCTTCTGGAAATGGCCACGCGCCGCCCCGTCAGCCTCACAGCCCGGGACTACGCCACCCGCGTAGGCATGGGGTTGTTGCTTCTGCTCATGCTGTTCGCCACATGGAACGATCTGTCGAGGCTTTTTTCGTGAACGACTACACACTGATTCTCAATGCTGCGGAAGCCCGTATTCAGATAGTTCTGTCCCGAGAGGGGACCTTTGTCTGCGCCGAGGAGTGGAGCGCACCCTCACAGGGCACGGAATTGCTCACCCCCGTACTGGCCGACATGCTGCGCCGTCTGAACATGCGGCCGAAAGACATTACCCGCATTGCCTGCGTGGCCGGTCCCGGCAGCTTCACAGGTCTGCGTCTGGTTCTGACTACGGCAGCGGCCTTCCGTCGGGTCACCGGGGCCGAAGTGGCCGCCCTCAGCACGTTGCATGCGCTGGCGGCAAGCCTGCCCGGCGGCCTGCTGCCGAACAGCGACGATGCCGTGCGGGTTCGCGTGGTCACCCATGCCCGACGGGGACTCGTGCATGGTCAGGACTTCCTGTGCGGCTCCGGTCTGCCCATCCCTGTGGGTGAACCCACCATGTGGCAGATCGAAACGGCCTGCATGGACCCGTTGCCCCGTTTCATGATCGGTAGCGGCGTAGCCAGAAATCTGAACTTTTTCAGGGAACGCCTGGCCGAGCGAAAAGAGTGCAGACTTCTGCCGGGCGACTTTGACCAGCCGACGCCGCGCGCCCTGTTGGCTCTGACTGCGGCTTTGCCGGAAACGGCGTGGGAACGCCAGGATATCACCCCCCTCTATCTCCGCCCCTGCGATGCCGTGGACAACCTCGCCTCCATCGCCGGCAAGCGGGGCCAAAATCCGGAAGAAGCCTATGCGGAACTGAACCGACTGCTCGCACCAATCAGCCCCGCACAAATTCACTAAGCGCGATGGAGAGTCCCGACGCCTCTTTCCGGAAGGAAAGCCTCTGTAAATGCCGTCGCACTGCCCCTGTTGAATGACACAAGGAGAAAGATTCTTATGGAATACAAAGAAATCAGACCGGGAGAACTTCAAGGCAATACATTCAACATGATCGGAAGGGAGTGGATGCTCGTTGCCGCCGGCGATAGCGAAGCCGGATGCAACGCCATGACCGCATCCTGGGGCGGCATGGGCGTGATGTGGCGCAAGGACGTGGCTTTCGTGGTTATTCGCCCGCAGCGCTACACCAAGGAATTCATGGACCGGGAAACTCGCTTCTCCCTTTCCTTCTTCGGCAAGGAATACCGCAAGAGCCTGTCCTGGATGGGGTCCGTTTCCGGACGCGAGGAAAAGAACAAAATGACCAAAAGCGGACTGACTCCGGTCATCCTGCACGGTGTTCCCTGCTTCCAGGAGGCTGAAACGACTCTGATCTGCCGCAAGCTCTTTGCCCAGCCCTTTGATCCCGCCGGGTTCATTGATCCCGCCATCGTGCCGGAATTTTATCCCGGAAACGACTTCCATACCCTGTACATCGCGGAAATTGAAAAGGTCCTGATCAAATAGCACGGGAAAGATTCTCCACTGAAGCGGCACCCTGCATATATCAGGATGCCGCTTTTTTTGCGCCCTGTTCCCCGGCATATCTCGAGCAGGCATTTTCCCCTTGCCAAAACGTCCGGGAAAACGGCAGGTTCATTGTACCATCCGAAGCCCCGGAAATTCCATTGGCCCTTCTGCACAGGTACTCCGCGCCTTCCCATCCGTATAAAAAGCCCCCGCCGGTCCGGGTTTCCCGGTTCCGGGGAGGCATCTTCTTTTTGGGGACCACCTGCTATAACATTACGGTCGCAGCTCCCGGAGCAAAGTTCTCCTGCAGAACGGCCCGGTTCATTCGGAGAGAAACGAACTCATTATTTTTTTGCCAGTTGTCTGAAATTTTATGGATCAAGACATCCTTTGCCATAACAGCACGTTCGGGAAAACGTTTCTGTCCGGAGAGGCTATTCTTCCATCTGGAAATCGACTCGAATCTTGTACACCCGTTCGGCCGGCAAGTTCAGAATAGGGACGCCGGTCTTTGTGGAAATTTCATTCAGGAGATCGCAAATGGCCTGCCATGAAGGACCAATGGCGGAAAACCATACGTTATAGGCATGCCGCCGCAGATAGTTATGCGTCACGCCCACATGCCGGTTCACTTCGGTAATGAAGGCGTCCATTTTGTCTTCCGGCACCTTGGCAGCGCACAGGGTCGAACGAAACCCGAGCTTCGCGGACTGAAAATTCGCACCGAGACGACGAATGATTCTGGTCTGACGTAATCTGCGTACCCGCTTCAGAGCTTCCTCCTCAGAAATGCCCAGACGTTCTCCGATAATTGCGTACGGACGGGCTTCCAGCGGGAAGTCAGTCTGAATGATATCCAGCACACGCTTGTCCAGAAGATCAAGCTGGTCGGCGGCGTCCTTGTATGTCGTCATGGAGTTTCTCCTTTTTGACGTCTGAATCGGTTCGATGCTTCTTGGGGACCGGCCCATTCATTCGAATGGACATCACCTCAGCCCTGTGAGACTGTCTGAAAAACAAATTTTATGTATGTCCCACACTTGCCGCTCCAAAGCAAGTTGTCAAGGGAATGAAGGGATGTCCAGAGAATTTACCTCGTATCTGACCGTCATGTCGCAACCCGGTGCGAGAAAAATTCTGTCGGAGAGACGCGTCTTGCAGGTCGACATGCGAATCAGAAATCTGAACGCGCTCCCCGACCCCAATATACGAAAAATACGCCCGGACACAAATTCCGAAACATGGTTCCACTTCCCGAATGAGCCTTTCAGCTTCAGGCAACATCTAATTGTTCATCCCCGGGATGCGTTGTCCCTCCGCTGTCTGATTTCAGGCAAGTCTGTTTCATTCCACACAGTAATCAGATAGCCATCCAGTATCGCTGATAACCGCAAGCAACCACGCGCAAGGTCTCCGAAAATGAAAACCGAGGCTCCTTCTACGATGCCCGTGCGCTGTCCCGAACCGACTCGAACCTGCAGATACGAAAAAAACAACAGCCTGTCTCCGAAAAAACGGAGACAGGCTCAAACGGTAAGGCGGCACATACAGACAAAAAGCCTGCTTTCCTGCCCGGGTGGAGGATAAAAAGGGATTCCCCATCGCCCTCGGAAAGAGCGACGTCTATTTTCTCAGCGTCCGAGGCTGGTAAGTGCACAAAGGCTCCTCACCCATGTAGTCCCCATCCATGCTCCAGGCTCTGGCCCGGCAGCCACCGCAAACCTTATGGAACTCGCACACGCCGCATTTGCCCTTGTATTCCGACTGGTCCCGGAACTGCCGGAAAGGTTCGGCGGTACGCCAGATTTCAGGAAACGGCGTTTCGCGCACGTTGCCGCAATCCAGCGTCAGGTAACCGCACGGCTGTACCTGCCCGACATGGCTGATAAAACAAAACCCGGTTCCGCCGAGACACCCCCGCGTCATGGCGTCCATGCCGAACGTGGCCGGAGTGACGGAAACGCCCTCCTCCCGGGCCCGCTGGCGCATGATGCGATAGTAATGCGGCGCGCAGGTAGCCTTGAGGTGCATGGAGGTCGTCTTGCGGAAGTCATAGAACCAGTGCAGCACGTCCTCATATTCCTCTGCCGTGATGACCTGATCGGCCAGCCCGGAGGCCCGCCCCATGGGCACGAGCAGGAAGATATGCCATGCCGCCGCGCCAATCCGTTCGCAAAGCTCAAATATCTTCTTGAAATCATGAAGATTATTTCGAGTTACCGTGGTGTTGATCTGAAACTCCACTCCGCTTTGCTTCAGATATTCGATGCCCCGCATGGAAGCGTCGAAGGCTCCGGGCACGCAACGGAATGCATCGTGCGTTTCCGCGTTGTAGCCGTCGATGGAAATGGAGCAACGCTGCACGCCCGCATCGCGAATCATGACCGCATTTTCCGGCGTGATGAGCGTCCCGTTCGGCGACATGACGCAGCGCAACCCCTTGCCCGTGGCATAGGCTATCAGCTCGTACACATCGGGACGCATCATGGGATCGCCGCCGGTGAAGATGATGATCGGGTTTCCCACATCGGGAAATGTGTCGATCAGGGCCTTGGCTTCGGTCGTGGACAGTTCTCCCTCGTAGGGTTCGGTGTGCGCCTCGGCCCGGCAATGCCGACAAGCCAGATTGCAGGAACGGGTCACTTCCCAGGCGATCAGCCGACAGGCGGGTGAACCGTCCTCCAGCGTTCTGGGCATGGCGGGCATTCCACCCGGGTGTCCGGCTCCGGCATGCCCAGTCCCCGGACGCCCGGTTTCAGCATGCGCTGATCCCGGATGACCGAAACCGGCTGCGCTCTCTTCCTCTTCGCCGAGTCCGCAGGGGGGTTCATGACAGATCATCGCACCCACCCCTCCTTCAGAGCCTGTTCCGCGTAATAGGTCATGATGAGCTTGGCTCCGGCCCGACGGATGCCAAGCAGCGCCTCCCTGACCACGGCGGCCTCGTCGATCCAGCCGTTCAGGGCCGCGGCCTTGATCATGGAATATTCGCCACTGACCTGATAGGCGGCCACAGGAACATCAAAATTGTCGCGCACCAGCCGGATGATGTCCTGATAGGGCCCGGCGGGCTTGATCATGATGATGTCCGCACCCTCGGCAATATCCGCCGCGGCTTCGCGCATGGCCTCCACTGCATTCCCGGGATCCATCTGATAGGTCTTGCGGTCGCCGTGCTGCGGCGCAGATTCCGCAGCATCGCGGAAGGGACCATAGAAGGCAGAGGCGTATTTCACGGCATAGGACATGATCGGAATGTTGATGAATCCGGCCTCGTCCAGAGCCGCGCGGATAGCCTGCACGCGCCCGTCCATCATGTCGGACGGAGCCACGATGTCGGCTCCCGCCTCCGCATGGCTCAGGGCCGTTCTGGCGATCAGCTCCAGCGTGGGATCATTCTCTACCTCTCCACAGGTGTCTCCCTGCCGCAGAATGCCGCAGTGACCATGCGAGGTATACTCGCACAGGCATACGTCCGTAGCCACCTGCAACTCGGGCCACCGGGACTTGAGCAGACGTACGGCCTGTTGCACGATGCCGTCCCCGGCATAGGCCTCGGTGGCGTACTCATCCTTGCTTTTGGGAATGCCGAACAGCATGAGCGACCGCAGTCCCGCATCCACGGCTTCGCCCACAGTTTTCTCCAGCTGACGCAGCGAAAGCTGATACTGACCCGGCATGGACGGAATTTCCTTCCTGAACTCCTCATCCGGCGTATCGACCACAAAATAAAGCATCATGAGATCGGAAGCCGAAAGGCTTGTTTCCCGCACCATTTCCCGAATGACCGGATTACGCCGCAGGCGGCGTCCGCGATAGAATTCGTTCATTTCTCTGTCCTTGTGTGAAGAACGTCCGGGGAATCACCGCGCGATCCCGTCCGGCAAGGACGGAACCCCGCGCGTGGAGGCCTATTCCGGCTGACGGATTTCCTCATCCGTGAGGTAGCAGGCCGGATCTTCGGCCCACTCATCACCATAGTACGCTTCGGCACGGGAACGAAAATTGCCGCCGCAGATATTCAGGAAGCGGCAATGCGCGCAACGTCCCTTCACATACGCCTTCTTGTTCTTCATCTTGTGCAGCAGCTCGATACCGGGATCATCCCAGATTTCGGAGAACGGACGCTCGAGCACGTTGCCGAAGGTATGATTGCGCCAGAACTGGTCGGCATGAACCTTGCCGTCCCACGAAATACAGCCGATGCCGCGCCCGGAGCTGTTCCCCTCATTGAACTGAAGCAGCTTGAACACTTCCTCGGCGCGTTTCGGGTCTTCCTTCTGCATGCGCATCCAGACGTAGGGGCCATCGGCATGGTTGTCCACGGTAAGCACTTCCGTGGGCCGCCCTTCCTCAAACAACGCCCTGGTTTCATCCATAATGAGATCGACCACGGCGCGGGTTTCCGCATGATTCAGGTCTTCCTTGATCAGTTCGGAACCGCGGCCCGAATACACCAGATGATAGAAGCAGATACGCGGCACTTCAAGTTCGCGCAGCAACTTGAATACCTTGGGAATTTCCACAGCGTTGCGCTTGTTGATCGTGAAGCGGAATCCCACCTTGAGACCTTCGGCCTTGCAGTTCTCCACACCCTGCAGAGCCTTCCTGTAGGAATTCGGCACGCCCCGGAACTTGTCATGCACTTCCTCCGCGCCGTCCAGAGAAATCCCCACATAGGACAGGTTGATGGCCTTGAGTTCACGCGCCTTTTCCTTGGTGATCAGTGTGCCGTTGGTGGAGATGACCGCACGCATGCCCTTTTCCGTAGCGTAGGCGGCCAGTTCAGGCAGGTCGCGCCGCACCAGCGGTTCCCCGCCGGAAAACAGCATGACCGGAGCGCCATAGGCGGAGAGGTCGTCAATGATGGCCTTGCCCTGTTCTGTAGAGATTTCGTCCTGGCCCTCCGGATCAACGGCCTGCGCATAACAGTGCACGCATTTCAGATTGCAGCGGCGGGTCATGTTCCACACTACCACGGGTTTCTTGTCTTCAGAGAACTGAAGCAGGTGGGAAGGAAGCTGACTCGAATGCCGTCCGTAACGCAGGGCGTCGGAAGGCTCGACCTGACCGCAATACAGCTTGGATATGCCTATCATGAAAACTCCTTGGAGGTTAAATAGCTCTATAAGGGCGTCATCCATCCTTGCGAATGACGCCTCCGGCCAGCACACAGCCCTGCTCGTCGAAGACGGCAACAAGCTGGCCCGGCGCATAGGGAAGCTGCGGCGCATGGAAACGGACGAGCATTCGCGCCGTGGCGTCCATGCCGTCCGGGCCGCCTCCTACCAGATGCACGTCCGCCGGGATCGCCTTCTGACGATAACGGACGCGTACCCGCAGTTCATTCGGCCAGAGGGCCGGAGGAACCAAAAAATTCAACTCGTCGGCCACACATCCGCTCACAGGCAGCTCGGCGGCGGTGCCCAGCAGCAGCGTATTGCGCGAACGGTCCTTGCCGATGACGTACAGCGGCTCCTTCCATGAAACACCAAGACCACGCCGCTGTCCTTCAGTATACTGCCACAACCCGCCGTGCCTGCCTACTACCAGTCCATCTTCCAGCACCATCGGACCTCCGGCAGGCAGCCGGACGCCGGATGCCTTCAGAAAGGCGCGATAGTCATCATCGGGAATAAAACAAATTTCCTGACTTTCCCCCGGCAAAGGAACGGGAAGTCCCCATTCCCTCAGCTGGTCCCGGACAACGTTCTTGCACGTTCCGCCCAAAGGGAATACGGCATTTCGCAGACGATCCATAGGTGTAAGCGCCAGAAAATAACTCTGATCCTTGGTTTCGTCTTCCCCCTGTCGCAACGCCAGCCCATAGCGGGGATGCGCTTCCAGCCGAACATAGTGCCCGGTGGCAATTTTCTCGGCCCCGAGCCTGCGCGCCTCGTCGAGCAACAGCCCGAACTTGACCAGAGCGTTGCAGCGTACGCAGGGATTGGGCGTACGGCCCGAAACGTAGGTTTCCACGAAAGGCCGGATGATCAGAGAGGCAAATGCCTCACGCAGATCAAGAACATGCAGGGCGACGCCCAGCTCCAGACAGCGAGTCTCAAGCTCCGGCACGGGGTCGTTCTCAGGAGAGGGGTCCCTGAAACGGGCATGCAGAGCGATCACGTCGCGTGCGGGGTCGGCGGACCGCCTGCACAGAGAGGCCAGAGCGTACAAACTGTCGGTGCCGCCGCTCACGGCTACGGCAATGGTCATGGGACAATACTCCTCAATGCTCCCGCGAAAAAAGGCCGGAATCCCCGGTCCCGGCATACGCCTTTCTCATCTTCGGAAGGGAACCTTTTCAGTAGGGATTGTCTTTACCATAAAAAGACAACAAGGGATAGGGCTTCCATCAGGCTTCGGGCAGTGGAAAAAGGGAAAAGAATGCCGTACCCCGCGTCTGAGCCAGCTCAGCCGTGCTTTCACCTCCGGTGAAATTGGCAAAAAACTTCTATGGAGCCTTTTCCTCGCTCCGCGAAGTCCTTTGCTCTTCAACCGGATTCCTGCTATATTTCCCCGTACCGGCAAGAGGATATACCGAAAATCACTTTGACCGAAGGATACGCTGCCCCACGGCATGCCCCCAAAAAGAACATGAGAACAACATCCACGAAAACTGAAGAGTGCCTGTTCGCCCTGTGCGGACTTTATGCCGAAGTCGCCGTACTTGACCCCGAACGTGGTGACTGCCGGGTTCTCTCTCCGGCTTCATCGCGGACGCTCTTTCAGGACACGCAGGATTTTGCGTATCTTGGGGTTCTTGCAAAAGGAGACATCTCTCCCGAAGACAGATCGGCCTTTCTGCATTTTTTCCAGCCGGAAGAACTTGTTGTCGTTGCACTAACCCGTTCGGCGCGAACGCTGCGCTTCTCTCTTGGAAAAGAACGGCGTCCCATGCTGGTTACAGTCGCGCCTCTTTCCGGGAAAAGCGTCTTATGTGCGTTGAGAGACACCGACGCCCCTCCCCCTGTGCAGGAACTCCGTCCTTATGCCGTCTTTCTCCGCCAGTTTCTGCAAATTCTCGACAAGGTCTTTGACAACATCCTTGAGCTGAACCCCGAAACGCACTGTACTCGAATGCTGCGATCGACCGGATACGACGCCGGAAAGAGCCGCATGCACGACTGGATGGACATTCTGAAACTTTGCCGGACAAAATATGTTCATGAGGAAGACCGTGCCGTTCTGCAAAAAACGTTGTCTCTGGAATCCCTGCAGCGCTTTGCGGCCAGTTCCCGAGGATACGACAGCATTGAGGTCAGACTGCTGAGAAACGGCATCTACAGGTGGACCGAACTCTCGTTGTTCACACTCTGCGTGGAAGGCAATACAAGAGTCCTGATCGCCGTGCGGGACATCGACCAGAAAAAACTGCTTCAGAATATCGTCGACCGCTATGTGTACAAGAACTGTGATTATTTTATCTACCTGAATGCGGACCGCAACAGTTACATCATGTTCAGCGGCAGTGACTGCGGCACGCCTCTGCCTCCCACGGTCTGCGATGATTACGCTACGGAGCTGGTCAGGTATGCCCGCAAGTTCGTCGTGCCCGAGGATGTGGAAATGACCATCCGGGAAATGCAGCTTTCCCGTGTCGTCGAACAGCTTGAAAAATACGGCGAACACGCCTTCAGCGTGGGAATCATGGACCCGGTGCGCGGCTACACCCGAAAGCGCCTCCAATACATTTATTACGACCGGTCCCATCGGATGATCCTGCTGACCAGAACAGACATTACCGCCATTTATGAAGAGCAAAAGCGTCTGGAACTGGCGCAGCGCGAGGCTGAACGCGATTCGCTGACCGGACTGTACAATCACGCAACGACGCTCCGGCTCATCGAAAAGCGTCTTGCCGCCCTGCCGGAGGAACCCGCCGCAGTGCTGTTTGTCGATCTCGACAATTTCAAGCTGGTCAATGACCGGCTGGGACATCAGCGCGGTGACAAGCTTCTGAGTTCCCTTGCCGCCCATTTCCGGGCTGTGCTGCGGCCCGCGGACATTCTGGGCCGAATCGGCGGCGACGAGTTCATCGTTCTGCTTCCCGGATTGGCCGACGCCGGACAGATCGAGAGTTGCGCCGAACGTCTGCGGGATGTCCTTTCCGCCTTTCTGGACAATACGCTGTGTTCCTGCGGCCTCGCCTGCAGCATCGGCATCGCGCGCTACCCCAAGGACGGCACGGACTGCGCCGAACTGATCCGCAAGGCGGACGCAGCGCTTTACGTCGCAAAGCGCGCCGGCAAAAACGGCGTCATCTTCGCCGACCAGACGTGACAGCCTCCAGGACGCGCGGCAGCCTCCGCTTCCTGCTTCGAACCGGGATCAGCCTCTGAATGGTCGGTCATTTCCGCCAGCAACAGATCCTCCATACGCAAACGACTCCCTTATCCCGGAACGTGTCGGGGCAGGGAGTCGTTGCTTGGGAGAAGTCTTCGTCCTAGCGGAAAATGGTCTGATTGCGGTCCGGCCCCACGGAAACCATGGACACCGGCACGCCGGAAAGCTGTTCCAGACGCTCGATATAGGCGCGGGCCGCGGCGGGCAGCTCGTCCCATGTCCTGCAGGCGGAAAGATCTTCCTTCCAGCCGGGCATGGACTCGTATACGGGCGTCACATGCTCCAGAGCACCCCCTTCCTGCGGAGGATACTGAATCCGTCTGCCCTTGTAATCGTAGGCCACGCACAGCCTGATTTCCTCAAAACCGGAAAGCACGTCGAGCTTGGTCAGGGCGATGTCGGTCAGTCCGTTCAGACGGACGCTCTCGCGCAGAACCACGATATCCTGCCAGCCGCAACGCCGCGGGCGTCCGGTGGTCACGCCGAACTCGCCCCCATTGGAACGCAGGAGATCACCCGTGGCGTCATGCAGTTCCGTGGGGAACGGACCTTCGCCCACGCGGGTCGTATAGGCCTTGAGGATTCCAATGATGCGGTCAAGCCGGTTGGGACCGATACCGCTTCCCGCAGCAGCGTTGCCGGACACGGTATTGGAAGAGGTGACGTAAGGATACGTCCCATGATCGATATCAAGATGGATGCCCTGCGCGCCTTCGAACAGCACGCTCTTTCCGGCGGCCCAGGCCTCTTCAAGCTCGGAGGACACATCCGTAAGATAGGGAACCAACCGGGAAGCCACGGCCATGACTTCATTGAAAACGGCATCCACGGTCAACGGCTCAAGACCGTACAGCGCGGAGAACAAAACGTTCTTTTCCCGCAACGCGACCTCGATCTTGGATCGCAGCAGATCCGGGTCGGCCAGATCCGAAGCGCGGACGCCCACGCGGGCGACCTTGTCCTCGTAGCAAGGGCCAATGCCCCGGCCCGTGGTACCGATCTTGCCGTCCGCGAGTCTCTTTTCGCGCGCCTGATCGAGAACCTTGTGATACGGCATGATCAGGTGCGTCTTGGCGCTCACCTTGAGCCGGGAAGGAGAAACGTCAACGCCCTGAGCAATCAGCGTATCCAGTTCCTGAATGAATACGATGGGATCAAGAACGACACCGTTGCCGATCAGACAAATCTTGCCTTCATGCAGAATCCCGGAGGGAACAAGATGCAGCGCGGATTTCTTGCCGTCCACAATCACGGTGTGACCGGCGTTGTTGCCGCCCTGAAAGCGGACCACGTAATCGATTTCCTGACTCAGGAGATCGACGAACTTGCCTTTTCCCTCGTCGCCCCACTGGACGCCGACGACCACCACATTGGACATGGGTCACTCCTTAACAAAAATACCTGTATTCGCTCCCGCGCGTACGCACGAAACGGCGATTCCCTCTGCCCGCGCGTCCGATTCCGGATCGGTCCGCATGAGAACCCAGCATACAGTCTACAGGGCTTCAGCCTCTGCGTCAACGGAAATCCCTGATTCAACGCCGAAAAAACACGACATCAAGGGAACATCGTCGGGGCTTTTCTCTCCGAACGCGATTGGCGCCGGGGACGCGCCGCCCTGCGGCACAGGAACGACGATCCGGGAAGATTCCGGAAGCAGGAAGAACCAGGCTGCAGACGCTGCACAGGAAGGAACATCCGACGCGCCTATTTCCGCCCCTCGGGAGCGTTCCTTGCGGCGTCTCCCTTCGGCCGGAAGGTCAGCACCCTGGCCCGGGGACGGGCCTCTTCGGACTTCTCTCCCTGCATCGGTCGCTCCATACGGGTCGACATCTCCGGCAGAAGAACGGGCGCGTCATCCGGCCTGACGCGGGCGGACCAGTTATGGTTGAACAGCTGGTTCTTCCAACGCTTGGCCTGAATGAACGAAAAAACAAGCGCCGCCTCTTCCCACCGCTTGGTTGGTTCGAAACGGGACACGATCGTCGCGTACTTGTCCCATAACGCCAGCAACGACGCCTCATCAAGCGCGTCAAGCTGGCGGGCCATCTTGTGCAGCAAGTGTTCCATGCAATTTTCTCCATACGAGAGGCCGCAAGCCTTCCCGCGGGAAGACCTGACGACAACGGGTCCATATTCTATGCCAAACAACGGCGGGGTTCAAATGGAATTTGCCCGTTTTGAAGCCTTGTGCTATGAGATGCGGATATTTCGTTGTCCAACCCCGCACAGGAGCCAGCCATGCCCAATCTCAAAGATATGTACCGGACCATCCTGAAGGATACCTTCCCCGACACCATGACCATCACTCTCGGCGACGCCGTGCTCACGTACAGGAAACGCACGTGGGACATCGACGGCGAAACCAAGGGACTGCGCTACGGCGAAAACCCGGATCAGCCTGCAGCCCTCTACCAGCTGACCTCCGGTCGTCTGACCGTAGACGGCATGGAATGGCGCGCTCCCGGCGGCATCATGTCCGCCCTTTCCGAGGCCCAGATGCTTCAGGCGGGCAAGCACCCCGGCAAGACCAACCTGACCGACGTGGACAACGGCTGCAACATTCTCCAGTACCTCTCCGAACGTCCGGCCGCGGTCATCCTCAAGCACAACAATCCCTGCGGAGCCGCCTGGTCGCGCGAAAGCGTAGGCGACGCCCTGACCAAGGCTTTCTGGTGCGATCGCATCGCCGCCTTCGGCGGAGCCGTAGTCGTCAACCGGCCTCTTGACATGCAGGCCGCGGACCTCATCGCCGCCAACTATTTCGAGGTGGTGGCCGCTCCCGACTTTGAGGAAGGCGTGCTTGAAAAGCTCGCCTCGCGCAAGAATCTGCGCATCTTCAAGCTGCCCGGTCTCGCCCGCCTCGGCGAGTTCGCCGGGGAACCCTTCCTGGATATCAAAAGCATGGCCGACGGCGGCCTTGTGCTCCAGCAATCCTTCGTCAACCGCATCCGTTCCGCCGAAGACCTGCAAACCGCAATCGCCACAAACAAGGACGGCGTCACCGTGTCCGCCCGTCGCCCCACCGCTCAGGAAGCTGACGACCTTGTCTTCGCCTGGGCCGTAGAAGCGGGAGTGACCTCCAATTCCGTCATTTTCGTACGCGACGGGGCTACCGTGGGCATCGGCACCGGCGAACAGGATCGCGTGGGCTGCGTGGAGCTGGCCATTTTCAAGGCCCACACCAAGTATGCCGACACCCTCGCCTTCACCCGCCACGGCCTCACCCTGTACGAACTCAAACTCAAGGCCCGCACGGACGCCGACGCCGCGGCAAAGCTCGCCGCCATCGAAGAGGAAACCAGGCAGGCCAGAGGCGGTCTGGCCGGGTCCGTACTTGTCTCGGACGGCTTCTTCCCCTTCCGCGACGGCGTGGATGTGTGCATCGAACAGGGCGTGACCGCTATCGCCCAGCCCGGAGGCTCCCTGCGCGACTTTGAAGTCATCACTGCCGTGAACGAGGCAGATCCTCAGGTCGCCATGGTCTTTACCGGCCAGCGGTCCTTCAAACACTAACGGCAGAAAACAGGTCTGTTCTCCCGTGCCGTCGTTCCCCGAACATCGGTACGGGACGGACCGGTCCCTTCTTCTCTGAGGCAGGACGGATTCTGCGGGCGTCAACCCTTTTTCAAAACGGACTTTTCAGGTACAAGGACTTCAGTTCCTCCGGGCATGCGCGGTAGCGCGGATTTTGCCCAGAGCCTGCCGGAAACGAACTTTTGCCGAAAGAACTTCCCGACCGGGCATCCCGGCCGTCAGAAGAACGCCATCCTCCCTCACCGCCATTCATCGAGGAAGCTTCATGATTCATGGTCTGGTACGTTACCCCGGCGCGGGGTGTGTCATCGAGTTCATGCAGGGCAACGCTCCGCAAATTGCCTGGGTGCTGGAGGAGCAGAGCGGGCGGCTTCGCCTGCTGCTGCCCAACCGGCGGGAAACGTCCCTTCAGGCGGCCCGAGTCCTCCCATGGCCAGGACCGGCCTACGAAAAAATAAACAGTCGGGATGCCGCCCTGGAAATTCTTGAACGGCACCGCGCCGCACGCGAGGCGGCGGTCTTCGACCCGCACGAACTCTGGGAAATGGCACAGGGAGAAGTGGACTCGGCTCCGGCCCAGTGGTTCGCCGAACTGGCCATGACCGATCCCGACGTGGACGCAGTGGCCGCCTGCGGCCGCGCACTCATGAACGCCAAGACGCATTTCAAGTTCAATCCGCCCAATTTCGAGGTGCACCCCGAGCATGTGGTCGAGGCGCGCCTCGCGGAGCAGGAGGCCACTCGCAAACGCGAGGAACTGGTCAACCGCGGGGGATCGTTTATCCGGCTGCTGTGGGACATTCACCAGAAAAAATCCTCGGCCTCGGCGGAGGCAGCGGCTTCGGCTCTGGATCCGGAAGTGCTTGAACGACTGCGCCGCACGGTGCTCGACCGCATCGCCGATCCGGACACGCAGGAGGACGACGCCCTCTGGCGCATGCTGATCAAGGGACTTCCCGATGATCCGCACATGCCGCTGCATCTGGCGCAGGCCTGGGGACTTGTGAAACTGCATCACAATTTCTGGCTGGACCGATCCGGCTATGCACCGGGCGACGGCTGGAGCGAGGAGTTCCGCGCCGAAACGGATGCTCTGCTCCAACGGGTCCGGAGCGAAGAAGAGGCAGAGTCCGACGTGCCCCTGCCCGTCATCAGCATCGACGCGCCGACCACACGGGACGTGGACGACGCCTTCCATATCGCGGCCCGTCCCGACGGAGGATGGAACCTGACTCTCGCACTGGCCTGCCCCGCCGCATACTGGAATTTCGGTGGACCACTGGACAAGGCCGTCTTCCGCCGCGCAACCAGCATCTACCTGCCTGAAGGCACCCACCACATGCTGCCGGAATGCCTCGGTACGGATGGATACAGCCTGCTGGCGGGCAAGACGCGACCGGCCATGATCATCCGCTGCGTCATAGACGCCGAAGGGGCAGTAACGGCCTGCGAACCCGCACAGGGTCATGTCCGGCTGGCGGCGAACCTGTGTTATGAGGACTGCGAAGCCGCACTGGACGGAGCGGAAAACCCGGCTTCCCCCTACCGGGAACAGCTGGAACAGGCGCTTGCCCTGGCCCGGCTGCATCAGGAACTCCGCATCCGCAGCGGAGCGGTCATCATCGAGCGTCCGGACCAGATCATCCGGCTCGAAGGCCAGGGAGAAGCCGTGCGCGTCCAGCTTGAAGACGACGCTCCGGCCCCGCGCGCGCATCTGCTCGTGTCCGAACTCATGGTCCTGACCAACGCGGCGCTCCCCCGCTGGGCGCGGGAGCGGGACATCACACTCCTCCACCGCACGCAGGACGTAGCCATTCCGAAAGAATTCGCCGGAATATGGAGGACGCCACTTGAAATCGCGCGCGTCGTGCGGGCTCTGGCTCCTGCCGTACTGGAAACTTCCCCCCGGCCTCATGCCGGACTCGGCGAAGCCGTGTACGCCCCCTCCACCTCGCCCCTGAGACGCTACCCGGACATGATCAACGAAACGCAGATCCTGCATTTCCTGCGGGAAGGGAAGCCCCGCTGGACCAGAGAGGAACTCGATGCCCTGCTTCCCCTGCTCAACGCCCATCTCGACGCGGCCGGACAGGTGCAGCGTTTTCGTCCCCGCTACTGGAAACTGCTGTACTTCCGGCAGCAAGGTGATAAGAAGTGGTGGCCTGCAGTCATCACGGACGAAAATGATGCCTTCGTTACGGTGAACCTGCCCAAGGAACAGATGATCGTCCGCGCCCGGCGCTCCCTCTTCAGCGAGCGTACCCACCTCGGGCAGGAGCTGGAAATCAGAATCGGCAAGGTCCACCCCCTGCAGAACGACTTTCAGCTTGTGGAAACGAGAGAAATTTAAATCCGCACTCCCGAGGAGATCCGCATGAGCGTGCTCTGGATAGTCATTACCTACGTTATCGGTTCCATTCCTTTCGGCCTGCTGTTCAGCCGCACCTTCTGCGGCATCGACCCCCGGACGGCGGGCAGCGGAAACGTGGGCTCCACCAATGTGGCCCGGCTGTGCGGCAAAAAATGGGGCGCAGCCACTCTCGTCTGCGATGTGCTCAAGGGAACTCTTCCCGTATTCGTCGCCATGCAGCTTTCCGACAGTGCCCTGCTGCACACGCTGACCGCGCTGGCCGCCATCTCCGGCCATCTGTTCTCGTGTTTTCTCGCCTTCAAGGGCGGCAAAGCCGTAGCCACGTCCATCGGCGTCTTTATCCCGCTGGCCTTCTGGCAGCTGCTCGCGGCCTGCATAATCTGCCTGCTGCTCATCTGGCGATCGGGCTTCGTATCCCTCGGTTCCCTCGCTCTGGTCACGTCTCTGCCCGCGCTGCTGCTCGTGACCGGAAACTGGACGCTGCTGCCTCTGGCCCTCATCATTATGGCGCTCGTCTACTGGAGCCATCGCGAAAACATCAAGCGGCTGGCCAGAGGCGAAGAAAAAACCTGGATCAAACCGAAGGCATGACACACCGGAAAACGCGGCACAGCACTCCGCGTCTTTCCCGCCTCCTTCGGACAACTCGTCAACAATACGGCGCGATCTTTCGCGCCTCTTTCCTTCGGAGAATCGCACATGGCACTGAGCATCGGCATCGTCGGCCTGCCCAACGTGGGCAAATCCACCCTGTTCAACGCCCTGACCAAAGCGCAAAACGCGCAGGCGGCCAACTATCCCTTCTGCACCATCGAACCGAACAAGGCTACCGTTCCCGTGCCGGACAACCGGCTTGATCAGCTGACCGAACTTGTGCATCCGCAGAAGACCGTGCAGGCTACGGTGGACTTCATCGATATCGCCGGACTCGTGCGCGGCGCAAGCAAGGGCGAGGGACTCGGAAACCAGTTCCTCGGCAATATCCGCGAATGTGCGGCCATTCTGGAAGTGGTCCGCTGCTTTGACGACGGCGACATCACCCATGTGGATGGTTCCGTGGACCCCTTGCGCGATGTGGACACCATCGAAACGGAACTCCTGCTGGCCGATATTCAGAGCGTCGGCAAGCGGTTCGAACGCATGCAGAAGATGAGCAAGGGCGACAAGAGCGCCAAAGCCGCCGTGGACGAAATGGAACGTCTGCTCAGCCATCTTGACGCCGGCAACCCCGCCTCAACCTTCGAGGCGAAGGACATCGAACTCTTCCACGCCGCCTGGCATGAACTGGGATTGCTCACGGCCAAAAAAATCATCTACTGCGCCAACGTAGACGAGGACAGCCTGCTCAAGGACAACGAACATGTCACTCGGCTCAAGACCTTCGCCGCCGAACGCGGCATCGAAGTCGTCACCATCTGCGCCCGTATCGAAGAAGAGCTGCAAGGCCTCTCCGAAGAAGATCAGAAGGAAATGCTCTCCTCTTACGGCATCGGCGAAAGCGGCCTTCTGCGCGTCATCCACTCAGGCTACAAGGCCCTCGGACTGGCCAGCTACTTCACCGCCGGTGAAAAGGAAGTGAAGGCGTGGACTATCGGCGAGGGCTGGAAGGCCCCGCAGGCGGCCGGCGTCATCCATACCGACTTTGAACGCGGGTTCATCCGCGCCGAGGTCATCAGCTTCGACGACTACATAAAGTACAGGACCGAGGCGGCCTGCCGCACGGCGGGAGTTCTGCGCACGGAAGGCAAGGAATATGTAGTCCGAGACGGGGACGTCATGCATTTTCTGTTCAACGTCTGATCCTGTTCTCCGCCAGTTCAGCCCCCGTCTCCGGACAGGGAGAGCGGGGGCTTTTTCAACTCTCCATGCCGGAGCTTCGCCTGCCGCGCATTCTCGAAATGCTGCCCGGCAATGCACCTCGCCGTCGATCGCCGCTCTCCATGCTGACATACACAGCGTATGGCCATGCGGACACGCTTGCGAGGAGGCGAGCAATACACGTAAAAAAAGCACGCGCCGGTTTTTCCTGCACGTGCTTTTCCTCTGTTTCAAAAGGACAAGCCTACCAGCTGCCCTTTTCCTTTTGATGCCCATAGATGCCGCCGGCCAAGGCGCCGAGGCCACCGCCGACCAGCGCTCCCATCGTGCCGCTGCCGCCGGCTATGGCGCTGATTCCGGCGCCGAGCAGTGCTCCACCCGCCGTACCGCTGAGAGCGCCCTGCTGCGTCCTGTTCATGTTGGTGCATCCGATCGAACCGAATACCAGCGCTCCGATCAGAAACAACGCAGAAATCTTTTTCATGGTTGTCCTCCTGCCCCGCCAGGGGCCCATCCCGTTCCCAAAAGGGCGGGATTCATTTGTGGGGATGCCTCGTCACGCGACCAAGGCATGATCTACTTGTCGGCGGGAAGCATGTACTCACGCCACAGAACGTCGAATACCTGTCGATCAGCATCTCCCGGATGTGCGGCATACCATTCGTCAAGCAGCTTCTGCAGCTGCAGCCAGTTGACGTCGTTGAACGCCTTGACCCACGAACGCACAAAGGCAGACGGAGGTGTCCCCTGCTGCTGCGCGATCAGCTGTTCGATAGCCACGACGCTGGAAGCGCCGTACAGGAAGGCCAGCTTTTCACTCTGGGAGGAGTGTGCCCACTCCCGGCCGGTCAGGTCAAGCCCCGACCCCGTATAGGCCGAAGCGGACAGACTGATCCCCAACACCAGAAATGCCGCGAGCACCAGACTCAGGCAACGGTTACGCATGGCGAACCTCCTATTCTTGCAGTGTGCCGCATCCAGTGCGGCGGATAGGAACCATACAAGCACGCTTCAAGCGGAAGTTCAATTATAGAGAGAAAAACGGGGCAGGGATCAGCCCAGACGCGCCAGCCGTTCGAAACGGCGGACAGTAAGATGGCAGATAGCCGCGGCCAGCGCGTCTCCCGTATCCACCGCCCAGTCCGGTTTGACGCCGAGTACACGTCCCACCATAAAACCGACCTGAGCCTTATCCGCTCCGCCGACGCCGACAAGCGCCTTTTTGATGACCGTGGGCTCGTAATCCCGAACGGGAAGATCATGCGCGGCCAGCGCCGCAATGGCTGCCCCCCGGGCCTGTCCGAGCTTAAGCGCCGTTGCCGCGTTCTTGGCTGTAAATACCTGTTCCACCGAGGCTTCGTCCGGCTTCAGACGGACAACCACGTTATGAAGTTCCCGAAAGATGAAGCCAAGACGTTCGGCGAATTCCCCCTTGAGCGGCGGTCGGATGACGCCGCAATCCACAAGCCGAAGAACTCCGGAGACTTCGCGGACCACCCCCCAGCCCGTATTGCGGGAACCGGGGTCGATGCCGATGACGGTAATGGATTCGGACATGGGGCCTCGCAGAGAGCAAGGGGTTCGCTACGACCACGTAAAGCGGTTTCGGAACTCAATCAGATGAAAAAGGACCGGGAGAAACTGTTTTCCGCCGTATCGAACAGGGCGAAAGAATAATCTACTGAAGTGGAACCACCTGCTTCCATTCCAAAAACGATCCGGTACGCAGCTTCAGGGAACAGCGTACCGGAAAACACGCCTGCCGCCCGCAACGGGAACAGGGCGGCAGGCACAGGTCTGCTAGTCTTCCAGCTGCGCCATGATCTCGTCGGAGATATCGGCGTCAGAGTAGACGTTCTGGACATCGTCGTTGTCTTCCAGAAGTTCGATGAAACGGAGCAGCTTGCGCGCCGTCTCCAGATCAAGTTCCATCGTACTCTGGGGTACCTGGTTCAGCTCGGCGGAAAGCATCTCCAGCCCGGCGGCTTCAAAGGCATCGCGGACGTTGTTGAAGTCGGCCATGGCGGTCTGGATTTCCCAGGTATCACCCTCGTCGCGCAGATCGTCGGCGCCCGCTTCCAGAGCCGCTTCCATAAGCTGCTCTTCCGTATACTTCTCCTTGGAGAAGGTGATGACGCCCTTGCGCTCAAACTTCCAGCTCACGCAGCCGCTTTCACCCATGGAACCGCCGCCCTTGCTCATCAGGTGACGGATTTCGGCCACGGTGCGGTTACGGTTGTCGGTCGCAGTCTCCACAATGACGGCGACGCCGCCCGGACCATAACCTTCATAATTGATTTCCGTGATATCGCCGCCGGCATCCTGACCGGTACCCTTGCGAATAGCGGCCTCAATCTTGTCCTTGGGGAGGTTGATCGCCTTGGCAGCGGCAATGGCCGCACGCAGGCGGGAATTACCGGCAGGATCGCCGCCATTCTTGGCTGCGATGATGATTTCCTTGGCTGCCTTGGTAAATTCCTTACCCCGCTTGGCATCCTGGCGACCCTTGCGGTGCTGGATGTTGGCCCATTTGCTGTGTCCGGACATTGAATCCTCCTGAATTGTTTCTGAACGGAACCGACCGGATGCGAATGTGCATCCCGCCGGTCATACCCAAATTTCGGCAAACGATCCCCGATACGGCCCCCTTTCCCTGGCTGCCGCTTCTCAGGGAACGACGGAACAGCCTGATCCGCACGCCGTTTCGCACTTGATCGCTGGAGCAGACATACTCCGCAAACGGCGACCGTCTCTCCTCCGGGGAACGCCGGGGCTATTCCTGGGCAGCCTCCGACGTTTTCGGAAAGGAAACCCCTTCGGCATAGGCCGAAGGCATCCCCTTGAAGCCGATGCCTACAAAAAATGTTTCCTTGCTCTCAGCCCGCGAACTCTGAGGCTTGAACGAGGTCACCCGGGTGAACAACGGACGCATGCGCCGCACGAACAGCTCTACGTCCGGTCCCATGAATATCTTGACGATATAGCTGCCTCCCGTCGCCAGATAGGCTTCCGCGACACTCAACGCCTCGCAGCACAGCTCGTAGGAACGGGTCTGATCCGTGAGCCTGGTCCCCGTAGTCTGAGGAGCCATGTCGCTCATGACGACCTGAAATGGCCCGGTGGCGGCAAGCAACGCCTCAAACTCCGGCGAACGCTCGAATACGTCCTCCTGATGAAAGGACACATTGGCCGGAAAAACGGTAGCAGTGCTCTGAATGTCGCAGCCGAGCACCCTGCCCTGCGGTCCCACAAGCTCGGCCGCCCCCAGAGACCAGGACCCAGGGGCCGCCCCCAGATCAAGCACCTTCATGCCCTTTCTGAAAATACGAAAACGGCGGTCGATTTCCTTCAGCTTGTAGACGGAGCGAGCCGGATAATTTTCCTGTTTGGCCTTGCGGAAGTAGTAATCGCGATATTCTTTCATAATGTGTAACGTAGGATTATAGCGTAAAACGGTCAAACTCGCCAGTGTCTGAACAGGGGTGAAAGCCGTTTTTTTTCGGCTCTGGAGAAAAACGATCGTCTTTGCAAGCGCCGCGCGTCCGCGCCGGCAGCCTTCTCCCGGAATCCGGTCCCCTGCCCCGTCCCTGAAATTCTTCTCCCTGTAAGGAAATGTGTCTCCTGCTCCAGATGAGCATGCCCATCGCCAAGAAGGCGTGCTCTTCGCTTCGGGGGAGGCGCACGCTACATCCGGTCGCAGTAGACCTGCTCAAGAAAGGTTTCCATGGCTTCGTCCGCTTCACGGATATATTCCTGCACGGAATACATCTTCCCGCACGCAGGACAGACCACATGCACCTCATGGCAACTGCGCTCGACAAGCACCGGCGTGCGGCATTCCCTGCACGGCAGAGTGGTCTGAATCTTTCTGACTCGCGAAAAACTGTTCCACATGGAGCGACTCCTTTTCAAATTCCCGTATTGCCTCAGGGCAGGACGCCACGCCCGTAACGCCGAGGACGCGACGCGCTCATACCCCATAACCGGATCAAGAACAAGGCCGTCTCCATCCGGAATTGTCACAGACATGATGTTCCCGCTCCGCTTCCCGCAGGCTGGGGGCTCGCTTCGCCCCTGACCGCGCGGACCGCGCCTACATCATGTTTACCGGATCGATATCAAGAGACAGCCGAAGATGTGGCGGCGCGGCAAGCGGCAAAACCGCCGCGTACAGAGCACGGATGGCCTGCCAGTCCGATGCCTTGAACAGACACTGAAACCGCTTGCGCCCTCGCAGCAGAGGCAGAGGGGCCGGAGCCGGACCAAGCACAACGACGCCCTTTTCCTTGCCCTCGTCGCGCAGAAGCGCGGTAATTCTGGCAAGCCTGGTCTGCCCGTCCGCCCAGTCGAACGGCCATGAAATTCGCAGCAGGGCCAAGTTAATGAAGGGCGGATAACGTCGACGGCGACGCAGCTCTATCTCGTGCTCGTAAAAGCCCTCATAATCGCCCGACTGCACGAATTGCCAGCAATAGTGCCCCATGTCGCGCGTCTGGATGAGTACCTGCCCCGGCTTGTCGCCTCTGCCTGCACGACCTGCTGATTGCACCAGCAGCTGAAAAGTCCGCTCTGCTGCCCGATAATCGGGAAGGTTGAGCCCGAGATCGCCATCCGCCACAATGGCCAGAGTCACATCGGGAAAATGATGTCCCTTGGACAGCATTTGCGTCCCCACCAGCACCTGCGCTTCCCTGCGGGCGAAAGACTCCAGTATTTCCTCCATCCGACCGGGACGGCGCGTGCTGTCGCGATCCAGCCGCAACACGCGGCTGCCCGGCGGAAGCTGTGTTCCGATATATTCCTCAACCCGCTCCGTTCCCTGCCCCATGGGATGGAAATGCAGCCCTTTGCAGCTCGGGCACGGCGATGGAAACGGCACGCTGTAGCCGCAGTAATGGCAGACCAGCCGTTCACGCCCCTTGTGATAGGTCAGACCGATGTCGCAATGCGGACACCGGGCGACCTTGCCGCAGTCAAGGCAATACATGAGCGGAGCGTATCCCCGCCGGTTCAGCAGGACCACGGCCTGTTCGCCCCTTTCAACCGTTTCGCGCAACGCGGCCAGACTTTCCGGAGCGAGAATGCTCTCCCCCATATTCGCCGTTCCCAGATCCACGAGTCTCACGGAAGGGAGCGTCCCTCCGCCGACGCGGGCGGGCAGGACGGAAACCGGAATTCTGGCCTCCCGGGCAGCGTAAAAGGTTTTCAAATCCGGCGTGGCCGACCCGAGCACAAGCAGACCTCTGGTCTGGGCGATGCGAAACCACGCCAGTTCCTTGGCCTGATACTTAAGCCCTTCGTCCTGTTTGAACGAGGCGTCATGCTCCTCATCAAGCATCACTGCGCCCAGCTCAGGCAGCGGAAGGAACAACGCGGATCGCGTCCCCACCACGACGCACGGACCGCGGCGCGCGGCCAGCTCGCGAAAGGTCCGCTCCCTTACGGTCGGAGGCTGATAGCCGTGAAAAAAGAACAGAGGCGCGTCGGGCAGAGCAAGCTGCGCGTCACGGCGCAACTTCATGGCCAGAGCCACTTCCGGAGCCAGCAGCAGGGCCGACCGACCGCGCCGGAGGCATTCCCGGATCAACTCCATGTAAACGGCAGTCTTGCCGCTTCCGGTCACCCCGAACAACAGGTGAGAAACAGGTCTGTCCTCGTCCAGTTCACCGATCAGACTCTCCAGAGCAGCCTGTTGCGCCCCGGACAGGGAAAACGCCGCCGATGCGGGAGGCAGCAGACATTCAGCCTCCTCCGGACAGCTCGCTTCCCCCTGACGCAGAGCAACCAATCCATGCTTCAGCAGCGCCTCAAGCGCCGGACCGGCCCCCTGCCCCAGCCGCCGCAACACATCCCGTCTGGACACCGCGCCCTCTTCCAGCAGCAGTTCCAGCAGCGCAATCTGCCGGGTGGCCGTAGGCCGCACAGCCCACGGCGGATCGCAGCGCAAGATGCAGAACTCTGTGGAGGCAGCGTCTTCACGGGGCGCCAACAGTTCCGCTTCGCCATCAAGCCAGGCCCGACCAAGCAGGAGCAGCTCCCCGGGAGGCAACGTTTCCAGTTCGCGCAGAAAACGCACCCTGGCTCCACCAGCATTGATCTGACGCAGGCGCATTTGGGCCAGCCTCAGGCCGGACGGAAAAACCGACGCCAGGATCTGACCGGGCATGACCGCCTGACGGAGCGCCAGTTGCCGGACCATCTCCAGATGTCCATCAGGCAAAAGCGGTTCACGCTCCAGCGGCCAGAGCATGGGACGGGGGGCGACGCCGTGGGGAAGCGGAGAGCCGCTCCCGTCCAGAATCACGCCTGCCCGCAGCCTGCCCTTGCCGAGGGGAACGGCCACACGCAGACCTGGACGCCAGGAAAAATCCGCGAGCCACTCGGGCACGGCATAGGTGAGCGAGGAAAACGGCGGACTCAGCAGCGCGACCGTACGCAACGACGGTTCCCTCTAGCGCAGCATGGCAAGCAGCCGCGCGCGCAGGTCGTCGCGCAGACTTTCGTCCTGCAGGCCAAGGTAGATGTTCGCGGACAGGTAATCCACCCAGTCTCCGGCATCGAAACGCACGCCGCCCATTTTTACAGCCAGCATACCCCGCTCCCGGGCCAGCGACGCCAGTGCATCCGTAAGCTGAATCTCGCCACCGTGACCGGGGGTTGCCCGTTCCAGATGCGTGAAGATATCCGGAGTCAGCACATAACGGCCCACGATGGCAAGGCGGGACGCCACGGTTCCCACGGCAGGCTTTTCCACCATATCCGAAATGGAATACACGCCGGGCGCGACTTCCTCTCCGGAAACAATGCCGTAGCGATTCACCCGGTCGGCGGGAACTTCCATCACCCCCACAACCGGCATGTTTCGCTCGCTGGCTACGCGCACGAGCTGCTCAAGCCCGGCGTTTTCGCCAAGAATGAAGTCGTCTCCCACCATGATCGCAAACGGCTCGGCCTTAACCATTTCCCGCGCACACAGCACGGCATGGCCGAGTCCCAGCTGCTTCTTCTGGCGGACCGACATGATGTTGACCATTTCGGCCACGTCACGGATGGTTCTGAGCATCTCGTACTTGCCGGAACGCTCCAGAACACCCTCCAGTTGAAGATTGTAGTCGAAGTGATCCTCAATCACGCTCTTGTCGCGGTTGGTCACAAAGACCACATCCTCCACTCCGGCGCGAATGGCTTCCTCCACGACGTACTGAACCACCGGCTTGTTGTAGACCGGCAGCATCTCCTTGGGAATATTCTTGCTTGCCGGCAACGAACGCGTTCCCCAGCCCGCCACGGGAATGACCACCTTGCGAATATTCATGCTCTCCTCTCCTCGAACGTTATGTCGGTAAAGGGCTTCCCGCAGAACGCGCCACGGAAAGCCCCATGATTCGACGATCGGCCGGCAGACCCGGAACGCAAACGCTTCTCGAACCGTACCCGCAGACCGTATGCACACCGGCAGAACGGACACACGAAACGAACCGGACCGCCCGGAACCGGGAAATGTTCTCCCGATACGAGACGAGACCAGGCTCCGCCTCTCCTGTCCGGCCCAGAAACTCAGCCGAGCTCCTTCTCCACAAGGGCCGCGAGTGTTCTGGCGTATTCCCGCACCTTGCCCTCGTCCTCGCCCTCCACCATAACCCGGCATAGCGGCTCAGTCCCGGAATAGCGCAGCAGAACGCGTCCCCGGCCGGCCATTTCCTCCTCGACGCGGGCTACGGCTTCGGTAATGGCCGGACATTCCTCAATAGGAGTCTTATGCTCCACATGCACGTTTTTCAGCACCTGCGGATAGAGTACGAGCTGCCCGGCCAGTTCGGACAGCGGACGACCGCGCAGACGCATGATGCGCAAAATCTGAAGCGCGGCCAGCAGCCCGTCTCCCGTCGTGCTGTACTCCCGGAAAATCAGATGGCCAGACTGCTCGCCGCCGAGCAGCGCGCCGCTTTCGCGCATGGCCGCGACCACATTGCGGTCGCCGACGCTGGTGCGGATGAGCGTGCCGCCGTGTTCCTTCATGAACACTTCCAGCGCCATGTTGCTCATGACCGTAGCCACCAGCGTATTGCCGGGCAACTTGCCCCGCTGCATGAGGTCCTGCGCGCAAAGCGCCATGATCTGATCACCGTCGAGCACCTGTCCGCGTTCGTCCACTACGATGAGCCTGTCCGCATCGCCGTCAAGAGCGAGGCCGATATCCGCCCGCGTCTCCCTGACCTTGGCGGCCACAGCTTCGGGATACAGAGAGCCGCAACGGTAGTTGATGTTCAGGCCGTTGGGTTCGGTACCTATCTTGACGACCTCGGCGCCCAGTTCCTCAAGTGCAAGAGGCGCGACCTTGTAATTCGCCCCGTTGGCGCAGTCAATGACCACACGCAGACCGTCAAGAGACAGATGGGCGGGGAACGTATTCTTGAGATAGACAATATAACGGCCCGGCGCATCCTTGATCTTGTAGGCGCGTCCGGTTTGAGCCCGCTCAGGATAATCCCACTCGTGACTCTGATCCAGCACCATGTCTGTCATGCGATCCTCGTCCGCGTCCGGAATCTTGAATCCCTCGGAGTCGAAGAACTTGATGCCGTTGTCGCTGAACGGATTGTGGGACGCTGAAATCACCACGCCGAGATCGGCGCGCATGTTGGTCGTCAGAAAAGAAATCGCCGGAGTGGGCAGCGGCCCCACGAGAAACACGTCCATTCCGGCAGCCAGCAATCCAGCGGCCAGAGCGTTTTCAAACACGTAGCCGGACAGGCGCGTGTCCTTGCCGATAACCACGCGGCTGCGCCGCGTTTTGCTGCGATAGCAGGTTCCAGCCGCAAGACCGAGCCGCAGAGCCACATCGGCGGTCATGGGATAGACGTTCACCCGCCCCCGCAGGCCATCCGTACCAAAAAGACGCACGCTCATACATTCAACTCCACATGGACAACAGGTGCATGGTCGGAAAACCGACCGAAAAAGTCTCTTTCAAAATTGCCGCTTCCCTCTCAAAAGGCACGAATCAAGCTCTGAACAGTCTGTCGACGAACGTATTCCGCATGTCTCGCGCCGAAGGCAAACGTCATTCCCCAGGGGTCTCGTTCTCGGAATGCCGAAAGAGGGACACGGCTTCAGGAGCAAGGCGAACGATCCGGCCGCCCTGCGGCGTGGAAACCTGCAACGTCACCTCCACCGGAGAACCATCCTCGGGAACGTCCACGTCAGAAGGCAGCGTCACCTGAAACTGGGCCAGATAATTGCTGTCCCGAGCCAGAGAACGTGGAACGGACACGGTAAGGGCGCAGTGGCTGGGCCGGACGCTGATGTTTTCCTCCTCGGCCACGATGTCCCGCTGCAGCGTCACCGTTCTGCGCCGTACGTCCAGAGTGCGCTGCACCTTAACCACCTGCGGTGCTATTTCCACGCCGGGAGGAGCGAGCAACGGCACATCCTCGGTGATTTCCCTGTCCTCGCCCAGCACGTCGGCGGGAATCTCGGCCACAATTTCCTTGACCGGCTCCACGGCGGAAGCGGGTCCGCGCACAGTCACGGTAGGCGGATTCACGGACAGATCGGTAATCCGCAGAGACGGCGTAACCGGAGCCGAGCGCAGCCGCACGGTCACGGGCACGGTATCTTCCCTGATCTTCTCCACATGCAGAACCATGCGTGAGGGAATGGTTTCCAGCACCTCGAAGGCCCGCGTGGGCGTATTTCCCCAGGCAAACGGAATGACGTTATCTCCGGGCGTCAAGCCTGAAAGGTCTATCGTATAGGACGGATCCTCCCGGGCCCCCGCGCGCAGGAGTTCCATGGGACCACGCACGCGGACGCTGATCTTGTTGAGCTGCCCGTCGGTGACAACCAGATTCGGAGGCAGTCCCCGATAATCCAGCCGCACTTCTATCATGCGTTCGACCTGATCCTTGGCGTTCAGGGTATACCATAACCCCGAAGCAAGCAGAAAGGCCACCAGCAGGTAACGCCAATAGATACGTTTCTGTTCAGTTTTTGACGACATTGTTCAACGTCTCTCTGAGTTGATCGGCATCCTTCATGATGGCAAGATGCCCCTTCGACGCCACGCTGATCTCCCCCCGCTCCTCGGAAACGACCAGCACCTTGGCGTCACTGACTTCGGACGCGCCGAGCGCGGCGCGGTGCCGGGTGCCGAAACTCTGCCGATCCATCTGGGCCAGCGGGAGAATGCAGCCCGCAGCGGCGATGCGCCCCTTGCGGATGATGACGGCTCCGTCATGCAAGGC
>JAEYDL010000014.1 GCA_023403845.1 Pseudomonadota bacterium
ATCCGCGTTCAGGCTGAAGGTTCGCTGCGCCGTCTGAGAACCGACCATATCGACCTGTATTACCAGCACAGGGTAGACCCTCATGTGGAACCGGAGCTTGTCGCAGAAACCATGCACGACCTGATCCAGGAAGGCAAGATTCTGGGTTGGGGGCTTTCCAATGCGCCTGTGGACTATATGAAACGCGCCCATGCCGTCTGCCCTCTGGCGGCGGTGGAAAACCAGTATTCCATGATGTGGCGTGAACCTGAACAGGCGCTGTTCGACCTGTGCGCGGCCATGAATATCGCTTTTGTCGCCTACAGCCCCTTGGGTAACGGTTTTCTGAGCGGGCGCTTCACTCGTGATACCGTGTACGGAGAAGGCGATTTTCGCGGTTTCATGGGGAGATTCAGGCCGGAGGTTATGGAACGCAATCAGGCCCTGCTGGACCTTATCCGGGACATGGCCGAAAGCAGACAGGCCACGCCCGCCCAGATTGTGCTTGCCTGGGAACTGGTGCAACGGCCTTTCATCATTCCCATACCCGGTACAACGAAGCTCACGCGGCTGGAAGAAAATCTGGGGGCGGCGCGAATAGAACTTTCTCCAGAAGAACTGGCGACCATCAATGCCGCACTGGCGAAGATCGATGTGGATGAGACATATTTTTGATCGCCACATGATCAGAAAAAATTTTGTGCCTTCTCGGAGCAACGCATGAAAAAACGGCTCTGCCTCCTCTCTCTGGCTGTCGGGACAGTTCTGTTCCTTGCTTCCACCATGTCTTTCGCAAGAGGTCATTCGGAGAGCGATATGGATGAACGCACCTTTCTTACAGAATCGGATACGGTCGCCGATATGGTGAACCATCCCGTGTTTGCCGGATTTGGTGAACATCTCGTGCCACGTCCCGGCGATGCGCAAAGCCGTTTGCCCCTGCGTGAAGTCGGCAGCCTCATGCCCTGGCACAGCTATGTGCGACCGTCTGTCGTTGTGCAGGCCGTCAACCGCATGATCGCCGACAGTTCCGCCGGAAAGACGGTCTTCTACAGTTTTTATGAGGAGCAGCAGAAGCGCGCCCGCACCGGGTTGTTTTATTTCAGAGGAAAGCCGGGTGCGCCCTTCGCCCTGATTTTTCCGGGCGGCGGCTTTGCCTATGTGGGGTCCCTGCATGAAGGTTTTCCTCTGGCGGAGGTGTTGAGCCGCAAGGGATACAACGCCTTTGTCCTGCACTACCGCTCCGGCGGCCAGGCCGTGGCCTATGAAGACATGGCCGCCGCGCTTTCCTGGATTTTCCGCCATGCGGAAGAACTGGAAATATCCACGCGGGGCTATTCCCTGTGGGGCGGCTCGGCGGGCGCACGCATGGCGGCCGACCTTGGCTCATACGGCGCGGCGGCCTTTGGCGGCGAGCATGTCCCGCGCCCGGCGGCCGTGGTTATGGGCTATACCGGGCATACCCGTTACACGAAAAACGATCCCCCGACCTTTGCCGTGGTCAGCCTTGATGACCCCATAGCCTCCCCGCGTGTGATGAAGCGCAGGATCACGGCGCTGAACGCGGAGGGCGTAGATACGGAATTTCATCTGTACCGGAACGCCGGGCACGGCTTCGGCGTCGGCACGGGAAGCGATGCGGAAGGCTGGATGGAACTCGCCGTCCGCTTCTGGGAAAAACACCTGACAAACGAAGTTCCATGAGGAGATTTGTTACATGTCGATCAAAACATTACTTTCCCTTACCCTGCTTGCGGCTGGAATGCTGGCGGCATCCGCCGAAGCCGCGCCGAAACAAGCTCCTGCGCCTCTGGTCATTCAGGAGCAGGGCAGCTTTGCCGCAGGCGGCACCATCATTTCCGCCAAAGAACCCTATGACCCGCTGCATCCTCAGGCCGCAGGGCAGACGCTGCATGGCGATCACTCCTATGTTTTCTATCAAAAACCGGTGAATGCCCGGAAATACCCGCTGGTGTTTCTGCATGGGGCAGGCCAGTCCGCCAGAACATGGGAAAGCACTCCCGACGGACGCGAGGGCTTTCAGAATCTTTTTTTGCGGCGTGGCTACAGCGTGTACCTGGTGGATCAACCCCGGCGCGGCGACGCCGGGCGCAGCACCGTATCCGCCACGGTTGAGGCCCGACCCGACGAGCAATTCTGGTTCGGACAGTTCCGGCTCGGTATCTGGCCCAACTTTTTTGAAGGAACGCAGTTTGCCCGTGACGACGAATCTCTGAATCAATTTTTCCGTCAGATGACGCCCAATACAGGCCCCTATGACGCCGAGGTCATTTCCGATGCCATGACTGCCGTATTCGACCGAATCGGTTCCGGTATTCTGGTAACACACTCTCAGGGCGGCGGCCCCGGCTGGCTGACGGCAATGAAAAGCAGAAATGTGCGGGCCATCGTGGCCTATGAACCCGGCAGCGGCTTCGTTTTCCCCAAAGGTGAACTGCCGAAACCCATCCCCAATGCCAGTTCCTTCGGACCATTCACAGCGGAGGAAGTACCCCTGGAGCAATTCAAAGCTCTGACCCGGGTGCCTGTCGTCATCTATTATGGCGATAATATCCCTGAAAAATCTGGTTCAGAACCACATCAGGACTACTGGCGTGCAGCCATGAACATGGCAAAACTCTGGGCGGAAACGGTGAACCGGCATGGCGGGGACGTGACGGTCGTCCATCTGCCGGAGGCTGGTCTGAAGGGTAATACGCACTTTCCTTTTTCCGACAGGAACAATGTCGAAATCGCCAACCTGTTGTCGCAATGGCTGAGAGAAAAAGGGGTGGATCAATACTAGCCGTTACGTATTCAAATCTTCGGCGGTAGCGCGGCCCCTTGTAAGCGTCAGTTCTGAGTACGAGACCCCATGAGGACTTCCTCGTCTCTGGCTGGATGAAGCTGGAAAGAGAAATCCCGAAAGTCAAGCTGTTTAGCGGACTTTCGGGATTCAAATGGCTTTTTCCGGATGAACTGATGGTGGAGGCGGGGGGAATCGAACCCCCGTCCGAGAAAGGTCCACGCAAAGCGTCTACAGGTTTAGGTCAGGAACGATTCTCGTCGCGGACATGGCCCCTGACCGGGCTGCCCTTGACCAGTCTTCCGTATTTTCTCACGCGTCTTCCGGAAAACATAAAGCCGCGCCAGCCCAATAATGTTGCGTCTCCCCGGCGTATCAGGCTTCGGCCGGTTCAACGTGACCGTCTAGCGGTCAGGAGCCCTGCTGCTTAAGCAGCGCAGGCGTATTCGTAATCGTTGTTGGCAATTACTTTTGTGCCGCTTTTTACGAGGCCAGCGGCGCCTCGACCTGCAACTTTGGCTTCCGTCATCCCCGTCGAAACCAGTGCGCCCCCGCAGGGTGGAAAGCCGTCGGTCCGCCAACTCGAACCGCGTCTGTAGAAATATAGGCACTTTCCGGGAAAAGGCAAGGGCATAAACGCTCCTTTTCAGGGAATGCCCTTTTGAGCTGGCAATATCCAATTGGATGTGCTGCATACTGATGTCGAAGAGAGCAGATAGCTTCGCGGTTTCATTCCGGTGAGAGACAGGGCAGATCTTGCTTGCGAAAAGGGCCTCGCCGAAGCGAAGCCCTCTGTCGTGCTGTCATCCACCAGATGTTATTTGTCGTCTTCCGTAAGGGGGACGGCGCGGAAGAACTTCTGGCCCTGCCGCTGGAGCTGCAGGGTAACGGCTCCACGCTTCTTGGCCTCTTCGCGGATGATCTTGGCCAGCGCATCCGCAGAGTTCACGGGTTTCAGATTTGCGGTGAGGATTACGTCTCCTTCCCGGATGTCGGCTTCGGAGGCAGCCTTGCCGGATTCGACGCCCACGACGAGAAGTCCTGTGCCACGCTTGAGGTTGGCGGCACGAGATTCCTCGGCCGTCAGGGGACGCACAGCGATGCCCAGAGCAGAAGGTGCATCCTTCTGATTCCGGATATCTTCCGTTTGCTTGCCCACGTTACGTTCGCCAAGTCGGACCGTCAGCTCTTTTTTGGCATTGTCGCGCCAGACGACGAGATCGACCTTGGAACCGGGAGCCTGCATGGCGATGGCGCGCAGGAGGGCGTTGGCGTCCTCGACGGACTTGCCGTTGACTTCGATGATGATGTCGCCATCCTTCATGCCTGCCTTGTCGGCGGGTTCGCCGGGCATGACGGATCCGATCATCGCGCCTGCGGGTTCGGGCAGGCCGAGAGCCTTGGCCGTGTTTTCATCCACATCCTGAATGGTGACGCCGATCCAGCCGCGGGTGACCTTCTTGTTTTCCTTGAGCTGATTGACAACCATGTTGGCCATATTGCTGGGAATGGCGAAGCCGATGCCCTGTCCGCTGGCAATGATGGCGGTGTTGATGCCGATTACCTTGCCTTCCATGTTGATGAGCGGGCCGCCGCTGTTGCCGGGGTTGATGGAGGCGTCCGTCTGCAGGAAGTTGTCGAAGGGACCGGACTGAATGTTGCGCCCCTTGGCGCTCAGGATGCCGGCCGTGACGGTATGTCCCAGGCCAAAGGGATTGCCGATGGCAAGCACCCACTCGCCTACTTCCAGCTTGTCGGAATCTCCGAAGGAGAGGAAAGGCAGGGAGTGATCAGCCTTGACCTTGAGCAGAGCAAGATCCGTTTCCTCATCGGTACCAATAATGGCGGCGTTCAGAGACTGTTCCTTTCCAGAAGTACCCTGAAGGTTGACCTTCACGGTATCCGCGCCGGCCACTACATGGTTGTTGGTCACGATGTAGCCGTCGGGAGAGATGATGAAGCCGGTCCCGAGGGAACGCTGGGTGCGCTGCCTGGCCCCGCCTCTGTCGAACTGCTCGAAGAACCTCTCGAAATCAGGAGGAAGTCCGCGGAACATTTCGGAAGGCAATGTTCTCGACTGATTGACTTTTTTTTCAGTGCTGATGTTGACGACCGCCTTTCCCGCAGACTGTACCAGCGGTACGAAATCGGGCAGGACAGGGGACGCCTGTACGGATACGGCAAGCATCATGACGAACATGGCGGCTGCGGCCGTAACGATTTTGAATTTATGCAGCATAGTGCGTACTCCTTTTTATTCGGAAGAGAATCCTTTTTGTAACCGTAACGGCGACGAAAAAGGGAAACAGCAGATCAGGCGGCTGTTTCCCTTCATAATAGCATCGGGTGACAGGTTGTAAATAGCTTGATTTGGTATAAAAATTTCTACTTTTCCTCATTCTGTCTCTTCCAGCCCGAAATTGTTCCAGAACAGCCGCCTACGCTTTCCTTTCCAGCCTGAATGGCAACGGCGAGCAGAACGGGTCCGGCGAAGACCCCGACGGGTCCGAATGCGGCGAGACCGCAGAGGATGGAGAGAATGAGAGCCAGCACGGAAGCGTCGATGCCGGTTTTGAGGAAAAACGGGCGCAGCAGATTGTCCACACCGGCGACGACCAGCGTACACCAGAGCGCGAGTCCCACACAGGCGACCGTGGACCCGGAGAGCCAGAGCCACAGGCAGGCCGGAAGCCAGACCAGCGAGGTTCCGACGAAGGGAATGGGAGCGACGAACGCGGCAAGCAGTCCCCAGAAGGCGGGTTGAGGCACTCCCGCCACGGCGAAGCCCACGCCGCACAAAAAGCCCTGAATCATGGCCACGAAGATGACGCCGACGAGAACGCCGAAGATGGCCTTGCGGATGGTAAGCGTGAAACGGTCGATGACCGGACGCGGAAAGCGGGTGAGGCGGCAGGCGAAATCATGGATGACCTCCGCGCGCATGACGCAAATCAGCGTGATCATGACGAACAGGAAAATGACGAGGACCGCTTGGAATGCGCCTCCGGCCAGTCCCACGCCTCCGGCCAGCACGGTGCGGGCAGCTGTTCCCGCCAGTCCCGCCGCGGTGCGGGCGACCTGCTCAAGTCCGCCTTCCAGCCCGGGCAGACGTTTCAGCCATTCGTCCAGAGAGGCGAACCATGCCTGAGCCTCCGGACTGTGCAGCCAGCCTGAGTCGCGCAGGCCGTCGAGTATCTTCAGCCCGGCCACGGCCTGCGGTGTCACCAGAGAGATGATGACCACGATGGGCAGCAGGGTGACGACTGCGAGAATGACTGTATAGGCCGTTATGGACCAGCGTGGAGGAAGATTCCTTTTGATGCGCTGATACAGAGGATAGGAGACGAACGCCGCGCAGGAGGCCAGAAAGGTGGTTATGGGGAAAGGCCGGAGCAGGACCACCCAGGCGGCCAGAGCAAGACAGGCAAGAATTCGTGCCATTCAGGATTCCTTCAGGTCGGGGTGTGGAGAGCGCGGCGTGGTTCCCGTCGTCCACGACGTCGGGCGTTGTCCGAATTCTTCACTGAACGTCAGTTGCCCGAGGCTTCGTTGTATTCACGCACGGCCCGTTCCATTTGCTTATGGATTCGCGCGACGTCCTGCCGTGCCGTATTCAGATAGGATTCCACGCACTGCCGGTAGCGGGCCATGTCCGAACGGTAGAAGGTCCATTCGGTGCGACCATCTCCCGGCAACGGACGCAGGGGAGAACGGCAGTCGGGAGCGGGATAGTCGCCGCCGGGCAACAGGGAGTTTGCCCGGGTCGCAGCAGGAAGAAGCATCCCCACCGCGAGCAGAAGGACAAGGCAGGACAGACGCATGACAGCCTCCATACGGAATGGGCGGAATCATTTCCGCCGCGATTCCCTTTTAGCAAAGAAGTTTCGGGCTGTATACAAATGCGTCGATCATTATCAGGACGTTTCGTCTTCTTCGGACCGGGGAGATGCGTGATGACGCGGTGCGGAGAGGGCGTAACCAATCCCTGCGGCTGGCAGGCCGAGAAGAAGATGCAGCGCGACGTTGACCACGGCATGCACAGGGGCGTCGGCGAGCCATAGAGCAAAGGTATTCAGAGAAAAGGTGGAGAAGGTGGTGAAGCCGCCGAGGAAACCCGTTCCCAGCAGGGCAAAAAGCGTATCCATTCTTTTGCCGGAACGGCTAACGGCACCGGCGAGCAACCCCATGAAGAAAGCGCCCAGCACATTGACCGCAAGGATGCCGATGGGAAAGGAGAGCGCAAGGCCATTCGTGATCCACTCGTCCATTTCGCTGCGGCATACCGCTCCTGCCGCCCCGCCGCAGAGAACGGCCGTGCCTGTGCGCATCGCCGTCATGCCTGCCTCGCCAGAAAGAAGCCCGCAGCGGTTCCCGCAAGGCAGAGGACAGGACTCAGGACCATGTTTGCGACGCCCTGCAGCGTTTTCCCTGCGGCAAAGGCCTTCAGTGTATCAAGGGAAAAGGTGGAGAAGGTGGTCAGGGCTCCAAGGTAGCCCTTGCTCAGCATATCCAGCCAAAGGGCACTGGTCCATCCGGTCGAGATCACACCCGCCAGCATTCCGGCGAGGAATGAGCCGAGGATGTTGACGCATAACGTTCCCCAGGGAAATTGCGTACCGAAGAGCGAAGCGCAGAGCGCGGCGAGACGAAAGCGGGAATAGGCTCCTAAAGCCCCTCCGGCAGCAATGCTGCAGAGTTGTGCTGAATCCATAGTTCGATTTTCCGGGCGACCCGGAACAGGACCAGGGCCGCATGATTTGACGGGGCCTTTTCGTATATCGGCGGAGAAGCCGGGCGGAAAGCCCGGCAACAAGAATGCCAAACAGAGGGACAAAGGTCGAGCGGAATTTGCGGAGAAGCCGGGCGGCCAGTGTTCCGCACGGCTGGAGCGAGAAACTCGTGGCTCAGCCTTTGGAAGGCCAGAGCGTCGGGTCCGCGGCGCTCAGAGAACCGAGCAGCCCATGCAGGCGGATTGCGAGCGGAGTCCTTTCGGTCAGCAGGTGTTCCTTCATGCCCGTGCAGGCGGCTTCGCGCCCGGAAAGTTTCAGAAGAGACCACAGCAGCGCCATATGCTCTCTGATTTCGGGTTCCCGTATGTCGGCACGGGCGCACAGCTCCACGCCTTCCGCAAAGGCGGCGCGGATGGCGGCGGGATCGCTCAGGTCCGGTTTCAGGGCCTGCAGTCGCCACAGGGTCTGTATCGGGGCCAGCGTTTCCTGATTCGGGTGGCGAGGAGGAATGGCATCCCGACTTCTGTTCAGAGCCGTTATGGCCTCTTCCGAAAGGGCGAGCAGCGGATCCTGTCCCACATGTCCGACGAAGTCGGCAGGATCGGTCCGGCGCAGGCACAACCATTCTTCGGCGTGTTCACCCGCTTCCGTCGGTGACGTCCAGCGCGGCACGCATACCGTGTTCAGGGGGCCGAACAGACGTGCCATTTCTTCGCTTTTCAGTCCCTCCGCCAGTGCGGCGAACAGCGCGCCTCCGGCGAAATTGGTCAGTCTGATTTTCGGGGACGCATCCGCGGGGATGGAGACGGGCGTCGTCGGCAATTGCCGGTACGACAAGTCCTCGGTGGGCATGTCGGCCTGAGGGGTCTGGGCGGGGGCGATCAGCAGGCTGAGATAGTCCACATGGGCGGCGACGTCCTCTCTGGGACGATCGGAAAAAAGCACGATACTCAGCCGTCGCAAGTTTTCCGGAGCGGGATGGAAGCTCAGGATGTTCATCTGGGGAAGCACCTTTCTTTCCACCCGGCCATAGAGGGAAAAAACGCTATCACCTGAAAGGTCCGGAGTCAGCGCGTAGACCTCTCCGGCATCCTGGAACTGATCCCATATGTCGGCAAAGGGAACGATGCTGACTGAGATGCCGTTGGGCAGGGAACCTTGGCCCGCCTCAAGCATGGCGCGGGTTTCGGCATTGGGAATGAAGTGGAGCGGCCAAGAGCCTGAGGCGCCCCAGTGCGTGTTTTTCAGAGAAGCGATCTGTTCCAGCGGCAGCGTCACGGTATCATTGGAACACAGCTGCATCCTGCTGACGAAGGTACTGGCCAGTTTTTTTCTTTCCCTCATTCGTTCACGCCAGACAGCCAGAGCCTCCGGCCCCTTGTTCATCTCAGCCAGAACCTCGGATGCCGATATGCTTCCAAATTCGCGGTAAAGCTCCACCATGGTCATCGTGGCGGCCTCATTCTCCCGCAGGGACCACAGGATTGCCCTGTCCTCTTCCGTGGAGAGACGTATTCCCTCGTTTTCCATCAACTCTTTCAGGTAGGAGTCCTTTTGCTTGCGGATTCGCCACGTTTCCGGAAAGCCCTCTGGGTCTTCCATGGCCGTCTCCAGCGCTTGCGCCAGTTCGCCGGGGAAGTCCTCGACGGCCATGCCCACAGCGTGCAGCATACCCGGATGTTTGTTCACCTGGCGCAGTTGATGCAGAAGTTCTTCGTCCAGATACATGTCCAGAAGCCGGGGAAATGCATTAAGCCAGTCGTCCGCTTCCCGGATGGCGTCCTCATTGCGCCGGAACATGAGGACCGCCGTTTCCCAGCTTTTTGAAGCTTGATGGTCCCACATATCGAAAGAATTCGTTTCAGCATCCATTACCATTAACATCTTGGCAAGTTTCAGGATATCCCGTCCGGGTGAACCCTCCAGCATGTTGAACGCCCGGACCTGCTTCGCAGACGGAGGTTCATCGCCCTGCAGAAGCGTTTCCAGACGAGCAAGAAAGTGAGGGGCATTTCTGAAGCGCAACGTGCTTTCTGCGGCCGAGAGAGTCTTGTCGGGACTGAACCCGATCATTGCGTATCTGCGTATCCATGATGCACGCGCCGTTTCCAGTTCCCGAATTATGGTCTGTTGCGGGGAATTCACGGACTGTTCCGCTTTTTCTCCGCCGGTTGGCAGGGCCGGTGGCGTCGCTTGCGGCTGCAGAAAGGCGAAGATGAGAACGGCCAAAACTGCCGCAGCAAGAAAGCAGGGGAAGAAACGTCGAAAAAAGTTCATATCGACCTCACCGGGACGAGGTTCGGGATGCGGATGTCGCACTGTCGGTCTGTTTCACGTCGCGTAGCAGTTGTTGGGTCTTTTCACGCCGCGTGTGGGAGTCGATATCGCCGTCGAGCAACAGACGACGCCCCTCTTCACGAACCGGGCTGCCTTCCAAACGCCACAGCAACAACAGATGGTCCTTCCAGGTGGATTGATACCAGCTTTCCGCATCGCTCAACGACGCCAGGTCTTTTTCCCCTGCATGCATAAACGCCAGCGCCTCTTCCGGTGTTACCCCGGGGCGGGGCCATCTGAGCGTGGCCTCACGAGCCATGCGGTCCAGAAAGTCCTGTGAGAAACGGCTGTTCAGAATTTTCTGCGTATCGGCCGGGAACTCCAGAACCACCCCCTCTTCACCCTGCAGGAAAGGCTTCACGTCGGGGCCGGGAGTGATGGCCAGCCATGCGTCACCCCGTACGGATGCATGCCGCACATAAAGCGTTTCTCCGGGTTCAAGGCAGAGTGATGCGGCTTCTCCGTGCATGAAGGGCAGGTGCGCGAGCCAGTAGCTGCCCGTGTACAGCGTACTGAGCGTCAGATGTGGCTGCGCTTCTTCCTGCATCAGTCTGATGTGCCACGCACGCATGCGGCGGACAATCTGCTTTTCCGGCAATGGAGAGAGCAAAAGCAGACTTTCCTCCGCTTTCGCGCCTTCCTCGACATGCCAGTTGGCAAGAGCGCGATCTTCGGCCTTGTTCATATCGAGAGGCAGGAGCAACGGGCCGCCTGCGGAAAGGGGCGTATTCGCAAAAACATGAATCAGTTTTCTGTTCCGCGCTTCTTTGGGAATCGACTGTTTCTTGGCGAAAAGCAGCCAGAAACGCGCTTCCGGTCGTTCTACAGAAAGAAGCGTCGGGTCCGGCGCGGCCGCAAGGCGCTTGATGGAAGCCTTTTCCCCTTCGGGAAGGGGCGTCGTCGGAGAGGCCACGGTGATTTTCCTCTGTTCCCCTATCCAGCGGTGCAGCAGGGCGGCGCCGTTGCCTTCCACGGAACAGTGAAGCCCATAGGCGAAGGTGTTTGTTCCAGTGTGCCAGCTCCAGCAGGTGGCCCAGTCTGCGACGCACGAGTCCGGCTCCTGTTCAAGAAGAATAGTGGATGCGACGGCCATGGATGGATCCGTATTCCAAACCAGACTGGCTGCGCTTCGCAGTCTCTGATCCGGAGTTCCCGGACCGGAATCAAGAAAGTCGCCTGTCCGGGTCCACAGGTCCACATCGTCCGCATGTGCAGCCAGTGTCTTTAAAAGAGAACCGGCCGTCATCGGGTCGCAGACGTTTGCAAGCCGTACTGCGGGGCTGTTTCCCGTTTCGGAATCCCAGGGCAGCATGGCGGGCATGGCGCGGGCGTGCATGGCCGCGATATGCTCCGGCGGAGCTTCCTCTTCCAGCAGCCGGAGATATCTGGGGGCCAGAAACATGGCTGCCTTGCGTCGGGCTTCTATTTCCGGCGGGAAGGATGCCCCGGCGGACCAGAACAGACCCCAGACTTTTCTCTTCATGAACTGCGTCAGCTCGGCTTTCTCCAGCATTTCGTACAGGGCGCGGCTTTCCCCCAGAAAGCGAGCCAGCCGCAATTCCCGCGGCAGATCTTTCTGCTCCAGACCAGACAGCAGAATGTCGACCACGTCGGGAAACGGCGACAGCAGCCACAGGCGATCGGCCAGTCGGACGGTATCCTTTTCCCAGCGGCTCGGTTCAAGGTGACTGTCGTTCCAGAAGTCGCGGAAATCCGAGACGTCATGAAATCCCTGGGCGTAGTCGGCAGCGGGCTGAAGCAGTTCCTCCGGAGAGCCGTACCCCGCCTTCAGCAGACGTGGGCGCACTTCAGCGGCAAAGGAGGCGCGGGACGCCAGCGCTTCGGCCAGTCGTTCCCGATCTTTTGGGGAGGTTGCCTGTGCCGGTTTATCAAGTATTGCGGCGGGCAGGGAAGGGGGCAGGACGGAAACCAGAAACAGGGCCAGAACCGGAGCCAGCACATG
>JAEYDL010000021.1 GCA_023403845.1 Pseudomonadota bacterium
GTCCGTACCGGAACAAGTATTTCCACGTCTCCCGAACGAGTCACCCTGATGGCCAGACGTTTGCGACGCCGGGTTCCCTTGATGACGCGCACGGCTATCTCCTCGCCGTCCGCTGCAGAAGAAATCCCCGGCAACAGTACCTGACAAAAGCGCGTCAAAGACACCTCCATATCCCCTGTTTGAAATTCCTGTCGCGTGCCCCGCGTAAATTCAGGCAACAAGAAATACCATTCTCCACATAAAGACAAGATCCCCCCGGCTATGGGGAAACCGGAAGCCGGATTCTCGACTTCAGGGAGTCGTAGACCGGCGGACAACGCAACGCATTGGCCGTGACAAATGCCGTAAACGCCACCACAAGCGCGGAAGGGAGACAGGCCCAGGCTCCGGACAGCTCCATGACCAATGCTATCCCGGTCAACGGGGCCCGAACAGTGGCGGCGAAAAATCCGGCCATTCCCAGCAGAAGACAAGCCTGTCCGCCTCCGGGAGCCACAAAGCCTCCCTCCGCCAGCAGCGACATGGGAACAGCTCCCCACAGGCTGCCCCACAGAGCTCCGAGACAAAGAATAGGCATGAGCAGCCCCCCGGGAATGTCTGCGGTCACACTGTACAGGGCGAAGGCGAACTTGAAGGCGACCAGCAGAAAAAGCAGCCGCAGCAGCATCTGCGTCTGTCCGAGCTGGATAATCAGAGACTCGCCGCCGCCCGCTATCTGCGGCAGAAAGAGCGCCGCAATCCCAGCGCAGAGGAAGGGAGGAACAGCCCTGAAACGATCGGGGATCAGGCGTTGCGCTGCCTCTCTGTCCTTGAGCCAGAGAAGACTGCGGTTGTAGGCGACTCCAACCATGCCGAGAACAATACCCAGAGGGACAAGAACCCAGGAATCCGCCAGTCGAAGCGGCATGAAGGCACTGAAAGGCAGAATTTGCCCCATCTGAAATCCGAAACGGATGACGCAATGCGCCCCCAGAGCCGCGGCGCAGGCGAACAGAGCCAGTCTGAAACCAAACCGGCACTTCATTTCCTCAAAGGCAAACAGTATCCCGGCCAGAGGCGCGCCAAACGCTGCGGCCAGTCCGGCCACGGCCCCGCCCGTGACCCAGTAGCTGCCGCGCAGATGCTGTTGCAGCAGAGGACGTTCGGAAAGCTCGGCGGCGGTGGGAAGCTCTCCGAACGTTCCGGGATGGAAAGCTTCCGGCTCCATTGCGGGGGACTTCGCGAGAGCCGTGGGGATAAAGACTTTGCCCTCCCTGTCGTCAGAACGGTTCCATGCCGGGAAACGGACAGCCAGTTTTCTCCAGAGGATGCCGCATCCCTCGCCCGCCGCGCCTCCCATCTGGATGCTCGGCCCCTCGCGTCCCAGAGCCAGCCCCGCCGCCAGAGCCAGCCAGCTGCCCACGAATTTTGCCGCCAGAACGTGCAGCCAGGGCAGAGGCAGTTTTCCCGCCAATGCAAGCTCCGTCTGAGGAATGCCGCTCCCGCTGATCAGGGGCACGGCCAGCACGAGACGCCGAATCAGTACGGCAACGAAAATAAGGACAAGAAACCAGACCGGCGCGAACAGCAGAGCATGCGCGGCCAGCATGTCCGCGATGAAACCGCCGGCAAGCGTATGGGTCATGCGCAGCACCCCGATCACGCATCCGACGACCATGCCGGTGAAAAGACCTCCGGCCAGCAGTCCGGGGAGCTGACGAAGCAGTGCGCGCCCCGGGAAGAAAAACGAACTGAAGAAGACCATTGGCGTCACCTGTCGGCAAAGTAAAGAATGTTCCGCAGGAAAGGGAAAAACACTCCATTGGACTTGAGCATACAGGCAGAGTAAAAGAAGTCCATCTGAGAACGTTTATTTTTTGTTGCCATACCCTTAGATATTCCGTAATGGACAGGCTTGTCTGGGAAAAATGACGCATGGGAGGAAACCGCATGTATTATGATCTGCTTGTTCATGTGGATCTGCCGGAAGAGCAGCGCTTCGTCATGGCGCTGAACAACATGGCCAATTACCTTGCCGCTCTTGCCGATCAACCCTGCCGCATAGTTCTGCTCGCCAACGGCGGCGCTGTTTCCCATCTTGTCGGGGGCAGCGTCCTTGCCGACAGAATTCGCGAACTGCAGACGCGGGGCGTTTCCTTCAGGGCCTGCGCCAATGCGCTGCGCAATGCCTCCCTCACAGCCGAAAACCTGCTTGAAGGAGTGGAAATCGTGCCTGCCGGAGTAGTCGAAATCGTCCGTTTGCAGCGTGAAGGTTTCGCCTACATCAAACCCTGACCTGTCAACGATTTCCCGTGCCCTTCGCCGAAACTCTTGACGGCCCGCACCTGAGACAGCGGCGGACCGAATCCGTCCGAGGAGGTCCACAGTCATGAAGAAAACGCTGCAACAGGACTGGCGCTACGCTCAGGCCAACAAGGAAGCGCTGCTGTCGCTCGGCATATACGCGCTATACTTCGTCTGGTGGTATGTCTGCGCCTATGGACTCGGAGCAGGCAACCCCGACGACTATACCTATATATTCGGTCTTCCAGCCTGGTTCTTTCTGAGCTGTATCGCCGGCTATCCCCTGCTCTCCTTCATTCTCTGGGTCATTGTGAAGTTCTTCTTCAAGGACATGCCGCTCGATGACGAAGGCGAAGAGGAGGATGCAGCGCCGCATGCCGCATCAGCTGCCGCCCCTGAAACCACGTCCGCCGGAAAGCACTCGGAGGAAGCATGAATTCCGACCAGTTCGCCACGCTGGCTCCGCTGGCGCTCTACCTGTTTCTCTCCTTCGCTGTCGCTCTCTTCGCCAGAAAGAGCATGGCCAAGGGCGAAGGATCCCACGGATTCATCGAAGAATACTTTCTTGGCGGCCGTTCCATGGGAGGATTCGTTCTGGCCATGGCCATCATCGCCAGCTATACCAGTGCCAGCAGCTTTGTGGGCGGCCCAGGGGTGGCCTATACGGTAGGGCTGAGCTGGGTTCTTCTGGCCATGATCCAGGTTCCCACCACCTTCCTCACGCTTGGCGTGCTTGGAAAGCGCTTCGCCATCATGGCCCGCAAAACACGTGCCGTCACGCTCACCGACTTTCTGCGCGCCCGTTATCGCAGCGACGCCGTGGTCGTGCTCTGTTCTCTGGCTCTGCTGATCTTCTTCATGGCGGCCATGCTTGCCCAGTTCATTGGAGGAGCGAGACTCTTTCAGGCCGTGACCGGTTACCCCTATGTGGTCGGCCTGCTGCTGTTCGGTCTGACGGTGGTGCTTTATACTGCGGTCGGAGGCTTTCGGGCCGTGGTCCTGACCGACGCCATCCAGGGCATTGTCATGGCCATCGCCGCAGTGGTCGTGCTGCTTGCGGTGGTCAACGCCGGTGGCGGCGTGGAACAATGCGTGAATACTCTGCGCGCCATTGATCCCGGCCTGATCACGCCCACCGGTCCAAAGAACGCCGTTCCCCAGCCCATGATTCTCTCCTTCTGGATTCTCGTCGGCCTCGGCATCCTCGGCCTTCCCCAGACATCCCAGAAATGCATGGGCTACAAGGACTCCAAGTCCATGCACAACGCCATGATCATGGGTACGTTCATCATCGGCTTCATGCTGCTCTGCGTTCACCTTGCGGGTACCCTCGGCCGGGCTGTCCTTCCCGATCTGCCCGCTGGCGACCTCGCCATGCCCACCCTGACGGTGAAGCTTCTTTCTCCCTTCTGGGCAGGCGTTTTCACCGCGGGTCCGCTGGCGGCGATCATGTCCACAGTGGATTCCATGCTTCTGCTGGCCTCCGCCGCCATCATCAAGGATCTGTACATCCATTACCGCCTCAAGGGCGACGCATCGCGCATCGCGCCGCTCAAGGTCCGCCGCGCCAGCCTTATCTGCACGCTGGTCATCGGCTTTCTGGTCTTTCTCGCCGCCCTGCAGCCGCCTGATCTGCTCGTGTGGATCAACCTCTTCGCCTTCGGCGGACTGGAAGCCGTCTTTCTCTGGCCTATCATTCTCGGCCTGTACTGGAAGGGAGCCAACGCGACCGGAGCGGTGACGTCCATCATCATCGGCCTGATCTGCTTCTTCGCTCTGAGTATTCTCAAGCCTGCCATGTACGGAATTCATCCCATCGTTCCAACCACGGTCGTCTCATTTCTCGCCTTTATCATAGGTTCCCGATTCGGCACTCCAGCCCCGGAGGACATCATCCGGCAATTCTGGGGAGGCAAAGCCCACAGCTGAGACATTTTGCCATTCAAAGCGGCATCGGACGGAGACATGCCCGTCCGATGCCGCCTGTATTTCTGGCTCCCGCTGTCCCGGACTTGACCGGCCCCGCAAGTTCACGCAAATTGGTTTCTCCGCAACACATTGTCATTCGAGAGATTTCCATTTTCCGGAAACCCCGTTCGCAGTCAGAGGAGCGCCAGCGACCGGTCTCGTTTCCTCCGCCCGAACTCGCCGCGCCGTAGCGTTCCGCAGCGGTCTCCGCGCCGAAGCTTTCACAGTTGAACCAGCCTTGACGCTTCGGCCTTCACCCCGTTTCCGGAGCATCCCCCTTTCTGGTGAGGCGGCAACAGGGCCTCATACGAAAAGGCCTCCGACGTTTTCCGGAGGCAGGAGCAAGGACATGCAGGTTCGTAATGAAGTCAAGGAACTCCGGCTGCTCTTCGAAGTTCTGCAAATTCTCGACAGCGCGTCGGACCTGTCCGACAACCTTGATACAGTTCTGGAAGTCATGGCCAGACACACGGGGATGATGCGGGGCGTCATCACACTGCTCGACGAACAGCATGGAGAAATCGCCATCGAGGTCGCCTACGGGATGAGTCCCGAGGCCCAAAGTCGCGGACGCTACAAGCTCGGAGAAGGAATTACCGGCAAGGTCATCGAAAGCGGCAAACCTCTCGTCGTCCCTAACGTGCTGGTGGAGCCTCTATTCCTCAATCGCACGGGAAGTCGCAGCCGCAGGGAAGCCGTTTCCTTCATCTGCGTGCCCATCAAGATGGAAGGCAGAGTCATCGGCGCGCTGTCCGCGGATCGTCTCTTTTCCGCCTCTGGCGCGCTGGAAGAAGACATGCGCCTGCTTACCATCCTTGCCTCCCTTGTGGCGAGAGCCGTCAAGACGCGTCAGGTTCACCACAGGATGCTTGAAGAAAATGAGCGCCTGCTGAACGCGCTCCGGGAAAAATATCGCCCCGAAATGTTCGTAGGCTCCTCATCCGGCCTGAAGACGGTTCTGAATCAGCTTGCCCGCGTAGCGCCTACCAGCGCCACGGTGCTGCTGCTCGGCGAAAGCGGAACCGGCAAGGAACTCGCGGCCAATACCATCCACGCGGGAAGCCTGCGGGCAGGACGACCGTTCATTAAGGTGAACTGCGCGGCTCTGCCCGAAGGACTCATCGAAAGCGAACTGTTCGGCCATGAAAAGGGAGCCTTCACCGGAGCTGCGGGAACCAGAGTCGGCCGCTTCGAGGCCGCGGACGGGGGAACTCTGTTCCTTGACGAAATAGGCGAACTGACCGTGTCCACACAGGTCAAGCTCCTGCGCGTTCTGCAGGAACAGGAATTCGAGCGTCTCGGCAGCATGGAGACGCGCAAGGTCGATGTTCGCGTCATTGCAGCCACCAGCCGCGATCTTGAACAGATGGTCGCGGACGGACTCTTCCGCAAGGATCTGTACTACCGGCTGAACGTCTTTCCCGTTCACATGCCCCCCCTGAGGGAACGTCAGGGGGATATCCTTCTGCTTACGGAAACCTTTCTTGAAAAATACGGCAACAAGATAGGCAAACGCGACCTGAGGGTCACCCCTGAAGCCGAAGCGCTCCTGCTGGCGCACTCATGGCCCGGCAACATCCGCGAGCTGGAAAACGTCATCGAACGAGCGGTCATTCTGACGACGGACGGTCTCATCCACCCGGGGCTGCTTCCGCCTTCCATGCAGCCCATGACGGATCTGCCCGCAACGCACGAGAGTCTTCCCGCCACGCTTGCCCATGTGGAAAAAAGCATGATCATCCGCGCCTTGCGGGAACACCGCGGGAATATGGGAAAGGCGGCGCTCGCCCTCGGCATCAGCGAGCGTATCATGGGGTTGCGCATGAAAAAATTCGGACTTGACTACAGGCCGTTTCGCAAACAGTCCTGAAACGGGCCACAAACAGGCAAAAAAGACGAATCGCGGCCAGCTGCAGGATCGAGCATCCCCCGGAAAAGAGCTGCCGCGTCGCCTCTTCAAGAGCCAGATCACACGCAGGAAGAGTCTCAATCATAACGCTGCACAACACCAAGGATTGCTGTACGATATCGGGAAAATCATGGACTTGGGACGCTGAACGGGCTGTTCTGGGCGCTGCACAACGTGCGTGAACAGTCCTGCGACCTTCTCCTCCGCAGTTTCGTTTACCGTTGAATACTTCGAGGTAACTGAATCTATGGTACTTTCTGCTCCTGATCTGCATTCCATCCGTCAGTATCTCCATGTTTCCGCCGCATTCATCAGGGAATGGGTCCGTTCTCCCCGTACCATGGGCATGGTCTGCCCCAGCGGAACCAGCCTCGCTCACGCCATGGCCGCCGGAGTTCCTCTGGGAACCGGCGGACTCGTCGTGGAACTCGGCGCGGGGACGGGTGCAGTCACGCAGGAACTCCTGCGCGCTGGAGTGGCCCCCCACCGACTCCTAATAGTGGAAAAGGCTCCGGGCATGACCCGGCTTCTGCAGCAACGCTTTCCCCAGCTGCAGATCGTTCAGGGCGACGCCACGGCCCTGCCCAGCTTCATTCCGCCCAGCCGCCGCGTGGACTGCATCATCTCCTCCCTTCCGCTGGTTTCTCTGGGAGAAACCACCCGCGAGGCGCTTATCCGGGCCATGCACGCGTCGCTTGGTGAAGGAGGCCTTCTGGTGCAGTACACATATTCATGGAGCAGCTCGAACCCCTTTCTTACACGCGGATTCCAATGTGTGGACTCGCAGCGTGTCTGGGATAACGTCCCTCCTGCCCGAGTCTTTCGATTCGTACGCCGAGCCTACGTCAACTGAGGAGGGTTCTGCCACTTTCCGAAAGAGGAACTCGTTTCCGGCTTCTTGCAGCAACGGCTCTCGTCCGCTCACCGCCCTCGCAGGGAACAGGCATGTCGCGAACGCCGCTCGTTTCCCATGCGCCAGAGTCTTCCCCGCAAAAAACAGGCCCGCGTCGTCGGAACCATATCCGGCGACGCGGGCTTCGGGAGGGAGGACATAAGAAAGGTTGTCGCTTATCCGGCGCTCACAAAACCACGGGAGGGAATTTCCTCGGCGGCGCTTCCGGCGATCTTGGAAAGATAAATGTCTCCAAGCTGTTCAATGTGTGCTGCTACGTCATTGAAATAGTTGATGTGAACCTGTTCTTCCTCAAGAATGGAAGCAAAAAGCCGTGCGCTGACGTTATCGCCATGCTCTCGACAGGTTTGAAGAAACATGTTGTAGGCATCGATGGTTCCGTCTTCGACCATTCCATCAAAAGGGAATACGGCACGCACATCCTGTCCTTTCACGATGCGTGACGACAGCTCGCTGGAAGGTTCTCCACCAAGCTCCTTGATGCGCTCGGCAAATTGCTCGGCATGCCGCATCTCGTCGATGGCGATCAGCTTGATCTTGCCGGCAAACTCTCCATAATCCATATTGTCCAGCGTATAATGCTGGATCATATACTGATGCACGGAATACAGCTCCATGCTGCGAGCCCGGTTCAGAACCTCGATCACCTGCGCGGTACGGGTTCTTTTGGCTTCTTCCTGAGCCGAAGACATGCCTTCTTGCAACATATGCAAACCTCTTTCGATAAAAAGTTGTCTGGTCTTCATGTGAATGCGGACTCAGGATACCGATCGTCATGGCCTCCATTCAATGATTATAAGCTATCTTTCTATGATTATTAACAGTTCATTGCATCAAAAAAAAAACACGGCCCTGCCCCGCATGTGCGAAAGGGCCTCTGTCCGCCTAGTGCGGACAGAGGCCCTTCGACGGTCGCAAAACAGAAAATTTCCCTAACGCGGGATCTGATCCTCCCAATCCTTAAGAGCGGCACTGACGACCCTGGCCAGGCCGATCAGGGCGATCAGGTTGGGGAAGGCCATAAGACCGTTGAACATGTCAGCGAGTTCCCAGACCAGATTTACCTGAAGCACGGAACCGAGCACAATGAACCCCATGACGATGATGCGGTAGGATGTGACTCCACGCGTACCAAACAGATACTTGACGTTCTGCTCACCGAAGAAATACCAGCCGACGATCGTAGAAAAAGCAAAGAACAACAGACAAATAGCCACAAATTTAATTCCAAAGGATCCAAGCCCAATGGAAAAGGCCTTCTGCGTGAGTGCGATGCCGGTGCTGTTTCCGTCCATGGCTCCGGTCACAAAAATGACCATGGCGGTCATATTCAGAACGATGAAGGTATCAATAAATACACTGATGATGCCCATGAGTCCCTGCTGCGCGGGATACTGCACCTTGGCTACGGCATGTGCGTGGGGCGTGGACCCCATCCCGGCCTCATTGGAAAACAGACCGCGGGCTACGCCATACCGAATGGCCTCCTTGACGCTCGCCCCGATCAGTCCTCCTGTGGCGGCAGCGGGATCGAATGCCCCGACGAAGATCATCTTGAATGCGGGAATAATGTTCTCCGCATTGGCGATCAGCACCAGAAGACCGCCAAGAACATACAGAACGGCCATCAACGGCACGATCTTTTCCGTGACGGAAGCGATACGGCCGATCCCTCCAAAGAATACGAACGCGCCACATGCGGCGATGATCACGCCCATCAGCAGGGGCGGCACGCTGAAGGCCGTATTAAAGGCGTCGGCAATGGAGTTGGACTGCACCATGTTGCCGATGCAGCCAAGCGCGATGATGATGGAAATGGAGAAGAACACGGCCAGCTTGCGGCTGCCGAGTCCGGTAGAAATGTAGTAGGCGGGGCCTCCCGTAATGTGTCCCGCGTCGTCACGGGTTCTGTAGACCTGGGCAAGAACTGCTTCGGCAAAGATGGTCGCCATGCCGAAGAACGCCGCAATCCACATCCAGAATATGGCTCCCGGCCCGCCCATGGCGATGGCCGTGGCCGCCCCGGCCAGATTTCCCGTGCCTACCTGCGCCGCGATGGCCGTAGCCACGGACTGAAACGAACTCATGCCGTGCTTGTCGGCCCGCTTGCCCTTCAGGGACAATCCCCCGAACAGCATGCGCACGGCCTGTCCGAATCTGCGGATCTGAATGAACCGCAAACGGAGCGTAAAATAGATGCCCACGCCGCACAGCAGCGGAATCAGGCAATACATGCCCCAGATGAAACTGTTGATGCCGGCGACAAGTCTGGTCAAATCTTCCATGTTTCCCCCTCAGGAAACCGACGCCCCGTGCGATCCGACAAGAAATCCTCTGCTTTCTCGCCGGATCACGCGACGCGCCGGACAAAAAATAATTTTTCAGCTTTTCGTGTCTAAGTCATTACAAGTCTTAAGTAAAGAGAGGAAAAAACCAGAAAATTCAGAAAAAACTTTGCATATCGAAAGACATTTTTCTAACATATTATAATTATATATTATAAATAAGACGACCAGATTTAGAGATTAGGAGCTTGACGTCCATTCTTCTCATCTTCATTATTCCTTCATGCAAAAAAGACCCTTTCTCCATGCCGTGCGCCTCACACTCCTTTTCGTCCCGCTGCTGCTTTCCGGATGTCTGTTCGGATCCGGCGGCGGGGAAGGCCTCGCGCTCAAGTCCACGAATTCCGGTCAGTCCATCCCCTATTCCGTGGATTTCAAGCTGGCGGAAACAAATAGAAAAAGGAATGGAGAAGCGACTTCCGACCGGGAGAAAACCGGGGAGGGCATTTCAGGCGATCAGAACGGTCTGCTCTCCGAGCTGCGCGCCAACAGCCAGCTGGTCTGGCTGCACGGCGATCCCCCCGACAGCAGAGTGGGACTGGAACGCAGGCTGCTGGAAGATATGGAAACAGCCGGAAAAATTCTGCGCTCCAACGGGTATTACGATGGAACCGTTTCCCGCCGCATCGACTGGGATGCCAGCCCCGTGGCGATAACCATTCGTCTCAGACCAGGGCAACAGTACGTCATCGGTTCCACCCGGCTGCGCTATTCAGGGGCCAGCCCTTTTTCCGCCCCCCCGCCTTCTGAAGAAGAAATCGCCGTGCAGGGCAAAAACTTCATGCTCGACGCCCCCGAAGACCTCTCCTCCTTCGGTCTGACCGGGGGAACTCCGGCCAGGGCCGAAACCGTGCTCGCTGCGGTGGACCGCGTGCCGGCCACCATGCACAATCAAGGCTACCCGCTCGCCAGGACGGGAGAAACACACTACGTCATCGACAGATCCACCTGTACGCTTGATGCGGAGATCGTCATCGAAACCGGACCTCTTCTGCGCATGGGAGACGTCAGGACAAAGGAAACCGGACAGGAAGCACCGTCCGTCAACGATACGTATCTGAACCGTCTGGCCACCTGGACTCAGGGGCAGTACTGGAGCGATGCGCTGCTCACGTCCTACCGTACGGCCCTGCAGGAAACCGGCTTGTTCAGCTCCATCACCCTGAAGCCGGACCTGTCCGCTTCGGACGGAAGGGCGTCTCCGGAACGAATCGCCGTTGTGGAGGCGAAACTCGAACACTCTTCCGGAGAACAGGCCAGGACCGTGTCCTCCGAAAAAACGCCCACAAGCAAGGGGCTGAACGCTTCGACCTCTTCCGTGCCGGAAATTCTGCCGGAAAGTACACACGGCAGCACGGTTCCCGTGTCTCTGACCGTCCGCGACGCGCCCCCTCGCACGGTCAGCGGCGGCATGCAGTACTCCACGGATACAGGATTCGGCGTGCGCGGATCCTGGGAAAACCGCAACCTCTTCGGCGGGGGAGAACAGTTGCGGCTGTCCGCGCCCATAGCTCAGGATGCGCAACGGCTGTCCGCCACATTCCGCAAACCCGCTTTCGGGAGAAGGGATCAGGCGCTGGTAGGAGAGGCTGAACTCCTCAATGAAGAAACCGACGCCTACCACCAGACCGCGGCGTATGTCGCAGGCGGTCTTGAACGTCGTTTTTCCGGCGACTGGCGCAACTGGTGGGCCAGCGCCCGCCTGTCCCTTGAGGGCGGCAGCCTTGACGACAACATTCATGGGAAACAGGACTATCTGCTGTTCGGCGTTCCGCTGGGGCTAAAAAGAGATACCACGAACGATCTGTTCAACCCCACGCGGGGGACGCGTTTCTCCCTTTCCCTCACTCCCTATACGGGAACGTACAACGGACCACTGACGACGATCCGCACTCGTGTGGACGTCAGCGGGTACTGGACTCCGTTTTCCGGTGATCGCCTGGTTCTGGCCGCACGAGCCGCAGCCGGAAGCCTCACCGGCGAAAAGGTGGCCGATATCCCGGCGTCCCTGCGCTTCTACACGGGAGGAGGCGGTTCCGTGCGCGGGTACAAGTACCAGTCTCTCGGCCCCAAGGATCGCGACGGCGATCCCATAGGCGGCCTGTCCTTCAACGACGTCAGTCTGGAAGCCCGCTTCCGGATCACTGAAAGCTTCGGCATCGTCCCCTTTGTAGACGGCGGCATGGTCTACGACAGTTCCATGCCGGACTGGGGACGCGACATGGCATGGGGCGTCGGACTTGGATTCCGCTACTACACGCTCATCGGTCCCATACGTCTCGATATCGCCACGCCGTTGCAGGACCGCGACGACAACAAGGCATTCCAGATATACCTCAGCATCGGGCAGGCATTCTGATGAACGAAGAACGACAAGGCCCTTCCAGGACATCCCGGCATCTTTTTCCGCGGCTGGCGAAAGGGATCGGATTCGGCATCGGCGGCCTGCTGCTCCTTCTCTGCATCGCGCTGGCGGCGGGAACTCTCTGGCTGCGCACGGAATCGGGCGAAGCACGGATTCGCGATCTCGCCGTTTCCGCTCTGAAGGATGCAGGCATCACGGCATCATTCGCCACCTTTGAAGGCCCCCTGCCCGGTACCCTGCATATTGCCGGAATGACTCTTGCGGACTCCCGGGGCGTCTGGTTTTCCCTGTCCGAGGGATTCGTCCGCCTGCGCCTCTCCGATCTGATCCGGGGACAGGCCACCGTGGCGGAACTGCGCCTGAACAGACCGCGGCTGGAACGGTTGCCCGACCTGCCTTCGTCACCGGAACCAGCCCCCGCTTCCGGACCTCTGGCCGTGCTGGAGCCGGATCAGCTTCGTTCTCTGGGTGATACGCTCAAAACGATTCTTGGACATGCAGCACTTGAAAACGTCCAGATCGACGGTCTGACCCTGGGCGCGGACGTGGCAGGCTCACCTCTGGTACTGAATCTGTCCGGCGGAGGCCCGCTGACGGATTTCCGTACCCGCTTCTCCATTGCGACGCCCCTGCTCGCCGCCCTTCTGCCACAACAGGGAAACTCGGAGACGAATTCTCTCCCTCAGCAGGAGCAGAACGGGGACCGGCCCGACGGACAATCAACCCCCCCATCTTCTCCCAATCTGGAAGGTTCGCTTTTCATCGGCAATTCCGGGACCTGGCTCTCATCTCTTCTCGAGTCCGGACGCAAACCCGACGCTGCCGCCCTGCTTGAAGCGAATTTTCCCGTTCCCGGAAATGCCTCTTTCGCCAGCGTGGAAACGTCCGTTCCTCACGCTGGACAGAGTGCGTCAGCAACCGGTCCCCTGCGGCTGCGCCTGTTGCTGACCCTGAAGGGTGCAGAACTTGCCGTGGAAGAACTGAATCTGACGGCTCCCGGCGGCACGTTCACGGGCGACCGGCTGACGCTGGAAAACATGGCGCTGAACGGAACGTTTGCGGCGGAACTGGCCGACCCGACGGAGCTGATGAACCTGGCTGCCCCTCGTACCGGGAATGCCGCCGCGCCAAAAGCTCCTTTCTCCACAGCAACCCTGCAGGGCGACCTTTCCGGAACGCTAAACGATCCGCATCTGAACCTGCGCCTTCATGTCGCGGATATCGCAACCGGTCTGGCCTCGCCGGAACCGTCCCGTCCCGCCCCCCTTTCTCTGGGCGTGATTTTGCATCTTGCAGCACAGGAAGTGCTTGCCTCGCCCCTTCTGCGCGCCGACGGTGAAATTCAACTTGTCAAAGAATCGATTCAGCCTGTGCGAACTGCGGCATGGTGCGACGAAACTGCCGCCCCTCCGGTTCAGACAGAAAACGAACCTCCGGCGGCGTCCGGAACAATCGTCATCCGTCTGGAAAAAATGGAAGCAGCCAGAACCCCCGAAGCTCTGGAACTGCGCAGTCTGCATCTGATGTCCGATATTCTTGACCTGAGCGGCTCGGCACGACTGGCCGATGCGGGAAGACTTGAAACGGCCGTCAGCCTGACTCTGCCGAATCTGCGGCTCCTTCTCGCCCGTCTGGATGCCCTTCTCCCGGTTCCGGCTCTGCGCGAAGAGCCGCTGCGTGCGCTTGAAGGAAAGCTTGATCTGAATCTGAAGGCCAGCCGCATGGCCGAAAGCGACCCGGTGCGGGGCACGCTCGGACTTTCCCTGGGGTCCATGCGCTGGGGAATCCAGCAGGCTCAGTCCATGCTTGGGGCGGCACCCTCCCTCCATCTCAATTTTGCCGTCCGACCGCAGCCGGCAGGCCCGGAAGTCAGTGTACAGAATCTGGCACTCTCCGCGGCACAGACCCGGGCCGAAGGTTCGTTCGGACTGACGCCGGATGAAGATCTCAAGGCCGATGTCCTGCTGCAGCTGACTTCTCTCGCCGGACTCGATGCAGGCCTCTCAGGAACGGCGGACATTCGGGCGCACCTCGCCGGCCCCTTGCAAAGCCCAGCGCTCAGACTGGAACTGGCCAGCCCCAGTCTCGGCATGGGCGATGCGGCGCTGGAACAATTGCGGGTACTCCTTGAAGCGACGCATGTCGGCGCTGCCGGAGGAGAAGGACGGTTGCTCGCGACCGGCAATGTGACGGGGCCGGGACTGACCGCACTGCGCAAGACCCGGGATCTGCGCCTGAACACAGACTGGAGCTTCACGCCCGACGCGCTGTCTCTCCAAAAGACGGGATTCAGACTGCCGGGAGCCTCTCTCAAGGGGGAACTCAGGGTCGATCTGGCAGACGGCACTTCTCCTCGTCTGAACGGAGACTTCTTGCTCGACATCGAAAACTGGACGGCATTGTCCGCACTGGCGGGAACGCCCCTGCGCGGCGACCCGGCACACATCCGACTCCGGGCAAGTCATCCTCAGGGGCAGCACATAGATGCGGACTGGAGCTTCGGTTCCTTCGCCGCCGAAGGATTCTCCCTGCGCGGTCTGCGCGGCAAGGCTTCGGCGGACGATCTTTTCGAAACGCCGCGCATCACGGCCAGCGCCGAACTCGGCGCAGGAACAGTTTCCGCTGGTGAACTCGGATGGCGCAAGGGCACCCTGAATGTTTCCGGGAACCATGACGCGCTGCATATAGACGCCGCGCTCAAGGGCAGAACGTCGCTGACCATGAAGGCGACGTTCAAGCTCGCCGAACGGATCATTGAACTTGCACAGCTGGACTTCCTCCACAAAAAGGACCGCAGAAACAGCGCGGGCATCAATCTGAAGCATCCGGCCCGAATTGGATTTGGACGCGGCCTCTCGCTGGACGATCTTTCTCTGGATGTCCATCCGGCGGGAAGCATTGCGGCCGATGGCCGTTTCGGCTCAGGCCCCCCCTCACTGCAGGCCAGATTGCAGGGCATCTCCCTGAAACTGCTGAGCGCCTTTTCTTCCGCTCCGTTGCCGGAAGGGACTCTGGACGGCGAACTGACGCTGAAAGGCAGATCATCCCGACCGCTGGGAAACCTGGAATTGTCTCTGAGCGGTCTCGGCTATCCTGACAGCGATCTTCCCGCCGCTTCCCTGCGCGTGAACGGTCTTCTGGACGCGTCCGGGCTTGATCTCAGGCTGACCATGGACGGAGTCGGCGAAACACCCGCAACGGGGCATCTGCGCCTGCCGCTGCAATTTACCGCCGAAGGAATGCCGCAGCCGGTCATGAATCGGCCAGTCTCCGGCTCGGCACACTGGGAAGGCAGCCTGCCCGCGCTCTGGCGTTTCGTCCCTCTGGCCAATACGTCCCTTCTCGGACAGGGGTATCTGGATGCCGTCGTCTCGGGCACACTCGGCAATCCGCAGGCCACGGCCACACTCAAACTGGTCGGAGCGAGTTTTGAAGACATTCTGGCCGGGCTGCTGATCACGGACATCAATACAGATGTGGAGCTGCGCTCGCACGGGACGTCCACGCTCGACTTTTCGGCCGGAGACGGACGCGGCGGCACAGCAGCCCTGAACGGCACGGTGGGAGCTCCTGCCGACGGACTGCCCCTGAATCTCACGGGCATGATCCGCAATCTCGCCCCACTGCATCGCAACGATCTCGACATCAACCTGTCCGGCGACGCAACTGTTACGGGAACCGCAACCGCTCCGGATGTTCACGCAACCATCACCATCAACAAGGGGCAGTTCCGGATTCTGCAATCCTTCGGCACCTCCATTCCGACGCTCGACGTGGTCGACGCAGGACAGGCGCCGTCATCCGCAACAAGCGGAGGTCCCGGGCCAAATCTGGACGTGACTGTCGACATCCCCAATCAGTTTTTCGTCCGAGGGGCGGGACTGGACAGCGAATGGGAAGGAAACCTGAACATTGCGGGACCGGCCGCCAATCCGGCGATTACCGGGACCCTCGCCTCCGTCCGCGGAACCTTCGATCTGCTCGGCAAACAGTTCAGTCTGAGCAAGGGACAGGTTTCCTTCAGCGGCGCCACGCCGCCCAATCCCCTGCTTGACATTCAGGTTACCTATCAGGCTCCCAACATCACGGCGCTGGCTTCTGTCAGCGGCGCGGCCTCATCTCCCGCCCTGACCCTTTCCAGTCAGCCTCCCCTGCCACAGGATGAAATCGTAGCCCAGATCCTGTTTGGCCAGAGCGCTTCCAGCCTTGGCCGCATGGAGGCCATCCAGCTGGCCGCGGAACTGGCCTCCCTGGCCGGATTCGGACGAGGAAAGGGCGGCGTTCTGGGAGAGGTACGCGAATCTCTCGGCGTGGACGTGCTGCGCTTCGGCAGCATACAGGAAGGCGGACAGCGCCGGCAGCAGACAGGCCGGCCTGGACTGCTGCAGCCGGGACAGAACGGAAACGCCGAAGGCGCGGAATCCATCCCTGCGCTGGAGGTGGGCAAATACGTCACCGACGACATCTATGTCGGCCTTGAACAGGGAATGAACGGAGACGCCAGCGGCGTCCGGGTGGAAATCGAGCTGACGCCCAACCTGAATCTGGAAGGCAGCACTACACCCCAGGGATCGGAAATCGGCGTCAACTGGAAAAAGGACTACTGATTCGCGAAACGAACCACAATGATCCGGACGCCACGGCATTCATGAGCACAGTGGAGCTGCGACAACCGCGGCATGCGACGACCGTCGAACTGATCCCGAGCGGGACGTTTCCTCTCGCACAGGAAGCTTCCTCCGGGTACGGCTGGACCGAAGCTTCGATTTTGGCTATCCCTTTTCCAACATTCTGCTTCCCGGAAAACGGGAACCCGACGGACTTCGCATGCACGTTCTTCTTCTCGATCTCGGTCTCGAACTGCGCGGGGGACAGCGCCAGGTCTATTACCTGGCCCGCGCGCTGGCTGAAACGCGGACTATCACGGCCCTGACGGCCTGCCCGGCCGACGGCGCTCTGGCCGCCTTTCTGCGGCGCGAAGGTCTGCCGCTTCTGCCTCTCCCCGGACGCAATCCCGCCAATCCGGCCATGCTGTGGACTCTGGAGCGCGGGCTGCGCGACATGAATATCCTGCACACGCACGACGCCCATGCGGCTGCCGCAGGTGCACTTTTCAAAACCCTCCACCCCCAAATCCGTCTGGTGCACAGCCGAAGGGTATCCTATCCGCTCCGTCCGGGAATCAGACTCTGGAAATACATGCAGGCCGATGCAGTCGTGGGCGTCAGTCGGGAAATCGCCGACGGCATGATCCGGGCCGGAGTTCCGGAAAAACGCGTGCATGCCATCCACTCGGGAATCGATCCCGAACGCTATGCGCCCAAGCGCCCGCGTCCGGACCATGCGCCCTTCATGTTCCAGAGCATCGGGGCCTGCACGCCGCAGAAAGGATACGGAGTGCTGCTCTGGGCCATGCGCGAGCTGCGCGATGCAGCTCTGCCTCCGTGGACGGTACGGATCGTGGGAGACGGCCCCCTCCGGTTTTCCCTGCTGGAGGAAGCCCGCAGACTGGGTGTGGAAAACAGGCTGTCCATGCCCGGCAGGCTGGAAAGTCGCGACGTGCTGCCGGACTGTGATGCGCTGGTCGTGCCTTCCGTGGATGGCGAGGGCAGCAGCGGAGCGATCAAGGAAGGCTGGGCGACCGGAGTGCCGGTTATCTGCTCCGCCCTGCAATCCAACACCGAACTGATCCATGACGGAGAAAACGGCCTTACGGCAGCCGTCCGCGACCCGCAGGCTTTGGCCGAAGCCATGCGGCGCTGTCTGCTCGACGCAAACCTGCGCGAACGGCTTGTCGCCGCCGGAAATCGTTCGGTTCTGGAATTCACGGACAGACGCATGGCCCTGGCCTACGCCGCACTTTACGAAACGCTTCTGTAATCCCGAAACGCAAAAGTCCCCGCGAGAATGCCGAGGCATCCTGCGAGGAATGAAAAAAAGGTTTCCGGGAGAACCTATTGTCTGCGTTCGTATCCGGGCAGCACCACCGAGGCGGCCTGACTCTGGCCCTGTCCCTTGGGACAAGCGCCTTGCAGGACACAGATCTCGCAGCCGCCCTTGAACGGATAATGCGTCACCACCGCGTATCTCCGGGAAAGGACGGGATCGGTCTCGTTGCGATACGGAACGCCCTCCGCTTCAAGTGCCGCGCGCAGAGCGGCCGTCGGCCTGGGAGCAGGAGCGCAGCCGGCGTCCTCGATCTGGGGAATGGCCTCATGCACAGCGGCCATGCACATGGTCTGGGCCAGCGCATTGTACATATAGGATGTGGACGGGGATTCGTTCCACAGTTTGTCGACGGCGGCTTCCACAGGTTCTCCCAGCCACACGAGCAGATATTTGATCTTGCCGGTATCAAGGGTCTTCACCGTCAATTGCGGCAACCATTCGTCCCAGAGCGCCATCAGACGCTCCATGACTTCCCCCCCAATACGGGTTTCCTGGCTCACGTTCATGAATAATTCCATATCAAACCAGGGCCTGCTTTCGATAGTTTCCGACGTGAACGCGGTCATGAAATCTCCGGACGGCCGGAAGGCACGGTTGAGGCGGAATGCCGATTCCGCCTGTTCAAAAAAAGGAGCCGCAACGCTCCGGATTCGAGGAGTAACTTTACTTCATATTGCGTCTTTTCTACAATAGAAAAAACTGCATGAAGCGGCCAGCTTCAGACAAGGAGTCAGAATGAGCCAGTATCCCAGCCGGGTACGCTACGAGTATGAAATGGATCCGGAAACCCGTCTGCGCTACAGCCACGGCGTATGGGGAGGCATCAATCCGCAGGGAGAAATTGAAATCAGCTTCTACCTTGAAAGCGACAAGATGCCGCCCTATTCGGAACGTCTGATCGCGCCGGACGGCAGTTTCGGCGAGGAAAGCGCCCCCTTCAGTGAAGAGGAAAGGGTCATCGTCCGGCACATCCATTCGCGCGTCGTCATGAACTACCACACGGCCCGGGCCATGCTGGAATGGCTGGAGGATAAGGTCGCCAGCCTTGAGGCCGAAGAGGAAGGCGCAGCTCCTCTGGTCTTCGACGATACAGGGTTCCATCGCCAGTAACGCCCCCGGAATTCTCCCGCGGCCGTCCACAGAAACTCTCCATGGACGGCCGATCCATTCTTGCCATTCTCCAGCTCTCTCAGGAGGCGCGATGCTGCATATCCTGTACATGGCGCTTACGGCTCTGATCTGCACCCTTTCCCCCGGCCTTCTCCCCTCTCCCGAACAGGAGGCCCATGACCGGCTGCTCTTTCGAGAGGCGTTATACAGCGCCTACCCCGTGGAGATCGGCACATTCCAGATGTTCCCCTGCGCGCCTTTCGGGTCCCGCAAGCCTCTGCTCTCGCGAATCGCCGAAATCATAAACAGTCCCGAACCACGGACGAATGCGGAGCGCCGCCGCATCGCAGCAATCTATCTGCATTTCTGGAAACATTTTCCGGGCATGCTCCAGACGGTCCGGCTGACTCCGGGAACCTATATACTGCCTGCTGTGGACAGAGCATGGCAACGAACGGTCGAAGAAACCCGCGCTGCGGACAAGGACGGCGATACTGGACGCGCTGCAATGCTGCGCAAGCAATTCATGGCGAACATTGATGAAAGCTTCGCCGATTGCCAGGAACCGTTTGAAGTCACGCCGCTCCATCTGGCTCTCGCCACGACGCCGCTGCTGCGGGTGGACGTCCATCTGAATTACGCCACTCTGCTGCGCTATCTTCAGGCGGATCCTTTCGGCGTCGACGACAAGCAGCTCCTGGACCTGATTCTGCAGCTCGACGATGAATCACGCAAAAATTCTGACGATCTCGTGCAGTATCCCACGCTCGCAGGCAACGGAAAAAGACCCTACGGCGACCGCAGATACTATTACTGGGATTTGGAGGATGCAGGAGTGGCCGGACTCAGGGCTCTTGGCGAAGAAGACCCGGACAATAAGCGGCGCGCCTTCAGTCCAGAACAGGAAGATGCGCTGGACAGGGCGCTGCGCGAATTGCCTCTGGTCATGCAGGCGCTTGCTCTATACGGCGTCTTTCCGGGTGAAGATAAAGAATGACGAAAAAACCGAAAACTGAGGCCGTTTCCCTCAACAGACCGACCTTCCCGAAGGCAGGCGTGGAGAGCGCGTCAATCAGACGGAGCATCCAGAAGCCTGCTCTCCCCTTCCGTAATCTTTTGCAACTTTCTTCGGCGCGGTCGGGCTTCGGGAAGCACGGCCCAGGTCGCCCGCACCAGCTCCGCCAGCTCGTCGGCATCATCCAGATAGTCGATCCGGTAGTAGGATCTGCCGCCTTCATAGGGGACGGCTTCCTCAAGGAACCTGCCAAGCAGTTTTCTTCCCGGCTCTGTGGGCTTAAGGTAGAAACAGTCGTCGCAGATCAGGCCGATGACCTTGCCGTCGCAGTAGACGCCGTAATCTCCGAACAGCTTGACGGCCTCAATCGTGCCGGCCCGTTCCAGCTGCGTACACACGAAATCCACAAATTCCCGGCTGGATGCCATTCCAGTCTCCTTTTCCCGCAAGCCGGTCCCGAAACAACGCTAGCGGACCACTCTGCGGATCTTGATGAGTCTGCGCTTCCAGTACTCCTGACTGAGGTTGTCCTCACGGATCCTCTTGCCGGAGCTGGGGCTGTGCACAAAATTGCCCCGTCCAGTGTACAGCGCTGTATGCAGCCCAGTGCGTCCGCGTCTTGTTCGAAAAACAAGGATGTCTCCCGCGCGCATGGCACCGCGACCGACGCCGTACCCGGCATTGGCCTGATCCTCGGTAACCCGGGGCACATTGATGCCATGCTGCCTGTACGCCCACCAAATGAGTCCAGAACAGTCAAAACCGCGCGGCGTCGTACCGCCGAGCCTATAGCGGACACCGATCTGTGAACGTGCCGTCTGGGCTACCTGCGCCCCTACGCTGGAGTCCCGGCCTCCTCCGGACGACCAGTCCGGCAGGCCGATAATCGTTGGACCGCAACCGGCCAGCAGCACAACACAGCACAAGACCAGCGCCCGCAACCAGACGCCGAACGTCCATCCGCACAGCGCGTCGGAATGGGGAAGATTCTCCGGAAGATTCGCCATACCGCACTCTATACCATGGCCGGGTCGACTGCCAAGCACCAGCCTTCGCTCGCACCACCGAAAACCACGAAAAAAGGTTCCCACGCGGCAACGCCGCAATCGACGACTCCGGACCAGGCCGGCTTATGGACAGTCTGGGCCTTCAGGGGCCGTCTGCGCAAGGCTTCGACCGGACCGGAATCTCCTGCGGCGAAAGCCCTTCGGCCTGCAAAAAGCACGGAACCGCCGTTACGCATGGAACACGCCGTCGTTCTTCCAGTACGGCCCCATGAAGGTCGTACTGCGACAGATAACTATGCGTGAGGTCCAAACAACGCAACCTCCGGCCCGGACATGAAGCTCCGGCGCGCCCGGCAGAGCCGTCTTGCCCGCGCTGCTCGATGTGACGACAAAAGCTCTGTCCGGCGGGGTTCGTCATGCGATGTCCGGGGCCGTCCCCCTCTTCCGGGCAGAACCGTCAGGGGATACTGTTCAGGCTCCACCCTTCCCGGTCGCTTGCGCGCCGGCTCCCCCGCGCTCAAGCTTCTTGAGGTGAATTTCCAGACAGGCAAGCGCGGCGGGAGTTACCCCGGAGATGCGTCCCGCCTGTCCCAGCGTCCGGGGACGCACCGCCTCCAGCTTCTCCACAATTTCCCGCGACAGACCGGAAACAGATTCGTAATCAATCCCGGTCGGCAACAAAATCTCCTCCTGTCGCGCCGAACGCAGCACAAGTTCCTCTTGTCGCACAAGGTAGCCGGCATACTTGACGGTAGTCTCCGCCTCCGCCCGCACGTCTTCGGGAAAATCCGTCAGGCCGGGATGAAAACGCTCCAGCCTGTCCAGCGTGAACGCGGGACGACGCAGAATCTCTTCCAGCGTCAGCGCCTTGCCGGGAATGGCCTCTCCAAGCTCGGCAAAAATATCCCGTGCCACGGCATCAGGCGCCACGCGCACGTCGCGCAGAATGCCGAGCAGCCGGGCAAGCTCCGACTGCTTGGTCTGAAAAACAGCCCACTGCGCATCGCCCACCAGTCCCAGTTCGCGCCCCAGCGGAGTCAGCCGCGCGTCGGCGTTGGCTTCGCGCAGCAACAGGCGGTATTCGGCCCGGGAAGTGAACATGCGATACGGTTCCCTCGTTCCCCGTGTGACCAAATCGTCCACCAGCACGGCCATATAGGCCTTGTCGCGTCCGGGCAGAAACGCGGGCCGTCCGGTGAGCCGACAGCCGACGTTGATCCCGGCCCACAGCCCCTGCGCCGCGGCTTCCTCGTATCCGGAAGTGCCGTTGATCTGCCCCGCGAGCCACAGCCCCGGCAGCACCCTGGTCTCAAGGGTGGGTTCCAGCTGAACGGGGTCGGCGTAATCATATTCGATGGCGTAGCCGGGCCGCACCATACGGGCGTGTTCAAGTCCGGGAATTGTGGCGATCATGGCCAGCTGCACGTCCAGAGGCAAGCTTGTGGAAATGCCGTTGGCATAGCACTCCTGCCCGTTCAGCCCCTCAGGCTCAATGAACACATGATGTCGGTCCCGATCGGGGAAGCGGGCCACCTTGTCTTCCACGGAAGGGCAATAGCGCGCTCCCGTACCTTCGATGACCCCGGTGAACAGCGGGGAACGATCCATGCCCGCACGGATGGCGTCGTGCGTGGCCGTGTTGGTCCAGGTCACATAACAGGAAACCTGCGGCTGGCCGGGGCGTGGCCCATGAAAGCTGAAGGCCGGCGCAGGATCGTCTCCGGGCTGTTCCTCCATACGGGAAAAGTCGATGGACGAACGCAGCAGGCGCGGCGTGGTTCCGGTCTTGAGCCTCCCGAGCTGCAGTCCGTGCGCGGCAAGCGAGGCGGACAGCCCCGAAGACGCCGCGTCGCCAAGGCGTCCCCCCGGAAAGTGCGTCAATCCTATATGAATGAGTCCCCGCAAAAAGGTACCCGTTGTCAGAATAACGTGCGGCGCCGCGAATTCCCGCCCGAGTTCGGTCCTGACCCCGGAGACCCGCCCCTTCTCGCTCAGCACCTCCGAAACCGTATCCTGCCAAATAGAAACACCGGATTCCGCAAACAGGGATGCCTTGACAGCGCTCATATAGGCATCCCGGTCAATCTGAGCGCGGGTCGCCCGCACAGCGGGTCCCTTGCTGGCGTTGAGCGTCCGGAACTGAATGCCTGCAGCGTCGGCCCACAGGCCCATCATGCCGCCAAGGGCATCGATTTCGCGCACCATATGCCCCTTGGCCAAACCGCCAATGGCCGGATTGCAGGAAAGATGTCCGATACGGTCCACATTTCCCGTCACAAGCAGCACGCGCAGTCCCATGCGGGACAGCGCCATGGTCGCCTCACAGCCGGCGTGTCCGGCCCCCACTACAATGCAGTCAAACATAACAAGCCTACGAAAAGGTTGTCGCGCGGACGCCAATGTCCCCGCCGGATTCATTCGACGGACCCTAGCCTGAAGCCGCTCGGCTTGGCAAGCATGCGTCTTTTATTACGTCAATTGTTGACAAAGATTTTCAACATCATTATTTAATACGCACGCCCACCCCGTCCGGGCAAGCCCGGCAGCAATTCAACCGCATGCGATGCCCCGCAGCCATTTTCGGGAACGGCATCCTCCATGCACAAACACAAGGGACTCGCAAAAGGAACCGGCCTCTCCGGCGTCCTCGCCGCTCCCGTAAGGAACAGCCATGCTCAACCGTTTCGGCACGACTTCCGACATGGTCATTCAATCCGTGACGGAAAACGGCTCCACATACCTGCTGGCCATCGACGACAAGGGCCTGTACCTGACTACCCGGGACAGACTGGATCGCCAGCTCGCCGATCCAAACCGCTACGCCACGGCTCGTCAGGATGTGGCCGAACGGCTGACGGCGCTCGGCCTTGATCCTGTGCAATTGTTTGAACAGAACGGGCATCTGGTCAAGAAGGAAGTCAGCGACAAAAAAAAGGTCAACCCGCTCAAGGCTTCCAAGCGTGGCATGAAGGCCTGAGTCGATATTCGAAAAGGGCGACGTCTCCGGACGCCGCCCCTTCTTTTCCCGCGCCGGCGCTCTGCGTGCCGGTCTAATCGAACAGCATATGCGCAAAGACCTGGGCATCGCCCAGGGTCCGCGAAATGCGGCTGTATTCATTGGCCAGATGATATGTCGGCGTCACGGTGGACCACACGGCGGCGGGAATTCCCAGATGACGGAAACCAGCGGCGACGGTGCCGCCGCCGCTGCCCATGCAATGCGGCGTGACCTTGTACACTTCCCGTATGCCGCGCATGAGCCTGCGCACCACTTCGCTGTCGGAAGGAGTCGCAGGAGCGGCGGGGGCGGACTGCACCACGGACACATCCACCGTCACCCCGTGACGTTCGGCCACGGCTTCCATGATGTTCCGCGCCGACTCAAGCACTTCCTCATGATCAATGCCGGGCAGAATGCGGCAGTCGATATAAAACGTGTCCTTGCCGGGAAGCGAATTGATGTTGGGCACATTTTCCTCATGGCGCGAAGGAACGAACGTGCAGGTTGACGGCTCGAACAGCGGATCTTCCACAGAGTACAGCACGTCCAGATCTCTGACATGCAAAATCATGTCCGCTGCGGCGACCAGCGAATTCCGTCCATCCTGAGGTCTGGACGCATGGCACTGATGCCCGGTTACGGTGACCCTGAGCCAGAGAATGCCCTTTTCGGAAATCTCGATGGACCTGCTGTCCGGAACGCCGAAATCTGGAACCATGACGAAATCGTCGGAACGGAACAGGTCCGGGCGAGCCTTGAGGACATGATTCGCGCCGTAGGCGTTGGCCGTTTCCTCATCAGAAACCAGCAGGATGCCGAGCGTCAGATCCGGAACGACGCCCAAACGCTGCATTTCTCCGGCGACAAGCAGGGCGCAGGTGATGGCCTGCTGGTTGTCCTCGACGCCCCGGCCCCGAATGATGTCCCCATCCACGACAACAGTCCAGGGATCGGTCTTCCACTGTGAGAGTTCCCCCGGAGGAACCACATCCATATGTCCCATGATCCACAGTGTCCGGGGTGATTTTCCCGGAAATCTGGCGGCAATATTCGGTCGTACGCCGTCGGGAACGCGCGGATCAGGCGCATCGACATGCACGATGTCCTGGCAGCCCAGTTCACGCAGCACCCCTTCCAGATATCGGGCCTTGGGCATTTCGCCAGTCCCCCCGTTATCGGGACCGAGCGCAGGAATGGCCGTCATGCGCGTCTGGTACTCGATGACCTTGTCTCGCCGGAGTCCGATAGCCTCAATCAATTGCTGTACTGGCGTCATGTCTGCACCTCGCAGGGAGTTTGACGACCCCAAAAGAAAAGGGGAAGGCATTTCTGCCTCCCCCCTTCCCCAAAATACGAATACAGGCCTAACGTCCCTTGGCGGCGCGCTTGGACGCCTTCAACGGGTTGACCTTGACGGACTTGCTGGATTCCGCCTTGATATGGGTCGCAAAATTACAGCGCCCGTCAAACCATTTGCGGGCAGGGCTGGGATAGCTGCCGCAGAAATTTTCGCCATCAAAGCTGCGAATGCGATCACAGCCTTCACACTTCTCCACGACGGGCTGCATCAGCATGCCCTTGAGTTCCACGCCCTGTTCGGTCTTGACGGCACCCACGAGGGTATTTTCATTGCCCATGACAAACCTCCTGCGCGCCTGAGCGCGATTTTTTATCAAGAAACGAATTCTTTTACCCATAAGGGACGAAATGTCAAGCGCAACCCTCCACCGACTCGGGAGTATTTGCCTTTTGCCGCACTTTTGCGCACACTGAAACGTCACCTTCATCCAACCGGAGTCCTCATGTCCGTATCCCCGCTCGCCTATCGTTACGCGCATGTCGCCACCGAAGCGACCACCGGCTATTTTTCCTGTGAACCTCCGGATGATCTCGACCTTGAAGACGGTCTCGACCGGCTGCGTCTCTCTCCCAACGATACGTTTCTGCACAGATATCTGCTTGGTCGGCTGCGCGAACGTCCTCTCTCCGAGAAAAAGACGCTGCTGCGGTCCAGCAATCCGGCATGGGCCGCTCTGGCGGCGGAAAGCCTGCTCCTGCATGAGTCAGCAGAATCCAGACACTCCGGAGAAGCCTCCGTTTCCTCAGGAGAGCTTGAACGGTTGCGCGACTACACACCCCTGCCCTTTCTTGACCTGATTCTGCGGGAACGGATTTCCGGCGAGACTGGTCTGCGCGAAACCTGGAACGAATTGTTCCGGGCCAATCTGGAAGAGCACCATCCGTTGCCGCATCCTGACGACATGGAGCTTCCTCTTCCACGGGACATAGAAAGAAAACTGGAGCAGGCTTCCGCGCAGGCTCCTTCCCTGAGCGAACTGACGCAAGTTCTTCCACCCCCGAAACGCCGCTGGGAACGGCCACCCGCGCAGCACACTGCCGCCATGGCCCTGATGAACCTCGCCGGTTCCGGTGTTCTTGCCGGGCCGGAAATGCGGCACGAGGCGTCGCTGTCGCCCATCGGGCTGCTGCGCACCTGGAACGTAGACGTCCTGGTAGAACTCCCCGCCTTCTCCTACACCCTGCAAGGGGAAGCCACCACCTGGGGACGCGGAACGAGTCTGGCCGCCGCACGGGCCTCCTATGCCATGGAAATGGTCGAACGTGCTTCGGCCTATCTTTCCTGCACGCCGGAGGGCATTGCCGACCGGCTTCACCCGCTTCCTCTCATTCACGCCGGCTTCGCCGAACTGCTCGCCTCCGGCCATGCAGCCCTGCACCCGGATCAGCTTTCTCCAGCCGTTCCCTATCGGGGGCAGCCCCTCTGGTGGACCCGGGGGACGGACGCGGCGGGCAAAGCAATGCTGGTTCCCGTGCAGGCCGTGGGGCTTTTCTCCAATCTTGACGAACCGGAACTGTTTCTCTCCCCCGGCTCTACCGGCCTTGCTGCGGGAAATACACCGGAAGAAGCCCGCCTCTCAGCACTGCTCGAACTGTTCGAACGTGATGCAGAGTCGGTCATGCCCTGGAAGCGAGAACAGTGTTTCACCCTGGCCATCCCGGAATCACAATGGAACGCGCCTCTTGCGGCTCTGCTGACAGACTACGCGCGACGGGGCATCCATGTCTGGTTCCGGGACATGACGACAGAATTCGGCGTCCCCTGTTTCCAGAGCTTCGTATCTCGTCCGGACGGCACGTCCGCCCGGGGGGCGGGAGCCGGTCTGTCTGCTGCCGGTGCGCTTCTGTCCGCACTGACCGAAGTCCCGTATCCCTATCCCGGAGGTCCCGCCTCGGCCCCCGTTCCTGCCGGACTTCCACAAAAGGATCTGCGCGATGACCGGCTGTTTCCTGACTATCGCCGCGAATCGATCAGGGATGAACTGGCCCTGCTGGAACGCTTGCTGACCGCCCACGGACACAGCCCCGTGTATGTGGATCTGACGCGCGAGGATCTGGAACTTCCCGTGGTCCGCGCCATTGCTCCCGGACTCGCGTCCTCCGCGGACTTCGACCGGTTCGCGTCCCCTTCTCCCCGGCTGTTCCGCAATGCGCTGCGCGGGTGAAACAGGAACGCGAAGGCCGACGAAACAAATCCCCTGATCCATCCCGATATATCCACGCATGAGGCACCGCTGCGATCGAATGCTTGCTGCGCTGCCGCCAGACAAGATCATGACGCAAAAAGCCCCCGTAAGGGGGCTTTCCCTGCCGAGCCGCGAAGATCCCGTCCAGGGAGGGATCATGCGATCCTGAAGCCGTTGGCCTTGCGGGTGGCCGCCTCCATGTCGCCGACAGCATACAGCCCGACGATCTCGATGGCGACGGGAACCAGCTTCAGAAAGGCCTCCCGATCCGCGGCGGGAATACGTCCCAGAACCCAGTTCACTGTATCCGCTCCGCCGTGCGGCGAGCGCCCGATTCCAAGACGCAGACGGTAAAAATCGGGGGTTCCGAGACGCTGCGTGATGGATTTCAGCCCATTATGCCCGGCATTGCCGCCGCCTTTCTTGAATTTCATGCGCCCCGGATCAATGTCCAGCTCATCATGTACGACAAGAATCCGCTCCGGCGGAATCCGGTGCCATGCCGCAAGGGGCTGAACACATTCGCCGGAAAGGTTCATGAACGTCTGCGGCTGGACAAACAGCCACTGATCGCGCGTTCCCGGCAGCTCGCCCTTCCACAGCCGACAACGAAATCTGTCGCCCGACTGCGACGAAACATTGCGGGCCTCACGCAGCAATTCGTCAATGAACAGGAAACCCATATTATGTCGGGTCGATTCATATTCCTTGCCCGGGTTGCCCAGACCGACCACAAGACCGGCGACTGCCATACTTCGCTCCGCAGGAGGTTGTCGATGAAACGATTCCCCGAAAGGAAAACCACTCCGAAAAACGGTCGCAGAACGTCCGGCCTGCAAGCCGGCGGGGCCGCAGGGCCGCCGCGACGAACCGTGCGACTCCATAAAAGAAAGGAGGGAAATTGCTTTCCCTCCCCTGAGATCATTGTTCCCCGAAGGGATGCCTATTCGGCGGAAGCGTCGCCGCTGTCGCCGGAACCGGGCATCAGCACGGATACGATGGCGTAGTTGCTGTCGTAAGCGGCGGTCACACCCTCAGGCAGCTGCAGGCCGGCGATCTGGAGGGTGGCCCCCACATCCATGCCGGAAATGTCGATGGTCACCTTCGCGGGCATGTCGAGCGGCTTCGCCATGAGCTGGACGCGTTCGCGATAGGTTTCGAGTTTGCCGCCAACCTTGGTGCCGCGGGCCACGCCCACGAACTCCAGAGGCACGGTGATCTTGACCGGCTTGTCGAGATCTACGCCGTAAAAGTCCACGTGGGTGAAGCTGTTCTTCACAGGATGACGCTGAGTTTCCCACACCAGAACGGGGTACACGGTCTTCTTTCCATCGGCTTCGATTTCCAAGTTGAACACGGTCGTACGACCAACCTTGGAGAATACCTTGGAGAAGGCGCGAGCGGAAACCTGCACGGGAATGTTCTCGCCCGTGGTGGAGTAGAACACGCCGGGTACAGCCTCTTCGAGGCGGAGACGACGGTTGGCGCCCTTGCCGAGGCCGGCGCGCTTCTGAGCGGAAAGGATATTGAGATCAGCCATGGGAATCTCCCTGCCCTCGTGCGCCTGTCGCGCGGGGGCATTTCGTTTAAAATGTTTTGCCAGGGTCGCTGCGCGAAAATGCGCCGGCACAGCTCCTAGAACAGCACGCTCACGGACGATCCGGTATGGATGTTGTGAATGCTCTTGGCAAGGAGGCTGGCCACGGATACGACCTGCAGCTTGGGGCAGCTTTCGAGCTTGTCTCCGGCCGGAATCGTATCAGTAACGAAAACCTTGGCGAAAACGGAATTGTTGAGGCGCTCGATGGCGGGTCCGGAAAGCACACCGTGCGTGGCGCAGGCATAGGCTTCGCGCGCGCCCTCGCGGAGCAGCACTTCCGCGGCGGCGCTGATGGTGCCGGCCGTGTCAATGATGTCGTCCACAAGAACGGCGACCTTGTCCCGCACATCCCCGATGACATGGGTGGCCGACGCCTGATTGGGCCGGTCCCTCCGCTTGTCGATGATGGCGAGCGGAGCCTCAATGCGCTTGGCATAGGCACGAGCGCGTTCAACCCCGCCCGCGTCGGGCGAAACCACGACGATGTCCGACTTGTCGATTCCCATGTTGATGATGGGATCAAGCAGCACGCGGGAGGCGAACAGATTGTCTACGGGACAGTTGAAGAATCCCTGGATCTGTCCGGCATGCAGGTCGACGGTCACGACCCGGCCGGCTCCGGCGGCGGTGAGGAAGTCGGCCACCAGCTTGGCGCTGATGGGGGCGCGGGGACTGACCTTCCGGTCCTGCCGCGCATAGCCGTAGTAGGGGATGATGGCCGTGATGCGGCCGGCGCTGGCGCGCTTGAGCGCGTCGAGCATGAGGCAGAGCTGCATGAGGTTGAAGTTCACCGGCGCGCAGGTGGGCTGGATGACGAACACGTCGTCGCCGCGCACGCTGCTGCTGATTTCGATGCGGTTTTCACCGTCGCTGAACTTCTCGCACAGGGCAGGGGTCAGAGGACAGCCAAGATGATCGCTGATCGCCTGGGCCAGAGGCACGTTGGCTGTGCCCGTAAGGATCTTCAAATCGCCGTACATAGGGGAGGCCTTCCGGTTGAGAACCTCTAAAGCGCAAAAAATGGCTGGGGCGGAAGGACTTGAACCCTCGAATGACGGGACCAAAACCCGTTGCCTTACCTGCTTGGCTACACCCCAGCGTGACAAGGATTTCCCCGCACGGGAAAATCTTACAATGCGTGGACATGAACGGCCACGTCTTTTTCCCGCATGTTTTCGGCAGCGGCGCGGGCCGCCTCAAGCGACCGGAACAGGCCGAACAGAGAGGAACCGCTGCCGCTCATGGCGGCTGCCGCCGCGCCGCTTTGCAGAAGCTTTTCCTTCAGACGGCGCAAGCGGGGGAAAGCTGCGAAGACCGGGGACTCGAAACTGTTTTCGATCCGCAGGACTTCTTCGTTTCCATCCGGAAAACACAGGGAAGACCGGCCTATAGCGCTCATTTTATCTTTTGTCAAGGCCCTCTCGTCCCGTTTCTGCCATTGATCCCATGCCCGATAGGCCCAGGGAGTGGAAACGGATTCAGACGGGCACACCAGCAGAATCGCCGCTCCGGCATTCCGCAGAAAGCCCAGCGGATCACAGGGAACGAGTCTTTCCCCTATGCCCCGGGCACGGCAGGGGCGATTGAGCAGAAAGAAGGGCACATCCGCTCCAACCCCGGCCGCCACGTCGATCAGACCGGCGAGCGCCAGAGGTTCCGGAGCCCGGGCATTGAGCCAGTCAAGCAGAGCGGCGGCATCCGCGCTCCCGCCCCCCAGCCCTGCCCCGTGGGGAATTCCCTTCTCAAGCATGATGTCCAGCGAAGGAGCGAAACCGCTCGCCGCGGCAAAACGCGCACAGGCTGCCGTCAGCGTGTTGCGTTCCGGATCTATCCCCGGCGTGTCGCACCGCACTGAGACCGTGCCGCCCTCCTGCCGGAGCAGCCTCACCTCCAGACGGTCATGCGGCTCGGACAGGGGCAGAAAGACCGTGTCCAGTTCATGCCAGCCGTCCGGACGAACTCCCATAATCCTCAGATACAGATTGATCTTGCACCCCGCCCGCAAGACGGTGATTCGCTCCCGCATGGCATCTCCTTCGGAAGAGTTCCGCCCCTCCGGGGCCGTACCGCTTCGCATTCATTATGCGTTTCTTTTCACAAAATTACTTTCCACTACGAGCGCTTGACAACCATTACAAAACCGTGGCAGCACAAATGCAGTTTTGTCCCTTTTTTATAGATGGCGAAACAGGCCGCCCGGAACAGTTCCGGCAAGCCTTTTTTGCGTCGGTTCGGGACGGAACGCAAGGGCAAACGCCATCCCAAACTACAACAACCCGATATTGGGGGAGGTTCCTATGGCACGCGCATGGATGAAGGCTGCCATTGCCGGACTGGCCGTTATGGCCATGACGGCTCCGGTGCATGCTGCCGACACGATCAAAATCGGGGTTCCCGGAGCGCACTCCGGCGACCTGTCTTCCTACGGACTGCCCAGCCTGAACGCGGCCAGGATCGTCGTTGACGAATACAACGCCAAGGGCGGCATCCTCGGCAGGCAGATCGAGATCATCGCCCAGGACGACCAGTGCAAACCCGAACTCGGCACCAACGCCGCGACCAAGGTTCTCTCCGAAGGAGCCGTGGCCGTCATGGGTTCCATCTGTTCCGGCGCGACCAAGGCGGCCCTGCCCATTTACAATGACGCCAAGATCGTCTCCATCTCCCCCTCCGCCACCACTCCGGAACTGACCCAGCAGGGCGAATACCCCTACTTTTTCCGCACCGTGGCCTCCGACGACATGTCCGGCCACCTGGCCGCGACCTTCGCCAAGGACAAGCTCGGCCTGAAGAAGATCGCGCTCCTCCACGACAAGGGCGACTACGGTCGCGGCTTTGTGACCTATGCCCGGGAAATTCTTGAAAAGGGCGGCGTGGAAATTGCTCTTGAGGAAGGCATCACCCCCGGCGCCGTGGACTACGGCGCGGTGATCCAGAAGGTCCGCCGGTCCGGTGCGGACGGCATCATCTTCGGCGGCTATCACCCGGAAGCCTCCAAGCTCGTGCAGCAGCTGGCCAAGAAGCGCGTGAAGATCCCCTTCATCGGCCCTGACGGCGTCAAGGACGAACAGTTCATCAAGGTAGCCGGCAAGAACGCCGAAGGCGTCTATGCCACCGGCCCCACCGACGTGTCGAAGCTCCCCATGAACATCACCGCGCATGAAAACCACAAGAAGCGTTTCGGCACCGAACCCGGAGCATTCTACGACAACGCCTACTCGGCCACCATTGCACTGATCGAGGCCATCAAGGTCGCCGGCAGCACGGATTCCGACAAGATCATGGAAGCGCTGCGCACCAATTACGTGGAAACGCCGCTCGGCAGGATCAAGTTCGACGCCAAGGGCGACGCCGAAGGTGCCGGCTTCTCCATCTATCAGGTCCAGAACGGCGTGTTCGTCGAGCTGAAGTAACCGAACGTTCAGGCAGACCGATCCGAATCCATCACCCTGTGCCGCCCCTTCCGGGAGCGGCGCAGGGTGAACCGCACGTAGGCCCGTTTCGGGTCGGTCGGTCCCCCTCAGAGTTTCCGCGAATCCTGCGCCCGACGTCGCGATATTCCGGAAAGCATCGGCTCTCCCCAGGCGGAACATTCCCGCCGGAGGCACAAGCCAGCGAGCAGGTCCATGGATTTACAATATTTCGTTGAACTCTTCTGCGGCGGTCTCACCAGAGGCAGCATCTACGCGCTGATCGCGCTGGGCTACACCATGGTGTACGGGATCATCGAACTCATCAACTTCGCTCACGGCGAAATTTACATGATCGGCGCTTTCACGGCCCTTATCGTGGCCAGCGCGTTGGGCATCATGGGGTTCCCCGCGGCGGGCGTAGTGGTGGTCGCCGCTCTGGCCGCGGTGATCTGGTGCGCGGCCTATGGCTTCACCATCGAGAAGGTGGCCTACCGACCGCTGCGCGGCGCGCCCCGCCTTTCACCGCTGATTTCCGCCATCGGCATGTCCATTTTTCTTCAGAACTATGTGAGCCTGGCCCAAACCTCCGATTTCGTGGCCTTTCCGCAGCTCATTCCCGAATTCGAATTTCTGGATCCGATCTCCTACGTCATCGGGACAAGCGACTTTCTGATCATCACGACGAGCCTCGTGACCATGGTCGCCCTGACCCTGTTCATCCAGTACACCAAGATGGGCAAGGCCATGCGTGCGACGGCGCAGAACCGCAAGATGGCCATGCTTCTGGGAATCGACGCCGACAAGATCATTTCCCTGACCTTCATCATCGGTTCATCGCTCGCCGCCATCGGCGGCGTGCTCATTGCCAACCATGTAGGACAGGTGAACTTCTACATCGGCTTCATCGCAGGCATCAAGGCCTTTACCGCCGCCGTGCTCGGAGGCATAGGCTCCATCCCCGGCGCCATGGTCGGCGGACTGGTGCTCGGCCTGTGCGAGAGCTTCGCCACCGGCTATATTTCCAGCGCCTATGAAGACGCCCTCGCCTTCGCACTGCTGGTGCTCATTCTCATCTTCCGTCCGGCGGGCATTCTCGGAAAGCCCAAGGTTCAAAAAGTCTAGGGGGTCGTCATGAACGCTATCATCAAAGCGCTCCTCGTCAGCGTCTGGTTCATGTTTCTGACCTTTCCGCTGATCGTCATCAAGGTGGACACGCTGCACAACACCCTCGTGTTCCGCTGGGAAAACATGGCCTATATGGGTGTCGGAGCCTTTTTCCTCGCCCTGCTCTGGCGCTGGAGCATGGAGCGCAAGACCAGAGGTCCCCTCTCTTCCGGGCCGTCCCTCTTCACGCGGACGCTTGATCAGGTGCGGCAGCCCGGGACCCGGCGCATCTGTCTGGCACTGATCGCCGCACTGATGATCGCCATGCCGTTCATCAGTTCCATGTATCAGGTGAACATCATGATCTCGGCCATGACCTATGTCATGCTCGGACTCGGACTGAACATCGTGGTGGGCCTCGCCGGCCAGCTCGTTCTCGGCTATGCGGCCTTCTATGCCGTCGGCGCGTACACCTACGGCCTGCTCGACACCTACTTCGGACTTGGCTTCTGGGCGGTTCTGCCCATCGGCGGCGTTATGGCCACGATTTTCGGACTGCTGCTCGGTTTCCCTGTTCTCCGCCTCCGGGGCGACTATCTTGCAATCGTCACCCTCGGCTTCGGCGAAATCATCCGTCTCGTTCTGGAAAACTGGACCGACGTGACCAAGGGATCCTTCGGCCTTTCCAATCTTCAGCGTCCCAGCCTGTTCGGCATGGAAATGGACGTTACCCAGGCCACCAGTTACATCTACTATATCGTGCTCGCCGCCGTGGTGCTCACGATCATCGTCGTCGGCCGGCTCAAGAACTCGCGCGTCGGTCTGGCCCTTCAGGCCCTGCGTGAGGATGAAATCGCCTGCGAGGCCATGGGCATCGACCTCACCAGGGTCAAGCTCTCCGCCTTCGCTCTCGGCTCCTGCTGGGCGGGATTCGCCGGGGTGATCTTCGCGGCCAAGACCACGTTCATCAACCCTGCGAGCTTCACCTTCATGGAATCGGCCATGATTCTGTCCATGGTGGTGCTCGGCGGCATGGGGTCCGTGCTCGGCGTGACCATCGCGGCGCTGATCCTCGTGCTCGCGCCGGAATACCTGCGCGCCTTCTCCGAATACCGCATGCTGCTGTTCGGCGCGGTCATGGTCATCATGATGATCTATCGTCCGCAAGGACTCATTTCCGGCGAAAAGCGCACCTACAAGATCAACAACAAGGATGCGGTGGACGCGACGCCCTCGCCCATTGCCGACACCGCCGCGCCCACAGGAGGTCAGGCATGAGCGTCCCCGTGCTTGAAGTCACCGGCCTTTCCAAGAACTTCGGTGGATTGCGCGCTCTGAACGACGTTGATCTCACCATCAACAAACAGGAGATTGTCGCGCTCATCGGCCCCAACGGCGCAGGCAAGACTACGTTCTTCAACTGCATCACGGGTATCTATACCCCCACCGAAGGAACCGTCCTGCTGCATCTGCCCGAGCGCCATGGCTCTCCGTCCCGCTCCGTCCCGCTCAACGGCCTCAAGCCCAATCAGATCACGGAACTCGGCATGGCGCGGACATTTCAGAACATCCGTCTGTTCCCCTCCATGACCGTGCTCGAAAACGTGCTCATCGGCCGTCATTGCAGAACCCGCGCGGGCATTCTCGGCGCGGTGCTGCAGGACCCGCGCACGCGGGCAGAAGAACAGGCAGCCGTAGATCGCAGCTATGAGCTGCTGCACGAGGTGGGACTGGCCCAACATTACAACGAGGAAGCCAGAAATCTTCCCTACGGAGCACAGAGACGTCTGGAAATCGCCCGTGCTCTGGCCACCGATCCCGCCGTGCTCCTGCTTGACGAACCCGCTGCAGGCATGAATCCTCAGGAAACCTTGGAACTCAAGTCTCTGGTCCTGCACCTGCGCGAACGGCTTGAACTGTCCATTCTCCTGATCGAGCACGACATGGGCATGGTGATGTCCCTTTCGGACCGCATCTACGTTATGGAATACGGCTCCCGCATCGCCATGGGAACGCCGCGGGAAGTGCGCGCCAATCCCAGGGTCATCAAGGCCTACCTTGGAGAGTCTGATGCTTGAACTTCGCGGAATCAATACCTATTATGGAAATATTCAGGCTCTGCGCGATGTTGACATGCACATCGCGGAGGGAGAGATCGTCACGCTCATCGGGGCCAACGGCGCAGGCAAGAGCACCACGCTCATGACCATCTGCGGCGGCACGCCGCCGCGTTCGGGTGAAGTTCTCTTCCGGGGCAAGCCGATTCAGCACCTGAAGCCCAACAAGATTGTTGCGCTGGGCATCAGTCAGGTGCCCGAAGGCAGACTTATCTTCCCGGACCTCACCGTTCAGGAAAATCTCGACCTCGGGGCGTTTCTGCGCAATGACCAGAACGGCATCCGCCACGATATGGAATACATCTTCGATCTGTTCCCCATTCTGGCTCAGCGCCGGCGTCAGACGGGCGGCACGCTTTCCGGCGGCGAACAGCAGATGCTTGCCATTTCCCGCGCCATCATGGCCCGTCCCAGCCTGCTTCTGCTGGACGAACCTTCCCTTGGCCTTGCCCCCATCATCATCCAGCAGATCTTCACCATCATCGAAAAGATCAATGCGGACGGCACTACCGTCTTTCTGGTGGAACAAAACGCCAATCAGGCTCTTCGAATCGCTCACCGCGCCTATGTGATGGAAAACGGCCGCATCGTCATGGAAGATGCGGCCGACAGCCTGCTTGCCAATCCTGACGTCCAGAAAGCCTATCTGGGCATGTAGAAAACCTTTTGCTTCTTTCAGGGGGAAAGCGTCGGCTTTTCCCCCTCTTTTTTGTTCGGTTCCGTCATGAGAACCGGTCGCTGTCCTGTTCATGGCGTTTCGGGGAATCAGCGAGAAAATTTCTCCTTTTTCAGCTTTCGTCGAAAAACCGCCGCCCCCGATGCGTCATGAATCTGCCGTCGCGACGGCTCCTCCCGACCATGACGGAATCCTGCGGCTTCCTGCTCCAATAACGGGTCGAAGATATCGCCTGCCGTCCCCTTCCTGTCGAGACTTCATCAAAAATTTCCGTCGAAAGGCATGCAGCAAAGCAGTGAACGTCCCGTGCACGCCATCTCCTTCAAGTCCGACGGGACTCAGGGCTGAACCATACACCGCGGACCGCCGTCTTCACCTGTATAAGTCAGCCTTGTCAGCCCAACAGGGAACCTGTCCTGTCTTTCCCCGCCCTTGCGGTCAGACACAGGGGACATGCTCTGTGCATGCTCTCGGCGTCGCTCGCTTTAATGCAAATTTAATATGAAGCTCCATTTCTTAATACCGTTTTAATACCCTCTTTCCTACTATCGGCCTCCGCATTCGCCTGCGGGTTTTGGAAGAATCCCCCCGTCCGGGCGATCGACGCCTGACGAAGAAACGCCAGGAACATGTGAAGGAGCAAGGAGTGTCGTATGGATTTCTTTATGATTGGCACACTGGTCATCTGTTTTTTATTGGTCATCGCGCTTGCCTGCTGGTGCGAATCCCAGGTTGACGAAAAATAAAGGAGTATTTCCACATGCTCGTACTTGGAATTCTGATCGCTGCGCTGTGCCTGTATCTGGTATACGCGCTTGCAAACCCGGAAAAGTTCTAACGGCAATATAAGGGACAAAAGATGTTGGAAATCATACTTTTTCTGGCGGTCTTTATTGTCGTGATTTTCCCGACCGGGAAGTATCTCTACCATATCGCCACAGATCAGCGCACTTTCGCCGATTGCGTATTTGACCGTCTGGACAACGCCATCTACCGGATATGCGGCATCGACAACGCCGGAATGGGCTGGAAGAAATACACCGTGGCTCTTGTCGCCACCAACGCGGCGATGGTCTTCATCGGCTATCTGATTCTGCGCATTCAGTTCATTCCGTGGTTCAATCCCAACGGCATCGGCTCAATGGAAGCCAGTTTGTCATTCAACACCATCATCAGTTTCATGACAAACACCAACCTGCAGCACTATTCGGGCGAATCCGGCCTTTCCTACCTGAGCCAGATGCTGGTCATCATCTACATGATGTTCACATCCGCAGCCACCGGCGGAGCCGTAGTCATGGCCTTTGTTCGCGGTCTTTCCGGAACCTGCACGAATCTGGGCAACTTCTATCGGGATCTTGTCCGGAATACGACCCGCGTGCTGCTGCCGCTCGCCATCGTGGTGGGGCTGGTTCTCGTGTCGCAGGGCAGCCCGCAGAACTTCTCACCCAACGTCACCGTACAGACCATCGAGGGCAAGTCCCAGGACATCGCCATGGGTCCCATCGCTTCGCTCGTGAGCATCAAGCACCTGGGAACCAACGGCGGCGGATTTCTTGGAGCAAACTCCACCACGCCGCTGGAAAACCCCAATGCATTCACCAGCATGCTTGAAATGCTGTCCATGATGTTACTGCCGGGTTCCTTTGTCGTCATGTTCGGTTTCATGGTACGTGACCGCCGCAGACAGAAGGCGGAAAAGGAAGGCAAGAGCGCAGGCATCCTGCTGGGCGGTGAAGCCAAACCCGTCTTCGCCGTCATGTTCGCCATCTTCCTCATCGGTCTGGCAGCCTGCTACACGTCGGAACTCGCCGGTAACCCAAGACTGGAACAGGTCGGCCTGAATCAGGATATGGGCAGCATGGAAGGCAAGGAGGTGCGCTTCGGCATCGCCCAGTCCGCCACTTTCACGACCGTGACCACATCCTTCACCACCGGTACAGTCAACAACATGCACGACACGCTGACGCCCATCGGCGGTATGGTGCCTCTCGTCAACATGATGCTCAACTTCGTGTTCGGCGGCGAGGGGGTCGGTCTGGTCAACATGCTCATCTACGTGATTTTGACCGTGTTCATCTGCGGACTGATGGTAGGACGCACGCCCGAATACCTTGCTAAAAAGATCGAAGGCAAGGAAATGAAGTTGGCGGCCCTGTGCATCATCATCCATCCGCTGCTGATCCTCGGCTTTTCCGCTCTGGCAGTGGCCGTGCCGGATGGTCTGGCGGGCATTACCAACCCCGGTCCGCACGGTCTGACGCAGGTCCTGTACGAATACTCCTCTTCCGCCGCCAACAACGGCTCCGGTTTTGAAGGACTCGCCGACAACTCCGTGTTCTGGAACGTCACAGCCGGTCTGGCCATGTTCTTCGGCCGCTATCTGTCCATCGTCATCGCTCTGGCCATCTCCAGCTCGCTCATGCTGAAACAGCCGGTCAGCGAATCCATCGGTACCCTGAGAACCGATACCCGCACCTTTGCCATATCGTTGTTCATGGTCGTCGTAATCATCGCCGCGCTGACGTTTTTCCCCGCGCTGGTTCTTGGACCGCTTACGGAACACATGATTTTGTGGGGCTAGGAGTATACGAACATGAGCAGAAACACGAAAACCTCATTCATTACTGCAGATATTCTGAAATCGTCTCTGGTAGGAGCCGTTACGAAGCTGAACCCCGCGTACATGATCAAAAACCCGGTCATGTTCGTGGTGGAGGTAGGTTTCGTGGTGACGCTGCTGCTGTGCTTCTTCCCGAACATCTTCGGCGGCGACGGCAGCAACCTTACGGCCTACAACGCCATCGTATCCATCATTCTGCTGGTCACGCTGCTGTTCGCCAACTTCGCCGAAGCCGTGGCCGAAGGCCGGGGCAAGGCGCAGGCCGAAAGCCTGAAAAAAACGCAAAAGGACATGCAGGCCCGCATTCTGGGCGCGAACGGCTCGGAAACCATCATCAACGCCAATGAACTGAAAAAGGGCGATCTGGTGCTGGTCAAGGCTGGCGAACTCATTCCCAACGACGGGGAAGTCGTCGAAGGCGTGGCTTCCGTAGATGAATCCGCCATCACCGGCGAATCCGCTCCGGTCCTGAAGGAAAGCGGCGGCGATTTCTCGTCCGTCACCGGCGGCACCACCGTCGCCAGCGACTGGCTCAAAATCCGCATCACGTCCAATCCTGGGGAATCCTTCCTGGACAAGATGATCGCTCTGGTCGAAGGAGCTTCCCGCAAGAAGACCCCCAACGAAATCGCGCTGAACACACTGCTGGTCAGCCTGACCATCATCTTCATGATCGTCGTCGTCAGCCTGTATCCCATGGCCGTGTACAGCGGCGTACAGTTGCCGATCTCCACTCTGATCGCTCTGACCGTGTGCCTGATCCCCACGACCATCGGCGGCCTGCTGTCCGCCATAGGCATCGCCGGCATGGACCGTGTGGCGCGCTTCAACGTGATTGCCCTCTCCGGCAAGGCTGTTGAAGTCTGCGGCGACGTGGACACCATGATTCTGGACAAGACCGGCACCATCACCTACGGCAACCGTATGGCCGCAGAATTCATTCCCGTACGCGGTGTAGATCACAGGGAACTTATCAGGTATGCCGTAACAAGTTCGCTGGAAGACGACACTCCTGAAGGCAAGTCGGTCGTCGAACTTGGCGAAAAGCTGAGCGGAATGCATGTGGAAGCAGTTCAGGGCATGGAATTCATTCCCTTCACCGCGCAGACCCGCATGAGCGGCGTGGACCTTCCCGACGGAACGCAGATCCGCAAGGGCGCTTCCGATGCCATTCAGAGTTATGTGAAAGAAAGAGGCGGCATTCTTCCCGACGATCTGGAAGGGCACGTCAATCATGTCGCCGAAAAGGGCGGCACGCCTCTGGTCGTCAGCGTTAACAATCGCATTCTGGGCGTCATCTACCTCAAGGACACCATCAAGGCCGGTCTGGTGGAACGTTTCGCCCGCCTGCGCGCCATCGGCATCAAGACCATCATGTGCACTGGCGACAATCCGCTGACCGCCGCGACCATTGCCCAGGAAGCCGGCGTGGACAGCTTCATCGCCCAATGCAAGCCCGAGGACAAAATCCGGGCCATCAAGGCCGAACAGGCCAACGGAAAGGTCGTCGCCATGACCGGCGACGGCACCAACGACGCCCCCGCCCTCGCGCAGGCCAACGTGGGCATCGCCATGAACAGCGGCACTCAGGCGGCCAAGGAAGCGGCAAACATGGTCGATCTCGACTCCGACCCCACCAAGATGCTGGACGTGGTGGAAATCGGCAAGCAGCTCCTGATCACGCGCGGCTCGCTGACGACGTTCAGCATCGCCAACGACATCGCCAAATACTTCGCCATCATTCCGGCGATGTTCATGGTCGTGATTCCTCAGCTGCAGGTCCTGAACGTCATGGGTCTGGCCACTCCGTTCAGCGCCATTCTGTCCGCCCTGATCTTCAACGCCATCATCATTCCGTGCCTGATTCCTCTGGCCATGCGCGGCGTAGCCTACAAGCCGATGCGCGCGGAAAAGATGCTGGCCCGCAACATGCTCATTTACGGCCTCGGCGGCGTCGTCACGCCCTTCGTAGGCATCAAGCTGATCGACCTCATCATCGCCCCCATGCTGGCGACAATGGGAATGTAACAGATAACCGCGGCGACCGTGCGACCACGCACGGCCGCCCCCAACATCTTGCAATCAAAGCCTGGAATGCTCTCTCCGAAGGAAAACGGACTGGCTCCCGCAGGCGAAGAGAACAGGAACTCTCAGTCCGCACGCGTAGAGTCGAACAATCCTTCAGAAAAAACTGAATCAACGTACAGAAAAAACTGCTCTGCCACGAGCGGAAGGAATACGCACCATGATAAACGAAATAAAGAAGCCCATACTGCTGACGCTGGTGTTGCTGCTTATCTGCGGTCTGGCCTATCCGGTCGTGATGACCGGCCTCAGCCAGGCCATTTTCCCGGAAAAGGCCAACGGAAGTCTTATCGAGGTGAACGGACAGGCAGTAGGTTCCGATCTGATCGGACAGGATTTTACGGACGCCCGTTTCATGAAGTGCCGTCCTTCCGCCTATAACTACAATACTTATACGCAGGCGGACAAGGAAAGCGGCAGCTATGCCGGCGTAGCCTCCGGTTCGCAGAACTTCGGGCCGACCAACCCCGCCCTGACCGAGCGCGTCGAGAAGGATATGGCGGAATTTCTGAAGGCCAATCCCTCCATCAAGAAGGAAGACATCCCCACGGACCTGCTTACGGCATCCGGTTCCGGCCTTGAACCCTACATCAGTCCCGCCGCCGCGGCCGTTCAGATCCCCGCGCTGGTCGAAACCACGGGATTGTCAAAAGAGCAGCTGGAATCTATTGTAAAGGCACATACACGAGGTAAAATCCTCGGCGTATTCGGCGGAGAAACCGTCAATGTCCTCAGAGTCAATCTGGATATAGCCAACGCACTGGGTCTGCTCCCCGCTTCCCGGTAACAGCGTATCCCGTGCGGCATTCCTGGCCGCACGGGATTTCCTGCTGCAGCTTTCCTCGTCGCGCCGGGAAACGGACCGTAACAGTTTCCATGTGATCGAACCGTGCCAGTGAAAAGAATACTGCCATGACTCAAGACGCCGCGCATTCTTCTCTCCCCCGAAAGGGAATGTTGAAAATTTTCTTCGGGTATGCCGCAGGAGTGGGCAAGACCACCGCCATGCTCAAGGCCGCGCATACGGCCAGAGGGCAGGGGGTGGACGTCGTGGTCGGCTACGTCGAACCGCATCCACGTCCTGAAACCTCGGCGCTGCTTGACGGCCTTGAACAAATCCCTCCTCTTCAGATCGCCTACCGGAACGTCACCCTCAACGAGCTGAACGTGGATGCAGCTCTGGCCCGCAAGCCGGAAGTGCTCCTAGTGGATGAACTGGCCCACTCCAATGCCCCAGGAAGCCGCAACACCAAACGCTATCAGGATGTCGAGGAAGTTCTGCGCGCGGGCATTTCCGTCTGGACCACGGTCAACGTCCAGCATCTTGAAAGCCTGAATGATCTCGTTGCCTCCATTACCGATGTGGCCGTGCGCGAACGGTTGCCGGACAGTGTCTTCGACCACGCCGATCAGGTGGAACTCGTCGATATCGAACCTGAAGACCTCATCCTCAGACTGAAGGCCGGGAAGATCTACAGGGAAAAACAGGCGCTCAGGGCTCTTGAACACTTTTTTCTGCCCGCCAACCTCGCCGGTCTGCGGGAAATAGCCCTGCGCCGCATGGCCGACCGCGTCAACCGGATGGCGCAGGCGGAAACTGCGTCCGGAAGCGGACGTCCCCCGGTCAAGGAACACGTTCTCATCTGTCTTTCCGGAGCTCCCAGCAACGCGCGAGTCATCCGCACGGCCGCCAGAATGGTGGAAGCCTTTCATGCCGACTTCACGGCCCTGTATGTCCGCAGCGACGAACAGGAGGGCAACGAACGCAGGGATCCGGCCCTGCTCGCGAACGTACGGCTGGCCGAGGAAATGGGCGCCGTGGTGGTCGAAACCCGGGGAAGGAACATTCCTGCGCAGATAGCGGAATACGCCAAGCTCAGCGGCGTCAGCAAAATCGTTCTCGGCAGGTCGCCCGCAGGCAAAAGTCTTTTCCGCCAGACGCCGACTCTGATGGAACGTCTGGCGGAACTGGCTCCTGAAATCGACATCTATATCATTCCCGATGCGCAGCCACCTCACCGTCAGCGCACCAGACATCTGCCTCATTTCAGAACACTCAGCGCCCTGTTCGGCACATCGCCTTCGTCATGGAGACAATGGGGCCTAACCGGACTCCTGCTGTGTCTGTGCAGTGCCGGAGGCTGGCTGCTGCGCCTTTGCGGCGTCCACGACATCGGCATCACCGGTCTGTACATGTTCGGCGTTCTGGGCATCGCCGCCTTCACTGAAGGCCCCTGGTATGGAATGGCGGCCTCGGTTCTGAGTGTTCTGCTGTTCGACTGTCTGTTCGTGCCGCCCCTGTTCACCCTTTCGGTGTACGACCTCAACTATTTCATCACCTTCGCATTCATGTTTCTGGTCGCGCTGTCGGCCAGCGCGCTCACAAGCCGCGCCCGGTCGCAGGCCAGACAGAGCATCCGCAGAGCGGCCTACACAGAACTCATGCTGATCAACAGCCGGCGCCTGCAGCAGACCGAAAACGAGGAAGACATGCTGTCCGAGGTCTGCCGGCAGTTCCGCAGTCTGCTGGGATGTCACGTCGTCTGCTACCCGGTCGACGACGGCAGGCTGAAGCCGCCGCAGGTCTATCTTGGAACTGACGGGCGGGATGACCCGGCAGCAGCCACCCTGCTTACCAGAAATAACGAAAGAAGCGTGGCCCAGTGGGTCATGAAGAACAATCGGCCTGCCGGGGCAGGCACGGATACCCTGCCCGGAGCCTTTTGTCGGTATATGCCCATAGCCAGCCATAATGTAGTCTTCGCCGTTCTTGGCTTCGCCGGAACCGACGACAGGGAAATACGGGGACTTGACGCCGTGGAAAAAAATGTGGTGCTCACCTTGAGCGGCGAATGCGCCCTCGCCATCGAAAAGGAGCGTCTGGTCCGCGCTAATGCGGAAATACAGGCCAAGGCGCAACAGGAAAAACTGCATGCCGACGTCCTGCGCACCATCTCCCACGACCTGCGCACGCCCCTGACCTCCATTTACGGCAATGCCGCCATGCTTTCCAGCAATACGGATACTCTGCCGCCTGCACGAAGACGGGAACTGAGCGTCGCCATTGAAGAGGAGGCCCGCTATCTTGTCGACATGGTGGAAAACATCCTTGCTCTGACCCGCATCGAGCAGTACGGCTTCACCCTGCGCATGGAAGCCGAACTCGTGGAAGACATCGTGCAGGAGGCTGTAAACGTCGCCAGACAGAGGGCCGGAACCCGCACGCTGAAAACGGAATTTTCCTCGTCGCTTCTGCTTGCCCGCGTAGATGCCCGCCTGACTGTGCAGGTCCTCGTCAATCTGCTGGACAACGCCATCCAGCATTCGCCTCCCGACTCCTCGATAACCGTCAGATCTTTCCCCAAAGGGGAAGAAATCATAGTGGAAGTTGCGGACGAGGGAACCGGCATCCCCAGTGCTGACAAGGAACATATCTTTGAAATGTTTTACACGACATCCACGGGAAAAGGAGACGGAAGACGCGGCATGGGCATAGGCCTCGCCTTGTGCAGAAGCATCATCCGGGCTATGGGCGGAGAAATCGGCGTCCGCGACAATGTCCCCGGCGGCACGGTATTTTTCTTCAATCTGCAACGCGAAGCCGAAGGGCTTCCGCTATGCAGCTCCATGCAGGAGTAGTCATGGTTTCCGAACTCAACAACGCTCCGTTTTTCCGGGAACGCGTACTGGTTGTAGAGGATGACAAGGCCATCCGTTCGCTTATTTCAGCAACGCTGGAACGGCAGGAGGTGGATGTCGTTCTGGTTTCCACAGGGCGCGCCGCCCTTGCCGAGGCCGCGCGCAGCAATCCCGGCGTCATGCTGCTTGATCTGGGGTTGCCCGACATGGACGGAGCGGAAGTCATCAGAGCCGTCAGACAGTGGAGCATGATGTTCATCATCGTGGTCAGCGCCCGCAGCGAAGAAGACGACAAGGTGGCCGCGCTGGATGCGGGGGCCGACGACTACCTGACCAAGCCCTTCAGCGTGGAAGAGCTGCTGGCCAGACTGCGGGCGGCCCTGCGGCGGGTACGCTATGACCGGGATCGAGGCTCGCACGACGAAAATTCCTTTGAAAACGGCGTCCTCTTTCTGGACTACGCAGCCGGCAGCGTAACTGTGGCAGGCAAGGAAATCCATCTGGCCCCCATGGAGTACAAACTCCTGTGCCTGCTTGCCCATAATGTGGGCAAGGTTCTTACCTACAGATTCATCCTCCAGACGGTATGGGGAAACGCCCTTGATCAAAATCTGCCTTCCCTGCGCGTCTTCATGGCGACACTGAGAAAAAAGCTGGAGCAGGCCTCCCCGCAATGCAACTGCATCAAGACCCATGTGGGAGTGGGCTATCGCATGATTCGCGTGGAAGAAGGCAATACGGGAAACTAGACCGGGAAACCGGCGGCAGGGCGTCCCCTTCCTGGCCTCCCTTTGCGCGGTTCAAACGCCTTTTCTCAACGGCTTCCCCCTCCCGTGAGCGTCTCAGAACAGCTCGCGCAATACGGCGGCGAGAACACCCCGCGCCTTTTCGAACTGCACGGCAATGGCCCCCAGTGCGACGACGAGAAAGGTGTATTCCTGCCATGTGCCGGTGCTGACGAGACTGATGCCGAACCGCTTGCTGCCTCCGAAGGGATACACGGGAACCCGCATGGGCGTCAGCGCGTCAAGCAGAACATGGACAAGTCCGCCGATGCCCACCCAGACGATCAGATCGTTTCCCAGCTCCCCGGCCCCGGACAAGGCGCTGCGGGAGACTCCGGGGAACGAAATATTGGTCGCGCGCAGCAGATCCGCCGTGACCTCCTGCAACGGCAGAGTGAAACCCAGCAGAATCAGCAGAACATACCAGCCAAACCAGTGTGACGTCTGCCGGTGGATGCGCCGCCAGACCTTCTTGTCTCCATGTGCGATCGCCGTATCGACCATGTCAGGCAATACGCTTCCAACAAGCACGGCCACCAGCGCTCCCGCATGCGCTCCCGCAGCGAGAGCTCCGGCCACAGCTACGGCCTTGTGCGTAAACCACTTCATACAATGCCCCATGTGACAGAGAAAAAACGGCACACTACGTTTCTCCGGCCACGCAGGTCAAGTCCCAGCGCACGCCTTTCAGAGGTTTGGTGCGCCTTTCTCTTTGCTCCGGCAACACAGCCCCTTCTTCAGCCGGACGCGGCTGTTCCCTTACCGGCTGGCGGCACTGAAACAAACGCCACGAAAGACGATCAGCCGGGTTCGTCAGGGCAAGCGACACTCGTCCCGATACGGAACGAATCTGGCAGGAACTCCGAAAGAATCAGGAAAAAAGTCTGGTCAGGCTCTCCATGCAGTCCTTTTTTCCAGCCTTCGTCCATACCAGGCGCAAACCAGCCCCAACAGCAGATAAAGTGTGCCGGAAGTAATCCAGATTTCAAAGGTCATCCGGCTGACGGCCATCACCTCAAGACTCTGGAACGTCAGTTCCGGCAACGAGATGAGCGAAGCAAGGGCCGAATCCTTGAATGTGGAGATGACCTGTCCGGCCAGTGGGGGCAACATGGCGCGCAGGGCCTGCGGAAAAATGATCAGCCTGAGCTGCTGCGCCTTCGAAAATCCCAGAGCCGCCGAAGCCTCCCACTGGCTTCGGTGCACGCTTTCGATACCGCCCCGAACAATCTCCGTGACATAGGCCCCTTCATACAGTCCCAGCGTCAGTACGGCGGCGATCATGCGATCACGCTGTCCTGCCGGAGCGAAGCCCGCATCGACGATTTCGCGCAACCACCCGGGCGCCAGTCCGATAAGCGTCTCAAGCGCATCCAGGGGCAGGACGTTTCCAGCAAAAAAATAGATCAGGAACAGTAAAACCAGCGGCGGCGTATTGCGGATCAATTGCACGTAGAGCCTTACCGGCAGCACACCGGGCCCTCTTTTGCGGGCAGACGCGACGCCGAGCATGCCCCCTACGCACAGGGCCAGCAGCATGGACCACAGGCCAAGACGAATCGTGACCCACAAACCGCGCAGCAGCAATCCGGGTTCCCAGCCGGTCGGGGTGTGCCGGACCAGAAAATCCCGCATCACGCTCCAGTTCCAGACGTATCCCGCATCCTCGCCCGCCTTCCATGCGAACAGGGTGCAGCACGCCGCCACGATCAGCAGAAGCGCCGCATCGACCGGACCAAGGCGAGACGCGAGACTCCCCGACTGCGAATTTTCGCCGGGGCCGTCATACGGCGACCACTGTCGGGGAGTTCCGCGCAAACTCATTGCACCCGGGATTCCCAGTCCGTGCTGTGGAACCAGTAGGCCTTGCGCTCATTCAGCCAGCCTTCCGCCTCCACTGCGCGAATCCAGTTGTCAAGCACGTTCAGGCTGTCCACGTCGCCCTTCCGAATGACCATGCCCACGGGCTGCCGGTAAAAGGCTTCCGTGGACGGCTGATACAGCTTGTCGGGATTGCGGATGACCTCAAGGGCGGGCAGCGACGCGGAAGAAAACATGAGGTGGGCACGACCTGCAAGCACATCCTGCACGGCCGGAGCCTCGTCGTCGAACAGGCGGAACGTGGCCTTTGGAAGAACCCGCCTGGCCACGGGCACTGGCGTGCTGCCGGTACGCAAAGCCACGATCACCTCGGGCTTGTTGAAATCTTCGGGGAACTTCATTCCTGCCGTCTTCTCCTTGCTGGCCATGACCTCAATGGCGGCATGGTCATACGGAACGGTGAAATTCGCCTTGAGATTTCGTTCGGGCGTAACGCTCATGCTGCCGATGATGACGTCGAACTTGCCGGAAAGCAACGCCGGAATGATGCCGGACCAGCGTGTAGGGACAAGCTGAAGTTCGACGCCCAGATCCGAAGCCAGTCTGCGGGCGACATCGACCTCGAACCCGATGAATTCGCCGTTCTTGTCCTGCATGGCCCACGGCACGAAGGAGGAAAAGCCCACACGCAGCACGCCGCGGCGGACCACGTCGTCGATCATGGGTCCTCTGGCCGGAGCGGCCTGCGCCCAGTGCGACACGGTCAGCGTCATCAGAGCGACGACGGTCAAAAACAGAAAAAAGAGCTTTTTCATATCCATACCCTCCAAAATCCGTTGCATATGATTCCCGCAGCCGATCATCCGACATGAAATACCTTCAGGACGCGCTTCAGCGTCCGCCCCGCCGCAACTCCAGCCAGCGTATGGGCAAGGAAACAAGCAGCGCAAGCAGCAGATACAGTCCGGCGACCAGCAACCATATTTCAAACGTCAGAAACGTGTCCGCAATGATTTCCTGAGCCCGCATGGTCAGATCCGCTACGGCGATGGCGCTGACCAGAGACGTATCCTTGATCAGGGAGACGAGCTGGTTGGTCAGGGAAGGCAACATGAGACGCATGGCCTGCGGCAGAATAATCAGTCGCAGCGTAGTCGCCGGGCCAAAACCAAGGCTGATTCCGGCCTCCCACTGAGTCCGGGGCACGGCCAGCACCCCGGCCCTGACCAGTTCCGCGACGTAGGCCCCCTCAAAGATGCCGAGCGCCAGAACAGCGGAACCGAACGGCCCCAGATCCAGTACCGGGGCCAGCAGGAAATAGACAAAAAACAGCTGCAGCAAAAGCGGCGTGTTACGGATGCAGCCCACGTACAGAACCGCCAGCCCCCGGGCCGTCGGCCACGGAGAAAGCCGCAGCAGCCCGGCTCCCAGTCCTGCGACGACGGAAACCAGCAGCCCCGCTCCTGCAATCTCCAGCGTTGCGATCAGCCCCTCCAGCAGGAGTCCGGGAACAAAACCGTCTGCCGTCCAGCGCCCCAGAAAGCGCCATACCCTGTACCACTGCCAGTCGTAAAACGGTTCCCCTGAAACCAGCGCCGTACCGAACCAAGCGAAAAGCCCTCCCATGAAAAACATGGGAAGCCAGCGCACGACGACTCCCCGCAATCTGGCTCCTCGGCCAAGCCTGTATCTCCCCGCAACCGAACCCTGCCGGGAAGCGAACCCGTCTCCGCCGGAATCCGCCGTGCCGTTCGTTCCATTTCGCCCTTCTCCGGAAAGTGTCCCGGGGGCACTCCGGGAGAACCGGTCTTCCATCATTTTCCTGCCCGTTCTCCAGCAGGACCGGATTCGGCAAGCCGCTCCAGAATGGTCTCGACGCAACGCGCGACGGATATTTCCGCCGCAGCTACGGTGCAGGTGGCCCATTGACGATAAAGGATTTCGCGCTCGCGAAACAGGTCTTCCACAGTCTGCCCCGGTGCGATGGCCAGTCCCCGGTCCGGCTTGCGCGCAATGCGCTCAAGAATGACTTCCAGCGGAACATCAAGATAGACTACGGGACCGAGAGACGTGAGATATTGCATGGCCTCGGGCCGATACACGGCGCTGCCCCCGGTGGACAGGACCGCGCGCTGAATGCGGACCGAGCCGATCACCTGCGCCTCCACATCAAGGAAAGCCTCCTTGCCCAGAGCATCGGCGATATCCTGCAATCGGGCTCCGTATGCGCTCTCGATAAGAAAATCCGTGTCTACATGCGCCCATTCCAGCCGTTCAGCCAGAGCGCGCCCAATGGTGCTCTTGCCGGCGCCGGCCATGCCGATCACCGAAATGCAATCGTTCCCGCTCAAACCGGGAACCGTCATGTCGCTCATCATCTCTCCCTCAAATACCCGGCCCCGCCGGGTCATCCCGCAAACCGTTCCGGTCCGCCCGGTACCATTCGCTCATGCCGTTCACGCATCGCCTCGGGGAAATACCGGCCCGCCATTTCGCGCAGCCTGTACTTCTGCACCTTGCCGCTGGCCGTGAGCGGAAAAGAATCCAGCACAGCGACATAGCGGGGAATCTTGTACCAGGCGATATGACCTCGGCAGAAATCCCGCACGTCTTCCGGAGCGATATCCGCCCCTTCCCTCGCCAGGATAAATGCGCCGACTTCCTCGCCGTAACGCCGACTCGGTACGCCGACCACCTGTACGTCGGCCACGCCGTCCATTCCAAGCAGAAATTCTTCCACCTCGCGCGGATAGACGTTCTCGCCTCCCCGGATGATCATGTCCTTGATTCTGCCGCTGATGACGACGTAGCCGGCTTCATCCATGCAGCCCAGATCGCCGGAATGCAGCCAGCCATCCGCGTCGACCGCCTGCGCCGTGGCCTCGGGCATCTTGTAATAGCCCTTCATGACGTTGTAGCCCCGGCAGCATATCTCGCCGACGACGCCGCGTGGAACTTCCAGCTTCGTTTCCGGGTCCAGGATGGCCACCTCGATTCCGGGCATGCTGCGCCCCACGGTACGCACCCGTACATCCACGGGATCGTCGATCCGGGTCTGCGTCATTACGGGAGACCCTTCGGTCAATCCGTAACAGATGGTGACCTCGCGCATGTTCAGCTTGTCCATGACCCGACGCATGAGAGGTTCGGGACAAACCGAGCCGGCCATGATTCCAGTCCGCAGAGAACTGAAGTCGAAACGCGAAAAGACGCGATGATCCAGAATGGCCTGAAACATGGTCGGAACGCCGTACAGGGCGGTGCACCTCTCCTGCTCCACTGCCGTCATGACCTGCACAGGAGAAAAGGTCTCCAGCAGGACCATGGTCGCCGCATGATTGACGCAGGCCATGACCCCGAGCACGCAGCCGAAACAGTGGAACAGCGGCACGGGCAGGCATACCCTGTCCCGATCCGAAAAATTCTGATGACGACCGATCCAGTATCCGTTGTTGAGAATATTGACGTGGGTGAGCATGACGCCCTTCGGGAAACCCGTTGTTCCTGAAGTATACTGCATATTTACGACGTCATAGGGGGAAACTTCGGCCTTGCGGACCGCGTACTCCTCGTCGGAAACGGTCTGGCCCAGCTCCATCAGCTCGGGCATGGGCATGATTCCGCGGTGCGGCTCCCCCCCCAAAAGAAAGACGCGCCGCAAATGCGGCAAGGATTCGCAGCGCAGCGGACCGCGACGACGGCGGCGCAGTTCGGGAACGACCTCATAGATGCTGGCCACGAAATCGTGATCCCGTATCCCCTCGACAAGGAACAGATTCTCGCTCTCGGACTGCTGCAGCACATAGCGCAGCTCGCTGTCGCGATAATTGGTATTCACCGTCAGCATGATCGCGCCGATCCGTGCGGCGGCGAACATGACGGTCAGCCAGTGCGGCACGTTGGTGGCCCAGATGGCGATCTTTTCGCCCTTCTGCACGCCAAGAGCCATAAGCCCTTTGGCCGTGGCGTCCACGTCCGCCGAAAAGCCGGCCCAGCTGCGACAAAAATTGTGGTCCGCATGCACAACCGCCTCGTTGTCGGGAAAACGGGCGACGATATCGTCCAGCAGACCGCCCAGAGTCTGCTCCCGGAGGAAAAATGCGCTCATGAAGGCTCCCGGCATCAGGCCGTGCAAAACGTTCTTGAAAACTTCTTTTACTTATATCAAACGAACGACGCGCCCCGCAAGGTCAGATTCGCGAGAGTCTCCGCAGCCAGACTCAGGCCATGCTTTACAGAACATACCGTAGCTACGACGAATTTCTCATAACTGGCGTACACACGTTACATCAGGACGCCCCGGGACGGCGGCCAACCTTCTTCAGGGCGGGCCACGTCTTCCGCAAACCGGCCTGTCTCGCATGGATACGACTCAGGGCATGACCTGAAAGCATAATCGCAAGCCCCGTCCCGGAAAACCGGATTATTTACCGGAGCAGGAACGTCCCCGGAAAGGCTGCACAATGTCTTTCCATTCGCGGCGGGGATGGATACACTGCGAAAACGGCGGCCATGCAACGCCGGGCAACAGTTCAGCGAGGACACTGGTTCACGATCATGAAACGGTACGGCTACATCGTCGGCGGGCAGGTGCAGGGGGTGGGATTTCGTCCCTTTGTCTATCGTGTGGCCCGACGGCTCGGTCTTACGGGACATGTGGGCAATACGTCGGAGGGTGTGCGTATCGAAGTACAGGGCGAAGAAGATCGTCTGGCCGCCTTCGAACGAGCCCTGCATGACGAGTTGCCCCCGCTGGCGCGCATCACAGCCCAAGAGCGTTCGGAATTGACGCTTGCTCCCGAAGAAGCCACCTTCAGCATCGCAGCCAGCGAAGGGCATCACGGCCATGCCGTGCTGGTCAGTCCGGATGTGGCTACCTGCGCGCGTTGTCTGCGGGACATGCGCGACCCGACGAACCGCCGTTATCGTTATCCCTTCACCAACTGTACGGATTGCGGACCGCGCTACACCATCACCCGCTCCATCCCCTATGACCGCGCCTCCACCTCCATGAGCTGCTTTCCTCTCTGCCCGGAGTGCGCAGCGGAATACGCCGATCCGGAAAACCGTCGCTTCCACGCCCAGCCCAACGCCTGCTCTGTGTGCGGTCCTCATGTCCGACTGACCGACCCAACGGGAACCGAACTCGCCATCGGGCAGGAAGCCATGGAAAAGCTGGCTGAACTTCTCGCCGCCGGACATATTGCCGCCGTCAAGGGACTCGGCGGCTTCCATCTTGTGTGCAGCGCCGTTCCGGGGGAAGGGGACCATGCCATCGCCGCCCTGCGCGAACGCAAGCAAAGGCCGCACAAGGCCCTTGCGATCATGGTCCCCGATCTGGAAACGGCCAAACGCGTCGCCGAACTCTCTCCAGTCGAAGCCGCCGTGCTGGAATCCCCGGAACACCCCATCGTGAGTCTGCACCGCCTGCCCGGCATCCTCCCCAATGCCCTCGCGCCGGATCTTCGCGACATAGGCCTCATGCTGCCCTATACTCCCCTGCATCACCTCCTGCTTGAAGCCTTTTCCCGAAATATTTCCGGAATTCCGGCTCTGGTCATGACCTCCGGCAATGCGGGAGGAGAACCCATCGCCCTCGGCAACCGGGAAGCCCTTCGCCGACTGAGCGGCATTGCCGACTGCTTTCTTCTGCACGACCGGGACATCCTCGTCCGCGCCGATGACTCCGTAGTCCGCGTCGAGATCCCCTTTGACCCGAAACAGAATGCACTTTCAGTCACGCCTCCGCGGACGGCCGCCGAAGCCCCGCTTCATTTCTTTCGTCGAGCGCGCGGTTTCGTTCCCCGTCCCCTGCCGCTCCCCGTTCCCCATCACCGGACGGGAGGCGCTCTGCTCGCCGTCGGCGCCGAACTGAAAAACACACTCTGTCTGACCAGGGACGACCTCGCTTTCGTCAGTCAGCATATCGGGGACCTCAAGAATCCTGAAACGTTTGCCTTCTTCGGAGAAATGGCCGAGCATCTCGCCGGCTTGCTTGAAGTGTCCCCGCAGGCTGTGGTCTGCGACAGGCACCCTGATTATCTGTCCACCGCATACGCGCTGGACTCCGGTCTTCCCGTTCTCCGCCTGCAGCATCACTTCGCCCATATTTATGGCGTGCTTGCCGAGCATGGCCATGAAGCCCCCGCGCTGGGACTCGCGCTTGACGGGACGGGATACGGTCCTGACGGGACCATCTGGGGCGGAGAGCTGCTGTACGTTCATCCGGCGGACGTTCATTCCGAAAAGACGTTCGGGGAACGGCTGGGCAGACTTTCTCCCTTTCCCCTGCCCGGCGGCGAAGCGGCCATCCGCGAACCGTGGCGCATCGCGGCGGGGCTTCTCGGACTCCACGGAGATGCGTTTCTGCTTCAGCAGCTTGCTGAACAGGGAGAAGATCTGTTTTTCACCTCCCGGAGTCCTTCCTTCAATTTCCGGCTGCTCCCCGCCCTGCTGGAACTGATCGGACGCGGTTCCGCACCCCTGACGTCCAGTTGCGGCAGACTTTTCGATGCGGCCGCCGCATTGCTTGGACTCTGTCCGGTCGTCACGTACGAAGGACAGGCTGCCATCCGGCTGGAAGAAGCACAGGAGACAACGGTCCGCCATGCCTCTGAGCCACCTTCCGGCCTCTTCGCCGTCCATGAACGCAACGATCTTCTGGAACTGGACGTACCCGCCGCGTTCCGCAGACTGTTTCAGGAACGTCTGGCCGGAATCCCCATTCCCCTGCTGGCCCGTCGCTTTCATACGGAACTGGCCGAAGGGCTGGCTGATCTGGCTCTTGCCGGCGCCCGCAGGACCGGTATTCGCACCGTCGCCATGGCGGGGGGCGTTCTGCACAACAGAACGCTTGCCGTGCTGCTGCCCGCCGCTCTGCTGCGACGCGGTCTTGTTCCTCTCCTGCACCGCTCCCTGCCTCCGGGCGACGGCAGCATCGCCTACGGGCAGGCAGCCTGGGCCGTGCGCGTCACCGGCTAACCTCATCTGGAACTGTTCCCATGTTCAAGACATTTCTCCTCGCGGCCCTGCTCCTGACACTCACCGCCCCGGCGCTTGCCGGAGACTGCACCCTCAACGGCAAACGGCTGTATGGCCGGGTGCAGGTCGTAAACGCCTTCGCCGACTTCGACGTGGAAGTCGTCAACGCCTTTCCCGACATCAGGGTGCAGCAGGTTTCCGCCTTTCCCGACTCCTGCGGACGCTGGGAGTTCGTGGAAGCCTTCCCCGATTTCACGATCCGCTATGTGAACGCCTTCGGCGATCTCAAGGTTCAGTTCGTGGATGCCTTTCCCGGCATGGAAAACTAACCCAACTTTCCCCTAAAGGAGCCGTCATGATTCGTCATATCGTCTGGTGGACACTGAAGCCTGAAGCCGAGGGCCGCACCGCCGCGGAAAACGCCGCGCTCATGAAACAGCGCGCCGAAGCCCTGAGAGGCCAGATCCCCGGTCTGCTCTCTATCGAAGTGGCCGTCAACTTCCTTGAGTCAAGTACCCTTCCCGTGCAGGTACTGCTGACCAGCGTGCATGAAAATGCCGAGGCGCTCAAGGTATATGCGGAGCATCCCAAACATGTGGCCATAGGTCGGGAGCTGGTCAGCCTCGTGACTACGTCGCGGCAGGCCATCGACGCCGTCTTCGATTAGAACCCCAAAGTTATCCAGAACGACACGCCGTAATCTCCAACGCATTCAGGAAACTGTCGATGGTTGCCGAGTCCGATGGGATCGCCCGCTTTCCCCGGGGGCTGTTTCAGCCTCCGGGCAGCTTCCGCTTCAGCGCCGACGCGTTGCTGCTCGCGGCATTCGCGCTGTCCTCGGCTTCCGGATGCAGGGGAAAGCCGTCCGCGTCCCACAGCTCTCCCGGACCGTTGTGGATTGATCTCGGTACGGGGTGCGGCATCGTGGGACTCGCCGCTCTGCGGCTCGCGGGGCTGCCCCGCAATGCGGCGGGAGAACTTGAAACGGTACGGTTTCCGAAACACGCCGAAAATCTATCGGAACCGTTCTGCTATGGACTCGACAGGAATGAAGAGCTTGTAGCGGCAGCCAGGAGCAATGCCCGCAACCTGGGACTGGAGCGTCACTTCGCCGCACTGACGATCGATTTCTCCTCCCCCCAATGGCCGCATACGGCCTCGACCATCCGCAACAGCCACGGCAGGGCAGCTCTTGTTCTCGCCAATCCGCCGTGGCGGCTGGAAAAAACAGGACGAATGCCGGCAACGGAAGCTCGTCGGAAGGCGCTGTTCGGCAATGCGGGCACCTTTCCCCTCTTTGTTCGCGCCGCCGCGACCCTGCTCGACCCCAGCGGACGCTTCGTCTGCGTCGTAGGCGCGGACCGCCTCCCGGACATGTTTGCGGCGCTTCATTCCGGGGCATTCAATCCACTGCGGCTGCGCCTTGTCCATCCCTCCGACACGGCCCCCGCCGTCTGGGCGCTGGTAGAGGCCCGGCGCACAGGCCGGACGCCTCTTCAGGTGGAGCCGCCCCTGATTCTGCGGGGAAGCGACGGGAACCCCACTTCCGTCTCGCTGGAGTTTTGCCCGCTTTTACGCTAGGCTCCCGCCATGAAAACATTCCGCGCCGACCTTCACGTCCATTCCCGTTTCTCCCGCGCCACCAGCGGCAGACTGAACGTCCGCAATCTGGCGGCCTGGAGCCTGATCAAGGGCCTGTCCATCATGTCCACAGGGGACTTCACCCATCCCGCATGGCGTGAGGAATTGCGCCGCGACCTCGTGTTCGACGACAATACAGGTCTGTACCGCGTTCGGGAGCAGGTTCCCGTGGAGGAAGAAATTCCCGGCTTCGTTCGTCCCGCGGACACGCCGGACCCGCTCTTCCTCATTGAGGCGGAAATCAGCTCCATCTACAAAAAGGACGGGGCGGTCCGTAAGGTTCACAATCTCGTGTACATGCCTACGCTGGAAAGCGCCGACGCCTTGTCCGCCAAGCTCGCGGCCATCGGCAACATTACTTCCGACGGACGCCCCATTCTCGGTCTGGATTCGGAAAATCTGCTGGAGATGGTGCTGGAGACGGACGAACGCGGCGTGCTTATTCCCGCACATATCTGGACGCCGTGGTTCTCCCTGTTCGGTTCGAAGTCCGGTTTCGACACGCTGGAAGACTGCTTCGGTTCTCTTTCATCCCATATTTTCGCGCTGGAAACCGGCCTTTCCTCCGACCCGGGCATGAACCGCCTGTGGAGCGCACTCGACCGCTACGCCCTTGTCTCCAACTCCGACGCCCACTCGGGCGAGAATCTCGGTCGCGAAGCCAATCTGTTCAGCGGTCAGCCCAGTTACGACGGTCTGTTCGAGGCTCTGCGCCGTACCGCGCGCGGGGAAGCAGCCGCCACCGATGCCGACTGCGTGTTCCACGGGACCGTGGAGTTTTTCCCGGAAGAAGGAAAATACCATCTGGACGGTCATCGCGCCTGCAACGTGGTCCTTGAACCCGGCGAATCCATGAAGCTCGGCAATATTTGCCCCGTCTGCGGAAAAACGCTCACGGTAGGCGTTCTGCACAGAGTCATGGCGCTGGCGGACCGACAGACTCCGGTCATGCCCGCCAATGATCCGGGCTTCGTTTCACTGTTCCCGCTTCCGGAAATGCTCGGCGAGCTTCTTGGAGTCGGTCCCAAAAGCCGCAAGGTGCAGGCCAGGCAGGCCGAGCTTGTACGGCTGTTCGGGTCTGAACTGGATATTCTGCACAATGTTCCCGAATCTGATCTGCGCCAGCACTGGGACGCTCTGGGGGAAGCCGTCGCGCGCATGCGCCGCGGCGATGTGATCCGCGAAGGCGGTTACGACGGCGAATACGGCGTAGTCCGCGTGTTTCCCGAAGAGGAACGGAAAGCCTTCGTTTCCGGACGCTATCGCAGCGCCAGCCTGTTTGCCGCAGGTTCAGGAAAAGAATCTTCCCTGCTCGACCTCACATCTCCCACGCCCCCAAAGGACGCGCCGGCCGTTCGCGTCCGGCGCAAAAAACAGGAGGAATCGTCCCTGCTTGCGGCCTTCGCCCATGCGGCGGAGCAGTCCTCGTTCTCGCACGCCGCGGGGGGAAAACTCTCCCCGGAAACAGTTTCCGGCTCCAGCTCCGCCGATCCGACATCCTTCCCCTATTCCGAAGCGCAGCTGCGGGCCATTGACGCAGGGCCACATCCCGTCCTCGTCCTCGCGGGACCCGGGGCGGGCAAAACCCGTACGCTGGTAGGCCGCATTCAGCGGTTGCGGCATGAAGGCGTTCCGGCGGAAAGAATCCTCGCCGTTACCTTTACCCGGCGCGCGGCGGCTGAACTCAAGGAACGCCTGGAGCAGGCCCTGCCCGACGGAAAACTTCCCGACGCCGATACGCTCCATGCTCTGGCTCTTGCCCAGTGGTCCGGCGAACAGCCTGTTGTTCTGTCCGAGGAAGCCGCCCGCGGCTGTTTCACCAAGGCCAACCCTGACGCCGACAAGACCTTCCTGCGCCGGGCATGGGCCGCGCTGTCTCTGGCTCGTGAACGCCTGGAAGCGTGGACCAGAGGACAGGCAGAAAACACGGAGCTTGCTCTCAGTCTGCAGCGTTACCGCGCCTACAAGACCGAACGCGGCCTTGCCGACTACACCGACCTGCTGGAGCACTGGCTGCGCCAGCTCGTCTCCGGGGAAGCCCGGCCTCTCTGGAGCGATGTGCTCGTCGATGAAATTCAGGACTTTTCACCATTGCAGATCGCGCTTGTTCATGCCCTTCTCCCCGCCGGACGGACATCCGGAGCCGCAGACGGCTCGGGCTTCTTCGGCATCGGCGACCCGGATCAGGCCATTTACGGATTCCGTGGCGCAACCCCGGATATCAGGGCGGCTCTGACCTCCTTCTGGCCGAATATGGAAACGGTGACTCTCTCCGCAAGCCATCGTTCCGCAGCCGGCATTCTGCTTTCCGCCTCCAGCCTTCTCGGCCCCCGGGCCGCCTGCGGCCAGCTCACGCCGACTCGCACGACAAATGCCTCCCTGCATCTGTTCAATGCCCCTGACGGCAAAAAGGAAGCGGCCTGGATCGCGGACCAGATCGCGAATCTGCTCGGCGGCACCTCGCACACGCTTGAGGATGCCCGGTCCCGTACAAGAAAGGCGGAACTGGATACGCCGTGCAGCCCCGGTGAAATCGCCGTGCTTGTGCGCATGAAGGCCCTCATCCCTCCTCTACGTGCCGCGCTGGACAGACGAGGTATTCCCTGCTCCGTGCCCGAGGCGGCTCCCTTCTGGGAAGACCCGGCCACGGCGTTGCTGCTCGCGCTGGCCGGAGCGCATTTCGGCATTCCTCTTCCTTTTCCGGAAGCGCCGATGCCCCCTGTTCTGCCCGATTCCCTGACCGCCGCGCTGTGGGAAAAGGGGCCGTCAGCCCTGCTCAAGGGAGACCCTGTGCCGCCATTCGACGCGCTCTTCCGTGAGTCTGCGGCTTTCATCGGACTGACTCGCGCCTATCGGGAACACAAGAACTGGCCGGATCTGCTTCAGTGGGTGCGTCTGCGGCAGGATCTTGATCTTGTCCGCGAACAGGCGGAACAGGTTCAAATCATGACGCTGCACGCCTCCAAGGGCCTTGAATTCCGGGCCGTCTTTCTGCCTGCGCTGGAAGCGGGCCTCCTGCCCTTCTCCGGCATGGACGCACTGCTGCACACCGGCGCGGACTCCGATGAAAACAGATTGCCCGCAGCCGACCTCGCAGAGGAACGTCGCCTGCTCTATGTCGGCATCACTCGGGCGCAGGATGCCGTTTTCGCCAGTCATGCTGACCAGCGCCAGCTGTACGGGCATATGCTGCGTCTTTCCCCTTCCCCCTTTCTCGCCGACCTGCCCGACCTGTTCCAGCGCAGCAGACTCATCCGGCATACGCAGAAAATAGCAAAGCAAATCAGTTTGTTTTAGACTTATTCCCCTTTTGCCTTCTTCGGAACGGCTGCCGAATGCGATGTAAACAGCTATACCGCATCCGGCAGCCGACTTTCTTCCGAAGCCCGGTTGAAATCGTCTTTCCCGCGCACGCAGGAAAGGAGGCTGCCCCGCATCCATACGGATCGCCATGTCTTCTCCAGAGAAACGTTCCGGTTCAGATGATTTCCACCCGCCAGACAACTGTCTTGCGAAGGTAAGGGACAGGAATCGGCGGTGCGCCTGCGACGGCGTCCTTCCACGCCTCAGGCCTGAACACCTGTCATGGCATGGGAGGGTAAGGAAGGCTCTGCAATACGCAGAAAGGAATTCGTGACGGCGGCGCAACCAGCGTCCATCACTGAAATGTTCTTTTCCATCGTTGAAACGGATGCCCGTTCCACCCCTTGCCCACAACGACGACAGCCGGCGGGCATGGAGCATAAAAGCACCATGTCCACCGGCTGTCATGAAAACGGGAAACTGCGTTCCGGAACTAGTCTTCGTCGATGGGGCGAATGGTCAGAACCGGGCAGGTGGCATTCTTGACGACCTTTTCAGCCACGGAACCGAACAGGATGAGGTCAATTCCCTTGCGGCCACGGGTGCCCATGACGATCAGATCAACCTGTTCACTCTCGGCAAGCGCAAGGATTTCCTCGGCGGCATAGCCCACCACGACAACGCCGCGGGCTTCCACGCCCTGAAAATTCTCGGATACGAAATCGGTCATGGAACGTTCCGCACCGGAAACGATTTCACCTACGAAGTTGTCGATGGTGTTCGGCGGCACATGGAAGCCGGTATACTGGGTCAAGGTAGGAGCGGCATAGACGGCCACAATGCTGGCGCCAGACATCTTGGCCAGCATAGTCGCATATTCCGCCACCTGCTGGCTCTGGTCCGACAGGTCCAGCGCGCACAGAATCTTCTTCAAGTTAGGCATGGTCCCCTCCTCTGTAGAGAGAGCTTGTTGTTGCGGAGCAAGACTCCAATCCATCGAAGCCTTCTCTGTTGTTTTCAACATAAGCATTTTTACTTCAGGGCACAAGAGCAGACGTGATTTTTTTCTCGACCGTTTTGTCTTCTCCCGGTCCACTTCATCCCTGTCGCCCGTTTTCATTCATGATAGTACAAATCTCAGACCGCAGAAGAAATCGTGTTCGGAAATTTCTCATTCTGTTCACCTTTCACATCTCAGTCCGTTCCACCTCCGCTTCTCTCCTCCTGCTTATTCAAGACAACAGGACCATTCTGTCAGTTTTCGGATTTTCATAGAGAAAACAAGCAGAATAACATGTCGTCCTGCAACGCGGCGATCCCGTTTCATGCCGCATGCAAGCCCCCTGCCAACAGCACAACGTTTCCACCGCGGATTTGCCCCCTTTTCCCTCCCGGTTCATCTTCTTCCCTTCCGCATCCGACAGCCATTATTTCCGGACCGTTTCCCGGCGATCTCTCCGATTCGGCTTGTTGCATAAAAGAACAAAACTCTCTTCGTCGAGACAACCTGTCCCGTTGCACATCATGCGTTCCCGCCGCGATTCGGAATGGTCCGACGCCGGTTCACCCGGTGATGACATTTTTGCATAAACAAATTTTTTCTTGACAGGATCTGGAACACAAGACTAGTTTTAAAAAAACACCATTGAAGGACAGCATGAGCATTTTTACCGCCACCTGGTTTACCAATTTTGAAAGCAGCCAGTTTTTTGGCTTCTTTTACTTTGGTCGCGCCTGCGGTAGCGAAATGCTTGGTTAGCTGTTCAACATTCACACAAGCATTCGAGGCCGCGGGTTTTATCCGCGGCCTTCTTGTTTGGTCGCGGAAGGTGCTTCCCGCAGGGTCTCGTGCCCAAACTCCAAGAGGTCTACGTCATGAGTCTCGGCAAACAGGTTCGTATTCAGCGCATCTTCAATCGTGAAACCGGCCGCGCCATCATCACCCCCATGGATCACGGGGTAACCGTCGGCCCCATCCCCGGCATCGTGGACATGCATGATGCGGTCACCGACCTCGCCAACGGCGGTGTGGACGCCGTGCTCATGCACAAGGGCATCTGCCGCTGCTGCCATCGTTCCACCGGCAAGGATGTAGGACTCATCGTGCATCTCTCCGCTTCTACCTCTCTTTCCTCCTACTCCAACCGCAAGGCGCTGGTCGGGACGGTCGAAGAGGCCATCCGCCTCGGCGCCGACGGCGTTTCCGTCCACGTTAATCTGGGGGACGACAATGAAAGCGAGATGCTGGCCGATCTGGGCCGTGTAGCCCGTTCCGCCGACGACTGGGGCATGCCTCTTCTCGCCATGCTGTACGCTCGCGGTCCCCGCATCGCCGATGAATACGATCCCAGAGTGGTCGCCCACTGCGCCCGGGTAGGGGTGGAACTCGGCGCAGACATCGTGAAGGTTCCCTACACCGGCGACATGGAAAGCTTCGCGGACGTAACCGCCGCAAGCTGCGTCCCCGTGGTCATCGCCGGAGGCCCCAAAACCGAAACAACCCGCCAGTTCCTTCAGATGGTCGACGACTCTCTGAAAGCCGGAGGCGCCGGTCTGTCCGTAGGACGCAACGTGTTCCAGCATCCCCGCCGCGTCGAGCTTGTCCGCGCCCTGCGCGCTCTGGTGCATGAAGGCCGCTCCGTGGACGAGGTGCTCGCCATCGTGGGCGAATGAATTCCGCACCATAAGGATTACACGTCATGCCCAAGATCTATTTCAAAAGCGTCCCCTTCAGTAAGGAAGCCGTGACGCTGGCCCTTGAATCCGGCGTGGACGGCATCATCACCGATGCCGCCCATATGGAAGGCGTACGCAAACTGGCCCTGTGCGACGTTTTTTCCGCAGACGAACTTCCCTCGGCGGAACTCTCTTCCAAGGCCGATGAGGAAAACCTGGCCCGCCGCATCGCCGCCGGAGAAACCATTGCCCTCCGGCGCGGCTGGGAAATCATCCCCGTGGAAAACCTGCTGGCCCAGCCGGCCGTGGCCCCACGGCTGGGCCTCGAAACAGCCTCGCTGTCCGAAGCGCGGCTTGCGGCGGGCATCCTTGAATGCGGCGTTCAGTTGATCGTGGTGCTCCCTGAAGGCATGGGGGAACTGAAGCGCATCATAAGCGAACTGAAGCTGTCGCAGGGCAGCCTCGACCTTGAAGTCGCCCGCATCACCGAAGTTCGCAATGCAGGGCTTGGGCACAGGGTCTGCGTCGATACGCTCTCCCTGCTGAAACGTGGACAGGGCATGCTGATCGGCAACTCCAGCGCATTCACCTTTCTGGTACATGCCGAAACCGAGCATAACGAGTACGTGGCGGCACGCCCCTTCCGTATCAACGCGGGCGGAGTACATGCCTATGCCATCCAGCCTGGAGACAGGACCTGCTATGTGGGAGAACTGACCTCCGGCGATGAAGTGCTTGTCGTCGCGGCGGACGGGTCCACATCTCTCGCGACCGTGGGACGCATCAAGACGGAAGTCCGCCCCATGCTCATGATCCGGGCTGAAACAGAAGGACGCGCCGGTGCCGTCTTCCTTCAGAATGCCGAAACCATTCGCCTGACCCGTCCGGACGGCACACCCGTAAGCGTAGTGGAGCTGCGCCCCGGAGACGAGGTTCTCTGCCGGACGGATGAGGCAGGACGCCATTTCGGCATGCGTGTTCAAGAAAACATACACGAGGCATAACCTCATGTCCGACGCCAACCAGTCGAAGACGCCCTGTCAGAACCGCCCGGTCATGGCGGGCGATGAGTCCGGGCTTGTCGCGCTGCGTCGCCAGATCGACGCCGTGGACGAAGAACTGCTGAAACTGCTCAATCACCGCGCGAAGCTCAGTCTCGAGGTGGGCAAGCTCAAGGCGGGAACGGGTGGTCCTATTTTTCGGCCGCAACGCGAACAGGAAATTGTGAACGCGCTGGCCGGAAAGAACCCCGGGCCCCTCCCCAATGTTCATCTGCACGCCATCTGGAGGGAAATTTTCGCATCCTCACGCAGTCTTCAGCAACCGTTGCGGGTCGCCTATCTGGGGCCGGAAGGCACACACAGCCATTTTGCCGCAGTCGGCTTTCTCGGTCAGCTCATGGAGTACCGGCCCTGCGCGAATTTTCGCGAAATTTTCGCCTCCGTGCAGGATGGCCGCTGCGCGCTCGGCGTCGTGCCTCTGGAAAACTCCCTGCACGGTTCGGTCGTACAGAATTTCGACCTGTTCACCGAGTTCGACGTGCATATTCAGGCTGAATTCGTCAACCGTATCCAGCATTGTCTATTGTCCTCGGAACCCTCCGTAGAAACGATCAAAACGATCTATTCCCATCCTCAGGCGCTGGCCCAGTGCCAGAACTGGCTGCGCAGACATGCCCCCCACGCCGTGCTGGTATCCGTCGAATCTACGGCGGCCGCAGCCCGCAGATGTCTCCAGGAACCGCATACGGCGGCCATAGGACACCACAGCCTGTCCTCCCTGCTTTCCCTGCCCGTGCTTGCCGCCAGTCTTGAAGATGAAGCGGATAATCAGACCCGCTTTGTGGTCATCGCACCGCAGCCTGCGGAAAACCCCGAGGCGGACAGAACCTCGGTTCTGTTCACTCTCCCGGACAGGCCGGGCGCTCTGGCCCGCGTGCTTGATCTGTTCGCCCGTTCCGGGATCAATTTGCGCAAGCTGGAGTCGCGCCCCCTGCGCGCCGAGCCATGGAAATACGCCTTCTTCGCCGACCTTGAATGCAGCCTCTGCAAACCGGACTACGCTCCCATCATGCGGGAACTGTGGGATGTATGCGCCAGCATCCGCCTGCTTGGCTGCTACACGGCGCTGGGTTTTCGCTGAGTCACCCTTCTCTCAAGACGAAAAACGCCGTGACGGCCTGCCGTCGCGGCGTTTTCAATACCGGATGCTTCGTGAATGGATCTCCTCAGCTTCCGCCGTTCGTCCGTTCCCATTCCGACCTGAGCTGACCGCAGGCAGCCTTGATGTCCTGCCCCTTGCTCTTTCGTAAAATGGCGGTCACACCCCTGTCCCAAAGCACCTTCTCAAAGGCCAGAACGGCATCCGAAGAAGGCGCACGATAAGGATCTCCCTCCGAAGGATTGTAGACGATGAGGTTGAGCTTTCCCTTGACCCGGGAAACCAGAGCCGCCAGCTTCCGGGCCTGTTCGGGAGAATCGTTGACCCCTCCGAGCAGAAGATACTCAAAGGTAATGCGCTCCCGCGTCTTGAGCGGGTATTCCGCCAGCGTTTCCATAAGATCGTCCAGAGGCCACCGCGCAGCCCTGGGCATGATCCGGGCGCGCAGTTCCTGATCGGGCGCGTGCAGGGAGACGGCAAGAAACGCCAGTCCGCTGTCGCCCAGTTCGCGCAGGCCGCTCTTGATGCCGCAGGTAGAAACGGTGATTCGCCGGGTGGTGAAATCCATGCCCCTGTTGTGGTGCAGGATTTCCAGAGAACGGATCACCTCCCGAAGATTGAGCAAAGGCTCTCCCATGCCCATAAACACGAGATTCCGGATGATCGGATGGTCGATGCGGTCATCCCCCAGCCGAATCCGCGCCGCCAGCACCTGGCCGGCAATCTCCCCCGCAGTCATATTGCGCACGAATCCCATGCTGCCCGTGCTGCAGAACGTACAGCCCATGGCACAGCCGATCTGGGACGATACGCATTGCGCGATGCGTACGGAACCATCCTGTCCCGTACTGGGAATAATGACCGTTTCCACGAGAGCGCCGTCGCGCAAGCGCAACAACAGTTTTTCCGTGCCGTCGGACGAGGTCTGCACGGTCACGATCTCCGGGATCACGATCTCCGCCACCTCGTTCAGTCTGGCCCGCAGTGCCTTTGATACGTCGGTCATGGCGTCGAAGCTCGCGGCATGCTTCTGCCATAACCACTGCCAGACCTGACCGGCGCGGAAGCGGGGCTCACCCAGCTCCTCCACGAAAAAACGTTCCAGTTCAGGGTACGTCAAATTAAGAATATCCAGCATGCATCCTGCCTGTTACGCAGAAAGCCCCTGCGACAGGAGCTTTCCGGAAAACCGTCTCCGGGGAATACCCCGGAAAAACGGGAAAAAGTCAGATCTGTTCCGCGCGCTTCTTCACGAAGGCAATGGCGGAATCCAGGTCAGTAACCTCTCCCGCGATCTGCGCCTTGAGCAGCGCTTCGCGGATGACGCCCACGGCGGGTCCCTGAGACAGCCCGGTGTATTCCATGATCTCGTTGCCGTTCAGCAGCGGCTCAAGCATGATCTCCGCCGTTTCCGCACGGTTCAGGTATTTCATGTTGTGGTTGAAATAGGTATAGCTGCCGCCCCGGGCCTTGATGTCCGCACGGCAGATGGCGATAAGCCGGTCCGTTTCGCCAAGGGCCTTGAAACGCCGGATGCCCCGGTCGGTCAACATGAAATGGAACATCATGTGATGCCGGACCAGATGGCAGATCAGGTCAATATCCTCGGGCGTGAAATGCAGGCGACGCAGAATCTTGCGGGTGACGCCCGCCCCCACGCGGTGATGCTGATAGAACGTCCAGCGTCCGTTCATGTGCTCGGCGGTATACAGCTTGCCCACATCATGGAACATGGTGGCCAGAACGCCGTACCAGTCCATGCCCAGGCCCTCTTCCGGATACAGTCGCATACATTCGATGGTATGATCGAAGATGTTTTCGATCACGCCGTCATCGTTGCGTTCCTGCTGCACGCAGGCAAGAGCGGCCACTTCGGGCATCAGTCCGTGCAAAATCTGGGCGTCGAACAAAAGCCTGACGAACTTCCACATGGATTCGGCCGCGACCTGCCGCCATTCCTCCATGATCTCCCGCGCGGGCACATAATCGAGAATGCGGTTGGCCGACTGCACGATGGCCATCCACGTATGCGGCTCCACCGGAAGATCAAAGTTTGCGGCGTAACGCAGCGCACGGATGGCAAGCAGATAGTTGTAGCTCAGCGTCACGCCGGGGATGCCCACCAGAGATACTGAGCCGGTGCGTCCGAAATCCTCGAACCCTTCATCCTCGCGGGTGGCATGGGAAGGCTGGGAGTTGAAATTGTCCCCTTCCAGCTTCTGAAGCAGACGCAGCATGCGGGGCGTCACGCGCAACTGGCCACGTTCCGGGTGAGAAGCGTCCTCCACATCGGTAGGATAAAAGCGCAGCGTTACGCCGTTCTCCTCAAGAATGGCCATCGCGCCCTCTTCGGCGCAGGCCTCCGCATTGGGAAAAATCTTGAACAGCGTTTCAGGATCGCAGGCGCAGGCAATATCCACGTCGAAGATGCCGGTCTTGTCGAAAATAAGCTTCTGAAGCGGCGCATTGATGGCATAGGCGTCGTATCCGTTCCGCATGATGGCCTTGCAGAGAGTGACGCCCGTCTTGATCTGGTCCGTCAGTGTGGCAGCAGTCTGGTTCATGGCAAAAAAACTCCTGTGAGGGACGAAAATACTATGCAGGCGGAATGCATTCCACCGAAAAGTCAAATGACGAACAGGGCTGAACCTGCCGACAGAGTCACCGCCGGAACGAGAAAAGTCAAGACTCTTCCCGAAGGAAATGTGCAACTATTCACGTTGTACGGCGTTTTCCTGTCCGCAAGGCGCATATCCTGTTCAACAGAGCAAGACCATTGCCATCTTTACCATCAGGCGCCTTTCTCCCCACACGCAGACGACGGACGACCGGAGGAAGAATCAACGGCTTTCCCAGAAGGACGGCCAGAGACGCAGCAGTTCGCGCAGGGCCTTGCCCCGGTGGCTGCGGGACATCTTCTCTTCGGGGGACAGTTCCGCCGCGGTGCGCCCGACCTCCGGATCAAAGAACAACGGATCGTAGCCAAAGCCGTTTTTGCCGCGGGGAGCATATCCTATGCGTCCTTCCCACTGCCCGTCAGCCACAAGAGTCCGGCCTTCCGGCGTACACACGGCGATAACCGAACGAAAACGGGCCGAACGCCGCCCAAGGGGAACGGAAGACAGAGCCGCCAGGAGCTTCAGATTGTTGCGTCCGTCTCTGGTCCCTCCTGGCAGGTCGGGCATGTCGTCGCTGTAGCGGGCGGAATAGATGCCGGGTGCCCCGTCCAGCGCGTCGACCTCAAGTCCGGAATCGTCGGCAATGGCCGTCAGGCCGGTCAACCGGGCGACCGTTCGGGCCTTGAGCAGGGCGTTTTCCTCAAAGGACGTTCCCGTTTCCTCCACCTCGGGAAGATCGGGAAAGGCATGCAGGCCGACCACACGCAGGCCGTACGCCCTGAGCGGCTCTTCCAGTTCCCGGACCTTGCCCTGATTCCGTGTCGCCAGCACCACCGTATCGGCGGACGTAAAGGGGGATTGCGCGTTCATGGGACTCTCCTTGCACATTGCGGACATATTGCGTACCACGGGCACAGGCCGCGCGGCCTGGTCCGTTGTGCCGTCAAACTGCCCTCTCCGTCAACACGCTCTCTATGAGGTTCCCCATGTCCCAGACTCTGCGCTGTTGTTCCATCAGCCTCGGCTGCCCCAAAAACCGGGTCGATACCGAACGCCTGCTCGGTTCGCTCGGCGTGAAGGTCGTGCCCGTCGAAGACGCCGACCGGGCCGATCTGGTCTTCATCAATACCTGTGCGTTCATTCAACCCGCCATAGAGGAATCTGTGCGCACCATAGCGCAGGCGGCCGCCGACATTGAAGACGCGGGGAAGAAGCGCCCGCTGCTCGTGGTGGCCGGCTGCCTTGTGGGCCGCTATCGCCGGGAGACGCTGGCTCCCGAGCTGCCCGAGGTGGATCTGTGGCTGGACAACAACGAGCTTGAGGACTGGCCCGCGCTGCTGGCCGGCAGGCTGGGCCTGCCCACACCGCCGCCATCCGGACGCCTGCTCAGCACGGGACCGTCCTATGCCTGGCTCAAGATCAGCGATGGCTGCCGCCATGCCTGTTCCTTCTGCACCATTCCCCAGATTCGGGGAAAACTGCGCTCACATCCGAAGGACATGCTCGTCCGCGAAGCGCGAGAACTGCTCGATCAGGGTGTGAAGGAACTGGTCCTCGTCGCTCAGGATCTGACGGTCTGGGGCGAGGATCTCGGAGAAAGACACGGCCTGCGCACTCTGCTGGACGGCCTCCTGCCTCTGTCGGGCCTTGAACGGCTGCGCCTGCTCTATCTCTACCCCGCAGGCGTGACCAGAGACATGCTCCAGTATCTGCGCGAGGCGGGAAAGCCATTCGTCCCCTATTTCGACGTTCCGGTACAACACGCGCATCCTGATGTGCTCTCCCGCATGGGGCGCCCCTTTGCCCGCAATCCACGCGAGGTCGTGGACCGCATCCGCAACGTCTTTCCTGAAGCGGCCCTCCGGACGAGCCTTATCGTGGGATTCCCCGGGGAAACGGAGGAGCAGTATGCCGAACTGACCCGTTTTGTGGAGGAGGTGCGCTTCCAGCATCTGGGCATTTTCGCCTACCGCGCGGAGGAGGGTACGCCCGCGGCAGCCATGCCCGAACAGATTGACGACAAGATCAAGGAATGGAGGCGCGACGCGCTTATGGAGGTTCAGGCCGAAATCAGTGCAGAATGGCTGTCCGGTTTCGAGGGGGAACGGCTTCCCATCCTCGTGGACGCGCCCCATCCCGAATGGCCGGGACTGCATACGGGGCGTACCTGGTTCCAGGCTCCTGAAATCGACGGTCTGACCTATATCAGCGGCCCCGGCGTGAAGCCCGGAGCACTGATCGAAGCCGACATCGTAGAGTGTCGCGACTATGATCTCGTCGCTCTAAGTTGAGGACTGCCGACGCAAAAATGAAAACACCGCCCCGCAAGGGCGGCGTTTTCGTCGTACTGGTATTCTCAGCAATCCGGAGACTCGCCAGCATCATTGCCACATGGAGCGGCGTTCCTCATAGATGATTTCGAAACGCTTGATCGCTTCCTGATCCTGCGGCGTGCGCATGACCCCCTTCGCCTTGTTCAGCCAGCTTTCAGTCTTTTTTCTATCGTTCTGATACAGGGAACTGCAGGCCAGATGCAGATAGGCCTTGAACACCTCTCCGTTTTCTCCCAGAGAGCGACCATAATAGTAGTGAATTTCTGAGTCGTCCGGCAGAACGCGAAGGAGCTTTTCATAATACTGATGCGCCGTCCGGCGGTCACCACTCGCGCTGAGCAGACGCGCGTAGAAGAACTGGGCCATGATGTCGCCGGGATCGCGCTGCAACGCCTTCCGCAGCATCTGTTCGGCGCGGGGATCTCCCTTGGTGTAATAGAAGCGTCCCGCCTCGCGCATGATCAGAGCATCCTGCGGGGCATAGGACAAGGCTCTGGCGAAAGCTTCTTCGGCCTCCCGAATCTGGTTCCGCCGCTCGGCGAGAATCCCCTGCCCCATGCAGGCCAGACTGTCCCTGCCGTTTTTGGCCAGAGCCTGCGCAAACACCCGGGCCGCGACCTCGGGTTCCCCGTAACGGGCCAGAATCAGCGTCCGGACCCGGTTGAACCGCGCGTCATCATCTCTGCGGTTACGCACGGACGCGGGCAGTCCCTGAATTCTGGCATGAATTTCATTGATCCGGCCCCCCACATCCGGGTGCGTGGACAGATACTCTGGAATCTCAATGCCGGACGTCCACTGCTTGCGCCGGATCTTTTCGAATGATCCCTGCATGCCCTGCGGGCGATAGCCGGCCCGCACGAGATACTGCAAGCCGATCTGGTCGGCCTCGGTTTCATCCACACGGCTGTAGTTGAGCATGGCGGCCTGCCCTGCGGCCATACTCCCGGCCATCATGGCACCGCTGCCCGATCCCCCCCCGAGAAAGGCACTGGCCAAGGCCCCGAGCAGACTGGCCACCGTGACGGCCTGCGCCCGCTCCATGCGCGTGGCGATATGCCGCTGGGTGACGTGGGCCAGCTCGTGCGCCAGAACGCCGGCCAGTTCCGATTCATGCTCAAGCTGCATGATCAGCCCGGTATGCACGAAAACGGAACCGCCCGGCACGGCAAAGGCGTTCATGGAGTTGTGGAGAAGCACGTTGGCGCGGAAGGAAAAGGGCTGGGGAGGGAAGGTCTTGGCCAGGCGGTCCACGATGGACTGCACATACCGCTTGACTTCGGGATCTTCAACCAGCGGCATCCGCGAGCGGACCATGACGTCGAACTTGCGTCCGAGTTCCAGCTCATCCCGGATGCCGAAACTTCCGAATAGAGCCGCATGGACCGGAAACGCCGTCTGGAGCAGGATGCACAGCATCAGCATCCAGACAAACAGCAACCGGACTCCCCTCCCGACCGCCGGGAACGTCAGCGGGCCAGGGGGAGAGGACCGGGAGGACTCACCCCCGGCCATTATGCGGAATATCTTCAGATAATATCCCATATCGGGCCTTCCGGGGTATCCCGGACTTCCACACCGAGTGAACCGAGTTCGTCGCGAACGGCATCCGAACGGGCAAAATCTCTGGCGGCTCTGGCTTCCTGCCTTTCAGCGAGGAGTGCCCCGACCCTGTCCATGTCCAACCCCCGGCGCAGCGCCCGCTTGTCCCGCAAGGCGTCAAGAAAGACCGACGGGGTCTGGGCAAACAGCCCCAGCAAAGCGTCCCAGCGCACTGCGGCCTCGCGAAAACGCAGCAGAATCGCACGGCCTCCCTCGTTGGCGCGCAGCTTCTTGTCCTCAAGCACGCGCCCGGCGAGACGAACCATGTTGAAAATATGCCCCAGCGCAGCCGCGGTATTGCAGTCATCCTCCAGAGCTTCCATGAAAGCGGCGTCCTGCTGTTCCAGCTCGACGGCCAGCTCGGCGGGAGCCGTACCCGGCTTCCATTTTTCGCGGGCCAGAGCCGCATCGACTTCGCGCAGACACTCGTACACGCGCTTCTGACTCCGCTCATGCTCCTCCATGCTCTCCAGAGAGAAATCTATGGGGCTGCGATAGTGCTTGCCTGCAAGGAAGAAACGCAACGTTTCCGGAAGATAGCTCTCAAGAATGTCCCGGATCGTCTTGAAATTGCCGAGAGACTTGGACATCTTTTCCGAATCTACCTGCACGAACCCGTTATGCATCCAGATTTTGGCCAGCGACTTGCCGAGGGCGGCTTCGGTCTGGGCAATCTCGTTTTCGTGGTGCGGGAAAATCAGATCCAGTCCTCCGCCGTGAATGTCCAGCGGCAACGGCAGATGCTTCTCGCTCATGGCCGAACATTCGATGTGCCAGCCGGGGCGACCATGCCCCCACGGGCTGTCCCACGAAGGTTCCCCGGGCTTCGCGCTTTTCCACAGCGCGAAATCCAGCGGATCCTCCTTCTCCTCGCCGGGTGCCACCCGCGCTCCCGACCGCAGATCATCAAGACTGCGCCCGGAGAGCTTGCCGTATCCGGGGAACGACCTGACCCGGAAATACACGTCGCCGGAAGGCGTGGCGTAGGCGTGTCCGCTCGCGATGAGGCGTTCGCACAACGAAACCATTTCCGCGATGTGCTCCGTGGCTCTGGGTTCTATGTCCGCCCGCAAAACACCGAGCACGTCCATGTCCTCATGATAGGCCGCGATATAGGTTTCGGCGATATCCTCGCTGCTGGAGCCTTCATCATGCGCCCTCTTGATGATCTTGTCGTCCACGTCGGTAAAATTCCGGACGAAGGTCACATCATAGCCCTTGTACCGCAGCAGGCGGATCAGAACGTCGAAGGCCACCGCGGACCGGGCATGCCCGATATGAGAAAGGGCATAGGCGGTTATTCCGCAGGCGTACACGCCCACCTTGCCGCCGGGGTGAACGGGGACGAAAGGTTCCTTCTTTCGGGTCATGGTGTTGTAAAACTGCATGAATGCTCCTGAATCTTTGTATTCTTGAATGAGGCGGAGGACATTGTACCCGCGAGACCCCGGCAAGCGATCAGACGGGACAGGGCACGACGAAGGTCCGCCGCGTCTCCCGCCGGCTGCGGAATCGGCCAGAACGCCGTTTCAAAAACGACGCGGAAAGTCTAGGCTTCGATCTGATTCACCCGGCGCAGATGACGCCCGCCCTCAAAGGGCGTGGCAAGAAAGATATCGGCCATATCCAGAGCCACGCCGGGGCCGGTAACCCGCTCTCCGATGCACAGCACATTGGCATTGTTGTGCATCCTGGTGGCTCTGGCCTGAAATTCGCCACAGCACAGCGCGGCGCGGATGCCGGGCACATGATTGGCAGTCATGCTCATTCCGATGCCGGTACCGCAAATGAGAATGCCGTAGGAAGCGGGAACATCCCCGGGACCGGCGTTCGTACCCGCATCCGCAAGCACCCTGTCGCAAACCTGTTTCGCATAGACGGGATAATCGCAGCTTTCCGACGTGGCGGGGCCAAGATCATGCACTTCGTGTCCCTTGTCGGAAAGATGACGCACCAGCGCGGCCTTGAGCGCAAGCCCGGCGTGATCGGAGCCGATATAGACGGTAGCCATGCCTGTTTCCTGTAAATGTTGAGGTTGTCAGTCTGTAGCCAGATCGTCGGCGAAACGAATCCGCAGCGAAGAGTGCGCGCTTCTGAAGGCCTCCTCACGCATCGTCCCGAGCCTGGCGATGTCCTCTTCCAGCAAAGAAAGATCTGCTGCAATGGCTTCCCGTCTCGGATCAGCCAGCGTGGCCATCCGGGCAAGTTCTCCGGTCAGACGGACATGCTCTCTGTTCATGAGCCAAAGGCGATAGGCGAAACGTCGATCCGGACCGACCAGCCAGCGCAGCTCGGTCCACAGAACGCAAAGCCCCATGACCATGATCCGGCCCACGGCGCAGAGCCTGCCAAAAGAAAAACACGCGTTCATTGCCTCTCCATAAATCCTAACGGACGTTCTTCAGCTTCTTGATGGGTTCCACAGTCGTGCCCTCGGGAAGATCAAGGGCGAGCTGGCTCGACGTAAACGGCGTCTGCGGTCGTTCCCAGTCCTTCACCAGCAGGATGGCGGCATAGCCGTCAGGATGCTCCAACCTGATCCTGTACGGCAGGGGGGGCGTTTCGTCGCCGTAGCCGATGCTCATGATCCAGCCGTCGGGTTGAGCCCAGCGAACAGGCAGCCCGGCGGGGGTCAGATCAAGTTCGCCTGCCTGCAGGCCGCCGCGCAAGAGAAAACGCAGGTTGCCCTCTTCCGTTCGGGAAGGCTTCTCGCCCCTGACGGGGCCGAAGACCTCGTGGAAGCGCCCGCGCATCAGGGCGGAAAAGTCGCGCAGGGAAAGGGGAACGGGTTTTCCGAAGTTCATCTGGATACGTTCCCGGCCCTCATGGACCAGAGCCTTTTCTTCTCCCGGCGCATAGGCCACGAACAGATTCTGATCCTCAAGCAGACGAGCAGCCAGCGAATTCACTCCCGCCATGACGTCCAGCCGAATGGGCAGCGTTCCATTACTCCAGAACAACAGGGACACGCGCCGCGTGTCCCCTTCCTTGCCGTAGCGAAGGCTTCCGCGCAGCCTGTAGGGACCCTGTTCCGCTCCACGGGCGTCGCCATAGTCTTCAAAGGCGCTCCATACGGCCGAAGCCTCCGTTTCGGGCAGCGCGGCTTCAGGCGACACGGAGGTCCGCGGCGCACAGGCGGTCAGAGCCAGAGCGAGCGACAGGACAACTCCCCCAAGGGCGCGTCCCGCTGTCCGGAAAGGGGAAAAAGAACATGCTGCAATCATAACGCTTCCAGTTTCTTGCGAATGACGTCCGGCTGAGGATGCTTGAGGTTCAGAGCGCGTTCCCATCCCTTCCGGGCTTCTTCCCGTCTGCCCTGCGCGGCGGCAATATCTCCGTAATGATCCCAGATGGCCGCATCGTTGCCGTCCGGCAGGACAACGGCCCGGGAAATGGTCGCCCACGCCTCGGCGGTCATCCCCTTGCGGAACTGGGCCCAGGCCAGAGAATCAAGCACATAACCGTGATTGGGAGAGAGCTTGACCGCCCGTTGCAGCAAGTCCAGCGCCCGGTCCAGTTCCTTTCCCCTCTCAGCCAGCGAATAGCCCACATAATTCAGGGCCGGAGCAAAGTCCGGATGCGAGACCGCAAGCTGTTCCATGAGACGGAACGCCTCGTTCTTTCTGCCCAGCGAATCAAGGATGCTGCCGCGCATGTACAGGAAATTCTCATCCGAGGGCCAAAGCGTCAGAGCAGTGTCCGTCGCGGTCAGAGCCTCGCTGTACAGGTCATCCGTCAGATAAAGGTGCACCTCCATCAGACGAAAATCCCTGTCTTCCGGAAACAGCTCCTGCCCGTGACGAATCAGCGGCAGAGCCTCGGGACGCCGATCCGTATCATGAAGCAGCTGAATACGCAGTCGCAGCGCCCGATCGTAAAAACGATTTCCCTCCGGAATGGCGGCGAGCAGATCAAGTGTTTCCTGAACGTTCTTGTGGTACTCGAAGGCAATGGCTGCCAGATAGAAATTGACCTCGTCGGGCACGCCCGGGCGATCCTTCAGCTCCTGCAGCAACGTTTCCGCTTCCCTGAACAGCTTGGAATCCAAAAACAATGTGGCCGCAGTGAGACGAAAACCGAAAGTGTCCGGTCCTCTTCTGGCATATTCAAGCGCCCTTTCACCCCGGCCGGACTGCATTTCACCCTCTACAAGCCGGATCCATACATCCTCGTTCTCGGGGTCCTGTTCCAGAAGGCTCGCATAAATTTCCGAGGCCTCGGAATAGGCCTTCTCCTGCTCCAGAAGACGGGCCAGTTCAAACCAGGCATCCAGGAATTCAGGGCTTTCCTCTACGGCCAGACGCAGCTCACGAATAGCAGGCCGCGGCCTGTTCAGACCATGCAGGGCCTGCGCGTGCGCGTAGCGCACGAACGGCGTGCGCATGTCTCCCGGCAAGGCGGAAAGGATACGGTCGGCTTCGAGGAAACGACCGGTCTTGACGTACAGGATGCCAAGCTCCTGCTTCGCCATGCGGGAATGGGGATGAGCGCGCTCGTAATCCTGCAGGATATGTACGGCCCGCTCGTTGTCCCCCTGATTGATCCAGGTTTCGGCCAGCAAAAGATGCAGGCTGAGATCGCCGGGGACACGCAAAATGGCCTTTTCAAGCAGATTCCGCGCCTCTCCGTTCTCCTTGTTCAGAATGAGCCATGCCGCGGCGTCGATAAAGGGCTGCGGTCGAGACTCGATGGACAGAAGAATGGAAGAGGCTTCCAGCACGCCTTCCCGATCGTCGTTCCGGATAGACTGATCCAGCAGCAGAGTCGCGTAGGTGAGCTGGGCTTCGGGGGTCAGATCCCACTGGACGGGTTCGGCGGGAACGCTCCGGGCGCAGCCGGTGAACACCTGCACCGTAAGAGCCGCACAGAAAAGACTGCGCAGAAGGCCGTGCAACAAAGGAGTACGACCGGAAGCATCCGGAGCAGACGCTTCTCTGACCGGAAGCGAAGCTGCGGACCGACCCGCAGCAAAACGGGGCAAATGAACACGGAAACTCATGGCCGGACCCTGAAAGGTTGAAGCACTGAACAGAACCGTACAGATAACGCAAACATTTTGGAACAACAACCGAAATATTCATGTTCCAAAGCCTGTTTCATCAGATCGGAAACGGAATTTCTCTCTCCCAGGTTCTGCAAGATCGAACCGCCGAAGTGATTGCGGATGGCCCTCCTGCCGGTCCCTTCATCAGGAAAGGAGGCCAGTCCGGCACGGTGCTAGTGCCGGTCAATCCAGTCCTCGGAGAAATCGTTGATTCCCGTGGACAGATGAGCCTTCAGCTTCTGCAGCAGTCTGGCCTCAAGCTGTCGGACGCGCTCGCGGGTCACATTGTAGCGCTCACCGATCTCGCGCAGCGTCACGGGATCGTCAGTCAGCAGCCGGTGCTCCAGAATGTACGCTTCCTTTTCCGAGAGGGTGGGCAAAATCTCCCGCAAATGATCGTGCAGGAGTTCGGCGATCTCCCGACCCGCGATGCTTTCCTCAATTCCCGGCCCGAGAGCGGGCAGAAAATCCATGCGTGTGGCGCTTCCTGCCTCATCGTTGACTGTGGCGTCCAGCGACATGTCCGAGGCGTCCAGCCGTTGCTGCATCTCCACGATCTGGTCTTCGCCCACGCCGAGGCGGGACGCGAGAACCGATGCGTCGGGATCGAATCCCTCGGCGATGAGCTTCTGACGTTCGCGGTTCAGGTTGTAAAACAGCTTGCGTTGCGCCTGCGTCGTACCGATCTTGACCATGCGCCAGTTATCCATGATGAATTTCAGGATGTAGGCGCGAATCCAGAAGGCTGCGTAGTAGGAAAACTTGATGCCCTTGTCGGGGTCGAACTTGTTCACGGCCCGCATGAGTCCGACGTTGCCCTCCTGAATCAGGTCGAGCACGTTCTGCATCCAGCGCCGCTGGAAATCCATGGCGATCTTCACCACAAGACGCAGATGCGAGGAAACCAGACGGAACGCCGCATCGCTGTCACCGTCGTTCTGAACGCGACGGGCCAGCTCGAACTCTTCATCCGGCTTGAGCATGGGGAAACGTCCCACCTCACGCAGATACAGATGCAGAGAATCCTTGCTCGAAGAAAGCGAAGGCAAGGTCGTCTGGGCGGGAACCGGCAGATCGCCGTCCATCTCGTCAAGTTCCGGAACATCCTCCAGAACCTCGATATCGGGGTCCACAAGGGGCTCATCGGATTCCGGCTCCTCGTCCACACTGATGCTTTCCAGAGCCTTTTCCGGCTCTGTCGAACTTTTTCTGCTGCCCCTGCGCTTCGAGGGGAGATCGGGAATCAGGACTTCCGGCTCCACGACTTCATGAACTTCGGAAGAAGACTTTTTTGTATTCACTTGAACCTGTTTTTTTTCGGTGATAGCGCCCATGTCAGGGGAAAACTCCGCGTCAGGGGCGGGATCGGGCAGAACCCCGACCGAAACCCGCGCGGATTCCGGCCTTCCGGAGTCCGGCATAGTGACGCCGTTCTCCACAATTTTTTCCGAGGGAACAGAGGGCATGCTGCACGTCCTTGCAACTAAAGGGAAGACGCCGAACAGACGGAAAAAGCGCCGGACGGGCGTCCTGAGAAGGAACCAGAAAACATGCTATAGTTTTGATTTGTCCTTTTCAACGATTTTCAGTAGACAAGGGCCGTGAGGCCATATGCCTTTCAATTATAAATCATCCGTGGAGATCCGGCAAGGATCTTCCCCAAAAAATAAAGGAGATCCGATGTCGGATTTTCGCAATGCGCTTGCATCGGGCCGCGTCCTTGTTCTTGACGGTGCCATGGGCACGCAGCTCCAGGCGCGGGGCCTTCCCCCGGGGGAACACCCGGAAAAATTCTGTCTCGCCCGTCCCGACGTGCTCAGGGGCATCCACCGCGACTATATCGAAGCGGGCGCGGACATCATCATCACCTGCACCTTCGGCGGCTCGCGGCTCAAGCTTCCCGAAGGCCTCGAGCCAGTTTCTTTCAACCGGACCATGACGGAAATCGCCCGTGAGGCGGCGGACAGCGCAGGCCGTCGCGTCTACGTTGCCGGAGACATGGGTCCCTGCGGTCATTTCGTCAAACCGCTCGGCGATCTTGACCCGGAAGAACTGTACGACGCCTTCCGCGAGCAGGCCCGCGGCCTTGCTGCAGGCGGGGCCGATCTTATTCTGCTGGAAACCCAGTTCGATCTCGCTGAAACGCGCATCGCCGTGGCGGCGGTCAGGGCCGAATGCGACCTGCCCATTCTGGCGTCCATGACGTTCGAACAGGGCACCAGCCTTACTGGAACCACGCCGGAAATTTTCGCTGAAACCATGCTCAATCTCGGCGTGGATGCCATCGGCATGAACTGCGGCGCCGGCCCCGAGGAAATGGCTCCGCTTATGGAACGCCTCCTCGCCAGCTGTCCCGGCCCTGTTTTCGTGGAACCCAACGCAGGTCTGCCCGAACTTGTGAACGGCAGGACCGTCTTCCGTCTGCCGCCGGAACCCTTTGCCGAAAAGACCGCCGCCTTCGCGGCTGCCGGAGCCCGCCTCGTCGGTGGCTGCTGCGGCACGTCCCCTGCGCATATCGCCGCGCTGCGCAAGGCGCTGGACCGGATTGAAAGCCAGACTTCCCCCGTCATCTCCTCCAGCGGTATCGTCCTCACCACCAGAACGAAACTGGTCCGCGTGGGCGCGGGAGAGCCACTGGCCCTGATCGGGGAACGCATCAACCCTACGGGGAAAAAAGACCTGCAGGCCGAGCTTCAGGCCGGAGAATATACGCTGGCCCTGCGTTTCGCCTCGGAACAGATCGCTCTCGGCGCTCCGATTCTCGACGTCAACGTGGGAGCTCCACTGGTGGACGAAGCCGTTCTTCTGCCCGAACTGGTGCAGCGTCTCACGGCAAGGTACGCGGAACCTCTGTCGCTGGACTCCTCAAACGCCGAAGCCGTCATCGCGGCGCTGCCGTACTGTCCCGGTTCCGCGCTGGTCAATTCCATCAGCGGAGAAGGCGACCGCATGGAGAAGCTCGGTCCCCTGTGCAGACAATGGGGCGCTCCGTTCATCCTCCTCCCGATTCAGGGACGCAAACTGCCGGTCAAGGCATCCGAGCGCATCGCCATCATCGAGAGCCTGCTCGCCAGAGCCGAAGCCCTCGGCATTCCCCGCCGTCTCATTCTCGTCGACGTGCTCGCTCTCGCCGTGGCTTCCAAGGCCGAAGCAGCCCGAGAAGGACTGGAGACCATCCGCTGGTGTACGGCCAACGGGCTGCCTACTACCATAGGGTTGTCCAACATCTCCTTCGGGCTTCCCGCGCGGGAACTCGTCAACACCACGTTTCTCTCCATGTGCGTGGGCGCGGGCCTGTCCTCCTGTATCGCCAATCCTTCAAGCGGACGACTGCGCGAAGTCAAGGCTGCTTCGGACGTGCTGCTGGCCCATGACAAGGACGCCGCCGCGTTCGTCAACGGCTACGCAAACTGGACGCCGGGCAGCGGAGGAACCGCCGACGCCGCAGCCTTTGCCCGACTCACGGCCAGGACCATCGAAGAGGCCGTCATTCTGGGAGACCGCGAAAACGTCGTCGCCCTTGTGGACAAGGAACTGGAGGCCGGGGCGGACCCCTTCGAACTCGTACGCGGGCGCCTGATTCCCGCCATTACCGAAGTAGGTTCCCGCTATGAGCGCCGCGACTATTTTCTCCCCCAGCTCTTGCACTCCGCGGAAACCATGCAGACGGCTTTCGCACGCCTGAAGCCGCTTCTCGAACATGACGCCGCAGCCGAAGAACAGCATGTCATCGTTCTGGCCACCGTTGAAGGCGACATTCACGACATCGGAAAAAATATCGTCAGTCTCATGCTTGGGAATCATGGCTTCAAGGTCGTCGACCTCGGCAAGGACGTCAAGGCCGACGCTATCGTCAGGGCCGCAGTCGATAACAAGGCCGACCTCATCGGCCTGTCCGCACTGATGACGACAACGATGGTCCGTATGCGCGACACTGTGGATCTGGTCAGGGAAAAGGGCCTCGATGTAGACGTCATGGTCGGCGGAGCGGTCGTGACGCCCGCCTTTGCGAAAAGCATCGGCGCCAACTATTCCACCGACGCGGTGGACGCCGTGCGGCTCGCGCAGAGCCTCATCGCCGCACGCAGGGAACAGGCGGCCCCCTCGGACTGACCTCTTCTCAGACGGCGCGGAGTGACATAAAGTGACGGCACGGCAGGCTTTCGGAAGACGGCCTTCCCCGCGCCTTCACCCACTCGTTGTCTCCCGCGCCGCAAATCCTTAATCCGGAGTAGAACATGCGCCGATTCATACTGTTTCTTCTCGCGCTGGTCATGATGCTGAGTCTGGCGGTCTCCGCCTCCTCCGCCCCTCTCAAGACCATGACCGCGCCGCAACTGGCGGATCTCCTGCGCGACAGCAAGGGCAAAATCGTCCTTATCAACTTCTTTGCTTCCTGGTGTCCGCCCTGCCGGGCCGAAATTCCCGATCTCATGACCCTGCGCAGGGACTATTCCGAAGAAGAGCTGGTCATGATCGGCATTTCCGTGGATGAAGATCTGGACAAGATCAAGGCCTTCATCGAAAGGACAGGATTCAATTATCCTGTCTATCTCACCGACTTCCGTCTCCCAGGCATGTACTCTGTCTCCAGCATTCCCCACAACGTGATCTACCTGCCGTCCGGCAAGCTGATCTACAGCGAAGGCGGCATCATTGCCAGGGACGAACTCAGCGCCATGTTCAATTCCATTCTCAAGGAAAAGCAATGAACTTTTCGGTACGCAAGGCCCGCATGTCGGACATCCGGTCCATCCACTCCCTGCTTCTGACCTCATCCGCCGACGGTCTTCTGCTTCCGCGCTCCCTGTCCGAGCTGTACGGCCATCTGCGTGACTTCTACGTGGTCGAGGACGACAGCGCCATCGTCGGCTGCGGCGCACTCTCCATCCTCTGGGAAAATCTGGCCGAAGTACGCTCTCTGGCCGTCCACCCCGACGCGAGACGCAAGGGCTGCGGGCGTCTGCTCGTCGACGCCTGCATCAGGGAAACCCGCGAGCTGGATATCCACCGCCTGTTCGCCCTGACCTATCAGGTTCCGTTCTTCCATGCCCTCGGCTTCGTCACCGTGGAAAAGGACGTGCTGCCCCAGAAAGTCTGGATGGACTGCATCCATTGCCCCAAATTCCCGGACTGCGACGAAACCGCCGTCCTGATCGAACCCTAACGCGCCCCAAGGAGCGACTTCATGCGCATTACACGCCTGAATCCACTGCTGAGCGAGGACCAGATCCAGACTCGCATCGACGAACTCGCCAAAGAAATCAACGAGGTCTACAACGGCGAACCGCTCGTGGTCGTCTGCGTGCTCAAGGGCGCGTTCATGTTTTTCTCCGACCTGGTCAAAAGGCTGAAAGGCATGCCCCAGCTTGATTTCGTGCGTCTCGCCAGCTATGGCGACGCTTCCGAAAGCAGCCATACAGTCAACTTCACCAAGGATGTGGAAATCAAGCTGGAAGGCAAGCATGTGCTTATCGTCGAAGATATCATCGACACGGGGCACAGCATGGATTTTCTTATTCGTCAGTTCCGTGCGCGCGGAGCAAGGAGTCTGCGTCTCGCCGTTCTGCTCGACAAGAAGGAACGTCGCGAGCTTCCCGTCACGGCGGACTTCGTCGGGTTTGCCTTGCCTAGCGGGTTCGTCGTGGGCTATGGTCTTGACTACGCGGAATCCTATCGGGAACTGCCTGCGATCTATGAGGCTGAAATCGAGGAATGACCGGCACATCTCCAGCCCGCCGGCCCGGAGTGAAAACTATGATAGTGACTTGCCCTAACTGCTCGACAAAATTCAATCTGCCTGATGCAAATGCAACTCCGGGCGCAAAACTGCGCTGCTCGGTGTGCAAGCATGTGTTCCCGCTGCCGGAAACAGCGGAAAAACAGGAACTCAGCCTGACCCCGAAAGAAAGCGGGATCGATATTGACAACCTTCCCGTTCCCGAAGCCAAAAAACGCAAGAACTCCTCCGGAAGTCTGATTGTTCTGCTGCTCCTGCTGTGCGCCGTGGCGGGCGGCACCTGGTATGCATGGACGCACACCGCCCTGCTCGACGGGATCAAATCAATCATCGTTCCGGAAAAACCGCAGGAAAAGGTGGATCTGGTTTCGCTCATCGCCCTTCGCGGCATGCGCCAGTACAACGTCAGCAACGAAAAGCTGGGCAACCTTTCCGTCATTGAGGGCAAGGCCGTGAACGGTTTTGCCGAGCCGCGCGAACTGATTCGCATTGAAGCCGCACTCTACGACGCCGAAGGCAAAACGCTCGTATCCAAGCAGCAGCTCGCAGGCGGGCGCGTATCCCTGTTCCAGCTCCAGATGCTGGGTGAACAGGAGCTTGAGCAGGCCCTGACCAGCAAAATCGATATCATGAGCAACAACACCAACGTCGCTCCCGGAGGTGAAGTGCCCTTCATGGTCGTCTTCTACAATCCGCCGGACAATGCCGCCGAATACGGCGTCAAGATCATCGACGCAAGAATTCCTCCCAAAAAGAAATAACGTCAACGGGGAAAGGTTCGCCTTTCCCCGTTTCCACACGAACGGACCAGCGCAGTCTTGCAAAAGAGCATGCGATCAGTGTTCTCCATGCCCGACCCGAAAGGCCGGAACCCAACCGGATATCCCATGACCATGCACACCCCCTGTACGCTCTCGATCAGAAAAGCGGATTCCCTCGATGCCGGACAGGTCGGCGATCTGGCCGCGGAACTCTGGCCGCATCACGAACCGGCCTCCCTCCACGCCGAGTTCAGGGAACTTCTGCTGAACGAGGATGCCGCAGTCTTCATGCTGTTCGACGGGACCATTCCCGCGGGTTTTGCGCAATGCCAGCTGCGGCACGACTACGTGGAAGGCGCATCCGGCAGCCCCGTGGGCTATCTGGAAGGACTGTACATCAGACCGCCGTACAGGAAACAGGGCATGGCCGAAAGACTGCTTGAACGTTGCCAGGACTGGGCCGTGGAAAAAGGATGTACTGAATTCGCGAGCGACTGCGGGCTGGACAACCGGCAAAGTCTGGCCTTCCACCTGAGGACCGGCTTTACCGAGGCGAACAGGATCATCTGCTTCGTCAAAAAACTGTCCTCCGCCCGTCATTCCGACAATCAGGCCCCTCAGGGCTGAAACGCCTCGTCCTCAAGGAGGAAGCTATGAAAAAGGTAGGCATAATCCGCTGTCGGCAGACAGAACACCTCTGCCCCGGAACCACAGATCTGAAACTGGTCGATACGGGCAAGGGAGTCTTTGAGTCTTTCGGTCCCTGCGAGCTGGTCGGCTTCGTCAGCTGCGGGGGTTGCCCCGGCAAGGAAGCCGTGTCCCGTGCCCAGATGCTGGTATCCCGCGGCGCCGAGGCCGTGGCGCTGGCCTCCTGCATCACCAAGGGGTCTCCCATCGGCTTTCCCTGCCCCAACCGGGAAACCATGATCGCTGCCATTCGTGCAAGACTGGGAGATGTTCCAGTACTGGAGTACACCCACTGAAACCACGTGCGCCCCAGACCACAGGCTCCGCGGCATGAACGGTCTTCCGGTCCATGCCTGAATGCCTCTGCGACCCTTTGCGGGACGGCATCATGGATCATTATTCAAAACGGGGGCGTCCGCAAAAGACGCTCCCGCTCCTCATTCATGATTACTTTGCTTCAGCCCGTATCTGGCAGGACTCATGCCCGTGAGGGCCGTCCCTCCGGACAAAAGGATTCCGCAGGCCTGCCCTTCTGACACGAAGGGCAGAAGCGATCCCGGATGTCCGGCGGATTGCGTCAGACCTCTTCCTTGAAGACTCGGGTTGCGCCCAGAGACTGCGTCGTGGGCATGACCTCCACCTGCGTGATGTCCACATGCGCGGGCGTCGCGACAACCCACCAGATAATATCTGCGATGTCGGAGGCCGTCAGCGGTTTCGTCCCCCTGTACACGGAGGCGGCGCGCTCCTCGTCGCCCTTGAAACGGACGGAAGAAAATTCCGTTTCCAGCAAACCGGGTTCGATATTAGTGACCCGGACGCCTGTTCCGTGCAGATCGCAGCGCAGACCACGGGAAAACTGCAGCACAAAGCTCTTGCTTGCCCCGTAGACGTTGCCGCCGGGATAGGCGTAGCTTCCGGCGATGGACCCGATATTGACCACATGACCGAAGCCGCGCCGCACCATGCCGGGCAAAAGAGCCCTTGTACAAAACATGAGTCCCTTCACATTGGTGTCGACCATGGTTTCCCAGTCCTCAAGACTGCACTCCTGAGCAGGCTCAAGGCCCAGCGCAAGTCCGGCGCTGTTGACAAGCACCACAAGGGGTTCGGTATCGGAGGCCGAATACCGCTCTTCCAGAGCGCCGAAGGCGGTCAGAACGCAATCCCTGTCCCGAACGTCCAGAGCCAGCGTTTCGATGACACTGCCGGGGAACTCGTCCTTAAGTTCCCGTAACCTGTCCTCACGCCGTCCCACAGCGACGACAAGCCAGCCTTCTCTGACGAAACGTTCCACGGCGGCCCGTCCGATCCCCGACGTGGCGCCGGTAATGCACGCTATCGGCATGCCGGTTCCTCCTGCGTAAAAAATGACGAAAGGGACGCTTCCTGAAACGGAAAGCCTGCTACCTTCGCGTTTTCCAGCGATTATGCATCCAGAACCACTGTTCCGGGGCCCGCCGGATCATCTTTGCCACAGCCTCCGTATAAAAGCGGGCTGCGGCCTCGATTTTTTCATCAGTATCCCCTTCCAGCGTAGCCGTATCCAGGGGATCATCCATGAACAAGACGTACTTTCCATCCTTGCGCAACAAGAAAATGGGCCAGATCAGAGCCTTGGCGCGCACGGCAAGCAATGCCGGCCCCTTGTTGACCGCAGCTTCCTCGCCAAGAAAGGGCAGAAAAACAGCTTCGCTTCTGCCCGTATTGTGATCCACAAGAAAGGCGACGTATCCCTTCTGTCTGAGTGCGCGCAGTACGGGAAAGGCGGCTTCCCGGTGTCCGATGACCTGCGCCCCCCGGCTGGACCGCAGACGCGTGGTCACATAATGCAGCACGGCATTCCTGTAACGGCGCACCACGGTTATACGCGGACGCTCCTGCGGGAGATCTCCCAACAGGCTGGCAAGCAGCTCCCATGCGCCAAAATGCCCGGTTGTAATTACGGCCGGACGCATTTCCGTCTTCAGCCGCTCCAGAAGATCAGGACGTTCCACGCACAGCAGAGGATGTTCCATGCCGAACTCGGGAGCGAGCACGCATTCCAGAAAGGATTCGGCATTCTGATTAAAACTTTCTCTGGCGATCATGCCGGCCCGGGAATATGGATACCCCAGATGACTGCAAATGTTGGAAACAGCCAGCCGACGACGACTCGGCAGACAGGTCCAGAACAGCAGACCGAGCCCACGACCGACCTTTCGGACGCCGCTGAACCCCAGTCCGGACAGGATACGAGCGAGCCGGTAGCATGCACGGGGAAGGAAGCCAGCCCGAGAGGATTCTTCCGGGAAAGGGGATGGAGAGGAAACGGACATGGGAACTCCGGGTAAAAAAGATTTCGGCGGCTGAAGCGCGTTCAGTCGCGCTTCAAGTTCACGGCACGCAGCGGCAATCTGTTCAGGATCACGAATATCGCCGGTGAACCGATAGGCGTCTCCGCAAACCATGGCCACCCTGCTGAACGGCCACGGCAGCTGAAAGCGGTCCCAGCTGCGAAACACCTTGCGGCGCGTCATGAACAGACGAATGGGAACGATGGGAGCAGCGGCCCGTCCGGCGAGAAAAATGGCGCCCTCCTTGACTTCGTGCCGGGGACCGCGCGGGCCGTCCACGGTTACGCAGCCGCACAGTCCGTCCTGCCGCATGCGCCGGGCGGCGGCGAGAAGCGCCTTCATGCCGCCCCGCGTACTGGAACCACGGGCCGTCTCCAGTCCCATTCGCTCCAGAACTCCGGCAAGCAATTCTCCATCCCCGCTCTGGCTGACCAGTGCGATGATCCTGAGCTGACGCTTCAGATAAATCAACGGAAACAGCTCGTCATGCCACAGGCAGAGCACAACGGGGAGTCCCTGATCGGTCGTATGCTCGATGGCGACGCGGTTGACCTCCGTGTACCTGATCGTGCTGCACCAGAGACGGTACACCCCGTACACGGGGGCCGACGCCATACGCATGAATTCGAGTCTGTTCCTGACCGGGCCGCCCATGTCAGCAGTCTCCGCCAGAGGATGCGGAAACATCGTCAGTCCTGAACTGGCGATTGTACAGCCTCGTATACAGCTCGCAACGACCCAGCAGCTCTTCGTGTCGTCCGGAATCCACGATGCGGCCCTCTTGCATGACCACGATGCGGTCAGCTCCAAGAATGGTGGACAGCCGATGAGCGATGATAAGGCTGGTACGGTCGCGCATGAGATTGTCCAGTGCCTGCTGCACCATATGTTCGGATTCGGAATCCAGCGCGCTGGTGGCTTCGTCCAGAATAAGCAGAGGGGCGTCCTTGAGCAGCGCTCGGGCTATGGTAATGCGCTGCTTCTGGCCTCCGGAAAGCTTGACTCCCCGCTCGCCGATGCGGGTCTCGTATCCCTCCGGGAGGGCCATGATGAAATCGTCGGCCCAGGCGGCACGGGCCGCGGCGCGGATGCGCTCGAAATCCTTCCGCACAGCCTCGGACTGCCCATAGGCGATATTGTCGCGCAGACTCATGTCGAACAGGAAGGTATCCTGGGAAACCATGGCCACGGAACGGCGCAGGGAACTCAGCGTGTACTCGCTCAACGGTCGCCCGTTGAGCATGATGATGCCGCTTTCCGGTTCGTAGAAACGTGGAATAAGATTGACGAGTGTGGTCTTTCCTGCGCCGGAAGGCCCTACCAGCGCGACCCGTTCCCCGGCCCGCACTGTGAGGCTCACTCCGTCCAGAGCCGGACGATCGTCCTCTCCGTAACGCAACGTGACGTCGGAGAGCGCCAGTTCGCGGAACGGTTCATTCAGAACCGTGGCTCCTCCCTCTTCCATCCCAAGCCGGGGATCGTCGAGAATGGCGAAAACCCGTTCGGCGCCGGCAAGCGCATTCTGCACATTCATGTTCGCGCCGTTGAGCGACTTGACCGGATCGTACAGCATGACCAGCGCAGCCATGAAGGAAAAGAACGTCCCGGGGGTCATGTCTCCGTGGATGACTTCGCGTCCGCCGACCCAGATGACCAGCCCGATACCTACGGAACCGATCAGTTCCATGACCGGAGAGGAGAGTTCGGAAATGCAGGACTGCTTGAAGCTCAGATTGACCACTCTGGCGTTTTCCACGTCGAACCGGGCGATTTCCTCCTTTTCGGTGGCAAAGGCCTTGATGACTCTGATGCCGCTCAGAAGTTCCTGCAGCATGCTGGAAATGCTGGCCATCACCTCGGCGTTTCTGCGTCCGTACCGCCGCAGGGACCGGCTGAACAACGCGAAGGGATACCCGGCCAGAGGCAGGACGAACAAGGCCCAGCAGGCAAGTTCGAAATTCTGCTGAAACACCACGAAAAGCAGGCCGCCCATGGTCAGAATCTGCCGCAGAATCTGCACAAAAGCCGGAAGGCTCTGCCGGATCATTCCCACGTCGTTCAGCACCCGGGACATGAGCGCTCCGACCTGGGACGCCTCGTAAAAATGAAGCGGGAGGGTGATGATCTTGTGGAAAAGCTCCTGACGCAACGTTTCAAGCACCCGCAGGGCGCTGTAGTTCATGCACCAGTTCTGAAAATAGCGCCCGCAGCCCTTCAGGAGAGTTAGACCGATGAAGGCCAGCGGGATATAGACAAGCGCACTCTGATCCTGCCGGATGAAAATATCGTCCAGCGCGGGCTTGATCAGCCATGCCGTCCCCGCCGTAGTCGCGGACACGACGCCCGATGCGATCAGGGCGGCCGCCATGGCCCATTTGTAGGGAAAGAAATAACGAAGCATGCGCAACGCAAGCCGGGCCTCAAGCCTGCGCCGTTCGGCCTTTTCGTTCGTTCTGGGAGAGCGTTCTTGCGTTTTCGGCATATTCATTCCTTGACGAAAGGTCAGTCTACCCCACATTATCTTCGAGTGCCAGCAGGAAATCAATCACCTTCCACCCCGGAAACGTGCAGGAAAAGGCAGCAGGAAACAAGATCCATGGAACAGCAGACGGTACGCATCAACAAGGCGCTGGCCGACGCGGGCGTATGTTCGCGCCGCAAGGCAGACGAACTCGTCGCCGCAGGCGCGGTGAAGGTCAACGGGGAAACAGTCGAGTCCCCCGGCCTGCAGATTCGTCCCGGCATCGACAGAATCGAAGTCAACGGCAGACAGCTGAAAAGCGACACCCGCCCCCCCTGCTACCTCATGCTGCACAAGCCCGTGCGCGTGGTTTCCACAGCCAGGGACCCTGAAGGCAGGACGACCGTCCTTGATCTCGTTCCCTCCCGATGGCGCGGACGCAGACTGTACCCGGCCGGACGTCTGGATTTCTTTTCGGAGGGACTTGTCCTGCTTACCGACGATGGCGAGCTGACCAACCGGCTCGTTCATCCGAGCCACCACCTTCCCCGCGTCTATCGTGTTCTCGTACGGGGCGGCGTGAAGGAACAGGCACTCGCTGCCATGCGCTCGGGCATGACGCTGGCAGAAGGAGAAAAACTCGCGCCGGTCGAAGTCCGCGTGCTCCCGGGCGCCAGACACGATCTCTCCGGGCAGTGGGGGGCCGGACAGGCCGGAACCCTGCTCGAAATGACCCTGCATCAGGGGCTGAACCGACAGATCCGGCGCATGTGCCGCGACCTCGGCCTGACCGTGCTCCGTCTGGTCCGTGTGGCGCAGGGGCCTCTTCAACTCGGTGTGATGCGCCCCGGAGAAGTCCGGGAACTGACCCCTGCGGAGACAACGGCTCTGCGTCGGGCCGTCGGATTGCCCTGATCCGTCTCCTCTCCGGACACGTCCCGCCGATTCGGCGCTGTGTTGCCGGATCACAGGCCCCAACGCAGTGTTTGACCTTCCGGATAGCCTGTAGTAACCCCGCGGATACGCGGTGTTGCCGTCGTATCAGCCAGAGAGAGTTTTGCATGCGCAATCCCGTTCCACGCGTCGCCGCCATCCATGATCTGTCCGGTTTCGGCCGGGCCTCTCTGACGGTGGCCATTCCCATCCTGTCGAGCATGGGCATTCAGGTCTGTCCTCTGCCCACGGCGGTCCTGTCCACCCACACTGTGGAATATACCGATTACACCCTGCTGGACATGACCGAACAAATGGGGGGTATCCTCGATCACTGGGAACGTCTGGGATTGACCTTCGACGGCATCTACTCGGGTTTCATGGCCTCCCCTGTCCAGATGGAATCAGTGGAGCGCTGCATAAGAACCTGCCGCGCTCCCGGAGGCATTGCCGTGGTTGATCCCGTACTGGGAGACAACGGCGTGCTGGACCCGACCATGACGCCGGAAATGGTGGAGAAGATGCGCTGGCTGATCGGCAGCGCAGACGTCATCACGCCCAATTTTACTGAAGTGACTCTGCTTCTCGACGAGCCGTACCGCCCCGAAGTGGACGCGTGCACGCTCCAGCGCTGGCTGCGCCGACTGGCGAAAGAGGGGCCCGGTGTGGTGGCGGCCACAAGCGTTCCCCTGCTGGAGGAGGGGCGACGTCGCAATGACGAAAGTTCCGCCGTCGTGGCATACGAACGCGGGGAAGACAGGTTCTGGAAAATTGACTGCGCCCATATTCCGGCGCACTATCCCGGCACGGGCGACACCTTCGCCAGCGTGCTCACGGGCGGTCTGCTTCTCGGCGATACGCTTTCGCTGGCTCTGGACAGAGCCGTGCAGTTCGTCACGCTGGGCATCCGTGCGACGTTCGGACAGGGGCTGCCCACGCGCGAAGGCATTCTCCTCGAACGCATCCTCGATACGCTGCGCGTCCCCGTCACCGTCTGCCGATGCGACATCATGCCCGACGTTACGCGGTAACGACCTCTTTCGCGATTGTACCGGGTTCGCACCATCGTCCTTCCGCGCGGCGAACGAAAGCGGTCCGTTTCAAGGAATAACCATGACGACAACCATCTTCTTCAAAAATCTCACCCCGGAACAGCGACGGGAAACGGCCCAGCTGCCCATCGGCGTCTTCGATTCAGGCGTGGGAGGGCTGACCGTACTGCGGGCCATGCTGCGCCGCATGCCGGGCGAGGACTATCTCTATCTCGGCGACACGGCGCGCCTTCCTTACGGTTCGAAAAGTCGTGAAACCATCGTGCGCTACAGCCTGCAAACGACCTCGCAGCTCGTAAGGCAGGGAATCAAGCTGCTGGTCATCGCCTGCAATACGGCGACGGCCGCCGCGCTCCCGGCTCTGCGCGAAGCCTGCCCCGACATTCCGATCATCGGCGTGGTGGAACCCGGCGCGCAGGCCGCCTGTCAGGCGTCTTCGTCCGGTCGCATTGCCGTCATCGCCACGACCTCCACAATTAACGGCGGGGCCTACAGGGACGCCATCCTGCGTCGTCGGCCCGACGCCTCGGTCAGAAGCCTTCCCTGCCCGCTGTTCGTTCCTCTGGCGGAAGAGGGCTGGTTCGACGGTCCCATCGTGGAAAGCATCGCGGCACGTTATCTGACCCCCCTGTTTGCGGGAAAAGATGACCCGGACTGCCTCGTGCTCGGCTGCACGCACTATCCCATGCTGATCTCGGCCATCCGGGCGGTAATCGGACCTGTGCCGCTCATGGTCGATTCTGCGGCCACGACCGCGGAAGCCGTTCAGGAACGTCTCGACGACGAGGACATGGCCCATCCGCAGCAACAGGATCGTACTGGCGTCATCCGTTTCTTCACCACTGACGACGCGGGCAGGTTCGCCCGGACCGGCAGTCTGTTCCTCGGAATGCCCATTCGGGAAGAAGATGTCCGTCTCGTGGATCTGTAGGCCCGACCGGCTTCTTCCGCCCGGCCGTTGAAAACAAAAGGATTAGCTCAATGAGTTATGCTCCGATTCCCATGGTTCCCGGTCCTGTTTCACTTCATCCCGACGTGATCGCCGCACTGGCGCAGGATTACGGTTCCGGTCAGGTTGAGTCCGATTTCATGAGTCTCTACGACGCCACCAGCCGCAATATCTCGAAACTCATGGGCACGCACAATGATGTTGTGCTCATGACCGGAGAGGGGATGCTGGCGCTCTGGGGCGCGTTGAAGAGCTGCCTCGTCCCCGGTGACTCCGTGGTCAGCGTGGGAACCGGCGTGTTCGGGGACGGCATCGGAGACATGGCCGAAAGTTTTGGCTGCAGGGTGGAACGGGTTTCCCTTCCCTACAATTCAACCATCGACGACCTTTCCCGCGTGGAAGAGGCCATCCGTCGGGTAAAGCCAGTCATGCTCACAGCCGTGCATTGCGAGACGCCGTCCGGCACCCTGAATCCGCTGTCGGGGCTTGGTCAGCTCAAGCAGGACATGGGCGTTCCCCTGTTCTACATGGACTGCGTGGCCAGCCTCGGCGGAACCCCTGTGGAGGCCGATGCCTGGCATGTGGATCTCGCCCTCGGCGGTTCTCAAAAATGTCTTTCCTGCCCGCCCAGCATGAGCATGGTAGGCGTCAGCGACGCGGCATGGGAACGCATGAAGGAAGTGAACTATCAGGGCTACGACGCCATCCTCCCCTTCCGGACGGTACGGACTGACGGGCGGTGCCCCTATACGCCCTCATGGCACGGTATCGCCGCGCTCCATGCCGGGACGCAGGCCCTGTTCCGGGAAGGACTGACCAACGTCTTCAGACGCCATGAGGAAACGGCGGCCCAGTGCCGTTCCGGTCTGGCAGCGCTGGGCATTCCGCTCTGGACCGCCCCGGAAGCCGTCAACGCGCCTACAGTGACCGCAGCCATGATTCCTTCCGGCTATACCTGGCTGCAATGGAAAGAGGCACTCCGTCGCCACGGACTCATCTGCACCGGCAGTTTCGGCCCCATGGACGGCAAGGTCTTCCGGCTCGGCCACATGGGCACGCAGGCCCAGCCCCATCTTGTGGAGCAGGCGCTCGACGCAGTAGCCGCCGCCCTTCGCTCCTGATCCAGCCGCATCGTCGCGATCAATGACGTCCTGAAGCCCCGGGCAGGTCGGAACGTTCCGACTCTGCCCGCCGGCTCCATGCCGGAAATGCGAGCGGCACGTTCCTTTGCCTCCCGCGATGTCACAACCAACGGGGATACGTACGCCGTATGCGCCGCACTGCCAGCAAGCCCCGGACCGCTTCCATCGTTCCCCTGCAGCCGTTGCTGTTCTGGGAAACAGGAATCCTTCTCTTCGCCTGCGGCATTCTCGGAGTCCGCTTTCCTCTGCCCGCTCTTGTCGTCGCCGGTCTGATCTGTCTGATCGACAGCAGAATCCGCAAGCCTGCCGGAACCCTCTTCGCAACATGCTGTCTCGGAGCCGGATTTCTGTACGGCGGCCCAACGCGCTCCGTTCCTCCACCGGAACCTCCGGAATGGCTCGCAGAGGCGCTGACAGATTCCCGAAGGGGCACCATGCGCATAACCGGCACCGTGGTCGGCACCAAGGGACTTCCGGATCAAAGACTGCGCATTCTGCTGGAAAACGTGCAGCCCGAACATGCCCTCATCCCGGCAGGTCCCCCATCTCCCGCATCGGCGGCAACACCCAAAAACCTTCCCCTCCCCGGCCTGCTGGTCTGGACATGGGAGCAGCCCCTTTTCCGCCCTCTGCCGGGTCAACAGGTAACGGCGACGCTGGCTGTCCGCCCCGTTCGCGGTTTCCGTAATGGGGGCTTCGAAGGGAGTGAGGCCTACTGGAGCAGGCAGGGGGTTTATTTCCAGAGCTGGAGCAGGGGCGATCGCCCTCTGGCCTCCGTTGCGGGACAACCAGCATGCGGCGCCGCACTGCGTGAGAAACTGCGGCTGCTTGTGCTGGAAGCGGTCCGTCCTCCGGCCCCTGACGATACAGGAACGAAAGCACAAAACCGTTTCACTCCGACATCCTTCTTCCGCGGACCAGAGGACCCGGCAGCGACGAATTTCTCCCATGGCTGGGCCGTAATTCCGGCTCTTCTCTTTGGAGACCGCTTCGATCTGCGCACGCCGGACATGGACCGCATCAACGCAGCCGGACTCGGGCACAGTCTGGCACTGTCCGGCCAGCATCTGGCCGTGGTCGGCCTGGTTTCCCTGTTCCTCGTCGGCTGCGTCGGGCTTATTCGACCATCCGTTTTTCTGCTTGTCCCGGCCCATGCGCTGATCGGCCTGCTTGCACTTCCCCCGGCAGCGTTCTATCTCTGGCTCGGAGACGCCCCGCCGTCACTGATTCGGGCGGCCCTCATGCTGCTTGTCTGGTGCGCCTTCCGCTGCCTGCCCGCCTGCTTCCCGGAACGCTTTTCCCGCAATCGCTTTCAGCTTGCCTTCCCGGACGCCCTGTTGCTCGCATTTCTGTGCATGCTCATCATGGACCCCGGAATGTTATACGATACGGGAGCGCAGCTTTCCTTCTGCGCCGTGGCCGGCATCGCTCTCTGTTCGCCGCTGTTCGCGCATCTCTGGTCCGGCAGCCCTTTCCACATCACCTCGCTTCCCCCTGCGAACAGCTCTCTTCCCCACCGGGCAGGAAACGCCGTCCTGCGTCTCCTCTGGCTCACTCTGGGGTGTTCCGTGGCGGCTCAGCTTGCCACGCTGCCTCTGGTTCTCGACATCTTCGGACGCACGACGCTCTGGTTCCCGCTCAACCTGCTCTGGCTCCCGATTCTTGGTTTTTTTGTCCTGCCCGTCTCCTTCCTCGGTCTGGCCGCCCTGAACTTCGGACTCCCCGAAGCGGGAGCCTTCCTCCTGCATCTTGTCGTCATTCCCTGTGATCTTCTGCTAAACGGGCTTGTCTGGCTGCAGGATTCCGCCGGACTCGATTCCCTCTGGCTGCCGCGTCCACACTGGACCGCGCTGCCCGGCCTTGCCGCCGCAGGCGTTGCGCTGGCCCTTCTCCCGGGACGTACCAGACTCCCCGCTGTCGGGAAACGTCTGCTTGTCGCCGGGGGCCTGCTTCTGCTGATCGGTCCCTTGCTGTACCTGCATGCGCAAGGCGACAGACAGACGACGCTTCGCGTTCTCGACGTGGGTCAGGCTCAGGCCATCCTGCTGGAATGGCCCGTACAAAACGGACGCAAGCGCGCTCTTGTGGACGGAGGCGGCTTTTTTTCCGACCGCTTCGACAGCGGGCGCGACATCATTGCGCCTCTGCTTGCCCACAACCATCCAATGACGCTGGATTTTATTGCCCTGAGCCATCCGGACCGGGACCATCTTCGCGGTCTTCTGTTCATCGCGGCCCATTTCTCCCCCAGAGCAGTCTACACGGCATATCTGCCCGGCATCGATTTCCCTTCTTCTCAGGGACCAAACGGACAGGAACCCGTTTCCCATTCCCGTCATGCCGGAGACGAACGAGAAAAGCCTTTGATCAGGGAGCTGCTTTCCATTCTTGCGCAACACGACATTCCCCGGCATACTCCAGCCGCGGGAACCCGCATTCCCCTGTCCGAAAATCTGTGGCTGGAAACGCTGGCTCCCCCGCCCGGGGTCGTTCCCGCCGGGAATAACGGACTTGTTCTGCGCCTTGTCCATAAGGGCAGAGGGCTGGCGCTCCTCCCCGGCGACGCCGAAGCGCCCTATCTGCGAGCCTTGCTGCGCAGCGGCGTCGAGCTTTCCGCCGATGTGCTCGTTCTGCCGCACCACGGGTCCAAAGGCAGCCTCGTTCCCGCGCTGCTGGATGCCGTTTCGCCCCGGACGGCGCTTGTCAGCGCCGGTGCGTTCAACGCCTTCCGCCACCCGGCTCCCGCCGTTCGCAAGGCGCTTGAAGAGCGAGGAATTCCCCTGCACGTTACAGCCGAAGAAGGTGAACTCGTCGTTCGCTGGGATGAGGAGGGACGCCTGAAGGCTTTTCCAGGCTCCTCCGGCTCCATGCGCTGAAAGCTGAAATGGCCCCACCCCGGCATGAACCGGAGTGGCTTTCTTCTACGCAAAGACAAAACGCCGGCACCGGCATACGGGCGATTCCGGATTCTGCCGGGGGCAGGACGATTCTTCATGAAATTGACCGCGACACACAAAATGGGATTCGCCGCTCTGATCATGGCGGGAAGTGTCTTTCTTTCCCGTCTTATGGGACTGGTCCGCGACAAGGTCGTCTCATGGCAGTTCGGAGCGGGGAGTGAGTCCGACATCTACTTTGCGGCGTTCGTCGTACCGGACTTTCTGAATCATCTGCTGGCCGGCGGCTATATTTCCATCACCCTGATTCCCTTGCTCTCCAAACGTTTTGAAGAGGATCCCGAGGATGGTTGGCGTTTTTTTTCCGCCGTCTTCTGGTGGGCCTCCATCGGCATCGGAACACTGACCCTCATCGCCTGGCTGCTTGCTCCGAGACTTGCCGAACTGGTCGCTCCCGGATTTGGTCCCGCCGAAAGTGCCCGACTGAGCACCTTCCTGCGCATCATCCTGCCCGCTCAGGTCTTCTTTCTGCCCGGGGCCTGCGTCTCCGCCCTTCTGTACATCCGCAAGCAATTCTTCGCTCCGGCACTCACTCCGCTTGTCTACAACGGCTGCATCATTGCCGGAGGTCTGCTTGTTTCCGGGCGGGGCATGGAGGGTTTCTGCTGGGGCGTTCTGGCCGGCGCTGCGCTCGGCTCCTTCATTCTGCCGGTGATGGCAGCACGCTCAGGTCATTATGCGGGCAAGGCGACTGAACAGGCGGGACTGCGCCTGCTCCCCGTTCTCCGCCATTCGCTGCTGAAACGGCTGCTGCTGCTGGCCCTGCCCCTGATGCTCGGCCTCTCCGTAGTAGTCATGGACGAACAGTTCGTGCGCATATTCGGTTCACTTGCCGGAGAAGGAGCAGTAAGCCTGCTCAGCTACGCCCGGCGCATCATGCTCGTCCCCGTGGGCGTCGTGGCGCAGGCGGCGGGTGTGGCCTCCTTCCCCTTCCTCGCGGCGCTGGCCGCAAGAGGCGATGATGCCGGCTTCGACGCCACGCTCGGTTCTGCTCTCCGGGGCAGCCTGCTTGTGGTCCTTCCCCTGACGGCCTACATGATCGTCGTGGCTCTGCCCACACTCGGCTTCATCTTTCAGGGCGGACGCTTCTCCCCGGAAGAAACCGTCGCCGCCGCGCCGCTCCTTCAGCTTCTGCTGCTCTCCGTACCTTTCTGGGTCGTCCAGCAGGTTATCGGACGCGCCTTCTACGCCCGGCAAAATACGCTCACGCCGGCCATCGTAGGCACAATCGCCACGGTGGCCGCAGTCCCCTTCTATCCGCCGGCAGTGCGTATGTTCGGAGCCACCGGCGTGGCCCTGCTCACCACCCTCTGCCTGTTCGCCTATACGCTGGCCCTCAGTCTGGTCTGGACCCGCAAGCACGGCTCGGCGGCCTTCACCGGAACCGGCGCGCTCTGCCTGAAACTCGTTCTGCTCAGTGCACCCGGAACCGTGCTGGCCTTCCTTGCCGTGACGGAACTGCCACACGTCCTGCCCGGCCTGTTTCCCCTGCTGTACGCACATCTGCCCGAGGCTCTGCAACATGCCGTCATTCTCGCCTGCTCGGCCGTCGCCTTCGCAGCGCCCTATCTTGCTCTCGCGCGCCTGTTCATGCCGGAAGCCCTGAACCTGCGCAGAAGACGCTCCTGAAAGACGAAATCATGACCGCCCCTTCAAGGGGCGGTTTGATTTGGCCCTATAAGGGCCCGGTACTTGTCTGCCCGCTTAAGCAGGCATGTCCTGACTTCTGCCATTGTTCCTAGCTACCCATAAATGGGTTTTT
>JAEYDL010000025.1 GCA_023403845.1 Pseudomonadota bacterium
GCAGCCTACCTTGGTGGCTGAGCCATTTCCAGCCCAGTTTTTGCGTCACTCTTCCGGACTATGCCCAAGACCACGGAAAAACCTTGACACAGAAAGGTTGCTGGAGTATCAATCCAAATTCGGAACGGGACGTTAACTCAGTAGGTAGAGTATCTGCCTTTTAAGCAGAGAGTCGCAGGTTCGATCCCCGCACGTCCCACCAATTTTTCCAAGCCCTTGCAGGTAAAACTGTGAGGGCTTTTTCATGGGCAGTATTTTGTGTCCTGCCAACAACAGAATAACGACCATGTCTTCTGGCTTTGCCTTCTTGCATGAAAAGGTTCAGGCTTCGGCGGCACGGGACCGGTGGACGGAAAGACTCGGAAGATCTGATTCCAGCTCTGCCCGATCAGGCCGGGTATCCGGGTGAAGCCGCTTTCTTCAGGAACCGATGCGGACGGCTTCCCGCGTCTTTTCTATTTTTACACCGAAATATCCTCCGGGAGGCCATGGAAGGGCAAGACATTTGAAGGCAAAAACGCTAGTGTGTGCCCTGCAAATGCCCCGGAAACGGGGCATCTTGCGGGTTCCGCATCCCGCGCGGAAGCGGACCCTCTGCCGGAGATTACGGGCGCACAAGCCCTTTGGTCCAACTTCAAGCCTTTTTCAGGAGTCATTCAATGGAACGCACTTTCTCCATCATCAAGCCCGACGCGGTGGCCCGCAACCTTACCGGTGAAATTCTCGCCATGATTCAGGGTGCCGGCCTCAAGGTCGTAGCTCTCAAGATGATCCACCTCACCAAGGAACAGGCGGAAGGTTTCTATGCCGTGCACAAGGAACGCCCCTTCTTTGACAGTCTGACCACCTACATGAGTTCCGGCCCCATCGTATGCTCCATTCTGGAAGGCGACGACGCCATTCGCCGTTATCGTGACCTGATGGGCGCCACCAACCCTGAACAGGCTGCCGAAGGCACGATCCGCAAAAAATACGCGGTGAACATTGAAGCCAACTCCGTGCATGGTTCCGACGCCCCGGAAACCGCCGCCTTTGAAATGGGCTATTTCTTCAACGCTTTTGAAATCGTCGGCAAATAACGCCTGACGCCACGCAATATGGGGGCCGTTCCGCAATCATGGAACGGCCTTTTGCATGCCGTTCCCACTCCCATGCGAGGCGGGCACGAACATTCATTTTCTCCATTCCCCAGACAATCCCTTGCACAGCGGCTCCCGCTCCGTCATGCAAAAAACGGAGCATGTTCCGCACATGCCCCGTTTCTCTTTCGGATTCGCCCCGCAGTCTATAAGGTCTGCGAGAGCTTCATCAGCTTGAGCTGGTGCGTTTCGGCCCACGGCGTAACGGCCTTGACCAGCGTCAGCGGAGACAGATACGCCTGAGACCAGTCAGCTACGAAAAACAACGTGCCATGCTCATCCCATTCTATACGTGGAAAAAACGGACGGATATCCGTGGTCCTGGGGCCTTTCTTGGTTTCCCGCGTGAACATCAAGGAATCCATGGCCGTAAAATCATCCCACGCTTCCATGAACAGCCGGCGATCCGTATCGGAGCCGACGAAACGCAGCAGAAAACTTTCCTCAATGGACCCCACCGACTTGTCATTGACGGGAATGGGTTCCAGCCGCTGAAGACGCATGCCGCGCACAAGACGAGAAGCAAGCCGGGCTTCTACCGCCGCCGGCAGCACCACCTCGCGCAGGGTTACCGAAAACCATTCCGCCTGGCTTTCCACGCCTACGGGCAGAGCCCTGCCAAATGAAATCAGGGGGAGAGGGTGAAATCCCTGCGAAAAGGTCATGGGCAGTCCGGCCCGGCGCATGGCCCGCTCAAGCAGAGTCTGCAGCTCCAGCTGGCTGATATAGGCGGCTTCGGCTTCCTTCGTGTGCCAGATGCGATAGCGAATCGCCTTGACGGCCAGCCCGGCCTGAATGGCAGGAGGTTCCGTCGGCTTCGGGCGTTTGGGAGGCATGACAAGACGGCCGTTTTCATCCAGATTCGGCTGGTGCTCCAACTGGTCGCGCTGGGTGAAATTCAGAATATTGCGGTGGGTTCCCCTTTCCAGTCCAGGCGTGCGCGGCAGAAGGGATTCTCCCGCAGTCGTGTCGCACGCGCCGCAATGGCGACAGGCCGCATATCGGCAGTCGTCGGAAATCTTGCCCTCAAAGGCCCGCCTGCGCTCGCGCAGCAGAAATTCGCGGGAAATGCCAGAATTCAGGTGATCCCACGGCAAAGGCCCTTCGATATCGCGTGCCCCAGTAAAGGTTTCCGCTTTCAGACCACACTCTTCCATGGCCTCAAGCCAAGGCTCCAGACGGAAAAAATCCATCCAGCTCGCAAAGGTCGCTCCCTTGCGATAGGCCCGTTCCACCACATCCGCCAGCCGCCTGTCCCCACGGGAAAGGATGCCTTCAAGATGACTTACCTGCGGCTCATGCCAGCGCAGCTTCAAATTTTTTTCAACGCGGAAGGCGTCGCGCAGGAACTGAATCCGTTCCTGCACCTGCTCCAGCGTGATCTGGGGTTCCCACTGGAACGGCGTAAAGGATTTCGGCACGAAGGGAGAAATGGCTGCCGTAACCTGCAGACGCGGCATGCCCCGCCCGGCGGCGTCACGAACCTTGCGGCACAGATCCACGATGGCCTCAAGGTCTTCCTGCGTTTCTCCGGGCAGACCGATCATGAAATAGAGCTTGACCTGCTGCCAGCCATGCTCGAACAGCTTGCGTACGTGCAGAAGCAGCCCTTCTTCGGTCACGCCCTTGTTGATGATGTCGCGCAATCTCTGGCTTCCAGCCTCAGGCGCAAGCGTAGCCCCCGTACGCCGGATGTCCGCCAGCCGTCTCATGATATCGTCGTCGATGGAGCCAACCCGCAGCGACGGCAGGGAAACGGAAATCTGTTCCTCGACACAGCGGTCCATTGTCCGCATGAACAATGCCTTGAGCGCTGAAAAATCTCCGGTGCTCAGGGCCAGAAAGGAGACATCGTCAAACCCTGTATCATTCAGGCAATTGGTCAGAATCTTTTCCAGATTGGGCAGACCCCGTTCCCGGGCGGGACGGTACAACATGCCGGCCTGACAGAACCGGCAGCCGCGCGTGCAGCCTCTGGCTATCTCGAGGCTCAGACGATTATGAACGGCCCCGAAAGGGACCACCTGACTTTCCGGATAGGCAGCCGCATCAAAGTCGGCCATGATCCGTCGCCCTGGGACGGGCAAATCGGGGTAAAGAGATGCAAGCCTGCCTTCGGCGTCGTGCGCATAGAACGACGGGACATAGACGCCGGGAATCCGCACGGCTTCCCTGAACAGGCGAGAACGCGTCCACCCTTCCGTCCGGGCACGAATGACCAGATCGCAAAATTCCGGAACAAGCTCCTCGCCTTCGCCAAGCAGCATGACGTCGATGAACGGCGTCAGCGGTTCGGCAGCAATGGCGCACCCCCCTCCAGCCACCACGAGAGGCCACCGGAACAGATCTTCCCCCCGGTCGGCCGTCCGCAGAGGAATGCCGGCCAGATCCAGCATGTACAGCACATTGGTGTAGCAGAGTTCATGCGTAATGGCGAAGGCAAACATATGCGTTCCGCCGATGGGAGTATCGCTTTCCAGCGTAGCCAGGCTGACGCCGTGTTTGCGCAGCAGCTCTCCCGTCTCGTGGCATGGCGCATAAACCCGTTCCGCAAAAATATCGTCCCGCCGATTCAGGATAGCATACAGGATCTTGTGTCCGAGATAGGACATGCCCACCTCGTAGAGATCCGGAAAGGCCAGTGCGCAGTGCAGCCGCACCGCAGCAGGGTCCTTGTGCACGGAACCTTCTTCGGTGCCGAGATAATGACTGGGCCGCGGAAGCAGAGAAAGCAGTTCTTTCATGAGGAAACCGTAAGGTTGGAAAATGCGCGCCCCCAGACGCCGGGCAGCGGCGGATGGGGGCGCGAACAAGAAAAAGAGGAAACTACTTGATGAGGCCGGTCACGTTTCCGGCGGGGCTGCCGGCCAGTCCGCCCGTGGACAGAGTCAGATTCGTGCAGGCTTCCAGATACCTGGTTTCCAGATCGTCGGGAAGGCGCTTGTACTCGAAAATGAAATGCTTTCCGGAAATGGTGCCCTTGAATTCCTGTTCAAAGGGGTAACCATAGGGCAGCATCATCATCTGCACACCCTGCTGCGTGGGCACGATCTGAATGATGGCCACATCTTCAAGCAGGTTGGTATCTTCGTCGTACTTGCCGAGGACAAGCTCCCCGGAAACCAGTTTGAACATCCGAATGGGTTTGGACATGAAAAGCTCCTTGAAGGCGAATATCGGATATAGTTAGGGGGTCTCGGATGCCCTGTCAAGGACGTTTTTCACTTTCGCGACGAGGAGATTCCGGACATCGACAGAGAAATGGAATTCACGGGCTGGCTGCCTGCGGACGGGTTCGAAGAGACATTTGCCTTGCCGGTCCCCCCATGCTACATGGCCCTGCGACGACAACTTCAAAAAGGGTTTGTTAGGTTTTTTCATGACGCTCGAAAGTCTTCAGGCACGTATTCGGTATCGTTTTCGGGACGAGTCTCTGTTGCTTCTTGCAGTCACGCACAGTTCGTGGGCCAATGAGCATGGTGCGGGCAACGCACACAACGAGCGCCTCGAATTTCTCGGCGACGCCGTACTGGAAATCGTCATTTCAGCGCAGCTCTTCTCCCGTTTCCCCGAAGCGCGGGAAGGAGAACTGACCCGTCTGCGTTCCAGCCTCGTCAATGAAACGACACTGGCGCTGCTGGCCCGTGAACTGCACCTGGACGAAGTCCTTCGCCTCGCGCGCGGCGAGGAAAATCAGGGGGGACGCAACCGCGATGCCCTGCTCGCCGATGCCATGGAAGCCGTTTTCGGCGGCATCTTTCTGGACGGCGGCATGGACAGGGCGCGTGCGGTCATCGAACTTCTGTATGCGAATCGCTGGCCGCAGGGTACTGCCAATGTCCGACGCAAGGACTACAAGACCAAATTGCAGGAAGCCACCCAGAGAACCCACAAGGATCTTCCCGTATATGCCCTGGAAGGAACCCGGGGACCAGAGCACGCAAAAATCTTTTCCGTTCATGTGCAGCTTCCGGACGGACGCCGTTTCCACGCCAGCGGTCCGGGACTCAAGAGAGCCGAACAGGAAGCCGCCCGTGCGGCGCTTGTCGCTCTAGGGGAAATGCGGGAGGACTGATCTTCCTCCTCACCATGCCAGAACTCCGGACGGAGGTTCCGAAGTTCTGACGCTCCTCCCGTGAGGGACAAGGCATTTATTCTGTTCCGCACCATCTGTCGTGGGCGTCCCGAATGGTTGTACGAGAGTTGTGCGGAGGTTTCCGTCGCCTCTGGAACCATGCACAGCCTGTCTCCGGCTCGGAATCCTGAAAAGCGTCCCCCACTGGAGTACGCGCGCTTCATCCGGATTCTGACGCAAACGATTGAAGAGTTCCTCTCCTGCCTCGAAAACTGCCCTTTCCTTCCCGCTTCCAACCGATTTGCACCTGCTTTCAGAGCTTTTCCCAAAATATGAAAAAGCCCCGTACGAAACTGTACGAGGCAACAATGCGACCGTTTTTGCGGAAATCGAATCAGTCGTGCGGAACACTCTGTCCCAGATACAGTTCAAGCAGTCCTTCGGGGGGCGCAATCCGAATAATTTCGGCATCCAGATCGATATCCGGCACGAATTCGGGAACAGCGGGAAACAGAACTTCGCGTCCGTCCGGCGTCATAATGACCCAGACTTCCTGCTCGCCATGAAACAGCACCTGCTCAAGCGTGCCGAGACGGCTGCCGTCCGCATCAAGCACAACGGAAAGCCCCAGCATGTCATGCAGATAAACCTCATCTCCATCCGGCTCGGGAAGGACGGCATCGGCTACGAGCAGCGTCTGACCGCGCAGAATTTCAGCTGCAGTCCGGTCTGGGGCTTCTGCAAAGCGCACCAGAGGCATTCCCTGATGCATACGGACAGATTCTACTTCAACCTTGCGAGGCGGACGATTGCCGGCCTGAAGATAGACTTCGCCGCTGCGCAGCAGGTCAAGCGATTCCGCATAATAGCTCACACGGACTTCCCCCCTGATGCCATGCGGACGCCCGAGCATCCCTACTTCAATGAGATTATTGAGAGACGCAGTCACGGCTACTCCATGATCTCGAGCATGACCCGCCGCCGCGCCTTGGAGGATGCGGCGCCCAAAAGGGTACGCAACGCGCGGGCCGTCCGTCCCTGCTTGCCGATCACCTTGCCGAGGTCTTCCTTGGCGACGCGCAGCTCCAGCACTTCACCCTGTTCGCCTTCAGACTCGGTAACCTGCACTTCTTCCGGCTTGTCCACCAGTCCTTTGGCAACGAATTCCACAAAATCCTTCATCAGCAAGATCCTTTTGAGAAACTCCGATGCGCGCGGCACTGAAATGCCGCGCGCGGAATTTCCGCGAGACCGTTCCGGCATTCTCGGTCCGGCAATGAAAAACGGTCCGGCAAGACCCTGCAGGTCGAGCCGGGCCGCCCTTCAAAACGGTCTGTGAAGTGTCGGAACTAGGCTTCGGCCTTGGCGTTCTTCTTGAGAAGAGAACGCACGGTGTCGGACATTTCCGCACCGAGATCAAGCCACTTCTGCACCTTTTCGGCGTCGACCTTGACGTCGGCGGGGCTGACCTGCGGGTTGTAGTAACCGAGGAATTCCAGCGGACGACCGTCACGGCGGCTGGTGCTGTTGGTGGCCACGATGCGGAAGAAGGAACGCTTCTTGCTGCCCATGCGGGTGAGTCTCAGCTTAACGGACATTGACGTACTCCTGTAAAAATCAAACGTTGTCGGCAATCAAACAAGGGGCACCGGGGTGCCGTACATATCATCACTGGATCGGGAACACCAGCCTCGCGGTCGGGGAATAACGACCGAGTGCCGATCCGGGGAAAAACTCGGCAAAGGGTCAGCGCCGCTTCTTGCGCTTCTGCCTCTCCGGCTTTTTCTTTTTGGTCGCGGAACGCCCGCTGCCGGGAGCTCCAGGCAGCCCGGGCATTCCCGGCATTCCGCCCATACCGGGCAAACCTCCCATACCGGGAAGTCCTCCGAGTCCGGGCAGGCCGCCTCCCATGCCGGGCATCTTCATGCCTCGGGGAAGCTGCGGCATCCTGCCGCCTTTCTTGCCGCCCATCACACTCTGCATCATCTTGCGCATCTGCTCGAACTGGCGCAAGACCTGATTCACCTGCGCCACGGTCGTGCCTGACCCCTTGGCGATACGGAGCCGACGGCTGCCGTTGATAAGCTCGGGGTGCCGCCGTTCCTTCATGGTCATGGAGTTGATCACAGCCTCGGTTCGGGCCATCTCCTGCTCAGGAACCTTCATATCGCCCAGCTTGGCGGTCAGTCCCCCCAGACCGGGAATCAGCTTGAGGATGCTCTCCAATGAGCCGATCTGCTTCATCCGCCGCATCTGCGTCCGGAAATCCTCAAAATCGAACGTAGCCTTCTGAAGCTTCCGGGCCATGGCCTCGGCTTCTTCGGCCTCAAAGGAACTCTGCGCCTTTTCGATCAGCGTGAGCATGTCGCCCATGCCGAGAATGCGTCCGGCCACCCGGTCGGGATGGAACACCTCAAGGTCGGACAGCTTTTCACCGATGCCGACATATTTGACCGCAGCGCCGGTTACGGACTTGATGGACAAAGCGGCGCCGCCGCGGGCATCACCGTCCATCTTGGTAAGCACCACACCGGTCAAAGCGAGGTCAGCGTTGAAGGCTTCGGCCACGGTCACGGCATCCTGACCGGTCATGGCATCGGCGACGAACAGAATTTCCTGCGGCTGCACGGCGGACTTGATATCCACCAGTTCCTGCATGAGCGGCGCATCAATGTGCAGCCGTCCCGCCGTATCGAGAATGACTACGGTACATTGCAGGGCGCGAGCCTCTTCCACGGCGGCCCGGACAATGTCGACGGGCTTCATGTCCGCCGACGAGGCAAAGCACGGGATGTCGAGCTGCCTGGCCAGCGTACGCAACTGGTCAATGGCCGCGGGGCGATAGACGTCCACCGGAACCAGATAGGGGCGCATCTTCTGCTTGCGCAGGAGATTCGCCAGCTTGCCGGCCGAAGTGGTCTTGCCGGAACCCTGCAGGCCGACCATCATAATGATGCCGGGCTGCGCTCCGCGCAGATTGAGTTCGGTGGTCTCACCGCCGAGCAGGGCCACCAGTTCCTCATGGACGACCTTGATCAGCTGCTGAGAGGGCGTAAGGCTCTTTTCCACGGCCTGGCCGAGCACTCTCTCACGCACCCGTTCCACAAAGTCCTTGACGACCTTGAAATTGACGTCAGCCTCCAACAGGGCAAGACGCACCTCGCGCAGGCCATCGCGGATATTCTCCTCGGTGAGCTGCGCCCGACCGCTCAGGGAGCGGAATGCGCTGGACAACCTGTCAGACAGACTTTCGAACATGGACCTTCTCCGGCTTCAAATTTGTAAGCCCCAGAGCGTTACGCATCTTTCCCCCAAAAGTCAAGTCCGGCGCATGGAAGAGTCATTCCCTCCAGACGCGCCGGCCTGGAACAGGACTCCGCACACAGGCGGCGAACATGTTCTTGGAACTTCCATTCCATGTTCGCCGGCCCCTTCCCGGTCGAAAGAAGCCATGCGGCCGGAAACAACGCGCAAAGGCAGATTCGCCTCAGATGGATTGCCGTCGCAGCCGAATAACCACATCTCCACCGGACGTGACGCCCTGCAACGCGGAAAGCATGCCTTCCAGCCCACCGGCAATCACACGCGAAGCAAATGAATTCAGTCCCACGGGATGTCCGTTGATCTCGATATCCAGAACGCCGCCCACAGCCTTGCAGGCAGCAGGAGTACATTCTCCGGCGACGATGCGCCGGGCAAGCTCGGAACAATTTCTTTCACCGCATGCGCCGCAGTCCAGACCGGGCAGCAGGAAGGCACGTTCAAGAATCAGATCCACCAGCGCATCCAGCTCCTCCACGCTGTACGCCCGCAGCCCGGGCAGTTCGTTTTCCCCATAGCTCGCCAGCGCGAGTTCGGGACGCAGGGCGTCAAGGCCGTTCGGCAGCGCGGCCAGCAGTTCTGGAGTGGAACGCAGGCAAAGAATACGCGGCAGCCAGCCAAGCGTCTTTCCACCTTCAACAAGCAGGATATCCGCATCGAGAAGAGGAACCAGCTTGGCGAGATCACAGGGATTTCCCCAATGGATCATGGCTTCCCCTCCTCCCGTGCGGAGGTTGCTCAGACCGACGATGGTCCGACCGGGCTTCATGAGCAGAGCCGTATCCGTATCCGGCTTGTCCAGAACATGATGTGTATACTTGGCGATGGCGACACGCAGCCCCCTCGCCTCAAGGCATTCGGAAAGCCGGGAAACGAGCGTGGTTTTTCCAGAATTGCTGAACCCCACGATACCGACGGCCTGCATGGCAAAACTCCTGGTAAAAAATTTTGGTCTACCCCCACCGCACATGGGGGATATCTCCGGACAGGTACAAAATCTGAGACCCATCAAACAGAGACCCAACTCCAACATATTGCGTAATCCTGTAAAAACATTATCCAAAAATAAACTCGTTGACCAGTCTTTATTCTGGCACGAGTCTTGCTATATATTAAACAATTCCTTTCTTCTTTCGTCTTCATTCTTCTTCCTCCCATAACGGCCCGCCCTTCGGCGGGCTGTTCTGGTTTCTACCCCCGGAGAAAGGCTTGACTCCCGCCACACGACACCGTAACCACACAAGCCGAAATCACACTACGAACAGGCTTCGCCTGCCGTATTCCGGAGGAAGTATGACCCTGTGCCCCTGCGGCTCCGGCCGCGCCTATGAAGAATGCTGCGAACCCTATATTGAAGGACGTGAAGCCGCTCCTACTGCCGAAGCCCTCATGCGCTCACGCTATACGGCTCACGCGCTGCGCAAGTTCGACTATCTGAACGAGACGGTTCATCCAGACCTGCGCGACGAAAACGACCATGCCGAAATGCAGCAATGGTCTGAAGCAGTCGAGTGGACCGGGCTTGAAATCTTTTCCACCAAAAAGGGAACGGAAGACGACGAAACGGGAGAAGTTTCCTTCGAAGCCCGCTATGCTGTCAAAGGCATGCCGCAATCCATGCGGGAAGATGCCTTTTTCCGGCGTGAAGACGGCCGCTGGTACTATACTGACGGAACGGTGTACGGTCAGGAGCCTTATCGTCGCGAATCTCCCAAGATCGGACGCAATGATCCCTGTCCCTGTGGAAGCGGCAAAAAATACAAGAAATGCTGCGGCAAAAATCAGTAGGTCACTCTGACGAAAAACAGCTCCGCCAATTGTCATCAAGAGGGAACGCTCAAAGGCGTTCCCTTTTTCATTGCGTGGCACCAGTCCCAAAAATACCGGTAAAATCCGTCAGAAACCATATAGAGGTGAGCAGGGATGGGAATTCCGGCATATCTCGTTCCCATGCGGGAGGAACAGCGTGGACGCAGGGTCAGGAAAGGGATGCGGCGACAGAACGCATCACCCTCTGAGAAAAACCGATAACGACAGGCTCGCTTGTTTCCGCATCCGCCCGTGCCGGAGAAGGAGCAAACAACATATCCGACAGGCGCTGGATAATTTTTTCCAACGGATGCCTGTACTCGCGCAACGCATCTCCTGGAGCCGGGACATCGGGAGTCCCTTGGTTGGAGACTTTTCCGGCATTTGGACTGAAAGCTCCGGGCACGGAGGACGGGACTGACGAAACAGTCTCCGGAGACTTGCCATCCTCATCCGTGGCGGCAACCTGCCCTGAGGATTCCCGCAGATATTCGGCGACGGTCACGAACCGGCAGCCGTCGGCGACAAGACGATCCAGTATCTCCGGCATGGCCTCCACAGTCTTGGAGTGCGTATCGTGAAACAGAAAAATGCCGCGCAGTTTCTGCCCGCTGGTCAAGGTTCTCATATTCTCGATGCTTGCGCCATGCATCCAGTCCATGCTGTCGATGGACCAGAACATGAGTCCGGCACCTTCTTCTCTGGCGATTTCCACGGTAGTTGCATCATACCGCCCGTAAGGAGGACGAATGAAACGAGGTTCGCCGCCAAGCTCACGCAACGCGGCATGCACGCTGCCTATCTCCTCTTTCTGCCGTTCCTCGGGCATATGCCGGAGGCTGCCGTGAGAAAGCGTATGGTTCTCCACCTCATGCCCTTCACCCAGCATGCGCCGGATCAACCCCGGGCGCATCTTCAGCTGTTTGCCGACCACAAAAAACGTGGCCGGGATTCCCCTTTCGCGCAACAGGTCCAGCAGCCTGGCCGTATGCGGACCAGGACCGTCGTCGAAGGTCAGCGCGCACATGTTGTCGCCCCAGCCCATGTCCAGAATGGCCCTTCCATCAATAACCCGGCCCGGCTCAAACGGATCCTGAGACGACGCAAGGGCGGTACCGCACAGCAGCAGGGCGCAAAACACAAACATGGACGGGGAGAAGCAGCGGGAACACAGCATGACGTAAGCCTCGGCAAAGACGCTTCCGGAGACGGCCCTCCGATCCAGAAGCGGGAAATTTCGCAAAACCGGCCTAGCACGGAGCGACGTGCGCCGCAAGCATACTATTGTGACTCCCTGCCGTGAAAATACCCCTTTTCGAGGGACCCGGAATCCGGCCCATGCACGAAAAAGCGGCGGAAGCCGAACTCCCGCCGCCAACCCAAAAACTGTTCCCCGGAACTAGGCCTTCTGCTCCATTTTGGCCCATGAATCCTTGAGCGTGACTGTCCGGTTGAAGACGGGCGCTCCAGGTTTGCCGTCAGGATCAACGCAGAAATATCCCAGACGTTCGAACTGCACGCGCGACCCGGCGGGAAATTCGGCCAGAGCGGGTTCCACCTGCGCCGTGATCACCTTCAGGGAATCGGGGTTCAGGAAGTCAGTGAATTCCGTGCCCTCGGGCGTAGCTCCAGGAGTGGGCGTGGTGAACAGGTGATCGTACAGCCGGACTTCAGCGGGAACGGCGTGAGCCGCCGAAACCCAGTGCAGGGTTCCCCTGACCTTGCGACCGTCAGGACTGGAACCTCCCCGCGATTCCGGGTCATAGGTGCAGCGCAGTTCCGTGACGTTACCGTCGGCGTCCTTGATCACTTCCTTGCAGGTGATATAATAGGCATACCGCAGACGAACCTCGGAACCGGGGAACAGCCGATGAAACTTCTTGGGCGGATCCTCGCGGAAATCGTCACGTTCGATATACAGCTCACGGCTAAACGGTACCTTGCGGCTGCCGGGAATGGTGCCGTCCTGACTGTACGGCATGTCGAACCACTCTTCCTGCCCTTCGGGATAGTTTTCGATGACAACCTTAAGGGGATCAAGCACGGCCATGGTCCGGGGAGCCGTGGCGTTCAGATGCTCGCGCACGCAAAATTCGAGCAGCCCGTATTCCACGAGGTTTTCCGCTCTGGCCACGCCGATGCGGGCGCAGAAATCACGGATGGCCTCCGCGGTATAGCCTCTCCGCCGCATGCCGCAGATAGTGGGCATGCGCGGATCATCCCACCCCGCCACAAAACCTCCCTTCACAAGATGAATGAGCTTGCGCTTGGACAGCACCGTGTAGGTCAGACCAAGGCGGGCGAATTCAATCTGCTGGGGATGATACACGCCCAGCGCATCAAGCACCCAGTCATACAGTTCCCTGTTGTTCACGAACTCAAGCGTGCAGATGGAATGGGTGATGCCTTCCAGCGAGTCGGACAGGCAGTGCGTGAAGTCATACATGGGATATACGCACCAGGCGTTGCCTGTGCGATGATGATGCGCGTGCCGGATCCTGTACAGCGTCGGATCGCGCATGACCACATTGGGCGAGGCCATGTCGATCCTGGCCCGAAGGACATGCTCTCCGTCTGCGAACTCCCCTGCCCGCATGCGCCGAAACAGATCGAGATTTTCCTCGATGCTGCGGTTACGATAAGGACTCTCCTTGCCGGGCTGGGTCAGGGTTCCCCGGCTCAGACGGATCTCCTCCGCGCTTTGACTGTCCACATAAGCCTTTCCGGCCAGAATCAGCTGCTCGGCGAACGTATACAGCTGTTCAAAATAATTGGATGCGTAAAATTCCCGGTCTTCCCAGTCACCGCCGAGCCACTTCACGTCCTCGCGGATGGAATCGACATATTCCGTGTCTTCCTTCACCGGGTTCGTATCGTCAAAGCGCAGATTGCACTTGCCGCCATACTCCCGGGCCAGTCCGAAGTTGATGCAGATGGACTTGGCATGCCCAATATGCAGGTAGCCGTTGGGTTCCGGAGGAAAACGGGTATGGACCTGACCGCCGAAACGGCCCGAAGCGTTGTCCTGATTGATGCGGACATGCAGAAAATCCTGCCCGGCCGTATTCTCGGGAGCGGACGAAGCAATGGGAGCGGCTTCCTTGTTCATCAAAACATCCTTTTATGATCGTTGAAACATCTCTTCGGGAAGAAAGGCCTCCCTGGGGCATGACGATACACTGCCGTTTCTGCATGCTCCGGGGAAAACCGCGCCACCGCTGCCGGAAATCCGACACCGGCGACCGAAAAATCCGTAGTAAAAAACGGAGGGAACTCCCTTCCGGAAGCCCCCTCCGAACAGTTGACGCTACGGTGTCAGCTAGTTCGTGTTGGGCGGCATGATGCCGGGCTGTCCGGACTGGGCCGGAGGCCTGATCATCGGCATGGAGCCGTTTCCGCCCTCGGGCGGCATCTTCATGCCCGCTCCCATACCGTTCATCCCGTGCCCTGAGCGAAAGGCATCCCACTCGGCGCGAGAAATTCCGCCGCTCTTGTCGGCGTCGATCTGTTCAAAGGCTGCCCGTTTCATCCCGGGAACAGCAGCCTGAAATTCTTCCCAGTTCACCTGTCCGTCCGCATTCCTGTCCATTTCGGCGAATCGATCGGCGGCATGAGCCGGAACGGCAAACAAAGCCAGAACGGCAATCAGCAGCAGCTTTTTCATGAGGTATTCTCCAAAACCACGATAAACGCAGTTGTTTTTTCAGCTGGAAAGTGTAACCACTCTCCCCTCAGGACGCAAGCCGCAAGAACGCTCTCCGCAGCCCGTGCAGGACTTTCAGATTCCATGCGGGAAGAGGAAGCTCCGGAAATACGGTCCGCGGTGTCGCGTCGGTCGTCTAGCTCTCCACCGCGTAGGGCTTTGGCCCTTCCAGATACAGATCATTCCCGACGCAGTCCCCCACCACCACGGCGGGAAAATCCACCACCTCCATGGCGGCCAGCGCTTCCGGTCCAAGCTCGGCATACGCCAGTACCCTGTAGCTGCGGATGCATCGGGACAGCAGAGCTCCCGCTCCTCCCGTAGCCGCCAGATAGACAGTGCCGCAGCGGACCATGGCGTCTTTCACGCTCTGCGCACGATTTCCCTTGCCGATCATGCCGGTCAGCCCCTGTTCCATGAGTCTGGGGGCGTAACGGTCCATCCGTCCGGCGGTCGTCGGTCCTGCAGAGCCGATGGCCTGTCCCGGTCTGGCCGGAGAAGGCCCCACATAATAAATGATCTGATTGCGCAGATCCACGGGCAGCGGCTCGCCGCAATCCAGCGCTTCCACCATACGCTTATGCGCGGCATCCCGCGCGGCATAAATGGTTCCAGTAAGCAGTACGCGGTCGCCGATCCTCAGGGAACGGGCTTTTTCCTCGGTCAACGGCGTAGTCAGACGCACAGGTTCCACGGCTCTCCTCCTAGAGAACGGTATCGGCGTGCCGGGCCGCATGACAGTTGATGTTGACGGCCACCGGCAGACTGGCAATATGGGTGGCGCAAAATTCCACATTGACCTTGAAGGCCGTCGTGATGCCGCCGAGTCCCTGCGGGCCGGTTCCCAGATCGTTCACCAGCCGGAGCAGTTCATCCTCAAGCGCGGCGTAGCGAGGGTCGGCATTATGCGTGTCCACGTCGCGCGCGGCGGCCCGTTTGGCGCACAGCGCGGCGAGTTCCATGTTTCCTCCGATGCCCACGCCTACGACCATGGGAGGGCAGGGACTGGACCCGGCAGCCCGCACTGTATCCACCACAAAGCGCTTCACTCCCTCGATTCCATCGGCGGGAACAAGCATTCTGAGCGCGCTCTTGTTTTCACTGCCCGCCCCCTTGGGCGCAAGCCGCAGGCGCAGGCGATCCCCCGGCACCAGCCGGACATGAAGGACGGCAGGCGTATTATCTCCGGTGTTCCGTCGCTCGAATAACGGTTCCGCGACTGAAGACTTGCGCAGATAACCTTCCGTATACCCCTTGGCGATGCCCCGGTTCACGGCCTCCTCGAAAGATCCTCCGATGATGTGTACGTCCTGCCCCACCTCCGCGAAGACCACTGCAAGCCCCGTATCCTGACAGATAGGCATGTTTTCCTCGCGGGCGATGTCCGCATTGACGACCAGCTGCCGCAGCACGTCGCGTCCGGCTGGAGACGCCTCCTTCTCCGCAGCCTCGCGGAGGGCGTCGTACATGACACCGGGCAGACGACAGCAGGCCGAAACGGCAAGCCCGGCCACGGCATCAGTTATTGTGGAAACGTGAATCTCACGCATGAACTTCTCCCTGTTGCTTGACGAAAAAAATTGTCTCGAACTTGTTCTTTTTATCACCCATACTGACCCCGCACAAGGGCCGCGCTCTCTTTCCTCCGGCGGGCGCGTCCGCCCCGGTCCGCCGCGACCGACAATCCTGCATCTTGCCGTCCGCCGCCTAAGCGAGTAGTATCGATCGATTGAAACAAAAACGGCGCATCATTCGGCGCCGACGCACCCATACAACCATCAGGATAGCCCCAATGAGCGAGCACTTTGAAGGACTCGGCAAGGCGTGGCAGGTCATTCTGGAAGATCCCCAGAAACAGCTGCCCAACACCATCGTGCATGCCCTGAAAAAAGGCGGCACGCGCGAATGCTGGCAGCGCCGGGACGAACAGGGAGAAACCATCGTCATGGCCTGGCCCGACGACACGGCATTCCGCATCGGCGTCACCATGCACGGCAAGCCCGGCAAGGAACTGCGCCCCGTCTCGACCTTTCCTCTCCTGGAGGGTCTGCCCAACGACATGACCGTGGAACAATACCATCCGTGGAAGAACAGAACCGAGGGGACGGTCGCGGCCTGTCGCAACGAAGGCGCCACCCCCGTATGGTTCTACACGCCCTTCCTGTTCCGCGACTACGACGAGTTCACGCCGGGCGTACGGCATACCTTCCTCCTTTCCGGCTTGGCCTACGGTCTGCGCAAGGCGCTGCTTGACGACATGACGATCACCGAAGGCCCCGACTACGAACGCCACGCCCAGGCCTGGCTGGAAGAACACCCTGGAGCCAGTCGCCTCGACGTGCCGCAGCTCACCCTGAATCTGCGCGGTTCCCGCATTCTGATGCCCGGCGAGTTTTATGGCGAATATCAGCTCCGCGCCCCTGTTTCCGCCGTGGATTCGATCGAAGTCGGCGGCGAAAAGATTTATGTGCTGACGATGGAGTTCGGCCTGAATACGCCCAATCCGCTTCGCTTCCCTCTCTATGCCCCCGCACGCGTCTGCAAGGACGAACCGCTGGTGGGTCTTGACGTGGACGCCATTATCTGGATGCAAGGCCGTATTCTCGACATAGATCTCGAAACGCCTCCGTACGAATAGCCGATTTCCCGCCCGGTGGAGAGACCTCACGCCGGACGGGTTCGGCATCCCCTTCCGGCCTGTGCCGGTCCCCTCTCACATCATTTTCCAAGGAAAGACAATGCGCAGCCAGAAAATGACTTCCGGCCTTGAAAAGGCTCCCCACCGCTCGCTGCTCTACGCGCTGGGGCTTACCCGCGAAGAGATCGCCAGGCCTCTCATCGGTGTGGTCAACGCGGGCAATGAAGTGGTGCCCGGGCACGTGCACCTCGACAAGATAGCCGAAGCCGTCAAGGCGGGCATCCGCATGGCCGGAGGTACGCCCATGGAATTCCGCACCATCGGGGTATGCGACGGCCTCGCCATGAACCATGAGGGCATGAAATTCTCCCTGACTTCCCGCGAGGTCATCGCCGATTCCATTGAAATCATGGCCACGGCCCACCCCTTCGACGCACTGGTGTTCATCCCCAACTGCGACAAGAGCGTACCAGGCATGCTCATGGCCATGATGCGGCTCAACCTCCCCTCCATCATCATGAGTGGCGGTCCCATGCTGGCCGGCAAGGGCAACAGCGATCTCATCACTGCCTTTGAAGGGGTCGGCAGCGTCCGCAGCGGTCAGATGACGGAAGAGGAACTCGAGGACATGGTGGAAAACGCCTGCCCCGGCTGCGGTTCGTGTTCCGGTATGTACACGGCCAACACCATGAACTGCCTCTGCGAAGCCATGGGCGTGGCGTTGCCCGGCAATGGAACCGTTCCCGCCGTATCCGCGGCCCGCATCCGTCTGGCCAAGCACGCGGGCATGAAGGTCATGGAACTTCTGGAAAAGAACCTCCGTCCCCGCGACATTGTGACGGCCAGGTCTGTCCACAACGCAGTGGCAGCAGACATGGCCCTCGGCGGCTCCACCAACACGACGCTGCACCTGCCCGCCATCTTCGGCGAAGCGGACTTGCATCTCTCTCTGGACATCTTCGACGAAATCAGCCGCAAGACGCCCAACATCTGCAAGCTCTCCCCCGCTGGAACCCAGCACATCGAAGATCTGCACCGCGCAGGGGGCATCCCCGCCGTCATGGCCGCTCTGCGTGAACGCGACCTCGTATACGGCGACCCCATGACCGTTACCGGCAAAAGCGTGGACGAAAACCTGAAGGATCTGAAGGCCCGGATTCTTGATCCCGACGTCATCCGTGCTCATGCACCCTATGCCAATGAGGGAGGCATCGCCATCCTGCGCGGCAATCTTGCTCCCGAAGGCGCTGTAGTCAAGCAGTCCGCCGTGGCTCCCGAAATGATGGTGCGCGACGTGACCGCCCGCGTATTCAACAGCGAAGAAGAAGGTGTAGAAGCCATCCTCGGCGGCAAGATCAAAAAGGGAGACGCTGTGGTCATCCGCTACGAGGGTCCTCGCGGCGGACCGGGCATGCGTGAAATGCTCACTCCAACCTCGGCCATCGTGGGCATGGGACTCGGCGCCGATGTGGCTCTGATTACCGACGGACGTTTCAGCGGAGGCAGCCGCGGTGCGGCCATCGGCCACGTATCCCCTGAAGCCGCCGACGGAGGTCTGATCGGACTGGTTCAGGATGGAGACACCATCCATATCGACATCAAAAACCGCAAGCTGGAACTGCTTGTGTCCAAAACCGAAATTGAAGAGCGTCGTCGCACGTTCAAGCCCGTAGAAAAAGACGTAAAGTCCCCTTTCCTGCGCCGCTACGCCAGACTCGTCACTTCTGCCTCCACCGGCGGAGCATACAAGAAAATCTGACCGTTCAGGCGTTCCTGTCGTTTCCCGAAACCAGACCGGGCGGCGGGAACGCCTCCGGCGCGAAGCCCCGGGGCTTCACCATCGTGCAATCATCTCACGCGTAAAAGGCTACAGGAGAGAGGTCATGCGACTCACCATCATCGGCGGAGGACCAGGCGGATATACGGCGGCCTTCGCAGCCGCGGAAAAAGGCTGCGAGGTTACTCTTATTGAAAATTCGGCCCTCGGAGGCACCTGTCTCAACCGGGGCTGCATTCCCACCAAGACCATGAGAGCCAGCGCGGATGCGTTCGGAATGGCCTCCCGTCTTGCCGAATATGGGGTGATGGGCTGCACCGCCCCAGGCATCGACCTTCGAAGCGTAAAAAAACGCAAGGAGTCCGTTGTTTCCATCCTCAGAAACGGACTTGAAAAAACCTGCGCACGTCTCAGGATCACTTTTCTTCACGGCACAGCAAAGATTGTGGATGCACATACGGTCATTGTCCATTCCGATGCCGGGGATACCACGGTCAGCGGCGATGCCGTCATCATTGCGACCGGATCCCGTATTCTGGAATTGCCGGGCCTCGCCTTCGACCACAAATACATCATCAACAGTGACGACGCGCTCGAGCTTGAAACGATTCCCTCCCGACTGGTCATCGTGGGCGGCGGCGTCATCGGCTGTGAACTTGCGTGCATTTACCGCGCCTTTGGAAGCTCGGTGACCATTGTGGAAGGACAGGACCGCCTTCTGCCGCTTCCTTCCATCGACAAAGATATCAGCGCGCTGCTGAATCGCGAGCTGCGCAAGCAAAAAATCAAGGTGCTGACAGGCAAAACACTCAAGGATGTCTCCGTGGAGGCCGGCGTGGTGCACGGAACCGCGGCTCCATCTCCTTTTGTCGAGAACAGCGTTTCCGCCGGCAAGCAAGAAGAACACATTGAGGCTGACATGGTCCTCGTCACGGTCGGCAGACTTCCAGCCACCGAAGGACTGGGGCTTGAAGAAGCCGGCATCGCCGTGGACGAACGCGGCTGGATCGCCGTCAATGAGCGGCTGGAAACTTCGGTCCCCGGCGTCTATGCCATAGGCGACATCCTTGGTCCCTCCCGCGTCATGCTGGCCCATGCAGCCTCCATGGAAGGACTGTGCGTTGTGGATTCCCTTCTTGGCGAACCAAGACTCATGGACTACGGGGCGGTGCCCTCGGCCATTTTCACGGCTCCGGAAATCGGGGAAGTGGGCTTGAGCGAAAGTCAGGCCAAAAGCGCGTATCCGCATGTGGTCTGCGCTACAGTTCAGATGCGTGAACTGGGCAAGGCCCATGCCATGGGCGAACTGCCCGGCCTGTTCAAAATCGTTGTCGATGCCGATACGAGCCGGGTGCTCGGCGTGCACATCGCCGGAGCCCACGCCTCAGACCTGATTGCGGAAGCCGGACTCGCACTGAACACAAAGGCTACGGTAAACGATATCGCCGCGACCATCCATGCTCATCCTACACTGGCGGAAGGCTTTTTCGAAGCCGCACGCGCCGTGGTGAACATAATCGCGAAGGAACAAAAGGGGACTGCGTGAAGCCTTCAAGCGTTTCGGCTTCTTTTTTCGTTTATCCTTCAAAAAAATGTTGACAAAGTCAGCCTCATTTCATAAACAAATTTGGCTTTACGGCACTGCCAGAAAGCATACGGGTCCCCATCGTCTAGCCGGCCCAGGACAGCGGCCTTTCACGCCGTCAACGGCGGTTCAAATCCGCCTGGGGACGCCAAAAATTTCAATAGGCTACAGCAGCTCAGTTTTTGGGTTACAAAAATTGGGTTACAATTTTTCCTCAGGAGACTTTCTCTTGAGGAATTTTTGTTTTAAGCAGGTCTTCCACTACCTGCCCGATGCCGCTGCCTCCCAGAGCCGAAAGAATTTCGCTCTGGTCCGTGTACAGCCCCGCGCTCTTCGTATAGCGATCCGTCGTAGTCGCTCGATAATGTCCCATAAGGACTTGGGCGGCGTTCAGACCTGAACTTACGAACGTGATGGCCGCACTCTTGTGCCGGATGGCGTGAAAACCGAAGGGCTTCACATGGGCCTTCCGGCAGAGTCGCTCCATGAAGTGAATGCGCTGGGTGAACGGCTGCCCCAGAAACGTGTCGTTCTGAAGCTGCATAAACACATTGTCCACCTTGCAGGGGCGGGCATCCCGCCACCATTTGAGCGCCTTGACCAGTTCCGGGTGCATTCGGAGCCAGCGCACCCGTTCCATGCCATTGCCCGACTTGTTGTCGGTCAGCCTGATTTTTTCCTTTTGAAGGTCCACGTCGTTCCACGTCAGCCGGAAGATTTCGCTTCTGCGTCCTCCCGTGAAGTACAGGGTCAGCAGCATGACCAGGTCCTGCCCTTCCGCCTGCTGGAACACCTTGATGACATCACTTTCCGGTGGAACGTAGCGCTCGCCGTGCTTTACGGGAAATGGCTTCACCTTCAGAAAAGGTGGTGCCACCTGTGGAAATCCCTCAAAGAAGTCGGAACCCCAGTTCCATGCAGCCAGCAGATTCTTGCGGTACTTGTTGGCAACGTTCGCCCCTCGCTCATCCTTGATTCTGGAAAGAAACTCATAGGCTCTTGCCGAAGTGATTTCCGCGAGGTCATGGATGCCTTTTTTGCCGCAGTAGGCGAAAAAGTCCTTCGTTACCAGCTTCTTTTCTACATAGGTCTGTCGGCTCATGGTTCGCTGAACATGGGTAAGGTAACTATCTCCCCACGCCATAAGCAGTTCTAATGCCGTGGGGATCGTCATCCCTTCCCGTGCGAGCCTTTTTTGCTCTTCCTCCCATTCTTTTGCGGCCCGCCATTCCGGGCCATGCTTTTTCCCTGCCGGGAACATTTTGCAGGCTATCTGCCTGCCGTTCACGATGACTCTCGCCATCCAACAATTTCCTTTGTCCGGTCTCAACGTCGGCATTGCTGAAATACTCCAACACCGTGCCCCATCGAAACCTCCAGCGGTATCCAATGCGCCTGCCGCCTAAGGCAAAGGCTACTTCTTTTACCGTTCTGGGGTCAAGGCGTAACTCCTGGGCCACTTCTTTCAAGGTTAGAATTTTGTTCTCATCGTGCGCCATTATCAGGCTCCATTGAACTAATTCAGTATTTTTATTATAATCTTCAGATAACAAGTCACTCTCTGACTAAGGTTAGTCATCCTGGTTTGTATTTAGACTATTGTTTGCATAACATTTTGAAATGAGTTCGATTATTGTTTTGCAATCATTATCTAAAAGCATTTTTTCTTTATGTCTTCTTACAGCACTTTTACTTATACCCAAGTGGTTACTTATCTGTTTTCCGCTCCATCCTTGCATAATAAATTTAAAAATTTCTTCTCCTCTTGGAGAAAGCTTGATTATGGTACAATCAATGCTTATTCCACCACTAACAATATATAATAATTCTATGCTACTATGTGCATTCAGGCGTTTTCTTGCATTTGCTAAGTGTAAATACACTATTTCGCGAGCTAGAGACAACTCATCTGCTATTTTTTTTGGGTTTCATACCTTTGAACATAAGCTGAATGATTTTTTGTTGCATAGGTGTTAGTTGATGAAGCATGGTTCCTCCTGCCCTTTATAGAAAACAAAAGATGGGTATAACTTCTGGATACCATCAAAAAAATTGAGTGGGCAGTGGCCAAATTATATAAATGGGTAGGAGAGCCTAAAAAAATACGGAAGCATGAATGACATGCGTTCCGCACACCTATTATGGAGGAAGGGGCAAAATTTACTTAAAAAATGGGGCTGTCCTAGCTAAGAAAAAAGAGCTCGGATAACGCCATGTATGAAAGACGCAGCAGACTAAATAATCGGCAACAGTCCGAACTCATAAAATTTTTTGTGGCTGGTACCACGGCAAGGGCTGCCGGAGAGATGGCAGGAGTAAACCGTAACACAGCCACATACTATTTCATGCGTTTGCGCCGTCTTATTGCTTCACATCTCCCCAGTTATCGGCTGTCCGGTGAAATAGAAGCCGATGAGAGTTACTTTGGAGGTGATGGGATATCCCGCTCCCCCTCAAACCGAGCCTTTGCTCAACGGCATCTCTGTGCCACAATGAGGTAGCAAATAAATCCTCAACAACGAGAGGAGCGGGATATGAGTCAAGTATGTACTATTGGACTGGATATTGCCAAGAATAAATTTCAGGTTCATGGCGAAGATCGGCACGGCAAGAAAGTCTTCAACAGACAGCTTCTTAGGAAAGAAGTTCTTCCGTTCTTTGCAAACCTTCCGGCATGCCTGATAGGCATTGAGGCTTGCGGTGGCGCTCATTACTGGGCGCGAGAGCTTGGCAAACTGGGACATGAAGTACGGCTTATTCCTCCCCGGCAGGTAAGGCCCTTTGTTATCAACAATAAAACCGATGCGGCAGATGCAAGGGCAATTTGCGAGGTAGTCCGCCGACCGAACACCAATTTTGTTCAGGTCAAGACTGTGAACCAGCAACACCTTTCAGCGATACACCGTGTCCGAGAACGTGCGATTGGCAATCGTACTGCCCTGGTCAATCAAATCCGGAGCCTTCTTCATGAACTTGGGATAATCATACCGCAGGGAATCCAGAAGTTCAGGAAAGCGCTGCCTGCAATCCTGACTTTTGAGAACTCGCAGATTCCCCATGGCATGGTCACGCTATTCCAGTCTCTTTATGAAGAGCTTTGCCTATGGGATGAGAGAATCAAAACCATTGAGGAACAACTTCATTCCATAGCCAAAAACAATGAAAGCTGCGCCCGGCTTATGAAGATACCAGGAGTAGGTGTGCTCACAGCGAGTGCTATTGTTGCCCATGTCGGCGATGCCAGGCATTTCAAGAATGGGCGTCAGTTTGCTGCCAGCCTTGGATTAATGCTCATGTGTCGTAAAGAAACACAGAAAAATTTGATAGACAGTCCTACTATATCCGTAAAAAAATGTTTACAAATGGAGCGCACAGAGTTATACTTGTCATCATAGGTTGCCTTGGGTTTCCGC